>CBIHOV010000026.1:0-121558 GCA_966211765.1 uncultured Paraflavitalea sp.
GTAGATGTGCCCACAGTGGTTCCTTTCTACATTACCGATACGCTGGGTACGGGTGTCTGATCTTTGATGGATGTAACTTTTCCGGAGAACGGCTTTTGTGCAAGAGATAGCAATGGTAAGGTCAGCAATAGGCATGCCGTTACCACCCTTGTAAAAAGGTTGCATTTACTCATAAACAGATTGTTTTTAGATGGAAAGAGTGATAATAAGATTGAGACCCGAAATTAGCCAGGCTGTGTAAAGAGAAGGTTATGGAGACTTTAACAAAGCATTAATTGTTTATAAATACTAAACCTGAGTTAAGTATTTATAAATACTCGCTTATACGAGGAAGCGATATGAAAACCAGTAATTTAGAATAAGTAAGCCACCAAAATGGTCGCTTCACTAGTACCGATATTACGGAGCCGGTGTTTTGCCCGGCCATCAAAAAACAAGGTATCACCTGTATTCAGAATAAATTTCTCCTTCTCTATCTGGTACTCAATACTTCCTTTAAGGATATGCTTGCATTCAAAAGCATCTGTTTGTATCATTTGCTTGCGCCCGGCCCCTTTCTTTAATTCCAGCAATGCGATATCAATGGCCTGCGCTACAATACTTTTCGTAAGGATACGCTTATAAGAAAATCCCTTAACTGGTTCCTTTTCAAAAAGCTTTTCTTCCCCCTTACGTACTATTTATTCATGACCATTCGTAAAATGCTCATGCATATCCTCAAAAAAGCTCTTCAGGTCTTCCCCCAAAGAATGGATCAGGTTAAATAATACCGGCAGGGAAGGGACCGTCCGGTTATTTTCAATCTGCGAGATCAGTCCCTTCGTCACGCCGGCCCTGTTGGCCAATTCTTCCAACGTGATATTTTTCTGTGTACGTTTCGATTTAAGTTTTTCTCCGATAAGTAAAATGAGGTCTTCCTGCATGATGGTAGGGATACGTTAAGATGGAATACAATATTAACTAAAATATAGACCTGCCTGGATACTGGTGATCCATTTCCAATTAAAGAGCAGTTAAAATCAGATAATGAGTTAATACTCTGTTCATATTTAGAAAACAATTACTTAACCTCCGCTTAAGACTGGGGTAATATGAACTTTGGAAATTTGCAAAACCCAAACTCCATGGATAAACGTCCTGTTGACGTAGTGGTTATTTCCGATGTGCACCTGGGAACCTACGGCTGTCGTGCCCGGGAACTGGTAGCTTACCTTAAAAGTATTGCTCCGAATATTCTTATCCTTAATGGTGACATCATAGACGGTTGGCAGTTTTCCAAACGGTACTTCCCTTCTTCACATATGGGTGTCATTAAAGAAGTATTGAACCTCATGACCAAGGGAACAAGGGTATTCTACATCACAGGCAACCATGATGAGTTGCTCAGGAAGTATGCAGATTTCCAGCTCAGCAATTTCACCCTTACCGATAAACTGGTATTGGAAATTGACAACAAAATGACCTGGATCTTCCACGGCGATGTATTTGATAACACCTCCAAAGGAGGGGCTAAGATCCTGGCCAAGCTGGGCAGCAACGGCTACGGCATGCTGATCCTCTTTAACCGTTTCGTAAACTTTATCCTGAAATCCCTGGGCCGGGAAAAACTGTCCATTTCTAAAAAAGTAATGGCCGAAGTAAATAAAATGGCCAAGATCAACACCTTTGAAATGATCGCCGCCGAGCTGGCTATTGAAAAGAAATATGACTACGTGATCTGTGGCCATATTCACCAACCGCAGAAAAGAGTAGTGGAAAATGAGCAGGGGAAAGTGACCTATCTCAACTCCGGCGACTGGGTCGAACACCTTACAGCACTGGAGTACAGTCACAACGAATGGAAGATATTTGAATACAATGAAAAGGACTTTCAGCATCTTCCTGCAACTGAAATGAGCAGAAAGGTAAATGTAGTTACAGACGAAATTAGCTTTTACATCAACTCACTAGCCATCTAATAATACGCAAGCACACACATGAAAATACTTTATGCTTTACAGGCTACAGGCAACGGACACATCAGCCGGGCAATGGAATTATTACCCTGGCTGCAGAAGTTTGGAACCGTTGACCTATTTCTCAGCGGAGCCAACAGTACCTTAACACTCGATGCCCCGGTCAAATACCGGAGCAATGGGCTTAGCCTTTTCTATACCTGCAAAGGATCCCTGGATTATTGGAAACTTACCCGAAGCATCTCCCCTTTACGCATCATGAAAGAAGCCAGGGACCTGCCCGTTGAGAAATACGACCTCGTATTGAATGACTTTGAAATTATCACCTCAATCGCCTGTGCGCGCAAAAAAGTACCTTCTGTAAACTTTGGACACCAGGCCAGCTTCCTCTCCGACAAAACCCCAAGGCCCGAAAAGACCAACAAGTTTGGAGAATGGGTACTCCAAAACTATGCAAGAGCAACACAATATATAGGACTCCATTTTGAGTCATACGATGATTTCATCTTCTCGCCAGTTATCAAGAAGGAGATTCTGGAATCTGAGGCCACCAACGATGGACATATAACCGTATACCTCCCCTCCTATTGCGATAATGAGCTGATGGCCTTGCTGGCCCCTTTTAAGGATCATCGCTTTGAAGTCTTCTCCCGGCAAACCAAAGAGAGGAAGACCATTGGCAATATAACCCTCACACCCGTTAATAAGGAAGATTTCAACCGCAGCCTCATCAGCTGCCATGGCATTGTTTGCGGTGCAGGATTTGAAACCCCGGCAGAAGCCTTACACCTGAAGAAAAAAATGATAGCCATACCCATCAAGGGGCAATATGAACAAATGTGCAATGCCGCCGCCTTGAAAAAGATTGGAGTTAAAACATTGGATAAACTCGATGACGACTTCACAGATACTTTTAATAACTGGGTAAATGATCCTGTAACCCCCACCATTAGTTACCAGTATTCAACAGAGGCCATTATCAACATTCTGATGTTCCGCTGCTCCGACCTTAAACACAAACTGGACATCCCCTATCCTGAGTTGATCTTTAATTAAGCGCCCATTCTTTCTATATATAAAAAGTCGCCCCGACAGTATTGTGGGGACGACTTTTCCTTTTTGATCTCATGACACCGTTTTTAGTGATGGTACTGAGCGAATGTTGTATCCTTCTTTTCTGTAGTGTCTTTTTTCTTTTTGTCTTTCTTCTTGGTAGTATCCTGGAAATTGCCAGTGTACCCATCGTCAGAGCCAGCCAGGGGCCGGTTTTCAGTACCCAGAGCGCTAATGGTGGTAGTAGCTGCAAACAGCACTACTACTGCAATAAGGAATGTTTTCATAGATTAACTTGTATTAATTAACAATAGGAGCATATAATCAATGACCGTACCAAATAATTTTCAGGGATTTAAAATTGCGTTTGTACATTACTGGTAATATAGTGCAGGACGCCGCAAAATGAGGAAGATTTACATCAACTTTTGTGCACAGCCAAAATAATGCCCGCCCAGGAAGGGCGTAAAAATAAAAGAGCCGTCACGATAGAAATCGAACGGCGTCAGTCACATGAGAGAATTCCTCTCACTTATAAAAAGTTGAATTGATCGAATTAGACAGTAAAGGTACGTAGCTGGGTGATTATTAAATTCATATATACCCAACTATTTCATTTTCATGATAAATATGCGAGTGAGCCACATGTATCACCGGCATCAATCAGCCCATGAACGGTTAACCTGCATGATAGTTTCACAATACCACAACCAGACTAGTAAAAATACTAACACGTAACAAATTAGCCGATGCTACCCACTTTCCCTAGCACTAACAGTTACCAATAGCTTACTATTTCAACCCGCTTTTAGTGTCCGGCACATGCTATAAAGGGGCATTCCTGCTATCACATAATAAAAAAAGCCGTCACGATGGAGATCGCACGGCTGCAGTCACATGAGAAAATTCTACGCTTTAAAAAACTCTTTTCTTATATCAATCACAAGTTATGGCTGTCTGGCGGGTGCAAGTTACCCTGCTGGTGTTATGCCCGCTTTACTAGAAGTTTACGCTACCGTTAACAAATTTCATCCTTCATATCTCTTGAATCCCTGATTCAATACCTTCATAAACAAGCAATTGCAGGCTTAATAGGTATAGTTGATATTATTTTGTAAATTAGAAATACAAGGGCTTGCCGTGAAAACGAAGGTTATCATATTATGGCTACTCCTGGCTACAACCATCCAACCTGTTCTTTCCCAGACGCAGCACCCCTCCTCCATTATACAATTCGACTTTTGTGGCGCTCCCGTTCAGTTTGCTTTTGACCAGGCCAGACTGCAGTCTTTTCAGCCCCCTCTATCCGAAGGATCCATCCAGGCATTTTATGCCAGTGTAAATAATGAATACTATCGCCCCATCGTCAATGCGCTGAAGGCTTATAAAGAAAAATACAAGCCCGATGATTGGCTATTCTATCAGCTCATACGCAAAACAGCCCAATACATAAGTCCCAAAGCCGACGATTACCTGCGGTATACCTTATACAAATGGTTCCTGCTCACCCAAACAGGTTATGATGCTTTCCTGGCTCAGTCAGGCAACCGTATTCTCTTTTATGTACGATGCGATGAAGATATCTACAATATCCCCACCCGCATAAACAACAATAAACAATATGTTTGCCTCAATTACCATGATTACGGGGATATCAATTTTCTGAAAGAAAGATTCACCGCCATCAACGTTCCCGAAGCGGCAGCAGAAAAAGTATTCTCCTACAAGATCCGCCGGTTACCCGAATTCAGCCCATTGGATTACGAGGAAAAAGACCTGCATTTCACCTACAACGACAACGATTATCATTTCAAGGTTAAGCTGAACCCGCAGATAATGACTCTTTTCACCAACTACCCTACCGTCGATTATGAGTCTCAGCTCAACATTCCACTCAGCCAAGAGACCTATCAATCACTGATCCCCTTGCTCAGGAAGAATGTGAAGCGTATGAGCACAAAAAATGGGGTAGACTATCTCATGCGGTTTACCCGGTACGCATTTCTATTTGAGACAGATTCCAAAACCTTTGGCAGTGAGAAACGCTTATCACCAGAGCAGACCTTATTTTATGAACAAAGTGACTGCGAAGACAGGGTAGCATTATTTTTTTACCTAGTAAAGGAGATCTATAACCTGCCCATGATTGTACTGGCTTATCCTAAACACGTTACCATCGCAGTACAGTTTGATAAACCCAGGGGAGAGTCCATTATCTACAATGGCAACAAATACTCCGTGTGCGAACCCACGCCCCAAAAAGAAGACCTGCCCATAGGCCGGTTATTGGCCAGTCTGCGCAAATCACCTTACGAAGTGGTGTACCAATATACCCCACCACAAATGACCAGTTCAAGCCTTAAATGATCCCCAATATAGAAAAAGGCCGCTTCCAAAGGGGAAGCGGCCTTTTATTGCCAAATATGTTTATCTGCCAGGACTAATTATACCTTGTCCAGCCTTTGTGCCAGTTGGCGTATGCACCAGAAGGAGCAATACCACCTACGAAATCTACCTTTTGTATAAAAGGACGGGCAGTTAAGATCGGATCATCAAAATTGGTATTCGTTGCAGTAGGAAGTACCAATGGTGAAGTACCAAAGGGAATGAAATCAGGATTTACATAATCAAATGGACGGGTGATGCGGATCTCATCCATGGTCATTGAACCCTTGTTCTTGGTATTGCCAGTAAACCAGGTAGTGATCGACGCTTCTGTTGTACCTGCTACCGTATTGGGACCTGATACAAAGTTGATCGGCTTCCGGCAGCCGGCAATGAATATACCGCTCAATTGCAAAGTTCCTGCCGTAATATTACCAGAAGTAGCAGTACCATCCTTATCACTGATCTCAATACCAGAAGGCCAGCCTACAATAGCAGTATTAAAGATAGAGATAGAAGAGTTTCTCCTGATCTGTGCTGCAGAACCCAGGAAGTTGCTGTTGCCTACATTGCTCAGCGTAGCCAGCGGACCAAAAGCAGAAACGTTGCAGAATACAGCTTTGGTTTGCGGAGTAGCCGTAGTACCAGTACTGTTGTTATCACTTTCAAATGCCTCTGATTTAGAAAGATCGGCAATCAATGAATCACGAACGATCAAACCAAACTGTACACTACCGCTGAATCCGTTGTCAGTATCGAAATCATCATCCTGTGTTTTGTAAGCAATCAGGTATTTGCAATTCACCGTACCGCCAAACCACTCATAAGCATCATCTTTGGCATAGGTAACCTGTACGTGGTCGATAACTGTCTTCCTTCCTACAGCAGCCATCGTAAGGCTGTTCACCTCTTTGTCGGGCTGGAAAGCATAGCCTGCATATTCAATACGTACATAGGTCAATACGCCAGAGCTGTCATCATCATTGGGTGTAGTGCCGCCACCTGCCAGGCCATCGCCATTGGCATTATTAATACCACCTTCTACTTCCAGGATACCCTGGCCACCACCTGTACCGGCAAAAGCCGTGTTGATGCTTGCCTTACCGCAAAGTACAATACCACCCCAGTCGCCTGAAGCAGGAGAAGGAGAAGAAGAAGTAAATACGATCGGGGCATCCACAGTACCATTGGCCACCAGTTTCGAACCACGTGAAATAACAAGTACAGCTACGTCTGAACCTGAATAGGAACCTTTGATCGTTGTACCTGCTTCAACTTTCAGTGTATGATCACCTACTATATAAACTTTACCTTTTAATATGTATGTTTTATCCTTGGTCAAGGTCATGTCCTTATCAATACGGCCTTCGAGGGTAACTGTTTCCCCGTTTCCACCGCCGTTACTCCCCCCATCACCATCACCATCCATTTCTATCTTACGGCAGCTTAAAGCAAGGAGCACCGTAATAGCGGAGAGAAATAAAATGTTCTTTTTCATGATCTAGTATTTGTATTTTATAAAGTTTTATAAGGAATAATTAAATGTAGCATTGATGGCAGTACCGAATTTGCGGGTAAAACGGTAAGGATCCGCAGTCTTCTGGTAGCTGTCTTTACCATTGGCATTCTGGTAGAAGTACTGCGTACGGTTCAATATATCTGATACGTTTACGCGTATCTCACCTTTGGTTTTAAGGATCTTCTTCGCAATTTGAAAATCCAATACCGGCCTGGGGGCTTCATAAATATCCGGAGAACCGGCGCCTGCACTGATATCACCTACCAGGTAGATACGCTCACCGATCTGGTTAAACAATACAGTAGCATTCAAACCATGCTTGGGCAGGTCATACATCAACCCCAGGTTGATCAGGTAGGGCGACTGTCCCTGCATCGGCCTGTCGATCTTAATATTTTGAGCGTCAGATTTTACCTTACTGGAGATATAAGCAGCATTACCCTGGAAAGTAAAATTCTTCAGCGCCGGAACAAAATCAAGCTTCTTACGGATCTCAACTTCTACGCCATAAGAAGTAGCCTGATCAGGATTCTGGTAGTTGAACGTGCTGGCGCCACCGCTACCTTCACTGTAGATCTGCTCAATAGGTTTATCAAAATATTTGTAGAACACACCTAATGTAAACACCTCACCACCTTTGGGGTACAACTCATAACGAAGGTCTACGTTGGTAGCTTTTGTCCTTTTCAGGTCAGGATTACCCTGCACAGAAGCATTCAGCTCAAAATCATACAGGTTCAGGAAAGAAAGCTCCCGAAGTTCCGGCCTGATCACTGTTTGAGAACCCGACAGGCGGATATTTGTCTTTGGCGTCAGCTTATAAGTAGCATTGAAACCAGGAAGGAAGTCCCTTACTTCAGTATGTGTATGACGGGGGTCTGATGTTTTAACGCTGCCCACCAATTGATCATAATTCTCTACCCGCACACCCCATACAAAGCGGAATGCATCGGAGAACTGGTTGTCAAATTGAATGAAACCAGCATTCAGGATCGTGTTGGCCAGGTAACGGAAAGAGTTTCCCTTGATGGCATCAAAAGCGATCTTGTTGCTGCCAGGAGACCCATCGCCAAAATTACCAGGTGCAAATACCTGATCGGCCGGCAATTGACGCAAAGCATCATTATCAACAGGCAGATAATTAGCAAACAACTTGGCATCATACAGGCGGTCCTTCACCTGAAACATATAACCAGCTTTTACTGTTTGCTTTTGTCCAAACAGGTTGAAATTATAAGCAAGGTCGCCACCGGCTGTATAGATATAGTCACTCAGGTTTTGAAAAATGCGGCTGCCGCTTTCCTGAGAAAGGCTATTGGCCAGTTGCAAGCGGTATACATCCTGGGAACCCTGGTTACGCACATAAGATATACGTCGTTGATCGGGGCTATAGCCATCCAGGATATTGAAAGATCCATACCACTTCAGCTTCAGAGCAGGCAGAATACCGTGCTCACCCGTGATCTGCGTGGTAACGAACGTATTTTGCTTAAAAGTTAATTCAGAAGATTTTACTTCATTCTTCCGGTCCAGATCAAGCCCGGCCCTATCGGTAAAGTAATTGGCAGTATTAACATTGGCAATTGCCTTTAAAGAAATCTTATTGGTAGGGTTGATCACCATGCTCAAACTTCCCAAAGCACCCAACGTTACATCCTGTGCATAACGATCATCTTCATAATCATAATTATAGCTGATAATATTACCGCTGAAACTATTCCGGCGGTTCATCATCTTTATTATACGGTTGCTCTTATTATAGACCACACCAAATGTTCCACCAACAGTCTTGTTGAAAAGCTTGGTATTGAAACCACCATTTGCCTGGAATGAAACATTGAGTGGAGCAGTAGCTTGCTCTGCTGTCCAGATATTGGGCATTGATTTTCCCAACTCTGTTTTTTGCGAACGGCTCAGGTTATCAAAGTCTGTCTTCGTTTTGTAACCCATAGGCAGGTTTCTGAAACCATCATCAATACCCAGCCAGTCTGTTTTTCCACCCTTCACTTTGTAAAAATCCTTACCAATTGTTTGTGTATTAAAACCCGTACCGATCTGTACATTGAAGAAGTTTTGCGAAGGAATGTCTTTTGTATTTACCTGTATAAGTCCACCTGCCCATTCTCCCGGATATTCAGGAAGGAAAGCTTTATTGATAATAATATTATCAATCATGGGAGCAGGTATCAGGTCAAAGGAGAATGTTTTACGGTCAGGCTCTGTGCTGGTAAGCAGGATACCATTCAGCATAGCCTGGTTATACCTGTCGGCCAAGCCTCTAATCACCAGGAATTTTCCATCCTGTAAGCTGGCGCCCGGTGTTCTTTTCAATACATCACCCGTGTTTCTGTCTGGAGAACGGCGAATGGTTTCAGCAGAAACCACAGAGGCAACCGTACCTGTATTTTTCTGGAAAGCAATGACAGAGTTAACCGTTTCAAGGCGTGCAGGGGTACGGCGGCTGGTAACAGTTACTGAACTCAGCTCGGCACCACCTTTTTCCATCACGATAGACACTTCATTTACCTGGCCGGCGGTTGTCTCTACCTCACTCAGCACCTTGGCAGCATAACCTACAGCAGTAAATGTTAATTCATATTTTTGGCCGGTAGGAAGCGAAAGGGTGAATCGACCTTCAACGTCGGAAGTGGTACCTCCGGGCGCGCCGGTGATCTTGATAGATACACCCTGCAGAGGTTCATTTTTACTGTTCAGGACTTTACCGCTTATTTTTCCGGTCTGGGCAAAAGAAACAAAGGCTACAAAAATAAATGCCACTAACAAGAAGTACTTTTTGCTCACAACAGTCTATTTAATGTGCGGGCAAAAGTATCAGCGTCATATTACCGCCATATTACTGTAATGTTAAGGAATTATTAACTGCGGCTTTTTGCAGCCCCAATGTTACGGCAATGTTATCTTAATGTTTTCTAATTGTTACCAATTGTGCAAAAGGGCATTTATTTAACTCAAAAAGGTATTTGGCACAGCATGTCCCGGTCAATATCCTTAAAATCTGAATTGCAACCGGCAGGTGAAAACATTCGCACTTTGATTGGATGAATAAGCAGGCAAAGTAGTTGATTCGTTCTTCACGATATCATACCACAACATCAGTTTGAGGTGTTCATCTATATAATAATTATATCCAAAGCTCCAGGTATCATAGCGGATATTGGCTGCAGTAATATTGGTGCCCGCCGCTCCGATCTCTCTGCCCTTTACTTCCGTGTTCGGATCATACCAATCGTACTTAACACCCACCTGGTGTTTTTTATTCACGATGTTCTGCAGGAAATAAAAGAAAGCCCCATTAAACTTCCTTATATAATAAGGAGTAGTAAGTAACAGGCCGGGCGTTTCTGTATCATTGGCCGTGGCGGTTTGTGTTCCCCACCAATATTCACCACGCAACTCAGTAGCTCCCCAGGCATGCTTAAGCTTCCACTGCATGTCTACACCCCGGTAATCACGCGGCGCTTCACTATACAGGTTGTCTTCTGAAGAATCTATCACAAACTGCTTCTTCCCATTATCTGTTCCAGTACTGTATACATATTTATTGTTCTGGATAAACCCGCCTTGCAGCAACGATACACCCGCAGATACCGATAATTTTTGCGTTAAAGGATAAGGCTTTAAGGAGAGGCGGCCGATAATATCCTTATAACTATCATATTCACCCGGTCCTGTTAAGCCCTGCCCATTAAATGCGCCGATATCCAATTTAAAATAACGCAATGGATGATTTTTTCGCCTTGGTTCAAAACTCGCCATAGCCCCCAGGTCACGTTCTGTACGCATCAATAGCTGCGACATACGCCCCCGTTCAGGAGACTCACGATCCGGAGAGCCCAGGTTTACTTCATATCCAAAGGGGCGGGCAAACAAACCCGCCGTTAAAGAAAACAACTGCCACTTATTTTCAAAATAACGGCCCCAGAAATCACGTACAAAAAGCCCCCGCTCTGTACCATCCACCTGAAACACCAGGTGCACCGATGGCTGATCAAGATCATTGAGCCGTACATAATCAAACCGCAGCCGCCCCCGGCGCAGGCTAAAACGGTTATTTGATTGTGGAGCAAAATTGCCCCCATTAAAACTTTCCGCCCCTTTTTTGCTGGCCACCTGGAACTGCGGTTGCAAATACCCGCTTATCTGGATCCGGTCAAACTTTTTATAAATGGACAGCAGACCCTTGCCAACTTCCGTTGTAGTGTCCATCATATCCGTTAAAAATTGTGCTTCAACTACTTGTGTTGCAAACAGTAGTGATACAAAAAATCCGGTGCGGCAAGTACGTAACAATAAGTTCATATATTCATAACATTGGCGCAAAGGTAGTTTGGATTAAAAAAGCTATTGTTAAGAAATTATTACCAATTTGCCTCCACCTTTACAGTAGGGTATTAGTTCTATTTTTGCCACCAAATAATACTGGGATATGGGTTTAAACTCGATAATGAAGATTTTCATGCCGAAAGACAAGATCTTCTACACACTGTTCGAACAGGTTGCTGTAACAGTGGCACAGATGGGCAGCTTAATGAAAGATGTAGTAACTGAACCTGATTATGATAAACGGGCAGCCATCATAGCCCAGATTGAGGATATGGAGCATGTGAATGACGATTACACCCATAAGATATTTACCGAGTTGGGCCGCAATTTCATTACCCCCTTCGATCGGGAAGACATTCACTACCTGGCCACTGCCCTCGATGATATTTGCGATTATATCTTCGCTTCCGCCAAAAAGATCAACTTCTATAAAGTAAATCCCAACGATCAGGGTATCCAGAAAATGGCGGATCTGATCGAACAAGCTTCCGAGCAGATCAAAAATGCCGTATTCGAACTGCGCAACATGCGCAATATGAGGGCCATAACAGATGCTCTCGTAAAGGTCAACAGTATTGAAAATCAGGCAGATGACATCTTCGACATGAGTATCGACCGCCTCTTTGAAACAGAGCCCGATGCCAAAGAAGTGATCAAGAAAAGGGAAATTTACCAGGTAATGGAGATCGTAACCGACAAGTGTGAAGATGCAGGCAATGTGATCGAGTCCATTATTATCAAATACGCCTAACTAATTTGAAAACACCGGCTTCGAATAAAGGCCATTTTCAAACCAGCACCTATTTCAGGTTTTCAAATTAATTCAATATGACTTTCCTGGTTGTTATCATCATACTGGCCCTGGTATTTGATTATATCAATGGATTTCATGATGCTGCCAATTCCATTGCCACCATCGTTTCTACCAAAGTACTTACGCCCTTTCAGGCGGTAATTTGGGCAGCCGTATTCAACTTCGCCGCCTACTTTATCGCCAAATACTGGATCGGAGAGTTCAAGATTGGGATGTCCTTTGCCAAATCCATCAATGAACATTTCATCACCCTGCCCGTGATCTTTTCGGCCCTGGTAGCCGCTATTGCCTGGAACCTGCTCACCTGGTGGTTTGGCATACCATCCTCTTCCTCCCATACCCTGCTGGGTGGTTTCATGGGAGCAGCATTGGCCCACGTAGGCGCCCTATCACAAGGAGGTTATAGCGTTATTAATTATAAGGTAGTAGTTCCCATCTTCCTGTTTATATTCGGTGCACCCCTTATCGGTATGATCGTAGCCCTCATCATCACCCTTATTATTGTCAATCTCTGCCGCAAGGCCAATCCATACAAGGCTGAAAGTTGGTTCCGCCGCCTGCAGCTCGTCTCTTCTGCCCTTTTTAGTCTTGGCCACGGTAGCAACGATGCCCAAAAAGTATTGGGATTGATTGCCGCAGCCATGGTAGCCAATGGCAGCCTCGACAGTGTAAAAAATGTGCCCAATTGGGTGCCCCTCGCCTGCTTTACCGCCATTGCCTTCGGAACCATGAGCGGTGGCTGGAAGATCGTGAAGACCATGGGCTCCCGCATCACTAAGGTAACCCCGCTGGAAGGTGTTGCTGCCGAAACAGCCGGCGCCGCCACCCTCTTTTTCGCAGAACACCTTAGTATACCTGTAAGTACTACCCATACCATCACCGGTGCCATCATGGGCGTAGGCGCTACCAAACGTTTATCTGCCGTTCGCTGGGGTGTTACCATCAACCTCCTGTGGGCCTGGATACTCACCATTCCCGTGAGCGCCCTCCTGGCAGCCATCGTTTATTACATTGTAAAATTATTTGTATAAGCTTTTCTGTGAGGCCCCGTACCAATACCCCCTACCGGGCCGTTTAAGTGCAGCATCATTAGAATTTTTTGCTATTTTGGCGAAGAATCAATGACTTTTGCGCATTAATAACCACGTCTAATGAAAGGAATTATACTGGCAGGAGGCTCCGGAACGCGTTTGCATCCCATTACTTACGCCATCAGTAAGCAGATCATGCCTATCTACGATAAGCCCATGATCTATTATCCCCTATCCACCCTTATGCTGGCGGGTATCCGGGAAATTCTCATTATTTCCACCCCCTACGATCTGCCACAATTCAGCAGGTTGCTCGGCGATGGCTCCAAACTCGGATTAAAATTCTCCTATGCCGAGCAGGCAGTACCCAATGGACTGGCCCAGGCCTTTGTTATTGGCGCAGATTTCATAGGGCAGGACAATGTAGCACTCGTACTGGGTGATAATGTATTTTATGGCGCCGGCCTTGGCGAACAACTCGAAAAAAACAATACCCCCGATGGCGGCATTGTATACGCTTACCATGTAAGCGACCCCGAGCGATATGGTGTAGTAGAATTTGATAAGTCAAAACAAGTGATCTCTATTGAAGAAAAGCCTGTCACCCCCAAAAGCAACTATGCAGTGCCCGGTTTATACTTCTATGACAATGAAGTTGTGAAGATTGCCCGTGAACTGCAGCCCAGTCCAAGGGGCGAATACGAGATCACCGATGTCAACAAAGAATACCTGCGCAGAAAAAAATTGAAAGTATCCATCCTCGACCGTGGAACCGCCTGGCTCGACACAGGCACTTTTGATTCACTAATGCAGGCTTCACAATTTGTACAGGTCATAGAGCAGCGCCAGGGTATTAAAATAGCCTGCATCGAAGAAATAGCCTACCGCAAAGGATTTATTTCCCGGCAACAACTTGAAGCAATGGCCCAACCCTTGCTCAAAAGTGGCTATGGACAATACCTGATGAATATCTTGAAAGAGAAAAGTGAATGATATATCCTAATTTGCGCTCGAGATTCACTTCCTGAACAATACCGTACCCCTTACAGGAGTTTATTGTAACTATTTTAGAAAAACAATTTTCAACCCTGGTCTTTGATATTTCAAGGCTCTGTCAGATGACGCGGTTCCTGCTTACTGCGGCAGCATTGATCATTGACCACTCACCATTCACCATAAGATGAGTAAAATTCTTGTTACAGGCGGATGTGGCTATATCGGTTCGCATACCATTGTAGACCTGGTAGAAAACGGATTTGAAGTTATTTCAGTAGATAATAACTCCCGTTCCAGCCCACGTATTTTTGAAGGCATTGAAAAGATTACCGGCAAAAAGATCAAAAACTATAAAGTAGACCTTTGTAATTTTGATGACACCTTTGCCATTTTCCAGGAAAACGAAGACATTACCGGTATCATCCACTTTGCTGCCTTCAAAGCAGTGGGCGAATCCGTTGAGCAGCCCCTCATGTATTTTGAGAACAACCTGGTTTCCCTGATCAACCTGCTCAAATGCGTGCAGGAATTCAACATACCCCATTTCGTATTCTCTTCTTCCTGTACCGTATATGGTAATCCCGATAAGATACCCGTTACGGAAACCACTCCACCCAAACCAGCAGAATCGCCTTATGGCTATACCAAGCAAATGGGTGAGCAGATCATCAATGAATTTTCCAAAGCCAATGCCGCCCAGTGCGTGCTCCTGCGCTATTTCAACCCCGTAGGCGCCCACCCCTCTATCATGATCGGTGAACTGCCCATCGGCAAACCCGCCAACCTGGTACCCGCCATTACCCAAACCGCCATCGGCAAATTGCCCCTGATGCAGGTATATGGGGATGATTATGATACCCGCGATGGCTCTTGTGTACGCGATTTCATCCATGTAAGCGATATTTCCCATGCCCACACCCTGGCCATACAATTCCTGGAACAGGGCAAAAGCTCCAAGCGCTGCGAAGTATTCAACCTCGGCAGTGGCAATGGTTTCACCGTTCTCGAAGCAATCAAGACCTTTGAGAAAGTAAGTGGTGTACACCTCAACTATGTGATCGGCCCCCGCCGTCCAGGTGATGTGATCGCCATTTATGCCAACAATGACTTTGCCGTAAAAACACTGGGCTGGAAACTAAAATATTCCCTGGAAGATATGCTGCTTACCGCCTGGAAATGGGAACAGCGTCTCAAAACTGACGAAAAATTCTACCAGAGCAAACCAGCCGACCTGAATTAATGCGGAAGGGTATATATTTGCACCACCAAATTTTGACCATGCTGAAAGAGATACAGCCCACCGGGCAAAAAGATACAAGAAGTGGATTTGGCGATGGCATCGCAGAAGCTGCCCGCAAAAATTCAAATATCGTTGCATTAACAGCCGATCTCGCAGGTTCTTTAAAACTCAACCAGTTTATTAAAGAATTCCCCGAGCGCTTTATCCAGTGCGGCATTGCCGAAGCCAATATGATCGGTATTGCAGCCGGATTGACCATTGGCGGCAAGATTCCTTTCACTACTACTTTTGCCAATTTCTCTACCGGCCGCGTGTACGATCAGATCCGTCAATCTGTAGCCTACTCCGGTAAAAATGTAAAAATATGCGCCTCCCATGCCGGTCTTACACTCGGTGAAGATGGTGCTACCCACCAGATCCTGGAAGATATTGGTATGATGAAGATGTTGCCCGGCATGACCGTGATCGTGCCTTGCGACTACAACCAAACCAAAGCAGCTACCCTGGCTATTGCTGATTACCAGGGCCCTGTTTACCTCCGTTTTGGTCGTCCCGTATGGCCGATCTTTACCAAGGTAGAAGACTTTGTGATTGGTAAGGCACAGGTATTCTCTGAGGGTACCGATGTTTCCATCTTCGCCTGCGGCCACATGGTATGGAAAGCCATTGAAGCCGGCGTCATCCTCCAGGAAAAAGGCATCAGCGTGGAAGTGATCAACATCCACACCATTAAGCCCCTGGATACAGAAGCCATCATCAAATCCATCAGCAAAACCAAATGTGCCGTTACAGCAGAAGAGCACAACGTTCTTGGTGGTTTGGGCGATTCTGTTGCACAGGTAGCTGCCCGCAACCTGCCCATCCCTATTGAGTATGTTGGTACCAACGATACCTTTGGCGAAAGCGGTACACCTACCCAATTGCTGGAGAAATATGGCTTGTCTACCCCCCACATTGTAGCCGCAGCCGAGAAAGTAATCAAGAGAAAATAACCCTTCAAGGTTTAGATCATACAGCGGGTCCCGACAAAATCGGGACCCGCTTTTTTGTGTCCTCTCCTTGTCCGTTGCCCATACGTTATCAACGATAAATAAATATTAATAATTACAATATAGAGAACACTGACGAGGACATATAGAGGAGTTATAGAGGACATGACGAGGACATACCAGAGGATCAGACCCGTAGATCAAGGCAGGATCATTCGTATATGGTCCTTGTCATATCCGATAATGATCCTACACAACAGCTTGTTGCATAGCACAAAGACCAACTAGTCGAAACTGGAAGTTCCAGGCCATTCCGGTGCAATAAGTGGGGAAGTAACAGGCAATTATCCATGCATAAAGCCCAGCTTTCCTTCCAGTTCAGCAGAAAGAGCAGGCAGCTTTCGCCGCTCGATCAAAAAGCTGGTAAGGCGGGCTATTTCCGAGAAGATATAATGTTTATCCAAAGCCCCTTTGAGGTAATCACGGCCTGTGCTGCCTCCCGTACCGATACGGGTGCCTATGATGCGTTGCACCATACCCATGTGGCGATAACGCCAGGTACTCAGCTGCTCATCGATCTCCAGCAGGCTATTCAACAATTGGAAGGGAAGTTGCAAAATGGGATAGCCCCGGTATAGCATAATGAACAAGGCTGCCCGGCTGGCCCTGGGACTTAACCTTCTTTCTGCACCAGCAGAAGCATCATCAAACACACTATCGAAGTAAGCCTGGTTGTCCTGCTCTGCGGTGGCCAGGCTCTTCACATAAATTTGCCGGTAATCGTTCCAGAAGTTTTCCGCTTCATCTACAAAAGGCATTCTTTCCAGCCAGTCGTTCAGCAATTCAATAAAAGACCTTTCCGATTCTACCTGCCGTATAAGGTCTACCTGCTCCGGGCGCAATTGCGAAACATAATATTGCTGACCAAAACGTTGCTGGTATTTCAATCCCAGTTTCGCCTCCAGTATCTTGAACTGCCAGCTTTGGAAGCCCGAAGCAGGCCGCAGCATATCACGGAAGTCGAGGAAATCCATGGGAGTCATGGTTTCCATAATGTCGATCTGGCCCACCAGTACTTTGAGGATCGACACCATGCGCGATAAACGATGCACCACCGTTTGCAGTTCCGGTGAATTGTCATTCACCGAAGGCTTCTTCATAATGCCACTCACCGAATCTACTTCATACAACAGTTGCTTGAACCAAAGCTCATACGCCTGGTGAATAATGATGAACAACATTTCATCATGCGCCGGCTGCTGCAGCTTATCACTTTCCGGCAACTGCGCATTCAGTATTTTATCCAACTGCAGGTAATCGCTATAGTGTACTTCCTGTTGACCCATGAAAAACTTTTTTTGTTGTAACCCCGACCGAAGGGAGGGATCCGCTATCGAAGCGAGCGTACTGCCGATTGTCGACTGCCGATTGCCGTCTCACGCAAACTCATATCCAATATCCTTCCTGTAATACATATCCTCAAAACTGATCTGCTCCAATACTTCCTTTGACTTATTCACGGCATCAGGGATCGTATCACCATAAGATGTAACACACAATACCCTTCCGCCACTGGTGAGCACTTCATTATCCTTTGGAATGGTGCCGGCATGAAAAACAAGACTATCCGCCGGGAATGTTTCATCCAGTCCACTGATGGCATATCCCTTTTCATAATTACCCGGGTAACCACCACTCACCGCCATTACCGTGCAGGCAACACGATTGTCCGTTTCTATCTTAATCGTATTCAATGTTTCATTGGCAGTTGCCACCAACAGGTCTACCAGGTCTGTTTTCAGACGGGGCATCACCACTTCTGTTTCCGGATCACCCATGCGGCAATTGTATTCAATGACCATTGGTTCATCTCCTACTTTGATCAACCCCACAAATACAAATCCTTTATAGTCGATCTTTTCCTGTTCAATACCTTTTATGGTGGGTTCAACAACCTTTTCCACCACCTTCTTCATAAACGCCTCATCTGCAAAAGGCACCGGGCTTACTGCTCCCATGCCGCCTGTATTGAGACCTGTGTCTCCCACACCAATACGCTTATAATCTTTGGCTTCCGGCAGCAATACATAGTGCTTACCATCCGTCACCACAAACATGCTCAGTTCAATTCCATCCAGGAACTCTTCCACTACTACCTTTTTACCAGCATCACCAAACTTGCTTTGCTGCAACATCAACTCAAATTCGGCCATTGCTTCTACATGCGACTGGCAGATCAATACTCCTTTTCCGGCAGCCAGTCCATCTGCTTTCAATACAATGGGTAAGTTATGCTGCTGCAGGTAGGGAATACCTTCTGCATAATTGGTGGCATCAAACTCACGATACCGGGCAGTGGGTATATTATGGCGCATCATGAACTTCTTCGCAAAAGCCTTACTCCCTTCCAGTTGCGCTCCATATTGAGAAGGACCAATGATGGCCACCTGTTGCAAGGCCTTGTCTTTCCTGAACAGATCAACAATACCCTTTACTAACGGCTCCTCAGGACCGACCAGCACCATACCGATCTCCTTGTCCAACACGAACTTCTTAATTGCATCAAAATCCGTAACAGACATGTTAATATTGGTGCCGCACAAAGCAGTGCCTGCATTGCCCGGAGCGATGTATAACTGCTGACACTTTGGACTTTGTGCAAGTTTCCAGGCCAGTGCATGCTCGCGGCCTCCAGAGCCAAGGAGTAGAATATTCATAGTGTTCATGGTACATTTTAACCGCTGCGAATTTCGGGGATTCGCCTGTATTGGCGAATTTTAATTGGTGTTTGGGGCGGCTGTATAGAATTTATCACTATTTTACGCCGCTAAGGGTCAGGTCACCCCTTACGGATGCCCGCCCCCCCAATCTTATCCCTACATTGAATTGCTAAATCAACCCCCAACATATATGGCGCAGCCAGTAAGCGGCAAACATCCTCAAGGACTCTTCGTATTATTCTTCACTGAAATGTGGGAACGTTTCAGCTACTATGGAATGCGGGCTTTATTGGTATTGTATGTGGTCAATGCCTTGCTAAAGACCGATAAATATGCCCAGGATGGTGTGTACGGCAGCTACACAGGCCTTATATGGCTCACGCCGATACTCGGTGGTTACATTGCAGATCGTTATTGGGGCAACCGGCGCTGTATTATCGTGGGCGGTTTCCTGATGGCCGCGGGCCAGTTCCTGATGTTCATCAGCGCTTCCAACTACACCAATCCCGAGTTGGCCCATGCCATCATGTGGGGCGGTTTGGGCGTATTGATCATCGGAATGGGATTTTTCAAGCCGAATATTTCAACACTGGTAGGACAGTTATATCCACAGGGCGACAGGCGCCTGGATTCCGCTTACACTATCTTTTATATGGGCATCAACCTGGGTGCTTTTATTGGTCCGCTGATATGCGGCGGCCTGGGCAACCAGTACGACGAAAGTGGTAATGCCGTTTTGGGCGTCTTTAAGTGGGGATTCCTGTCGGCAGGCTTCGCCATGCTGGTCGGCACCCTCGCTTTTATCTGGTTAAAGAATAAGTACATTGTTGACCCCGAAGGAAAAGGCCTGGGTATTACGCCCAATAAACTAATGGTCAGGCCTGAGGACGAGGTCCGCAAGCCCGAAAGCACCCAATCATCCCTGGCCCAGGTAGGCATATGGGCTGGTATAGGTGTAGCTTTATTCCTGGCATTTATGTACCTGGCAGGACAAGACTGGATCAGCGCTTTCATCTTCAGTGTCGCTATAGCAGTTTCCGGCCTCATCATTTTCGACCGCTCATTGACCCCTATTGAGCGGGGAAGAATACTCGTGATCTTCATCTCAGCTTTCTTTGTGATCTTCTTCTGGGCGGCCTTTGAACAAGCTGGCTCCTCTTTAACATTATTTGCAGAGCGGAATGTTGACCGCGCTTATGTGGTCAACACCCAACTGGGCACAGTAATATTGTTCTTAGTAGCATTGGCTGCCGTACTGTATTACTTCCTGCAACGGATCATGTTGATACCGGTAGAATTAAAAAGAGTGTTTACAGGCCTCGCTATTGGCGCCATCTTGCTGGCCATCTATTATTATTTCCAGGGCACTCCCTATAACCTGAAAGAAATTCCAGCCAGTTGGTTCAACAGCGTGAATTCAATGTGGCTCATCTTAGCAGCTCCTTTCCTGTCGCAGCTATGGCAATGGTTGGGCAAAAAGAATATAGAGCCCTCCTCGCCCAAAAAGCAGGCACTGGGCTTATTGAGCCTTGCTTTGGGATATTTGCTCATCGCTTATGGCGTAAAAGATGTGGCCGGCTCAGTAAGCATGCTTTGGCTACTTGGATTATACTTTCTGCATACCATTGGTGAATTGTGTTTATCACCCATTGGCCTGTCGCTGGTAAATAAACTGGCGCCCGCCCGATTTACTTCCGTGCTAATGGGCGTATGGTTCTTATCGAATGCCGTGGCCAATAAATTTGGCGGCAAATTAGGCGCTTTACTACCCAGTAAAGGACCCACCCATTTTGCAGGTTATACCATTAATAACCTGTACGATTTCTTCATGTTGTTTGTCGTAATGAGCAGTGTAGCAGCTTTGTTACTGTTCCTGCTTTCCTATTGGATGGAGAAACGTATGGGTACCGTAAAATAACTTAAAAAGAGCTCAGGTATCTTCGTGGGCTCTTTTTCTATACTGTCAAAAACTACATGATTTAATTTAAACAGATTGCTATGGCGGAAAAGAAGTTTCAGCCTTTTGTTTCACCCGAAACCAATATGGCTGAGTTCACCTTGAAATCGGTGCTCGTAGGCTCGGCCTTTGGAATTATTTTTGGCGCAGCCACCGTGTACCTGGCATTAAAAGCGGGCCTCACCGTATCGGCCTCCATCCCCATCGCGGTAATGGCCATCACCCTTAGCCGCTTGTTCCTGAAGACCACCATCCTCGAAAACAACATCATCCAAACCACCGGTAGCGCCGGTGAAAGTATTGCCGCCGGTGTGGTCTTTACGTTGCCTGGTTTCTTATTCCTGAGTGAAAAGAACAGTGCCAGCTATTTCAACTACTTCACCATCCTCATCCTCGCCATTCTGGGTGGTATTCTCGGTACCTTAATGATGATCCCCTTAAGGAAGCCATTGATCGTAAAAGAACATGATACACTGCCTTATCCCGAAGGCACCGCCTGCGCCTCCGTACTCAAAGCAGGAGAGAAAGGTGGCGAATTTGCCAAAACCGCATTCTATGGCTTAGGTGTTGCCTTTGCTTATGCCTTCCTGCAAAAGATACTGCATCTGGTGGCAGAGACCCCCACTTTTATAACCAAACAGACCCATAAATTTTTCCCTGCTGCCCGTACCAGTGCCGAGATCACGCCCGAATATTTAGGTGTGGGATACATTGTAGGACCCAAGATCGGCGGCATACTCGTGGCCGGTAGCGTACTTTGCTGGTATGTATTCATTCCTTTCCTGGCTACGCTGGTACCCGGAGATGTGATCGCTACCCAATTGGTTAAGCTAGGCTATCTCGCCTCCATCACACAAGCCGGTGGACCCGGCGGCTGGAATCCCGACACCCACCTGTTTAACGACCTGCCTACTGCCTTATACCGCGCCTATGTGCGGCAGGTAGGAGCAGGTGCCGTAGCGGCCGGTGGTTTCATTACCCTTATCAAAACCATTCCTACCATCATATCCTCTTTCAAAGGAAGCCTCGGCTCATTGAAAGGTGGTGCTTCCACTGAAGTGGTGAAGCGTACCGACCGCGACCTTTCCATGAAAGTGGTAGGTATCGGTAGTTTGTTGATGATTGTATTGATCTCTATTTTACCACAATTACCCGGTACAGGATTTGGCAGCAAATTATTGATCGGTATACTGGTGGTTATCTTCGGCGCTTTCTTTGTAACCGTTTCTTCCCGCATTGTAGGCTTGATCGGTTCATCCAACAACCCCATCAGTGGTATGACCATTGCCACACTCATGGGTACCTGCCTGGTGTTCATAGCAGTGGGCTGGACAGGCAAAGTATATGAGCCCATGGCCCTCGTGGTGGGTGGTCTTATTTGTATTGCCGCCGCCAATGCAGGTGCTACCTCACAGGATTTGAAAACCGGTTACCTTGTAGGTGCTACCCCTAAGTTTCAACAGATAGCTTTGTTTATCGGCGCCATTGTTTCTTCTGTAGCCATTGGCCTTACAGTTAAGATCCTCGATACACCTACACAGGAAATGTTGCAACAAGGCATTACCCATGCCATTGGTACAGATAAGTACCCCGCTCCACAAGGTACCCTGATGGCTACCCTGATCAAGGGTATCCTATCTTTCAACCTCGACTGGCAGTTTGTACTCGTAGGTGTTGCCATCGCCATCATGATGGAATTGTGCGGCATCAAAGCCCTGTCTTTTGCCATTGGTATTTACCTGCCGCTGGCTACTACCCTGCCCATCTTTATTGGTGGCGCTATCCGCGGTATTGTTGATTATAAACACAAGAAGCGTGGAGAAGCAGTTGCTGCTGAAGAAGAAGACCTCCGCAAAGGCAACCTCTTTGCTACCGGCCTGGTGGCAGGCGGCGCATTGGCGGGTGTAATTGTAGCATTCCTTTCGTCCAGCGACAAGATCAGCGCAGGATTGGCTAAGATCAGTATGGAACATGGATTAGTGGAAAGCCTCGGACAACATAGCTATTTCCTGCTGGGCGTAGTGTTCTTTGCCCTCATGGCCTTTATCTTATACAGAGTGGGTATGCAAAAGAACCCGATAGAGACCGCAAAAAAATAAAGATAAAATAGCAGGTATAATCCTTTCACAAAAAGCCACGGACTTTAAGAAGGTCCGTGGCTTTTTTATTAGCTTAATGCTCTTATCAATTTCTTAATTCATCTTAAACGGAACGATCATCTCAAATACGGGGATGTTTACATCGAAGGTAGATTTGCTGTGCAGATTCTCCATGAGGTAGGTCCCATACATTTTACCCATTTCGCTGCGAAGGTTGCAGCCACTTACATATTGGTACCGTTCGCCCGGTTGCAGCGAGGGCTGAACACCTACCACTCCTTCACCTTCCACTTCGCGGTTGCTGCCATTACTGTCCACGATATACCAATGACGACGATGAAGTTTAACAGGGAAATTATTATGATTCTCGATGGTAATACGATAGGCAAACATGTACTCCCCGGATACCGGATTGGAGTAATCCGGCTGGTAGAAAGTTTCTACACTGATCTCAATTCCCTCGGAGATTTTAGATACCATACTATCAGTTTGCCCGTTTAAAGGTAAACAAAAATAAAGGCTGGGTGTAGTATTAGGTAAGATTTAATGGTATTTATTGCCGGTAGATGCTAATTTTGCCCCGCTTTTAAGCCTTTTCTTCAGAAATTACCCATTTACATTAAATAATTCACTTATGAAAATAGCAGTTGCGAAAGGTGATGGTATCGGACCCGAAATCATGGAAGCCGTATTGAAGATCTTTGAAGCCAACAAAGTACCCCTGGAATATGAAGTGGTTGATATGGGTAAATGGGTATTCGATAAGGGTTTTTCCAATGGTATGACCCCCGAAGCCCAGCAAACCATCGAAAGCCTCGGTATGCTCTTCAAAGGCCCCATGGAAACACCCAAAGGAAAGGGCGTAAAAAGCGTGAACGTTACCGCCCGTAAAACCTGGAACACCTTTGCCAATAAAAGGGTATTCCAAACCCTTCACGGTGTAGATACAGTCTTCTCCAAAGCAGGTATTCCCATCGACATTACCGTAGTACGCGAGAACATTGAAGATACTTATGGTGGCATTGAGCACATGCTCACCCATGATGTGGCCCTTAGCCGCCGCTTCATTACCAGGCCCGGCTCCATGCAGGTGATCCGTTACGCTTTTGAAATGGCTAAACAGAAAAAAGCAACACGCATCAGTTGCGGTCACAAAGCCAACATCATGAAATTGACCGATGGCTTATTCCTGGATTGCTTTTATGAAGTAGCCAAAGAATATCCTGAGTTGAAAGCCGATGATATTATTGTGGATGACCTCTGTATGAAACTCGTTACCCGTCCCGATACTTTTGATGTGGTCGTACTCACCAACCTGCAGGGCGATATCGTTTCCGATCTTTGTGCAGGACTCGTAGGTGGATTGGGATTTGCCCCTTCTGCCAACGTAGGTGATCACATTTCTATCTTTGAAGCCGTACACGGTACAGCACCCGATATTGCCGGTAAGAACATTGCCAACCCTACGGCTTTGTTGTTGAGCGGTATCTCTATGTTGCAACACCTGGGCTTAACAGAAAATGCAGGCATCATTGAAAATGCCTTATTATATACCCTCGAAAGTGGCGTACACACCGGCGATTTTGGTGACAAATCAAAAGCATCTGTCAACACTACCGAGTTTGCCAATGCCATCATCGGCAATTTTGGTAAAAAGCCGGCACACAATCCCAAACCCGTTTTCCCCAATCAGCCAGGTACTCCCAGCCCGCTCAAGCTCCAGCTGAATGCGATGATGGAATCCAAAGAAGTGGGTAATGAAAATATTGTAGGTGTTGATTTGTTCATCGAAAGCAATGAGCAGCCCCTGGCGATAGCCACCAAATGCCAGCGCCATGCAGGTGTTAAATTCAAGCTCGTCAACATCAGTAACCGCGGTACCCAGGTATGGCCTACAGGTTCTGTGTACACCAACCTCGTAAACGTGTACAATGTGCGGTTTGAATCGCTCGACGGAGAGCCTCTCAACCAGCAGGATATCCTCGGCTTGTATGTGAGCCTCAGCGGCAACTTCAAGATCTCCTCTTCTGAATTACTCAACATGTGGGGCGATAAGAAGGCTTATAGCCAGGCAGCAGGACAGTAGCAATCAGATTGATACGTTACTGATCATACAGTAAAATATACAACAGGAAAAGTCCACGACCACTATGGTTGTGGACTTTTTGTATCAGGCATACTGATACACATCACCTAAGAATTTGTCGTAACTTACATACAGTAATCAAAGTCCGCTCAGCGGCAGCATGCTGAATTCTGCATTCTGTATTCTATATTCTAAATTCGCAATTGTGGAAAAGACGTACACCAACAACGAAGTGACCGTAGTCTGGAAGCCCGACCAATGCATCCACTCAAAAATATGCTGGCACAACCTGAAAGAAGTATTCGATCCCACCAAACGTCCCTGGGTCAACATACAGGGTGCTGCTACCGAGCGGATCATTGAGCAGGTACGCCATTGTCCCAGCGGAGCGCTGAGCTATTTCATGAACAATGCAGCAGCAACAACCAAAGATCCCGTAGCAGAAGCTGCCCATATTTTAAAAGTGGAGGTTACCCCCAGGGGGCCCTATATCATCAATACAGAATGTATTATTCTACATGCCGATGGCCGGGAAGAAGTGAAGCAGGGTACCGTAGCCCTATGCCGCTGTGGCTCCTCCAACAACAAGCCTTACTGCGATGGCAGGCACAATGAAATAAACTTTCAGGGATAAAAGCCAATGGAGCCATAATTTACCGGAAGCAAAACCCCATACCGATCAGTATCATATTGGTGTGTGGTGTTTCTGTTAATCTCAGGGTTTCTTCATAAATCCGCTTCGTCCAGAATCTATGTGCATGGTGTTCAAAGCCTGCTTTATAGAAAAAGTCCATCCGCTTACTGATCGGTCTTCGTTTTCCTATGGCCAGCGTGTACAACCATCCTCCGCGGTTTCCTTCTCCTCCTAAATGCCGGATATGGAGCCCGCCACCGGCCGACACAAAAAAGGTGTGCATCTTTATCCTGTAAAAGTTGTGATCAACCTTGGCAGCAATGGTATAGGAAGTAATATTTACGTAAGTATCCAGGCTATGTTCCAGGTATACCTGGTTAACGCCAGCTTGCAGGCCAATGGAGAGATTAGGATCAAGCGCATAATCTGTACCCAATCTCAGGCGCATCGCAGGCAGCCGATAAGGCATATTATGTAGACCAAATCCGTTCTCAACTTCTTTAGTGGTCCATTGTCCCAGCGAGAAAAGTATACCGGCTTCTGCATTGAAGGAAATCTTGCGCTGCTGTCCTGCAACAAAAAGACCTGGCCATGCCAATAGCATCCCAAGCAGTGATAAGGATAAGGTATACCACCGTTTCAACGGCATATATAGGTTTTGAGCTTACAGCTTCTTCGCCTTCACATATCCATTCTTCTGGAGCCACTGCATCACTTTGTCGCGCTGATCGCCCTGAATGATCACTTCTCCATCTTTCACCGATCCGCCCGTGCCGCAAAAGTTCTTGATCTTTTTGCCCAGTTCTTCCAGGTCTTCATCTGTGCCCACAAATCCTTGTACCAGCGTTACCGCTTTTCCGCCACGGTTCCTCGTATCCAACCGCACTTTCAGCAATTGCTTATCGGGCGCCAGCGTAGCCTGTGGAGTACGTTCTTCTTCCTCAAACCGGAAACCGGGGTCCGTACTGTATACAAACCCTTTACTGTCAGGCTTGTTCTTTTTACTCATTGTTCATCCGTTTTCTAATCGTTAGTAAGATAAAGTTCCTTTTCTATAATCCTTGTTAAAGCTGCTTCATCGACTCGTTGCCTTTATGGCTCACTCCTCAAAGCTGCCTTACCCCCTCGTTGCTCCCGATGAAATGTCGGGACCTTGATGCCTCGTTGCCTTTACAAGATCACCGCCTTCAAACTCAGATCCAAACTCTTTGCCTGGTGTATCAGCGCCCCCACACTCACATAATCTACCCCTGTTTTGGCATAGGCTTCAATATTCTCCAGGTTGATGCCTCCGCTGGCTTCAGTTTCTATTTTACCTTCGATGAGCTTCAACGCTTCCGCCAATTGCTCCGGGTTGAAATTATCCAGCATAATACGGTCTACCTTACCAAAAGCCACCACCCTCTTCACTTCGTCCAGGTTACGCGTTTCCACCTCTATTTTCAATGCAGGGTTTACCTGTTGTACATATTGCCAGGCCAGTTCAATCGCTTTCTCCAGACCGCCGCAATAATCAATATGATTATCCTTCAGCATGATCATGTCATACAAACCCATGCGGTGATTATGCCCGCCGCCGATACGCACGGCATCTTTTTCCAGCAACCGGAAATTAGGGGTTGTCTTACGCGTATCCAGCACCCTGGTGCGGTATCCTTTGATCTTATCACTGTAAGTATGTGTAAGCGTGGCAATGCCGCTCATACGCTGCATACAATTCAACACTAGCCGCTCACACTGCAAAATAGTATATACAGAAGCGACCACTTCAAAAGCCGTTTCGCCATACTGAATGGCATCGCCATCTTTTTTAAAGGGAGTAAATACAGCCGAAGGTTCTTTAAACCGGAAAATAGCCGCAGCTACTTCCATCCCCGCCAGTTTGCCATCCTGCTTGATCTTTAGTACTGCTTTCCCCCGCGCATCGGCAGGTATACAACTCAAAGTAGAATGATCCCCATCTCCAATATCTTCTGCCAGTGCAGCTTTGATAAGTAGGTCTAATTGCTCTTCAAAAGTTCGCATGCCCCAAAGATAAGTAGCAGATCATGAAACTCCCCCCTCCTGGAGGAGAGGGGTTGGGGCAGAGGCAAAAAAAAGACCCATAGCCGCGCTATAGGTCTCCACTTGTTTTCAGGGATAAATAAATTTATTCAATCAGTTCGAAGCCCATTTCCTGTACTACCTGTTGCTCTCCCTTCTGCTTCATAAAGAATTTTGTACGATAATTACCATTGCTGGTCTGTAAAGTACCCACGCAAAACAATGATCCATCCTTATTCTCTCCCCGGTGTTTGATCTGGAAATTCTTCACCTTGTTGCTGGTAAAGAAATCCTTCAGGATCATCTCAGCCTGACTTTTGCTGTAATTATCACTTTTTCCGGGAAGGGAAATATCAACCCTGCTGTCAAAATACCTGGACAACTGATTGGCGTTGCCGCTGCGCATCGCAGTTACAACATCATCAATGGAGTAGTAGTACGAAGTGAATGAGACCAGGAATAGCGAAAAAACTATTGTCGCCAGCCTCAGTTGCTTTTTCATAAGTGCATCAATTTACTGACCTGAAAATTGCTAAAAACATGCCAAAGTAAGTCTACGTTGAAAAAATACTAATCCCTGTGTATTACTTACCTTTGCGGCCGGATATTCCGACAAATCTAACATAATCATATCGTTATATGGCAAGTACCAAAGCAATTTTAGTTATTATGGACGGCTGGGGCCTCGGTAAAGTAAAGACTGCCGATGCTATCCAGAATGCCAATGTTCCATTTGTAAGCTCCCTTTATGCAAAATACCCAAATACCACCCTCGTTACCTGCGGCGAAGCAGTAGGTTTACCGGACGGCCAGATGGGTAACAGCGAAGTAGGTCACCTCAACCTGGGTGCCGGCCGTATTGTGTACCAGGAACTGCAAAGGATCAATGTTGCCGTACGTGATGGTTCATTTGATAAGAATCCCGTACTGTTAAATTCCATACAATTTGCCCTGGACAATAAAAAACCCCTCCACCTCCTGGGCCTGGTAAGTGATGGCGGCGTTCACTCCCATACCCTCCACCTCAAAGCCATCGTTTCCCTGGCCGCTAAAATGGGACTTAAAGAAGTATACATCCATGCCTTCACCGATGGACGCGATACAGATCCCAAAAGCGGACTCGGTTTTCTAAAATCCCTGCAGGAACACCTCAACCAAACCACCGGTAAAATAGCCACCGTAAGCGGCCGCTATTATGCCATGGACCGCGATAAACGCTGGGAGCGGGTAAAACTGGCTTACGATGCCCTGGTGAACGGAGTTGGTGAAAAAGCCGCCGATGGCCTTGCCGCCGTTGAACAGGCTTATGCCCACAATATTACCGATGAATTTATCAAGCCTACCGTCATCCTGGGCGCCGACCAGCAACCGCTGGCCTCCATTAAAGACGGTGATGTAGCCATCTGTTTTAATTTCCGTACCGACCGGTGCCGTGAAATAACACAGGTGCTCACGCAAACCGATATGCCCGACCAGGGAATGAAAAAACTGGCGCTTCATTACACCACCATGACCGATTACGACAAAACCTTCAAGGACGTACAGGTGATGTTTGAAAACGATAACCTCAACAATACCCTTGGGGAAATGCTGGCCAAAGACGGAAAGACACAGATACGCATCGCCGAAACTGAAAAATACCCCCACGTATCTTTCTTCTTCAGCGGTGGCCGTGAAGTGCCTTTCGATGGAGAACGCCGCATCATGATCCCTTCTCCCAAAGTAGCCACCTACGACCTGCAGCCCGAAATGAGCGCCATCGAACTCACCGATGCCATTGTTCCGGAAATAGAAAAGGAAAGCGCCGACTTCATTTGTCTTAACTATGCCAATGCCGACATGGTAGGCCATACCGGTATTTTTGAAGCCGTCATCAAAGCTGTGCAAACCGTAGACAAATGCGTGGAAAGAGTGGTGACCGCCGCCCTGGCCCATGGCTATACGGTTTTCCTTACAGCCGACCACGGCAATGCCGACTTCATGATCAATGAAGATGGCACCCCCAATACCGCCCATTCGCTCAACCTGGTGCCCCTTTTCATCATCGACAAAGACTGGAAAGGCACCGTAAAGCCCGGAAAGCTGGGCGATATAGCACCCACCATCTTAACCAAAATGGGCCTTCCCATTCCGGCTGAGATGACCGGTAACGTATTGATCTAATGAATGATCCAGTGATGCCGGTATAGTCATGCCGGCATCACTTTTTTATACCTTCTCCAACTTCTGTTCTGCCCATCTTACCCCATCAACCGATCAACTTCTCAACCTATCAAGCCCCCTCTTTTCAACTTATCTTTCATTTCCGTTTATCATCCCGCTCCTTTTCGGATCACAATGATCGCGCCCTCGATGCCTCTCTGCCTCAATACCGGGTTGCCTTTCATCCAAATTGATCTGAATTATTTTCCCACGGTACGCAGCTTTTGATGCTGAAAATTGTCTAAATTACAGGGCAACCAAACGGTTTATATGACCGAAGACGCCATTTTACAAGGCTGTTTACAAAACAATACAACTGCCCAGCGGGAATTGTACCAACGGTACAGCCCTAAGATGTTGTCTGTTTGTTACAGGTTTGCCCACAATCGGGAAGATGCAGAGGATATGTTGCAGGAAGGTTTTATCAAAGTATTTTCACAAATACACACCTTCCAGAATAAAGGTGCTTTTGAAGGCTGGATACGCCGCATCATTGTTCATACCTGCATCAACCACCTAAAGAAAAATAAGAAGTTTAATGAAAGCGTGGACATCATTCACGCTACCACTGTACAGGTTCGGGAAGAGTCCGTTCCTTCAATAGTTCAGGCTAAACAGGTAGTAGAATGTATACGCCTGTTGCCTATTGGATACAGAACCGTGTTGAACCTTTATGCCGTAGAAGGGTATTCACACAAGGAAATTGCAGAAATGCTCGACATAGAAGAAAGCACCAGCCGCTCACAATACACAAGAGCGCGACAGATGCTGGAAGATATACTGGTTAAAAAGAAAATCATCCAAAAGCCAAAAGAAAAGATCAGCTGGCTTGGAATGGCCGCGGGACAGTGATAACAATGAAATACCTGATTGTTGCTATGAAACTAATCCTTTGAAAAACACATACCCGTACAAACACCAACGATTATGGAGCGCGGTTATTATAATGATGAATTTGAAGAGCTGATAAAGCAAAAAGCTGATCAATACAAAATGTATCCTTCCGACCAGGTGTGGAAGGGAATCAACCGCTCATTGCATACCCGCAAAAAATGGTACTGGCTTAGTTTCCTCCTCTTTATTTCCGGTATCAGCTATTACGCCATCGTTCAATTGATCACCCCTTCATCAGGCAATAAGAAAACCAATACCACTCCCAATCCGTCAACACAGATCGCTGCTAACAATAAAAACACCAACAATACCGGCAAACCCGCTGTGGTGGTCCCATTCTTTGCCCAACTAACAAAAGGCGCAAGGAACAACCAGGCTACCACACCGACTTCTTTTGTAACCAACCCGGATAGCTATAATGCCAGTGAAACAGCGAAAGCGATGGTGCCTACCATCATCACTATACAGAACATTGATGCAGCAGCTGAATCCAACAAAGAAAATACCGATACGGATGCCGATGCTGAAAACGCAGCCAGCCGTCATGGTAAGAATATATCCAACAAAACATTACTGGCCGACAGGCTCGTAGCCATCCCATCTCAGGATAATAATAACAGGGCTTCTTTTGAAAATACACCACTGCTCATTTTCAGTGAGCAGTTTCCCGTAGCGCCTCCTGAAGCCGAGCAAAAACCGGTAGCGCCCCAAAAAGATCGCCTGGTGGATGCCGGGGTTGCTGAAGATGAAAGCCGGATCAATTGGCTGCAACAATATGCTGTCTATAACCTGGTTGTACCCAAGGCCAAAAGATTGAGCTGGCAACTGGCCTTTGCCCCTACCATGAACTATCGTCAGTTGCGCAGCAGTGATGCTTCCATTCCTTCAGATATCAAAAATGTTCCCATCGCCCAGAATGTAGCAGGCGATCCCAATAAACTGGTGAACCATAAACCAGCCCTGGGCTTTGAATTAGGCTCCCACTTCCTGTATGCAGTCAACAAAAACCTGCAGATCAAGGCGGGCGCTCAATTCAACTATTCCCGCTACGCTATTCAGGCTTATGGCTCTTATTCTTCCGACCTGGCCACCATTGCCCTCAACAGCAATACGCCCGGCCATGGCGGCGATTCACTGACCAACTATACCCGCATCCGCAATTTTGGAGGCGATGTATCAGAAAACCTGCAAAACCAATACTTCCAGTTGTCATTACCAGTAGGCCTCGAATTCAGGGTACTGGGGTCAGGCAAAATACAGGTAGGAGTAGCGGGTACCGTGCAGCCCACTTACCTCATCAACAGGCAAACCTATCTTATCACCACCGACTATAAGAATTACACCAAAGAACCTTCCCTCGTAAGAAGATGGAACGTTAATACTGGTGCAGAAATATTCCTCGCCTATAAATCAGGCGACCTTAAATGGCAGGTAGGGCCCCAATTCCGCTACCAGCTGTTTTCGAGCTATGTGACTGAATACCCCATCCGCGAATTCCTGATGGAATATGGTATCAAAATAGCTGTAACCAAAACTATCCGCTAAGGCGTATACACAATTATGGGTAAAAGCTGCCGTTATAACACAACAGCAGCTTTTATTTTTACATCTATTTTCCAAACATGAAGTTATTCCCGGCCTTATTGGTTATCCTGTTTATCACCGCCTGTAAAGACAATAACACTCAATCTGCCGGCAATACCCCTGTAGCGGGTAAAGATTCCACTGCCGCCGATTCGACCGCTGCTTACCTGCCCATCATCGACCTGATCCGCCAGGACCTCCGCCATGTAGACACCTTTGCAGGAGGTATCCTGAAGAAAACGACCATCAACGGAAAGAAAGATTCTCTTTTTATCAAACCCGCCGCCTTCCACCAGGCAGCAGCCGCCTTCCTGATTCCCGAACTGGAAGCCGCCACCTTCCGTCAGCAATTCACCGAAACCTCGCTGGCCGACGAATCAACCGGGCAGCTGCAGTTTATCTATACACCCAAAGATCCCGCAATTACCTTGCGCAACGTAGTAGCCTATATTACCCCTTCCGCCTCCACTTCCGGCGACCAGGTAAGCAGGTTTTACCTGGAAAAGGAATGGGCCGCAGGCGATACCACCGTAAAGCAAAAGCTCACCTGGAAAACCCGCCAGTACTTTTATATCGTTACTATCCGCCAGCCTAAAGAAGGACCAGCGATTACCAGCATCGAAAAACTGATCTGGGACCCCGAACAATTTGGAGAATAACCTGCGCAAGCTGGTTTTCATCCTCTTATTCCGCGATCTCCTCAGCAAAATCCGTCCAATCCGTGTAATCCACGATTCTTTGCTAATTTGCACCCAGCCCTAAGGCGTGGCAGATAAGATATGACGGCACAGGAATTTCAAAATATTGCGCATACCATCCCGGTCAACCCCGGCATTTACAAATACTATGATGCACAGAATACCCTCCTATATGTAGGTAAAGCCAAAAGTCTGCGCAAAAGAGTAAGCTCCTACTTTGTCAAGACCTTTACTTCCTACAAAACACATGAGCTGGTTCAGCGCATCCACCACATCGAATTTACCATTGTAGATTCCGAGCAGGATGCCTTTTTGCTCGAAAACTCCCTGATCAAGCAGTTCCAGCCTCGCTTCAACATCAACCTGAAAGACGATAAGACCTATCCCTATATCGTCATCAAGAAAGAGCCCTTCCCCCGGATCTTCCTTACCCGCACCGTCATAGCCGACGGATCGGAATACCTGGGGCCCTTTACCTCCGTAGGCAGGGTACGGGAACTGATTGCCTTTATACGCAACAATATCCCCCTGCGCACCTGCAAGCTCAACCTGACCGACAACAACATACAGAAGAAGAAATTCAAGGTTTGCCTCGAATACCACCTCGGCAACTGCAAAGGCCCCTGTGAAGGATTGCAAACGGCAGAAGATTACCGCGATGGCCTCCAGCAGATCCGGAACGTACTGAAGGGCAACCTCACCCCCGTGATACACCATTTCAAAGAGGAAATGAAAACAGCTGCTGCCGGACTCGCCTTTGAAAAAGCAGAGATCATCCGCAAAAAGCTGGATCACCTGGAACAATACCAGGCCAAATCCATCATTACCACCAACCGTCTTACCAATGTAGATGTCTTCTCCCTCCTGCGCGATGGAGACCAGGCCTATGTTAATTACCTGATGGTTGAGAATGGCACCATCGTTCAAACCCATACTTCCCTGCTGGAAACACACCTCGATGAGCCCGATGAAGAAGTATTGTCCTTTGCCATCGCCCAGCTCCGCACCACCTTCAACAGCCTTTCGCAGGAGATCATTGTGCCCTTTGAACTGGATTATACTGAACCCAATATCCTGCTCACCATTCCCAAAGGAGGCGATAAAAAGAAGCTGCTGGAACTGTCAGAGAAGAACGTCAACTACTTCAAGGAAGAACTGAAAAGGAAAAAGATATTGCGGCTGGAAGGCAAGGACGATTCGGAACGCAAGGAGGTGCTGTACCAGCTGCAGGAAGACCTGCAGCTCCCTTTGGCGCCCATCCATATTGAATGCTTTGATAACTCCAACTTCCAGGGCAGCTACCCCGTTTCTGCCATGGTATGCTTCAAAGATGGCATTCCCAGTAAAAAAGATTACCGGCATTATAATGTAAAGACCGTAGAGGGTATCAACGATTTTGCCACCATGAAAGAAGTGGTTTACCGCCGTTATAAAAGACTGCAGGAAGAGAAACAATCCTTTCCCCAGCTGGTGATCATTGATGGTGGTAAAGGTCAGTTAAGCGCCGCCCTGGAAAGCATTGAAGAACTGGGCTTACAGGGCACCATGACCCTGGTAGGACTTGCCAAAAACGAAGAGGAGATCTTCTTTCCCGGCGACCAGGAATCGGTAAAACTCCCGTATAGCAGTGAAAGTCTGAAGCTCATACGCCGTATCCGGGATGAAGTACACCGCTTTGGTATTACTTTCCACCGGCAGAAACGCAGCAAAGGCACTTTTAAAAATGAACTGGAGCAGATCAAAGGCATCGGCAAGAACACCGCCGATCAGTTGCTCAAAGAGTTTAAGTCAGTAAAACGTATTAAGGAACTACCTGATGAAGAATTGACAAAAGCAGTAGGCGCCTCCAAAGCCAAACTCATTCGGGATCATTTTACAGGGGCCAGTCAGCCCACTGATATTCCCCCGGCAAATCCGTAGCTTCTATCAAGATAGAGACGCTGTTGAGCGCTTAGCCATCATGTATTAGTTATTGTTCTTACGCTGTTGCCGGCGTTCCAGCAGCTCTTTTTGCAGTACGGTGCTGAAATCCTTTTCCGCTTTGAAAAAAGCATTCACTTTTTCCGGAGACAAGGCTTTTGTAAACTCCCCATTGTACTTCTTGCGGATAGCCAGCAGTTTTTCTTCTATTTCAATTTCTGTCTCTTTATTCAACCGGCCATCCACCCGCACTTTGCGGATCTCAGCCGCATATTTATTGTAAATAGGCCAAAACTTCTGGGCTTCCTCCGGAGAAAGATTCACTTTCTGGGTGATGTAGGCAATCTTCAGCGCCTCTACCTTTCCACCGGGCGTTCTCTTATCATCGCCGTCATCCTGCGCTGTCACAGCAAAACCTACGGTTAAGAAAAGGGTGATTATTAAAAATAACTTTTTCATGATCGTTTAGGATTAGTTCGTACCGGTATGTTTGGTGAGCATATTCTGCTCAAGGTATTTTTGGATCTCATCATCTGACACATTTTGCAGCAGATCGCCCACATCACTGGCATCAAGATCTGGTTTACTGTTGGCGGCCAGGAGGTCAACAGGCATGGCTACCGATTCATCTTCCAGGAAGCTCTGCAATTCAGTCACTGATAACTTATCTACTTTCGACACCACATCGGTTCCTGAAGCACCGGATTTACCGGTAAACCACCAGGCTCCCATGATGAAAGCCCCCACCAAAGCTGCAGCAGCGGCATACCGCATCACCTTGCGCCTGAAATCCATCGTGATCACTTTCGCAGGCTCAGCAGCCTTTTTTACCCTGCTCAATAACTGGCCGGGCAACGCTTCAAAATAGCCCGCAGGCGCTTCATATACCTGTTTATCCTTCAAACCAGCCATCACAGATGACAGGTTTTCCAGTTCTTCATTTACAAAATCAATGGCTTTGGCACCCGACACTACATTGTCCGTAAGTTCAGTAAAATAACCGGCAGGAGCTTCAAAAGGCAGTTTTTTATCCAGCCTGCTCAACAACGGAGAAAGAACTGATAATTCCTCCTGTGCAGTAAGCGCTTCGTCAGCAGCCTTTGCCCTTAGCAGGATGGTATCAGCCAGTTGATCAAAATAACCAGCGGGCACCGAATAAGGATTCACGCCAGCCTGTGGTAAAATAGCTGATCCCGGCGCTTCTTCCTTTGCCAGCTGCAATAACTGCAGGGGCAGGTTTTCAAAATACCCGGCAGGAACAGTATAGGGATTCACACGGGCTGCACGCAATACAGGAGGCAAAACCTCTTCCCCGACCCTTAGCCTTTCCAGTACCTGCGCAGCAAGTGTTGAAAAATAGCCGGCCGGCGCTTGGTAAGGAAGTTGCCGGCTGATCGCCGCCACTTCAGGGCTGATAGCCCGTAACTCGTTTAATATGTTGACACTGTGATCCATGAGCAATATATCAGACCGTTTTTGTTAAGGGAAGTTTAATGGTTTAGTATATAATCCTCAATTTTTTTTACCGCATGGTGGTAAGAGGCTTTCAATGCCCCTTCTGAGGTTTCCAATACCTTCGACATCTCTTCATAAGGCATCTCGTCATAATACCTCAAACCGAATACAATTCTCTGCTTTTCAGGCAGTTGCTGGATAGCCAACTGCAGCTTCCATTCCAGTTTGTTGGCATCAAAATGCTTATCAGCCTTGATCTTGTTTTCGAGGCCGCTTTCTACATCACCCAGCGGCACAGAGGCCCGCTTTTTCTGTTGCTCCAGGAAAGTGAGACATTCGTTGGTTGCAATCCGGTAAAGCCAGGTATACAACTGCGCGTCTTCCCTGAAATTCTCCAGTGCATTCCAAACACGGATGAACACATTTTGAAGTACATCATTTGCATCTTCATGTTCGATCACCATACGGCGAACATGCCAGTATAGTTTTTCCTGGTACTTCCTGATAATGGATGTATAAGCACTTTCTTTGGTGGCAGGATCTCGAAACTGGATCAGCAACTCACTGTCTTGAGTGGTAACCGCCATAGGTTAGCATTTATGGTTGGTTAGTAATATGAATTCGAATAAAATTAACCCATTTGGTTTAAAACCTGCAGATACTTTATGAAAGTATTTGCATATGGATAAACGGGAAGCTGATACAGCGATGATACCTAAAAACCGCTACCGGTAACACTTACAGCGTTTTTAATTAGTTTCAGGCAAACGGTCCGGCCGGTTCCGGCATCGCTGTTTTCACGGAAAAATAAACGTAGGTTTACCAGCGATATTCTGCAGTAAACAACATGGCATCATCCGTTGTTATTTACATGATTCAATGATCCGGATTTCCATTCCTTCCGTTTGTAGCACGCAGTTTGCAGTGCATCCATCACCAACGCAAAAAAATGTTCGAAATAAACAAAGCAAAACAATTAACAGTGATATCAAACGTTAGTGCAACAGCAGGAACCGCATTGTCAAAAGAACATCTCGACCGAAGTAGTAGCTAACGTAACCGCAGCAGAATTCACACTTGTTGAAAAAATACTGTTCTGGTAAGGGTTTCACTTTGTTAATTCGGATTATTTGCATCAATTTTGCAGGCATTATATTCATATCCAAAAATCTGACCTTTTAAAATGGGCTTATTCAATTTTTTCACCCAGGAGATCGCCATAGACCTGGGTACTGCCAATACCCTCATTATCCATAACGATGAAGTAGTAGTGAATGAACCAAGCATCGTTGCCCTGGATCGAAATAACCCCAAAACCGTACTGGCTGTAGGAAAGCGTGCTTTAATGATGCACGAGAAGACGCATGAAAGTATCCGCACGGTTCGCCCATTGAAGGATGGTGTAATTGCCGATTTTAATGCTGCAGAGCTTATGATACGGGAGATGATCAAAATGATCTATCCCAAAAAACCTTTGTTCCCACCCAGCTGGCGAATGATGATCTGCATCCCTTCCAGCATTACCGAAGTAGAAAAACGTGCTGTTCGTGACAGTGCGGAACAAGCAGGCGCCAAAGAAGTATACCTCTTACACGAGCCGATGGCAGCGGCACTGGGTATCGGCATCGACGTAGAAGAACCCGTTGGTAACATGATCATCGATATCGGCGGTGGTACCACCGGTATTACTGTAATAGCCCTGGCAGGTATCGTTTGTGACCAAAGTATCCGTATCGCCGGTGATGAATTCACCGCCGACATTATGGAAGCTTTGCGCCGCTACCATAGTCTCCTCATCGGAGAACGTACTGCCGAGCAGATCAAGATCAACATCGGAGCTGCTATGAAAGATCTGGACAACCCACCCGATGACATCCCCGTTAATGGACGTGACCTTGTAACCGGTATCCCCAAGCAGATCATGGTGAGCTACCAGGAAATTGCCGAAGCACTGGATAAAAGTATCTTTAAGATCGAAGAAGCCATCCTGAAAGCGCTGGAAATGACCCCACCCGAGCTGGCAGCCGATATTTATCGCCGCGGCCTGTATCTTACCGGTGGTGGCGCCTTACTGCGTGGACTGGATAAAAGGCTCAGCCAAAAGATCAAGTTACCCGTACATGTGGCCGATGATCCCCTGAAGAGCGTTGTACGCGGTACAGGACTGGCTTTAAAGAACTATGAACATTATCCCTTCGTGATGCGATAAAAATCCTGAAATTGACATCCGTACTTCCCCATAGGTACGCTTTTTGAATTCAGGATCCGAATTATAAAACTTTACCGCAGGTGCGTAATATTTTTCTCTTCATCAGAAGGTACTTTAACTTCCTGTTCTTCATGGTGATGCAACTGGTGGCATTGTATATCCTGTTTCATTACAATCGCTTCCATGAAGCAGCCTTTATGGGTGTAGCCAACGAAGTAACAGGCCGCATCAATGAAAAGTACAACAACATAGAGTACTACTTCAAGCTCAAAAAGACCAACGAAGCGCTGGTAAAAGAAAATGAACAGCTGCGCAACCAGCTGCGCCAGAACTTCGAACCCGCCGATACCAGCCTCCAAACATTGCAGGACACCATTGCCTACGATACCCTGGGCCATTACCGGAAATACCTTTTCCGGGCCGCCAAAGTGATCAATAACTCCGTCAATTTCCAGAACAACTATTTCACCATCCACCGCGGAGAAAAGCAGGGCATCCGGAAAGATATGGGCGTTATCAGCCCCTCCGGTGTAGCCGGTACTGTCATTTTCACCAGCGAGAACATGGCCGTCGTCATGAGCCTCCTGCACAGCCAAAGCCGCCAGAGCGCCAAGCTCAAGAAGAGCGGCGAAACAGGCCAGGTACTATGGGATGGTAAAAACCCTGCCTACCTCACCATGGTCAACCTCCCCAAAAGCATGGTGGTTACCAAAGGCGATACCATCGTCACCAGTCAATACTCCAGCCGCTTTCCGCAAGGGGTGATGATTGGCACAGTAGCAGAAATAGTGGATGACAAATCAAGCAATTTCTATACACTCAGGTTGAAAACAGCCACCGACTTCTATAATTTAGAACATACCGTGGTAGTAGAAAACCTGCAAAAAGAGGAACAGAAAAAGCTGGAGGAGAAAATAAAAACCAATGAGTGATCTTGTTAAAAATATAATCCGCTTTGTTTTATTCATATTCATTCAGGTGTATGTGCTGTTCCAGATACCACCTTTACACCGCTTTGTAGTTCCTTATATCTACTTCCTGTACATCCTTTGGCTGCCATTCAGGATATCCCGTGGCACATTGACCCTTGTAGGATTTCTGTTTGGTATCAGCCTCGACTTTTTTACCAACTCACCCGGCCTGCATGCTGCAGCCTGTGTGCTGATCGCTTACCTGCGCCCTTTCCTGATCAACATCCTCATACCGCAGGAAGGCGCCGAACAAAACTATAAATCCCCCTCTATCACCAGTATGGGATTGGCCCCCTATGCTACCTATATCCTTATTTTAACGTTGCTGCACAACACCTGGCTTGTAATTTTGGAATGGATCCAGTTTGGCTCCTTTTGGTATTTCCTGGGCAAAGTATTGGCAACAACCGGTGTCAGTTTATTGTTAATACTGATCACCGAATTGCTGTTTTACCGTAAAGAAAAGTTCAGGACCAATACCGCTTAAAAAAGTCCCTGCTATCCTATGGCTCTATTTAATCAATCGCGCAGTAATATTATCCGGCTCATCTTCCTGGGTATATTCCTCATTATGCTTGTGCAGTTGTTGAACCTGCAGGTATTCTCCGGAAAATACCAGCAGCTGGCCATGGACAATGCCGTTTTCCCCAAAGTAAGGTATCCCGACCGCGGTATCATCTTCGACCGGAAGGACAGGGCCATCCTCAACAATACCATCATGTATGACCTGGTGGTTACTCCCAACGAATCAAAACAAACAGATACTTTCAGCCTCTGCGATATCCTGGGTATTGATACCGCCGAATACAGGAAAAGGATGCTGGAGGCCCGCTTTAAGAATGGCCCTTACCGCCCTTCTATCTTTGAAGATCTGCTTACTCCCGAATTACATGCCCAGCTGGATGAGAACATCTGGAAATTTCCCGGTTTTGCCCTCGTAGAACGTCCCGTACGCGTTTATCCCTTCAATGCAGCAGCCCATATCCTCGGTTATATTGGTGAAGCCGACTCCGGCATCATCAAAAGATCGCGGGGCTTTTACAGGATGGGTGACTATGTAGGCCGTAGCGGCCTGGAATCGTATTACGAATCCGTACTCATGGGTCAGCGTGGGGTACAATACATGATCAAAGACAACCGCAACCGCCTTGTAGGAAGTTATGAAAATGGCAGGTTCGATACCGCTGCCGTTGCAGGGCGCAACCTTCGCACCTCTATTGACATGGACCTTCAGCAACTGGCCGAGAAACTGATCAATAATAAAGTAGGTGCTGTGGTAGCCCTCGATCCCAAAACAGGCGGTATTCTCGCCATGGCCTCCGGCCCTACCTATGACCCCAACAGCCTTACCGGTCCTAACAAACAAACGAATTACAGTCAGCTGATACTCGATGTAGGAGGCCCTTTGCTCAACCGCGCCATACAAGGTAATTATGAACCCGGCTCCACTTTCAAACCATTAGGCGCCCTCGTTGCACTCGATGAAGGCGTGATCACACCTTCTTATGGCTATCCCTGCCCCGGCAGGTATTTCGGTTGCGGACATGGTAAGCCTGCCTGCACCCACAAGAATCCGGGCCACGCCGCCAATCTCCGGTTGGCCATCGCCAATTCCTGCAACTCTTATTTCGTACAGGTATACAGGATGGCAGTCGACAATCCCGAATACAGGGGCGTAAAGAAGGGATATGAAAAGTGGAGGGATTACTTAAATGCCTTTGGATTGGGTCAACGTACCGGCGTAGATCTTACGAGCGAAGCGCCAGGGCTGATACCCGATACCACAAGGTACAACACCGTATACCGCGGTTCCTGGAATTCCTGTACCAACCTTACCCTGGGTATTGGCCAGGATATGATGAATGCCACCCCTTTACAAATGGCCAATGCCATGTGCATCATTGCCAATAAAGGATCCTATTATACACCGCATTTTGTACGGCAGATAGACGGACAAACAGTCACGGATACCATACTGAATAAGTTCAGGCAGAAACATGAAGTATTGACCAAGATATCCGACGATGCTTATGAAGCCGTACATGCGGGCATGCAACAGGTAATTGACGGCACTTCTTCCAGGGCCAAAATTCCCGGCATCAACATTTGTGGTAAAACAGGTACGGCAGAAAAGTACCGCATCATACAAGGCAAAAGGATCAAACTGGAAGACAATTCCGTGTTTGTATGTTTTGCCCCCAGAGAAAATCCTACTATAGCACTGGCTGTAGTGGTAGAGAACAGCGGTTTTGGTAATACCTGGGCTGCCCCGATTGCCGGTCTGATGATGGAAAAATATTTAAAGGATACGCTTTCTGCTGAACGCCTTAAAGAAGTGGACAGGATCGCACATTCCAGTTTGATGCCTTCTTATATTCCCTATCTCCAGTACATTGAGGATTCTGCCAGGGCAGCCAACTGGCTGGAGCGCTATAAGGACAGTTCAGCCATCAAAAAGTTCCAGAAAACCCGTACACGTCCTCCTTTCCCCCGGTCAAAGGAAAAGGTTATCAAGTCTATCGGTTTCGTAATACCCGACCCCCGATTATTTATTAAAAACACTACAGTATAAAACTGGTATGAGCCAACGAAATCCTGCTATATCCAAAGGTGTTGACTGGGTCCTGATCTGGCTTTACCTCGCATTGGTAGCCATCGGCCTCTTAAGTATCTTTTCTGTTACCTGGCGCGAAGGCGATAGTGTAGTGCAAAGCTTTATCGGCTTTAAAACAGATTACAGTAAACAATTCTATTTCTTTATCGGCTCCCTTACTCTGGGGCTCTTCATACTGCTAACAGACAGTAAGTTTTTTACGGCCACTGCCAATATTTGGTATGCTGTGGGCATATTCCTGTTATTGCTGGTCTTTCCCTTCCATACAGAAGTAAAGGGTACCGAGTCCATCATAAGGCTTGGTGGTTTCAACCTGCAACCTGCAGAACTGTGTAAAGTATTCGTAAACCTCGCGCTAGCCAAATACCTGTCGAGGGTGGAAACTGATTTTTCCACGCCCCGCTCTCACCTCATTGCTTCGGCAATCATTCTGGCGCCGGCCGCTATCACCATCGCCCAAAAGGAAACCGGGCTGGCCCTTGTGTTCCTGGCTTTCTTCCTGGTCATGTTCCGGGAAGGTTTTCCGGCTGGCTACCTGATATCGGGTTTTTCAATTGGTGTGCTGGTAGTAGCTACCTTGCTGGTAGATAAGATCATTCTGGCATTGGTGCTTTCGGCCATTGGATTGACGATGATCTACCTGATGCGCAAACAGATCAAACGCAAAAGGAGGCTGCTCCTGTCGGTGGTCATGGTCTGGGTGCTGAGTATAATAACCATTGTATTTGTGGTGCCGTTTCTATTTACCAAAGTATTGCAAAAGCACCAGGTGGAACGTATCTTCTCTCTCATCGGTAAAGAGAATCCCTATGCCCGGCTCAATACGGTGGAAGGCGAAGAACCTGTAACCACCAGTAAGAAAGATGCCGACTATAATGTGCGACAAAGTAAAATTGCCATTGGCAGCGGTGGCGTCAGCGGAAAAGGTCTTTTAAAAGGCACCCAGACCCGCTTTGATTTTGTACCGGAACAACGAACTGATTTTATATTCTGCACCATTGGTGAAGGCTTTGGTTTCCTGGGCTGTACCCTGGTACTGGGCATTTACCTGTTTCTCCTGTTGCGGATCGTGAACATTGCCGAGCGACAGCGAAGTGTGTTCAGCCGGTGTTATGCGTATGGGGTGGCTTCGGTGTTCTTCTTTCACATAGCCATCAATGTTTGTATGACCGTTGGTTTGGCGCCCGTAATTGGTATTCCATTGCCATTCATCAGTTATGGAGGTACCTCACTACTTACTTTTTCAACCATGTTGTTTATTCTGATCCGTCTGGATGCTGACCGGCAGATGGTACTTCGATAAAAAGATCAAATGGCCCTCTTCAACCAATCCCGTAGTGGAATTATCAGGCTTATCTTCCTGGGTGTATTCCTCATTATGCTGATTCAACTGGTATACCTGCAGTTATTCTCCGGAGAATACCAGAAGCGGGCCATGGACAATGCCGTTTTCGCCAAGGTGAGGTATCCCGACCGTGGTATCATCTTCGACCGGAAGAACAGGGCCATCCTCAACAATACCATCATGTTTGATCTGGTGGTCACTCCCACTGAATCAAAACAGGCCGACGTATCCAGTCTCTGTGAGATACTGGCTATAGATACAGTGGAATATAAAAAAAGAATGCTGGAGGCCCGCTTAAAAAATGGCCCCTACCGTCCTTCTATTTTTGAAGACCTGCTCACTCCCGAATTACATGCCCGGCTGGAAGAAGACATTTGGAAATTCCCTGGCTTTGCTCTGGTAGAACGCCCGGTAAGAGTGTACCCTTTCAATGCCGCCGCCCATATCCTGGGTTATATCGGTGAAGCAGACTCCAACATCATCAAACGATCCCGTGGCTTTTACAAGATGGGTGACTATGCCGGCATTAACGGCCTGGAAGCCTATTATGAATCCGTACTCATGGGCCAGCGGGGCGTGCAGTATATGATCAAGGACAATAAGAACCGGCTGGTGGGAAATTATGAAGAAGGGCAGTTCGATACCGCTGCCGTGGCCGGTCGCAACCTGCGCACCCATCTCGATATGGAGCTGCAGCAACTGGCAGAGAAACTGATCAACAATAAATTGGGTGCGGTAGTGGCACTCGATCCCAAAACCGGCGGCATTCTCGCCATGGCTTCCGGTCCTACCTATAATCCCAATGACCTGACCGGTTCTGAAAAACAAAAGAACTATGGCCATATGGCCCTCGATGTAGCCCGCCCCTTATTCAACCGGGGCATAAAAGGACAATACCCGGCCGGATCAACCTATAAGCCATTGGGAGCACTGGTGGCGCTGGAAGAAGGGCTCATTACCCCATCAAGCGGTTACGATTGCCACGGTGCTTATTTCGGTTGCAACAGGCCGGTAAAATGTATGGAGAAATGGGCCGGCCATGCCACCAACCTGCGCCAGGCCATTGCCTGGTCCTGCAATTCATTCTTTTCTGAAACCCTCAAGAAAACCATCGACAATCCAGCGTTTCACAACTCCCGAAAAGGACTTACGAAATGGAAAGAATACATGACGGCCTTTGGGCTGGGCCACCGTATTGGTGTGGATCTGCCCAGCGAAGATGGCGGAAACATACCCGATACCAGTCAGTATGATAAGGAATACCGGGGTTCCTGGAATTCCTGTACCATGACGGGCGGGGGCCTGGGTATCGGGCAGGATAAAATGACGGTTACCCCTTTACAAATGGCCAATGCCATGTGCATCATAGCCAATAAGGGATATTATTATGTTCCCCACTTTGTAAAGTCCCTGGATGGCGAATCACAAAGAGATACGGCGTTGTTGAATAAGTATCGTACAAAGCATGAAGTGCTTACGCATATAGCAGACGATGTATTTGAAGTAGTGATCAGTGGTATGCAGGATGTGGTGGATCAGGGTACAGCACGGGTAGCAAAAATTCCAGGCATTAATATCTGTGCTAAAACAGGCACGGCACAAAATAAAATGGTATTGGATGGAAGGGTCGTTGAGTTAAAAGATAATTCGATGTTCGTTTGTTTTGCGCCCCGCGAAAACCCTACCATTGCCATAGCAGTTGTGATTGAGAATGGGGGTACCGGCGCCACCGCAGCAGCTCCCATCGCCTCGCTGATGGTTGAAAAATACATTACAGATACCATACGTACTGAACGATTGAAGGAAGTAGAACGCATCGCCAATATCAACCTGCTGCCTTTTTACCTGCCCAGGTTGCAATACAAAGAAGATTCTGTACGTGCCCGGAAATGGTTCAAAATGACCAATGACAGCAACTATATCCGCAAATACCTGAATGGAAAAGTAAATTCCCCCAAACTGCCCGCGCAGACTCCTGCCCCTGCAGAAAAATTGCCCTCCCGCATCAGTGTTCTTTTCCCTGTTGACAGACGTGCGGCACCTTCGCCTCATCGCCAGCTGGCCGGTAAATGATGCTGCAATAAAAAAAATACCTGCAAATTTGCAGGATGAAAATCATTCCACTCAGCGAAGGCACTTTCACGATCGATAAAACAAAGCTGTTCGTTCCTTTTGATCTTTCTACAGATGAGCTGCAACAAAGGCCCACAGGCAGTTTGCTCGTAGAAGTACAACCCTTTGTGGTCATTACATCGGAAGATGTATTATTGCTGGATACAGGACTTGGCTTTACTACTGCCGAAGGAAGATTGCAACTCCATGAGAACCTCATCAACAATGGCATTAACCCGGCAGAGATCACCAAAGTATTAATGACCCATCTTCATAAGGACCATGCGGGTGGCGTAAGCAATCCCGATCTGGCTTCCGGTCTGCTCAGTTTTCCACAAGCTACCTGGTACATTCAACGGAAAGAATTTGATTTTGCCTTTGAGAAAGGCTTTCCTTCCTATATACCCGAAGAACTGGAAGCCTTGCGCAATGCACCGCAGGTAACCTGGCTGGATGGCAATGGGGTGATCGAGGGATACATAAAATACGAAGTTACAGCGGCGCATAGCCCCTGGCATCAGGTGTTCTGGATAGTAGATGGCGGCGAAAAGGTTTTCTTTGGAGGTGATGATGCGCCACAGTTACAGCAAATGCGCAGCCGCTTTGTGGCTAAGTATGATTATGATGGTAAGAAGTGTATGGAACTACGCCAGCAATGGTGGAAACAGGGAGAGGAAGAAAAATGGACATTCCTCTTTTACCATGATGTAAAGAATCCTGTATGGCGTTTTTAGGCCTTGGCCAGTGCAATATGGGGATAGTGAATTCCGCAATTAGCATTCGTAGAAACCGCAATGACATATGATAAAAGGATATAATAAAAAAAGGGGCCCGGATAGAAATCCAGCCCCGTTTTTAAAATCCAATATCCTATGAAAAACCATTGTAAAAATAGTGAATCATACCCACAAAACAATACCTAGTAGTGGGTATTTTTAAAAAAAATATTACTTCATTTTGACCATGATTGTCCTCATTTTTAGGGGGTTACGTAGTTCCTGTAATAAAAAAGAAAAGGCACCGTAAAACTACGGTGCCTCTCTAAAACATTATAATTAAGCTTAATAAGACCAGAGGTCCTGTTCGTAATTAAAGATCTTTTCCCGCACATTTTCGCCTTCCAGCAAAGCAAGAATAGGATCTTTAATGAATGATTTAATGAACTCATCATTCGGATTACTGATAGTCGATTTGATGATCCGGCTGGCAAACATACGGCTCTCAAACAATTCCTCCCAGCTCATGCGGGCGCCAAAGTTTTTACCATTGTACACTTCGTGTTTGGCAAATACAGGCCGCAGATCGGGATAATATACCCAGAAAACAGGCGTCACATCACGGAATGACCCGTCTTCATTTGTGACCGTTTTCAGCGGTGCTATGCCTAAGATCCGTACATGCATCCTGGAAGATTCCTTATCGAATACCCAGTCTTCTTTGATCCAGTATCTTTCCACTTTATCGGGATTGAATTCCTCGATGATGGTAGTATCCCGCATGATGCCTTTGGAACCATCAGGATCCTGGTTCAGGTCTGGTACAGAGATGATCCGTGGTTTGGCCACCAACTGTTCAGATATCTGATTATAGGTCATGGGGGTAGTGAACCGGTCATCTTCGGAAGAGAAGGCAGTGATGCTGTCGTTTTTAATAGCGCTCAGCAAAATGTTAATGAACCGTTGGTTACCTTGGTCGTCATCTGCTTTGTAAACAAATGGCAGGTTCATTTTTTCATGTACATCGATTTCTCTCCATACACGCTGCAGGTAAGCCGCATCATCTTCGCGAATGTGCTCATAGGTAAGAGGGATCCGGTCTTTTACCAGGTTTCGCTCTATGGCATTGTCATTGCGCAATGACCTCTTGATGGTAGGGATCTTAATTTCCGCTACCGGAGGGGCCGGCTTCACAGTATCAACAGGAGGAGGAGCAATTGCTGCCGTGTTTTCGGCATTCTTGGTCCTGTTGGTAGTACCACCTTTCTTAGTGGTGGTAGGCCGCTTTTTAGTGGTCCTGCTTGGCTTTTTGGCTTGCGCATCGGCTTCAACAGTAGCAAATGCCATCACTGTGAGCAACAAACACAATTTGATAATACGGTTCTTCATTATCCCTGTTGTTTAAAATGTTATTATTTAAGCGTGAACTGCAGACCTGGGATTTCCTGTTGTCTTCCGTCAGGACCTACCACATTGATCTGATCAAAGAATACACGTGTACCAGGGCCGGCACGGGAGATCAGAGATTCTGCTGTTCCAGTCCAGCGATTGCCGGTATTTACTTTTTCATCATAGATTTGGATAGGACCGCCTACTGCACCTACACGGTAGCTAACTACTTTGTAAGGAGCTTCGAAGTCTGAATCCAGTTTGGCAATTACGGCGCCAATAGCCTTAAGTTCTGCTGAGGAGATATTTCCGCCTTTTTTAGCACCTACAAAGGCTGTAGGAGGGGGCAGGAACTTCACCCGCATGGGGAACTTAAATGGTTTGCCGTTTGCGTTAACGATTATTTCAGCCATACCGGGAGTCTTTGGCTTAATGCTGTAGTTATCACCACCTGATTTCACTACTGGCACACCACCAGAGAAGCTAACGTTTACTTTTTCGCTACCTACGCTACCACCAGAGATCGTAAGCGGGTTTTCAACACCCACATACAGTACGTTCATCTTCTGGAGGAACACAGAGGCGCCTGAAGGCATACCTACCGTATATTTTACGTTCTTAGGAACTCTCTCTTTGGTTCCATCAGGTTTTGTGTATTCAATCATTACACTGATTACTTTTTCTCCGGCGCCGCTGGCTTGTGTTTTAAACACAGCTACACCATCAGAATTCAGTGTTTGTTTCTGGCCATTGATAGTGATATCAGGTTGTGCAGCGGCACTAAAGGCGCCCACACCAGCTGTGATCTCAATATTATCGCCAGGCATTACATAGTTTGCATTAGCTGTGGCGATGGCCTGGAACTTATCATAAACCACCTTCACTTCACCTATCTTGTTGTGCAAATAATCAATCATTTGGGACTCAGAATTCTTTACATCATTCTGAAACTTGCCCAGGATCGTTAATGACGCCACAGTAGGTGTCATGTGGAAATAGTTGGTGGTAAAGCCTTTTGCATCCTGGGGATATTCCTTCCCAGTCTGACTCTTAGGTATGTACGTGTTAATAGGAATTGACTTCTTGAAAAGTTCCACGTCCTTTTTAACCTGCTCATATATAAGAGGCTGATCTTTGAATTCTTCAGGATTGAGTACAGCAATTACTTGCGTTTTATAAGCATTTAAGCGCTCATAAAGCTCTTTACCCTTTCCTTCGTTGTCCATCATTTTGGTAGGAGCATCGAGGTTGTCTTCGGCATAATGTTCCACCCCATCTCTGATCTCAAGCTTGGATCTTTTCTTCATTTCCAGCTTCAGACTTTCGATGTAGTTAAACAGGTCAGCAGATATTTTCTTTACCTGTTCGGCTTTAGGGGCCCAAACCGCGGCTTTCGCCCTGGTTTGCTCGTCAGCCAATTTGGCTTCAAAGGACTTGTAGGTAAGATTATTCTTATCGGTAATTACCGCATTAGAAGTAGCAATACTGGTATTAACAACTTTAAAGGCGTTGAGGATCTCAGATGATACGTTCAGTGCCAGCATGGCTGTCAGCACCAGGTACATCATGTTCACCATCTTCTGCCGGGGCTCTTTGGGTAAACCCATAGATTTAGGTTTTTCAGTTTAAACAATTCTTTTTAGGAGCTTCTATGTTTCATGGATACAGGATATTAAAATCCCTATTTAGCGACCTTGCATAGCGCTGAGCATATTGCCGTATACCGTGTTCAGGCTGCTTAAGTTGCCTGCCAGTTTAGCAATTTGTTCATGTGCTTTCTTAGCATCATCTACGCTGCCTTTCATGGTCTGAGAAGCCTCAGCCAGGTTGCTGTAGAAGGTGTTCATCGCTTTCAGGTGATTATTGGTATCCTGCAATTCCAGTTCGTAAATAGCATTCAGGGAACCCAAATTCTTGGTTAATACCTGAACCTGCTCATGGAATTGTTTAGTACTGTCTGCAGCATGATTAAAATGCGTGATGGTTGCAGTAGCGCCCTGGTAAGCATTTTTCATGGTTTCCAGTGCAGCAGATGCTTCCTTGGTCTTAGCTGAATAATCGCTGGTAGCTTTTACAGCATCAGACACATCGGCGATCTTGTCAACAGAAGTACCTAATTTCTTAAAGCCATCGCTCAATTTGCTCAGGTTAGCCGGCGTAATGTCAGCTTCCTGCAGCATTTTATCCATCTTATCCAGCGCTGGATTTCCCGCAGATGATGTGCCGCCAGCCAGTTTGGGTAATGCCTCAACAATGGCATGCATATCAGAACCGGGAGGTGGTAATATCGCATACACCACGAAGATAACAGCTTCAGTTATGAGGCCGGCTGTTAAGAAGAAGTCAGCAAGCGCCTGGTGCGTAATTTTTTGCCAGGCACCAAAGATTACAATAGCAGCGCCCATACAAACTACTACATTCACCACTCTTTCGGTTGATTTAGAAACTCCAGCCATAATTTTAATTGTTTAAATGGTTAGAAAACGGATTTTATAGGGTTAAATAGTGAAAACAATACTATATACTCTTGATCTCAGCGCATAGCGCTGCCATCAATAAACGGGTTAAGCAGCCAGTAAAGTACTCGTAAGCAGATTTTTATTTTTTCTGCATAGGAGGCAAGTCAATTACACAACGGAAACCAATGTAAGACTTAGCAGTGTCCATGTATTCGTAGTTACGGGTACTGGTTTGCAGGAAATATCCCACATCTTTCCAGCTACCGCCACGAATTACTTTGCGTTTCATACGGGGAGGATCAGCATCATTCGCATTAAAACGAATGTCAGGGTTCATATCGTGTTGGAAGTTGTAAGCACCTTCATAATACATGGAAGAAGTCCACTCAGCCACATTACCTGCCATGCAATACAGACCGAAGTCGTTAGGCCAGTAAGCATCAGCACGTACTGTATAAAATCCACCATCTTCAGGGTAGTTACCACGGCCGGGTTTAAAGTTGGCCAGCAGACAGCCCTTTTTGTTCCTCAGGTAATAGTTACCCCAGGGGAACATAGATTGTGAACGGCCACCGCGGGCAGCATATTCCCACTCTGCTTCGGTAGGCAGGCGGAAATCCGACTCGGAAGGCTTCTTTTTACTTTCGTTGAAAGAGTTGAGGTATTGCGTTCTCCACTCACAGAAAGCAGTGGCCTGCTTCCAGCTAACACCTACTACCGGGTAATTACCGAAGGCAGGGTGTGAGAAATAACGCTTGGTCATGGGTTCGTTATAGGAATAGCTGAAATCACGAATCCAGATCAAAGTATCGGGATAGATCTTTTCATCCTTCTTGATGATGAATTTGGAGCGGGGAACATTGGCATTTTCTCTCTTGGATGCTTCCTTCAGATCGAAGATCTCAGAGTGATAGACCAGTTTGGCTGGATCAATGTCTTTTTTACCAAATACCCTGTTTTCAGGAGTCAGGATCATTTGGTCCATCTTTTCAATGGTTGCTTTATCATTCCATTTGATGGTTTTGGCTTTTTTCCAGTCAATTAAAAAGATGCCGTCCACCTCTTTACCATACTGCAAACGCACAGCGGCTGTAGAGTCACGTACCCATTGTACAAACTGGCGGTATTCGTTGTTGGTAATTTCAGTGGCATCCATCCAGAAGCCATTAATGGAAATCTGTTTGTTCCTTGCAGTGTAAGCATAGTTTACATCCTCATCGCTGGGGCCCATGTGGAAGGTTCCCGGTGGAATGTACACCATGCCTGGAGGCTTGGTCAAATTGTACTTGGCTGACGGAGACACACCATGAAGCTGGCCATCATTCGGCAAACCTTTGGAAGACTTCCCCAGCCCACATCCTGTGGCAATGGAAAACATTGCCGCGATGGCTGTAAAGGCGGATAGGTTTTTCATTTTCATCATATTAAAGGGTATTGGGCAAAAATAATGTTTTACCGACTTCATCACAAGTTTAGAATTTATTTTTTAAAACTGCAATACAGAACTCCAGCAAAGGAATAAACGATGCTTGAAACCAGATTATTGTATTCTTAAAAAGATTAAGTTTTACACATTTTCCATCAAGTGAACTAATGCATCTACCTCATTTACAGGCAGTTGACATGCATAATTCCGGCATAAAAAAATTGATGTGCCGGATGAATCAGGCTTTTGGCCCAACATGGGAAAATCCTGGTTTGAGGGTTCAGAGGGAGCGGATTGAAGTACGTGGATAGGTATGAATCGTCGTAAAACATCCTCGCGAAGCATTGCAAAATTCCCGCCAATAATCGCTATCTCCGGGATGGTATAAGTAAGCGCCTGGATCATGGTGGCCCATACACCAAAAGAACCAGGATACCGACTCACCGTTTGCTGCAGTAAAGCACATAGCTGCACACTTCGCTCGCGCCAACCGGGTATATCAAAAATAATACCCAGGCAATAGAGGTTAATGGCCATCACTGCATTGCCCGAAGGCACAGCCCCATCATACACTTCCTTTTTACGTACGATAATATCGGCCTGTCCGGTTGGTGTAAAAAAGAAAAAACCTGTATCCGGCTCACTAAAGTTGTCGAGAACGTAGGTTGTAAGCGTTTTAGCCCTGTACAAATACCCCATATCACCCGTCACCTCCTGCAGCTGCAACAATGCCTGTATCAGGCAGGAATAGTCGTCCAGGAAGGCAGGGTATTTGGCCACCCCTTCTTTGTAGGTATGGTGAAACGACCCGTCAGGCAGTTGAAAACGCTCCAGCAGGAAATCCATATTGCGGATAGCTACTTCCCGGTAATGATCCTCGCCCAGGGCCGCCGCCGCTTTGCAATATGCATGGTTCATCAGCGCATTCCAGCCCAGCAGCTGCTTGTCATCCAGCAATGGCCGGATACGCCTGTTCCTGTGCTGCATTAATATCCCCCGGCATTTGTCCATCCGCTGCCACAGATCATCTATCATAAGATCATGCCGGGCCGCAAACTCCGCAGGAGGCATTTTGATGTTCAGGATGGTCTTATGTTCCCAGTTTCCTCCCTCCTGCACATCATAGAAGGCGCAAAACAGGGCAGCATCTTCACCCAGTAGGGCATCGATGACCTGTTTATCCCACACGTAGTACCTCCCCTCTTCCCCTTCACTATCCGCATCCAGGGCAGAATAAAAGCCATATTCCGTCGATAGCATTTCCCTTTCGGTAAAAGAGAGTGTTTGCCGGATGGCCCTTTCGTACATAGGATTGTGGGTAAGCTGGTAAGCTTCACTTAAAACGATCACCAGCAAGGCATTATCATACAGCATCTTTTCAAAGTGAGGTACCAGCCACGCAGTGTCCGTAGCATAGCGGGCAAAACCACCGCCCAGCTGGTCGTAAATACCGCCCAGTATCATTTTATCGAGACTGAGGCAGGCCTGTTTTAATGCCTCTTCCTTTTTGGTGTAGTAGTAATGGTGGAGCAGGAACTGGATGGTAAATGTTTGTGGGAATTTAGGGGCCCTGCCAAAGCCTCCTTCCTCCTGGTCGGCCGTTTTCATGATGTTGGCGTACATCAGGCTGGCTTTTTCCCTACTGAAATGGGTGGCCGGGTCAATATCCAGTGTTGTTACCTGCTGAAGGCCAAATTCGTTGGAACGCAGCAGGTGCTGGGTAAGGTTTTCCGCCTGGTCTTCTATCGCCTGCCTTTTCTCCCGGAAAGCATTGTTTACCCCCGTAAGCACATCCTTCCAGGAAGGCCGGTTAGCTACCGGCCGGGGAGGGAAATAAGTGCCGCCATAAAAAGGCTTGCCTGCAGGAGTGAGGAATGCATTTAACGGCCAGCCCCCGCTGCCAGTCATAGTTTGCACCGCATCCATGTAAATATGGTCCAGGTCGGGGCGCTCTTCCCGGTCAATCTTGATATTGATAAAGTGCTCATTCATGAAAGAAGCGGTGACCTCGTCTTCGAAGCTCTCCTTTTCCATTACATGGCACCAATGACAGGCAGCATAGCCAATGCTTACCAGGATGGGCTTATTTTCGGCCTTTGCCCTGGTCAGGGCTTCTTCACCCCAGGGATACCAATCCACGGGATTATGGGCATGCTGCAATAAATAAGGGCTGCTTTCTTTACTTAACCTGTTGGTAAACTTACTCATGGTACGCGGTTGATCGAAAACTGGTGATTCGGATAGTTGAGTTGTGGGCACAATGATGCCTGCAGCTCAAGCCAAAGCTCGCAGCTTTCTGTTACTCCAGCGTAAATTTACTTCTTCTTTAAAATACCAGACAGGTATTGTTCCAGTGCTGCCACCATGGAAGGCGCCTGGGGTTGGGGAGCTTTAATGTCTAAGGTAAGGCCGGCATCTTCGATGGCACGGGAAGTATTGCTGCCAAAGGCGCCAATACGCGTACCATTTTGTTTGAACCGGGGACAGTTATCAAAGAGGCTTTTTACACCGCTGGGGGTAAAAAAGCAGATGATATCAAATTCTGTATTGTCCAGCACTTCCTTTACATCATTGCTGATGGTGCGGTACATAAAGGGGGTTGCATAACCACAATTGTTACTCTTCAGCCAGCCTACGATCTCGTTATCCTGCTGGTTTTCAGAGCATGGGTAAAGGAACTTCTCGTTCTCTTTGTGCTTGTTCACCACATCAAACATGCTTTTGTTGGTGCCATCAGCGCCATAAAAAACCTTGCGTTTGCGGTAAAGAATGAATTTTTGGAGGTACAAAGCGACCGCTTCGGTAATGCAGAAGTACTTGGTATCCTGCGATACGCTTACTTTCATTTCTTCGCAGATGCGGAAGAAATGATCAATTGCATTGCGGCTGGTAAAGATGACAGCAGAGAATTGCGCAATTTCAATCTTTTGCCGGCGGAATTCCTTGGAAGGGATCCCATCTACACGGATAAAGGGATGAAACAGCAATTCCACACTGTACTTCCTGGCAAGCTCGAAGTACGGTGATTTGTCGGTCTCTGGTCTGGGTTGGGTGATCAATATTTTTTTAATCACACTAATCGAATTAAGATCAGTTGCTACGTTTTTAGCCCCGTTTTTAACCATATTTGTGCCGTATGGATTTGCAAAATTAATAAGTTCTTTCCACAAAAATCAATAACACCTTGTAAATCAGCAATAGGGGTGCTATTTCGAAGGCGCAAAGGTATACAAAAAAATGGAACCGGCTTACCTTAATTTCATTCCGTATTGGTTTATAAGAGATTATGAACCGGTAAGCCAGGGTTAACGCCAACATTATGAATGCCAGCGTAATTATTACCGGTAGAAAAGACCCATAGGGAAAGGCCATGAGTATTAAAACCGGCACCAGGAAAATACCGACCATCTTATTAACCATGAAGATGATGAATATATAAGTATCGGTTGCATTGCTCACGTTGAAAATCCAGCCGATGATCTTAAGAATAATGAACTTACCAAGGTAAATAGCCAGCACCAGGAGACAGCCATAAGCCCACAACAACCATAGGCTTTGCTCCGGCATAATTTCGTAGAACCTGCCCACAAAAGCCAGGAACATACCACCGGTACTCACAAAAAGAATATTCAGGAATAGGGAGGGCAGTGGCGCCTGCGACAGTTGCTCCCTGAGCTGTTGCTGGCGCATAGTGGCGCGGAAGAACAGGGTGGTAATATTATGCAGGTACTTATAGAAGAATAAGCGGATGATGGCATAATAGAATAAGAGCCCGAAAAGAATATAGAATACACTGTCGGTATTGCCAGCCCCGGCCTCCCTCAACAACAGCACACGGGGTTTCCCTTTAAAGTTATAATAAGGATGTTCACGCAATGCGGCCTGGTATCCTGGAAGTGTATTTTCAGCCGACCTTGCTTCTACTTTGATCTCCTGACTGGGGCTGGGGTTGATGATGGTTGCTGTGGTATCCTGCCTGCCGATAGTGGTATCCGGGGCGGGTGTGATAGCTGGTAGAACAGCTTTTGCGCTGGTATCTGCCTTTTTCTTAATGCTTACAGCCTTCCGGATGCTGGTATCTTTCTTTACCGGTGTATCCTGTGGCACAGGAACAACCGGGTCGGGTTGCCGCACGGCAGAATCACCCTGGGTTTGTGCAAAGGAAAATTGGGACAACAGGATACAACAAAAGACAAGTAGTACAATTTTTTTCACCAGCAATAATTGGGTGTGCAAAAGTATTAAGAATCCTGAACAATGAATGGAGAACGATGAAGTATGTTCATTCATTATCCAAAACAGCAGAAGTTTGTGTAAGCAATCCCGGTTTGACGCATCCACTCCTCCCCTTAACAGAACGGCTATCCTTTTTAGAAATAGTTTACGTACCCCAGGTGTATCTTGGATTGGCGAAGGTTGAATTTGGCATCATCCCGCTTTCCGGCTGCATAGGAAATATTGAAGATGCCAGCCTTGGTTTCAAAGGCCATTCCCAATCCCACCCCCAAAAATGTATTGCTCAGGTTTACTGAGGGCATGGTGTTTTTAGCCCAGCCCACATCAGTAAACGCAAACATAAAAGAGTTCTGTCCCAGTAAATACCGGTATTCTACTGTACCCACCGCATAACGGGAGGCGAAAATGCTTTCTTCATCAAAGCCCCGCAACAGGCGGTAACCGCCGATCTGGAACAGCTCATTCCTGTAAATACTGGGACTTTGGAACCAGCCGCCATTCACCGCAGTTTTCAGGGTGGAGGCCCTGGTTAGCCTGAAATAATGCGCAGCAGCCAGTTTGATCCTGAACTGGTAAGCATTGAGGTTCACCGTATCATACAGGCTGTTAAAGTCAAAATCGGGATCACTGGCATCCCGGAGCTTCACAATAGAACTGTTCTTATTGATCTTTTTGGTACCGGCAGAAGTATTGATCACTATTTCATTGCCCCGGCGGGGATTGAAGCGGTAATCGGTATTGAACCATTCGTAATTAATGCCAATATTCACCGAACGTACATCGGCTTCCGTGGGCAGCTGGTGTGTATTCTTCACCCGTACGGTATCTACCGAAAGCAGGTTGGTGCTTAAGTTTTGAATGTATACACTGCCGGTTTGATTGGAGGAGAGGGCATATTGAAGCCCCAGCAGCAGGCTGATATTTACAAAGGTGGAATCCTTTTTAAAGAGGTCGAAGCCAAAGTTGATGCCGAAAGGTGAATTAAAAAGGTAGGGATAGGCAAAAACAACATTGAGCCGCGGCGATTTTACCTGCACCTGCTGCCAGTTGAGCCCAATCGTTTCCCCACCACCCAGCGCATTTTTCAGGTTGATCGTTGCCTCACCCGTAACGAGTAGTTTATTATTCGCCAACTGGTCATTAGCAGGCAGCAAGCCTACCAGCACGTTGATCTGACTGCTCTTTTTGGGAGCCAGGTAAAGATTGAGGATGGACCCCGTTCCCAGCAATGTCATATCCCAGGGCTGTTGTTCCTGTACATACGGCAGCTCACTCAGTTTTTTGCTCACGGCCTGCAATTTTTCTTTCCTGAAAATACTGCCGTTGGGGATACTCAGGTAATGCTGCAGGAAGGACGATGAAAGCTTTGCATTGCCCTTGTTATAAATGCTGTCAATTTTGTAGAGCGGTCCCTTTTCCACCAGCAGGGTAGCCTGGAAAGCATTTTCCTGCAGGGTGATACTATCCAGTTTTATCCGTGCAAAAGGATACCCATTGTTCTCCAGGTAATCCAGTATTCTCTGTTGCAGGTTTTGCAATTGCTGAAAATCCACCGGCTTTTGTGCGTTGAGCTTTTTCCCGCCCCAGTTTACCTGTTCCAGTATTTTACGGTCAACAGAGTCCGTGTTCAGCCGGGTCCATTTTAGGGGATCACCCACATACAGATGCATAACAGCTGATAAACTGTCATAGCGAATACTATCTACCGAGGAGGCCGGATATCCTTTTGACAAAAGCAGGGCGGGGAGATTGTTGACGTATTCAGTGCAGAGTACCTGATTCCTGAAATCGGTCTGCAGGCGCAGTTGTTGTTTTATGAAAGTACTGTCTTTATCTACCGGGATGATCTGTAACCGGTATTGTGCCTGCAGCAGCAGGGGCAACAGAAAGAGGATGACAAAAACGGCTCTTCTGCACATGTTCCTATATACTGCTACCTTTGTCATCATCCATTTCAACAATTGAACTGTAATATCCGATAAAAATACGGAACACAATGGCAGGCATTTACATACATATACCCTTTTGCAAACGTGCTTGTCATTATTGTAACTTTCATTTTTCTACGTCCCTCAACCTAAAGAACGATTTTTTAACGGCTTTATTGAAAGAAATTGAACTACAGCAGGAATACCTGGCCGGAGAAGTGGTCGAAACCATCTACTTTGGCGGCGGCACGCCTTCCTTGCTGAGTGTGGAGGAACTGGAAAGCATATTCCTAACCCTCCGCCGCCACTTCACCATTGGCGGCGATGCCGAAATAACCCTGGAAGCCAATCCGGATGATATTACCTTATCCACCCTGCTCAACTGGAAGCAGGCAGGGATCAACCGGCTGAGTATAGGGGTACAATCTTTTTTTGAAGAGGACCTTCAATGGATGAACCGGGCACATACGGCCACCCAGGCCATAGACAATTTACAACTGGCCATAGAGCAATTTAACAACCTAACGATTGATCTTATTTACGGAACTCCCACCCTCTCCGATGAACGCTGGCAACAGAATGTAAAACGGGCCTTCGAAATGGGCATACCCCATCTCTCCTGCTATGCTTTAACAGTAGAACCTAAGACAGCGCTGGATACCATGATTCGCAAACACCAGATCAGTAATGTGCAGCCCGAAGACCAGGCCCGTCAATTCCTGTTATTGATGGACTGGACGGAAGCAGCAGGCTACGAACATTATGAGATATCCAATTTCGCTTTGCGCGGTCACCGCAGCCGGCACAATAGTTCTTACTGGCAGGGTAAAAAATACCTTGGCCTGGGTCCGTCGGCCCATTCTTTCAATGGCCAGGGCAGACAGTGGAATATTGCCAACAATGCCTTGTATGTTCAGTCTTTGAAACAGGGCACCGTTCCTTTTGAGGTGGAAATACTAACGCCCGATCAAAGGCTCAATGAGTACATTATGACCTCCCTGCGCACCATGGAAGGACTTAGCCTGGAACGTGTAGCCCAATTAAGCGGCGAGAAGATGAGCAGTGCAGTACAAAAGAACAGTTCCCGTTTCGTAGAGCAACAATTATTGCTGGAGAAAGAGGGAAGACTTATACTAACAAAGCAAGGAAAGCTGTTTGACGATGGGATCGCTAGTGATTTGTTTGTATGATACCAAAAAAGAAGTCGTCTCAAAAGATTGAGACGACTTCCACTCATTATATCAATAGATCTATTGGTAGGTGATCACCACCTTTGGATACTTATCTGCAAATTGAGCAGCAGAATGACTACCCACAAATATCCGGCTGTTATAGATCACTTCATTTTCAAGTCTGAAATAGAATCCATAATTGGCATTGTTGGCAATCATCGAAGCTACCTGGGCTTTTATATCCAGGTTCAGATCCAATTGTTTGTCATTTGTATGAGGAACATAGATCTGGGTAGCGGCTGACGTGGCCGGCTCATTCGCCCAGGTAATGCTGTTAGAAGTCCAGTTAGAGGTAATTTGCTTCACATAAAATCCATTGGTAGTTCCGGCATTCGCATCAACATGGTTTCCGCTTATCGGTGGACTGGGATAGGAATACAGGTATAGCCTTGCACTTAATATGGTGGCATCAGCAGGAATAGCGCTGAAATTGAATTTAAGTACATGACGCACCCCTATGAAGATCCCCTGGTCTGTCCATGCTTCAAGGGCCATTTCCGGAGCCCCTAACCAGAAATTGGACGCCTGATAATAAACCAGTTGATATTCGTTACTGTTTTTGGACGGTTGCAGGGTCAAGGTCTGGATGACAGGCAGTTTCGCCTGAACAGACACGGTATCCACGCCCGTAGCGCCTTTATTGTCAGTTGCCATCAACTGAAACAGGTAAGTGCCATTCTTAAGGTCTTTGATGGCAGTCGTGGCAGAACCTTCGTTAAGGATATGCGCTTTGGAAGGCCCGGATACCTGGCTCCACAAATAAGCGACCACCCGTCCGTCAGTATCGGAAGCCGACCCCGTAAGGGAAACAGCATCAACCGTTACTACCTGGGCCGGACCGGCATCTACCTTGGGAACAACATTATCAGGGGGAATAGTATCCTTTTGACAACTGGCTACAAAAAGAGATGATAAACAAAGAATAGAGAGAGAGTTGCGTAATAGCGACATAATTAATTGATTTAGGGCGCTCAAATATAAGCTGATTACGCCTTGCGTGCTGAGCAAACCGATAACTGCGCAGAAATCGCCCAAAACCGTGCAGTTTTGGCCAAAAACCGTGCGGGCAACATATCCATGTGGTTGAAAATTCTTTGACGTAAAGTAAAAACAGATTAGTGCTGCCGCTTGTGGCTCCTGAGGTATTTAACCAGTTCCACCACGGAAAGCACTCCTATTATCAGGAGGATTGCTACGGGACCATATGACGTGTAAGAGAAAGGCATATCGTTTATGTAAGTTACACTTTTTAGACCAGTACCTGTTCTATTTGTTTAAAGCCATCACCAGGTTTAACATTTTCCCACAAAATGCGGTATACAGCGGCTGCGATGGGCATATCTGCCCCTACCGTTTGATTTATGTCATACATACATTTACAGGCATAATAGCCCTCTGCTACCATGTTCATTTCCAGTTGCGTGGACCGCACGGAATACCCTTTACCGATCATATTGCCAAAAGTACGGTTACGGCTAAACAGGGAATAACAGGTTACCAGCAGATCGCCCAGGTATACCGAGGCTGAATAATTGGACGCCTTACGGTGTGTAACAGGGTCTTCTTCATGGATACCCACTTCAATGTGCTGTATACCCACCTTTTTCAGAAAACCAGCCATTTCATCGGCGCAATTGGCAATGAGCACACTCAGAAAATTGTCGCCATATTCCAATCCATGTGCTATGCCCGATCCCAAAGCATAAATATTCTTCAGGATAGCGGCATACTGTACCCCATACACATCGTTATTCACGACCGTATTGATGTACTCTGTCTTAAAGTAAGTCGCTATTTCCTCTGTAAATGTTACATCCACTCCCGAAAAAGTCAGGTAAGACAGTTTTTCTGCCGCAACCTCTTCGGCATGGCAGGGCCCCATCACTGTAAAGTAATCCGATTGTGGCAGCTCATATTCCATGGCCAGGTAATCATTCAGCAGCAGGTTCTTTTGTGGCAGGATGCCTTTTACAGCAGAAATGATCTTTTTTCCTTTGAAGGCGTCCTTACCCAATGGTTGCAGTGTTTCCAGTATATAGGCAGAGGGTACGCCGATGAGGATGCAGTCGCTGGCAGCTACTACTGCTGCTATATCGGTACTGAGAGTCAATAAGGACGTATCGAAATAAACTGAATGCAGGTAATGAGGGTTGTGGTGCCGCTGCTGCAGGTGTTTTACAACCGCCTCTTTGCGAATGTACCAGTCAACCGGATTTTTGTTGTCGGTAAGGATCTTTGCCAAGGCTGTTGCCCAACTTCCGCTGCCAATAATACCTACTCTCATGGATCATTATTTGGCCCAAAAGTAAGAAAACAGGGGAAAGGCGCAAGCCTACCTTAAAGAGGTGACACCTTTCGTACGCGTCGCAATGGAAAGGTGTCACCTCTTTAAGTTTTATTCGCTCCGCAAAGTTTTTACCGGATTGGCCAGGGCTGCCTTTATGGCCTGAAGGCTTACAGTGATCAGGGTGATCGCAATAGCTGCCAAGGCTGCCAATGCAAATACCCACCAGCCAATGGTAATACGGTATTCAAAATCCTGCAACCACTGATTCATAATATACCAGGCGATAGGCGCGGCTATAATAAATGCAATGCCTACCAGCTTGAGAAAGTCTTTTGACAGCAAGGATACGATGCCCGTAACACTGGCGCCCAACACTTTCCGGATGCTGATCTCTTTGTTGCGCTGCCGGGCTGTAAAGGTTGCCAGACCAAACAAACCAAGACAAGCCACGAAAATGGTAAGCCCGGCAAAGATGCCCAGTATGCGGCCCGTGTTCTGCTCTGCCCGGTACACCTTGCTAAATTGATCATCCAAAAAAGTATAGTTGAAAGGAGCGCCGGTACCCAACTGGTCCCACTGGGCTTTGATGCTGTTCACTAATCCTGCAATGTCTTTCGTTTTCGTTTTTATGATGAGTGTACCATAGCCATCATTAAGCGTCATGACCAGGGGTGAGATCCGCTGATGCAATGATTTGAAATGAAAATCCTTTACCACACCAATTACACGATAGCTGGTTTTTACTCCATCTCCATCTGTTCGGTTGATCATTTTTCCCAGGGCGTTCTTTCCCCATCCCATGGCCGCAACAGTCGTTTCATTCACGATCACACCGGCTGAATCTGTGCCAAAGTCTTTTGAAAAATTTCTTCCGGCCACCAGTTCCATGCCCAGTGTAGGAATATAATTGTAATCTACTTCGTACCGGAGTGTTTTAATTTGTTCGGCAACCTTATCCTCGTATATAAAAAAGTTGTTGCCATTGGAAGGACCGGCTGGCAAAAACCAGGAGGCGGTTACGCTGGCGGCCCTTGGGTCCTGAAGTAACTGCTGCCGCAATACCTGCTGTTTTTGTTGCCCCAGCATCCAGGTTTCCGGTAGTATTAAGACCTGCTCTTTATTATAGCCCAGTTTTTTGTTTTGAATAAAAGAAAGCTGACTGTATACAACGGCCGTACTCACCATCAGGGTAATGGAAATAAAGAACTGGAAAACCACCAGGCCGCTACGCAGGCCAGCGCTTTTCTTGCCCGATGTTAATTGTCCTTTCAACACAGCCACCGGCTTAAACGAGGATATAAAAAAGGCAGGATAGCTACCGGCTAATACACTTGTGATGAGGCCCAGTACCAATAAATCCGGCAGCAGCCATGGGTTGCTTAATATTTCCAGGCGCAGGTTCTTACCTGCTATATCATTAAATACTGGCAACGCCACCTTAACAAGAACGATAGCCAGTATCAGGGCTACGAGTGTAAGCAAAATGGATTCGAGTAAAAACTGTTTTACCAATTGCCCCTTTAAAGAGCCCATTACTTTTCGTATGCCCACTTCTTTTGCCCGTTTACCGGCACTGGCCGTAGACAGGTTCATAAAATTGATACAGGCTATCAACAGCATAAACAGGGCAATGGCGCTAAATATATAGACATAGCGAATATCACCGGGTGCTTCAAAGTCATTCGTAAAATCTGAATGCAGGTGTATATCAGTAAGTGGCTGCAGGTACAAGCCGATATCATTGCCTCCTTTTCTAAACTCGGCCAGGCTCAGCCCCATTGCCTGCTGCAATTGTGGCCCCATGTATTTTTCTACCGTACCAGGCAACTTGGCTTCCAGTTGCTTGTAATTATACCCCTCCGGCAATACCAGGTAGGTATAATAACTTGACCTCATCCAGGAAGTAGACCGGGCATCCTGCTGGGTGGCCATAGACACAAACATGTCGAAATGAAAATGGGAGTTTTCAGGCACCTTATCTATAAGGCCGGTTATTTTGTAGCCGGCGTTCTCATCTTTAAACTGTAGTATTTTTCCAATTGGGCTTTCGTTGCCAAAATACTTTACGGCCAGGGCCTTGCTGATCACCATTGAATTGGGCGCCGCTAAGGCCGTATGCGCATCACCTTCCAGGAATGGCAGTGTAAATACCTGGAAAAAATTAGAATCTGCAAAAGCAAAGTTATTTTCCCTGAACGTCTTGTCTTTATAGGTTACGATGGGCGATCCGCCAAAGGAGATACGGGTGGCTTCCTGTACTTCCGGGTAATCGTTTTTCAGCGCCTGCGCCACCGGGGGAAACACATTGGCCTCTTTCATCTTCTCTCCCTTCACATTACCGCGGAATACTACCCGTACCATCCGGTTTGCCTTCTTGTTGTAGCGGTCATAACTCAGTTCATGCTGCACAAAAAGCATAATGATGACGCAGGTGGCAATACCAATGGCCAGCCCCAGTACATTGATGGCGGAGAAACCCTTGCTTCTCCAGAGATTACGCAAGGCAATCGTAAAATAGCTTTTTATCACAAGTCATTATTTTAAACAGCTTACCGAAAATTGTTACTTCCCAACCGTTCAAAAGCAGCGCTGCTGAATGAATAGGGCCAACAGGATGCCACTTTAGTATGTAATTGACAATCAATTACCCATCCTTATTTACAAGCCTGCGTTGTGTCCGGTTTTGTTACAGGAGCCGTTCATTTTTGAGGGCCGGCCCCAAAGAGGTGACAGCTTTCCCTGGCGCGGCAAACGAAAGGTGTCACCTCTGATCAACGAAAGGTGTCACCTCCTTACCCACTTCTGCCAAAAGCACAAGGCTCAGACGCGAACGCCTGAGCCTTGGTTACAGAGTTGACACCTTTTCTTTTCGATGCAGGTGAGCGGTGTCAGCTCTTTTTGCTGTTATGTCTATTTCTTTACTTCAAATAATTTATCAGCCGGCACCACTTTTACTTTCATGCCGTCTTTAAGGGTTTTGCTGATGACATTGTAGGGCGCCGTAACGATCTCGTCGCCTTCTTTAAGACCGCCCAATATTTCAATGTAATTGATATCCTGGATACCTGTTCTCACTTTTACCCGCTTCACCGTTCCGCCGGGTTGCAGCACAAATACCACTTCATCGAGATCACTCGACAGGCCGGCCTTGGTCTCCTGCTGTATACCTTCATCCTCTTTCTTATCTTTTTGGTCATTAACCACCTTATCAGTTCCTTTTTCACGGGTGGTTACGGCATTGATAGCAGAAGCAATTACGTTGGGCTTGGTGAGGGTTTGAATGTCGGCACTGGCATTCATACCGGGCCTGAAAGGAAACTTCTTGGGTTTGGAAGGATCAATCAGGTCTTTGTAGGAATCCCGTAAAATGCGGATGTGCACTTTGTAATTGGTCACATCATTGGAAGTGGCAGCAGCAGCGGCAGCCGTAGTGTTGCTACTGGCGATCTTGGTCACAATGCCTTTAAACTTGCGGTTATTATAGGCATCTACTTCGATCAATGCCGAATCGCCCAGATTCACTTTAGGGATGTCATTCTCACCAACATCCACTTGCACTTCCATCGAACTCAGGTCGGCAATACGCATCATTTCAGTACCCGCCATCATCGAGTTGCCCACCACGCGTTCGCCTTTCTTTACATTCATGAGCGATACTACTCCATCCATAGTAGCCAATACAGCCGTACGGCTAAGGTCTTTATCAGCTTTTTCCAGGTTGGCCCGGGCGCTGGCTATCGAAGCTTGTCCACTGCGTATATTCTGAAGGGCTGCATTGTAATTGGCTTTGGCAGCCTTCAGTGCGTTATCAGCCTGATCAAATTCGGCAGCTGAGATCACTTTTTCTGCTGCTAATTGTTTCTGGCGGTCGTAGGTGCGCTGCGCCAGATCCTGTGCCGATTTCAGACTTTCCAGTTGGGCTTTACTGTTCTCCACGGTAGCCTGTTGCTGGTCCACCTGTGCAGAAGCCTGGTTGCGCTGGGTAGAATAAATATCAGCATAGATACGGGCCAGTACAGCACCTTTCTTTACACTGTCGCCTTCCGCATATTTCAACTCAACAATTTCACCGGAGATATCGGGACTGATCTTTACTTCAATTTCAGGAAACACTTTACCGCTGGCGTTAACGGTTTCAATAATGGTGCGTTTGGCCACTTTTTCCGTTGACACTTTTAAACCTTCTTCTTTGCCGATGACACCGCCCGATTTGAGCGCCAGCAGCAGTACGACCACTACAACAAGGGCTATAATGATCCACCAGATTTTTTTCTTCTTCATAATTCGATTATTGGTTGTACAGTTAGTTAGTTCGACAGTTTGATGCCTTGACCTTTATAGAACTCCAGCACTTTCATTTTGAAAACATAGTCAAACTGGTTAGAGGCCTTATCCAGCTTGGCACGCATAAGGTTGTTCTGACTTGTCAACAGGTCATAGGTATTGAGCAGGCCCAGTTCATATCTTTTTACCGCAAAGTCATAGGTCTTTTGCGTTATATCCACGGTTGTTCTGGAAGCATTGAATTTCTGCATGGCCGCCGAGGCGCTGTAATAGGCTTTATAAATATCATTCTTCAGCGTCTGATCGATCAATTCTTTGGTTACCCGTGCACCTTTCAGATTAAGTTTGGCACGCTGGTAACCAAACTTAGCTTGTCCGCCGTTAAGGATGGGCACAGAGATCGTAAACCCAAAGTTTTGACCAAAGTTATTGTTGATCTGTGAACCCCAGCCATCCCATATCTCGCCAAAAGTTTTCTTATGCGAATTGACACCCGTCTTTGGAATAAATACAGGGTACAATACGGTAGGGCTCTGTTGAGCATATCCGATTTGCTGTACACCGTCGAGGTACTCGTTAAAAGACTTGGTAGGGCTGGTAAAGTTGGTACCCAGGCCACCGAATACTGAAATGGTGGGATACAGGAAAGACCGGTTGGCTTTTACATTCGCCATCATCGATTGTATCCTTAGATCATTGGCCCTTTGCGCCGGTTGGCTCTTCATGGCAATCTGGAAAACAGTTTCCGGTTGCAATTGAAGGATCGGCTCTACCGGTATCTGTTCTACAGGGGGGCTGGCAATATCGAAAATAGCGCCCGCATCCAGGTTCAGGGCTACTTTCAAAGTAAGCATGGCCTGGTCTACATTGGATACGGCAGTAATATAATTGGAGCTATCGGTGGCATATTGTCCTTCCAGCGTAAGGGCATCCAATTCGGGAACAGCACCCGCTTCCACTTTTTTCCGGGTAAATTGTATCTGGCTCAAGGTTTGGCCCATTTGCACTTTGGCAATATCCATTTGCTGGCGCGCCAGTAACACCTGGAGGTAATAAGTAGCTACATTCAGCGCCACATCATTCTTTGATTTTTCCACATCCATGTGCGCTGCATCTTTGGCATAGCGGCTACCCAGGATAGTATTCTTAATACGATTCCAGTTAAAAACAGTCACCCCCAGATTGGCATTGAAGCTCTGGAAAACGGAGGATACATTGGTATAAACGTTGGTTGTACGGTCAATAGAACGACCCCATTGCATACCCGAGCTGGTGTTGAAATCTACGCCCGGATATTGGCCCCACTGGTTTTGTTTCAGGTCTACCTCGGCCAGCTCTGCCTGTACACTACTCTGTTTGATAGTAATATTATTGGCCCAGGCATATTCCACACAGCGCTGCAGGTCCCATTTATCCTGCCCAAACGCGGTACCAATTAGCCCTATCTGTAATAAAACAGGCAATAGAATTTTTCTTCTCATAGAACAATCTGATTATGAAATAAAGGGGGTACCGGTCGACAGCATAAATGCTTACGAAACCTTAACCACACAAAATACTGCATGCCCGGCAAAGGATAAAAAAAAATACGGCTTACCTGTTATGCGGCCATCATGACAATATTAATGTACTGTCGCAAAGGCCTGCTCCATATCAGCAATCAGGTATTCCGCTTCTTCCAGTCCTATATAAAGGCGGATCATGCGGTGTTCCCTTTCCGCAGCATTAAAAGCCGCTGGCTGCAGGGAAGCACAGCGGGGGATGGCCAGACTTTCATGACCACCCCAGCTTACCGCCATCATTATATGTCGCAGTGATTCACAGAAGGTTACAATTTCTTCCATTTTTTCTGCTTTCATGACGATGGTCAATAAGCCGCAGGCCCCTGTCATCTGACTTTTGGCCAGCTCCAATTGGGGGAAACTGCTATCAAAGGGGAATATAACTTCTTCTACAGAAGGGTGTTGTTTTAAATAGTCGATCACCTTCCGGGTGGTCAGGGAAATACGATCCAGGCGCAAAGGGAGGGTACGCAGCCCCCTGATCAGCAGCCAGGCATTAAAGGGAGATACCCCATTGCCCATATTCAGCAACTCATTGTCGAAGATCTTTTTCATCATCTCCCGCGTACCGGTAAGCACACCCGCCACCACATCGCTGTGGCCGCCAATATATTTGGTGGCCGATTGCAGCACCATATCAATCCCCATATCAATGGGTTTCTGATAGAGGGGCGTACAAAAGCTATTGTCGCAGATCGTAACGATGCCTTCAGCTTTGGCCAGCTCGGCCACCGCCCGCAGGTCCTGCAGGGCAAAATCCCAGCTGTTGGGCGATTCGAGGTAGATCACTTTGGTATTGGGTAGGATGGCCCGTTCAAAATTTTCAATCTTTGTTCCGTCTACATAGGTAGTCGCAACACCAAAGCGGGGCAATACATTGTCAAACATCTTTTGCGCCCAGGTATAGGGCTTACCAACCGATACTATATGATCACCGGATTGAATATTGGCAAATACCGAAGCGAAGATGGCCGACGAACCGCTGTTGAATACGAGGCAGTCTTCCGCCCCATCCAGCGCCGCCAGCTTTTTACGCAGTATCTCGATCGTAGGGTTTAGCCCCCGGCTATAGAGATAATTGCTGTACTCATCTTCAAACACCTTGCGCAGGTCTTCCACTTTCTTGAAAGCGAAATTGCTGGTTTGCATAATAGGCGGCGCTATTGCACGGAAGTATTGCTCCCTTTCTTCCCCCAATTCATTGAGGATATATGACAGATCTTGGTCAGGCATCATACTAATTATCAGTTTTCGTTGGGCTTTTTTTCGGCATTAAAAAATATAATAACATAAACCCGGAAAGCACCGATACACCGACCAATGCTGTCATGGGCTTATTGATAATGATGCTAATACATACAAAGATATAGGCAGCTATGAAAATGACCGGTTGCAGGGGATAAAGTTTCATGGAATAGATACCCGTTCCATCCAGGTGTTTGGTACGCTTGCGCAGCATAAATATGGAACCGGCCGAAAGGGCCATACCAAAACAATCGAGGAAAATGGTAAAGCTCAATATTTCATCAAAGGTCTTGGCAAAGAACAATACGATGATACAGATGATGGTGAAAACGGTAAGCGAGGTGACCACCACTTCCTTTTTGGCCGACTTGGCCTTGAAGACCTTAGGCAGCACGCCATCTTCACTCATCGCAAACATTACCCGGGGGTTGCTCATCAATTGTACATTGACATATGCCAGTACCGAGAGAAATAACAAGCCCGAAAATACATTGGCTCCATCCTGGCCAAAGAGCTTAAAAGCTATTACAGAAGCGATCTCATTGGTATTTTTCAGGTTCTCAAATCCTACTATTTTGTAATAACTATAATTTACAGCCAGGTATAAAATAATAATGGCTGTAATGCCTATAAAAATACCCCGGGGGATATTGCGGGAAGCATCTTTCACCTCATGGCCAAAATTGATGGTTTGCTGGTACCCCCCATAGGTAAAGGATACCGCTACCAGGCTCAATCCAAAAGATTTTACATATTGATCCCAGCCCACTTCAGGATGCGCAGCGATGGCGGCACTGTTATCGTGGTACATGGCCGGAAAAAACAAGGCAGCGATCAGCATGAGCACCATGCTGATCTTAATGACCATTAATACATTCTGTGTCTTGGCGCTCATCCTCAGCCCCAACAGGTTGACCCCATAAAAAATAATGATCCCCACCGAAGCGATCAATACCTTGGTAAGGTCTGATACAGGCCCTGCAAACATTACCTTGCTGATATAGCCCGCTCCGATAAGCGCCACGCCTGATAAGGATCCTGCATTGGATACCAGTATGAGACAATTAATGGAGAATGCCAGCGAAGGATGGTATGCGTAGGAAAATATGCGGTAATAGCCGCCGGTGGCGGGATGCCTGGAACCGATCTCGGCATACGTAAGGGCGCCACAAAGGGCTACCAGCCCCCCTACGATCCAGGCTGTGAAGAAAACACCAGGTGTTAAAGCATCTTTTGCTGAATTGGAAGCAGTTCTGAAAATGCCCATTCCGATCACCAATCCAATAACAATCATGGTGAGATCGAATAAGCTTAGTTTGGACTTCATTCGTGGAAGATAAAGAAAAATAAGCTGCGTATTTTGCTATTTTTACAAGGATGAAACACACCCTCCTTTTACTGCTGATCTGCGTATTGGCTACTAAACTTATTGCCCAGGAGTCGGCCTCCAATGATTCAGCCACTGCCCTGCAACCCGTAACCATCAAAGCTTATGAGCAAAACCGCCAACTGAAAGAGGTTTCCGGCGCTATCAATTATATAGGCAAGACACAGTTGGAACGTTTTAATAATACCAGCCTGCTGCCAGCCCTGAATACAACACCTGGTGTACACATGGAAGAACGTTCGCCCGGCAGCTATCGCCTCAATGTAAGAGGCAGCACCCTCCGTTCCCCTTTTGGTGTTCGCAATATTAAAGTGTACTGGAATGGTATCCCCTTTACTGATCCCGGTGGCAATACCTACCTCAACATGCTCAGCTATTATAATGTAAATTCCCTCGAAGTGATCAAAGGACCGGCAGGCAGCCTGTATGGCGCCGGCACCGGTGGCGCTTTGCTGATCAATAGTCAACCTGAAAACTGGACTGCAGGAGCCGATATCAGTTACCTGTACGGCAGCTACAACCTTCATAATATCAATGCACAGGTACGACTGGGCAGCGATGATCGCCGCAATGTATTTTCCTTTACCCACCAGTCTTCCAATGGTTACCGCGTGCATACCAATATGGATCGCAAAGTGGCTACCTGGGAAACGCAGTTAAAAGTGAGTGATAAGCAGCAGCTACAGGCCAGCGTACTGTACAGCGACTTCTGGTACCAGACCCCAGGCGGGCTTACCAAAGCCGAATATACCAGCAATCCCCGTGCAGCACGCCCCAATGCAGAAGCGCTCAATGCCACCATCTATACAAAAAACTTCCTGGCAGGTATTACCAATATTTACCGCTTTAACGACCACTTCTCGAATCAGACATCCGTGTACGGCGCTTTCTCTGTCATCAGTAATCCTACCTTCAGGAACTATGAAAAAAGGACAGAGCCGCACCTGGGTGGCCGCACAGTATTTAACTGGAATACCGCCATCCAGTCTACCAGGCTCAACATAACCTGGGGTGCTGAAATTCAGCGTGGCTTTTTCAATACCAAAACCTACCAGAACAAAGCAGGCAATCCCGATTCATTGCAGACCGATGATGACCTGGGCTCCATTACCAGCCTTGTATTTTTACAGGCTGGCCTCCGCTTTCCGGGCGATTGGAATATTGATGCCGGCGCAAGTCTCAACAAGTTGGCCGTTCATATTGCCCGCCTCTATCCAAAACAGGTAAGGATGAAAAAGGTCTATCACAACGGGCTGGCGCCCCGCATCGCAATTTCCAAAAAGATCATCCCGGAACTATTGCTTTATGCCAGTGTGTCCAAAGGGTTCTCGCCACCCACCACCCAGGAAATACTCCCTTCTACTTCAGTGATCAGTACCGACCTCAATGCAGAGGAAGGGGTGAATTATGAAGCAGGTATCAAAAGCAGCTGGCTCAAACAGCGGTTGTATGTAGAAGTAAACGCCTTTTATTACCGTCTTCAGAATGCCATTGTACAGCGCCGTGATGCCAGCAATGCCGATTATTTTGTGAATGCCGGGTCTACCAAACAAAGAGGCCTGGAATCGCAGGCTTATTACCAGTTGCTGCCCAGCCGCAAACGGTTTGTGACCAATGCCCGCTTGTGGATCAGCCATACCTGGAGCCGTTTCCGGTATGATGATTTTAAACAGGGTACTACCGATCTTTCGGGCAAACAACTGCCCAGCGTAGCTCCCCAAATTGTAACAGCCGGGCTCGATGTGAGTACCCGTCCGGGGCTGTATGGTAATATAACCTGGTATTACAGTGATCCCATTGCCCTCAATGATGCCAATACTGATATTGCTTCCTCCTACCAGCTGATGGGTGCCCGGGTAGGTTGGCGTACCCGCCTCACCAAACAGATTGCTGCCGACTTCTTTGCCGGGGCCGACAATATGTTTGATGTACACTATAGCCTGGGCAATGACATCAATGCTGCCGCCGGACGGTATTACAATCCCGCAGCAGGCGCCAACTATTTTGGCGGTATTACCTTAAAGTTTATCGCAGGGAGCAAATAGTCTCCATTCTAACGTAAAATTTGGCCGGTGCCAGCCCCTTTTAGGTGAGCTGGCACCGGTGTTCGTCATCTATTTCTTCGAAGAGAAAAGTCAATTCCATCTCTGTAAAACCATTTTGTCTACATTGATTCTCCATTCATCCTCCATTGATCCTCCATTATATAATGGAAGATCAATGGAAAATCAATGGCTTTTTATTGTATATACAATATATTATACATGTCTTCAAAGAGAACTCAATGCGCTTGAATTAAGAAGGTTGGATGTGGAAATATAGTTTGGCCATAAAATCGCTCAAAATTGCTGCCCGGTATCCACCAGAACAGATCCCAGGCCTTAGTAAGTTTCCGGTCCCAAACCCAAACCATTTCCTACATTTGCCGCCGTAATTGGTTTCCGGTGCGCCACCAGGGCGGCCAGGATTAAAAGGGAAACCGGTGTAAATCCGGTGCTATCCCCGTAGCTGTAAGTTTTGTGAGCAGGTAATAATTGCCCTCACCAGGTTCAATCTTCGTACCACTGCCCCTTCAGAAGGGGCGGGAAGGTGTTGAACAAGTAAAACGAGCCAGAAGACCTGCCAGTTATCAGCAACAACATCGACGAGCTTTCGGGTGAAAGGCCGGGGTGAAACAGTCTTACTGCAAGTAGACATTTCATTTCTGTTTGTATTCATTTTTTCCGAAGGTTCATAGTTCATCACATCAAACAAACTATGAGCATGACAAGAAGGTTACTCACATTATCGGCCCTGCTGATGGGCATGTATGTACAGGCACAGGATTCCACGCAATCAAAAGCGTTGGATGAAGTAGTGATCACAGCAACCAAGTATCCCAAAAAGACATCCGAAACAGGTAAGGTGATCACCGTGATCACCCGCGCCCAACTTGATCGCAGCGCAGGCAAAGACCTCTCCCAATTATTGAATGAGCAAACCGGCATATCAGTAAACGGCGCCAACAGTAATCCCGGTAAAGACAAGTCCATTTACCTGCGGGGCGCCAAGGCCGATTACACCCTCATTATGATCGATGGCGTACCCATTTATGATGCCACCGGCTCCAGCAGCAATTTCGACTTCCGCTTGCTTCCTGTTGACAATATCGAAAGGATCGAGATATTAAAAGGCAGCCAGTCTACCTTATACGGTTCGGATGCCATCGCCGGTGTGATCAACATCATCTCCCGCCAGGGCGGCGGCAACAAGATCATTTCCCCTTTTGCCACAGCTACCTACGGAAGTTATGAGACCAGGAAGATCAATACAGGCATCAGCGGCGGAGGAGATCTTTTTAATTACAACATTGGCTATACCCATTACAAGACCGACGGCGTGAGCGAATCCACTGATAAAAATAATACCGGTATCTTTGACAAAGATGGTTATGAGCAAAACTCATTTATGGCCAACCTGGGCTTCCGGATTAAAAATGTGGCGAAGATCACTCCCTACCTGCGTTATAGCAAGTACAATGGCAGGCTGGATTATGATGCCTTTACAGACGACAAAGATTATTCTTATAACTTAAAGAACCTGCAGGCGGGTATTCGCAATGAGTTTACATTGGGCCAGGCAAAACTGAACCTGCTTTATAATTATACATCCACAGAAAGGAATTATTTCAATGATTCCCTTATTAAAGAATCAATCTTTGATGAATACAGTAAAGGATTCTATAAGGGCAAGGAGCATTTTGTTGATGCCTATGTTCATGTGCCCATCATCCCATCGCTTTCTTTTACCGGTGGTGTGGATTACCGGAATGGAATAACAGATGTAAAAACCTCTGCCATCTACAAATATGAAATGGGAGGCGTCATCTACAACTCACCAGATACCTCCCTCATCAATGGCGACTCGGCCAAACAAAACCAGGTGGGCGTTTACGGCGCTTTTGCTTTTTCATCCAAAGAAGGCTTTAATATTGAAGCAGGGGGCCGGTTCAACCACCACTCTGTATATGGCAATAATGTAGTATTTAATATCAACCCTTCTTTCCTGATCAACCGCCAGTTTAAGGTGTTTGCGAATATATCTACCGCCTATAAGGTTCCAACCCTGTACCAGATGTACTCGGAATACCAGAATCCCTATACCAAACTGGATCCTGAAAAGGCCATCACCTATGAGGGAGGTATTCAATATTTTTCCGCCGACAACCTGGTCAATGCACGGGTGGCTGTTTTTAAGCGCGATGTGAAGGATGCCATCATATTTTATGCTAACCCCAACACCTTTAAATACTATTACATTAACCAGGACAAGCAAAAGGATTGGGGTTTTGAGATCGAGCCCACCATTAATTTCAAGAACAAAGGGCAGCTTATTCTTTCCTATGCCTACGTTGATGGCAAGGTGACCACCAAAAATGGCGCAAAGGATACTTCTTATTTCAACCTGCTGCGCAGGCCAAAGAGCATATTTGGCGCCACTATCAATTACCATATCACGAAGGCCCTCTTTGCGAGTGCAGGCGTGCAAAGTTTTGGCAAGCGCGCTGACCTGGATTTTAGTACCTTTCCGAGCTCTATTACCAACCTGAAGGCCTATACACTGGTCAATTTCTATGCAGAATACCAGCTCATTAAGGCATTAAAGTTGTTCATAGATGTGAAGAATATTACCAATACTTCTTACGTGGAAGTGCTTGGATATAACGCATTAGGCCGTAATTTCAACGCAGGTTTGACGGTACGTTTATAATTATAAAAACAAACAATATGTCTCTGAAGAAATTCAATCCCCGTATGATGGTGCTGTTGGCTATAATGTTGCTGGCAGCCGCGGTGAGAATTGTGCTTACGAAGGAAGCTAAGATGTCGCCCCTGGCCACCTTTACCCCGCTGGGCGCTATGGCCTTGTTTGGAGGTGCTTATTTCAGCAAAAGCTACAAGGCCTTCCTGTTCCCATTATTAACATTATGGATGAGTGATATCATACTCAACAGGTTTGTGTATTACGGTGAATGGCGTTTCTTCTATGAAGGTTTTTACTGGACCTATGGTTCTTTTGCCCTGATCGCTTTTGCCGGTCAGTGGATCATCCGGAAAGTAAATGTTACCAATGTGGTACTGGCTTCATTTGTAGCCGTACTCATTCACTGGATCGGTACCAGCCCCGGTTGTTTCATGGTCGCAGAATCCATGTATCCCAAAACCTGGGGCGGCTATTTTACCAGCCTGGTGGCAGCCATTCCTTATGAGTGGAACTTCCTGGTGGGCACCCTGGTGTACAGCGGTATATTCTTTGGTAGCTTTGAGCTGCTGCAAAGAAGGTTTACTGCCCTGCGTCCGGCCAGCTTATAATAACTGATCAGTATAAGGAAGTGAAGAATAGGCAGGGGCTTCCTGGATTATTCTTCACTTTTATTTTATTCCCTATTTTAAATCATCGCTATGGTTGCCTGTTCCTTTCTTCCCGCTGCTACACAAATGATCTATGATATGGGCCTGCAACACCTGTTGCACGGCATCACCTTCGAGTGCCCGCCTGCAGCCCTGGCCGAAAAAAGCAAAGTAGTACGTTGTGTACTGGAAGGCAAGCACTACAGCAGTATCGAGATAGACCGGATCTTTTCGGCCTCCAAAGCACAAGGCAAAAGCCTGTACTATGTGGATGAGGAGTTGCTGCAATCCATCAGGCCCGATGTGATATTTACCCAGGATGTGTGTGAAGTGTGCCAGATAGATACGGCCTGCACAGCAGCTGCCGTAGCCAAACTGGATAAGCAGCCCGACCTGGTGCCCCTCACGCCCAATAACCTGCAGGATGTTTTTAATACAGCCATCACCATTGCCAGCGCCATGGGACAGGAAGAAGCAGCCTATCCTTATCTGGCTGCCTTACAAAAAAGAATAGATACGATCATCGATACATTGCGCGCCCACAAAGCACCGCCCAAAAGAGTGATGGTGATGGAGTGGGTAGCGCCCATTTACAATTGTGGTCACTGGATACCTTATCAGATAGCCTATGCAGGCGGCATTGACATGCTGTCCAACCCGGGCGGAGACAGTATTGTAACCCCCTGGGAAAAGATCGTACGGTACAATCCGGAAGTATTGGTGATTGCGCCCTGCGGTTTTACCATCGAACGCACGGCCGAAGAATTGCACCTGCTCACCAATAAGCCTGAATGGAGCCAATTGACGGCTGTACAGCAGGAAGCTGTATACATAGCCGACTATGACTTGTTTACCCAGCCCAGTGCCAGTACGCTTACCGATGGTATTGAAATACTGGCTTCGATGTTTCACCCCACCCTCTTTACTGTATCACCACATTTACAACACAAGTGTACTTCGCTCTTTAAAACAACCACCCATGTGCAAGCATGAACAAAAAAGTTGTCCCCGGTGCAAGCAGGCATTTGAATGCAAGGTGGGCGATGTGCTCCAGTGCCAATGTTTTGGGATCAGCTTCAGCGAGGAAGAAAAAACTTTTATAGAAGGGCGTTACGCCGACTGCCTGTGCAGGAATTGTTTACTGGAATTGAAACAGAGTCCAGTTTTATTTACCGAGAAATTTTCATTGGATGCCAATAAGTGATCAGCAGCCCGGAATTATTTTCATTACAGGAGGGGCCCGCAGTGGCAAAAGTCGTTATGCACAGGACCTGGCCTTGCAATTGACCCCCTCACCCACTTACGTGGCCACTGCCCGCAAATGGGATGGTGATTTTCAGCAACGCATCAAACGGCACCAGGATGACCGGGATGAGCGCTGGACTTCTGTGGAAGAAGAAAAACACATCAGCCAGCTCGACCTCACCGGCAAAGTAGCGGTTATAGACTGTGTGACGTTATGGCTCACCAACTTCTTTATCGACAACAAATACGATATTGACCTATGCCTGGCTGAATGTAAACTGGAGATCCAGCAACTCCTGCAGCAAACAGGAACATTCATCATCATCAGCAATGAGATCGGCATGGGTGTGCATGCAGAAACCGATATAGGCCGCAAGTTTACCGACCTGCAAGGCTGGGTAAATCAGTACATCGCCGCCGAAGCGCATAAGGTAGTATTTATGGTGAGCGGCATACCGATGGTGATAAAAAACGTGAATCGGCAATCGTGAATCGGCAATCTTTTGCTTGGATACCAAAGAGGCAGGCAATAATCAATAATTTATAATCAGTAATTAACAGGGTGCGACACAAAAGCAAGGCATACATGAACTGGAGCGGCGGGAAAGACTCTTCCCTATGCCTGCATAAGATACTACAGGATGAGCGCTATAGCGTGGACAGCTTACTCACGAGTGTGAATGCCGCGCATGACCGCATCTCCATGCACGGGGTGAGGCGGGAGTTGCTGAATGAACAAGCCAGGTCGATCGGACTACCCTTACACACCATAGAATTGCCGGAACAACCCGGCATGCTGGAATATGAACAGGCCATGCTACAACAGGTAACGAACCTGAAAGCAGCAGGCTATACCAACGCGGTATTTGGCGATATCTTTCTGGAAGACCTGAAAGTATACCGGGAACAAAAGTTGGCCACGGTAGACATTCAATGCGTGTTCCCTTTATGGAAGATATCTACACAAGATCTGATGAACGAATTCCTGACACTGGGGTTTAAGGCCATCATTGTTTGTGTGAATGAAAAGTTTCTCGACAGGAGCTTCTGTGGCCGGCTGATCGATGCTTCTTTTGTGCGCGACCTGCCGCCGGGTGTAGATGTATGTGGTGAAAATGGAGAATACCACTCTTTTGTATTTGATGGACCAATTTTTAAATACCCCATCCCTTATACAAAAGGAGAGATCGTGTACAGGCACTATGAAGCACCGCAAACCACCGACAATTCCTGCAACCCAATGGACCAGCCTTCCACCTATGGATTTTATTTTTGTGATCTATTAAAGCCATGATAACAAATACTACTACCGCCTCGCTGCAGGCCGACCTGCAACACAAGATCAACAACAAGACAAAGCCACCAGGCTCACTTGGCCTGCTGGAAGATATCGCCCTGCAAGTGGGATTGATACAGGAAACCACTTCGCCAATAATCGCGCAGCCCTATATGGTGGTCTTTGCCGGCGATCACGGCATTGCCAAAACGGGATTGGTGAATCCCTATCCCCAGGCAGTAACCGCCCAGATGGTATTGAACTTCCTGAATGGGGGTGCAGCCATCAATGTGTTTTGCCGGCAGCACAACATCACCTTACAAGTGGTAGATGCCGGGGTGAACCATGACCTTATTTCCACTTCTACCCAGCTAAGGGTAAGAGACGGGGATATCTTCATCAATGCAAAAATGGAGTATGGCACCAGCAACTACCTCGAAGGGGCTGCCATGAGTGAGGATCAGGCACTGGCAGCTATGGAGAAAGGGAAAGCGATTGTAAAAACGATTGCCGACAGAGGCACCAATTGCATTGGCTTTGGCGAAATGGGCATCGGCAACACTTCATCGGCCTCTTTGATCATGAGTGCAGTGACAGGCATTCCTGTGGCTGAATGTGTAGGCCGGGGTACAGGCGCTAACAACGAACAGTTACAAACCAAAATAAACACCCTGGAGCAGGTGTATGCCTTGCACCAGTTAGAGCAGCTCCAGGGTCAGCCTATCAGGTTACTGTCTGCAGTAGGCGGTTTTGAGATCGCTATGATGACGGGCGCCTATCTACAGGCTGCTGAACAGCAGATGGTGATCGTAGTGGATGGGTTCATTGCTACGGCAGCTTTGCTGCTGGCAAAACAGCTTTATCCATCCATCCTGCAGTATTGCATCTTTGCGCATACGAGTGGAGAACATGGTCATGAAAAAATGCTGCAATTCCTGCAGGCCAAAACATTGCTGCACCTGGGCTTGCGATTGGGGGAAGGAACAGGCGCCGCACTGGCCATCCCTTTGATACAGTCGGCTGTTAATTTCCTACGGGAAATGGCCTCCTTTGAATCGGCCGGGGTGTCTAATAAAGAAGAATAATTATGAAGAAAGAAATACGCATCTTCTTTACCGCCCTGATGTTCCTCACCCGGCTGCCGGTACCAAAGTTTACCGATCACTCGCAGGAATACCTGGAAAAATCGGCGCGGTACTTTCCCCTGATAGGATGGATCGTAGCACTTATCAGTGGTCTTACCTTCCTGGTATTTAATAAGTATGTAAGCGAGGATATCGCCATTCTGGCCTCTATCATCGCAGGCATCTTTACCACAGGCGCTTTTCATGAAGATGGATTTGCCGATGTGTGCGATGCATTTGGCGGGGGCTGGACAAAAGAGAAGATCCTGCTGATCATGAAAGACAGCCGGTTGGGTACTTATGGCGTTACTGGTCTAATCGGCATATTAGCCGCCAAGTTCTTGTTGCTGAAAGAGCTCCCAAAGTTTACTCCCGATCTTACTGATCCTTCCCTCAATATCTTTCTCAACTACAAAAACTTTCTGCTGGTATTGGTGGCAGCACATGCCATCAGCCGCCTGATGGGGGTACTCACTATTTGCTTTTTTGATTACGTTACCGACCCCGATACCAGCAAATCAAAACCAGTTACCAGCAGCAAGCCTTCCTGGGTGACGGTATTGATAGCCGTTTTATTTGCGCTGTTACCATTTGTTTTCTTAAGCTGGCATTTTGCATTGGCCATTATCCCGGTACTGTTCATTGCCTGGCGCCTGGCTCTCTATTTTAAGAAATGGATCGGAGGCTATACGGGTGATTGCCTGGGCGCCATGCAGCAGGTAAGTGAATTAACTTTTTACCTGGGGGTGCTGATCGTGTGGCGTTATATTATCTAAATTGCGCTATGAGTATTTATGTTATCCGTCATACTACCCCACTCATTGAAAAAGGCACCTGCTATGGACAGGCAGATATTGATGTAACGACCGACTTTGAGGAAGAAGCAGGCATCATACGCCAATACTTGCCAGTAGATCTGAAAGCTGTTTACAGCAGTCCGCTGCAACGGTGCAGGAAACTGGCAGAGCATTTATTCCCGGCCTCGGCTATCCTTTTTGAACATGACCTGAAGGAAATCAATTGTGGCGAATGGGAATTACAACGCTGGGATGATATTCCCCGTGCAGTGATCGATCCCTGGATGAATGACTTTGTGAATGTATCCATCCCGGGTGGCGAAAGTTACGTACATGTATTTGAACGGGTAAGCCGGTGTTTTGATGCAGTAGCAGCTACAGGTACCGATTCGGCTATTGTTACCCATGGCGGTGTGATCAGGAGCATTCTGGCCTATATTACCCATACGCCCTTAAAAGATTCCTTTGCTGCTTTCTCGCTGCATTACGGTTGTGTAGTAAAGATCGACCGGCAGGAAGCGGGCTTTCAATACGAACTGTTGTCTAATATAAGTACAGGCAAAGAACAGCACAAGCCAAGTTATAAATAGTAGTACCTTGTATCATCCTTGTCAGCTAAATCTAATGCCATGGAATTGCGATTGGACGACCTGATAACTGTTACCTTCACTTTATTTGCCATCATTGATATATTGGGGTCTATTCCCCTGCTGATCACCCTGAAAAAGAAGATGGGTGGCATTGATGAGATAAAAGCTACCCTGGTATCCGGTGGCCTGATGATCCTGTTCCTCCTTACCGGCGAGAAATTCCTCCAGATATTGGGGCTCGATGTGGGCTCTTTTGCCGTAGCGGGATCTATCGTGATCTTTATTTTGGGGCTGGAAATGGTACTGGGCATGGAATTTTTCAAAAGTGATGACAACCACAAGAGTGGCACTGTGGTACCCATTGCCTTTCCGCTGATAGCGGGCTCGGGCACGCTCACCACTATCATTTCCCTCTCGGCCAATTACAGCCAATGGACGGTATTATTCGGCATTTTGATCAACCTCGTAATTGTTTTCCTCGTTCTGAAATCCCTGAACTATATTGCGAAACTTTTAGGACCGGCAGGATTATTAGCGGTGAGAAAGTTTTTTGGCGTAATTTTGCTGGCCATTGCCGTAAAGCTCTTTGCGAGCAATATAGGTTCCTTGATAAAATAGTGTAATTGGCTTCGTAGTACAATGGATAGTATAAGAGTTTCCGAAGCTCCAGATCCAGGTTCGATTCCTGGCGAAGCCACCAACTCCCTTTTTAAGGGAATTTAGAACTTCTTCAACAAGCGTTCACCCGAACGCTTGAAATTCTTCCCGCATCGGTACAAATGCCCTACTTTGTTGTATGAGGTATACGCTTATCATATCATGGCTCATCTTTCTGGCAACGGATTCCGGCGCCCAGGAACGTTTCGACCATCAAAAAGCAGACCTGTTGCTGCACCTGCCTGATGATACAGCTAAAATTAACCAACTGAACGACTATGCAAACAGCATCCAGTCGGCCTCCCCCCAAAATGCAATATCCATTCTGAACCTGACTGTGGACCTCTCCCGCAAGCTGGACTATGACTACGGCCTGGCCACGTCAAACTTTCTTCGGTCGGGCATGTACTTCTATGAAATGAAGTTGGATAGCAGCCACCTTTTAATGGAGCAGGCATTGGGTTTGCTTGCCGGTAAAACCGATAACGCGTCCAGGGATCTGTATGCCTCGCTCCTGATGCGGAAGGCAGGCCTGTTTCAGCAGCACCAAAACACGGATTCGGCCATTTATTATTATTTGCAGGCCGCTACCACTCATACAGAGAAAAGCATTGTCGCTTACTATAATATATCAGGCATATATCGTTATTTGAATGATACAAGCAGGGCGCTTGCTTATGCCCGGCAAACCCGTTCGATTGCGTTTGCAACAAATAATTCGGTTTACCTGCTACGCAGCCTGATAGTATTAGGCGACGCCTTTGTTCTTGCCGGAAAAAGGGATAGTGTATTGTTGATCGCTCAAACGGGCATGCCAATGGCCGAAAAGTTGAATATGCCTTTTGCCACGGGCATGTTCCATGCGCAACTGGGCCACTATTATTCGGATAGTATGGCCCGATACGACTCTGCTATCATCCACTATCGGGCTGCACTCGACATATTTACTTCCTACAGTTTGTCTTTTGAACAGGCATTGGTATTGCAGCATCTTGGTAATGTATGCCTGAAAAAAGGAGATTATGACGGAGCTATCGGCTATTTAAAAAAGGCCACGGCGCTTGCCAGGCATTCGGACCTGAACCAGGTGCTGTTTTATACGCTGAATGACTTATCCCTTGCGCTTGAAAAAACCGGGAGTTTGGCTGAAAGCAATCAATACCTGCGTGAGCTGCTGGCCGTGAACGATACATTACAACAGCGCAATAACCGGAAAACGGTAATGGAACTGGAAGCCAAATACCAGGTACAAAAAAATGAAGCCTATCTTGCAATACAGCAAAAGGATATCCAGAAAAAAAAATTCACAATATGGTTTCTCCTATTAGGGCTGGCAACGCTGGCCATTATTTCTATACTGCTATACCGTAATTACCGCCATAAACAAAAACTCCAGCAAGTCAAAATAGAAGAGCTCGAAGCCGACAAACAACTCGCCGCCACCGAAGCCGTGCTCAAAGGTGAAGAGCAGGAACGCACCCGCCTGGCCAAAGACCTGCACGATGGCCTGGGGGGCATGCTCAGTGGCATTAAACACTCATTAAGCAGTTTGAAAGGGACCTTGGCTTTGACGCCTGACAATTCACAGACTTTTGAACGCAGCATAGACATGCTCGACAGTTCCATAAAAGAAATGCGCCGTGTGGCGCACAACATGATGCCTGAGACCCTTGTAAAATTCGGGCTGGATGCGGCGCTGAAAGACTTTTGCAACGACGTCAACCAGAGCGGTGCTTTGCAGGTAACGTACCAGTCAATCGGCAAGGACCACACGGAACTAGATCAGACCACTGCTATCACTATTTACCGTATTGTACAGGAATTGCTGAACAACATCATCAAACATGCGGGAGCTCAAAACGCCATTGTACAGGTCTCAAAAAATGGCGACATAGTTTCCGTTACCGTTGAGGACGATGGCAAAGGGGTCAATACAAAAATACTGGAGAATAAAGGAGGGATCGGCTGGCGCAATATTCAAAGCCGTGTAGATTACCTGAAAGGGAAGGTGGATGTTCGGTCGGAGCCTGGAAAAGGAACATCGGTATGGATAGAATTTAATGCCGGAGCCTAAGTGCTGGCAGTGAAGGAATTATAAAAAAACGGCCCAAAGAGGGGTAACAAAATAGCCGTTTGGTTGATATCATGTTGTAACGAGTAAGACTTAACCTTTTACAACAAATACAACATGAAAGCTTTAACCCCCACATTTCTATTAATACTGGCCAATACAATCGCTTCAGCCCAGGAACCAGCGCCAAAATCAGTAACTGTCTCCATTGGCGGCGGAAGAAATTTTAGCTCCACTACATTAAAACAGCAAGCCTTAACCGGTGATGGTGTGCAGGCAGGCGCTGATGTGTTTGTTCCCTTTTTGCGAAAAGGATGGGATGGATCAGTGAAGGGTAGTGGTAAATTCACGCTGGGTATCCTTGCCGGAGCTTATTATCAGTCGGCTAAAAATTTAAGTCCGGATATTTCCGGTCTTCATGCGAAATACAAATTACCTACCGGTAATCTGGAAATCATGAATACTCAAAACGGTTCTTCCAACAGCCGGGCCTTTGCCTTTTCTGCCGGCCTGCAGGCTGACCTTACATTTGCGAGAACAACGATCTCTCCTTCTATAAGTGGCGGATATTTTACCTCCACAAAGGAAGGCTTTACACAAAACACCCAGGTAATGGTGAATGGCAGCGCCCGGAATGTAGTGCTTTCGGCTTCGCCTAAGGTAAAAAACCAGGGGCTGATCATGATCCCACAATTAAAGATTGGCTATCGTGTAGCCGGAAACTTAAGTGTATATGCAGCCGGCTCCCTAAATGCCGGTCCGAAAAGCAGCAGCACACAATACGACCTGATCCCTTCTGGTGGTTTCAATGATAAGAATACGTATGAAGCTTCACAATTAGCATCAGGTAAGCTGGCTTTGGATGGCGGTTCAAAAGAAGCAGCTTACAAAACCGCCAGCATACAGGCAGGCTTTAGCTGGAGTTTTGGGAAAAGCAAAGCTGCGCATAAGGTAGGTACAACGAAATTAGCAGGTGGAGGTAGTGGCGCTGCCGCAGCTTCCTATGCCGCAACAGGCCGTGTAGCAAAACCTGCTGATACTCCCCGCTCTGGCAAACAAACACAGGGTTCCTCTTTTGGAGAAAAAGTAAACCAGGGCTTGCATGCTGCCGGATCGGCTCTTGCTCAGGGCGCTTCCCTCACCGCAAGTCCGGGTAATCCTATCGGTGGCATAATAGTAAAAGGTGGCAAAAACCCCGGTGGCAATATGATGACGGTAACTACAGACAACAAGGGCCAGTTTGAGTTTACCATCGCAGAAGCCGGCAATTATCGCTTCGTTCTTACAGCTCCTGTTGATACTGATCCACAAGGCAAGAGCATCAATGAAAAAGGTGTTAAGAAGTCAGACAACCCTATATATACAGGCAATGGACAATCGGGTGAAAATCCCATGCACAATCCAACAGCAATTGTTGCCAGCCCGGGTAACCCTATCGGTGGCATAATAGTAAAAGGTGGTAAAAATCCTGGTGGCAACATGATGACGATCACGACCAACAACAATGGCGAAGCGAATTTGAATGGTCTTACAGCCGGAACTTATAGGTTTACAGTTACGGCGCCCTAAGCGCCAGCCTATTTGATCAATTCGTTGATAAAGGGGAAGCAATTACTGCTTTCCCTTTTTATTTTTGGTCACCACCCAACCTTTCTCCTTTTTTATACCGTTCATTAGTATAAAGGTGTTAGCATTAAACCTTATATGCATATAAAAATAATTTGTGTTGCAGGACCTGAATGAGCTCATAGTAAAGTGCATCAGCCGCGACCGCCTGGCTCAGGAGAAATTTTACAGGCATTTCTATCCTTCCATGTTTTGCCTATGTAAGAAGTTCTTCCTGGACGACCATGCGGCATTGGAAGCCGTCAATGATGGCATGATCAAGGTATTCGTGCACTTACCCAATTACAAAAAAGAGAAGGGCGCCATTTTCAACTGGGTTTATACCATTGTCCGGAATACCGCTTTGGACAAGTTAAAGGTGCCCGCAAAAATTCCGGTTACCGATATCGATGAACACGAAGACGAGCCTGTGGCTGGCAATATCCTGCAGCACCTGGACTGGAAAGACATTTACGCTTACCTGGACCAGCTTCCACCGGCTACCCGCGTGGTATTTAGCTTGTTTTACCTGGAAGGTTATATCATATCACATATTGCAGAGCGGTTACAGATCAGTACGGGAACGATCAAGTGGCATTTAAGCGAAAGCCGGAAGATCATGCAGCCAATCTTAAAAAAGCATTTTTCACTTTAAAGTTATTTAACAGTGAACGACCAGTCTTTCAATAATAATTTCTTTACAGAGGAGAACAGCCCGGTGCCGTTGATCCCTCCCGACCAGGCCTGGGAGGCCATGCAGGTAAAGCTGAATAGTCTGACTCCCGGGAAAAAGAGGAGGAGGACCTTCTTATGGCTTCCACCTATTGGCTGTGTCCTGTTGCTATTGCTGCTGTTGGGTGGCGGTTATGGCATATGGAGGTATACAACACAGCAGGCATCACAAGCAAACACAGATAAGCCTACAAAACAGCTTACAACTCCACTCGCTGCAAAAAGCAAGGAGGCCCGGCTACAGGGATCTACTATTAATGATACCCTTTCCCAGGACAGGCCTGCTGTGCTTTCCAATAATGATACTTCCAGCCTTAGCCGCAATACAGGTGCAGAAGAAAAAGTATTGCTTACCTCCAAAACAACTCAACCAATACAACCAGCACAGCGCAGGAGCAGCGGGATGCGTTCAACCGGCCTACGGCAAGAACCAAAACTACCAGAAGAAACGGTGGGGCCTGCATCAGTTGCACCTGCAAACTTTTTACGCCCTTCCACTGTGGCAGGCCTCCATTACCAGGCTTCCATATTGGTGCTTCCCTACAAAGCACCGAAGCCTGTATGGTTACCGGAAGACCATTCAACCAATGGAGCTTCCGGTAAACCGCCTGCCCGTAAAACCGTGTGGGCAGCGGGATTGCAAGTGGAAGTACCGGTCCCTGTTTCATCTGTCGATGTTTATTTTAAGAACCCGGATGCCAAAGACCGGTTTTACCAGCCTCTTTCACCCGGTATCTGGGGCAGCATCACCAGGAACCGCCACCGGATAACGGGAGAATTTAAACCTTTTGCGAGTGCTCTTCTGCCCAACAAGACCTTTCAAAAACATATGCTTATCCTGCCTGACGGCACAGCACTGCCTGGAGATAAGAAACTAGTGAAAGTTTTTGGCACGCAGGCCGGATTGCAATACACCTTCCAGGTGAACAAACACTGGTGGGTGGGGGCCGGCGTGGATATATCCATGTGGCGGAAAGCATTAATTCTTTCAGAAGGCCTGGATTCAATGCTCAACATGTCACGAATACGTGGCGTACATAAAAATGATGCCCCATACTTGAACGCTTTTCAGCCCGGTGGCGTCCTTCACCTCGCCTATGAGTCAAGGGTATGGACAGGCATGTTGCAGATTGGATCACCCTTTAAACCTACTGTTGCTGTTCAGGGATTTTCTGTTCCGGTATGGGCAAGGCTTGGCATACGCCTGCGTCTTTTGCAAAGCAAAAATGCGCCTGTTGGTGGTCCATTGGACCAGGTACGCTGTCCTTAGAGACTTGCATTAATGTCCTTATGTGAAATTTTAATTATGAACGGGGGTAGTATTTATTCATTCCTTAATACATTCGGTGAATAAAGTAAAACCCAATCGTTCGTTATGAGAAGAAACACGACCGTATTTGCCCTTGCCTTATTGCTGGCAGGCAACGGTGTCTTTGCCCAAACCAAAGATTCCCTTATTGTTAAAAGCATTCTTGAAGAGGCCACCAATAATTCGCAACTGCAAAAGCTGGCGCATGAGTTACTGGACGGAATAGGCCCACGCCTGGTGGGTACGCCTCAAATGAAACAGGCCAATGACTGGGCTGTAGCCAAATACCAAAGCTGGGGCATCACTGCCAAAAATGAACAGTGGGGTGAATGGCGTGGATGGGAAAGAGGCGTTACGCATATAGATATGGTATCTCCCCGGGTAAAATCACTGGAAGGCACACAACTGGCCTGGAGCCCTTCTACTGCCGGCAAAACAATAACTGCTGAGCTGGTGATCGTACCTGACCTGGCCGATTCAGTAGCTTTTAAACAATGGCTGCCTACGGTAAAGGGAAAATTTGTGATGATCTCTATGAGCCAGCCAACGGGCAGGCCCGATTATAACTGGGATGAATTTGCCACGAAGGAATCAGCAGAGAAAATGAAGAAAGAAAGGGCTGCACAAGTGACGGCCTGGGGAAGCCGGATCAGCAAAACAGGTTATACCGCCCGCACTTTACCACCTGTATTGGAAAAAGCAGGCGCAGTGGGAATAGTGATGTCCAACTGGTCAAATGGTTTTGGCGTGAACAAGATCTTCGGCGCTTACACAGCCAAGATTCCCACGATCGATATCGCGCTGGAAGATTATGGCCTGCTCTACCGGCTGGTAGAAGATGGTACCAATCCCAAGATCAGTGTAAGGGCCGATTCCAAAGAACTGGGCATCGTACCTACTTTCAATACCATCGCTGAGATCAAGGGCACAGAGAAGCCCGATGAATATGTGATCCTGTCGGCACACTTTGATTCCTGGGATGGAGGCACAGGCGCCACTGATAATGGCACAGGCACGCTGACGATGATGGAAGCAATGCGCATACTTAAAAAGATCTATCCCAACCCCAAAAGGACCATCCTGGTAGGCCATTGGGGCAGTGAAGAGCAAGGGCTCAACGGATCGAGGGCTTTTGTGGAAGATCATCCCGAGATCGTAAAGAATATCCAGGTGCTCTTTAACCAGGACAATGGAACGGGAAGGGTAGTCAACCTCTCAGGCCAGGGCTATTTACATGCTTATGATTACCTGGGCAGGTGGCTGTCGAAAGTTCCTGCCGATATCCGCAACCAGATTGAAACAAGATTTCCCGGTGCACCAGGTGGCGGCGGATCAGACTTTGCTTCCTTTGTAGCAGTAGGTGCACCTGCATTTTCATTAAGTTCTACCAGCTGGTCATATGGTTCTTATACCTGGCATACCAACCGCGATACGTATGATAAGATCGTATTTGATGATGTACGCAGCAACGCCATACTGACGGCCATTCTGGCTTATATGGCCAGCGAAGACCCTGCAACAACATCCCGCGAAAAAAGTGTTTTACCGGTCAACCCCAGAACGGGAGCGCCCGGTACCTGGCCTGCTCAAACAAAAGCAACCCGCAAGGGAGGCGTGAATTAGGTATGGTGAGCGGTCAGTTGTGAGTAGGTAATTGCGTTCTACGGAGCGGGAAATAAAGAAGAAGTTAAAGAAGAGGTGACACCTTTCGTTTGCTTAGCAAGGGAAAGGTGTCACCTCTTCTTCATTATAAATGTAATCTGATCTTAAGTTTATTGAGCAGGATGGCAACTCCCATGATGAGCAAGGCATAACAGGCCGACCAGACTATGCCCAGCCATCCCTCGTGAAATGCAGCCGGCATAAAATACCAGCCAAGCCATGCCTGAAAGCCATACACGATGGCCGGCAGAATATAGATCAGCAAAGGATTGGAAGCAGCCGGCTTGAAGAAAGCAGTCCAGCGGCTGTATTTCTTTACATCAATGAGCCAATACAGGAAACAGAAAAGCATGGAACAAACAGCCACACAATACAAACACCAGGAAGGCGTGGCATATATTTTTGAAATACCATGCAGGGGCCTGAGTAACCACCCTGCGATAGCTGCCACTACTGTAAATACGATCGCCTGGATAAAACGCTGGGTATTGGTCTCTATCTTATTACGTTCAAAAAACAACAATGACAAAACAATTCCACTTAATACAATGCTGGTATGTGATGCATGACCCGCTTGCCCTGCCATCCATTGCAACACAGGATTGTGCTCCGCAGCAGCTGTTCTTCCGGCTATATACCACACAACACATACAAGGATCATAAATAGCAATCCAATGATACTGCCGCGCACCAGCTGGTAAATGATACAACTCAGTAAATAAGCCCAGCCAATGAGGCCCAATATTCCCCACCAGTGGGGCGTAAGGCCCTGGGAGCCGTCTTCACCTGCCCTGTAGATCCATCCCAGGATCAACAAGCCCAGGGCGCCGATGGCCTGCAACACATAGGCCCAGACCTTTTGTTTAAAATGGTACACATTCCAAACGAGGATAACCGAAGCATAAAACAACAAAGACCACAGGTGGATGGACATACCCATTGCAGCTTCATTATAACCACCTTCGGCATTGACCATATAGACGCCCAACACGAGCAGACCAATGGTTCTCCATGCAATATGCGCCTGCAGCTTCCAAAAGGAATCGCCTTTGGCCAGGCGGTTATTCAAGGCAAAAGGGAGGGACATGCCGACTATAAACAGAAAGGCCGGGAATACTACATCTACAAATGTCATGGCATCGGCATCGGCGGGCACGTGTTTCATCCATCCCGGAATACCGGACACACCTGCCACATCGTTGACAAAAATCATAACGAGTATAGTAATACCTCTAAAAACATCTATGGAGAGAATACGCTGTGTAGTTAACGTATTATACTTCATTGGCAGGGAGTTGGGTTGCTTAAAAATACAATGAAGTACACGATTTTCAACGTGAAGAGGAGAAATATTGATTGGGCTAAACGTCCACGCTCCTAAAATGGCCTAAAATACCAAGGCAAGTCTTGCCCCGAGTATGCTATAGCCTCCCCTTTCCAGTACCGGTTTTTCCGGATAGGTCATCCCCATTTTTATGGTATAAAAACGAACTCCCAGGTCAAGTTGTTTACCAGCTACCGGGATCAGTATCCCAACAGCAGGAACCATTGTAAATTTAGTAGCAGCATGCTGATGGGCCCTTATGCTTACACCCGCTTCGAAGCTTGCGTAATATCTATTCCAGGCATAGTATTTAATCCCTGCTAATACCGGCACCACAGCAAAGTCCTTGAGCTCTTCTTTGTCAAAGGAGCGAATAGTGCCTTTAAAATAACTATACCCGGCGCTTGCTGTACCCGCCAGGTTTTTGCCCCAGCGCCATTCCTTCTTAATAAATACCCCCACCATGGCACCCTTCATATCACCCACACCAACGTATACGGGAGCGCCCAGATCAATACCTGCAGAAAGGAAATTATTCTTATCCTGGGCACAGGCGGCTGTACCCCCCAGCCCAATGATTATGAAAAGGAAGATCGTTTTCATATTGATCAAGTTTAAGGCAAAAATAAGTCCATTACATACCGGCTATAATTTACACCTGTATGAACTGGTAATAGCAGACACTGAATGGCAGTATGACAAGTAAAAGATTGCATGCGTTGCCGGAGAGATTAAAAAATAATTAATCCTTAAAATATGACGGCTGTCGAAAAAACGGAGACCACTCAACGGAAATAATGTAAATTGGCTCAACCAGTTAACCATCATATTAAAACTAATGTTCAAACAACTGCTTTTTATTTGTCTCACCCTCCCGGGCTATGTGAGTATTGCCCAGGACTCTGCCTCCAGCAATAGTTTTTCGGCCACTGCCTTGCACAATGCCGTTACCAGCTATCACCATTATATAGATAAACAGTCGCGCCTCTACAATGGAATAGAATATTTTGGCTACTCTCCCAAAATTGAAGGCATTCCTTATTTCCTGGAAAGCACCTGGCAACGGGGCCGTATTGTATATGATGGTATTGCCTATGATACGGTGCAAATGATGTATGATATCGTTAAAGACCGGATCGTGATCCTGCATTTCAATAATTTCTTCCGGCTGGCAATTTTCAGTGAGAAGGTGAGCAAGTTCACATTTTTGGGACACCATTTTGTGCGTATTGAACGCGATACTTTGTCTAATTCTCCACTGGTGACAGGCTTTTATGATCAATTGTATACCGGCACCACCAGTGTGCTGGCCAGGCGCAGTAAGTTCATCGAAGAAACGGTGAAGGAAACATTGGAGAGAAAATTCGTAGAACAGTACCAGTACTACATTTTTAAAGGAGGCAATTACCACACCATACGGACCAGGAAGGGCCTCTTCTCACTCCTGAAAGACCATTCCCGCGAGATAAAGCAATACCTGAAGAAGAAAAAGCTGAAGTTCAGGAAAGATAAAGAAAACACCATTCTACAAGCCGCCATCCATTACGATTCCTTAAACAACTGATATGAGACGACTGCCTTTCCTTATGGTTCTCGGCATTACCATTTTGTATTTCTCAGGTACAGCAACAGCCCAGGAAGCTGACCCTAAGCCAGTAAGCATTATCCTCACAGATACTTCTGTTAATGTGATCGTACAAGAACTGGAACGACAATCAGGTTATCATTTTTATTATGATCCTGTACAATTTGATAGCCTGCGTATGAGTATCGCAATTAATAGCCAGCCACTCAAAAAAGCGCTTGAGCAGATATTTGAGAATACTGCCTTTCATTTTACCATCCTGCCCGACAAGCAATTTGTATTCATAACAAAAGGAGCGGTTATCCAAACGGAATTGCCGTCCGGCTTCTTTGCCAAAGCAACTAAAGATACCCTCCGCCGGGAGCAGGCAGGTGTGCCGGACTATGGCGATAAAAAGAAAATACGCGCTGATGCTTCCATTGAAAACAAACTGTTTGAGATAGGAAACAAAAGCAGTAATACAGGGCCGGGCAACGTGACAATAGCGGGGTTTGTACGTAATATTAAAAGTGGCGAGCCCATCGTGGGCGCAACGGTAGTGGTACTCAACTCCTCTACCGGCGTGGCCACAGACCAATATGGATATTTCTCCTTAACCATTCCGAAAGGAAAGTATGTGCTGAATATACAAGGCATCGGCATGAAGGATACCAAACGGCAAGTGGCATTGTACGCGGGCGGTAAACTGGATATTGATATGGAGGAACGTGTGACCTCGCTGAAAGAAGTCATTGTTTCGGCACAGAAGCTGGCCAATATCCGCAATGTTGCAATGGGAACAGAAAGGCTGACGATCCGCGCCATCAAGCAGATACCAACGGCTTTTGGTGAAGCGGACATCCTGAAAGCTGTGCTGACGCTTCCCGGCGTAAAATCAGTAGGCGAGGCCAGTACGGGATTCAATGTACGGGGCGGCGCGGCAGATCAAAACCTGATCCTGTTCAATGATGCCACTATTTATAACCCCTCTCACTTCTTTGGTTTCTTCTCGGCCTTCAACCCCGATATAGTAAAAGACGTGGAACTTTATAAAAGCAGCATTCCTGCCAAATATGGTGGCCGCTTATCTTCTGTATTGGATATTTCCAGCCGTGAGGGAAATAAGAAGGATTTTACGGGCAGTGCCGGCATTGGATTAATTACCAGCCGTTTTAATATAGAAGGGCCGATCCAAAAAGAGAAGACCTCCTTTATATTGGGCGCACGCACCACCTATGCCAAATGGATGTTGAACTTATTGCCTGATGAATATGAAAACAGCAAAGCTGCTTTTTATGATGTGAACCTGCACATCAGCCACCAGTTCAACAATAAGAATAACCTGTATATAACCGGTTACACCAGCAGGGATCGTTTCAACCTGAACAACGATACCACCTATGGATACAATAACAATAATATATCCATCAAGTGGAAACATATTTTCTCCAATAAATTCACCGGCATATTTACAGGCGGGTACGACCGGTACGCTTACCATATATCGAGTGAAAAGAACAAGATCAATGCCTATAAGCTTGGTTTTGATATTAACCAGTTCAATGTTAAGGCCGATTTTAACTGGTATGCCAGTCCCGAGCACCAGATCGATTTCGGCGCAAGTACGATCCGGTACAAGCTCAATCCGGGTACTTTTGAACCGGTTGGTAAGGAATCACTGATCGTGGCTGATGAGGTGGCTACAGAACAGGCACAGGAAAGCGCGATCTACCTGTCGGAAAAATGGAATGTCACGCCCGAATTATCCATTCAAGCAGGCGCCAGGTATTCATTCTATCAAAACCTGGGGCCATCCAATGTAAACACCTACGCACCGGGAGTTCCTAAAAACGAGGATAACATCACGGGTACCAAGACTTATGGCAAGGGCGATGTGACCCAGACCTATCATGGTCCCGAGTGGCGCCTTTCTGCACGTTATAGCCTAACGCCCAGCTTCTCTATAAAAGCCGGCTACAACTCGTTGCGCCAGTATATCCATATGTTGTCCAATACGACCGCCATTTCGCCCACAGATATCTGGAAATTGAGCGACCTGAATATCAAACCGCAACGTGGCGACCAGGTCTCATTTGGATTGTACAAGAACTTCAGGTCAAATTCCATTGAAACTTCGGTGGAAGTATATTATAAGCGAATAAAGGATTACCTGGATTATAAGAGCGGCGCCAACCTGGTGATGAATGATCATATTGAAACGGATGTAATTGGCACGAAAGGCCGGGCTTATGGGGTTGAGCTGATGATCAAAAAGCAAAATGGCAAGTTGAATGGCTGGATAAGCTATACTTATTCCCGCATTGAACTGAAAATGGATGATGCCAATGCCGGTGAATTGATCAACCGGGGTGAATATTACCCGTCAAACTATGACAAGCCGCATGATGTAACCATGGTGGGCAATTACCGGTTTACGCACCGTTTCAGTATTTCGCTGAATGCTACCTATAGCACGGGCCGGCCTATCACCTTGCCCATTGGCCGTTATTATTATGGTGGCTCCTGGAGGGCTTTGTATTCCGACCGGAATGCTTACCGCATCCCGGATTATTTCCGTACTGACTTTGCGATGATCGTAGAAGGCAATCACAAGCTAAAACAGAAGACCCACAATTCGTGGACATTCGGGTTGTACAATATTACAGGCAGGAAGAATCCCTACTCCGTCTACTTTACTTCTGAAAATGGACGTGTCAACGGATACAAGCTGTCGATATTCGGCAACATTATTCCTTTTATTAATTATAACATACGTTTCTAAATACCGCTGTATGAAAAAGCTTTTTTATAGTTGTTTGGTATTGCTGGGCATAGGCTGCAAGCAGCGCTTTGAACCTCCCGTTACAGCACCAGTCAATGGATACCTGGTGGTCGATGGGTTTATTAACAGCGGCAATGGCACTACCACGATCAGACTTTCCCGTGCGATCGCCCTGGCAGATAGCGCGCGGATGAAAAATGAGGGGAATGCTGTAGTAAGGGTGGAAGGTGAGGACAATAGTGTTTTTCCATTGCCACAAACATCAGTTGGTATATATAGTACTCCCCAACTGTCGCTAAATAGCAATGTGAAGTACCGGCTTTATATTAAAACCACTGATGGCAAGGAATTCGCATCAGCTTATACCGGCATCATCAGAACACCTCCTATTGACAATATACGCTGGGAGCAACCTGATGGAGTTCAATTTTATATAAATACGCACGACCCTCAGAACAATACACGCTATTATCGCTGGGAATGGGAAGAAACCTGGGAATTCCATTCTGCGTTTACCACTACACTGGATTATTCCAGAAATGGTTCCGGTGAGATCACCGGCATCAAATACAGGTATTTGAACATGATGCATGATACCATGAACTATGTATGTTGGAGAACGGAAACGTCGACCAGTTTACTGATGGGCTCCTCTGCCAAACTGGTGAAGGACAGCATTGACCTCCCTATCCATTCCATACCCCGGAAATCTCAAAAGATAAGTCAATTGTATAGTATCAAAGTAAGGCAGTATGCGCTGAGCAAGGCAGGGTATGAATTCCTGCAACGCATGAAAAAGAATACAGAGGGAACGGGTACTTTGTTTGATGCGCAACCTTCGGAACTGATGGGAAATATCCATGCCAAAAACGATCCCAATGAAATTGTGGTCGGGTATGTGGAGGTTGCTGACATGCAGGAAAAGAGGATCTTCATCCGGCCCAATGAACTGGTCAATTGGGGATACCGCCAACCTTGTGCGGAAACTAAAATACCCAATAACCTAGACAGTATAAGGAACTATAGTTACCTCACACCAACAAATGTAGCTGAGCTATCGCCGTCGGGAGGTATTGCATTCTACTTTGCTTCTGATATGACTTGTGTGATCTGCACCCTCACCGGCGTACATCTAAAGCCTAGTTTTTGGCCTTAAACAATGAATTCTTCGTATAATTTAAAATAAAATTGATGTATCTGACATCACGCGTGATAACGAAACAAGTATTGTCGCTGCTGCTCGCCGGACTGGTGTTGAGTGATTCCCCGGTAATGGCGCAGGACTTCAGCAATGCGATCTATACCCGGTTCAATGAATACCGGGAAAAAGCGATTCCTGAAAAGGTGTACGTACATACAGATAAAGCCTTTTACCTGGCTGGCGAGATATTATGGTTCAAGATATATTATGTAGACGGCACCAACAATAAGCCATTCGATCTGAGTAAGGTAGCCTATGTGGAATTGCTGGACAAAGACAATAAGCCGGTAATGCAAGGAAAAGTGGCGCTTAAAAGCGGCTTTGGAGATGGTTCTTTTTACCTCCCTTCCTCTGTCAATGCGGGTAATTATTTATTAAGGGCTTATACCAACTGGATGAAAAATTTTGGGCCTGCCAGTTTCTACGAACAGCGGGTAACGATTGTCAATTCCTTAAAGCCATTGCCCCCACAGTATCCTGACACAACCAGTAAATACACTGCAAGGTTCTTCCCGGAAGGCGGAAATCTTGTAAACGGCCTTTCCAGTAAAGTAGCCTTCCAGGTTACAGATCAATATGGCAAGGGACTTTCTTTTACTGGTACACTTGTCAACCAGCGCAATGAAGTCTTATTACAGTTTAAGCCTGGCAAATTTGGTATTGGACAATTTTCCTTTACACCTGCTGCAGGAGATAGCTATACAGCAACGATCGTAACAGATGACGGGAAAACAATCACGAAAGGGCTTCCCGCAACCTATGAACAAGGTTATGTGATGCAGTTACAGGAAGATGGCAATGGCCAATTGCAGGTAAGTATAAGTTCCAATATGCCAGCCCGCACACAGCAACCGGAAGAAGTATTTCTATTTGCACACAGTCACCAGGAAATAAAAGTAGCCACTAAAAAGGCCTTCGTTAATGGTGTGGCCCGGTTTACGATCGATAAAAGCAAACTGGGAGAAGGCATTTCTCAGATCACGGTATTCAATGAGCAAAAGCAACCGGTATGTGAACGATTGTATTTTAAGCCCCTGAAGGAAACGCTTTCCATTGGCGCCTCCGGTAACGAGACGCAATACAATAGCCGGAAAAAAGTGGATATTTCCATCAACACATCCACTAACCCCGGAAAAGGAACAGCCGCTAATTTATCCTTATCCGTTTACAGGATCGACTCTTTACCCCGGCAGGATCAGGGAAATATCCTGAGTTATCTGTGGCTCAGTTCTGACCTGAAAGGAACTATTGAGTCGCCAGAGTACTATTTTTCATCTCAGAGCGCTGAAGTAACAGCCGCAATAGACAACCTGCTGCTGGTACATGGCTGGAGACGATTTGACTGGCAGGAAGTGTTGAAAAACAATGCCGCTTCCTTTAAATATATACCAGAGTTTGACGGACATTTTATTTCCGGCAAGATCACTACGGGTGATAATGGGGCTCCTGTAGCACTTTCTAAAACCTATTTATCCATAGCTGGCACCAAACTACAGTTCTACCCTGTTCTAAGCAACAGGAACGGTGATGTACGATTTGATGTACGGAATTACTATGGGCCCGGCGAGATCATCATTCAATCAGAAGAACAGATAGACAGTAATTTCCACGTTGACATACAGAATCCATTTTCAGACAGGTATGCCGTCAATGAGGCAGCTCCCTTTTCCTTATCGCAGCAATACCAGAAAACCCTTACTGAAGGGAGTATCAATATGCAGGTGCAAAATGCTTTTTACAGTGACCGCTTATCGCAGTTTGCCATACCTAATATTGACACGATGCCCTTCTTTGGCAACGGCTATCCCAAATACCTGATGGATGATTATGTACGGTTTAACACTACAGAAGAAATATTAAGGGAATATGTGCCGGATGTTGCCGTGAGAAAAAGCGATGGCCAGTTCCAGCTATATATTTTTAATTGGGAAACGGAAAGACATTATAAGAGCAACCCGCTGGTATTGCTGGATGGCGTGCCGGTGAGTATTCAAAAGATCATGACCTATGATCCCTTAAAACTGCGGCAACTGCAGGTAGTAACGGACCGCTATGTGACGGGCGAGTTTACTTACGATGGCATTATTAGTTTTACTACCTACCATGGTGACCTGACTGACCTGAAACTGGATAAACAAGCTGTGATACTGGATTATGATGGCCTGCAACTCCAGCGGGAATTCTATTCACCTTCCTATGAAACACCGGAACAGGCTGCCAGCCACCTGCCCGACTTCAGAAATCTATTGTACTGGTCTCCTGCCATTCAAACTGATGCTGCAGGCAAAGCTTCCCTTCATTTCTTTACATCGGATCTAAAGGGCAGGTATGCGGTAGTAGTACAAGGCATAGACAATAATGGACATGCAGGCACCTATTCTTTTACTTTTGAAGTAAAATAAGCCAAGCCCTTCCTGTTCTTTAAATACATTAAAAGGATGTTTCCTTATACCGGGGAACATCCTTTTTGCTTTTTTACTGACGTTCAAATAGGTAGGTCATGGCTTTATCTCCAGCAGAGATGGTGGCTGTAAGCTTAGTGCCGTTGAGCTTGTATTCTATTCTTTTGGGAAAGTCGTGGGCGGGGTTTTCACAAACAAAGCCATCTTTAGTAATGGCGGTGAGCTTGAAATAAACCGGCTCCTTATTCTCCGGCACATCAGCCACGTACCATATATGATCGTCTTTGATCACCAATTTAATTTTTTCTACAAAAGCCGTATCCTTTTCCTTCATAGATATACCATAGCCTTTCATTTCATATTTACCTGCCATTTCCCATCGTTCGTGGGCAGTACGGCCCGGTTTTACATTCGTCCTGTTCCAGGTACCTGTAAGCCAGCTCAGCTTTTCAAAGTTACCGGCAGTCTCTTTGGAAATATTCTGGGCCTGAGTACCGGTAATGATAGCTATCAAAATGAGGGTGATAAAGGAAAGTTTCATAATCTTATGCTGTTTAATGCGAAAGTAAACAGGGGAACTGACCTGGTATTGTACAAAGCCGACATAGGAGCTCTGAAGCTGCGAGCAAAGAATAAGATCAGGCTTTCTTTTTCAGGAAGAAGTTGGCCATGTTCTTTTCATCAAACCCGTAGCGGGAAGGGTCTTCACCGGTAAAGGCTTTAAAGTTGCGGATGAAATGCGACTGGTCGTAAAACCCGGATTCATAAGCCAGTCCTGCCCAACCCGGATCTTCCTGCTGAATAAGTTCAAAGATGGTACTAAAGCGAATGATACGGGTATAGAACTTGGGCGACAGGCCGATAAACCTTTTGAACAGCCGTTCCAGCTGCCGTTCACTAAGACCAATGCTTTGGGCCATGTCAGCCACCGCCACCATCCCTTTCCGGGCGAAGATGAGATCAACCGCCTGGTCAACAGGCGACTCCTGGTAGTTGGCTTCCGCCAGTATTTTCCGGAAATGATCATTCAGCAATACAATCATCTGGTCATGGTCACTGGTATTGCAGAGGTCCTGTTCCAGGGGTTGGAGACGGCTTCCCAGGGCCACGGTAAGGTCCAATACTTTGTCTGTAAGCAAATGCATATCCAGGTTGAACAGGTGGGTAAGTGCCGCCGGCTTTACTTTAATTCCTATAATACCTGCCCTGCCGGTATTTTCCAAAAAGAAGTGCCGGCTGATCTGACCAGCCAGCAGGCGCATGGACTGCTGCTCCCAGGTATCGCTGAGGCAAATGCGGTAAGGATCTTTGTAATGAAAGATGATCTCACAAAATCCATCAGGAATGATCTTTTGTTGGTGGGGCGTGGGATCATCGTTCTCAACGATCCAGTAACATTCTATGATCTTCTCCAGATCGGCTGGCGGCGTAATTCTCTTAAAGATCATCGTATAAGGTATTTGCTTTAAGTCCCCGCAAGCTAAGGTAATTTATCATTTTACCTCTGAGAGATCGAATCCAAACAGGCTGCCTTCTCCAATACGGCTTTTTACCCAAATGGTCCCTCCCTGTGCTTCAATGAACTCTTTGGAGATAGCCAGTCCCAGGCCGGTGCCATTGCGCTCATGAGTACCCGGCACTTTGAAGTACCGGTCGAAAATGCGGGGGAGGTATTTTTCATCTATACCCTTGCCATAATCAGTAACAGTGAAAAACACTTTACTGTCTTTTTGGTTGGCAGCAATATCAATAAAAGAAGTATCGGGTGAATACCGGATGGCATTGGTCAAAAAATTGATCATGACCCAGGAAGTCTTTTCCAGATCAGCCTGTACCTGGGGGAGATCGATTGGCAGGTTAGTGCGTAACACAATGTTCTTCTGCTGGGCCTGAAACTGAACAGCCTGAATAGCCTGCTCTATAATGGCCGCCGGTTGAGCCGGCTGCAACTTTAATTGGATATTCCCGGTCTCTACCTGCGACATGTTGAGGAGCTCACTGGTAATGTTGAGCAGCCTGTCGGCATCTTCTGTAATGCTTTTGGTAAGTTCCTGTTGCTCGGGGTTAAGGTCTCCTACCCTTTTGTCGGTTAGGAGGCGTGCGCTCATTTTAATAGATGAAATGGGCGTCTTGAGTTCATGCGACACGGTAGCAATGAAGTTGGTCTTGGCCTCATTTAATTCATGAAACAAGGTGATATTGCGTAGCACAATTACCTGGCCTGCCACCTGACCGTTGTTCATTACATCCAGTACATCTTTATTGAAGTAACTTTCTTTGTTGTCGGCATAGATCTTTAATTCCTTTTTGGCGGGGTCCTGTAGCAGGAGGGTACGCATGAGATCGTTCTTCAGGGCCAGATCGGGAGCATATTTCCCGATCATGTCCGACTCTTTTAGTCCGAGTAGTTTTTCTGCTACAGCATTGAGAAAAAGGATATGTCTTTTTTCATCGAGACCTATAATACCATCACGCATCTGGTTAATAATGGTTTCTATGCGCTTTTTCTCAAAAGTGAGTTTGGCAACGTTTGAGTTCTCGTACTCATCGAGTTTACCGGCCATGCTGTTGAATGCCCGGGCCAGTTCACCAAATTCATCTTCCTGTTTTAGGTAGATGCGTTTGCTGTAATTCTTATTGGCAATTTCCCGGATACCCTCGGCGAGTTTTGCCACAGGTTCCGCAATTACGCCTGGGAAATTATAAATGAACGTGAGTACGATCAGGATCAGGGTAGTGAAAATAATGGTGAGCCAAAGCTGCGCGCTTTCGGCTGTGGCGCCGGCGATGGCATTCTTTTTCAGGATCGCCTCCTGGTTAAGATCATTGATCATACGGATGGACTCCCGTAATTGTGCATAGTTGGATGAATCAGCACGATTGATCAGTAGTTCTTTAAAATTCTTACGCAAAGCCTCTGTCAGCTCTCTTTCTCCTATTTCTGTTACATTAACTTCCTGATTTCTGAGGTTGGCATCAAATACAGTAATGGCAGTTGAATCGGTAGGAATATCCTCCAGGGCTTTGAGCATATTATTGGAATACACCAGAGACTCATAATTATTTTTAAGTATGCGGTTGGCATCTCCACTGAGGCGGTTAATATAGTACAGGCTAAGGATACCGAAGGTGAGGATAACCAGGAAGAGGAAGCCGAGGCCCAGTGATAATTTTGTTTTTAAGCGGACACTCATAGCATATATTATGAAAGTATTACAACGTCAATATCTGCCGCAGACAATTTATTCAATAGCTGGTTGAATACGGCTGTACTCAATATGACATTGAACAGGTTGAGATGTGGCTTGCCCACGCAAATGGTGGTTATCTTTCTTTGTTCTGCCACTTCTATGATCCCTTTGGCAATATTACTGTGTTTAATTTTAATGACTTCTCCGCCCAGCTCGGTAGCCAGTTTAAAGTTATTGATCAGGTGGCGCTGGGCTGCCAGCCCGATCTTATCGCCATCTTCGCGCGGCGTTTGCACATACAGCAGGTACCATTTGGAATGATAATAGCTGGATAGTCTGGCAGTTTTACGTATTACCTTCTTTGCCACTTCATGATTGCTGCTGATGCAGGCGAGAAAGCGTTCCTGACGGGCAGCGGTATTGCGTGGCAGTTCTGTTTCTATTTTTCGTTCTACCTGGCTGGCCACTTCCTTCAATGCCAATTCCCTTAACTGGAGGATCTTCTCAGCCTGGAAAAAATTGCGCAGGGCGGTCTCTACTTTTTCAGGGGCATAGATCTTGCCTTCCCGCAACCTGGTCACCAGTTCATCGGCCGTAAGATCAATGTTCACTACTTCATCGGCCAGTTTCAAAATATTATCAGGCACCCGCTCGGTTACTTCAATGCCGGTGATCTGTTTTACTTCTTCATTAAGGCTTTCTATATGCTGTATATTGACAGCACTGACCACATTGATGCCGGCATCGAGGATATCCATTACATCCTGCCAGCGTTTTTCATTCTTACTGCCTTCAATATTTGTATGGGCCAGCTCATCCACAATAACAACTTCAGGATGAAGGTTGAGGATGGCTTGTACATCCAGTTCTTCCAGCTCCTTTCCTTTGTAGAATAGTTTACGGCGGGGTATTACGGGCAAGCCTTCCAGCAGTGCATGGGTCTCCTTACGGTTGTGCGTTTCAATATAACCCACTTTCACATCGACCCCATTGCGCAGCAAGGTATGGGCTTCCTGCAACATGCGGTAGGTTTTGCCCACTCCGGCACTCATACCAATGTAGACCTTGAACTTCCCCCGCCTTGACTGGCGGATTAGCTCTATAAAATGTTCTACGTTTTTATCTCGATCGGGCATGATGGTGAATAGATATTAAGCCAATTGTAAGTTAACTTTTTTCTGGTCAGGGATAAAGAGCATGGCTGTACAAAGACAGTTCTTGCACTGCTTGCCTTTCAGTATATCGTAGTTTACACAACTTTCACAGCCTTGCCAGAAAGCATCTTCCCGGGGGATATTTTCAAAGGTAACGGGTTCAAAACCGAAACTGGTGTTCATTTTCATAATGGCCATACTGGTCGTTATGCTGAATATCTTTGCTGCAGGGTACTTTTCCCTGGACAGCTGAAATATCTTTTCCTTAATGGCTTTGGCAACACCCCGTTCACGGTAAGCCGGGTTGACGATCAATCCTGAGTTGGATACAAACTCTCCTTTGGCCCAAATCTCTATATAGGAGAACCCTACCCATTGGCCATCGGTGGTGAGGGCAATCACAGCTTTGCCTTCCTGCATTTTGGCGGCAATGGAGGCGGGTGGTCTTTTGGAGATACCTGTGCCCCTTATTTTGGCAGAACTTTCCATTTCATCTACGATTTCCTGTGCATACTGAATATCGTTGTTGTCCGCAATGCGGACGATAATACTATCGGGTTCTATTTTACTGTCGGGTACCATTTTCTTGTTTTTAATGTTTAGCAACCACTTCCCATTACCTGCTTCATGTAAGCAGTATACAGGGCAGCAGGAATGATAGACTGAAGGATCAGCTTTTCGATCCGGTCTTTGGGCATAAAGGAGGTGAAAGAAAATACAAAGGTGTTTTCGATCACATTCTTCACAATGTTATCGCCATTGCGGTATATTTTACCAGCCAGGGCAAAGCATTTCTTAGCCAGCTGAAGATTATGGTCCAGCACGGCATGTTTGGTATAATCTGAAAAACACTGTACGGATTTATAGATATCCATGGTAAATCTTGCCGGGTATTGGTCGCCGGCTATGGTGTGTAATTCCTCTTTTAGAAGGGAGGGGACTTCATACTGGGTAATCATATCGATTATTGTTTTGAATAAAGCCTGCTTCCTTATGCCAAATCCCGTTCCACAACCGCCCCGGAAAAGTGCGAACAAATAGAACCCAATACAGTGGCTGCTTTCACCTCCTTTCCCTGTTCGGGAACGTCAGACTCCGGGAAAATACCCTTCCATTTTGGAAGTGTATTTTTTCAAATTGGAAGGGTGCCGGAAAGGAAGATACCTTCCAGGGGGAAGGGATCGTTCAGGAAAGGAGTAAGTAAACACAGGGTTAAAAGCTCACTGCTACAGAAGCTGTAACAAATGCATTGTTCTTTTTTGTATCGCCTTCTTTGGTAAATATTTCGTCTTTGCTGTTCAGGTTTCTACCCTCGATACGTACTAGTACATTGGAAGCCGGTGCATAATCCAGGTTGAGGGAAAAGCCGGTGGTTTTAAACCCATTGGTGGTGCCGGTGGCAATGATCACCCCGTTCTTATCTTCATAGTATTCGCCCCGGGCAGCTATGGTCCATTTATCATTGATACTGTATTTCAGGATCAATACGGGGGAATACCAGGTGTTCATATCGCTGCTGCCTTTGGTTTTCTGTTCAGTACCAATATCAAAACCTGCGGTAACACCCAGCTTGCTGCTCAGGTTGAAGATGGCGTACAGGTTATGGAAATAACGCATGAGGCGGGCGCTATCGGGCTTATCTGTTCCAATAAAAGTGCTGTAATTCAGAGTCGTAGTATTGTTGGGCTTAAACTGCACCTGGGTACCAAAACTCATGAGGGAATTGCCGTCTACTCTTTTGATGCGCTGCCAGCCATTGAGGGCCATACCGCTGATGATCCATTTGTTGTTGTCGCTGGTATAGGTGAGTTTGGCGCCAGCTTCATAATAAGGGGAGTTTTCGGCGAGGATACTCCTGGTCAATGTCCAGCAATCTTTTGAGATAGCGCTTTCAAAACCAATATGGGAGCCAAAAATACCAGCATCCAACCAAAGGTTTTTCTTCTTAGACAGCTTTACACCAGCATTGGCTTCATAAATGTTCTTCAGTACACCGGGTTCGGCAGCATAATTGGCATTCATGTAAGTGCCGGCTGCGATAGCCAGGTTGGCCCTCACATTTTCGGTATTATAGGCGGCCTTCAAAAAACCGAGGTTGAGGTTAAACTCATTGTGCCGGTTGTGACTGTAAATGAATCCTGCTTTGTTGTTATCAGTCGGTTTGTTAAGATCATAGGAATAATACAATTCTGCATAGCCACTAAAGGTGAGCGGTGAAGGCTTGGTTTCCTGCGCCATAGCGCCCATGCCCATTACCAGGGCCGCACCGGTTAAAAACTTTTTCATCTTTTTGTTCCTTGTTTTTTATAAGTGTTTGTTTTGTTAAGTATTGTTGAGGTTAGGGCAAACAGGTGCTGCATCACCTGTTGAGTGAGGACTATTTGGAAGCGGGTGAGCCGCCTTTTGAAGACGACGCACCCACTTCTGTTTTATTGTAAAGGGGATCTATTGCAGCTTATCCAAAGCCACGTTCAGTTTGAGTACATTTACCTTGGCGGGGCCGGCTATACCCAGTAAAGGGCCTTCGGTTTGTTGATCCACCAATGCGATGAGTTTGCCTTCCTCGATCTTGCGGACAGCTGCAATTCTCTTTACCTGAATTTTAGCAGCAGCGGGAGAAAGGTCGGGGTCGAGACCACTACCGGAAGCAGTCACCAGTTCAGCAGGGATCTCATCTTTCTTTACCCCGGGATTGTGCACGAGGTAGGAATCAATCCTTTCCTGTACCAGTTTCAAATAATCGGGATTGGAAGGACCTTTATTGGAACCGGCAGAACCGGCTGCATTGTAGTCTACCGCAGAAGGGCGGCCCTGAAAGTATTTATCGTCTGTAAACTTTTGGCCCACGAGGGCATAGCCCACTACTTTCCCGTTTACTGAAACGGTTTCACCTTTGCCTGCGCCTGGCGCCATTGTACCTACGGCTGATAACAGGATGGGATAGACCAGTGCGAGGAGCACAACCATCACAATGGTGAGTTTGATGGATGGCAGTATATACTTTTTCATTATTAATTATTTTATTATTGATTATTGCTTTTGCCATGGCTTACATGAACAAGCCCAGCAGGAGGTCGATTAGTTTAATACCGATGAAGGGCACTATGATTCCACCAAGTCCATAAATAAACAAGTTCCTTCTTAACAGGGCACTGGCGCCAATTGGCTTATAGGCCACACCGCGCAATGCCAGGGGTATCAATACCGGTATAATGATGGCATTGAATATCACGGCAGAGAGGATGGCGCTTTGCGGACTTTGCAGGTGCATGATATTGAGCGCCTGTAAAGCAGGAATGGACGTTATGAACAGGGCTGGTACAATGGCGAAGTACTTGGCCACGTCGTTGGCAATAGAGAAGGTAGTAAGCGTTCCTCTTGTCATCAACAATTGTTTACCGATCTCCACGATCTCGATGAGCTTGGTAGGGTCATTGTCGAGGTCCACCATATTACCAGCCTCCTTGGCTGCCTGGGTACCACTGTTCATGGCTACGCCTACATCGGCCTGGGCCAAAGCGGGGGCATCGTTGGTACCGTCGCCCATCATGGCTACCAGCTTTCCTCCCTGTTGTTCTTTCTTGATGTAGTTCATTTTATCCTCGGGCTTTGCCTCGGCAATAAAATCATCTACCCCTGCTTTTTCGGCAATGTATTTAGCGGTAAGGGGATTATCGCCCGTAACCATTACAGTCTTGACCCCCATTTTACGCAGGCGTTCAAAACGTTCCTGGATACCAGGTTTAATGATATCCTGTAATTCTATTACACCCAGCACGGCTTCATTGCGGCTTACGACGAGTGGTGTACCACCATTGTTGGCAATCTCCTTTACCTTCTCTTCGGTTTCAACAGGGTATCCATTGCCGGCTTTCTTAACCAGCATTTTAATAGCATCGGAAGCTCCTTTACGGATCTTAGTGCCATCACCCAGGTCGATACCGCTGCTTCTGGTTTCGGCAGTGAAGGGAATAAACTTCACGCCGTTGGCAGAGGCTGTATGCTTAATGCCTTTGTTGCCAGCAAGCTCTATGATAGATTTGCCTTCGGGGGTTTCATCGGCCAGGGAAGCGAGTATACAAGCTTCAATGAAATCATTTTCACGGGTATTGCCTGAAGGCCAGAAATGAGTGGCTTTACGATTACCAATGGTGATGGTACCCGTTTTATCGAGCAACAGGGTATCCAGGTCGCCGGCTGTTTCTACGGCTTTACCACTCTTGGTGATCACGTTTGCCCGTAAGGCCCTGTCCATCCCAGCGATACCGATGGCAGAAAGCAACCCGCCAATGGTGGTAGGAATAAGACATACGAACAAGGAAATGAAAGCCGCGATGGTGATAGAGGTATTGGCGTAGTCGGCAAAGGGTTTTAGTGTTACGCATACGATGATGAATATGAGGGTAAAGCTGGCCAATAAAATGGTGAGGGCAATTTCGTTGGGTGTCTTTTGACGGGAAGCGCCTTCTACCAGTGCGATCATTTTGTCGAGGAAGCTCTCGCCGGGATCGGTAGTAACTTTTACCACGATCCTGTCGGACAATACCTTGGTACCACCGGTAACAGATGATTTATCGCCACCTGATTCCCTGATCACCGGAGCAGACTCGCCTGTAATAGCCGACTCATCAATGGTAGCCAGCCCTTCTACGATCTCTCCATCCATGGGGATGATATCACCTGCTTCGCACACAAATTTGTCGCCTTTGCGCAATTGGGAAGAGGGGACTATTTTGATCTCGTTGGTATAGATCTCTCCTACCGGAAATGTCTTCTTTGCAGGTGTGTCCTCTCTTGTTTTGCGCAGGCTATCGGCCTGGGCTTTACCCCGGGCTTCGGCAATAGCTTCGGCAAAGTTGCCAAAGAGAACGGTCACAAAAAGAATGGCTGTAATGAGGGCGTTGTATGCCAGGCTACCCTGTGTTGTTTCACCGGCGGCTATCCAGATACATACACCGAGCATTACAAAGGTTCCCAGCTCTACGGTAAACATGACAGGATTGCGGAACATGCTGCGGGGGTTGAGCTTTACAAAAGACTGTTTAAGAGCAGCCGCCACCATAGCACGGGGAAATAGGGTGTTGTTATTAGTACTTTTCATTTTATACTCTTTTTAAGGTTGTGAGTTGTCAGCAGTGAGTTTTAAGTGGGCTCAGAACTGACAACTCACTGCTCACAGTTACATGCTGAAAAATTCAGCCAGTGGTCCCAGTGTAAGCGCCGGGAAGAAGGATAAGGCATTAATGATTATGATTACGGCGAATGTCATCATACCAAAAGTCATAGAATCGGTTCGGAGGGTGCCCGGGGATTCAGGAATAAATTTCTTATTCGCCAATAACCCAATGATTGCTACGGGCCCGATGATGGGTATAAACCTGGAGAGAATGAGCACAATACCGGTGGATACGTTCCAGAAAATATTGTTATCGCCAAGGCCTTCAAATCCGCTACCATTGTTGGCATTGGCAGAAGTAAACTCATAGAGCATTTCTGAGAAGCCGTGATAACTGGGATTGTTGAGCCAACCGCCCGGCTTGACGGCCCAATCCATTTCGGGGTGATGGGCTACAAAATAAGCTGCCAGGGCCACACCCGCTTTCAGCAGGAAAGCCGAGAAGAGGGTAACGATGGCGGCGATCTTTACTTCGCGGGCCTCTACCTTGTGACCCATGAACTCCGGCGTACGGCCCACCATCAATCCTGCAATGAACACGGCGATGATAACATAGATCAGGTAGTTCAGGATCCCTACACCACAACCACCATAGAAAGCATTGATCATCATGCCGAGCAATTGCATCATGCCAGATAAAGGCATGGAACTGTCGTGCATCGAGTTCACTGAACCGGTAGATATGATGGTGGTAATGACGCTCCAGAAGCCGGAAGCGGCAGGTCCAAACCGCACTTCCTTGCCTTCCATGGCCCCGGTAGGCTGTGCTACGCCCAGGTGGGCAATGGCAGGGCTACCGCTCACTTCCCAGTTAATGGTTGGTATGAGTAAGCAAAGGGTACCCACTGTCATGACGCCAAATATTATCCAGGCAAATTTTTTACGGTTGATATAAAAACCAAGTGCAAAGATCATGGCAATGGGAATGATCATCTGGGCAATCATCTCCACCATATTGGTAAAATAGTTGGGATTCTCCAGGGGGTGTGCAGAGTTGGCTCCAAACCATCCTCCACCATTTGTTCCGATGTGCTTGATGGCGATCATACCAGCTGCCGGTCCGCGGGATACCTGTACAGTATCGCCTTGCAAAGTAGTGATGGTATCTTTTCCATCAAAGCTGGCCGGAGTGCCATTGAAAGTGAGTATGATCCCCACTATAATACAAAGGGGTAATAATATGCGGGTAATGGTTTTGGTAAAGATGCTCCAGAAATTACCCAGGTTATTGGTGGTCTTTTCCTTCAATCCATTCATCACGGCTACGAGAGCAGCAATACCAGTGGCGGCACTTACAAACATGAGGAAGTTCATGACGAACAACTGGGTGAGGTAAGTCACGCCTGATTCACCGGAGTAGTGCTGCAGGTCGCAATTGACCAGGAAACTGATGGCGGTATTAAAGGCCAGGTCGGGTGTTTGACCGGGATTACCATCGGGATTCAAAGGAAGTTTGTGCTGGAACAGGAGCAGAAAGAAAGCGTACACAAACCACAACATATTTATGGTGAGCATGGCCTTCAGGAATTCTTTCCAGTTCATTTTTTTAGTGGGATCGATACCACTAATGCGGAAGATGAACCGCTCAACGGGGTTCATAAAGTCGGTAATTGTTCTATCGCCCCGGAACATTTTGGCGATGTACCGCCCCAGTGGGAGTGCCAGCAGCACGGCAATAAGGAACGTAACGATCACACCGGTTATTTCTGTATTCATTTGTCCAATCAGTTTAGGATTAAAATTTCTCGGGTTTCAAAAGCACGTATACCAGGTAGATGAATACCAGTATAGAGACTGCAAAAAGAAGGTTCATCATATCATTTGTGTTTTACTTGGTTAGGGAATGAGCAAGAGCGGTTAGCTATTAGCCTTTAGCTGTTAGCTATTAAAATCCCCGTTACACTTTCTCAAAGAAGTCAACACACTTGAAGAAGAGTGCGAAGCTGATGATGCCTGCGAAGAATAAGATGATTGTGAGCATAACTTATGAGTTGATTATGGATGAAATGAGTAAGGCTACCAAAACTGCTACATACAGGGCCGGAACTATGATGTGCATCTTAAGCCGGGCGCCGAATGTTTTTTTATATGTGTTCATACTGTTTTTTGTCCTAAGATGGCAAAGTGCATACCGGGAGGAGGATAGCCAGGAGAAAAGGCAGTGTTACTGACTGATAATAAAAAGGTTATAGCGGGTATAAACAAGATGATCCCTGTAACTGTCAATCATAAAACCCTTCCAAAATGGAAGGGTCTGTTTTCAAAACGGTATTGTCGGAACCTGTAAGAGCTTTCGACAGGCTTGCGCTCCAGTGAGCTGGCTTGAATGCTGAGCGCCCTTGTCAACAGCAGTATTCAGCGCCGGAGGGCGACCCACCCCTTGGCAGGCGGACAACTTCATGAATGGCATAATGGGCAGTACAGATTATTTTCCTATCTTGACGGCATGATCCCAAAGCGTAGCAAAAAGTTCTATAAGAGTCTTTATTTTCAAGTGATTGTAGCGATCGTTACCGGTATCTTACTGGGGCATTTTTATCCCTCATTCGCAGTTCAGTTAAAGCCCCTGGGCGATGGGTTCATCCGGCTGGTAAAAATGCTGATAGGGCCGGTGATCTTCTGTACGATCGTGAGTGGCATGACTGGAATGGACGATATGAAAAAAGCAGGTACGGTGGGGATCAAGGCGCTGCTCTATTTTGAAGTGCTTACCACGATTGCTTTGCTCATCGGACTGGCAGCCATTAATATACTCCGGCCGGGAGAGGGAATGAATATCGATGTATCCAAACTTGATCCCACTGCGCTGAAGGACCTGGCGGTAAGCCAGAAACCACAAACTACGGTTGAATTCCTGATCAATATTATACCGACTACTATTGTTGAAGCTTTTGCTAAAGGCGACCTGTTGCAGATCCTCCTGTTCTCTGTTTTGTTTGGCACCGCAGCTTTAAAGTTGGGCACGCGGGTGCAGCCGGTAATGGTCTTTATTAAAGGGTTTTCCGACATCTTGTTTGGCATCATTCATATCATTATGAAGGTAGCGCCATTGGGCGCACTTGGCGCCATGTCATTTACCATTGGTAAATACGGTGCGGGCAGTCTGCAATCGCTGGCAAAACTGATGGGCACATTTTACCTTACCTGTATCATTTTTATTGTAGTGATCCTGGGAGCTATATTGTATTCAATGCGGCTTAATATTTTTAAGCTGCTGAATTACCTGAAAGAAGAATTATTGATCGTACTGGGAACCTCTTCCAGTGAATCGGCCCTGCCCAGCCTGATCGAAAAACTCGAGAAGGCAGGTTGCTCCAAATCGGTAGTGGGGCTGGTAGTTCCTACTGGCTACTCCTTCAACCTGGATGGAACTTCGATCTACCTCACGATGGCGGCCATATTTATAGCACAGGCTACCAATACGCCCATGGACCTTTCACAACAACTTACGCTGCTGATCGTATTGATGGTTACCTCCAAAGGCGCTGCGGGGGTAACGGGCAGCGGCTTTATTACGCTGGCAGCCACCTTACCTGCCGCCGGCAATATTCCGGTAGCGGGTCTTGCGCTGATCTTAGGTATTGACCGGTTTATGAGTGAAGCGCGTGCGCTGACGAATATCATCGGCAATGCAGTGGCTACGCTATTTGTTTCCAAATGGGAGAAAGAGCTGGATGTGGAGAAGGCTAAAGAGTTGTTGGGATAAAGCTGCGAGCTCCCGCTGTGGCGGGACAAGCTGTGAGCTGCGAGCAGACTACAGGAGGCGTATGGCCCCCTTGCTATTAGATTTCCCGGCCAAGGCCGTACTCTTCAATTTTCCTGTACAAGGTGGTTAGTCCTATGTCGAGCAGCCTGGCTGTTTCTGTTTTATTCCCCTTGGTATGGTTCAACACACGCTGGATATGCAGCTTCTCCATGCTGGCGAGGGAAAAGGCGGAGAGGGTATTGTTATTAGCTCCAGCATGCGGGCCTGCCTGGTGCTGCAACTCTACCGGCAGGTCATTGACAGTAAGTTCCGGTCCATCGGCCAGTATGACGGCACGTTCGATAATGTTTTTCAACTCGCGGATATTGCCCTTCCAATCATGACGCTGTAACTGTTCTAAAAACTCCGGACTCATCCCGTCAATGCGTTGATTGGCTTTCTGAGCAAACAATTGCAGGTAATAGTTTGCCAGGGGAGGAATATCTTTCTTCCTGTCTCTCAAAGCAGGTAATGATATGGTAAATACGTTGAGGCGATAAAAGAGGTCTTCGCGGAATTTCCCTTCTGTCACTTCCTGCTGCAGATGGCGGTTGGTAGCCGCGATGATCCTGACATTGACACGGGTAGGTTTGGTATCACCTATTTTAATGAATTCGCTGGTTTCGAGTACCCTCAACAATTTGCTTTGAAGATCGATGTGCATTTCGCCGATCTCATCCAGGAAGAGGGTGCCGTTGTTGGCTTCTTCGATCAATCCTTTTTTGTCTTTGACGGCACTGGTAAAGGCGCCGGCGCGATAACCAAACAGTTCGCTTTCCAACAGCTCTTTACTAAAAGCACTACAATTCAAAGCAATGAAGGCCTTGCCGGTACGCTTACTGCCTGCATGTATGGCTTGCGCAAACACTTCCTTACCAGTACCCGTTTCGCCCAGTAATAGCACTGTAGCTTCGGATGGCGCTACTTTCCGTGCCAGGGCAATGGCTTCTTTGATCAGGGGTGAGGTGCCCAGGATATTATCGAAATTGTATTTTTTTCCTACTTGTTGCTCCAGTTGTTCGATACGCTTTTGGAGTTGCACTTTTTCCATTGCCCGCATGAGCAGGGGAATGATCTTATCATTGTCATCGCCTTTGGTGATATAATCAAAGGCGCCATTCTTCATGGCCTGGATACCATCGGGTATATTACCATAAGCGGTAAGGAGGATGATCTCGGTGCCTGGGTGCTTAGATCTTACTTCTTTTACAAAATCAACACCGCTGCCGTCGGGTAATTTTACATCACAGAGCACCACATCTATTGACTCTTTATCCAGCTGTTTTGTGCCCGCTTTGAGATCAGCCGCTTCAAAGATGGTAAACCCTTCGAGGGTAATGATGCGCTTGAGCAGGCCACGCAATTTTTCTTCGTCATCAATGAGGAGTATAGTGCCGGGCATAGTTTGATTTGTGGGACCAAAGCTACGCAAAAAGAAGTGAGCCGCCCAGTAGGGCGACGCACCTTTGAAAACGACTTTCGGGAAAGCCGGTCTGCTCGCAGGCCGGTATTGATAATTAGCTTATCGTGCGATGATGAATTTTCTCATTTCTTCAGACTTCTCCGTTACGAAGCGACAATAGTAAACGCCGTTGAGTAATTGTTGTACAGGCAGGGGCACTACATGTGTGCCACCGCTAAAAGAGCGGCCGGCAATAGCAGTGGTAATCAACCTGCCTTCTACATTGTAGATGGATACATTAACCTTGGCGCTGCTTTTCAACGTGAACGTGATCGCCGCTGCCGCCGATGCAGGATTGGGCGAAATGTTTACGGCAAATTCGGAATTGACCGGAGCAGGCTTTGGCTTGTCTGTAATCGCCAATACTTTAAAATTTTCCGACAGCAGGATGGGCGAGCTGGTTATAGGAATGCTAGTGGAAGGTACGATGGTAGTAGTACCGGTCGAGCTCCAGTCCCATGTTCTTTTCTCCATCTCTGTCGAAACATTCATAGCAACAGGAAATGAATAGGTACCTGAGGCGCTTTCATCCAGATCGCGCGTGGTTTTGGCCCATATTACATAAGTGTATCCGCCAATATTGTCCCGGAAGGCGCCCCCTTCCAATGTAGGGGGGATATTCATGGCTGCTGTACGTGCTGGGTCATACTTTGCTCCAAATAATAGGTTGGAAACGGTTTTATAAGCCAGTCCGGAGCTTTTGAAACGATGGTTGTAGCCGGGGCCTCCATTGATGGGGCCATTGTCGGTAAGAGATTCATAAAGTCCCATCAATTCAAATCCATCTGTAGCCTGAGACACCGGCTTACTGTCGCCCAGCACAAAGAAATAGGATTGAAGGATATCATTTTTCTGGCTAAGCACCAGTGATTTCATCACATAGCTGGCCTGGGCCTGATCGGAACCGATCATGTTGCCAAAAGCTTTGGAGGGGATATTGGTCTCTGTACAGATATATAGTTTCTTAGGCTTTTGTACGCCATCATATCCATATATCCTCATGATGCTATCGAATTCATTTTTCAGGCCAACAAACTTTTCGGCTGCTTTGTCGGAATGGCGTTCATACACAAAGCCACCACCGTTCGCATTGCTCCAGTAGCTCAATGCATATTGGGGATAGCTATGAAAGCTGAGTACATCAAAGTAAGCAGATCCCGGTTTAGGATAGTCTGCTGTGACACTACCATCAACAGGATTGTCGGTGTACTTACATAAAATGTTGGCAAAGGCGATATATCCCAATCCACCAGGCGCCACATAAGCCGTGGGGTCGATGGTCTTAATAACATCATACGCAATGCGCAACCAGCGGATATAATGAAATACAGGGGCCCGGAGATTAGTAAGGGCACAAGGAAAGGGAAGGTTCTCCCACCAGTTACCTGTTTGGCCGCGTGGCTTCCAGGCATTCTGGCTCTGGTCAAAATCAGGCTCATTGACCACTTCCCAGAATTTGGTGTAGGATTTATACCTTGTTACCGTTTCATATATATAGCGTGCGCAATAGTTAGTGTCGTTGTAGGGCGTTCCATTGAGCCCACCGTCCCAGATAGGTGTATACATATTCCTAAACATCCAGGAGTGCTGGTTGCACTCATTGGTGGGTGAAGGACTGCCATCTCTTTCATACCAGGTGCTGTCAATTTCAGTTTCGTCCGGGGAGTTGAGGATCACAGTCAGGTCCTGCACGCCAAGGGTACGATAATAATTAAATTCAGCGATACGCACATTATAGCCATAATATTTCAAAAACCAGGCAGGCAAGGGAGGCCTGAAGGTCTTACTATCTAATCCTTTGATGTTTTTGATCCGGCTGCCGGCAGCAATATCAGCGAGGCTTTTATCATCCCAGGTCCAATAATAGCCACCGTTGGTACCATAGGAGAAAGTTCCAGTGTAGGGTGGAACCACATTATCGGCTGTGTAATTGACCTGGGCCAATAGGGTTGTACTGTTGCATAACCATGCAACGACGCACAGAATCAGGTTTCTCATAAGGACGCATGACTTGATTAATGAATACCATTGGAACTTGCGGAAAGTAGTCTACAATTATTCTGCCAAAATGTACCCTTCGTGTAAAAACGGGCAGAATTGATCATTGATCAAACACGCATGGGGCTTATGTTTCATAAATACTGACCCGATACAGGCATGTCAGAAAGACGTTTATCCCTTGTCCTTCAAACTTGTTTGAAACTTACTTATGTTAGTTGTTCCAGTGCGGCGCGTATAAATACCCTTTTAGGTAATACGGTAATTATTTTCATTTCCTGCAGGAGAGAAGTTTCATTATCGAGGAACTGTAACACATCTGTTACTTTATTATTTTTAAATAGCTCTTTAAAAATAAAATCACCAGGAAGTTTGTTATTATAGAGAATATTGAGCAATGTAGCATCATACCAATGAAATCGCTTTGACAGGAAACTTGTTTCTACGACGGGCTTAAAATTATGCACCATAGCATCAACCAGTTGTGCCGTTTGTTTCTGAATAAATTGGAAGGTATACCCACTGGAAGCTTTTGTTTGCCCTCCTGCAGTACCAAGAAATGTGATATACCCCTGGTGTGGGGGGAAACGATAATTGGTCATGGGGATTACGCCCGATTCTTCTTCCAGGATCGTATAGTCGTTTATTTTGAGAATGGCGTTAATATATTCCTTCAGCCCTGCGTTGTATTCTTCCTTACTCCATACCTTATCATTGAACAAAGTATATTCTATTAATGCCCGGTGAGGCGTAAAGGGCATTACGTAAACAAAGGCAGTTCCCTGCTGCTGGCTTATCCTGAAATCCATCAGGGTTGCTTCTGCTGGATTGAAAACAGGTTCCTTTGTTTCAATGACCCAACCTTTAAAATGTTGCAGCAGGTAATATTGTTTATTTTTTAGTACAGGGCTCTCCAACAGCACACTGCTGAACAGGTGATCAGCGGTATAGGATTGATGCGCCGTTTGCAGTATCACTTCTTCACGCTTATTTTCTATATGCTCTATGGTAGCATATTCAATGGTCACATTCGGGTATTTGCTAATAATTTCCAGACAGTATTGATAAAAATCAATTGCCCTGATCATTTTATAAGTGTAGGGACTAATATTGTACAAGTCAGCATAAGTGGGGTGATAAAACCTCAATTGCTTCCAGCTTTTATATACAATGGGATCGAAGAGGCCAGGCTCTTTTTCCCAAAAGCACCAGGTACGGTCATTGGTGTTTTTGGGCGCTTTGTCAATAAGCAGTATTTTCTTGTGGGAGAACTGTCCGGTTTGCAGGAGTCTTACCAGAAAACTCAACCCCGCACAACCTGCACCAGCTATGATATAGTGGAAGCGGTTCAACTTTTATTTTTCAGCAGCTTTTTATCCCGCTGTACTTTATCCCAATATTTTTTATGTACGTACAGCATGCCAAATGACTCGCCATCCTGTTTATCGAGGTGCCTGTGGTGCATTTTATGCGCCCAGCGAATGGTGCGGATATAGGTATTGTTGGACCGGCTGAACCATTTGAAGCGCTGGTGAATGATCACATCGTGCACCAGGAAATAAGCAAAGCCATAGGCCATTACCCCAAATCCGATGGCCTGCAACCAATATATTTTTTCGAGGGAGCCCAACAGTATACAAAGGAAACTGGGAATGGCGAAGATGATAAAGAAGGCATCGTTTTTTTCAAAGAAACCGGGCTGTGGCTGGTGGTGATCCTGGTGCAGGTTCCAGAGAAACCCGTGCATAACAAATTTATGGGTAAGCCAGGTAATGCCTTCCATCACTAAAAAAGTGCCCAACAGGATGCCTATGTATAATAACCAATACATTGTTTACTCGTTTGAGGCGTTGGTGATCATCACGCCATTTTTCTTGCCCAGGCTTCCACGCGCGGAAATATGATACGGAACCATACGGTGAATTGCTGTGGGTGGGCTGTCATGGAATTTCTTATTTCCTCGAGGCTCAACAAGCAATAATCATTTACTTCTTCATGGGAGGGAAAGACGGGCGCATCCCAATTGCCGGCAAAAACATGGTCAAACTCGTATTCGGTGAGGCCATTGTCAAAAGCATGGCGATAGGTAAAATTGAATAATTCATCGAGCCCGGTAGTGAAGCCCATTTCTTCTTCCAATCTGCGCACGGCAGCGTCGGCTGTCAATTCGCCCGGGGAAGGGTGCCCGCAACAGGCATTTGTCCAGAGGCCTCCGCTGTGGTATTTGCCGAGTGCCCGTTGCTGCAACAGCATCTCTCCTTTCCTGTTAAAAATAAATACGCTGAATGCCCGGTGTAAAACCGCTTTACGGTGGGCTTCTATTTTTTCCATGGTGCCCACCTCTTCATCCTGTTCATTTACTAATATTACCTGATTCAATATACTCATGTAATTATTCTTTTAGCAACCCGTCCTTCGACGACCCTTCGGCTAGCTTCCCGCGGAGCGGGATGACATTGCTAAGGATTACAAAACCATAGGCTGGCAATTGAAGGGGGATCACTTTAGCGCCAATACTATATTAAATTTAGTTGTTTTTTTACACCTGCACGAATCAGGATCAGGGCTTTCCGGTAGTTGGGGATGCGAATACGGTGCTCCATTATTTCAGCCGGTTGCACTTTTTTGATCTTCCTGAACAAGGAAAAGTAGTATTTATAGGCTACGTACACGCCAAATCGTGCTTTCCAGGGCAACTGGCGGATACCGGCAAAGGCATGCTGAAAATCGTTGGCAATCTCCTGTTCAATTTCCTGTTTCATACAGGACGTAAAGTTACCGAAATCTGCGCCGGGAAAATAACTCCGGTTAAGGGTAGTATAATCGGCCTTTATATCGCGCAGGAAATTAACCTTTTGGAAGGCCGCTCCCAGGGAACGGGCATGGGACTGCAATTTCTCAAACAATGGCTGGTCGCCTTCGCAAAATACGCAGAGGCACATGAGGCCCACTACTTCGGCACTGCCATAGATATATTGCTCATAACTCATTTTATCGTGGCACTGCTGTGCCAGATCTGTCGCCATACTTTCAAAGAAAGCTTCTATAAGAGCATGTGGAATATGATATTGGTTAATGGTAAGTTGAAAGCTATGCAGGATTGGGTTGAGACTGATGCCCCGGCTGATGGCTGTATAGGTGTCAGCCTTGAACTGGGCCAGCAGGGCTGCTTTATCGTGGTGGTGGAAAGTATCCACGATCTCATCGGCAAAACGAACAAAGCCATAGATATTACAGATGGGGTTGCGCAGTTCAGCATGGAGGAGCCGGATCGCAGCATAAAAAGATGTACTGTATTCTTCAGCAGTGATTTGGCTACAGCGTTGGCTAACCTTATGAAATAAACGCATCATTTGTACAATTTACAATCTTTGGCTCACAGATATTATTTGTGACGGTTTTATGTTAGCTATAGGAATAATGCTTCAACACTTCATGGGCCACCACTTCTCCACTAATCAGCGAAGGGGGGACGCCGGGGCCGGGAACGGTAAGCTGACCGGTATAGAAAAGGTTCTGCACTTTTTTGCTTCTGCAGGAGGGTTTCAGGATAGCGGTTTGCCGTAAGGTATTGGCCAGCCCATAAGCGTTTCCTTTAAAGGAATTATACTCCTGTACGAAATTACTATTGGCAAAAGATTGCCGGAATACGATCGCTTCTGCTACAGACTGCCCAATATGTTGTTCAAACCGCTTAAGTATGAGGTTGAAGTAATGATCCCGCAGGGCCTCATCATCGCCGGTAAGTCCTGCGGCAACCGGCACCAGGAAGAAGAGATTCTCTCCGCCGGCCGGTGCAACGGTATTGTCTGTAACGGAGGAAGCGCATACGTAGAACAGGGGATTGGCCGGCCATTCTTTGGTGGTATAAATCTCCTGTGCATGTTGTTCAAAAGGAACATCAAAGAACAGCATGTGGTGACGGATATTTTCCAGCCGTTTGTTGAGGCCCACATAATACAATAAGGAAGAGGGCGCCAGTAACCTTTCCTCCCAATATTTTTCAGAATAAGAGCGGTGGCTGGCCGGCAATAATTGACTTTCTATAAAATGGTAATCTGCCCCGCCGATCACTACATCGGCTTCCCAGGCATTGTTTTCGGTGATCACCATTTTGGCAGCGGATGCCTCCAGTTCTATGCGCACTACGTTTTCGTTGAAATGGAACTGCACACCCAGGCTGGTGGCCAGCTGGTGCATGGCCTGCACAATGCTGTACATCCCTCCCCGGGGATACCAGGTTCCTCCCACGATGTCGGCGTAATTCATGAGGCTGTAGAGTGCCGGTGTATTTTCGGGTAAGGCGCCGAGGAATAAGATCGGAAATTCCAGCATCTGCCGGATATGGGGATGCTTAAAATATTTATGGATATGCTTTTTAATAGAGGAGAAGATATCGAGCCGGAAAATGCCTGATATGACTGCCGGGTCGAGGAATTCTGTTATGGACTGGCCAGGTTTAAAGACCAGGTTTTGCATGCCTGATTTGTACTTATAAGCGGCTTCCCCGAGAAATCTATCGAGCCTGCCGGCAGCACCTGGCTCCCAGTGATCGAGCATTTTCTTGAATTCGTAAAGATCAGCTGGTATGTCGGAGTATCCCTGCTCGCGGTAGATACGGTAAGAAGGGTTGAGGCGTTGCAGCTGGTAGTAATCCTGAACCTGTTTGCCAAAGCAGGCGAAATATCTTTCAAAGACATCGGGCATCCAGTACCAGCTGGGGCCCATATCGAAAGTAAAGCCCTGTTGTTGTAACTGCCGGGCCCTGCCTCCCGGTCCGGATTGCTTCTCTATGACGGTTACCTGCCATCCTGCTTTGGCCATAAAGGATGCGGCAGACATGCCGGCAAAACCACTTCCGATAACGATCACTTTTTTTCCCACGCAGTTAAATTAAGCAAAAAGGGTGGGTCACCCAGTTTTTGGATGCCCACCCTTGTTCAATTTTGTATGCGGTTTAGAACCTATGCATTTGCGTTTTCAGCAATTTGCGTGCAAAGTGGATACGGCTTTTAATAGTACCCAGCGGTTCATCGAGCATTTCAGCGATTTCATGGTACTTGAACCCATCGAAGTACAACAGGAAAGGGTTCCTGAATATTTCGGGCAGGTTGTGTATGGCATGCTGAATGTCTTTTAACCTTAATGTGCTTTCCGCTTCATTGGCTGTTACAGCCTGGTTGTGATTGAGCAGGAAATCATTGGGAGTACTATCAAAAATAGTATTCTGTTTGGCCTTTCTGCGGTAGTTATTGATAAAGATATTGCGCATGATGGTATACAACCATGCTTTAATGTTGGTACCAACATTGTATTTATCTTTATTGGCTAAGGCCCTGAATAAAGTTTCCTGGAACAGATCTTTGGCTGCTTCTGTGTCACGCGTAAGCGTAATAGCGAAGGGTTTTAAAAACTCTGCATTGTTCACCAGCATTTGATTAAATTCTATCGTCGACATGGCTTCAATATTTACTTCTTAAAAATAAATCCACCCCAAATTTAAACATTTGTTTAATTCCGAAAGGGATCATTGTTGATTATGATATGTTAAATATCTTAACAAGCAGTAATACAAGCAGTTATGAGGGCGTTAATGATATGCTAATCGCCTGATTAAGATGCCGAAACGTACTCCAGGACCTCCGTAAGTGACCTTTTCAGGTGTACCCCGGGGGGTATTTTTTTAAACCTGTTTTGCGCCAGCTGCCCGGAAATAACGACGGGCATCTGAGGCATTTTTTGGTGTACCTGGTGAAAGAACTTCTCGACATTGTTGTTACTGGCAGTAGAGGTAAGATGTGTGTACAGGTAGTCTGGTTTCTTGAGATTGGTGATGAATTCCAGGTCACGTAAAGGCACATTTGCTCCCAGGTAGATGACCTGTACGCCGCGGTTCTTTAGCAAATAGTACATGTACAGCAGCCCCAGTTCGTGGTGCTCCCCTTCGGGCAGGAACAGGATCACTGTTTTATCCAATACCATATGTGATATGGTGCTCTCGATACCTACGATGAGCTTTTGCCTGATCACATTTGATACCAGGTGTTCCTGGGCGGGGTTGATATGGTTGGTAAGCCAGAGGATACCGATCTTATCAAGGAAGGGAAAGATGAGGTAACTGATGGTCCTGTCGATCCCCCGGGCTTTGATGTAATCATTGAGGATGTCCTCGAATTTGTCAATATTCAGGTCGACCATGCATTGCAGCATGTCGTTGACAAGCCGCTCCTGTTGTGCTTCGCCGTGAGAAAGAGCCACTAATTTCTGCCTCACCTCGTCGGCATTCATCTTATCAATATGCGATATTTTGTATCCATACTTATTAAGGAGGGCAATGTTCAGGATAGCCTTTAGCTCGTCGTTGTTGTAATATCTGATATTGGTTTGGGTGCGCCGGGGTTTGAGGAAGGAATACCGCTGTTCCCAAATCCGGATCGTGTGGGCTTTGATGCCTGACAAATTTTCCAGGTCCTTGATGGTAAACGCATTCATAGTACTACAGGTAAAATGTTTAAGCTTTGAGAGCCTAATCTTAAACTTACTTCAAATATAATAAAAATTAAGTCAAAAACCGCTATTAACCAGTCCTTTACAAATACAGTTAATTATTCTTGCCTGTTGGGGGATTACGAGGCATGTCAGAGCTAATGAACAATTGGAAATCAATACTATGAATGTACGGTAATAATACCCCTGCTGGTTTTGGAGCTTGCCCGAAAATATAAAGCCGTACAATTTTAGGTACAAAAATGCTATCGTTGGAGGAGGCTTGTCGATTATTGATTACTAATTATTGATTATTAGCAAATGGCTGCCTACGGCTGGGTGTTGGGAGCCGGAGGCTTGTTGATTACTGATTATTGGCTGGTGGGTTGGCAGTTTGTTGAATTGGCAGGCTGGGGGATGGTTGGGGGCAGGCTGTAGCCGGCAGGTTGGGACGGGGAACCATCCAGGGATGGCTCCCCGTCTGCGGGGTATGTTGGTGGTTAGGCAGATCTTTTTGAAAACAGCTGTAGCATTTCCTGGGACCGCCATTCTGAGTCGGCGGTATCGAGCATATCATGCAACTCTTTGAGTTCAC
>CBIHOV010000027.1:0-119864 GCA_966211765.1 uncultured Paraflavitalea sp.
TTCAGGTCCTTTTTACCCACCAGTTCAGCCAATTCCGACAGGTTCGGCTTAAACAGGTAAGCGCCAACCCTGATGGCCATTAACAAGGACTCTCCGGCAGTATCTACCACCAGCTTAGCCTGCTTTTCCCGGGCTATAAAAGCTATCTGGCGGAAGAGATCACGGGGAGCATTGTCAGGAATATTGCCGCTAACCACGATCATCGACACATCTTCCGATTGACTGATCGCCTGCAGACAGGCTTGCCATTCTTCAACGCTCAACAGTTCACCCGGCATTCCAAGCCGGTATTGCTTATGAGTAGCCGTTTCTGAGAGAATGATATTTTCCCGCGTGGGGTGCGTGGCGTCTATTTTAAACGAGGTAACCGCTTCCTTTTCCAGCAAGTGACCCAACAACTCACCGGTAGAGCCGCCAGCCGGGTAAATAGCGGTAACGGGGAGCCCCAGTCGTTTGATCACCCTTGCCACATTGATGCCGCCTCCGCCAGGTTCCAGTTGATGAACAGCACAATGCAGCTTTTTGTCGGGTATCAGTGCCGGCACCGAAACGCTTTTGTCAATACAGGGATTGAATGTAATAGTTACAACAGAAGTCATATAGCATTTTGTAATTCAAAGATATATTCAGCTCATGCGCTATAGATTGATGACCATCATCCGGGCATTTGATTATAGTCACCCTCCCCGCATCGCACGCATTGACCTTACCAACTCAGGAAGCCAGCGCACTTCTTTTTCTTTGCTGCATGACATTTATCATACATCATGCTAAGGGCGATCAATCTTAACACAATACAAGTAACCTAGCTTTGGATTGAAGTTATCTGAACCAACAGTTGGATTGCAAACATGCTGGTAACACTGGTCACTCAGTCGCATCCTATTTTTGTGGTTACCGATCAATGGTATTATTAATATTTTATTATGAAATCGAGATCATCCGGGTTCAATGCTTCCTGGCATAAGCAACATCCAATGCCAGAGCATCCTACCTTGCAACAACGCATTGAGTGGCATTTGGAACATTATAAAAATTGCGCTTGCCGGGATATACCTGCAGAGCTGAAAGAAGAAATGAAGAAGTTAAAAATGAAGATACCAGTCTAATGAAAGGATTAGACAATGGCCGATCTAATTGGAAATGCGCCATTACAAACTAGAAAAAAAATGAATAAAGCAATCTATAATGCTGGTTTTTGGTCAGGACTTATTGCATTTGTGTCTACAGTCGCGTTCTGTATCGTTCAGCTATTACAGGTGATTGGCGCTCTCAGATATCCATGGGACGAAATTTTAATTTATGGATTTTCTCTTTGTATAGTGATCCCTTTTATGCTTGCAATGCTTGCACTTCATTATGTAACACCTGTTGAGAAAAAGTTTTGGAGTCATGCGGCACTGATCTTTGCAGTTATCTATGTAGTATTTGTTACTGCTAATTATGTTGTTCAACTGGCAACCGTCATTCCTATGACGCTTAAAGGAGCATCTGACGAGATCCGTGTTCTCATCCAAACCCCACACTCGCTCTTTTGGGATTTTGATGCAATAGGATATATATTTATGGGATTAGCCACTTTATTTGCTATACCTGTATTTGAAAAACCGGGTATACAAAAATGGGGCAGGTATTTTTTCTTAATGCATGGACTTGTTACTACTCCTTTGATCGCATTTGTTTATTTCTATCCCAATTTTTCGGAAAAACTACTGCTTATTGGTACGCTTTGGGGAATTACAGCTCCCGGATCCATGTTACTACTCGCCATAATTTTCAAGAAGGGCAGCTTATAAGTATAGATTTACCTGACAACAATCAGTAACCGGCATGATCCGGGTATCGTATAACACTCCTGCTAGCCGGTAGCTTTACACAATATTTAAACCAATCTCAAAGCATATGAAAGCATTAGTTTACCACGGCCCTGGCCGCAAAGCCTGGGAGGAAAAGCCTCAGCCAACCATTGTAGAGCCTACAGACGCCATTATAAGAATGCTTAAGACCACCATCTGTGGCACAGATCTGCATATTCTCAAAGGGGATGTACCGGAAGTGACGGATGGCCGTATCCTTGGGCATGAAGGGGTGGGTATCGTAGAGGAAGCAGGTAGCGCAGTTACCAGTTTTAAGAAAGGCGATCACGTGCTGATCTCCTGTATCTCCTCCTGCGGCAAATGTACTTATTGCAAAAAAGGCATGTATTCGCATTGTGAAAAGGGAGGTTGGATATTGGGCCATTTAATCGATGGTACCCAGGCAGAATATGTACGGATCCCCTTCGCAGACAATAGCCTTTACCATATACCCGCCAATGCCGATGAAGAAGCCCTCGTAATGCTGAGCGACATATTACCCACCGGTTTTGAATGTGGGGTACTCAATGGGAAAGTACAACCCGGAAGCACCGTGGCCATTGTGGGTTCTGGCCCTATTGGACTGGCAGCCTTGCTTACCGCACAGTTTTATTCACCTGCACAGATCATCATGATCGATCCGGATGATAACCGCCTGGAAACAGCAAAGCGGTTTGGGGCCACTGCCATCATCAACAACAGCAAGCAAAATGCTGTTGAATCAGTAAAACAACTTACCCACAACATAGGGGTTGATACAGCTATTGAAGCCGTAGGCATACCCGCTACTTTTGAACTCTGTCAATCATTGGTAGGGCCCGGTGGCACGATTGCCAATGTAGGCGTACATGGCAAAAGCGTTGAACTACACCTGGAAACCCTCTGGGCACACAATATCACCATTACTACCCGCCTGGTAGACACTGTTACGACCCCTTTATTACTGCAAACAGTACAATCCAAAAAACTGGATCCACAACAGTTGATTACCCATCACTTTAAATTAAGCGATATCATCAATGCTTATGAAACTTTTCAAAACGCCGCCAAAGAAAAAGCATTAAAGGTGATCCTTACCAACGAGTGAGGCGGGGCTGCCGGGAATATTTTGCTGTAGTATAACTTCACTTCGTACCAAAGCCTCTTGAAAAGAGGCGGTTACATTGGCTTTGCCGATAGCAAACAATAGCCTGGCATCCTTTAGCGCCTTCAGCACCTGGGGGCTATTCACTTCCGATAAGACAAGCTTTGTATGCCGGTGTTTTAAGGAGGTGAATACTTCCCTGAGGGTCTTAATACCCGTTGCATCAATGATGGGCACTTGGCCCATGCGCAGGATGAGCACTTTAGGCGGCTTTTCAATAATCCGCATAGCATCTTTGAATTTGTAAGCAGCGCCGAAGAACAAAGGCCCTGTGATCTCAAAAATGTCTACCCCTTTCGGAATATCGTATCCGCTAAGAACCCGGCTGTACGTCTCTTCTTCATCCGGCAAGGCAGTAAGTATATTAACTTCAGCGGTTTGTATCATCTTCCGCATGAAGAGAAAGGCGGCCAACACGATACCAATCTCAATAGCAACAGTAAGGTCAATTAGTACCGTTAATAAAAAGGTAGTAAGCAGCACAGCCATATCGCTGCGTGTTCCTTTCAATATTGACCGGAAATTATGCCATTCACTCATATTATACGCTACCACCACCAGTATGCCTGCCAGCGTAGGCATAGGGATCAATGCTGCCCATTTACCGGCAAACAACATGATCAACAACAGGGTGATGGCATGTACAATGCCCGCTACCGGTGTACGACCCCCATTTTTAACATTGGTGGCTGTTCGCGCTATGGCGCCTGTAGCAGGAATTCCGCCAAATATGGCTGAGCCTATATTGGCTGCGCCCTGGGCCACCAGTTCGATATTGGACCGGTGCCGGCCGCCCGTCATTCCATCGGCTACTACGGCCGACAGCAAGGATTCAATACCTCCCAGCAGGGCAATCGTAAAGGCTGGTTGTACCATGTTTTTGATAACCGTAAAATTAAGTACGGGTATGGTAGGGGAAGGTAACGAAGAAGGGATCTCACCAAATCGGGCGCCAATTGTTTCTACCGGCAACTTCAACAGCGATGCAGCCGCAGTAGTAGCCAATATAGCTATTAGAGAACCTGGCACCTTGTGCGTGACCCGTGGCCACAACACCACAATCATAACTGTTAAGCCTGCCACCAGGAATGCATACCAGTTTACAGACGATAAGTGGAGGGCATACGCTGCCCATTTGTCTATAAAATCTGGTGCTACAGCGCCCATTTGCAAGCCGAAGAAATCTTTTATTTGGGAGGAGAAGATCAGCAGGGCAATACCACTGGTAAACCCCACGATCAATGGATAGGGAATATATTGTATCACAGTTCCCAGCCGGGCGATTCCCATTAGCACCAACATAATACCGGCCATAAACGTTGCAATGATCAGCCCATTGATCCCATACTGCTGTACAATGCCATAAACAATTACAATAAAAGCACCCGTAGGACCACCGATCTGTACACGGCTACCGCCAAGGCTGGAAATAATAAAACCCGCAATTACAGCCGTATACAATCCTTTTTCCGGCGAAACCCCGGAAGCGATGGCAAATGCAATGGCCAATGGAAGGGCCACTATGCCTACAATAATGCCAGCCATCAGGTCCTTGCCGAAAGTTGCAGTACTATAATTTCTGAGCGTGTCAAAGAGTTTAGGCCTGAACATGATGTTTAGCTTACAGGGGTGGTTCCACTATTTAGTGTACGTTTTAACTGGTTAAACAACAAGATGGCCATTTTTATATTGGTCCATTGTTGCGCATCCTGATCCATAGGGCTAAACTCTTTTAAATGAAGGAGCGACTTGTCGGCAAACCTGGCAATAATATGTCCGTTAACCTTGTGGGATACCATGCTTTTCATGGCTGTATCAATATACCGTTTCACCTCCTCCTGTGAAGCCGCGAACAGGATCTTGTTGACCAGCTTATTACAAAAATCATCAATTGTAGTGTTCATGTTCTAACTTTTTATCCAGCATTTTAATAAGCTATCAGAATGGGTTTCCACTAATAAATAGGCAGGAGGGATCTCATCTCCCCAACTGCAATAGGTAACGATGCGCGTGCCGGCTGGCATTTCTTCCAGTTGCTTATAGAGGTAATGGCTATAGTAGTTATACAGCTCTCTCGAGTAAGCGATGGTATCATCTATCTTATCTGTACCGGACAGGTTCTCATAAAAGGAGTTATAGAAATAGAAATGGTCATATTGTTTCAGGTCCAGTTGGGTGAAGTTGCTGTGCATAAAATGCACGTTGTTTAAACCAAGCCTGTGTCCTACAATGGTTGCCTGCTTTACCAGGTCTTCCCTTTGTTCTACACCATAAAAATGGGCTGCAGGTTGAAGGAACCCGCCTGTGAGGCAAAACTTACCAATACCGCTGCCAATGTCCAGGATATTTACCACCTCCTCCTGCGCCAGGAACTGAACTGCTTTGCCGGCCACCTGTAAAGGCGACCAATGCAAAGCGTCCAGTTTTTGTATAGGGAGGGGAAAAAGGTTACGGAAGCCGGCCTCGTCGGCAAAATATTTGCTTAATGAGATACTATCAGGAACAGTATACATACAATTAAATTTAGGGTAAGGACTACCTGTTAACCCCGTGGCGTATTATCCGGCTTTTCTGTTTTCCATGCCGGATCATAGCGCACAAAAAACGACAGCCAGATAGCTCTCGACAAGCGCATCAGGTAAGGCTGCAGCAGAATCAGCGCCGTGATATTGATGCCCAGCCACCAGAAAAAGCGGTTGTCGTGTACCGAAAAGCCGATCAATACCCACCAGGCCACAAAAGTGGTGACCGACAAGGCCACCGTGAGCGCATAACTCACATAGCTGGTGCCATAATAAAAACCAACTTCTATTTCCATCCTTTGGTCACAGACCGGGCAGTTGTTGTTCATTTTCATGAACTGCTTCAGGTTGTACGCGTTACTATGCCGGAACATATTGCCCCGCCTGCAGCGGGCGCATTTTTGATGCGTCAGGCTCCACAAGTAGCCTGGCTTGCGATCCGCTTCAGGTGATAAGGAATTATCTTTTTCAGGTATTGACATCTGCGATTAAAGTTTAGATCTGTATCGATTGCACCCAGCTTCTCCAGGAGGAAGTTCTCAGTAGGGTATAGATAAATCCAATAACGAACCGGTGATTCATTTGCCTATTGGCGCCTCCGTCCGTTTCGGTAGAACGCTCGAGGTAAACGATCAGTGCTTTGAGATAGTTTTCAATGCTCAATTCATCCATCCCATTTTCCAGGTGTTTACGGATATTCCGTATAATGATCTTTTCACAGTCCAGGTACCCGCTCACTTTTTCCAATGATTCCTTTACAAGGCTTATTTCATGATCCATGTCCATATCGGCTGCCATCTTATTCTTTTTATTTTATAGGGTTATCAATAGGGTATTCAGGTTTTGATCCAGTGCTTTAATAAAGTACCGATATGCGATTCTACCAGGTAGTATCCAGGTGGCACCCGGTCTTCCAGCGTATGAAAAGTGGCCAGGCGGGTACCGGCAGGCATCTGTTCCAGTTTCTTGTAGAGATTGCGGGTGTAATAATTGTAGAGTGATTCGGAAAAAGGGATGTTCTCATCTATTTTATCCGTATCGACCAGGTGCTCGTAAAAGGAATTATAAAAATAGAAATGGTCGTATTGACGGAAGTCGACCTGGGTGAAATTGCCATGCAGAAAATGCGCATTCCTCAATCCTAATATTTGCCTGGCTGTATCGGCATGGGCTACCAGGTCTTTGCGTTGCTCAATACCGTAAAAATGGGAAGAGGGCTTGTGATAAGCGCCCGTAAGACAGAATTTGCCCACCCCGCTGCCGATGTCCAATACCCGGCTGCCTTTGGAGGGCGTAAGAAATTCCACTACGATCTCGGCCACCGTCAGGGAGGTCCAGTGTCTTTTGGCCAGTTGCTGCATGGCCAGGGGGTACAGGTGATGGAATTGCTCATCCGACTTAAACCAGGCAGACATACGAAGTAAGGAATCAGTGGCTGGTGACATATTCCGCAAAGCTACTTGTATTCACAAAGGAATGTTGCAGTTCTTTATCACTTCAAAAAGTGATATTTATCAATTTTTATTGCGGTACCTTTGCTCCCTACTATGAGTATCAGTGGCCTTTTCCCCATAGACAAATGGGATTTTAAAAGTCAATCGGTCCTTGCCGATCTGCCGGAAGAGGATCTTGCCCTGCTCACAGCCCATCAAAGCGAGCAGGTATACAGCAAAGGGGAGATTATCTTTCGGGAAGGAGCTTATCCTTCGGGCATCTTTTACATCAAAAAAGGGATGGCTAAAAAATACAAACTGGCCAAAGAGGGTGGCGAGCAGATCATCTATGTAGCCAATACGGGCGAACTGCTGGGGTATCATGCCATTTTGGAAGGAGACAGGTATCCCGATTCAGCCGCCTCATTGGAAGAAAGCACCATTGTATTTATCCCCAAAGAAGATTTTCTGGAGGTATTGCATCATTCCCCCCTGTTGAGCAGACGGCTGTTAAAAACACTCAGTCATGAATTTGCTGTAATGGTCAACAGCATCACTTTATTTACCCAACGATCTGTAAAAGAAAGGCTGGCGCTTCAACTGATCGTACTCAGGGAGAAATACAAGGTAGATACGCAGCCCGGCATGCCTGCGGAGATCAACCTGTCGAGGGAAGACCTGGCCAACCTGGTAGGCACTACCCGTGAAAACATTGTGAGGATACTGGGTGAATTCAAAGAAGCCGGTATCCTGGAAACGAAAGGCAGAAAGATTATTGTGAAGGAGGTGGTGGCATTGATAAAGATCGCAGACTATAAATAGCAAATAGCAATCTATTAGCGCAAAAAAGGTGAGATCTACCCTGGCAGATCTCACCTTTTTTATTTGTACCCTATTTAAACCGCAGGTTCAAAGAGATGCTATTCGCATTCAGGTCGTTGTTTCTTGTATATCGGCCATAGCGCAATTCCAGCATATTGAAATGCTGCATACCAAATACACCTTTGGGTGGCGCCAGGCGGATGCCTGCTCCCAGGAAATTACTGTTGAATTTCGACAGATCGTAATTGCTGGTATAGTAGGTGTCAGCTGCCTTGTGTTGCTCATAAGGCGCAAAATACTTGACGGCCGACTGATTATAGAACCGGTAAAAAGGACTTACAGAAAGGAAGGGGGTGATCTTCACAGGTACTTCTATATTGGCCGTATGGGAGGTAATTCCCCAATCGTCTTTATAAAAGCGGTAGTAGGCCCTGATGATGACACGGTCGCCTAAGAAATAATTGGCCCTGATGCCAAGCGGTATTTTAAAGCGGCTGTCGGGCAGTTTCTCCTGGTGCACCGTGCCATCATTGAAATACACACGGTAAAAAGGCAGGCTTAGAAAACCCTGTTGGTGTACAAGATCTGCCAGCAACATTACCTGCAGGTTTTTGTTGATCACCTGCGACCAGGACAAGGATCCGGCAATGGTGGTACGGTTATCACTGCCATAACTATCATCATCTCCCCCACCCCCGAGCCTTAGTTCTGTGGGTGTAACCAATTTTACCTGGTCAAAGTATCCCTGCAACCGGGCGGAGAATTCGCCGTTCCTGTCTTTCGTTTTTTTAGCAAACCCAACATTCAGGCCAAAGGACTGGTAATCAAATTCAGAAGAAGAGGATGCTTCCAGGCTGAACGTGGTACCTTTCTTTTCATTCTCTACACTCCAGCTAAGTGAAGGATAGATACGCGTATCAGCATAAGAGGCCGATGAATTGGCTTTCAGGTCTACTTTATCAGAGGAAGCAGAAGTATAATGATCGATCCCCACTTCAAGGCCGAAGCTATGCTTACGCAGCTTTCGATCATATTTCGACAACTTAATATCAAATACATTCGCGATGTCTGTTAGCTTTTGTGTGCCGATACCGCCGGTAACAGCGGCATGATCACCCGTTTGTCCATAATAACTGGATACCAGGTTGATCTCTTCTATCTTCAGCTTCCTGGCTTCAAACCCAGTGGTATCAGGCGCCTGCTGACTGTACCCCTTCAGCAGCGCGAGTATTCCCAGGGCGGTTAAAAACACCTGTTTCATATAATAACTTTAATCATTAAAAAGATTTACTCAATTACAACCGCAGCCGCCGCCGCTTTTGCCGGCATTAGCGCCGGAAGCGCCCTCGCGGTAGGATTGGAAATTGAGTTCCGTTTTTTCCACTTTCCGGTTGCCCAGGGTCATTTCTGCATCATTGAGTTTATTCTTCTGGTACTCTTTTACAGTAGTACAGGAGGCAGCCAGGATCACCAGCACTGCCAATATGATTGTGCTTTTTGTGTTGCTCATTGTAAATGCGTGTTTTTTGAAGAATAGATCTTATTGTTGTCGTCTACGATAATACATCCCAGGTAATCGATCTGGTCAATGAGGTGAAGGCCCGCCTTCACTCCCATTACCATCACCGGGGTGGCCATGGCATCGGCAATTTCCGCATAGGGACTGATGATCGTTACGCTTTTTATACCCGATACAGGCATCCCCGTTTTGGGATTAATGGTATGGGAATACTTTTTGCCGTCTATCAGTACATACTTTTCATAATTACCGGAAGTGGCAATGGCCAGGTTGGAAATATTGAGCCAGGAAAAAGCTGCCCGCGCATCATCCGGATGGGCAATACCAATGGTCCAGGGTTTGTTATCGGCCTGTGTACCCCAGGTGATCAGATCACCTGAAGCATTGACGATGCCGCTTTGTACGCCTTCTTTCACCAGCAATGCTTTGGCCATATCAGCTGCATAACCTTTACCAATGCCTCCAAATCCGATGCGCATGCCCTTCTCCTTCAACATTACGGTGCCTGTTTCTTCGTCGAGCAATACATTCCGGTAATTGATGAGCTTTACTGCCGCTTTGGCAATATGGGGCTCGGGCAACTGCGTCATGTTGCGGTCGAAATTCCACAGGCGTTTATCTACTGAACCGTAAGTAATATCAAATGCGCCATCTGTAACCGCGGAAATTTTTAATGATCGTTTGATCAGTGCGAATACTTCTGCGTCCACTTTTACAGGGCAGATACCAGCCTGTTGATTCACCTGGTTCGTTTGGCTGTGCTCATCAAAGGTGGTCAGCAGCTTTTCGATGCGCCTGATCTCAGCAATAGCCAATGCTATCTTTTCCCGTGCCCAGGCTTCCGATGCAGCTACTACGGTAATTTCAAACCTGTTGCCCATCAGTTTTTCCGACTGTTTGTATTCCACCCGCACTGTATCAGGGTCGGCTGCCATCGCAAAGGGTTTTAACCTGTTCTAAAAACTGGTTACTGTCTGCCGGATAACCATCCCATGACCTGATCACCTTCCCTTCTGTTGTAAGCAAAAGAGTCAAAGGGAATTTGCCCTGGGGATTGTATTGATCTGCCAGCGCTTCATTTTGTCTTTGCTGTTCTTTCGATAACTGGTTTTTCTTATTACGGGGAAAATCTGCGCTGACCAATACAAGAGCGCTGTCCGCCAATTGTGAAAAGGCATTGGCATCAAAGATTTCTTTCCGTAGCCGGATACAGGGACCACACCAGTCTGAGCCGGAAAAATTCAACAGGATCAGCCGGTCATTTTCCCTGGCGATCTTCTTAGCCGTTTCAAGGTCGGTTTGCCAGCCGGGATGCAACAGGCCCGTGCCTGTAAGCAGAAAAAGAAAGATAAATTTCATACTATATCAATTTAGATCAGGTGCAGCTCAGGCAGTGAGCCACCCTTTGTTTCACAATTGCTTGCTGATCGTTGAAATAAAAAAGAATAAGCGTTGGTGGTAAAGCAGTTAGTAGACAGACCAGGGGAAAAGGTAAAAATAGCGAAGTTGCTGGCCCTTTTATAGCCATCCCCCTTTGTATTAACAACCCGTTTACCAACCTTATGATATTCTTTACAATTGGTGCTTTTAGCCCGCTTTTTGAACCTGTTTTATTTTATACCGCGTATACAATTTTACCCCCTCCAGCCAAACGGTAGATACGAGGGCCACCGCTATACAGGTTGCCAGCATGGATAAGGAAAGCGTATGCAGCCTGAACAGCTCACGAACAACAGGAATGTATAAGAGCGCTGCGATGAACAACAAGGTTGCACCGATGATCAGCGGCACCAGCACATTCCTGTACAGGATGGTCTTAAACACGGAGTACACAAAAGACCTGTTGAGTTGGGTTAAAAAGATATTACAGAACAACAAAGTGATAAAGATCACTGTACGTACAGTAGCCTCCTCCTCCCCTGCCTGTAAATAATAATAACCAAGGCTCAGACATCCTATGGTAATGACCAATCCCTGCAGAATACTTAACACCAGCTGCCGGAATGAAAGGAATGTATACGTTATCTTCCTGGGTGGCCTGGTCATGGTGCCTGCTTCTACGGGCTCATTTTCATAAATAATAGAGCAGGTAGGTCCCATGATGAGTTCCAGGAATATAACATGCAGCGGGGAAAAAATATCCGTAAACTTCCACAGCAGCAAGGGCAACATCACAATGAGTATGATAGGTATATGAATGGAGATGATGTACTGAATGGCTTTCTTAAGGTTATCATAGATCTTGCGGCCAAGGGCAATGGCCTCGGTCATGCCACCCAGATCATCATTGGCCAATATCAGTGAGGCCGCACTCCTGGCTACTTCACTCCCCCGCTTGCCCATAGCAACACCAATATGGGCTGCTTTCAGCGCAGGCGCATCATTTACGCCATCACCCGTCATGGCTACTATTTCACCTGCAGCTTTGAGGGCATTCACCACTTTTAATTTCGCTTCGGGGAACATACGCACAAACATGTTTATTTGCTTTGCCTGCTGTTCAAGTTCCGCTGCCGGCATGCTCATTACCTCCTTGCCCGTAAGCATCTGCGTGCTGGCATCCAGGCCGGCCTGTGATGCAATGGCCAGGGCCGTTTCTGCATAGTCACCAGTGATCATCTTTACCTGAATGCCTGCTTGCTGAAAACTATGGATGGTAGCCGGTGTGCTGGCCCTGACAGGGTCTTCAAAAACGACCAGTCCGAGGAAATCAAAAACAAAGTCTTCCTGCGATTCCGGCCATTCCTTATACACCCCTACAGCTTTTCCTACTGCCAATACCCGGTAGCCTTTACTTGCATACTCCGAGCTTTTGGCGAGATAGGCTGCTTTTTTATCAGCGGGCAGGTTACTGCTGCGCAAAACAGCCTCGGGCGCGCCCTTGGTGGCGATCACCGTACGGCCGGCCGCATTCCTGAACACATGGGTCATCATGGGCGGCACTCCACCCAATGGGTATTCATGTACCTGCCGGAAAAGGGATCGCAGGTCGGTGCTTGCGGACTGAGCATATAAGGCGTGGATCGCTTTTTCCATGGGATCTAAGGGGGTCGTTTCGCTGGACCACATAGCGTATTCCAACAATTCCAGCGGCATGGCACCAGGATCATGCAATGAAATGGAACGATCATCGGCTGCATCGAACAGGTACACGATCTCCATTTTGTTCTGCGTCAACGTACCTGTTTTATCTACACAGATCACCGTAGCTGCACCCAGGGTCTCCACATGCTGCGGCTGTTTTACAATGATATCCTTCCTCAGCAGCCGGAAAGCGCCCAGGGCCTGGAAGGTGCTGAAAGCGACCGGTATTTCCTCGGGCAATATGCTCATGGCCAGCGTAAGGCCCTGTAAGAATGCCTGATTAAAACTGCCCGACAGGTACAGGTTAAACCCCACTACAATAACAAAGGCCGCAATGCCTACAATCACCATCTTCCGCACAAAATCATGTATCTGCTGTTGCAGGGGTGTTTTCTGAACCGTTACTGCGCTCAATGACATACCGATCTGCCCAAATCGTGTTTGCTGACCTACTGCGGTTACTTTCATCCTGCCTCCACCGGAAGTGACCAGGGTGCCTTTGTATACTGCATTATCGGCTTCCGCCGACTTGGCAATGGCAAAAGACTCGCCGGTAAGGGTAGATTCATTCACAGTGAGGTCGTTCGATACGATGATGGCCCCATCCGCCTGTATGATAATGCCTTCTTCCAATTGCACGATATCATCTACTACGATCTCTTCTGTCGGTATAGAAATAAGCACCCCATCACGGATCACTTTTGCCTTGGGCGCTGCAAGTTTATTAAGGGCCTGCACGGCGCTGGAGCTACGGTAATCCTGGAAAAGGGAAATACCGCTCACCAACAGCAAGGCTATCAGCATAATAAAGCCATCCTGAAACTGTCCCAGTGTAAAATAAATAACACAGGTTACCAGCAATAGCAGGAACATGGGTTCTTTCACGATACCCAATAATACTGCACCAAAAACGGAACGTTTTTCCTGTTCTGCGATATTGCTGCCATGTTGCCGCCTGCTTGCCTGTACCTGCACAGCGGTTAGTCCCTGTTCAATGACGGTTAGCTCCATGTAAACAAGTTAAATAAAACATAGCGATGACTAAAATCCGGAAATGATTGCTATGCCCGTGGAGGCTGAAAGATAGCAGTGGCTGATAAAGAAAGAGGGATCTCTTCATCTACAATCGGCTGTAATACAGGCCTGTAAACCGGCACTGTGAGGTCTGTTTTGGGAACAACCGGTACAACCGAAGGAGTATTGAGGCAAAAAGTATCAGGAGTGGTCTTAAAAGGCAATTGCATGTCCTGGGCATAATCGGCATCGAAGGGCTGTGGATCTATGTAGTGCATTTTAACGAATGATCCCAGCGTTATGAAGGGACTCTCCTGCTTGTGTTTTATATAGTGTGTTACCAGCAGGGGCAGCTTCAATACCTGGCAGGCATTGGTAGCTCCAAATAAGTATACGGCCATCAAAAATATTGCTGCCTTTTCCTTCACCCGGTAAAGTTATTTAAAAATTGGTTAAGTAAAAGCTAATGCAAATGAAGGAATAAGGCAAAACATTTCCAGCACCTGTTTATTTATATACTTACGAATTATAAACAAATTCATTAATAAGGATATACACGCCCATAGCGAGTACAAACCAGCCGAAGGCTTTCTTTAATTTTCCGGCAGGTATTTTTTGATTCAGGTAGCTACCCAATAGAATACCGGCCATCGCCAGTGCAGTGACCATTAATAAGAGCGGCCAGTCTATTCCTTTGTTGTGCAGATCGCCTGTGAAGCCAATGAGTGAGTTGAGGGCAATGACCAGCAGGGAGGTGCCGACAGCTTCTTTCATAGGCAGGTGGAGTAATAACACCAGCGCCGGGATGAGCAGGAAGCCCCCTCCTGCCCCCAGTAAACCAGTTACCAGACCAATGCCCATGCCATAAAATATTATCTTAACGATGCTGATCTTTTTGCCGGCCGTTGCGGGTAATTGCTGACTGCCTTTATTGCGCATCATAAACACCGATGAGATCAACATCAGGATGGCAAACAATACCATAGTAAGCCAGTTTTCAGTAATAACAAAACCATGTATGGTGGCAATGTTTTCCGGTATGGCAGGCACCAGCCATCTGCGGATCAGGAAAACAGTGACGACTGAAGCGGCTGCAAATAACAGGGCCATTCTCACATTCACCAGCCCTTTTTTGTATTGCCGGGCAGCGCCTACCAGGCTGGTAGAGCCTACCACAAACAATGAATAGGAAGCGGCTGCCACGGGCGAAACGCCAAAGAGGTACACCATCACCGGCATGGTGAGTATGGAACCTCCACCGCCTATCAGGCCCAATGATAAGCCGATCAATAAAGAAGCTATATATCCCAGGAGGTGCATTTTGTAAGTTTAGGAAACAAAGGTCGTAGCCCCCGGTTACAATATGGGTGATAATAGTCACGCAAAGGCATGCCATGGCAGACTGATCATTGTTATACCAGAAGATGATGTTTGTCATAACTATATGTAACCAAAGGCACATTAGGAGACCTAATTGTATGCCATCTTTGGGAGAACAGACTCAACAAGGTACTACCAAAAACAAATTATATGAAAATAGAACAGATCTATACCGGATGTCTTGCAGAAGCCGCCTATTATATAGAAAGCGATGGCGAAGCTGCCATTATTGATCCGCTTCGGGAAACAAAACCTTATATAGAAAAGGCTGAACGCAACGGGGCAAAGATCAGGTATATACTGGAAACGCATTTTCATGCCGATTTTGTAAGCGGGCACCAGGAACTGGCGGCCAAAACAGGGGCCACCATTGTATTTGGCCCTACCGCTGCTCCGGGTTACGAAGCACATGTGGCACAAGATGGTGAAGTTTTGAAGTTGGGCAAGGTGTCTATTAAAGTGTTGCATACACCAGGCCACACCATGGAATCTGCCACTTATCTGCTCACAGATGAAAACGGAAAGGATACCGCCCTATTTACCGGCGATACCTTGTTTATTGGTGATGTAGGCCGCCCTGACCTCGTACAAAAATTAAAGGCCGAGATCACCCCTGAACTACTGGCTGGTTTACTGTACGATTCACTACGACAAAAGATCATGCCGCTGGCCGATGATATTATGGTATATCCGGGTCATGGCGCCGGCAGTGCCTGCGGTAAGAATATGAGCAAGGAAACTACTGATACCCTGGGCCACCAGAAACAAGTGAATTATGCTTTACGCCCGGATATGAAACGCACTGAATTTATTAAGGAGTTGACGGAAGGATTGGTAGCTCCTCCTCAATATTTTCCGTACAATGTACTGATGAATGTGCAGGGTGGCGTACCTGCGATAGAGGAAGTGATCAAAAGAGGCACCATGCCATTACCACCTTCGGAGTTTCAATTGATATGGGATCACGAAGAGGCGCTGGTGATCGATACAAGACGTAAAGAGGCCTTTGCGAATAGTTTTATACCGGGCTCCATTTTCATTGGGCTCGACGACAATTTTGCGCCCTGGGTAGGCACGCTGGTCACCAACCTGAAACAACCTATATTACTGGTGACCGATGAAGACCGCGTGGAAGAAGCCGTAGTAAGGCTTTCAAGAGTAGGATATGACAATTCCATTGGTTACCTGAAAGGCGGCATCTGTGCCTGGAAGGAAGCAGGTTATAAAACCGGTAGTGTAGACCAGGTAACCGCCGATGTATTTGCCTGCCTGTACAGGGTGAACAAACAGATCAACCTGCTGGATGTGCGCCGGGAAAATGAATACCGCACCCAGCACCTGGAAGGGGCCGTGAATTTCCCCCTCGACTTTATTAACCAACATATGAGCCAATTGGATAAATCCAAAGAATATTACTTGCACTGCGCAGGGGGGTACCGTTCCCTGATCACCGCCTCCATATTAAAGGCAAGAGGCTTTAACCATATCGTAAATATCAAAGGCGGGTTCAATGCGCTGAGCGGAACAGGATTGCCATTGACCGATTTTGAACAACAGACTTCTATGCTTTAGTCACATGAGCGATAGCAACGAAAACCCCGCCAGGTGCGCGGAGGTTATGGGCCGGTGTACAATATACACCGGCTCTTTTCACCAAAGACATTGTAATTTTACTTATGGCAGAACAATATCCCATTCGGCAATTATTCCCGGGGCTTGAAGAAGAACTATATGAAGAGATGAACAGCCACGGAGAGATCAAAGAGATACCTGCGGGCGCTGTGCTACTCAGGAAAGGACAAACTATCCGGTCTACTATGTTAATACTGGAAGGCATAGTAAAGCTTTACCAGGAAGACGAGGAGGGCAATGAATTTTTCATGTACGATATAGAACCTGGCGAAGCTTGCGCGGTTTCCATGGTATGTACCTACCGGCAGGAGAATAGCCAGGTATTGGCCAAAGCGCTGACCGATGTTACCCTGCTCGCTATCCCATTGCAGTATATGGACGACTGGCTGGGGAAATACAAAAGCTGGCATTATTTCGTGATCAGGACCTGGCGAGCCCGTTATGAAGAGCTGTTGAACACCATTAATGCGATCGCTTTTAAAAACATGGACGAGCGCCTGGAATTTTATATCAAGGGACAGGTAAAGAAAATGGGCAGGCAGGTTAAACTTACGCACCAGGACATTGCGACAGATCTTAATTCTTCACGTGAAGTCATCAGCCGCCTGATGAAGAAAATGGAAAAAAACGGCTGGATCATTATTCACCGCAATTCTTTTGAATGGATAAAAGAATAGTGTTTTTGATAGGTGACTGATATCACCGATAATAAGGTAAGCAATCGACACCTTTGTAGTGTAAAGACTAAAACAAAACACTATGTATTTTCAGCACATTTATGATAAGGGCCTGGCACAGGGCAGTTATTTTATCGGATGCCAAAAGGCGGGCGTGGCTGCCGTGATAGACCCTAAGAGGGATGTAGATACGTACCTGGAAATTGCGCAACAAAACAATATGGTTATTACCCATATCCTGGAAACGCATATCCATGCCGATTTCCTGTCAGGTTCGCGGGAACTGGCCGCGCTGACCGGTGCAAAAATCTACCTTTCGGATGAGGGCGGACCAGACTGGCAATATGAATTTGACCATATTGGATTAAAAGATGGCGACCTGATCAAAATGGGCAACCTGGAACTTGAAGTGATGCATACCCCGGGGCACACGCCCGAGAGCATTAGCTTCCTGCTAACCGATAAACCGGCGAGCGAAGAACCAGTGATGTTGTTCACCGGCGACTTTGTGTTTGTAGGTGACATCGGCCGTCCCGACCTGCTGGAAAAAGCAGCGGGCCTAAAAGGAACCCAGGAGGCGGGCGCTCACCAATTGTTTCAGTCGCTTAAGAAATTCAGTGCGTTGCCAGGTTTCGTACAGGTATGGCCGGGCCATGGCGCTGGCTCTGCCTGCGGCAAAGCGCTGGGCGCCGTTCCTTCCACTACCACAGGCTACGAGCTGGTACGAAACTGGGCGTTCCGCTTTGAACAGGATGAAGCAGGCTTTGTACAATATTTATTGGCTGATCAACCGGAACCACCAAAGTACTTTTCGATGATGAAAAAGCTCAATAAGGTAAACCGGCCATTGCTCACCAAAGTGCCTGCCCTGAAACAACTTGGCAAAGAGGAATTGACAGCAGCACTGGAAAAGGGCTATAAACTGATCGACACGCGTGATAAGGCAGCTTTTGCGGCGGGCTTCATTCCTGGTAGCATCAATATACAGGGTAATAACTCCTTTAATACCTGGGCGGGATGGTTCCTCAATTACGAAGAACCGTTTATTTTGCTCGCCGACCCCTCAAAGCTTGACGACCTTACCCGGAAGTTGATGCGGATAGGGCTGGATAATATGTATGGATATATTCCTTCTGTAGGGGTATGGGAAGAAACAGGCGGCAGCCTGGAAAAAGCCGCGGTGATTTCGAATGGTGAATTCAAATCGCTTTACCAAAGCAATGGTATTCAGTTAGTAGATCTTCGAGGAGCAGCTGAATACAATGCGGGGCATATCAAAGGGGCCGACCATGTTTTTATCGGTACTCTACTGAATAACCTGCACAAGATCAGTAAAGATAAAAAGGTGGTGATCCATTGCCAGGGAGGCGACCGTGCCACGATTGCCTATTCCCTACTGGCCCAAAAAGGATACAAGAACATCCTGAATTTCTCCGAAGGCATGAATAAGTGGATACAGGAAAGTAACCCGGTGGTCCATTGATCCGTTGACAGTTGGTTAGTGATTGAGAAGCTCCTGTACAGGAGCTTTTTTTGTCAATGAGCTATGTGACAAATGTCATAGATAACGCGGGTCAAGGAAAATATATTTGTATTCTAAAAAAAATGATCATGAACTTACCTGAAGTAGTTAAACACCCAACACAATTTATAGACGTGAGAACAGCGGAAGAATATGCTTCGGAGCACATTGATAAAGCATTGAACATCCCTTTGGGCCAATTACCCGAAAGAATGAAGGAAATCAAAGGACTGGGGAAAATCCCGGTAGTTTTCTACTGCCGTAGCGGCAACCGGAGCGGGCAGGCAGTGACCTACCTGTTGAAACAGGGATATGACCATATTTACAATGGCGGTAGCCTGGAAGATGTGCGTGAACTATTAAAACACATTTCTTAGTAAACGGATGGAGGGCATATGTGATAATTGTCACTGTATATGTTTTGATCTAACAGGACATTTGCTTATAAATTGATTCAGATGCTTCAAGTAGTACAACAACCCTGGCCCTGGTATGTGGCAGGCGCCCTGATCGGCCTGATCGTACCGGCGCTTTTATTGCTGGGCAATAAGCACTTTGGCATTTCAGCCAACCTGCGGCATGCCTGCGCTGCCTGCTTTCCAGCTGGCATCAAATTCTTTCAATACGACTGGAAAAAAGAAATGTGGAATTTCTTCTTTGTGGGAGGCATATTGGCTGGAGCTGTGATTGCTTCCCAATTACTGTCTAATCCTGATCCGGTGGTGGTACACCCTGCGCTGGTTAAAGAGCTGGCGGGATACGGTATTACGGATCATAGTACCTTACTGCCTAAGGAATTATTTTCCTGGGAAGGCCTGTTTACCCTGCGTGGATTGATCATGCTGGTGGGCGGTGGTTTCCTGGTGGGCTTCGGCGCCCGCTATGCAGGCGGCTGCACTTCCGGCCATTCCATTATGGGCCTTGCCAACCTGCAGTGGCCCTCGTTGGTAGCAACTGTGATGTTCATGGCCGGAGGCTTCATCATGGCCAACCTACTGCTTCCTTTTATTCTCCGTTTATAATTAGCTGATTAACTATTCAACAAATGCAAACAACAACTCAACGCATAAATACACAGGCTACTACTATAGATTTTGAGACCCGCTCGCTTGACACTATCTGCATCAACGAATCGCATCAGCAGCATCCCTGGTGGTACAATTTCAAGTACATGGCCGTGGGCATCCTGTTCGGTGTCGTATTCGTAAAAGCCGAGATCATTAGCTGGTTTCGTATCCAGGAAATGTTCCGGCTCCAAAGCTTTCACATGTATGGCGTGATCGGCACAGCCGTGGTAGTGGGCATTATTTCCGTATGGCTGATCAAAAAGTTCAATATCAAAACCATTCATGGTGAAAAGATAGAATTCCATCCCAAGAAGTTCAACAAAGGCCAGGTCTATGGCGGCTTGCTGTTTGGTCTTGGCTGGGCCCTCACAGGAGCTTGCCCTGGTCCCTTGTTTGCACAGATCGGCACAGGAGCATTTGTTGTGGTGATCGTTCTATTAAGCGCCATTGCCGGCACCTGGACTTATGGCTATTTCCGGGAAAAGTTACCGCATTAATCCCGTTCCCAGCCTCCAAGGCAGGTAGTCCTTCCTCCCGGCCCATCAAAAACTTTCGCTGATGACCTTTTCGGCCTGGTTTATGTTTTCGATCCCTTTCACCAAAGCATCAGGATTAAAGGAAATGCTATCGATACTTTGTTCGGCCAGGAATTGGGTAAAAGCAGGAAAGTCGCTGGGCGCCTGTCCGCATAGACCGATATGAACGCCTCTTTTTTTAGCTTCCCGGATCACCATGGAGAACATTTTCTTGGCGGCCTTGTCCTGCTCATTGAAAAGATCCGATACGATCGCTGAGTCACGGTCTACTCCCAGCGTAAGCTGCGTAAGGTCGTTGGATCCGATAGAAAAGCCATCAAAGATGCGGGCAAACTCGTCTGCCAGCAATACATTGGAAGGGATCTCGGCCATTACTAATACCTTCAACCCTTTCCGTCCTCTTACTAAACCGCATTCCTCCATCACTTTCAATACCTTCTCCCCCTCGGCTATTGTGCGGCAAAAGGGTATCATTACATTCACATTAGTGAGTTCCATGGCTTCGCGAACGATGCGAATGGCTTTACATTCGAGCTCGAAACCTTCACGATACCGTTCATTGTAATACCGTGAAGCGCCCCGGAAGCCCAGCATCGGATTTTCTTCTTCGGGCTCAAATTCTTTTCCGCCCAGGAGGTTGGCATATTCATTGGTCTTGAAATCGCTCATGCGCACGATCACTTCCCGGGGATAGAAGGCAGCCGCAATAGTAGCAATACCCTGTGACAGTTTATCCGTAAAATAATCCCGCTTGTCGGGGTATTGGAACGTTAGGGCTTCGATCGCTTGTTTCGCAGCTGCATCTTGCAGCGTATCAAATTTAACCAGGGCCATAGGGTGTACCTTGATGGCATGGGCAATGATAAACTCCATGCGCATCAGCCCCACACCCTTGCTGGGATAAAAAGAAAGCTGGAATGCTTTTTCCGGGTCGCCAAGGATCATCATCACGTCAATAAACACGGGCATACTAACCTTCGAAAAATCCACGGACGTTTCTTCATACCTGAGTTTACCTTTGTACACAAAGCCCGTTTTACCTTCTGCACAGGAGACAGTTATCAGATCGCCATCCTGTATTTTTTGGGTAGCATCCGAACAGCCCACAATAGCTGGCACACCCAGTTCCCGGGCAACAATGGATGCATGGCTGGTACGGCCGCCTTTATCTGTTATGATGGCACCTGCATGCTTTAGGATCGGATCCCAGTCGGGGCTGGTGATCCCCGTGACCACGATCTCACCTGGCTTCAACCGGTCTGCCTCTTTGGGCGAATGCAGGATCCGGGCAATGCCGGTAGCGATCTTACGGCCAATCGCTTCACCCGTAGTAAGCCGGTCGCCTTTTTCCAATAATTTAAATTCAGTAACCTGGTAAGCATTCTTACTGCTGTGTACGGTTTCCGGTCGGGCCTGTACAATGAACAATCCGCCGGTATCGCCATCTTTGGCCCACTCGATATCCATCGGCTTGCCGTAGTGGTCTTCAATGAGCAATGCCCAATTGGCCAGCGTGGTGATCTCTGCATCAGTCAATACATACTGGTGGCGTTTATCCAATGGCGTATCTATGTTGACCGTACCTCCAGTGTCTCCATAAACCATGGTCTTTGCTTTTTCTCCCAATGTCTTTTGGATAATAGCCTTTTTGCCTTTCCTGAGGGTTTCCTTAAAAATGATAAACTCATCGGGGGTAACCGTTCCCTGCACTACATTTTCGCCAAGGCCCCAGGCGCCCGACAGATGAATAACGCCTTTAAAGCCCGACTCAGGTTCCAGCGTAAAAGCTACACCGGCGCAACCTGTGCCGGCCCGCACCATTCTTTGAATGCCGGCAGACAGGGCTACCTCATTGTGCCGGAAACCATTGTCTTCCCGGTATTTAATCGCACGGTCGGTATATAATGAAACGAAGCATTGATGAACAGCCTCCAGCAGGGCCTGCTCTCCTGTTACATTGAGGAAGGATTCATGCTGGCCTGCAAAGCTGGCTTCGGGCAGGTCTTCAGCTGTAGCGCTGCTACGTACCGCCACAGTAAGGTCTTTACTACCGGAAAATGCATGGTAGGTACGAACGATCTCTTCGCGCAGATCGGGCTGCAGTTCGGCCTCCTGCAATAACGCACGTGCTTTAGCCCCCGTTTCTTTAAGGTTGGTATATTGTTGATGGTCCAGTTGACGCATCAATGCATCCAACGGTTCATTCAGGTTGTTGTGCTGCAAAAATTGACGAAAGGCAGTGGCTGTAGTAGCAAAGCCATCCGGCACATTGATACCTTTCCTGGCAAGTTGTGAAAGCATTTCTCCAAGCGATGCATTCTTTCCGCCTACAGCAGCGACATCCTGCATGGATACTTCCTGTAGTTGTTTAATGTAGGTGCTCATGGTAATCACTATTTTAAAAAATCAAACCATTTCTTCCCGGCCTTGGCCCACCAATTACGGGAGAGCAGTGAATAAGCCAGGGATACTGTATTTACCAATATTTTGTTGCTGCTCTTTAATGCCAGCCAACGGTGCGTCATTTTCTCTTCCAGCCTGATCTGCTTTTGCAGCAACTTCTGTTGTTCTGCTTTGAGCTGTCGGATATTTTTAATCTTCTTCATCGGCCTCATCGTTTTTAAATAGTTGATGAATGATCTTATTCATGACCGGAATGCGGATCATCCGTTCTTTGCCCGTCCAGATAACAATGCCTATAAGCAGGTAAATGCCCGCTACTATGAGGAAACCGCTCCAGGGCTTACCGATCCAGGAGGATAATGCCATGGCGCCGGCGATACTGGCAAACACCAATACGAATAAGAATACCACCGCCACAATAGCGCCAGCCACCAGGTCGGATATGATCAGGGATGTTTTCTCTGCGGCGCTTAGCTTCATGGAGTCTACCCGGGTATTCACATATTCTTTTGCAGCAGCCGCCAATCCGTGAAGCCCGTTCGTTCGATCTTCCATATACGGTTTTTAAAAGTTTCTATTAGGCGAACCCGTTACCGGCTTCTTCCATTTCCTTTTTGATCTCATCCATTTTTTGTTCCGCTTCACAGCATTTATTCTTTAGCTTTTCAGCCAGTTTCTTACCCTCCTCACTGATCTTACGCCGTGTTTCGGCCCCCTTATCGGGCGCCAATAAGATCCCGGCAATAGCGCCTGCTGCGGCGCCAATGGCAAATGCAGCGAATATTTTGGAAGTATTGTTCATTGTATATGCGTTTAAGGTGAATTAATGATGCTAAGGTATTTCCGGGTGGCTTGCCAATCTATGACAGGGATCAACGAAATCACTGATCATTCTCAGTTCAAATAACGGGACAGGTAGGTATTTTTACTATCTATGAATACACATCCTTTTAGCAGTCGTTCTTTCAGCAGGTTGCTGCAGGTTACGGTGTTCCTGCTGGTGATCCTGTATTTTGGCAAAGGCCTATTCATACCTATGTGTTATGGACTGCTGATCGCCATTGTGTTGTACCCGGTATGCCGGTGGCTGGAATTGCGGGGCTGGCCACGCAGCCTTGCCATTACAGTAGGATTGCTGATCGTAGCCTTGCTGTTTGCAGCCCTGGTGGCGTTGCTGGTCGTACAGATCCATGTATTCTGGAAAGACTTTCCGGCGCTGCTTGCCAAACTCAAGCCAGCCTTATTACAGTTTCAGGCATGGATCGCTTCCTTCGGAATCTCTACCCCTGCACAGGACCAGTGGTGGCAGCAATCGCTGCAGCAGGCAGGAAACAATATGGGCACTTTTATTAAAGGCATCTTAACAACGGGCATGGGTGGGCTTGTAACCTTGTTGCTGGTACCTGTATATGCGGCCTTATTCCTTTATAACAGGGAGGTATTTGTGCAATTCCTTGCCCGGCTGACAGGTAGTGAACACCGGGATCAGTTGCAGACAGTATTGAAGGAGGTGATCGATACGTATTTCCACTTTATCAAAGGGATGGTGATAGTCTACATTATTGTAGGCGTACTCAACAGCATTGGCTTGCTGGCGCTCGGCATCCCGCATGCGATTCTATTTGGCATGCTCACGGCGGTAATGACCATTATACCTTATATCGGTATTTTTATCAGTGCTTTGCTGCCCATATCGGTTGCCTGGATCACAAAGGACTCTATCTGGTACCCCCTCGGTGTGGTGGCGGTATTTGCCTTTGTACAATATCTCGAAGGAAATGTGATCTTTCCCAGGGTGGTGGCATCACAGTTAAAAATAAGTACCTGGGCTACCCTGGTAGCTATTTTTGCCGGTGGCATCCTGTGGGGCGTATCCGGTATGATCCTTTTCATTCCTTTTACCGGCATTCTTAAAATAATCAGTGACCATTTGCCGGCTACCTTCCTGGGCCATTTGAATGTGTTGCTGGACAGAGACCCCAAAAAATAATGTTATATGGCTTTTACTTTTCACCACCCTTTCGATCCCTCTCCGGCCTACCAGAAAAAGGTAGCTTATTGTTGCATGGAATTTGCCATTGAGCAGCCGTTAAAGATCTATGCCGGTGGCCTGGGTTTTCTGGCGGGCTCACATATGCGCAGTGCGTATGAATTAAAGCAACCGGTGGTTGGCGTCGGCATCCTTTGGAAGTATGGTTATTATACCCAGGTACGTCAACAAGCTCAAACCATGGGGGTACTGTTTGAAGAAAAAATATATGGCTTTTTACAGGCTACGGATATACGCTTTACCATTCGCGTTTCCCAACACGATGTTTGGGTAACAGCTTATTACCTGCCGCCAACGGTATTTGGTACAGCGCCTATCTTTCTGCTGAGTACCGATCTGCCCGAAAACGATTACCTCGGCAGAACCATTTCCCATAAGCTCTACGATGCCAATCCGGAAACTTCTATTGCAGCTTCTATTTTATTGGGTACAGGAACCGCCAGGCTCCTGGAAATCCTGGGATGGCAGCCGGATATATATCACCTCAATGAATCACATGCATTGCCTCTGGCTTTTTACCTGTATCATCAATACAAAAACACCAGCCTGCTGAAAGAAAAACTGGTATTTACCAACCATACCCCTGAAGAAAGCGGTAACCGGAAAACAGCAATCCAGCTACTGGAAAAAATGGGATTCTTTTGCGATGTCCCTTTAACGGAAGTAAAAGCCATTACACAAACCACCGGCGATGTATTCAACCATACCCTTGGCGCACTACAACTGGCCAGGATGGCCAATGGCGTTTCTTCCATGCACAGCCAATACCTGCAAAAGCAATACGGTGATCAACCAGGCATTTGCCCCATACAATCTATCACCAATGCGCAGCATTTTGGGTACTGGCATTATCCCGAATTGTATGCAGCAATGGCCGCTGGCGACGATGAGGCATTGGTGGCTGCCAAGATCAAAGCCAAAACAACTTTATTTGAAGAAGTAGCAGACCAATGCGGGGAGATCTATAATAGCAAGGTGATCACCCTGGTCTTTGCAAAACGGTTTGCAGGATATAAAAGAGCAGGGTTGCTATTGCAGGACCGGGACCGTTTTCACCGGCTGGTAACAAACCCTGACCGGCCCGTACAGATCATCTGGGCGGGGAAGCCCTACCCCATGGATTATAATGCGATCGGCTTGTTTGACCAGATCGTAAACATCTGCAAAGAATATCCCAATTGTGCCATACTAACGGGTTATGAGCTAAAATTGTCACGTCTCTTAAAGCGAGGAGCCGATGTTTGGCTCAATACACCCCGCATAGGTCATGAGGCTTCCGGCACCAGTGGCATGAGCGCAGCGATGAATGGCGCCATGAATGTGGCCTTGCCCGACGGCTGGTTTCCGGAATTTGCCGTAGACAAGGTGAATTCATTTGTGATTCCCGCCTGCGATACAAGCCTGGCAGAACACCTGCAGGATGATGCCGATGCGCATAGCTTGTATGAAATTCTCGAAAAAGAAGTGATCCCCCTGTATTATGATTACCCGGCACGGTGGTTATCTATGATCAGGCAAGCAATGGCAACGGTAACACCAGCCTTCGACAGCAACCGGCTGGCGAAGGAATATTATGACAAGTTGTATGATTAAACAGACCTGCGCGTGAAAGCCATCGAACGTTTTTGGGCCTTTCCCCCGGAACAATTGTTTCTATCCCTGCAGTCCGGCAGGAATGGAACTACCGAAAGCCAGGCTGCCAGCCTGTTGCGGGAACAACAACAGCATAAAAAGTATCGCATGCCCTTCCAGCGCGATGCCCTCCTCCTACTTTCCCAATACAGCAATCCCCTGGTGTTGATACTGGTATTCGCAGTCATATTATCAGTCAGCTTAGGTGAATTTTCCAATAGTATCATTATCGTGGTAGTGCTGCTGTTTACAGGCATTCTTGGCTTTATTCAGGAAAGGAATGCCGGCAAGGCAGTTGAAAAATTACAAGCCCTTGTACAAAGCAAAGCCAGGGTAAGAAGAGAAGGCCGGGAAGCAGTGATCGGATTAGAAGAGGTGGTGCCCGGTGATATAGTACTGGTAAAGGCGGGCGATATGATTGCAGCAGATGCATTGATACTGGAGGCCAATGACCTTCACGTGAACGAGGCCATGCTGACCGGAGAATCGTATCCGGCGGAGAAGTTTCCTGGTTCCTGCCAGCCCGTCGTTTCCCTGCATGGTATCACAAACGCCGTGTTCAAAGGAACCAGCGTTATCAATGGCACGGCTATCCTGCTGGCTGTCAATACCGGTAACAATACAGAGATCGGTAAGATTGCTGCCAATTTAGAAAAAAACGGCTCCGAGCATGCCTTCGAAAAAGGAATACGGCAATTTGGTTACCTGCTCGTGCGACTTACCTTTTTGATGGCCTTGCTGGTGGTAGTAATGAATGTGCTGGTGCACAAACCGGTCATGGATTCACTTTTGTTTGCGCTGGCGCTGGCTGTTGGCCTGGCGCCCGAACTACTCCCTGCCATCGTTACCATTACACTATCGGCCGGAGCCCGCCGGATGGCCGCTAAAAAGGTAATTGCAAAAAAACTAAGCGCCATACAATGCCTTGGTGAAATGGATATTTTGTGTTGCGACAAAACGGGCACACTCACACAGGGCGTCATGAAATTGGAAACCGCCATTGATCTTACCGGCCAGGTCAGCGAAAAAGTGAGGGATTATACTTATCTGAATGCAGCTTTTGAAAGCGGTTTTTCCAATCCAATAGACGAGGCCATCAAGAGCAACCCCCAGGCTGGCCCCTGCAACTACACCAAAAAAGACGAAGTGCCCTATGATTTCATACGCAAACGCCTGAGTGTGGTAGTTTACAGGGAAGCCATATCCATCATGATCACCAAAGGCGCGGTGGTCAATATTCTATCCTGCTGCACCAATGCCGAGATGCCGGATGGTTCGATCGTAGAGATCAACAGCGTCTTAACCAATATTAATGAGCTCTTTACCCGGTACAGTGAACAGGGTTTCCGGGTGATCGCTGTTTGTTACAAAGACGTAAGTAATGACCCCGTGATCAATAAAGAAGATGAAGCAGCCATGACCTTCCTTGGTTTGGTAACCTTTTCGGACCCCCTAAAGGATGGGATTACAGGGTCGATTGACCTTTTGAGAAAAAATGGTGTCCGCATAAAACTAATCACTGGCGATAACCGGTTGGTGGCTAAACAGGTAGCTGTCAAAACCTGCATGAATACAGCATCCATCATTTGTGGCCCTGAACTGGCCGCCATGCCCATAGAGGCATTGCAAAGAAAATTGCACGACACAGATGTTTTCGCAGAAATTGAACCGGCACAAAAAGAACGCATTATACGTGCCCTGCAAAAGAACGGGCACGCGGTCGGTTTTCTTGGTGACGGCATTAATGATGCAAGTGCCCTGAAAGCGGCAGATGCAGGCATTTCCATTGAAAATGCAGTAGATGTAGCGCGGGACGCAGCTTCCCTGGTATTGCTCGAAAAAAATATAGATGTTATACTGGAAGGTGTTATGGAAGGAAGAAAGACCTTTGCCAATACCCTGAAATATATCTTTGTTACTACCAGCGCCAGTTTCGGCAACATGTTCAGCATGGCCATTGTCTCTCTCTTTTTGCCCTTCCTGCCTTTGTTGCCCATCCAGATACTGCTCAATAATTTTTTATCGGACCTCCCCTCACTGGCCATTGCTTCGGATAAGGTCGATAAAGAGTTCCTGCAAAAACCACGTCGTTGGGACATACGTTATATCAAGCGCTTCATGATCATCTTCGGCCTGCAAAGTTCATTATTCGACTTCCTGACCTTTGGCGTATTGCTGTACTTTTTCCATGCCGCCCCCGACACATTCCGAACAGGCTGGTTTATAGAAAGCCTCCTTACCGAGATCCTGATCCTACTGGTGATCCGTACACAACGTCCTTTCTTTAAAAGCAAACCATCTATATACCTGGTGAGTGCCAGTCTCTTCACCTTTTGTATTTCAATCGCATTGCCCTATTTACCTTTTGCCGGAATATTCGGGCTAATACCTTTGCCATTTATTATGGTGGCCAGTATCATGGGCATAGCCGCTGCTTATATTTTGATGAGTGAGATCCTAAAAAAATGGGTGATGCGGAAACTATAGCTACAGGCTGTGGTTATTTCCCTCTTTTACAGTTTTGTCATACAACTTCACTGTCTTTCCTTAGTAGCCTTAATAATTGCTTCTGCGGCTATTTCTTCAAAAAAAATCACTAAAGTGACATAGATATTTGAACTTTAAAGTGGCTTTGCAATATTTAATACTTCTTTTCAATGATCACGATCATCATATTATGTGATGTTCATCATTGATGCCGGATTCTGCAACCAGTAAATTTGTAAAAAGCATTATAATGCCCATAATGCCAGCTGTCAGAAATCGTTAGCTTTTGCAAAACCGCAGGCCTTACAGTGCCGGATAAAATAAACTAAACGATATGACTCCCCACAATTTACCTGGCGACCAGGAAAAAGCAGTCACTTACAAGAATATGCATGTTAGTTGCGCTGCATTTAAACCGCACGGCTTGATCCCGCGCCGGTACACCTGCGATGGAGCGAATGTGAGTCCCGCGTTAAATATTGATCGTATACCTGAGGAAGCGGTAAGCCTTGCACTCATAGTAGATGACCCCGATGCCCAGGCGGGTACCTGGGTACATTGGTTGATCTGGAATATTCCTGTTACGCATCACCTGAAGGAAGACCATGCACCTGGCACACAAGGCCTGAATGATTATGGAAAAACCACCTACAACGGTCCTTGTCCGCCCAAAGGCACACACCGGTATTTCTTTAAAGTATATGCCCTGGACTGCAAGCTGGATCTTCCTGCACATGTAGGAAAGACCGAACTGGAAAAGGCCATGGGCGGCCATATCATTGCCTTTGGCGAATTGATAGGGTTGTATGAAAGAGTATAAGAAAGCGCAGCTGCCTGCACACATTAAGTGCCGGATAGATATTGGATCCCGGTACCAAGTAATACTTTCGTAGACCAGGCTAAAAACCAGTTGACGAGTTAATGAGCGGTGGTGCCCTTCATTGTATGAACTGGTAAATATCCGTAAGGAGGTTGTTTCGATCCTTTACCGTAATGGGATCATTGAGATACACCTCAAAAGGCACTCCCTTTGCTGTTTTATGGTTGTCTTTTAGCCATTTATCAATAGCCCGGTAAGCGAATCCTGCACTTTCATAATCGCCTTTGTAATGAACGATAATGACCTCTCCGCCTTCCAATACCCTGGTATTCACCGTACTGTCCAATAGCGGCGGAATACTGTCTACTTCTATTGCGGCTTCTACAGCAAATGGGCTAATGTAGGTATAATAAAATGCCATGGTACGGCCCGGACCCAAACGATGTTTATTGATAAATCCGCAAATGGCGACATACGAAACATTAAGGTATTGGCCAATATCTTCCGCTCTTTCGGCTTCAAAGCTGAGGCTCACTATTTTCATCGGAGGCAATACCGTCCTTTCTATCCTGGCAGAAGGATGCCGGGCTGTATCTTTACCGCCCGCCATAATATCCAATCCCAACCCATGGGTAGTATGCCTGCTACAACCTGCAATGACTATCAACAATGATAATGTAATGACTAATAAGCGCCACCTATAGCTCATGTTTATTTATTGTGTGCGATGAACAAAGGCATTTTTACTTCTTTAATAAGCAGATCGGCCATGCTGGGCCTGAACCATCTCGATACCATCCCGCGCCGGTATGCGCCCAACACCAGGAGGTTGTTGCCGCCATAGCTGCGCAAATGCCGCAATATTTCTGTTTCAGGATCACCTTTCAATACAGTATACCTGGCATCTGGCAAATGCCGTTTCATGAACTCCTTCATAAGTCTGTTGTCGGGTACATGACCAGACTGACCTAATTTGTTCACTGTCACCACTTCAGTTTCTTCCAGCTTAAGTTCAGCTAACACATAACAAAACATGCGGGTGGCGAAAACCGAAGATGGCTCTCCATCGTATAGGATACTTACTTTTTGGATCGCCTTGTATTGATCCGGCACTACCAATACCGGGCATTGTACCCCTTCCAGTAGCTCTCGTACAAAACGGGTAGGCGGTTCTTCCGGATAATGCGTGAGCGTTTCCCGGCTTTGAATGATCAGCAGGTCAGCGTAAATACTTTCGTGCAATAATTCCTGCATAGCAATATTACGATCATGGTGAATGGAATAATTGATCGAAGCATTGTCACACGCTATTTTAAACTCTTCTACTGCCAGGGCTCTTTTTTCGATATCACCCTCTTCCAGTACGGCCCTTTTCTCCTCAGCCACACCTTCAGGACCTGTCAATTCATAGATCGTATAACTGTGATGAGTCACATCGTCCAGGAAAACACCTACGAGGTGGGCCTGTTGCCGGGCAGCAAGCGCTACAGCGTATTGGACAGCAGACTTTGCCAATTTTAACCCATCGAGCGCCACAATTATTTTTTTCATATTGAGGAAGTTTAGAGTATTAAAGGTAGCCTGGGTGATGGCCCGTATTCATGACAGGAGTTACCGCAGCACCTGATTGTAGTCACCGCCCTGCAACTGACAAGGGTCATAAACCAGCCTGACCCTTCACAGGGAAAAGGCGGACGACGGATGGTAGCTTTGAAAAAACACTTCCAGATGAAGCACATATTAGTGGCCACCGATTTTTCTACCGCTTCCCACAACGCCTTTCTTTATAGCCTGCAACTGGCGCAATCCCTGGAGGCGCGTATTGTCTTGTTCAGTGCCTTTCAACCTGTGGATACGCCACATATAGTAGCAGACACCGTAATCTCCTCCGCGAGCATGCAGGTAGCCGTTCACGACCGGTTGGTACAGCACCTGAGAGCGGCTGGATCGGCCGCTCAGGTACCCATTACCTTAGGCTTCGCAGAAGGGCCGGCCGTAGAGCGCATCATCGAGGAAGCTTCCAAACAAAGGGCCGACCTGATTGTGTGCGGGATGAAAGAGCACGGGAAAGGGTTTCGCCAGGTATTCGGCAGTACAGTTACCGGCCTTGCCCGGCATAGTACGGTTCCCGTACTGGTGATCCCGGAAACAGCCGGCTTTAAACAACCACGCCGGATTGCGCTCGCCAATGATATTTTACCCGAAGCGAACGTCCATACTCTCGATATGCTGGCTACCATCGGGCAATGTTTCCTCTCCTCCGTTTTTATTGTGCGCGTACTTCGTGACCGGTTTGAGGAAGTATTTGAAATGCACCATCCCGAAAAGAAACATTCACACCTGGTAAGGGCCCTGGACACACAATACGAATATTACCGCAATAAACAGGTAACAGAAGCATTGACCGGTTTTATTCACGAGCAGCAGATTGATCTGATGGCATTGATACCCCACCAGCACAGCTTGTTGGAACGCCTATTTTTTAAGAGCCAAACAAAATCTATGATTTTCCGGACTGAAATCCCCTTATTGATCCTGCCTGAAAATAAGGCGCAGGCAGATCCTTCCGCCGCACCCATAAAGAATACTGACGTACATTGGGATTAAACCGATAATGCATCCATAAAAAAATGGCCTTTAATTCCGTTTGATGGAAGAAAGGCCATTACTGTTTTTAAACCCTGCTGTTATTTAATCACGGTATGCGCTGCATGTTGGTGGAGGGCCATTAGAGGAATTTGACTGTGTAATACGAATTGCTTAGTATGGCTTTTGAAAATAAGCGTATCCCATAAGTTATGATGGCGCGGTAACACTACCAGGAGGTCGATATTGTTTTTTTCAGCAAATTGGAGGATCGCCTCGTCCGTATTCCCTTTAATAAAATGAAATTTGTGCGGCACATTTTGTAGCTTTTTACCCAACCACCCAGAGGCAGTCACAATTTGCGGATCATAGGTTTGTTCATTATGCGTATTGATCACATGCAGGGTTGCATTAAGTTCTGTAACCAGTCGGCTCACATCATCGATCGGGATCGTTATTTCAGGTTCTGCCAGGTCACAAGCCAGCCCAATCGACTTTATAGCATTGAACTTTGCTTCCATTGGAACGGTGATTACCGGCCATTCCAGGTGTTTCATAGCGCTAATGGCATGCGAACCAAACAACACGCGCTCAGCGGCTGTAGTTCCTTTGCAGCCCATGATCACGCCATAAGGTTGCTTGCGAACACATACAGCCGCCAATTCCAGCATAAAGCTCCCGGTCCTGACCTCGGTGCTTACTGATACCACGCCGCCGTAGTTTAGCTCCAGCTGTCTTTTTACCCCCGACATCAGATCTTCTGTTTCCTGTTCCCATTCTGGCATGCTTATCGGAATATCCATTGCGCCATAATTAACGGGCATCTGGTACACGTGCAGCAGGTGCACGTCGGCCTGGATCGACCTGGCCATTTCCATAGCATATTGCGTGGCATTCCTGGCTATCGCCGAGAAATCCGTAGCGACTATCAGCGTTTTCATAAAATTATCTTTGTGTTTATGATTTATTACCTTCCAAAGCTAATCGGAGTACCCCGGGAATTGGCTGACGGAAGACCTATCGCCCCCTGATATGTCTCATGTTTTTGCATGATACAGATCCTTGTTCAAGGGCAATGGCAGGAGTAGATTTGATACATTATTTTATCATTTAAGAATTGTCCACATAGGATCAAAGCGGATTGTTAGGCAAAGAACAACAACAAACGAAGCCGGATATCTATCCGGCTTCCTTGTACTTAGAATGTGAAGATGGCAGTCTTAATGAACCGCAACAGGGTCTTTGGCCGCTTTTTGTTTTTGCTTTTCCAACTTCCGGAAATAACCACGGAACAGGAAATTGTGTTTGAGCGCTTCCATGTTTTGATTAAAGGCATCCGTGCCTTTTTCAATATTATCCAGGCTATTGTTGAGCTTGGTCACGATGGCCGAATCTTTGAGCAAGGCATTGGCGGGGCCTTTGCCGTGGTCCATATCCTGCCGCAGCCCTAATACCGTTTCGTTCAAAATACCAGCCAGCCGGTCTGCATCCTCTCCCAGACTATTGACCCTGTCGATGGTGGCTTCCAGTTTAACAGCCAGTACCGTATCGCTCACGATCCTGCCAAGTGAGCCCTTACCTTCTTTGATATCGGCAACCATCTGATGGAGGTCTGTCATCATAGCGGCAGCGCGCAACGTGGCCAGTTTCACATTCGAAGCTGCCCCACGTATATTCTCCGGCACTTCTTTGTCGTTGAGTAGTTGCCAGAGCGCTGTACTATTATTGATCCGTAATACAGTGGATTTGAGGTGCTCAGCCACTACCGCAATATCCCTGGTGGTCTTGTTGAGTGTTCTTAGTATGTCATCAGTACCAAAGACCTCCTGGCTGGCCAATACATCTCCTGGTTCTACCAATGCAGCTGCTTCCCGGGTAGCCACGATATTGATCACTTTGTTGCCCATCAATCCATCCGTGCCGATAGCCGTCACCGCATTTTTCCGGATAAAAGGTCTCATTTTGTTTTGTACGACCATCACTACTTCCACCAGCGTATCGTTGAGTACCTCTATTCTGCGTACCGTACCCGCTTCAATTCCGGCATACCGTACGTTATTGCCGGGCACCAACCCCTGCACGTTCTCATATCGGGTTTTGAGTACAAACGTAGAACTAAAGAGGTCCTGGTTTTTCCCAATCATATACAACATAATGATAAGGAACAATATGCCCGCCAGTACAAATAAGCCTAACTTAATATGGTTTATCGATTGCTTAGCCATGGTTGCTCATTGAAAAAATTGTTTAACCTGTGGATCAGTTGACCCCGCCAGTGTTTGATAAGTTCCTTCCGCGTACGGCTTACCGTCGAATAGTACAACCACACGGTCGGAGGTAAGGCGTACGCAATTCATGTCATGTGAAATGATCACCGCCGAAGCGCCATACTTGTTGCGGATGTGCATGATGAGCTCGATGATCTCCCTGCCCGTAATGGGATCCAGCCCCGCAGTAGGCTCATCATACAAAATGATCTCTGGTTTCAGGATCAGCGTACGTGCGAGGGCTATCCGTTTTTGCATACCACCCGACAATTCAGCCGGCATCATATCAATAGTATGGGCCAAACCCACATCTTCCAGGGCCTCTGATACCATAACATTCACCTCCTGTTGCGTCACCTGTATCCAATGCCTGCGGAGGGGAAATTCGAGGTTTTCGCGTACCGTCATGGAATCATACAAGGCATTGCTTTGAAAAAGAAAGCCTATTTTGGCCCTCAGTTTATCCAATCCATCATGATCCAGCGCTGTAATGTCTTCACCAAGTACTTCTATATATCCATCATCAGGTTTCAGTAACCCAATAATACATTTGATCAATACGGATTTGCCTGATCCGGATTTCCCCAGCACCACCAGGTTTTCCCCTTTATCCAGCTTAAGGCTGAAATTATTCAGCACCTGTTTTTTTCCAAATGATTTGTTGAGTTGCCGGATGGTCATCACAGTATCCATTTTATACGCGGCTGTGCCAGATAGGCTTGTTTGCTGTTGCAACATGATGGTTAGTTTACCCCCAGTGCATCCGTGACCTGTACGGCCAGGAGATCAATGAGAAAAATGATAACAGAAGCGACCACTACCGCTGAATTGGCTGAACGGCCTACACCTTCCGTCCCTTTACTGGAATGATAGCCTTTATAACAACCAATGATGCCAACCGCCAACCCAAAGAAGAAAGACTTGGTGAAGGCTGGCACCACATCGCTGAAGGAAAGGTTGTCGAATACCTGGTTGAAGAACAGGGAAAAACTGGTAGCACCCTTGATATTGACACCCAACCAGGAGCCATATAAGGAGACCGCATCCCCCAGCAAGACCAGTACCGGCAACATGAGCGTGGAGGCCAGCACCCTGGTCACTACCAGGTATTTGAATGGGTTGGTGCCGGATACTTCCATCGCATCGATTTGCTCTGTCACTTTCATTGAACCGAGTTCTGCGCCAATGCTACTGCCGATCTTTCCGGCGAAAATGAGTGCAGTGATCACCGGGCCGATCTCCCGAACAATTGCAATACCTACCATCGCCGGCAGTTGGGAGGCTACACCGTATTCGATCATAGATGGCCGCAATTGCATGGTCAGTACCAGTCCCATGATAAACGCAGTCAGTGCTATTAACGGCAGGGACTTGTATCCAATAATGAAACATTGCCGGAAGAATTCACTGACCTCAAAACGAGGCTTAAAGACCGTTGTAAAGAAACGACCAGCAAAAGCAGACATACTGCCTGCTTCTTCCAGGAACTGGCTGGTCTTAACTGGTAGCTCCATTGTACGTATTTAATGATCAGCAATGTGCAATAAAAATGGGTTGTACTACTGTTTTGATCACTTTTTCCGCATGGCTGTGCCGGAAGAAGCGGGACACCACGCTCCTGCCATAAGCACCGAATACGATAAACACTTTTTTCTTTTTCAGCAGGTAGCCAAACAAGGCCGTTTCCGCTTCGCCAGGCAGTTCTTCCCAGTGAATGGTGGTATAATGATGTTCTAACCATTCCTGCATTTTAAGCTTTTCAGCAGCGTTACCAGCCTCACCTTCTTTCGCCTGCACGATGATGGCTTTCTTATCACTTAACTGCGGAAACAGGTAGGTAAACAACTTAATGGAGAAGGTAGCTGACTGGCTGCCATCCCAGGCAAACACAATTTCGTCTATGCCATCAAATTGGCCGGGTGCAATCACCACCGGGCATTCTGATTGGGCCAGCATGTCTTCTACAAAGCCAGTAGGCAATTTTTCAAATTCTTTCTTAAACGAGGTTTCGGCATCCAATACCAACAGATCGGCAAACCTGGTTTCTGCAATCAACTCTTTTACTGCCACCCCTTTATCGCGATGCACACTCGTTGGTATATCATGATTGGAATAGAATGCCTGGAATTGTTCTACACTTTGGGTCATCCGTTGCATTTTTTCCTGCCATTCTTTTGAATTTTCATCCACTTCCCATCCAAGGTAGGTGCCATCATACATGTTCTTCAGTATTGGTTGTTCAGCAGCAGGTTGATTTTCAAGGAATACGCCTGTAATTTTTGAATGGGTAAGGCGGGAAAGGTAGATGCCAAATGACAAGGCCTCTTTGCCAGGGTTTCCACCATCGAAGGCCATGAGTATCTTTTCCATACATAATTTTTACCGAAAATACCTATACTGCAACGGCTGCACAATGACATGGATTAGGAAGGCCGCTGACCTTTATCAAGCAATGGTTATTGCAAAGGGCAAGTTTGTGATCAGTTGAGAGAATGATCACAATCATTGTTAAGGGCGCAGGCGGCGGGTATATTTGTAAGAAAACTCATTTATATGAAACAAGCAATGATAGGAGGAGAAATAGTAGCCTTATTAGAAAAGAAAAAGGGGCTCTGCGTTTCCATTATCGTTCCTTCACACCGGCTCTCTCCCGAAAGAAGAACTGATAAAGTACGCCTTGATAAAAGTATTCAAAGGGCAAAAAGGCACCTGTTGGATAACTATACGCCGGAGCAAACCTCGCCCCTGATAGCTGCCATCGATGAGTTGTATAACCAGGTCGATTTTAATCACAATGAAGAAGGAATTGGTTTATTCGTTGGCCCTGGGGTCCAACAACTGGTCCAATTCATTTACCCGGTAAAAGAAAAAGTGATGATCAGTGAATCCTTTGAGATCAGGGACTTATTATACCAGGATTTTTATTCCTGTACATACTTTGTTTTGATGCTCAATGAGCAGGAAGCGAAACTATTCCAGGGAAGGTTAAATACATTGTCGGAGATCCATGACATTCATTTTCCGCTGAAAAACGAGGATGAATATGAATACCAACGGCCCATATATGGATCGGCCGATGGCAAGAGCACTTTTACAAAAGCTATTGAAAAAGATAGAACCGAACTGGAAGAGATCCGGTATACGGCTTTCTTAAAAAAAGTAGCTGAAGGATTGAATAACAACCTTACCACCGACGTACCACTGATCGTAACAGGGGCCAGGAAAAATTTGGGCTATTTTACCAAGACAACCCATCATACCGAACATATCACCGGCCTCCTGCCTGGAAATTACGCACACCTTCCCCTCCACGAATTGGGTGGATTGATCTGGCCAATAATGAAGTCGTTCCTGGATGACTGGAAACAGCAGCAGATCATTGAATTGCAGGAAAAACGGGGTGCAGGAAATTTCCTTACAGCATTGCAGGATATCTGGAAAGCTGCGCAGGAAGGAAAGGGAGCAAGATTGTTGGTTGAAAAAGATCTTTCTATACCCGCCTGGCTGGCAGTTGATAATGATTACCAATTACACCTGAATACACCAAAAGGCAAACACCGGATATTGCCGGATGTAATAAACAGCCTTATGGAAACAGTACTGGCAAAGCATGGGGAAGTTGTAATTCTGGAAAACGGATCTCTGGAAAACTTTCAACGGATGCTGCTGGTTACCCGGTATTAAGTAAGCGGATCAATTGCCGCAGGGCTTTTTCCAATCGATCAGGCAGGAAGCGACAGGTCAAGCACAGCAGCCCCATGCAATAAACCACACCTGACCGCCTCCATTGCCTCATTGGCTTGATGAAGCGGGAAACTCCTTACTGCCGCAACGACTGGCACTTCCGGAGCCAAAGAAAAGTAATCAGTACCATCCTGGCGGGTAAGATTGGCTACCGAACTGATTTGCCGCTCTCCCCACAACAGTTTGTAGGGAAAAGACGGTATATCGCTCATGTGAATACCGCCGCAAATTACTTGCCCACCCTTGTCTACATCCGCCAGTGCTTTGGGTATAAGTTCTCCCACCGGAGCAAACAGGATTGCCGCATCAAGCCGATCAGGTGCCGATTGCGTGGAATCGCCGGACCAGGTAGCCCCTAATTCTCTTGCAAAAGCCTGGATGGCTGTATCTCCTTCATTAGTAAAAGCATAAACCTGCTTATGTTGATGAACCGCTACTTGTGTAAGTAAATGCGCTGCCGCGCCAAAACCGTATAACCCTATCCTGGTGGCCATGTGATCGATCATCCGGTAACAACGATGGCCAATCAGGCCGGCGCATAGTAAAGGCGCACCAGCCGCATTTGCATAAAGGGGTGGCAACCGGAAGCAATAGGATTCCCATGCCACAATATATTCAGCAAATCCTCCATCGATCGTATAGCCGGTGAACATTGCATGATCACAAAGATTTTCCTTACCTGCCAGGCAATACTTACAGGTACCACATGTATACCCCAGCCAGGGAATACCTACCTGATCGCCGGCTTTTAATCCAATTACCGCTTCACCCAGGTGCACAACCACCCCTATGATCTCATGTCCCGGCACCAGCGGCAGCTTAGGTTCCTTCAAGTCGCCATCGGCAATATGCAGGTCGGTACGACAAATACCACAGGCTATTACTTTTACCAATACCTGGTTCCGGTCTGGCACAGGAACGGGTAATGTACTTAACACCAATGGTTGCCCTTGTTTCTGCAACACCATAGCCTTCATATATTGGGGTAGCGACATGAGGTTTAAAAATTATCTCCTGCCATTCCTTCCTGTTTATTCAACACCTTCTTTTTAACGATATCCTTTACGATAAGCCTGCCATATTCGTGCGCCATGCCTTCCAATGATGCAGGATCAAAGGATTCGGTTTGCACTGAATACAATAATTCTTTACTATTCAGATCGTACAGGTTGCTTTCCCAGAAATACCGGGTGCTGGAAGTATAATAACCCGGAGAATAAATACGCCCGTACATGGTGCGATAATATCCCCAGAAACGCCGTTGGTAAATAGCATACGGAGTATAATTTACTACCCCGGGCACATAGTAGCGTTCCTTTTCCTTATCCAGTAAAACAATGGTGATAACGGCATCTATACCACTATTCTTCAGTTCATTTACAACAGAATCTTCATCCCTGAAAGAAAGGGCTTTAGGGCCAAATTTCTCTAAAGAGGGAATTGCCTGGTATCCCAATGCTTTCAAGTCTCCAACAAGATGCTCCTCCATTTTAGCGCGCATGGCCATGTCATCATCGCCATTCAGCCCCACTACCAGTATTTTATTGTAGTGAGCGTTGATAGCCGTATCCGATTTCCAGCTATGCGTAATCTTCGAACTCGAACACCCCCATAATACAGGTATCATTAAGACCACCAATAAAGTTTTCATATAATCTTTTTTTATTCTTGTATCACCGGAAGAAGGCCGTTTGCGCCAGTTAATATTGATCAGTACAGCTCCTGTAGCCAGGCATACGGATACTATCAACAAGAGCCAACCCAGGAATGGAGAAAAGCTGAGTATCTTCAGCACTATAAAGGTGAGTAATGCAGTAAAAACCAATCTCCAATATCCCCAATTACCTGTAGATCTGCCATTTAACCAGTTAGCGCCCACTATGGATGCAATAACAGTGGCCAGCAGGACACATAATAAATAACTCCCAATAAGAATTATTCCAACCGGAACACCAATTACCGATACAAAAGCAATCAGGGAGGCAACAGGAACACCGATCCAAAAAACAATACCATAGCCCATCGCTTTCAAGGGCGTTGACCAGGCAGCATTTCCCGCACGCTTCATGGTCGTAGCAAATAAATATTGAACGATCATGATCATTAACAGTACCATGCCTATATACCAAACCAATCCGGCAATGGTAGAAAATCCCAGGAAATACCAACGACTGAGCTGGATACGGAGTGAAGGATCGAAAACAGCCTCTCCCCCTTTCAGTGACCGCTTGAAATCAACATCACGGTTAGTGCCCGCCCAATAGCGTACGGTATTCCGGAACACAGCCTGGTTGCCAATGATGATCCTATTACCAGAAGCCAGTATGGCCGCACCTCCTATTACTCCATTGATCTGTATATTTTCAGCACGACAATCGATACCCTCGGCTACCGAACCATTGATCACGATGAGACCGGAAGTACTTTGAACAGTTCCGGCTACCTTCCCATTAAGCGCAATATCTCCCCCCGCGGCCATTATATTGCCTACTGTAGCACCCCGCTCAATATTGATCGTACCTCCCGTCACAACCACATCGCCTGTTACGGGCTTCAGGATATAGATCTCTCCTCCCGCACACCGGATATCGTCCCCTACAGGGCCGTCAAAAATAACTTGCCCACCTGCCACCAATACATCACCACTCACCGAATCTGCCAGGCGAACGGTGCCCCCGGCCACTACCAGGTCACCATGAACAGGCGCTTCAATAAGGATATTTCCGCCAGCTATATAAAGATCTTTCCATACCGGTTCTTTTATTATAACCGATCTCCCCCAGTGCATTTGCGCCGATACAGGCAGGATGGCCATTACCAGGATAACTCCTAAAAGTTGTTTCATGAAATAACAATTAGATTAACTGAAAATGTAGCTGATAGTATTGTTTATTCCCAGAGGTACTGATTGGGCGGGCATTTTCGTGTGTCTTTTAATGAATGTAAGTTACCCTGCAATAAGGCCAATACCTAAGACCAGCGTCAGGAAGAATGCTGATAATAATCATTGCTATTGCGTTCTCATGACCAATGCCAGGGATCATCCTCTCCCTTGATCATGATCAGTAAAAATTATAGATGCAGACAATAATATTGTACATAGTTCAGTCCTTTAATAAGCCCTCAATTTATAGTATGTCCTATTTAATGCGTTTACTATGGATCGGATTATCCCTTGCCACAATCCACCTGCCACGCAATGGGGCAAAGCAGGTACCAATCCTTTGTTATCATAATATTAAGTCCTCTATGGAAGGTCACCTGCCCGACTATACCATCGACCGGCAGCAATTCCGGCAACACATTAAAATGCTTTACGATAGCGGATACCATGCTATTACCCCAGAAGACCTTTATAAGCATATAACTAAAGGAACTCTCTTGCCCGTAAAACCCATCATGATCACCTTCGATGATAATCGAAGAGAACATTATACTATAGCAGCATCCATCCTCCGCCAGTATGGATTCAAAGGAGTTTTCTTTATTATGACAGTAACGATCGGCAAGCCGGGTTATATGAACGCTATACAAATCAGGGAATTATCCGAAAATGGGCACACGATTGCGGCACATACCTGGGACCACCCGGACGTCAGAAAACTAACGCCACAACAATGGCGCGTGCAACTTGACTTACCCCGGCAACTGCTTGAAAAAATAACGGGCAAATCCGTTCGTTTTTTTGCTTATCCCTATGGAGCCTGGAACGAGGCCGCTATACTACAACTAAAAGAAAGAGGTATCCTGGCAGCCTTTCAACTCGCCGGCAAACAAAGCGGCAAATACCCTCTTTATACCATCAGACGCCTTGAGGTAAGGGGTAGCTGGACTCCGGCAAAACTCCAGGAAAAATTCCGTTTGACCTTTGACCCGTAAGATGGAAGCAATGGGAAATGATCTCAATCATCCTGCTCCCTGATGGAGGTCCTTACAATTGAGTGTTTGGCTAATGTATTTTTAACAACATAAAAACAAGGAGGTTTAACATGTCAACAAATGAGCTAGCAAAAAGAACCGATCTTTTCCCAACCACTTGGGATGATTTCTTAAAACCTTGGAATGATTGGTTTTCAAATGGACCTTTTTCTTCTAAACCAGTCACTATACCAGCGGTCAACATCACCGATGCGAAGGACCAGTTCCAATTGACTGTTGCAGCACCCGGGCTCAATAAGCAGGACTTCAAAATCGACGTAGACGGCAACATGCTGACCATCAGTTGTGAAAAGGAAGAAAACAAAGAAGAAAAAGATAGCCGGCATACCCGGAAGGAGTATAATTATCGATCATTCAGCCGCACATTTACTTTACCTGAAACAGTGGCGAAAGACAAAATTGAAGCCAGCTACACGGATGGCATCCTGAAAGTTTCACTTCCCAAAAAAGAGGAGGCAAAGAAATCAACCATTTCGCAGCATATACAGGTCAAGTAGGTTGAAGGTTTGTTTTTTTAGTGTATACCCGCCGGGGCCCGGCGGGTATTTTATTTCGGATTGCTCCCAAAAACAGCAAACCACTATTATCCTCATTCAACGATCCTCCCATCTTCCATTTGTATAATACGGTGGGTTCCCTGTGCAAAGCCGGGATCGTGGGTTACGATCAGCAAGGTCTGGTGATGTTCTTCCGCCAGTCCTTTAAAGATATCAAATACCATCTCACTGTTCCGTTTGTCAAGATTGCCCGTAGGTTCATCGCCCATGATGATGTGCGGATCATTGATCAGCGCCCGCGCGATGGCCACCCGCTGCTTTTCGCCGCCGGATAACTGGTTGGCCTTCTTAAGGGCAAGTTTTTCTATACCCAGCATTTTGAGCCTTTCCACAGCCCTGTGCTCTACTTCTGCCTCCCTGTACCTGTTAAGTTTTAGACCCGGCAACATCACATTCCTCAATACAGAAAATTCATGTATCAGGTAGTGGAACTGGAATACAAAGCCGATCTTTTCGTTCCTGATATGGGCCAATGCGGCTTCTGTTTGCCCCTTCATAGGTTGCTTATCAATAAAAAGCTCGCCTGCATAATCGGTATCCATGGTGGAGAGAATGTATAAAAGGGTGGATTTGCCGCAGCCCGACTTACCGGTTACAGCCACAAACTCGCCTTTGGATACTTCAAAACAGATATCTGTCAATACCTGCATGGTCATCGCATTGATGAAGGTTTTATTGATATGTCGCGCTTCCAGGATCGTTTCCATCATTGTGTCCCTCCCGTTATTTCCCCCTTATGATTATTACCGGATCTATCTTGCTGGCCTTCCTCGCCGGCAACCAACCAGCCAGGTAAGTGGTAAGCAGTGAAAAAGCACCGGCTATGAGGTAAAGTAGGACGTTGTAGCTCACGGGGTAGGTAGTGATGGTAGGCAGAGAAGTGGTATTGAAAGGCACCTGGTCAATAGCCAGCGATAAAAGAAAGCCCAACAACAAACCTACCACGCCGCCCGACAGGCCGATACTGGTAGCTATGAAAAGAAATATTCTTTGTACATCGCGGCCGGCAAAGCCGGTAGCCTTGAGGATGGCAATCGTATCCATCTTTTCATAGATCATCATGTTGAGGATATTGTAAATGCCAAAGCCCGCTACGATCAATAACGTAACCCCTACTGCATAAGAGATCAGTGAACGGATAAAACTGCCGGTATCGAACTCTGCATTGGCTGTTTGAATATCGATGGCATCTGTATTATAGACTTGTTCAAATTCTTTGGCCATGGCCGGCGCCTCTCTGATATCTTTCACTGTAACCTGTAGTTCGGTAATATAATCGGCCGTTTTGCCAATGAGCTTTTGCACCGTTGATAAGGCCGCATAACTTTGTGTTTTGTCGAACTCCTGTATGCCCGATTGGAAAAGACCTACAACCTTCAACGGAAATTGTTCGCCACCGACTGTAGTTACCTGCACCACTTCGCCTGGCTCCACCAATAATATTTCGGCAAGGGCTTTGCCAAGGATAATACTGTTGGGCACCAGGTCAAGGTCATCCGCAACACCGGCCACTATGTATTCATTGAAATGGAACAAGCGACTTTCCTCCCTCACTTCTATGCCCTGGATGGCAGCGGTAATATCCACATTTCCTTCATTAAAAAAAGCCCGCGTAGTGACCTTAGAGGCGATGCCGGTAACGCGGTGGTCGGCGAGCAGGGAGGCTTTGATGGCTGCACTGTTGTATAGTTGTTCCCGGCTGCCGGTTGCCTTTACCGAGTGAATAATATTCCAGGAATACTGGTATTGGGGCGACAACTGTACCGGTTGGCGGGGATTGGGTTTTATTTCATTGTACAGGCGCACATGCGGTGTTCTGTTCATCACCAACCCATCCAGCATTTCATTGAGGCCGCTCATAAACCCCAGCAGTGCAATGAACATCGTGATGCTGAATGTAACGCCAATGGCTGCCACCAGCGTTTGCCGCCAACGGGCTATCAATAAAGAAAAAGCTATGTTGATCAGCAATTTATACTTCATAGGGCAGGTTTTATGATCACATCATTGATGGTTATACCATCCAATATCTCTACCTTCCGGTAATCCTTCATACCTGTGCGTACTTTGCGCTTCTCTTTATTCAATAGCATTACATAGCCCCCCTGCAACAGGAAAGAGGCGGGAATGGTAAGGCCATTTTGTTTTTCCCGGACAATAATGTTGGCTTCGCAGGTAAGATTGGGATACAACACAGGAGGCGCTTTCATAAAAACAGCATCCACTTTGAATGTTTTGGTACGCTGGTCCATATAGGGATCAATCGTCAACACCCGGGCCTCAAATACCTGCCCTTTATAGCTATCCATAGTGATCAGCACATTCAATCCCTGCTTCACCCTGGCAATATCAAATTCATCTACCTGCAACTCCAGCAGAAACAACGCCGCATCGCCAATTACGGCCACCGGCGTTTGCGGGGTTACCATCTCTCCTTTTTCCCTTAAAAGAGTATAAACCTTTCCATTCACTTTACTCTTAACCGTATAGTCCCTGGTACCATCCCTGGCTATCTGCCAGTTATTGGCAGACTGCTGCTCCTGGAACCTGATCTGACGCTGTAGCGTGGTATAGCGGAGTTGGGCAGCCCGGTAATTATTACGGGAATTACTGTAGGTCAGTTCCCGTTGTTCCAGGTTATTGCGGCTGCCGATCTGCTGCGCCCAAAGGTTTCTTTGCCTTTCCAACAGCATGGAATCATTTTGACATTGGAAAGCAGCTTGTTCGATCGCTACCTGCAATTCCTGCAATCTTTCTGTATTGGCCGACCTGGTGGCATACTGTGCCGCTACCCGTGCATTCTCAGCCTGAAGGCGGGCCGTGGTGTCTTCCAATTGAAGGATCGCTGTTCCTTTTGCTATATGATCCCCCTCTTTTACATACAAGGCTGTTATAATGCCACTTACATTGGCAAATACCTGGTATTGCTGATCACTTTTTACAATCCCGGAAGCATAGACCGATTCGGTGATATGCTCACGCACTGGCCTTATCATTTCGTGCTTCTGTTGACAGGAAACAATGAGCAATGCACAGCCCACGCTGTACAGGATAACCGGTTTCATCATCTGAAAGGTGATTGAGCTATAAAACTACAACTGGAGAATAAGGCGGAAAATGATACAGATCAGGTGCCTGACTGATCTTTTGTTCCTGATGCTTCGGCACTCCTGCAGTTCATGGTTCTAAATATTGGGGGGGATAGGGCAGTTCGAAGACCGAACATAGCTTACTGGTATTGGATATATACAGGTTGTGGATACAATTTTAAAACAGCGGCCGGCGTCATCAGGGTTGGCCAACGCTTGTCAGCTATGTCCTGTTTATAAAATAGTTTGAACCCTGTAAATTGCACCGGCTGCCCTGCAATCCATTGATTATAGGTATCTATTTTTTTAGCAGGATAGCCAAACCCATCCATGTTCAGCACTATTTGAACTTCAGAACATGTTTTTATTTTCTTGTGATTAGTGACCATAGCATTCGTAAAACGATGCACTACCAGTATTTTTGGAGGCAGGTCATGCTCTTTCACCAAACCCGCCAGGTAATCTGCTGCATAGTTGATAGCTGCAGCATCTAATGTTCCAATCGTATTGCAAGGCACTTCACCATTTTTCATGGAATATTCCGGGTCAATTCCTAAATGAACATGCGGTAATAAAAGATATTCCTTTAATACAGGAATTTCCTCCTGGAGCGTACTCTGCCCTGGCTGAATGTCAAGAAATACCAGCGCGTTAATGGCTCTTGCCAAAGCGATAATACTGTCAACCTGATGCGCAGGCATTCTAAGCCGGTATTTATTGCCTGCTCCCGGGCTTCTCTGCGCCGTAACAGCTATATAATGCAATGCAGGGCATACAGGAGTTGCTGAATCGGCTTGTTGCCAGCGCTTTGCTTCTTCCTGCAATTTTTTCAGCATTTGATCGGATGGCAAGGCTCCCAATATTCCCATCCCTTTTGAATACAGGTTTCCATAATAGGCAACGATACGTTTAAAAGGCAAAATAGCCCCAGTTCTTGGGTAAGCGGCTTTGACCGGCCAGTTACGGGATGGCTTGTTATGAACCAATTCCAATAATTTCTGATTATACAAGGCAGTATCTACAAAAACAGTGTCTTTACATTCATTATTTTTGTCCGGAACTATTGAATGACCAGGGCTATTTACTACAATTGATTTTATGGCTCCTGGATGGTTACAGCCGATGAAAAGCAGGCAGGTAAAACAAGCTTCCAAATAGAATCTTAGTGATATCCCAACCCGGTTACACATCGCATTGTATTTTCAAATTTGCATTCATCAAATCTCACGAATGTGATTCGAGGCATTCAAAATGTTGATCTGACTTTCTTCCATCTTTTTAAGTGAGGCAAGCTGCTTACTGCTGCTTCTATTATATCTTCCGGTATTTGATTCTCTTCCATTTTTTCTATCACCACCGTTCTCATTTCATCGAGCGTCATATTCGGATTAACAAATTCGCCGCCCTGGTAGCAGTATTTACAATACTCACTGCTTTTTGAACCGTCTTTTTCTGTGCCCTGCAATACCGCGTCTTCGATCGGCATACTGCAACTTTGACACAATTGTCTTTTTTCCATAATTTTTATTTTGATTGACGACTTAAGACATCATTATAAGTGAAAGTTATCACCATTATCCCTGCTTAAAAATGACTTGCGTCATTATCCTGCCTGACATTACACAATTACCCAATGATCATTCAAACAAAAAAAGCCCCGCATAAAAATGCAGGGCGACACTAATCAAATTAGTTACCATTAAATCAACGCCTCACGTCTAAGTCCCCATCCCTGGCGCAAATATGCTCTCTGCACTGCTTCGCTCGCAGCTTGTATTAAAACCTACTGCAGTTCTATTTAATGTACTCCTTCTTTATCCCGAGTTTTTTCATTTTTGATTTCAACGTGGAAGGATTGATATTCAGGATCTCAGCAGCAGCACCTGGGCCCCATATCCTTCCATGACATTTTCGCAATACGGAAAGGATATAATCTCTTTCGTTTTCTACAATTGTTTTCAGTGCAGCATCTTCAGCAACAGCGTTCCCTTCTTTCTTTTCAACGGTTGGCAATAGGATGTCCTCAATCACCGGTCCTTTGGCCAGCAGCACACTTCGCTCCACCAGGTGTTCGAGTTCACGGATATTACCCGGCCAGGTGTAAGCCATCATTTTCAACAGCACCTGCTCCGATATACCGCTGAGCTTTTTTCCGGCCTTATGGTTGTAATGGTTCATAAAATAATAAGCCAGGGCAGGAATATCGTCCTTGCGGTCGCGCAAAGCAGGCAACGTTATCGGGAAAACATTCAACCTGTAATACAGGTCCAGCCGGAAGCGGCCGGCTGCCACCTCTTTCTCCAGGTTCTTATTGGTAGCCGCAATGAAGCGTACATCCACTTTGATCGTATCCCTGCCCCCTACCCTTTCAATTTCCCTTTCCTGCAATACCCTCAATAATTTCACCTGCAACTCCATCGGCATTTCTCCGATCTCATCGAGAAAGAGGGTACCCTTATCGGCCCTTTCAAATTTCCCGATCCTTCTTTCATGTGCTCCGGTAAAAGCGCCTTTTTCATGGCCAAACAATTCAGATTCTATCAGCGTGGCAGGCAAGGCTGCACAGTTCAGTTTAACAAACGGTTTATCTTTCCGGGCCGACAGGTGGTGGATGCAGGTGGCGATCTTTTCTTTGCCGGTGCCGCTTTCTCCCAGGATCAGTACGGAAGTATCGGAAGGCGCCGCTTGCGTGATATGGTCAAATACATTCAACAAGAGATGACTTTTACCAACGATCCCTTCAAACCCTTCCTGGATAGGGGTAATGCCCGTTGTTGTAACGGCGGCTGGTTGAGCTGCGGCTTGCTCGATGATCTCTCCTTCCAACAAATGCTCGATGGTTTGGATCAGCGAAAACTGGATCCTTTCGAACTGTTCCAACTGCTCAGCGGTATAGGCATCCGGCCTCCGGCTATACAAACAAAAGCTGAAAGATTTGCGATCCAGAATACTCAACGGCATTTCGAGGTTCGATCGAAGCTGAAAGGTATCGGCAAACAATTGCCTTAGCGAAGGCTGCCGGCACATACGCTGAAAGACGACATCGTCATAATAGACCGCCTCGTTCACTGGCGGACTCCCTCCCTGCAAAGCAACAAGCTCCCCGATCGACTTACCCGTGATCGTGCTCAGCTCCTGCGCACCAATCATTTGGTATTCATCAAAACCAATCCGTAAAAAGCACATACCCTTGAAGTGAGGCTGCCTGAGGTTATCAAACCCGGCTACGAGGAAATCAAAAGGAATATACGACTGCAGGGCTGAGGTGACGGCCAGTAATTTCTGCGCCCAGGTGCCGGTGCCGTTAATGACCGCTTTCAATAGCTTGCGCAATTCGGTCTCTTTCTGATACTTTGCTTCAACACTATGCAGGCGTCGGTACCTGGCAATCTCCAGCGTCACCAGCAGGTCTTTCTCCCGGTAAGGTTTTACAATAAAACCATAGGGATGCGTTTGCTTGGCAGCGTTCAGTACTTCTTCGTTTGAGTTGGCCGACAGGTATACAAAGGGAATATTGTCGATAGCCAGCAACTTCGCCAGATCAATGCCGGTTTGTTTTCCTTTTAGAAAAATATCCAGCAGTACAAAATCCGGCCTCTTTTCCCTGATCATTTCCAGCGCCTGGGGCACTGACCGCGCCATGCCCGTAACGCCATAACCGGCTTGCTCCAGCAACAAGCGCAGATCTTCCGCCTCCACAAACTGGTCTTCTACTATAAGAATTTGCTCTTTCATGTTCAGTTATTTCGTTACGTTTCACTTACAAAGTCTAGCTGTATTTCAGTACCGTTGTTATTGTTTACCTGCAGGTTGGCATTAAGATCACCACTCAGCCCCCGCATCATCTTCATGCCCATGGATGTCCGGTTTGCGGGATCGAAGGAAGCCGGCAGACCAACCCCATCATCTTTGATGGAAAGGATAAAATGATGCAGTGTAGTCCTTTTTAGTGAAACATCGATCCTTCCTTCCTGTCCGTCCGGAAAAGCATATTTAATGGCATTGGTAACGGCTTCATTGAGTATAAGCCCCAATGGAATGCATTGCGCGATATCCAGCTTCACCGGCTCAATCTGCAGGTTGAATTGAATGGCATTGCCGGTACGAAAGCTATCCTTCAGGCAATCTATCAATTCATGAATGTATTCAGACATGTTGATGGCAGATAGATTATCCGATTGGTATAGTTTCTGGTGCACCAACGACATGGCCTGGATGCGCTGCTGGCTTTCTGCTACGGCCTGTATCGCCTCCTCCCCCTGGAGGTAGGTCGATTGGGTGCGCAGCAAAGCCATCACGATCTGGAAATTATTTTTTACCCGGTGATGGATCTCCCGCACCAGCCATTCCTTCTCTTCCACCAGGTGTTGCAAAGTATCATTCTTCTTTTCAATTTCTACATGCTGAACCTGTAGCTTATTATTGGTCCGCTGCTTTAAACGGACATAATTTACCAACAGTGCTATGATAATGATCAGCAAGAGTGCTACCCCCAGGATCCAGCGCCGGGTAATTTTCTCTCTGGTCAACTCCGTATGCTGAAGCCGGGTTTCCTTCTCTAATAAAAGGATATTCTGTTTGCTTTTTTCCGTTTCGTATTGAATGGTCAGCTCTTCGATCTGCCTGCTTTTTCGTTCATTGTAGATGGAATCATTGAGCAACTGGTATTGTTGCAGGTCTTTAATGGCAGCCGTATAATTACCGAGTGCAGAGTCGGCAGCGAACAGCATATGGTACAACTCTTTCTGGTCAACCAAACGCGCCCCTCTATAGGCCAAAGCGGAATCCAGATAACCATGCGCTTTGGCAAACTGCGCGTGTTGCACATAGAACCTGCCTATGTCCAGGTTGCTTACAAAAACCATTTCCTGGTTAAGGGGAGCTTTCCGGAAATAAGCCGCCATGAAATTGTAGTATCGCTCGGCTTGCGGATAAATCCCCATACCATCATAACAGTAAGCATAGTTTTGCATCACGATGGCCTTTTCAAATAAGGACTGAGGCGGATGTCCTTTTACCAGGCTATCCATCAAAGGCAGGCCTTCCCTGCTTTGATGGGTCTTTATCATCTGCCTGATCAGTAAGCCGGTTGTTTTGAACAGTATCACCCGGGTAGCCTTTCGTTCTATCCGTACTTTGAGGCATTTTCGATACCACTGGCAGCTCTCAGCGCTGCGACCCAACTCTTCGAGCACCAGGGCCAGTTCGCCGTAATACGTATCAATATCTCCCGTATCATTGTTCTTTACTGCATTGTCAACACATTTTGTTGCGTACAACAGTGATTTTTCGTAAGCCGCACGGTACCTGTTGACCTCGGAAAGAAGATAATATATGCTGGAAACCCGGGTACTGCCAATTTGATGATGCAGGTCAATAGCATGCAGCAACTCCCTTTCTGTCGCATCAAATTTGTTGAATGCCCATAGATAATCGGCCATGGCAACCCTGGTAGCGGCCTCTGCTTTGATATTGTGGATCTGTTTGAATAATTGGATGGCCTTGTCGTAATAAACCTGGATCTGGGTAAAATAAGCAGCCCCCCAATTGATCTGCCGGGCAAGCCTCAGCCACACCTGCGCCTCTCTTTGCACGTCGCCTTGTGCCTGATAGATAGCCGCTATCTCAGAAAAGATGCTGATACCCTCCGCAATTTCTGATTTGGTAAGATGCGCATCACCTTCCAATAACCTGCACTCCAACCAAAAACGCCTGAGATGAAGCGAATCACTCAGTCGGATACCCTGTTTAAAAATGTCTATGGCTGTATCGATCATCGAGGCCCTTGCATCGCTGTACTGTTCCATGAGGTAGGTCCTGCCAAACGCCTGAAGCAGTAAGATCCGGTTGCTATCAGGCTTGCTTTCCTGTAGCCGATGGCGCAATTCATCCTGAGAAAGATCAAACGGGAACTGTGCCATAGCCGGCACAGCCGTTATTATCATAAAAAAAGCACATATAAGCGTTTTTAGCATTCGGGAATAGCTCTTTTTCTAAAATTATATATAATAAATCGGGAAACTTCACGGTCGCATTCGTCAAATCGGGAAATGTCACGGTCGACAAAAAAGCCAAATTACAACAAGTTGTTGAACAGCACCTACTTATGAATTGGGTACTATACTTGGTATAGGTTGGATCAACAACCTACCCTGGTGAAATTCCGGCTATCAAAAATCAACCTTCACATACCATTTAAAACAATACGGATCATGAAACAGCTATTATCAGTATTTATTATTACCAGCCTGCTGCTGGGAGCCTGCAACAGCGAGCCCAAAGACCCAACATCACCAGTTGCTGCTACAACCGACAGCAACAGCAACACTTCGGCGGTGCAACCAGCTGCTCCCCCTGCCAATTTCAAACACGCTACAGTGAAAGTAAATGGTACCGACATTCACTATGTAATAGGCGGCACCGGTGAACCGCTTGTGCTGCTACACGGCTTTGGGCAGAACTGGTATATGTGGAACCGTCTGCTGCCGGAGTTTTCCAAACATTTTACCGTCATAGCGCCCGACCTGCCGGGGCTTGGCGAATCGGGCAAACCAGATAGTGGTTATGATAAGAAAACGATGGCCACCTATATCCATGGAGTGGTGAAGCAATTGGGATACGACCATATCAACCTGGCTGGCCACGACATTGGTCTGATGGTAGCCTACGCTTATGCCGCCCAATTCCCGGGCGAAGTAAGCAAACTGGCCCTGATGGATGCTTTACTGCCCGGTGTAGAACCCGTGTGGAGCAATGTGAAAGCGGCTGCCTGGTGGTTTGGCTTCTTTGGTTTTCCCGCCTCCGGTGAACTCGTAGCGGGTCAGGAGCGTCTGTTCCTTACGAATTTCTGGCCAGTGGTGGGTCATGTGAAAGATGCGTTCACACCGGAAGAGGTCAACGAATTTGTACGGGCCTATGCAGTAAAAGGAGGAACGACAGGCGCCTTTCATTGGTTTGGCGCTTTTGACCAGGACGCATTGGACAATAAAGTGTTCATGAAAACCAAACTCAAAATGCCCTTGCTGGCCATGGGAGGCGAATACTTTGGCGCAGCCTTCCTGGTAGATCACTGCAAGCTCGTGGCAGAAAATGTGAAAGGGTCCAATATCAAAGGGGCCGGGCACTGGATCGTGCAGGAGAATACTGCCCAGGTGCAAAAAGATCTGTTGGATTTCTTCCTGGCTAAATAATATCGCTGTGATAAAACAAATTGCCACCCTACCACTGTTGCTGGTAGGGTTCCTTTACAGCAAGGCCCAAAGCCCGGCCGCCTTCAAACAACTCCGGTACGAGGAAGATTATGCCATCCTGCAACAAGACAGCAGCCGGAACTGGTATGCAAACACCAAATTCCAGCCGCTGTCGAAGAATGGCAACACTTATCTCAGTATGGGGGGCGATATAAGATACCAGTACCAGCTGTTCACCAACGAGAACTGGGGTGAAGCGCCCAAAGACAAAAATGGGTTCATCCTTACGCGGTACCTGGCCCATGCAGACTTTCATGCCGGGAAACACTTCAGGACCTTTGTACAATTGCAAAGCAGTTTTGCAAATGGAAAGGTAACACAGCCCTCCCCGGTTGATGAAAACCAACTGGACCTGCACCAGGCCTTCGCGGACATTGCCTTTCCAGGCCGAAATGCACAGGTCTTAACCATCAGGATCGGTCGACAGGAATTATTGTACGGATCTCAAAGATTGGTGGCCGTTCGCGACGGACCCAATAACAGGCAATCTTTCGATGCCGCCCGGTTGATCTATGCCCATCCTACCTGGAATGCGCAGCTGTTCTATTCCCGGTTTGTACAGTCAAAGCAGCAAATATTTGATGATGGCTTTACCAACAATACCCGGTTCTGGGGCGCTTACCTGGTTAAAAACAAGATCCCATGGATCCACAATGCCGATTTCTATTACTTCGGTCTTTTTAAAAAGAATGCAAAATTCGATGACGGCGCCGGCAAAGAGTTAAGGCATTCTATGGGCGGCAGGATCTGGGACAGTCAAAAGTTTTGGAGATACGATATCGAAGGGCTTTATCAATTTGGCGACTTCGCCGGCAAACAGATCAGCGCCTGGACCTTTTCAGTCAATACGAGCTATAAGTTTGCCCATACACCAGGCAAGCCCGAAGCAGGTATAAAAACCGAGCTGATCAGCGGAGATGCACAATACAATGACAACAAATTGCAAACCTTCAATCCCTTGTTTCCCAGGGGTGGTTATTTTGGACTGGTATCAATAATTGGCCCTGCCAATTTAGTCGACGTTCATCCTTCCCTTACCCTGGATCTATCGCGCGGATTATTTTTCAACATGGACTATGATATATTCTGGCGCTACAGCCGGAATGATGGGATATATGGTCCCAATGTGGCACTGATCTATTCGGGCAGGAAAAGCAGTCAACGATCCATTGGGCGGCAGTATTCAACACACCTGGAATACCTACCCAACAAGTTCCTTTATTTCCGATGCGAATTTACCTGGTTCAAGGCCAGTGATTTTTTACAGGATGCGGGCATGGGCAAAAACATACTGTTTGCAGCCGGCACGGCTCAACTTAGGTTTTAAACCTTACTCACTATTTAAAATAAATAAACACCATAGGTGGCAGGTAGGGCGTGCGATAGCTAGTCCACGATCCGCGTGCGGATGATATAATCAAGTTGGGGGAAGTTGGCTTTCCAATAGCTATTACCACCGGCAAATACAGAATCCTGTTTTCCAGCCCTGATACCGCCGCCCGCCTTTTCACGGTAATCGGAATACAGGGCATCGGCTACTTCCATGCCTTTTATGACTTTGGCGATTGGAACAAAGGGTTCTTTATCATGCGTGGCGCTATTGTCGCGCAGGTTGATGAATATCTGTGTGGTGCGTGCGTTGGGGTCTTTGAACGCATACGCAAGGGTACCCCGCACATTGGATTCCACACGGGGATCATCCGGAATTGTTTTATATCGCCATGCCTGGGCGATGGCCGGCTCACCGGCTATGCCAAACTGGGCCCAGGTACCGGGATTGATGCGGAATACCGGGAGATTATTATAATACCCATACCGTATCAGGTTATAAAACCTGTCGACCCCATTGGGCGACCATGCCCGTTTAACTTCGAGGAGTATCTCCCCTTTCGTGGTTTCCAGCATTACTTTGAATGCTGCGGGAGCAGGCTTTCTGAATGCCGGATCATCCGGATTGAGCAAAGAAACCTGTGACTGACAGGATAAAACAGACAGGACCACAAAAACAAAAAGGGAAGCGCTGGCTTTGATACGGTTCATAAGCTAAAGTACGACTATCCGGAAGTAGAGAGGCTTCCCTTTTTGATGATGTCTTTACGGATATGAACCTGAACGGACTGGTACATCCTAATTATTCACCATGGCTCCATATAGTGAGGACGGTAGATGGCAAAAGGTGACGGCGCAGGGCCATCACCTTTGCATTGTTAGAATTTTCTGACAACAATGACACCAAGAATAATAAGGGTTATTCCCAGCAAACGCCATGCATTAAAAGAATGTTGTTCGGATACCAATACATTGTAATGATCCAATACAGCAGCAATAATAACCTGCCCTGCTACAATAAGGCCGAAAGTAAGTGCCATGCCAATCCGGGGCAATGCCAGCAGAGACGCTGTTATGTAAACGGCCCCGGTAAGACCACCCCCCAACCAATAGTAAAAGGGGGTGGCTTTTAATCCGGCCCAGGTAACTGACTCTTTTGTAAATGGTATATATAATGCAACGGCCAATGCCCCGACGATGAAAGCAAATAATGAGGCGAATAAGGGGCTTTCAATTGACTTTCCAAAGCGGGCATTCAATCCCGCCTGCAGCGGCAATAAGGCGCCAGCGATAAAAACAATGATAAACCAGACTGCTTTCATGATCTTATTTTTAAGAATTTGACCAACTCACACCTCGCTTTTTGTAAACGAGACCGCCTTAGGCCTCTTTCATTTGCTTCTTTTGTTTTCCTTTTGCGGTAACTTTTCTGTCAAGAAAATCCCTGATCGTTGCCGCGATCTCATCGCCAAAGCTTTCGAGGGCGAAATGACCTGTAGGATACAAATGAAATTCGAGGTTCTTTACATCTCTCTTAAATGCCTCCGCACCAACACCTGGAAAAATGTAATCATCCTTGCCGTAGACGATCAACATTTCCGGATCGTAGGTGCGCAGGTATTCCTGCCATTTGGGGTATTGTTTTACATTGTTTTGGTAATCATAAAACAGCGCGATCTGGATATCGTCATTTTCAGGCCGCTGTAAATGCCGTAGATCTATCTCCCAGTTGTCAGGGGATATTAGGCTTGCATCCGGAACATTATGCGTGTATTGCCACTTCAATCCGTCGAATTGATGAAAAGCCTGGCAGGCCCTGATAGCAGCCTTGTCATTCCTGTCTTTCCAAAGCGCTTTGATGGGATCCCAGAACGTTTCCAATCCTTCTTCATAACAACATCCGTTCTGTACAATAAGGGTCTCAACCCTGTCAGGATATTTGGAGGCCAAGGTCCAACCAATGGGAGCACCATAATCCATCAGGTAAAGGCTGTACTTTTCGATCTTAAGGTGGCTCAGTAATTCTTCAACGATCCTGGCATAGTTTGCGAAACTATATTCAAAATCGTCCATAGGCGGTTGTTCACTCCTGCCATAGCCGGGATAATCGGGTGCGATCAAATGGTATTTGTCTGACAAGGTGCTGATCAGGTTCCGATACATGTGTGAGGAGGTTGGATAACCATGTAACAATAGCAGGACCGGTGCATCGGCGGGGCCTGCTTCCCTGTAAAAGATATCCACGCCACTAATCTTCGCGAAGTGATAATGTGTTTCGTTTTTCATCATCTTTGTTTTTTGTTATTATAATAGTTTTGAGTTGGGTCTTGTGTTATTACTGCGATCAGGTTATTTATTCCTTTCAAAGCTCCACTCAATCATTTGATTTATAAAACCACTCTACTAATAGGTCTTATAAAAAAATTAATAGGCGGGGGTAAAATACAATAGGAAGTGAAGGAGCGATTATAATTATAAGAGGACCTATTATTCAGGTTATTTGTACGATGGTACACTACTTCTCAATTTTGTCGGGCTGCATCTATTCATCACTTTAATTTTAAATTATGAAAAAGAAGATACTGTTTATGGTATCCAGTGCCGGCATTATCGGGCCTAAAAAGCGCCGCACCGGGAACCTGCTTACCGAAGTGGCCCATCCTTACGAACTCTTTAAAAAGGAGGGGTATGATATTGACGTGTATAGCGTAAAAGGAGGCGAAGCCCCTATAGACATGGTTGAACTGGAAGACCCGATCAATATTGAATTTCTTAAAGGCGATGGTCCGAAGAAAATGAAAAACTCGGCTCCCATAGAAGAAGTATCAGTCGATCAGTACGACGCCGTTTTCGTACCAGGCGGGTTAGGGCCCGTTGTTGACATGCCTGAGAACCAGACTGTACAAAACATCTTAGCCGCCATGTACGAAAAAGGAAAAGTGGTAAGCGCTGTATGCCATGGCCCCGTTTCATTGGTAAACGTAAAACTAAAGGACGGCTCTTACCTCGTAGACGGTAAAAAAGTGACGGGCTTTAGTATTACGGAAGAATTTGAATATGCGCGGGAAGACGTTCCCTATGAACTGGAAGATGCTTTAAGAAAACGGGGAGCTGATTATAGTTGTATAACCCCCTGGCAACCTTATAGCATTACAGATGGGAGGCTGGTGACCGGCCAGAATCCGGCTTCAGCAACAGGAGTAGCCCAAAGAGTCATCACTATTTTAGAAACCAAGCAATCATAAAGATCATGAAAGCGAAACATTCATTAGCATACATAGGAGGGGCAGTATTAATGAGCCTGTCAGTCATTTCATTTACAAGTGCTCCTCTGCAAATCACATCAACTATGCAAGCAGATAAACCGACAATCGTACTCGTTCATGGCGCATTTGCCGATGGTTCGTCCTGGAATAAAGTGATACCTATCTTACAAAAAAAAGGTTACCAGACGATCGCCGTTCAAAATCCGCTTACATCTCTGGCTGATGATGTAAAGTTTGTGGAGCGGGCATTGGCCGAAGTATCCGGAAAAGTAGTATTGGTAGGCCATTCCTGGGGAGGCGTTGTCATTACCCAGGCAGGCAACAATGAAAAAGTAAAGTCACTGGTGTATGTAGCGGCTTACGCACCGGATGAGGGGCAGAGTATTGAAAGCATCGAAAAGGAGGCGCACGAGGTAAGGAAGATACCTGCCGTACCGGGCCTGGCCGATCCTGTCATCAGTGATGGTTTTATCCGGCTGAAGGAAGAGGCAGTGATCAACTATTTCGCTCAAGACCTGCCAAAACAGGAAGCCAGGCTGATAGCGGCCGGCCAGGGGCGTTTTCACACAAGTACTATAACGGCCAAAGTTTCCAACCCGGCGTGGAAGAACAAACCAAGTTATTTTATCGTATCAGACAATGACCAGATCATTTCGCCGCAGATAGAAAGCGAGATGGCAAAAAATATCAAGGCAACAACCTGGCACCTTCCCACCAGCCACGTTGCCATGCTGGCGAAGCCGGAAAAAGTAGCTGAGTTGATCCTGAAAGCAGCCACTGATCAATAACAGGATCAAAAAAAGAGGGAGCGTATGGTGGGCATTGAGGAGGGCGGGTAGCAACCTTTGGCCCCGCCCTTCATTTTTACCGCTTTGTTATAAAATAAAAACTACAACTATGGTCACAACACCAATACATGTCTTTGCCCGGTGGAAAGTGAAAGCGGGCAATATGCCAATTGTTTTAGAGCTGTTAAAAGTCGTAGGTTCAAAAACCCTCCAGGAAAAGGGGAACCTGTTTTATAAGATACACCAGAGCCTGGCAGATGCCAATACCCTTCTTCTATTTGAAGGGTATGCAGACGAGGTTGCGCAGAAAGCACATATGAACTCAGATCACTTTAAAAAGGTGGTGGTTGAACAAATTATTCCTCTATTGGAAGAGCGGGAAGTGACTTTGACGACCCCCATCGAGGGCTGACCGGTACTCGCAGCTTTAACCCTGTTTATAGCGGTGCAAATTGAATAAGATGATGGTAGCCTTTTTCAAATGGAGGTTCTTTGATGGAGGTTTGCAGGAATTTTATCACTGGCCCAAGCGCGGGATCTTTCAAGTGATATTGAAAGGTATCCCAGTTGCGGAACTTCTTGTATACTACGAACCTGGTCTTATGCCGGGCTACCTGGCTCAATTGAAATGCCAATACGCCCGGCTCGTTCCGTAACGAGGACATTACTTCATGGTTCAGCGATCTGAAATGATCATCAGTACCGTCCTTCACTTCTACCAATAACATCACAGTTATTGCATTGTGGCTGGCTTCTTTGGAAAGCAGTTCCAGATCTTCCATAAAAATGGTCTCCACCGGAGATAGCAGTCCGGTCTTTGTTAAGGCGGCGATCTCTTTTGCCGCGGCGCCTTCCCTGTTGTTTTTATAATAAGCCAGGTTGTCCCATCGTTCGATCGTCCACATGATGCAGGCATCCCCTTGCTCATAATATGCTTCTGCCATTATGTTACCAGTTGCTTTCAGGGAACTAATTGTATACTCACTCAAAACTTCCAGGAATTTATCCTGATGGGAAATTTTCACATGATATTGTGTTAAAACAACAGTAATAGCACTATTGGAGACTAAGCTCCATGGTCTGCAGATCTTCATGTTGACAAGAATTAAGCGAGGTAACCGGAGTGTCACCCAAAATTGGGAAGAAGTCTTGCAACGGAAAAATAAGCTGAGTAATAGGTGTTCTTATTATTCTGATCACCCAAAAAAAGGCAGCATATTGCGGATATTCACTAACTTAATCTATGGTTAGGGGAGTTTTTACGTATATACTATTGGGGCTATTGATGCCATTTGCCGGGCTATCGCAATCGTCAACACCCTCTACCATTCCCGCCTATTCTTTCCATCCACCCCAGCAGGACAAAGCATCCTGGCAACGGCTGTATTTGTTGTTGAGCGCCACTTTTGTGGTTGTTGCCAAGGAAGGGCAGGCAGATCTGGACAGTTGCATGATCGCCGCCAGCCGCTCCAGGGGAGTAAGCCGGTTTTCCATATTGGGGGAAGGGATCGATGATCCGGACTTAGCGGAACAATCAACCTGGATCGACGAGCAGAAGCCAGGGAAAGCTATCCATTTGCTTTCGAAAGCTACTGGTGTAAAACATGTACAATTACTCCTATTGCTGGGGGCATATTATGCTTTTCAACCTGATAATTATAACCGGTACAGGGATAGCGTTGAGTATTTTCTAACCAAAGCAATCGATGAAAGTAAATTATTGAAGGAAGGAAAACTGGGCAGGCTGGCGCTTTGCCTGCTCGTAAAAGTATATGCAGGGGGCAATGATGAAAAGGCCAATTCGGTTTGCCAAACATTGATCACGCAATGCAGGCAGGCCGGTGATAAAGAAACAGCAGCGAGGGCGTTGGCGTACCGGAGCAAATACACGCCTCCCATGGCTACCACGCTGGAAAGGAAGATCAACGATGCACAGCAGGCGGCAGTGCTCTTTGACAGCGTGGGTAACTTCGAAGGCGAGATCAATGCATTGACAGACCTGGGTTATTTGCAAATCATCATCGGGCAAATACAGTCTGCGTATGAAAACCACCTGCAGGCGTTCAGGCTGGCCGAAGCCATCCATTATCCTTATACCCACTATAATACACAGGCACTCATTACCTCCACCATCTTTCAGGGGAAGTATGGCGAGCCGCTGCGGTATGCTTATCAAACGGTAAGGACCGCTGAGGACACCCGTGACAGCCTTGCCTGGGGTTATCTTTATACCAACCTGGCGCATTTGTATGGATGGGAAGGCAGGTCCAAAGAGAGTTTTGAATGGTCGCAAAAGTCGATGAACCGGTTTGTGGCCGAGCGCAATACATCGGTATACCGTATGTTGGATAATGTGGTACTTTATATGCAGGATAGAGGCAGGGCGCTGGAGGCGCTGGCGCTCACCACAGATATCTCGCGCAAAGTGGGCATACCCACCAATTTTTCGGACGAATTCTCTTACCACATTGTATTTTCTGACTGTTATATAAAGCTCCAATTGCTGGACCAGGCTGAACAGCATATCAAAAAGCTGGATGAGTTGGAAACCCAGGCCGAAGCCATCAGGGGGCCCGTGAGGAGAGCTGAGGTCGATTTGCAGTATGCTTATTTATTTATGGCACGCAAACAGTATGGAAAAGCAAGAGATGTGCTTAATAAACGATTCGCTTCCCCCGGTCTTATGGCCCAACACCTGGCAAGCAACCTCGAGGCATATAGCCAGTTGATCTTTATTGACTCTGCACTTGGGGACAATACCGCCGCGGTAGCTCATTATAAGAAATACACCCAATTGCGTGATTCCAGTTTCCAGGTAGCTAAAATAAGACAGGCGGAAGAATTACAGGTTATCTACCAGATGAACGAGAAGGAGAACAAGATCAGCTCACTAACACAGGAGGCAAAGCTTGAAAAAGCCAATTCGGAGAAGGCAGCCCTTGTAAGAAATTTGACGATAGCCGGCATTTTTGCCGTCCTGATCATCGCTGCCTTGCTCTACCGGCAAAGCCGCTTAAGGAAGGTGAGCAACCTGGTGATCACCGAAAAAAACGAGCAGCTTCAGCAATTACTGGCTGATAAGGAGTGGCTATTAAAGGAGGTCCACCATCGTGTTAAGAATAACCTTCAGATCATTATGAGCCTGCTGGATTCGCAGACCGAATATATCAATAATGATGCTGCACTCGCAGCTATCGAGGACAACCTACGCCGCGTACATGCTATGGCGCTGATACACCAAAAACTTTACCAGTCTGACGACATCGCCACCATTTCCATGTCCGAATATATCAATGAGCTGGTGCTCTATGCGCACGATAGCTTTGATACGAGTGACCGGATAAGGTTTGAACAAGCCATCGAACCACTGGACCTCGACGTATCGCAGGCGATCCCCATGGGGCTGATCATCAATGAATGCATAGTCAATGCCATCAAGTATGCATTTCCCAACGGGCGGAAAGGTACCGTACGTATCAACTTTTACCAGGACGGCGCAGACCATTTGGTACTGAACATTTCGGATAACGGCACGGGATTACCTGCGGGGTTCAATTTAAAGGCGCATACTTCGCTAGGGCTTGATCTGATGCAGGGACTTGCTAAACAATTGAATGGCAGCTTTCATTTTGAGAACAATAACGGCCTGCATATTACGATCAGGTTTCCCGTTCTCAGCAAATACTTTTCCCACCAATCTTTGATCAACTCTTAAGTTACAACCTGTCATGAAGAAAAAAGTGCTGATTGTGGAAGATGAATTTATTGTAGCCAATAACCTGCGGCAGGTTCTACAGCGGTTTGGCTATGAAGTAAGTGGTATTGCAGCCTCCGCCGAAGAAGCGGAAGAAATTCTCCAACAGAATAAACCGGATATTGCCCTGTTGGATATCCGATTGCCGGGAAAATACTCCGGTATCGACATTGCCAGGAAATTAAAGGCTGAAAATATAGCCTTTATCTATTTGTCGGCTAATTCAAGCCAAAAAGTATTGGAAGAGGCAAAGACTACGGAACCTTATGGCTTTTTGGTCAAACCATTCAGGAAAAAAGACCTGTTGGTCATGTTGGATATTGCGTGGTATCGTCACATACATAGTCTCGAAACAAAGACGAATCAGGAAAGCCTTTTAGAGCAACAAATAACGGCCATAAGCCAGGAAAATCCGGATAGCGGGCAGGTGCTGCCGGAAATTGCCAGGGTGATGCAACCTTTTCTGCCATTCGATCTTATCACTTCCGGGTTGAGGCCGCTTAGTACTGCGCAATTCAACGACAAGGGGTATTTGCGTATCGGATTCGATGAATACCAGTTTATAGGTGAAAAAGAACTACTGACCATTACCAATATCAAGAGAACAGCGCTGCCTGTAATTCTTGCCAATAGCAATACAGATATCAATACGACCATTTACAATAATGCAACAACCAGTGAAAAAACAAATATCCCGTCCCTTCAAAAAACATTGACTGAAACATTCAACATACAATCATACCTGGTATTTCCTGTTGCCTTAAGCAACGGACTATCGTTTCACTACTTTTTTTACAGCCGTCAGCAACATGCCTATACGAATAACCACATTGCCTTACTGAACCGTTTAAAGACATGCTTAACGGCGGCAGCAGAAAAAATGATCTACGGAGAAGACCGGGCCCCTGCTATGCCGGCGCCGGCCGGCTCCCGCAGAATGATGCAGGGAGCAACAATTGATCACCCTGAATTCAGGAACATTATCGGAAACCACCCGCTCTTATTGGCGGCCTTAGATCTTACTGCGCAGGTAGCTCCTTATAATACGTCGGTTTTAATACTGGGGGAAAGCGGGACAGGTAAAGAAAAACTGGCCCAATCCATTCACTTACTTTCACCCAGGAAAAACGGGCCTTTCATAAAGGTAAATTGCGCTGCCATTCCTGCTACTCTGTTGGAATCAGAGTTGTTTGGCCATGAAAAGGGGGCCTTTACCGGCGCCACGGAAAAAAGAAAAGGCAGGTTTGAGCAAGCTGAAGGAGGAACTATTTTTTTAGATGAGATCGGTGAACTTCCACTGGAGATGCAGGTGAAGATATTGCGCTTTTTACAGGAAAAAGAAGTGCAATATTTAGGCGGGAATTCAACACTTAAAGTGGATGTGCGAATTGTGGCCGCCACCAACCGGATCCTGGAAAAAGAAGTAGCCGCCGGAAATTTCCGGCTCGACCTGTACTATCGCCTCAATGTTTTTCCTATTACCCTACCACCCTTGCGGGAACGCAGCAGTGATATAGCGGGATTGGCAAATTATTTTGCGGAAAAGTTCTGTAGAGAATTCAATAAACCCTTCTCGGGCATTGCTGCCTCCATGATGGAAAGAATGATCGCTTATGATTGGCCAGGAAATATTCGTGAGCTTGAGAATATTTTGGAACAGTCTGCTATCCTCAATGACGGGAGGTCGCAATTAGAATTGAAACGAAGTCTTCCCGGTGAAACAACTGAATTAAGCAGGAAGGTTATAAAAACGCTTGAAGATGTAAAGCGCATCCAGGAAGAAACAGAAAGGGAATACATCATTGCCACGCTCAAAAAAACCGAAGGCCGTATCCGTGGAGCGAATGGTGCTGCGGAGCTATTAAATATTAAACCTACCACACTCGAATCAAAAATGGCCAAACTGCAAATCAAGCGGGACGACTTTATCAATCCGATCGGAAACTATTAGTCTACTCCGAAAAGTTGGAGCAACCAGGCCACCTACTCCGATTTTTTCGGAGTGTAGCGCTGTATTTTTCATCTCCTCCCCATACCCTATCTCCCAACTTATTACTTTTCATAGCATTATGCATTTCCATTTCGTTGTTTTATAATTGAACAATAAATGGCACTTAAATGGCTTGCTGGGAATTATCAAAACAAACGCATATGTTGAACCTGGAATGGTTTAGAACCTTTAAGGCAATTTACGAGACTGGCAACCTGTCGACCGCAGCCCAGGCACTCTTTATTTCCCAGCCAGGCGCCGGCCTTCATTTAAACTCGCTGGAGTCCTATACGGGATACCGCTTGTTTGAGCGAGAAACAAGAAAGATGGTACCCACAGAGCGGGGCATCATTTTGTACAATTGCATTATTGATCCAATGAACAAACTGGTGGAGGCTGAGGAGTCATTCTACAGGAATTCCAAAGTAGATAAGCCGACGATTAGTGTGGGAATGGGTTTCGAAACTTTTGAGCATACGCTCGAAGAACATATTGCACAATTGCCTTTCAACCTGATCTTACGGTTTGGCGAGTACCCGCAGATGCTGCACGACCTGGATACGGGGGCGCTGGACCTGATATTGACATCACAAAAAGGACGGCAACCTACCCTGCAATACACTCCTTTTATTACAGAACGTATTGTGTTGGTCTGTGGCAGTGAAACGAATACTGAACAGTTTAATAAACTGGTATTGGCCAATGAAAGAACAGCGATCAGGAAATGGCTGAAAGAGCAGGTATGGTACACCACAGCAGCAGATATGGAGCATCTCAAAAATTTCTGGATGACCAATTTTGATTGCCTGCCGGATCTCAAACCCAATTATGTGGTGCCGAATTTCAGCTCCATCCTTCGCTGCCTGCGCAATGGCAATGGCTTTGCAGTGATGCCGGATTTCCTTTGCAAAAAAGAGATTGCGGAAAAGAACATCAAATTGGCCTGGGAAGGAAGTCCACACCTGGAAAATATGCTGCATTTTGGTAAACGGAAAAAGACGATCTACGCCAATGAGATCAAACAACTGGAGAACATATTAGCACAGAACTGGTTTTGATGCTCTTATGGCGCAGGTAGATGTTTGGATCGAAGTCTTTTTGTGATGCCAAATGGCTAACTTCGCTTCAGTTTAATATACACTCCTGCAATGATTGAGTCTCTTTTTAATTATATAAATCGACACACCTCTACCCCGCTTACAGAGCAGGAGTTTGAATTATTTAAAAGTGTCTTTACCGTAAAGAAGATCAGGAAAAGACAGTATTTGCTGCAGGAAGGTGATATATGTAAGCATTTTGCATTTATTGTCAAGGGTGCCACACGGCAGTTTATGGTTGATGAAAAAGGGGTGGAACATGTCGTGCACCTGGGTATTGAAAATTGGTGGGTCGGCGATCGTGAAAGCTGGGTGAAGGTTGCTCCTTCTGCCTATTATATCGATGCCTGGGAAAATTCAGAATTGTTACTTATTTCAAGACCTGATACCCTTAAGCTGGCGCAACAATGTCCCGCTTTTAATGAAATGCTACGCGTGTTGGACGAGCAAAACAATATTGCCACCCAAAAAAGAATTACTTCAGCGATTAGTTATACCGCAGAAAAGCGCTACGCTGATATTAAAAACAGATACCCTGATTTTCTGGAGCGTTTTCCACAACATGTCATAGCTTCCTATCTTGGTATTACAAAGGACACCTTAAGCCGGATACGTAAACAGGCAGCAAGAAAATAAGCTGACCACATATACTATTACTCCTCTTGTCATGTAGACATTTATCTACTCTTTTCCCATCTTTTTTAAGTTCAGGTAGACCATTGTATGTTTTTCCCTCATCTTTTGCAGTGGTATCCTCTATAAAATACGTTGCGATGTCGCCGGCATCCTAAGCGGTATTGATCCGTCGACATTTATCTACGGTTTTTATTGTCATTTGTCTTCGACTCGGGTATTGTCATTTTTGCAACTTTACAACACTAATTTCTAATTAAATGGATATAAACAAAATGGAACAAAATTCAAAAGCAGGATTAGGGGCGTTGCTGACACCAGACAATTGTGTGTTGATTTTAATTGACCACCAACCTTACCAGTTTGCTGCGTTAAGAAGCCACGATTCGCAAACGATCATTAACAATGTTGTTGGCTTGGCAAAAGCAGCAAAATTATTCAACGTTCCCACTTTGCTCACAACCGTTTTGGAAGAAAGGGGTGGCCTGCTACTCAAGCAATTACAAGAGGTTTTCCCGGACCAAAAGCCTATCAACCGGACTTTTATTAATACCTGGGAAGATGGCCGTGTCGTGGATTGGGTGAAAAAAACAGGTAAGAAAAAAATTGTAATGGCTGCTTTGTGGACAGAAATATGTTTGGCATTTCCAACTATTCAAGCTGCCGGTGAAGGTTATGAAGTTTATGCAGTGACAGATGCATCAGGTGGCACCAGCCTGGAAGCACACGAAGTAGCTATTCAACGCATGATCCAGGCAGGGGTTACTCCTATTACCTGGGGTGCATTAGCAGGAGAGTTGCAGCGTGATTGGGCCCGGGAAACGGCAGTTGGTTTGTCTCAAATCATTGTTGACCACATGGGCAGTGCAGGCACCAGTTTCCTTTGGGAATTACAACTTTTGGCTACACCGGTTCCAAACAATCACTAAAAAAACTAAAGTAATATTTTCTAAAAAAATCAAATTATAGCTTTCCCTTTAATAGCTCCGAGTAATAGAATTAATTTAAAATGGAAAAATAATTTCAATCGTTAAATAATGCACAAAAAAGTCTTTACACCGGAAAATTCAGCCATGTTATTAATTGACCATCAGGTAGGAACAATGGCATGGACACATTCACACGATATAAATCTTGTAAAGCAAAATGCGCTTAAGTTGGCCAGGATTGCCAAAGCGCTCAACCTGCCGGTTGTCTTAACGGCAAGTATGGAGGAAAATGTACAAGGGCCGTTAATTTCCGAGTTAGCGGAACTTTTACCTGAAGCCTATGCAACACGAATTAAACGACCAGGAATTGTCAATGCCATGCACCACGATGGGTTTAACAAAGCCGTAAAATCACTCGGGCGCAAGAAACTTTTCGTTGCGGGCGTTACAACGGAGATCTGTATCCTGTTTCCGGTGCTGCAAATGCTTGATGAGGGGTACGAAGTTCAGGTATCTGCAGATGCCTCTGCATCCTACACAAAGTTTGGCGATCAGATAGCACTTGACAGAATGCGGGAAGCCGGTGCAATAATTACCACCGTAGACCAGATTATTTCCGAACTGGCAATTGATTGGACAAGTCCGAACGGGCAGAAATTAATGGGTATATTAAATTATCAATAAAGCCTACTCTGATTATTTAAAAAGCAGTTGCCTTCACGGGGTGGCTAACGGCATAGGCTATTTATATGCCTTTAGCCACCTACTCATTAATCAACAGACTACAGAACAAAAAATCATGGAAGTTATTAAAGCTTCGACAAAACGCCCTTATGGTAATGAAACATTTCATATTGAAATATTATATCCAGGTAAAGCATTGGACTTAAAGGATACAGGGTTTTATACAATTGGCAGGATAGACCATGCTAATTTCAACCCGCCCGGTATTGTGCCGATGCATCCACACAGAGATGATGAAATACTTTCCTATATGCGCAGCGGAGTAGTAATGCATAAAGATAGCACCGGCTACGAGAAGTTACTGGATGCTTTCAATATGATGATGATGAATGCAGGAAGTGGCCTCCAGCATGAGGAAAGCGCCCAGGAAGACTTAGAAATGCTGCAGATCTTTATGCGCCCTTCCGAAAATGGATTAGAGCCTAAAGTGCAGTTTCACAAGTTCGAAGATCTTTACAGCGAGAACCAATGGCGGCTGGTAGCCGGTAATAGCGAAACAGCACCATTGCAATTAAGAACGGACACCAACATTTTTGATGTTTGCTTAAGTAAAGGCAATTCTATAGAAGTGCCGGTTCTCTCTTCAGAGAAGGTTATCAATTTCCTGTATTGTTTTAATGGGTCTGTTACTGTTGGCGACTATATAATTGATAAAGGTGATAGTCTCATATTTAACAGTGAGCAGGTAGGCATAATCGCCGGCATCACAAGCGACCTGGTGCTTTTTCAAATCAAAGAAGGGGCAAAATATAGCAGTACGGGAATGTTCAGCGGTAACCAATTCAAGTAAGTAGACCATTTATGTACAAATTATGCAAGACGAATTAGCACAAATAATGGAAGACAATTTACAGCAGGTATGGAGTGAGCGGGATGATGCCCGCAGAATGGAAGCCATTCAAAACATTTATGCAAAAGCCGCTGCATTATATCATGTGGACCATAAAACAGAGGGATTGGATGCTATCAATAAAAGTGTAGGCAGCGTGCTAAGTAATATGCCCGCAGACTTTGTTTTTACCAAGCTGAAGCCTGTCATCATTAACAATAGCATTGGGCGGTTAATTTGGGCGGTTGGCCCCAAGGGGCAACCCCCGGTTGCAACCGGGATGGATATCGCTCATTTTGAAAACGGAAAAATAAAATCATTGTATGTGTTCCTTGATAGCTAGCTTTCTATATTCATATGCTTCCCCCCGCACCCGTAAAATCCTGCTTCCTGATATTCAACTTAGCCATTTTTGATTCGAGCGTGGTAGGTTTAATATGCAGCAATTCCGCAGCCCCATTGATCCCCCGTATCCGGCCTTTTGTCTTTCTGAGAATGGAAGTAATATATTCCCTTTCCGTTTCCCGGTGAATATCCTTCATCTCTTCGAGGGTATTGACACCCGTATTAACCGCCAGTTTGGAATTGGTGAGGGAAAGCTTCCGTGCCAATTGCAAGGCTGAGTGGCCATCATTGAGCACAACCGATTGTTCCAGGATATTCTCGAGTTCGCGAATATTTCCCGGCCAGTTGTAAGCATGCAGCTCCTCCATCATGGATGCAGCAATACCATGGAAGGGTTTATTGAATGCTTTACAAAACTTGTTGGCGAAAAACAGCGATAGGGCTTCAATATCCGTTTTTCGTTCCCGCAACGGTGGCAGGGTAATAGGAAAAACGTTTAAACGGTAATACAGGTCAAGCCTGAAATTCCCATCCCCTACTTCCTTTTCAAGGTTCCGGTAGGTGGCCGTAACAACACGCACATTAACCTTTACCGGCCCGCTTCCACCTACATATTCAATTTCCCTTTCCTGCAAAACACGCAATAACTTCACCTGCATCGCAAGTGGCAACTCTCCGATCTCATCCAAAAAGATAGTGCCACCATCGGCCAACTCGAACTTACCTTTTCTTTTTTCAATAGCCCCAGTAAAAGCACCTTTTTCATGACCAAACAATTCAGACTCTATCAAGGTAGCTGGAATAGCAGCACAATTCACCTTGATAAAGGGCCCCTTCCGCCTGGGCGAAAGGGAATGGATCGATTGCGCTACCCGCTCCTTTCCTGTACCACTTTCACCCAGTATTAGCACAGAAGTACTGTAAGGAGCTACCTGCGCTGCAAGGTCCAGTGCTGACAGCAACAGGTGATGGCTTCCGATAATACTTTTGAATCCGGCATGGCTCAATATTTCATCCGGCACCTTATTGGCAGCAACAGGCCGGCTCTTTACCGCCGTTGATTCCGTACCATAATAAATTGTTTTTTCTGCCAGCTCTTCCAGGCAGGATTTCAAACGGCCCAATAAAGCAATATGATCTTTGGTGTAAATAAGCGCTTGCCGGCTGTAGAAGAAATAGTGAACCGACAATCCATAGCCCAATGCAACGGGAAATACAAGATATGACCGCAGTTGAAAATGATCCAGCAGGATCCTTTGCAGTGAAGCCCTGGTAGTTCTTTTTGTGGCTGGCTCATTACAATAAACCCCTGCTTTGCTATCTGTATCACTGTTTCCAATGATCACAGAAAGCTCATTTTTATTCAACCCTGTAATGGTCAGTAATTCCTTTTCACCGACAAACTGGTATTCATCAAATCCAATACGGAGATACCCTGCATCACCCAACTGTTCAGCATCAAGTGGCCTGATGCCCGATGTAATAAGATCAAAAGGTATAAAAGACTGTATCGCCCTGGCTACCTTCAACAATTTCTGAGGAGCGTCCGAAGTTTCATTGCTGATGGCTGTTAATTGTTTTTGTAGGTGCTCTTCCTGACGCAATTTCGACTCAAGACTATTCGTATGCCGATACCAGGCAATATCTAGTGTGATCAGCAAATCCTGTTCCCTGAATGGCTTCACAAGAAATCCATAAGGATCCGTTGTCTTTGCTTCTTCCAGTATCGGCTGCGTTGCATAAGCCGATAAATAAATAAAAGCGATATTGCCGGCCCTTAGTTTCCGGGCAAGATCAATACCCGATTGATCTCCCTCCAACCGGATATCCAGGATCACCAGATCCGGTTTATGTTTCTTCAGCTGTTCATCCGCCTCTTCTACGGAAGTGGCAATGCCGACTATTCTGTAACCAGCCTGCCTTAATATTAACCTCAGATCGTTGGCTACAACAAATTCATCTTCTACAATAAGTATTTTTTTACTCATAAGATTCCTTGCTTAAGGATTAGCTAATATTTCGTCCGCCACTTGTTTGCTGATAAGCGCAAACCTGATCGTAATCTGCAGTCCCTTATCATTGACCATATTAAACCGGCCTTTCAATTGCTTCGCAAGGCCCTGCACCAGTTCAAGTCCCAGCGAGCTATGTTCCATTAGATCGATATCCACCGGCAAACCAATGCCATTGTCTGCTATATTCAACAATAACTGATCAGCCCCGTCATGTTGCAGGCTAATGCTCACCACTCCTTTCCGCCCATCGGGAAATGCATACTTAATGGCATTTACGATGCACTCATTGATGATCAATCCCAGCGGAACCGCTTGCGATACATCAAGGTCTAATGGTTCAATAGCCTGTTCAAAAACGATCCGGTTCCTGGTGCCAAGACTATCCTGGGCATGGTTTACCAATTCATTGATATATTCAGCCATCGCAATGGAAGCAATATTGTCAGACTGGTAAAGTTTTTGGTGGATCAGCGACATGGCATATACCCGGCGCTTACTGTCCTGGATAGCAGAAAACGCAGCATCATTATTAATATACACCGCTTGTGAATTAAGCAGGCTCATGACGATTTGAAGGTTGTTCTTTACACGGTGGTGTATTTCTTTTAACAGCCATTCCTTGTCGGTAAGTAACTGTTCCAGTTGTACGTTTTTTTTCGTGACAACTTTATTATTCTTTCGCCTTAATTGGCTTTGGCGGTATAATAACCCCGCAATGATCAATACGGCAGCAATACCTGCCAGTGTCAGGTCTTTTACCAGTCTTGCCTGTTTCAAATTGGCCTTCTCCAGTATGGCTTGTTCATTTAATAAGGCGATCTGGTCTTCTTTTTCCTGTGTCTCGTACAGCACCTGCAGTTCCTCCGCCTGCCTTATTTTTGTAACCTTGAAGTTAGAGTCAAGTAATTGTGTATATTTTTTATAATGCGATATCACGGCTTTATCGTTGCCCAACACAGAATCAATATGGATCAGCTGTTGATAGGCATACAGATTGATATTCAGCTCACGTGGTTCCTCCGATGGAGTGGAAAGCATTTTTTCAAAATGCGCTTTTGCCTTTCCATATTGTCCGCGTTTTAAAAAAATATGGGCAAGCTGGTCGTTGACCGTTGTCCTTCGCAGTGGCCCCCTGATGGCTTCTGCTTCAGTCTCCAACGAGTCCATCTTCTTTACATACAGCTCCGCCAGGTCCAGCTTTCCAAGGTAGGTGTAACAGGTGCAAAGCGCATTGTAATAATAGAATTGATCCGTAAAGCTTGATGGGGCCCTGATTTTTTTCGAAATATCCAACACCAGGTCGAGCGATTCCTGCCAACGCCCCTCGCCGCACATATCAGCGACAACATTACCCAACACGTTATACAATGTTGGATTACGCTCTGCTACAAAGCTTTTTATGGCTTTTTGCGCCATGCCAATGCTCTCTTGTTGCCTGCCTTCGGTACTGTAAAGGTGCGACAGGCGGCTATAAAAATACCCCCACCCGATACTATCGCGGCTGCGCTCCGCCATTTTGATCGTTTGAAGGGTATACCGCAACGGGTCGCCAAACTTGCCCCGATACATGGTAACCATCGCAAGAGCGTCCATATTATAATGGATGTATGGATAGCCAATAGTTTCCTCCAGCCTGAGCGCTTGTAAGAATACCTCGTTGGCAGCTTCCAATTGTCCAGAGACCACGAGCATATAACCCAGGTCAGTCAGCACATTGATCTCCCCTTCTGTATTGCCCAGACTGTGGTACAGATCCGATGCCGTCTGCAGGTCCGTCACTTTAGTTTGAAAGGTGGTCCGCCTGGGGGCCATGTACATGCCCCGGTAAGCAAATGCCCTGGCTTCTGTTTCCTTATCGCCGGCTTTGCGGCATTGATCAATCAGGAGGTTATAAATGGAATCACCTTTGGGCTGATTGACCTGCACATACATTTTACCCAGCAGGCAAAGCCCTATCCTGCCCAGTCTTTCTTCTTTCAAAGAGTTACTTGCTGCCACTGCCCTGCTCAGAAAGTATTCAACACTGTCCTTATACCTGGAATAACTATCAGGTTGAAAAGCATAGTAAGCCCCCAGCAGCAACAGCAGTTCCAACTGTTTACGGCCAGTCGCTGTTGACAACTGCTGTTTGCCAATACCTGGTTCCTGTCTGTCGACCCATTTAGATTGTTCATATAATGCCGGATCACCAAACCCTTCTGCCAGCACCGGTAGCCGGCTCAGCCCCAGGGACCGGCTGGCTGTATACAAGCAGGTGTCGTGCTCAACCTGTCCTTCATTTACAACAACAATAAAAGTGGAGCTCTGCAACAAATTCAGCCTTTGCCATGATTCTTTGTCCTTAGATGGGTGATACCAGGAATAGCCCGAAGCGACTGGCTTAACAGTGTTTTGAGATTGCCCGTTAAAAGACATCAATACACCAAACAGCAGGAACATAAGGACCACCCTGAACATATTTTTCTTTTTAGATGAATAACTCAGCAGCGGAAATTACTAAGATATTATTATCACAAGCGCGTTCGAATAGTAAAACTGTATTGAAAGTTAACTTTTCTTTTAGTGTCGTTGAATTAAACTGTCAACTTTACAATATCTCAACTTCCCGACTCTCCAAAACATTGGAGTTTCCTCTCCTAAACTCCGAAGTTTCGGAGTTACCTGCCTGTATCAATCACGATCCCATATCATAGATAGCTTCTTAAAAAATTGTAGTTCAGTTTATTAAAAATGTACACTTTCCTGATATGGTGCTTGCTGACAATTGGCATGCATGTAGTCCTAATCTATCAAAATCAATTGTATGACACATCCAACGCAATGGGGCCCCACTACCCCTATCGATCCTAAAAAAGGATTCAGGATCCACTTCATTGTTTTCCTGCTGGCCACCCCTGCCATCTGGCTTGTATGGTACCTGACCGACCAAACCTATCCCTGGCCGTTGTGGTCCACCCCGGCATGGGCGATCGGTGTGCTCTTCCACTACCTGGGCGTATTTGTTTTCAAAAAATCAAAGTACAATTAAAGCACCCCATCATGGATAAGCAACAAAAAACATTCAGGCGCATCGTCACAGGTCATGATGCGAATGGGAAAGCGATCATTGTTTCCGATGCACCTCCGGTACATACGCAATTGGTGGGCGGCCCTGGCGGCCCCACCTTCTTTGAAGTATGGCATACTTTGGAAACACCTGCCTTAATTCATGCCCTGCCCTATGAACCCGATGAGAAGGGTTTGGTATTACCCCCACCCAAAAGCGGCACTCGTATCCGGGCAATCGAATTTCCACCCGAAGGCGAAGAAATACGAAAGCTCACTTCAACAGATGCTGCAGCTAAATTCAAATCGATGGGCGATGAGAAAGCATCTACCTCAGACGAAGCAGCGCCCCATCCGTTGATGCACCGCACAAAGACCGTCGATTACGGGATCGTACTGGAAGGAGAGATAACATTGGTCCTTGACCGCGGAGAGACGACCATCCAGGCGGGTGATATTGTTATTCAGAACGGTACCAACCATGCCTGGGCAAACCGGTCAGGTAAACCCTGCCGTATGATCTTCATCCTGATCGATGGAGAGTTTACCAATGAGATTGCCTAACCAATAAACGACCAATATGCGTATAAGACCGTTGCCACCAGACACCCTTAGCCCAGAGGTCCGCTATGTACACGACGAGATAGCCAGTCTCATTGGCCGGAGCCAAAGCCAGGTAAACATGCTCGATGCACAGGGGGCATTGCTGGGGCCTTTCCCGGCAATGCTACACTTCCCACAGTTCGGCATTCCAGCCCTGACCTTTTTGCGGTCGCTCGACATGCACGCAACCCTCGACAAGCGCGTGCGTGAAGTAGCCATATTGACCGTAGGAGCTGCCTTTGGCGCCCGCTTCGAACTGTATGCACATGAGATCATGGCGGCAGCTTTTGGCCTGCCAGATGATACTATCGCTTCCCTTGCAACAGGTGGCCATCCCCATGGATTAAATGAACAGGAAACCATCGCGCATAATATCGCTTATGCATTGGCTACTGGTCATATTGTTCCCGCTTCCACGTACAACCAGGCGGTGCTGTTGCTTGGACAGGATGGTGTGGCAGAGCTCTTCTTCCTGATAAGCGGCTACTGCCTCATCGCCATGATCCTGAACGGCTTTGATATGCCTGCACCTCCCTTTGCTTAGCGTCCCTTAGTTTTTTTTGCCACATTGGTGTCAGGCGTCCCCTTCTTTTACTTCTCAATTATGCTATACCAGACCGCAACTGACCTATGCTCCGAATTGATAAACATTAAACACCAACAGCAATGACAGCAAAAGTTTTTTTATCACTATTCAACAAGGCGCTTTTATGGATCACTCTGTGCGGCTTGTTGAGCAACACCTACGCAATGGAAAAATTACCCAATACCAAACACCCGGCCCACAATGAAGGAGAAGTAACGGTATTGACACAGTACGAGGTGAAAAAAGGCTATAAAAAGAAGTTTCGCAAACTGCTTCGTAAGTATGTGCGACAGGCCATTGCCGACAAAAGCAATATCATGGCAGAAGCCTATTATGAACAGGAACATCCTTCCATATTATGGGTCATAGAAAGATGGGACAGTCAAAGCGGACTGGAGAAAAGGAGGAACGGCGCAAAATTCAAATTGATCAAGGCATTAGCTGAAAAAAAACTTATACAACCTGCCAAAACGATCTATGTAAAAGACCTGGAGCCCATTTCAAAAACAGCATGGAGAAAAGCGTCGGAAGAGGAAGACAAGCCGATCACTATTATGTTGTTTGTGGATAGCAAGGCAGGAACGGAAGCTACTTTTAAAGAAGTGTACCACAGGGCCATGCCGCAATTCCGGAGTGAGCCGGGTGTGATCAATTACCAGCTTTCACAATTGGAAGAAGATAGTACGCAGTTTGTTACCTATGAAAAATTCCGGAGTGAGGACGCCTTTCAATATCACCTCAACTTTCCTCCTATACAGCCGGTGATCGATTATTTGAATACCAGCATCAAAAAACAACCTTTTCAAACTGGCCTTCACAGGCTGATTGAGTTTGCGCCTAAAAAGCGGTAATGCCCCCTTCATAGATTTATAAACACAATTATATACAACTAAAATTAAAACAATGAGACCGATCAAACAGATCATGTTGGCAGGAATAGGTGCACTTACGGCATTTAATGCCGACGCCCAGGTAAAAGTACATGCCGCCCAGGTCAATGACCATGAATTATCGGTATTGAACCAACTGGCATCCCCTTCCGTAGTGGTCAACATGCCCGTATCGCAGTTATTGAATGCGCCGGGTAACGAAGCCTTACGGGCGTTCTTTTTTACGCCAGTAAAGGACGCAACGGTATTGAAAGGAAAAAAGATCGCGGTGATCGCTGCTGATGGTTTTGAGGAAATTGAACTACTAGGCCCCGTATGGTATTTCAAACAGCTAGGAGCTACAGTAGATATCGTGGCGCCCAAATACAATCCCGCCCCCGAAAGGTATGGCCTGATGTATCCTGAAATGTCAAAGACCCATATCATGGCCATACAATACCTGCAGCCGGTAGGCTGGATAAAATTTGACCGCACGGCCGACCAGATCAAGGTAAGTGATTATGATGCGGTGTTCATTCCCGGCGGTGCGTGGAACCCGGATAACCTGCGCTATGACAAGGACGTGATCAAGTTTATACAGGATTTCAACAAGTCGGGCAAACTGATCGCGGCCATCTGTCACGCGCCCGTAGTACTGGCCTCTGCGGATATATTAAAAGGAAGAAAGTTGACAGGTTATTGGAACATACAGGTGGACCTGAAAAACGCGGGAGCAACGGTATTGGAGCAATCTGTGGTAACAGATGGGAACCTGGTCACCAGCAGGCATCCTATTGATGTGGCCGATTTTTCAAGGGCCGTGGAAGCCTGGCTGATCAAAAAATAGCCAGTCATAATAAGTAAAAGGTGAGCCGCCCTTCGAGGGCGACCCACCTTTTACACTCCCTTCAACAGGCTTCTCCAGGGTCTGGAAGCCGGAAAGAAAAACCTACTTAGCGTCTTTCGCAAGAGTCACAAGTCTATTTAACCGGTACTATTATTAAGGCCAGACCGCCTTTTGCTTTAATACTAAAGGGAAGCTGATCGCCTCTTTTTAAGGTAATGATCCTTTTCGCAATACTTTGCTGCTCATTGTCTTCGTAGATGGTGGCGGTATAAATCTTTCCTTTGGCGAGGAAATCCAACTTAATAGAGCCCTGCCAGTCTTCCAGGCCTGCGGCATTGCCCACAAACCAGGTGTCGCCTTTTCTTCTGGCCACTGAAATGTTTTTCCCAATATCGCCAGATAGATAATGAGATTCATTCCACACCGTAGGCACGTATTTAAAGAATTCTATTTCTTCTTCATGGGTGTAATCAAGCGGCTTTCCATACCAGAAAATAGATTGCAGGGGACTGAAATAAACGACGGTCAACGCCAGCTGTTGCGCCTTGCTTACTTTCAGGTTCTTACTGAAGCTATTGGTAGCATTGGGATAACAGAAGGTAAAATCGGCAGGGCCGGCGAGAAAACGGGTAAAGGGCAACACGGTATTATGAAATGCATCGGGACTGTTCTCATCGCCGCGAATGCCCTCCTGGGTAAACAATTGGGGGTAGGCCCTGCTTAATCCTGTGGGTTTATAATTGTCGTGGATGTCCAATATAAAACCATGGTCGTATACTTTCTTCATGGCACCTGCCAGCCAGGTCAATCCCTTTTGGGTGAGGCCATCTACAAAACCAAACTTCATACCGGCTACCCCCCACTGTTTATACAAAGGGAGTATCGTATCGAGCCTGGCCCTCAGGCCCACATAGTTCACGTACAGGATCACGCCGACGCCTTTTTCCTTTCCATGCGCAATTACTTTCGGCATATCAATAGCATCGATCACCTTCGTGGGGTCGGAAGACGAACGGAATTCGGCGCCATACCAACCTGCATCGAACATGATGTATTGGAATTGGTGGGCGGCAGCAAAGTCGATACATTCCAACCCGCTTTGGGTGGTCAGTTGCGCCCTGATCAATTTGCCGGGCTTTATCCAGTCGGGCACTTTTACTACAGGATCGCTTGCCAGTTTTAAATAGAGCTGGCTGTATGCGTGAAGGCCGATGGCTGAAGTCGCCATGCTGATGGTGCGCCAGGGTGTTTTATAGCCCCCATTGAATGATACAGCAGTATCACGCATGAAGGTGACGGCCAGGCTATTGGGCGCTGTGCCTTTTTTCAATTCTGCTTTTGTATAACCCGTGTTATCGGCCTCTCCTATGCTGAGGTATAACTGCTGGCTGGTGAGGGTGGCCGGAAGATCACAGGACTTGCTGAATGTATCAAGGGAGCTGGGTGTGAATACAGACTCCTGGTTGTATTGGTACAGGGTATAAGCGCCTGCGAGATTAAAGGCGGTAAGCTCTGCATTGATAACGCCTACGGCATTATTGGCATTGGCGGGCAATTCGTACCGGAAGGCAATGCTCCCATCATAAGCCCGTACAAGGAGGATGAAAGAAACACCTTCGGCCTGACAGAACAGCCTGCGTTCATTACAACGGTTGGTGATCACCTCGTCCTCGCCCAACGGCCAGGCAAACTTTTCGTTGTATTTTAAGTTGGCGGTACTGTTGACAACGATGTGCGCGGGTGGAACATTGTTGATCACCAGCCCCAGCGGGGACCAGTTGGTAACGGGCTTCTTCTGGTACGATACTTTGTACTCGAGCTTACCCCTTTCATTCACCCGGATCTCGCAGGTGGTTGTTTTGCCCGGAGACGCAATAAGCACCGGGCTGCCCGACTGTGCTGCGCTGAACTGATAGCCAGGGATCAACAGGCAAAGCAATACAACTATCTTGTTTTTACACATAAGGGACATTCTTGGTTTCTCAGGCGATATCAGGGTTGACCGTTCTCTAATTTCCATTCCCCGGTCTTTACATTCAGCGTAAAGGGTTTGGGTGCTGGCAACCATAATTTGCCTTCCCCGATCTCCACGGGCATCCACAAATAACGGGAGTCCCATTGGGTGTCCGGCCTCCACTGATCGCCCATATAAATAACGGTGGTGCTTTTGGAGCCCTCTACTTTTATCAGCATGGTAGATTGTGAACCGTAGGTATTGGCGGCAGGCGGGGCTATGTCCGCGAACTCCGTCCAGGGACCGGCCAGCGTGGTGGCTGTAGCAAATTTATTGGGGTTGGGACGCCAGCCGGTGAGGGCTGAACCAATAGCGTAATACAATCCTTTGTAGTGTACGATGGCCCCGCCTTCGAGTGGTGCGTGAATGAAGCTGATTTCCTTTACCACATCCATGTAATCATCGGACAAGCCTGCAATGTAGAACCCTTTGGAGGGCCGGCTTTCAAATACGAGGTAAGGGGTGCCATCATCGTCGATGAACTGGCCAATGTCCCTGCTTTCGTAGCCGAGGGGCCGGAAGCTTTTAACATAGGTAAAAGGGCCTTCGGGCTTCTTGCTGGTGGCCACACCTACACGGGCCAGCTTGTAGTGGCTGTCATCGAGATGAAAGTACATGACATAGGTCTTCGACTTTTTATGGTAATAGACCTTGGGCCTTTCCAGCACCCATCTTCTGCCAAGGTTTTCAGGATCAGTGATCTTTAATACATCGCCCATGAATGTCCAGTTGATGAGGTCGGTGGACCGGTAACCGCTTACGTACCGGTAGTTGCTGTCGAGCCCTTTGGCGCGTTCCTCGCCATACCAGTAATAGGTCTTACCGATCTTAATGATGCCGCCGCCGTGGGCCTGGATATGGTTGCCAGCGGCATCGGGCCATATCTCACCCGGACTAATGACTGTTTTTTGCGCTGACAAGGAGCCAGTGATGAACAATAAGGATATCATCAATAAGTATCCTCTTGCCGTTTTGATCCTATTCATTTTCATAAATTATTTAGCTCCTACTTTTTTATCAGGAGACGTTTTTTGGAACAGCCCCCCTTCCACCTGCTGCCCCACAAATATACGGGCCATATCGCCGGTATTGTAGCAGGCTGGTTTGCCGGGCTTATCACATGCCATCTCTCTGTCCGCATCGTGAAAAAGGTGACCTGCGCCAGCCCCTTCCCCATCTAAAAAATGCCAACACGCTTGTCGTAGATCAAATCCAAACCGCACCCTGCTTGACCAAAAACAAGTAAAATACCAAATTCCCAGCCCTCCAAATCTGCACACAAATCCCTTTACGTAGGTGAGTTATATGAAGAACCAGTCACTGCAGAAAAGCCCGGTTGCTCCTATCCAGGGCGAACATGCCATGATCGAGACCTATGTCGTAAAGCAGATCCATGATGAGATCGAAAGCCTGCCAGCCCCCTGCAAAGAATTATTTAAACTTATTTTTTTCCATGATTTGAATATGGCCCAGGCGGCCAGGAGACTGAATATACCCTATAGAACTGCATTGAAGCACCAACAGCAGGCACTTTCATGCCTTCGCTTTACGGTGCTCAAACAATGCCTGATCTATCAACCGGAAGCAGCACCTGCCCCCTGATCCGGGGCGTCTGAACATGATCCGGATGCGCATCTCTGACATCATACGGTACTGTGCGGCAACTGTGCTAGTCGACATCCTTATACAGTAAATTTGAGTTTGAGCTGTACAGTACCGTTTCTTTATTACCCGCCCAACTGCACATTGAAGACAAAACCAACTCCATACACATTAGTGATACTAATGTAGTTCGACCTGTTCAGGTGTTTCCTGAGACGGGAGATGAACACATCCAGGCTTCTGCCGAGGAAATAGTCATTCTCCCCCCACAAACGGGTCAATATTTCTTCCCGCTTTAAGATCCTGTTTTCGTTATGGAACAAGAATTCCAGCAACTCCGATTCCCTGGGCGTCAGAATAATGGCAGGATAGCTGCCGATGATCAGCTTCAGGGAATCTTTTTGAAATTTTACGTCCCCGCGCTCGATCATATGTCGACTCACCACCTCCTGGCTATTCGTGTTGCGCTTAATGATGTTCTTAATACGCAGCACCAGTTCATCAATATCAAAAGGCTTGGTGATATAATCATCCGCGCCCAGCTTCAACCCATGCAACCGGTCCGAACGCTCATTGCGGGCAGTTAAAAACAAAAAAGGTACCTGCGGGTTGATATTGATGACCTTGATGGCCAGCTCAAAACCATCCATCTCCGGCATCGACACATCGATCAGCAGGATATCATATTTCCCCTGCGCGGCCTGGAACTTTGCCAGGGCTGCTTTACCATCCCTGGCCCAGTCAACGGTAAACTCCATGATCTCCAGGTATTGTTTTACAACATTCCCCAGGTCCACCTCATCTTCTACCAGCATGATCTTTGGCTTCATAAATGTTCCTTTTAATTACGAATGACAGCCTGACATCTGGATCAGGGTGAGCCGCCCTTTGAGGGCGACCCACCCTGATCCAGAAACGAAATCCCCCTCACGCCAAGGGCATCGTGATCGTAAATACGCTTCCACCCGCTCCCCTGCTGTTTACCTCAATTTTCCAGTTGTGCGCATCAACCGCCTGCCTGGCGTAATACAGCCCCAGGCCCAGGCCTTTTACTTCTCCGTTCAACACCTGCGTGTCGCGGTAAAACTTATCAAACAAATGATCCCGCGTCTTGGCGGTCATGCCAATACCATTGTCTTCAATGGTGATCCATATATTTCTTTTGTCGCTCTGTGTAGTTACAATGATCTCCTTCTGTTCACTCCGGTTGTACTTGATGGCATTGTCGAAGATGTTCAGCAGCACCGTCGTAAACCAAAATGGATCGAGCAATACTTCATCCCGGGCAGCCTCTTTATTCAGCGTCAGCAATACCGGTACACCCGCCAGCTTGAGTTTATAATCAAGCAATACTTCGTCGAGCAAATGATGCAATGAATGCATTTCCTTCTTCAGCGAGATGCCGCTCATGCTCGTGATATCCAATACCTGTCCAAACAGGCTCCTTATTCTTTCCGACTGTCTTTGTATCACCTCCGTAAGCGGCTGTACTGTTTCACGGTTTACCGGCATTTTATCATTCTGCAAGGTTTTGTTGGCCACGATAATAGCAGCCAGCGGGGTATGGAACTCGTGCGTAATGCTGTTGATGAAATCCGATTTCATTTCGGATAATTTCTTTTGCCGTATCCAGTTGCGCAGGGTAATGAAGAACAACAATACCACCGCCAATACCGACAATACCGACAACGCAAAGGTGGGCATCATTTGCCGCAGGATCACCATCTTCCGGTTGCGCGTATCTACATAGAAACTGTAGGAAATGCGATACGTGCGTTCTGATACACCGCCAATAGATACCGTCACGATCTTATTGTTCTCATTGGGATTGGCCAGGTCACCACCCAGCCACAACCCTGAATAATGTTGCAGTGAATCGCTGATGCCCGCATAATGCTGCTCCTTGCTATAGAAAGGAATGAAATCACGCTTGCCAAAACTGATCTCCAGGATATCGATAGACACCCGGTAAGCAAGGTCAGTTTTAATACCATATCTCCGGCGGGCAAGATCCAGCACACTGTCTACATTCTCTGCTTGGTGCAACACTTTCACGGTACTATCCAACAGTCGTTGGGTGAATGCTGAAAATCCATTACCTCCTGCCCGGTACAATTGCTCCAGCCGGTCGATGTTCTTGTAGATGGCGCTGTCCAGTATCCGCGCGCCGCCGGGGAAGATGAGGTCACTCTGTACACTGTTGCTGTACTCCTTCTTGATCAGGTCTTTTTCCTGCAGGTAATACTGCTTGTTCTTGAGCTCATAGGTATTGTACACAAGAAAGAACTGCACAGCCGACAGGATGAGAAAGCTGACCACTGCAATGGCCTTATGAATGGTGATGGTGTATTTCATTTACCAGGGTAAGCAATAAAGATAATATGTATCCACCTGCTTTGGACGATCGTTTAATATCCGTTAACAATTCATTTGACTTCTGTTGACAGGCTCAGGTAGTCAGGTCGGGTAATTTAGCTGTTCCCGATACCTTATTCCATGTGGTGTGCTTAAAACGTCGCTTAAGTACGCTGCATGGATGTTTTCCTGCACGATGCCAATATTCCGCGCAGGGATTATGAGCAATACAGGGAAATCTTTATACACCAAAACTCAAGACTGCTTATGAACACGTATCACTACGTATTCAAAAGGATCAAACCCATCCTTTTGTTTTGCTTACTGCTGGGGGCCGTATCCGGCTCTTATGCACAATCGGGTGAGATCTTTGTAAAAGGAACCGTGCGTTCCGACACCGCTGTACTCGAAGGGGTGACGATCGCTTTAAAGAATTCCCCTACAGTCGCTACACGCACGGATGCCAAGGGCAATTACCTGATCAAGGTTGCTTCCAATGCAACCCTATTATTCTCTTTTGTTGGTTTTACCACGCAGGAAGTGGAGGTGAAGGGCGAACCCATCGTAAACGTCGTGCTGAAGGGCAGTGAGAAAGCCATGGAGGAAGTAGCCGTAGTAGCCTACGGTACACAAAAGAAGAAAAGTATGGTAGGCGCCGTCACCACCATCAATCCCAAAGAGTTGAAAGGGCCCACCAGCAACCTTACCACTATGCTGGCCGGAAAGATCTCCGGCATCATTGCTTACCAGCGTAGCGGAGAGCCCGGCAGGGACAATGCCAGCTTCTTCATCCGTGGCGTCACCACTTTTGGCGCCGGCAAGGTCGATCCCCTGATCCTGATCGACAATATGGAATCGACCACCAATGACCTGGCCCGTTTGCAACCCGATGATATTTCGGGTTTCTCCGTGTTAAAGGACGCTACTGCCGCCTCCCTCTATGGCGCCCGCGGCGCCAACGGAGTCATCCTCGTCACGACCAAAATAGGCACAGAAGGCGCTACCAAATTCAGTGCGCGTGCTGAGAACTCCACGTCGAGCAATACAAAGAACTTCCGTTTTGCCGACAATATCACCTACATGAAGCAGGCCAATGAAGCGCTGGTTACACGCTACCCATTGCGTGCGCCCTTGTATTCACAGGAAAAGATCGCTCAAACAGAAGCGGGCGCCGATCCTTATTTGTATCCCAGCAACAACTGGCTCAAAATGCTGATCAAGGATTACACCAATAACCAACGCTACAACCTCAACATGAGCGGCGGTGGAAAGATCGCCCAGTATTATGTCTCCGGCACCTACAATATCGACAATGGCGTATTGAAAGAAAATGGACTGAACAATTTCAACAGCAATATCAAATTGCGCAGCTACCAGATACGTTCCAATGTCACCATCAACGCCACCCCTACTACCCTGGTCAACATCAAGGTATCCGGCCAGTTTGATGATTACAATGGTCCTGTAGGCGGCGGCGGTAATATCTTCAACCAGGCATTGGCGAGCAATCCCGTGCAGTTTGCAGCGGTCTATCCATCAGCCTACCTGCCCCGGTTGAACCACCCGCTCTTTGGCAGCACCCTCGATGGCAATGGCGTTCGGTACAACAATCCTTACGCCAACATGGTATCGGGATATGAGCAGTCAAACACTTCTACCATGACTGCGCAGCTCGACATCAAGCAAAACCTGGGCTTTATTACCAATGGACTTTCGGCCAGGCTCATGACCTTTACCCAACGTTATGCATCCTTTAGTCTTACCCGTGCTTATACTCCGTTTTACTATTCATTAGCCTATTCTCCCGATGGAAAAACCCCTATGCTCTCTCCGGTCAATACGAATGGTACCGAATACCTGAGTTATATACCCGGCGCCAAGATCCTCAACACCGTGAGCTACCTGGAAGCAGCCGTGAACTATGTAAAAGGATTTGGCGATCATGATGTATCGGGCATGTTGATCACCACCATGCGCAATTTCCTTACGGCCAACTCCACCGTGGGTGATCTGCAGCAGTCCTTGCCCAACCGCAACCAGGGTTTGTCGGGCAGGTTTACCTATGCCTACGACAACCGCTACATGGCTGAGTTCAACTTTGGCTACAATGGTTCTGAGCGTTTTTCAAAAAACAACCGCCTGGGTTTCTTCCCCTCCGGTGGACTGGGCTGGAATGTGCACAATGAGAAGTTCTTTGATGGCATTGCACATATCCTGCCTTACCTGAAATTGCGCGCCACTTACGGACTGGTAGGTAATGACCAGATCGGCAGCGCCAATGACCGCTTCTTCTACCTTTCGCGGGTGCAGATGAACGATCCGCTAAAGAGCGCCGTTTTTGGAGAGAACTATGGCACCGAATTAAACGGCGTCAGCGTACAACGCTATGCCAATTCGGCCATTACCTGGGAGAAATCCTACAAAACCAATATCGGGATGGACCTGCAGTTCATCAACGGTTTCAACCTCACCGTAGACGTATACCGCGAGCACCGGAAGAATATCCTGATGAACCGGGCCTTTATTCCTGTGTCGATGGGCCTGGCTGCAGGCATACAGGCCAATGTGGGTGAAGCAGAAGGAAAAGGGATTGACCTGCAAATGGATTACAACAAATCGTTCAGCAATGGCGTATGGCTGCAATTGCGTGGCAACTTCACCTATGCCCACAGCAAACTATTGGTGAATGAAGAGCCCAACTATCCCACTTCCTGGAGCAGCAAGGTAGGTTACCCGCTTTCGCAAAGATGGGGACTGATCGCCGAAAGACTGTTTGTGGATGACAAGGAAGTAATTAATTCCCCTCTGCAGGATTTTGGCGTGGTAAGCGGCGGCGACATCAAATACCTTGATATAGATGGCAACAATATCATTGATGGCAATGGCGACCAGGTACCCATCGGCTTTCCGGAAACCCCGGAGATCACCTATGGCGGAGGCTTTTCCCTGGGTTATAAAGGTTTTGACTTCAGTGCTTTTGTACAAGGCTCTGCACGCTCATCCATCTTCATCGACAACAATGCTATCCAGCCTTTCAAACGCGATGACCTGAACCTGGGCTTTGAAAGCGGCCTGCTGAAAGTCATTGCCGAAGACCATTGGTCGGAGAGCAACCGCGATGTATATGCTTTCTGGCCAAGGCTCAGTGACCGTACCATCCAGAACAATACCTGGACCTCCACCTGGTGGATGCGCAATGGCGCTTTCCTGCGCCTCAAAACAGTAGAGATAGGTTATACCTTATCCTCTTCCATGCTGAAGCGGTTCAGGATGTCCAATGCACGGTTTTACCTCAATGGCAACAACCTCTTTGTGATCAGCAGTTTCAAACTCTGGGATCCCGAGATGGGCAGCAATGGACTGGCCTATCCCGTACAAAGGGTATTCAACGTGGGCGTAAACCTCAGTTTCTAATTCAACACTATTACGCAATGCAACACAATTATATAAAGCGTTTTTCCCTGCTGGCCCTCTTACTGGCCGGGATAGCCGGCCTCCCTTCCTGCGAGAAGTTTATCGATGTAGTGCCAGACAATGTACCTACCATCGACAATGCTTTCAGTATCCGTACCGAAGCAGAAAAATACCTGTTCACCTGCTATTCCTACCTGCCTTACGAAGGTCATTACAATGGTAACCCCGGTTATGGCGCAGGCGATGAGATCTGGCAGGATGAAAGCTTCAGCACCATCGATCCCAATCCCATGCGCATCTCCATGGGATTCCAGACCGCTGGCAGCCCCCTCATGGCTTACTGGTCATCGATGTATGCCGGTATCCGTGACTGCAATATTTTCCTGGAGAATGTCGACAAGGTAGTAGACCTGGAACCCTATATGCGCACACGCTGGATCGGTGAGGTCACATTCCTGAAGGCCTACTTTCACTGGCACCTGCTAAAGATGTATGGTCCTATCCATATTGTGGACAAGAACCTGCCTACCGATGTAAGCGCCGATCAGGTGAAGATACCCCGGCTGCCCGTGGATACCGTCGTCAATTACATTGTAGGCTTGCTGGATTCCGCCGCGAAGTTATTACCGCCAACCATACAGGCCCGCACTACCGAGTTGGGCCGGATCACATCGCCCATAGCCCTGGCCATAAAAGCACGCGTGCTGACAACTGTCGCCAGCCCCCTATTCAATGGCAATGCTGACTATACGGGTTTCAAGAACCAGGACGGTACTTTGCTCTTCAATACCACCTACGAAAAACAGAAATGGGTACGCGCAGCAGCAGCCTGCAAAGCAGCCATCGATGCAGCCCATGCCGCAGGTATTCAACTGTACAAGTTCAACAACAATATTGCCAACCTGTCCGATGCCATGAAGATCGAGATGAGCATTCGCAATGCCGTATGCGAGAAATGGAACGAGGAACTGATATGGGGTTCATCCAACAGCAGGACCGACCAATACATGCAAAGGCTGGCCTGTCCGAAACTCGACCCTTCCCGCCTCGGCAACCAGGATCCGCTGGGGCAAATGGCGCCTACCCTGAAGATCGTGGAACAGTTCTATTCTAAGAATGGGGTACCGATCGAAGAAGATAAGACATACGATTATGCCAATCGATACGCCCTGCGCACCGTGTCGCCGGCAGAAGGCGAAAAGATGCAAGTAGGCTATGAGACGGCGGGGCTGAACTTCGATCGCGAGCCACGCTTCTATGCAGACATTGCTTTCGATGGCGCCAAATGGTACATGCAGAATGGCACCTGGAATATACAGGCCCGCTGGGGACAGAACCAATCACAGAAGAACGTATTTGGTTATTCCGTTACCGGTTATTTCACCAAGAAGATCGTGAGCTGGAAGTTTGTGGTCAATGAGGGACAAAGCACATCAACAGAAGAATACCCCTTCCCGATATTCCGTCTGGCCGATCTCTACCTGTTGTATGCAGAGGCATTGAATGAAGCCGAAGGTCCGGCCAATGCCGATATCCTCACTTATGTGAACCTCATACGCGAAAGGGCTGGCTTGAAAACTGTGCAGGAAGCCTGGGGCCAATTCTCCAACAATCCCTCCAAGTATACCAGTCAGGATGGACTGCGGGCCATCATCCAGCAGGAAAGACTGATCGAATTGGGCTTTGAGGCCAGCCGCTTCTGGGACCTGCGCCGTTGGAAACGATCTATTGAAGAACAGAACGAACCTGTGCAGGGTTGGGATATAGCCCAGTCGGCGCCCGCCACCTATTACCGGGTCAAGACCCTATGGAACCAGCGCTTCCAGGTACGCGATTACCTCTGGCCTATCAGGAGCAGCGATATCCTCGTGAATCCTAAACTGGTACAGAATCCGGGTTGGTAATACAATTATTAATTAATGATTATTGATTACTACTGCTTCGCGGCAAACATGCCACTAAGACTGGCAAGAAGCAGCAATAAGGAAGAAGAAAGTAGCAAGAAATTAAAAAGCCAGCCTTACAACCAATAATTAATAATAAATAATCAGTAATCCAGCACGGTCTTACTTAAAAAAGCAAAACATGAACCGAATACATATATCACTCACAATACTACTCTTACTAGCTATAGCCTGTAAGAAGGAGGAACATCAATCCCTCTACGGTGATGCCAAAGCTCCGGACCAACTCACCAGTACAGCGGTGAAGCGCCTGCCCGGCGCAGCAGAGATCACCTATACCCTTCCCCACGACAATACGATCCTGTATGTGAAAGCGGAATATGAGAACCAGCCCGGTGTAAAAAGGGAAGTGAAGACCTCTTATTATACCAATCAACTAACAGTAGATGGTTTTGGAGATACACTGGAGCATGAAATAAAGTTGTATGTGGTGAACCGCAGTGAACAACTATCCCCGCCGGTAACAGTAAAGGTGAAGCCCCTCACCCCGCCGGTGATGGCAGTATTTAAAAGTCTGTTGGCATCCGAAGACTTTGGTGGATTAAGGGTCAACTACACCAATGAAGCCAAAGCCGATGTAGCTATTCATACACTGGCGGCCAGCAACAGCGGCGTCCTGGAAGAGGTGAATGTACAATATACTACTCTGGCGCTGGGCACCTATACCATGCGCGGATTCGACAGTGCGGCGCGCCGTTTTTCTTTTTTCGTGAAAGACCGGTTTGGCAATATCTCCGATACCATGTCGAAGATCTACAAACCACTCTATGAAAAAGCGTTGGACAAAACCCTCTTCCGCAAAGTGCAATTGCCCACTGATATTGGCGACGACTGGGGACTGCCCATGGAGAATTTATGGAATGGCAGCTATGTAGGTTTCTGGGATATGTTCCATACACAAACAAAGCCTTTCCCCATGTGGTTCACCTTCGATATGGGCATCAAGGTAAAGCTGAGCCGCATTACGATGTGGCAAAGGCAAACCCCGGCAACGGATTGGGCCTACAATGCCAACAATCCAAAGAAGTTTGAGATCTGGGGCACCAATTCACCCGACCCCGATGGCGGCTGGACCAACTGGACCAAACTGGTGGAACATACGATTGTGAAGCCTTCGGGTTTACCACTCGGTCAGTTGTCGCAGGATGATGTGGCGGCGGCGGCGAAGGGAGAAGAGCTAACGATCCCGCTCGACAAGACCTCGATGCGGTACCTGCGGATCAAAGTGATCGAAACCTTTACCAACTCAGCAACGAATATTGCCGAGCTAAGCATCTGGGGACAACCGTAGGCGGGAATCGGGAATCGTGAATCGGCAGTCGGCAGTCGGCAGTCGGCAATCTTTTGCTTCGATAACGTATCATCCCTGCCTGTCATTTCGAACGCAGCGCAGTGAGAAATCCCGCGGAACGGGACAGGTTCTGCTATCGAAGCAAACTTCAAAGCAAACGATTCGAAGCAAACGTGTATTCTTCTGTATTCTGTATTCTAAATTCTGTATTCTTCAAACACATTGAGATATGCATCCATTTAAAAAAATCAAAACAAGCAGTCTACTCATCATCACGGCTGCCCTTGTATGGGTGTCCTGCACCCGGGAGGATGACTGGAAAAAATACGTTCCCGACAGTCCGCGCATTTATCCGGGCACCGCCTCCAATCCTGTTCCTTCTCCCGGCAGGAACCGGATCAAGCTTACCTGGCAACTGGTCTCCGACCCCACCATCACACAGGCAAAAGTGTTTTGGAACAATGGCAATGATTCTGCCGGCATAGCCGTGGCACGTACACAGGGGGTGGATACAGTGAGCATCATCATCGACAAGCTCCAGGAAACCTCCTATACCTTCGACATCTTTACGTATGATAAAGCGGGTAACAAGAGTGTGCCTGCCTATGCTTCCGGAAGGGTGTATGGCAGCAAGTATGAAAGCTCCCTCCTCAACCGCCCGGTGATGAATGTGAACTATGTGGCGGATGCTAAGATACTGGTCATTGGCTGGGGCGTTGCCGACACCGTCAATACCGGTACCAAACTTTGGTATACCAGTGAGAGCGGCAGCGCAGAGGAGCTGACTGTTGGCGCCAATACGTACAGCACCATCATTCCCTGGAAAGTAGGTACAAAGATATATTTCCAATCCTCCTATAAGCCCGTGGCGAGCGCCATTGACACCTTTACGGTATTGAAGAAAGATTCCATCACCGTTAAAGATGTACCCGTACCCAAGGCTGCCTGGAGCAAATTCGACCTGCCCAATGATGTGGCCGGCGATGCCTGGGGCACCAGCCTCGACTGGATATGGGATGGCAAGGGTGGCGATTATCCCGAGATCTACCACACCGGTGGAGAAGGCATGCCCCACCATTTTACGATCGACCTGGGCGCCTTGTACCAGTTGACCAAATTTGAGAACATAGGACGAGTGAATGCCAATCCTTACCACAATCCTACAAAATTTGAAGTGTGGGGAATCGCTGATGCCACCAATGCCGCCACTACCCTGCCCGGTAATGATGCTGGCTGGAAAGCCGAGTCATTGGCCAAAGGATGGGTATTGTTGAAAGATATTGTGCGCACAGATAATGGAACCGCGCCCTATAAAACCGACCTGTTGCCGGGCATTCCCAAAGTGCGCTATATCCGCATCCGCGTGTTGGAGACGATCGATCACGACCAGGACAGCCATATGAGCGAGATCTCGTTTTGGTTCAATCCGTAGAAGATGTTAGCGGGAAAGTGAATACATTTAAACAATAATCAAGTATAATGAACCAGTTTAGGATTACCAGGAAACTCCTGTTATGTGCCAGCCTCTGTACCTCTTTGTTCATGCCCGGCGCTGTCAAAGCCCAGGTGCAGCAGTCAAAAGCAGCTGCGGACCTGCGCGCACAGCAACAAGCATTTGTAGACCTTCGTTTCGGGATGTTCATCCATTTCAACATCCCCACCTTTATGAACCAGGATTGGGCCGATCCCGAAGCATCACCGGCCATTTTCAATCCCACCAAACTCAACTGTGATCAGTGGGCCAAAGCCGCCAAATCGGCCAATATGAGCTATGGCTGTTTGACCACCAAGCACCACAGCGGTTTCGCCATCTGGGATACCAAGACCACGGATTACAATGTGATGAACAGCCCGTACAAGAAAGATGTGGTGCGCGAATACGTAAATGCCTTCCGAGCGAACGGACTGAAGGTGATGTTGTATTATTCCATTCTCGATACCCACCACAAATTGCGCCCGGGCCATATCACGGAGAAACACATTGCTATGGTAAAGGCACAGCTCACAGAATTGCTCACCAATTACGGGGAAATAAACGCCCTGATCATTGACGGATGGGATGCCCCCTGGTCAAGGATCTCCTATGATGATATTCCATTTGAAGAAGTGTATGCATTGATAAAATCTATCCAGCCCAATTGCCTGGTAATGGACCTGAATGCAGCGAAGTATCCTGCAGAGGCATTGTATTATACCGACATCAAATCTTATGAGCAAGGTGCGGGCCAGCACATTGGCAAAGAAAGCAACAAGCTGCCGGCCCTCTCCTGCCTGCCCATCAATGATGCCTGGTTTTGGAAAACCTCCTTCCCCACTTCACCCGTGAAAGAGGTAGCCAAACTGGTGAATGACAATATTGTTCCTATGAACAATGCTTATTGCAATTTCATCCTGAATGTGGCTCCTAACCGGGAGGGGCTTATTGACGACAATGCACTGGCCGCGCTGAAGAAGATAGGCGAAACCTGGAAGCACCAGGGCCCTACTGCCAAATTACCTCCTGCCGATGCCCCCATCATCTCCCACAACATGGCCAAATTCCAGGCTACCAACGCAAGTTGGAGTGATGATATGTGGATCATGGATTTTGCGACCGATGATGATTTTGGCAAGCCCTGGATCTCCAATCCTACAGTAAAGAAGCCCTGGTTTGAAGTACTGTTCAAAGGAGAAAAAGCATTCAATGCGATCGTTATTGCAGAATCGAGACAGCCACGCATTCAAAAATACCGGCTGGAATATTACCAGAATGGCGTGTGGAAGCCGCTGCTTACCGGAGAGCATAAAGGGCGGATAAAAATTCACCGCTTTGAAAGGGTGTATGGAGAGCGGGTAAGGATATTGATCGATGGGTTTGATGCACCGCCTCAAATAGCAGAGTTCGGTGTATTTGATGAAAGACGATAGACCACCAATCATCACTCAACAGAAAGCCTGTAAGACAGTCATATCTTACAGGCTTTTTTATTGTTATCGGGCTTCTATCCTGTTACAGGCACCAACAGGTGCTCCAGGGTCTTTCTTATTTCCTGTAATGTGGAAGCTGTGAATCCATGCTTCCTGGTATCAAGCTCCAGTATTATGCGCCAGCTTTTATACAATTCAATATGCTGAGTGGTTATTTCGCCTTCAGCGGCGGATGCTTTGCTTTTTACATACAATTGTACTTTCTCCAGCGTATGGATCTTTTCTCCTTCGCCCGACATCGGACTGCGGTAATACTGGGTAATGCTACGGGCGGCCTCATCGATAACTATTTTATAAACTCTTCTCGCGCTGATCAGGTCCACAAAATGATACAGCAGGAAAATGGCCACTATCCAATAAAAAGTATCGGTTATCTTAATAAAATCTTTGGAAAAAAACTGGGATACTAGAATGATGGCGAATAAAATGCCGGCAGATATAAGCCATTGCTTTAGTATATAGGGCCAGTTACTTTTTCTTGCAGTAGTATAAATGAGCATGGGTTGGGGGGAGGGTATAAAATCCTGTCAGTGAATTTACGCCCAATTGAGAAGATTATAAAGTAATTGTCTTTCTCCCGATCGCAGTCAATGGTAAAAGGATTAAGAAGATATTATATGTAAACTTACCCTTATGAGTGCTCGTTTTTGACTGCTTTCAGCCAAATGCATCATCATTTTAACAGTTTTATTAAAAATACCACGAAGGGGGTATTGGTAGTCTGTATGAATGCCCTTATTTTTGTCTCGGTTTTTCATAGGATATTGGATTTTAAAACGGGGCTGTATTTTTATGCTGGCCCTTTTTTTATGCACCTACCTTAAGTAGTTCTACGCACGATCACGTCACAGCTGAAATAAAACAACCTGCGGGGTGCGCAGGTTGGAACAAACCGGCAGGGCCGGGATTATTCATGGCTATACTTTCTACTTGATCAGGACTGCGGCTTATTGTTGCTGCTAAAAGAGTCCCTGTACATTTTCCATCCTTTGGCTGTTTTCTTCCACAGCACCAGGAATTTCCCATTGTCAAACCTTTTGCCCGTTGCATCAAATGACTCCCACAGTCCTTCTTCTGTCACATATTCCACTCCATCGCCATAAACAGCGGTCGTGGTGAACTTGCCATTACGCAATCCGATACCATAATAGGCTATTCTGAAAAACTCCAGCGGAGCGATAGGGCCACAGAGTTGCGGTGCTTCAGGCGCCATGATACAGCAATCTTCTGCATAGCGGTCGATGAAGATGGAGGAATCACCTTTGGCAAAAGCTTCAAAATAGATGGCATTGCTTTCTGCTATTGCTTTTTTGACTTCGTCCAGGTCGGCCCCAGGTTTTGAGCTACCAGCGCCACAGCTGTACAATACAATCAGCAAAGAGACTACTGTATGGGCGTTGAATAATCTGTTCCGTTTCATGTTGTATCTGATTTATTATTTTCAGTGATTTTGTTATCGGACACAAAAGTATACCGCGCCCAAATCCTGAAATTGTACAAAACGGAACAAGTTGAAAGTTGGTTAAATATCATGTGCCCTGGTTCGTGCGTCCCGTGTCGCCATGGTTCCTGTCCTCACAGACCATACCATTATTTCCCACTGAATGCCAACCCTTCTGCCTTTAATGCAGCCCGCAGTGTTGGAAGCGAGGCCAGGCCCAAACCGTGGAACTGTAATATATCTTTTTCAGAATATTGAGCCAGCTGGCTCAGTGTAGTTATGCCGGCATTATCCAGTGCCCGCCGGGCGGGGGCAGAAAGGGTGGACAGAAAACCTGTTGCGGGCTTTTTCTCCTGCTCACAAATGGGACAGGTAGGGCAATCACTACTTTTGTAGTAGGGATGCCCTTTTTCACATGTCCGCAGGTTTTTCTTCGTTACTTTCATATCCGGATGAGCTTATCGCTTCGCTTCATAGTGCAACCCTACCACGCCGGAAGAAAAAGCGATGGAGGATTTCAATTGCAGGGCCGTCCTCGTCTTGACATCCTTGAATAAAGGGAGCCCTTCTCCCAATATAATGGGATTTACGAAAAACCAAAAATCATCGATCAGGTTTTCGGAAGTCAGCAATTGCCCCAGGGAAGGACTGCCAAAAATGACAATATCTTTCCCCTCGCCCTGCTTCAGTTTTCTGATCTCCTCAACAACATTTTCGCTGATCAGGGTAGCATTCGGCAGGCTTTTACCGGCCCAGGATCTTGATATGACAAACTTATTTACCTGCATGTACCAGCTGGAATGTTCAATATCATGCTTTGTGGCATTGGGTTGATCAGCAGCGGTGGGCCAGTAAGCATCCATCATCTCAAAAGTAATCCTCGCATACAGGGCAGTATCCGATTTTTCTGTTTGTGAACTGGCATAATCAAACATTTCAGCATCGGCAATTATCCATTCCATACTTCCTTTGCCATCGGTAACAAATCCATCCAGCGATGTGTGCATAAACCAAACAATCTTTTTCATGGCTTTACTTTTTTTTACTGATAGCAAATCTACAGCCTGTGCCCAACACGGAGCGGGTGTCAGTACGACTTAATAGGGGGAAATTGCGTCAAATGTTCAGGGTGGGTATGTATGGATAGATGATATTATCAGCGATCCGCCTTTCTCAACTTCCAGAAGCTGATCGTTCTTCTTTTGGTGAAACCCATGTATTCATACAGGCGGATGGCCCGCTCATTGGTTTCCAGTACATGGAGAAAGGGAATAATGCCTTTGTCGAGATTCGTATTGCAAAGGTGTGCGATGAGGTGTTGGGCATATTTGCGGCCCGTATAATCCGGATCGGTACAGATGGCGCTGATCTCCGTTAATTGTTCCAGGCGCATGCGTTCGCCGGCAATGGCCACCAGTTTTTCGTCCTGCCAAATGCCATAGTAATCTCCCAGCTGGTGGGTTCCAGGTTCATAATAGCCGGGCTGTACTTTTTGGATAAGCTGGTACATTTCCATTTTATGGGCGGCGCCCAGGTGCGCGATGGTAACTTCTCCTTCCGGGGCCGCTACGGCCGTCTGGTTGATCATTTGTGCGCAGGGCAGTTCAGTGAGCAGGGTCCAGTGAGCGGGTAAGACAGGCAACTCCCCTATCAGGAAGAAAACCTCTCCTGGCGCCAGCCAGTCATCCAGGGAAGTAATGCTTTGGGTGGTTCCATATTGGTACCCGGCAAAAGGCAGGATACCCCGTTGGTAACGCCTCACATGTGGCGCGCCGGTAGAAAAAGCCTGTTGTACACCCGTAAGGGCCCACCAGGCCGGATTGTCCAGTGCGGTGAATGGATCATGGCTCATGCTGCAATATTATTCAAAATTGTGGGAATGGAGACACTGGCTATGGGGTGAGCTATTAATTAAAAAGCTAAATTTGAAATCATTTGATTTATTAAGAAAATGAATGATACCCCACAACATATAAAGGAATTGCAGTTAAAAATATGGCTTTCTAAATCTCCGGGAGAAAGGCTCAAACAGTTTATGGAAGATAATGCTGCCTTGTTTCAGTTTTGGGCTGCAGCAAGAAACTCAAGCACTTCAGAGAATGGAAAGGAACCAGCCACTGACAACCAGTAACAGATATTTTAACAATTTCATCGAGTCATTTCCCATTGAATACGCAGCAGTTGGTAAACCGCGCAATGATCTTCATCAAATTGCCTGTACTCCACAAACCTGAATCCCAGCCTTTCGTAGAACTTCCTTGCAGCAGTGTTTGTTGCCAGTGGATCAATGATCACGGCAGTTACTGCTTCTGATCCAAAGCAGCGTTCCAGCGCCAGGTACATCATCACCGTTCCATATCCTTTGCCTAGGTCTGCGGTCTCTCCTATCCAGATATCAATGGCCCGGAGGTTATGCGGTACATCGCCCCAGTAATGTGAATCATCGAGCGCGGGGTCCATGATCTCCATAAACCCGATAGGCCTTCCAGTCAACTCAGCGATCAATTGTTCCCGCCAGGGAGGCTGGTACGACAGTTCAGCATCCCAGTCCCAATCGTCAGGATATGAAGCCACCGTGTGCGGCAGGCTATCCCAGTATTGAAGGAGCGGCACATCTGCCGGTGTGGCGATGCGAAGTATTATTTCATATTGATCTTTCATAGCTACCGGGTCCCTTATAATATCACTCTTTTGTAGCTTAATTCCGTTTCACCGAATTGATCTCCCCTTTGTCCAGCATCTGCAGCAGCTCGGCTTTGGTAAATACCAGTTCTTCGTCCAATACATAGAAATCTTTGCTTTCGGGGCTGCTTACAAATCCACTGTATTCTAAGTTGCTGTGCAAGGCAAATACTGAATCACCCTGAATGCTGTTGATCTTCAGAAAATAATACCGGATCTTACCACTATTATCTTCTCTAATGGTGTACACATCATTCACCTGGGGCTTTTGAACAAAAGCCCGCTCCTCTTTTTGGTCAATATTAACGGCGACTACAATACCGACAATTAAACAGCCAACCAGTATAAGACCGCTGTACAACCAGAAAGGTATCCGCGTCTTTTTTTCATATTCGTTCTGAAGCGAATCAATTCTCGCAAAAGAACTACAGCTGAAACAGTAAATGGATGATGATTTGACACCCGTAGGAAAGAAAGGAATAAAGAAAAGATGATAATAATCTTTATACACATCCGACTTAAGGTCGAATGTTTTGCAGTTAGGGCAACATTGCTGAATATCAGTATATCGCTTAATTCTTAATTTCTTTTGTCCGTAAACGAATAACATAAAAGGAGGTTGGTTGGGGTTATAGGTAAAAATGATCAGTGCAACATATTAAAAAGCTTTTCATAATCCCCGGATTGGCCAAATTCGCTGGTGTCGAGGTCAGTGCCCGTAATGCTGTGTTTGTGGCAGGTAAAGCAGATCTTCGCAACACCCACCAATTGCTTTTCCTTTTTGAATAGCAGTATGTCCCGGAACTCGGGGATACATCCTGAAGCCGGCCCCAGTTCATGTGGGCGCTCGCAAAAGATATCTTTGATCATTGGGAAGACGGCAGCAGGAACTTCTTTCTTCACATATCCTGCAAATGCAAGCTCATAGGAAACAGCTGCGTCGGGCAACTCGTCCGGACCATATCGACGCAGCCAATTGATCTGTTTTTCTTCCAAATACGTTTTTGTTTTCTTTATTTCCATTTCCCCCAATGCTTCCCGGGATATATTGAGGAAATAGTGATCCAGCTCATCAAAATCGAAGTATGGTTTGGAATACGCTGTTCGTCTCGTCATAATGCCCATAAATATACAGGGAAGGGCGCCTGCTTTCGGGGAGGTGCTGGAATATTCTTTTATTTAATAGGAAGAGATCAACGGCTGATCTTCGTGATCACAAAGTTTTGGGTACAGCAGGGGCCGCCCATGAGGGACACTCCTGTTCTCACTTCTCCGCTGATGGTCACGGCCAGGTTGTTTTGCAGGAATCCTGCGGGCAGGTTACAGGGAATTAAGCGGGTGTCAATAGCCCCTTTTTCCACCAGGTAAATGCCTTGGGCCGTAGCCGTTACATGCACAGTAGCCTCCGCATCGGTAATTTGTCTGATAATGGTGGAACCGGAGAAGCAGTCATCCGCAGAAGGCTCTTTTTTGTCCTTTTTGCAGGCGTTGGAAGGCAATATTAGAATAGTATACAATATCAGGATCAGGTAGTGACGCATGAGGTGGCTTTCCCGAAATGATTGTTTTGACTTAAGGAACGTTGCATGAGGCGCCATACTCTGCCTGATCCTTCTCCGCCATTTCTGAGATTAAAAGTGCGATCAAAATTGATGGTTGCAATCGTTTGATTGGAATTGATCGGCAACTGCGCCTCCCCAGGTATTGTAAGTGTCTTTTTTTAATTGAGCAATAATATCTGTCACACCATCAGGTATTGGCCAGAAGTATATTTCAAAACCAGGCTTGTCCAAACCCATACCGGAAATTTCATACAGGTACATGGGAACAGTTATTACATCACCTTTATCCAACGATTTCCTGAACTTATAAAGCGGCGATGCTTTTCCATCCATATCATCTTTGAACCGGATGCGTGTGAGGTATATAAACGACGACTTGCTTTCAGACTTGCCCTCACATTTTATCTCGTAGGAACCGTTTCCCAAAAAATCGATAATATCAAGCACTTTGAGCGTTACAGTGTCGAGCTTCTTTTCGCAGGCTAGTTTTCTTGTCTGCCACAAAACACTATCGTGATATGGTTTGTATTTATCATATACAGTTTGCGTAGCCCTGTAACTCGTATAATCCCGCTCCATACCTAATAACTGCATTTGAAAGCTAGACTCTTTCTTAGGCTGACAGCTGGCTAAAACACATACAATTACCGGAATAATAAATCTTTTCATAGGATATTTTGGCTTACTATAATGGCCACAAAATAAACAGCGTTGCTTATAATTCAAAACATTTACACGAAAAGCGAAATGAAGCCTTCAACACAGTCACGGAAAGGCCCACCTTCCAGGGGCCAGGACCAGTACTGGCAATGCTATGTTTGTGGCTGGTAAAACAGATCTTTGCAAGGCTTACCGGTTGCTTTTTCTTATTGAAGAACAGTATGTCCCGGACCTATATGGCCCCTTTATAGTCCCTATACCTGTATCCTTTGAAAGATGTAGGCAGTTCATTCATTGTAAACACCTCCCCGTTAAGCGATAATCAAAATGCCTGAAAGCAGCGTCTTCCCACTCACAACCGACCACTCCCTATCCACATCCCCTCCCACCAGCCGCCAAATGGTAAGGCATAAAGCCATTGTGCAACCCCTCATCGATACATCCCGCACCAGCTACTGCCGGTATAGCAACTGATGAATTCCGCGCATTTATTCCGCGTGCTATTTGGCCTTGCGCTCATGCCGCCATACCGCTCTTATCTAGCATATAAAAGGGGCCGCCAGGCCCCTCTTACATACGCTGCTGGTCATTGAGTATGTATGCAACTAATAAACGCTCTATCCCATAGATCCCATAGATCCCAAAAATCCCAGTTCAGACTTCACTCACCTTCACAATCGCCATCCCCTTGTGCTGCGGAAAATCGTAATACTCATCTTTACGACATCCATTCACCCCCATAAACAAGATCCAGGGTGCCTCAGGTGAAGGCATGGGCAATTGAAAATGTAGTGGCTCCAAGGCTGCTTTAAAAAGGATCAACGGCGTTTTCGCCATCGCTTTACTCACAGTATCTTCCTGGAAATCGGGATACACCGCCACAACACTCAGCTGGTATCCTTCCAGGTAAGGCTTTTTTTCCCATTTGGGATGCCTGGAACTTAATAAGAGACGGACTTAATTTGGCCATAAGAGTCGGATTTTGTAATTTGTTAATAGGATAATGAATACTATTCTAATTTAAGATTTATTCTTATATGTCCTGCGCTACCCATCAAAAAACTTCCCTTTCAGCGTCCCCACAGCGACATTATAACGGCCTTTCAGCGACATTTTAGCGACGTTATAGCGACCTTATAGCGATATGCCTCCGTATCTCATTCATACTGTAGCCGTTGCACAGCCGTGTAGCACCCGTCTCCCCTCTATCTTTTAGCCAGCTTTCCCCTGCTTTTTTTCACTGATCATTCAGGATCAAGCATTTAATGAACACCTGCAACTTTCCCTTTCTGGGAATTCCAGAACCATTCACCACCACATATCATTTCGGTCAATACCCTGCCAACGCCAAACACCTGCCCTTTTTGCCTGCTGCCGGCCTCCATCCCATCCACCCCATCGATCAAAAATATCCCAGTTCAAACACCCTTTTTAATCTCACCCTATTGATTTTTATCATATCTTCCCTTTCCCTGAACCCCAACGTGTTACGCATGAACCACCTGTTAGTCACCCTATGCCTGCTACTGGCTATCCAAGTAGCTTATACCCAATCTTCAAGGCTCGACAGCCTCACCCAACTTATCGAAAATACTTCCACCGACAACGACAAGGCAAAGCTCCTGCTCCAACGAAGCCGCATTGCCCCACCCGTTTGGACAGTGCCCCAGGCCATGGGCGATGCCCAGCGGGCCCTGGCCCTGTACCAGCAAAGCGGAGAAGAAAAAGGCCAGACCGATGCATACCTCCGCATATCAGGACTGTACAGCACACAAAACAAATACACCACGGCCCTCAGTGTCGACTCCGTAGCATTGACCATCGCCCAGAAAATAAACTACAAACAGGGAATAGCCCTGGCCTATAGCAATATGGGGCGCAACCTGCAACAGCTGGGAGAGCTGGAAAAATCCAGGTCACTGCTTACCCAAAGCCTGCAAATATTGAAAGAGGCTGGGTTGGAACGTGAAACGGGCGATGTGTACAGCCGCCTCGGCGTTATCAACCGCCGCCTCAGCGACTTCAAAGCCTCCCTCCAATATTTTGATGATGGCATCGCCGTCGCTACCAAATACCGGCTGGACCCGCTCCTGGCGATCCTGTACATGAACAAAGCCAATTCACTCAACGAATCGGCCCGCTTTGATGAAGCCATCGAACTGCACCTCGAAAGCATCCGCATCAAAGAAAAGCTGCGGGATGAAAGAGGCCTGATACAATCCTACAACAACATCGCCAATGTATATACGGCCTCCGGCAAACCCGACATGGCCCTCACCTACCTGCGCAGAATAATTGCCATGGGCACCACCAACAGGGATAAAACCTCCATGGCTTATACCTACAATAGCCTGGCCAATGGTTTCAGTCAAACCCACCAGCCCGATTCGGCCGAATCCTTCTTTAAAAAAGCCATTGATATTTTCACCGAAACCAATGAGCAACCCGGCCTGGGATTGCTCTACCACAACCTCGGCAATTTTTACATCGACGAAGACCGTTATGAAGAGGGATTGAAATACCTGCAGCAGGCGCTCGTCATCCGCAAAAAGACCAATGCAAAGTATGATGTAGCTTCTACCCTCAACAATATGGGCGCCGCCCTTACCAAACTCAAACGCTACAAAGAAGCGGAAGACTATTTATTGCAGGCCCTCGCGATGGCAAAAGGCAATGGCAGCTCCCTCGAAACAGGGGTTTACAAACGCCTGAGCGAGCACTACAAAGCCACCGGCGATTATGAGGAAGCCTATAATTACCAAAGTAAATACGTAAGTAAAAAAGATACCCTGCTCGATGACAATGAGGTCCTGAACATGGCAAAGGCCCAGTCGGACTATGAAATTGAAAAAAGGGAATCGGCCCTCGCGCTGGAGAAGAAAGAAAAAGAGATCAGAACCCTCGCACTCGCAAACCGCAACAAGACCATCTGGTTCCTGGGCGCTGGCCTGCTATTGCTGGCTACCGTCCTCACTTTGTACGTGCGCAGTTACCAGCAAAAGAAAAAGACAGCCACCCTGCTGTCCGAAAAGAACAACCGCATTGAGACCCTCGTACGAGAACTGCACCACCGCGTGAAAAATAACCTGCAGGTAGTATCCGGCCTTTTATCCCTTCAAAGCAACCGCCTGGAAGAAGGCGTCGCCAAAGATGCCATGGAAGAAGGCAGGAACCGCATCAATGCCATGTCCATGATCCACCAACGCCTGTATATGGACAACGACCTGGCTACTGTAGACATGCGTGATTACCTGCAAAACCTCTCCCAATCACTGGCAGCCAGTTTTGGGTACGACGCCCGCCAAATACAAACGGATATCAGCCTGCACGATCAAAACATAGCGATTGATCTGGCCATCCCCATTGGCCTCATCGTAAATGAGCTGGTGACCAATGCCTTCAAACATGCTTTCCACGATACCTACCAGCCGGCGGTAGACATTTCATTGCAACAAAGAGCAAACGGACTGGAATTGAGGATAGCCGATAACGGGAAAAGCAATGCTCCTAAAGAAGCAGCCAACGGATCAACCTCCTTTGGTATGAAACTGGTGCGCACCCTGGTTGAACAGGTCAACGGTCAACTGCAGGTAGACCAAAGTTCCGGCACTGCCTATACCATTACCATAAAAGATTATATACCATTAACCATAAGAGCTTAAAGGATCAGTCACATGAAAGAGCGAGTTAAGATATTGATAGTGGAAGATGAAGGAGTAACTGCCGCCAGCATTGGCGAATTATTGGAAGAAGAAGAATACAGCGTGAGCGGCATAGCCAAAGATGCTGCCACTGCCCTGCGCATCAGCAGTCAGGAAGAGGCCGCACCCGCTGTGGTGATATGCGATATTCATATACAGGGCAGCACCAATGGCATCGACCTTGCCCGGCAACTGAAAGACCTGTACCAGTGCGAAGTGATCTTTTTAACGGCTTATTCCGATACAAAAACCCTGCAGGCAGCCTTCCATACCGAACCCGTGATGTATGTGGTAAAGCCATATACAGATACACAATTGTTGGTAGCCGTACAAATGGCCTTTCACAAGTTGTACCAGCCGAATCAGTCCCTGGCAGATCGTCATCCATTACAACTTACAGAAAGAGAAAAAGAAATTGCCATGCTGATTGCCCAGGGACTAACTTCCAAACAGATAGCCCGCAATCTCTTTATCAGTATTGAAACCGTAAAAACCCATCGCCGCCGCATGCTGAGCAAAAACAATATCAGCAGCTTTCCACATCTGATCTATCTGTTGAATAACGGCACCTAAGCATAGAACCAGCATTAGTCGTTTACTGCACCTTGGCGCATATGCAATACAACAACAAAGCCCGGCTGCTGCCACTGGTATTGTGTATATAAAAACGCCAACGGTTACCATTGGCACTGGGATCAGGACCTGAATAATGTACCTGGATGTCATACATCGCCGAATTAAGATCCCGGTGACCGCCACCACCGCCGATCACCTTTTTGCCTTCCGGGCATGACATATAAAACGATTGGCGCGAATTGCCCGTAATAGTTGCATCCCTTCTCACATACTCCACATCAACGATCACATTGCCCGAAGCTTTGATATTGCCGTTTACCTGCAGCGCCTCTGTGGGCTCATCCACCCGGTTGATGCCCACAAAACCATTACGCTTTACAGTAATGGCTACCGTGCTGGCTGACATGCCGAGGGTAAAACTGCCGGGCGAAACACTACCCGGCCCCAAATGCCTGAAACGCCAGGCGCCAAAGACATTTGTGTTTCCTGTATTTTCCGGCCTCATGCTGATCCCTCTTGCATCCAGGTTACCTGCAATTTCCCCATTACCTGTAATATTAAAATTGCTGGCTGGTTGCGGCGTTGTTTGATTACGCACAAACCCACCCGAATTGGCCGGCACCAGTTGTGTCCATTGTGGCTGCGCCCCTGTACCCATATTAATATAAATACCGGCGCCACCACCAAAGCTTGCATTGGTATTGAATACCATCAGCGCCGTAGCGGGCAATTGTATATTGTTAGCGGCCAGGTCTACCCTGGGTATCAGCAATCCTTTGTTGTTACTACTGATATCCAGTGCAGCACTGCTATCCGGTTGCGTGGTTCCGATACCCACCTGTGCCCGGAGCACAGTACTATTTATAATCACCAGCAGTAAAGACATCTTCATCAGTAAACAGATACGTTCCATAACATTTGATTTAAGGAGGCAGAAAACAATACCCAAAGGGGCTGGACCGGTTTATCAGGCAGGAAACAGGGATCAATCAACTGCCAAATTACAATCGGCAAAGGTGGTGGTGGGTACTTTGGGGGCCAACAGCAGGACTTTGTATGTGGAGGGGCAAACTACAGGTATAAAACAGGGATCTCATGAGGCCTGTCCCCCTGTTGGTCGTTCTATTGGTGGTTTGGTCGAAAGCAGGGACCGTGTAGTGGCTACCACCGGCAGGGACCTTCTTTTTGATCTACCTTCACGCAAAGATTACCCCCTCGCTTTTATTGATACAATTCCTAACCCGGTTATGGTAAGAAAAGCATGTGCGCTTACAGTGCTGTTTGTATGCCTGATGGCAAGCCTTTGTGCCCAACCATTTTCATTGGTAAAAGACCTGATGACGGACAAATACCTCAGGCAGATAAATGCAACAGGACCTTTTATTGAGTTTCGGGATATGCTTTACTTCTCCGGTGAAGGTGTTGGCGGCAGGGAGCTCTGGAGAACTGATGGTACCCCGGCCGGAACGGTGCTGGTAAAAGATATCAATGTTGGTGCTGATGGCAGTGACCCGAGGCATTTCCTGATCTATAAGAACGAATTGTATTTCTCGGCCGCCGGTACGCAGCTGGGCACAGAATTATGGAAAACGGATGGCACAGCGGCCGGTACGGTGATGGTGAAGGATATTGCCTCCCGGGATCAATCGTCTTATCCCTCTTTCTTTACAGAAATGAACGGGCATTTGTATTTCATAACCGGCATTTACTTATCGGATGCGGATCTGTGGCGCACGGACGGCACAGAAGCGGGTACAGTGCTGGTGAAAAAGATCGATCCGGGAGCGTCGAATCGTTTCAAGAGTTTGATAGCAGTCAATAAGACCTTGTTCTTTGCTGCATCGGATGCGGCGCACGGTGTAGAATTGTGGAAAAGCGATGGTACGGAAGCAGGCACCGTGCTGGTGAAGGACAACATGCCCGGCGCCAATAGCAGTACCCCTGCAAACTTCTTTAACTGGAATGGTACCCTGGGCTTCACTGCCGACGGTCCCGACGGAACAGAATTGTGGAAGAGCGATGGCACGGAAGCCGGCACAGTGCAGGTACTCGACCTGAACCCTGGTCCTGAAGGCAGTACGCCACAGCACTTTTTGCCGGTAAACGAGGCGGTCTATTTTTCGGCCGTGCTGGGTGGTAAGACCGGTCTTTGGAAAAGTAATGGAACTGAAGCGGGCACTGAGTTGATCAGGAATATCGGCAGTACAGGTCATTGGGAGGATGTGGGCACTATCATTGATGCGCAGGGAACCTTTTTCTTTACAGCCACGAGTGCCGAAGCAGGTACCGAGTTGTGGAAGAGCGATGGCACCACCGCCGGCACGGTGCTGGTAAAAGATATTCTCCACGGCGATGAAAGCAGTACTCCAACCGGCCTGACATATTTCAATGCTGTAGTGTATTTCAATGCCCTATCAAACCAAGGCTCTAAGCTTTGGCGATCAGATGGTACGGAAGCAGGCACTTATATCCTAAAGGAGATCAATCCCGGCGGGCACGATCATCCCGGATACTTCACTACCTATAATGGTTATCTCTTCTTTAGCGCCTATGACAGGGTAAATGATTTCTGTCTGTATAAGACAGATGGAACACAGGCCGGAACAGAATTGGTGAAAGATATTTTCGATGAAGGCAATAGCAGTTTCCCGCAGGAGTTTACCCACCTCAATGGACAATTGTATTTTATCGGCCGATCGCTCCCTACCGGCATAGAGCTTTGGAAAAGTGATGGAACTACAGCAGGCACTGTTGTGGTAAAGGACCTCAATGCTGGTGCCGCCCATTCCTCCCTGACCAACCTGGCAGTACTGAACAACCAAATTTACTTTACCTCCCGCGCGGCGGGTACGGCGGCAGGATTGTGGAGATCGGATGGTACAGGCGCCGGCACTGTATTGGTGAAGGATCTTTATCCGGGTATGCCGTTTGTTGAGGCCCGCGAACTGACTGTTGCGGGCAACAGGTTATTTTTCATAGTGGACCCGATGGGTAAAGGCGCCGAGCTGTGGGTGAGCGATGGTTCACCGGCCGGCACTATAAAGTTGAAAAAACTGGAGGCCGGCACAACCTATAATTGGGTGGATCAGTTTACCGATGTAAACGGAACGCTTTTCTTTGTAGCCACCACTACGGCTGAAGGAACGGAGTTGTGGAAAAGTGACGGTACGGTGGCAGGAACAGGGATGGTCAAAGACATTGTTCCGGGAACGAATAGCAGCATGCCTATCCACCTGACTGCCATGAATGGGGTCTTGTATTTTGCAGCCTGGGATGAAGTCAACGGTGATGAATTGTGGCGAAGTGATGGAACGGCCGCCGGCACCCGGATGGTAAAAGATATAAATCCGGGAGGTTTCGGGAGTGTGCCATCCAACCTGTTTCATGCTGATGGGCGATTGTTTTTTGCTGCGGTTGACGGCGTAAATGGAATGGAATTATGGAAAAGCGACGGCACCAGCGGCGGTACGGTACGGGTAAAAGACATCTTTGCAGGTACAGGTTCCGGCAGTCCCGGTAATTTCATATCGATGAAGGGTACCACCTACTTCACGGCCACTACGAAAGACGAAGGAGAAGAGCTTTGGAAAACAGATGGCACCCCTGCGGGCACTACGCTGGTAAAAGATATTTTTCCAGGCTGGCGCTCTGCGATGTCCTATTTCACGCAGCTGTATCAAATAAACGATGTTCTTTTCTTTGCTGCCAATGATGGCACCCACGGTGAGGAGATCTGGCGCAGTGATGGTACCGATGCCGGTACCGTAATGGTGCAGGATGCGGTGCCCGGCGGTGGCTCCTGGCCCGCGTTCTTCTTCCTCGCAGGCAATACGGTTTTTGCCACCCTGGTGGATGAAACCCATGGCAGTGAACTCTGGGCGGCTCCACTGCAGGCCATATTGCCCTTACAATTATTGACTTTTACGGGCAGACAGCAAGACGATGACGGCTTACTAAGCTGGACTACTACAAACGAAGCCAATTTGCAATCCTTCATCATAGAAAGGAGCCTGGATGGTATAACCTACACGTCCGTTGGCACACAGGATCCTATAAACAGGCCGGGCGTTCACCTTTACAATTTTACTGACAAAGGGATCACCTCATTAGGCGCTGCAGTCATCTACTACCGGCTCAGGCTGTTAGAAAAGGATGGACGCGCCACTTATTCCAGCATAATCAGTTTGCCTGTCGTTAGCCAGGGTGCTGTGCTCCTCTACCCCAATCCGGTTGGCAACGAGGCTAACATTTTTGTGCAATTACCGCGTGCTGAACAAGTCGGTTGGAAGGTGATCGATAATTTGGGCCGTGTGTTGCGGCAACAACAGATGAACATGGTGAGCGGCAGCAACCGCGTAGTACTGGATGTACAGTCATGGCCGCGCGGTGTTTATTACTTTATTGTGGAAAGCAATACGATCCGTGAGCAGATACGCTTCGTAAAATAAAATCCATGATCAACTCACTATTATTAATCCAACCCTATCCCCATTGTATGATTAGAAAAGCTTGTCTTTTATGCTGCCTCAGTTTTAACATTCATTTGATGGTACTGGCCCAGCCTTTTTCGCTGGTAAAAGACCTGCAGCCTGGCATGTACAGGATGCCCAATACCGTTACCAGGCCATTCATCAACTTCCAGGGCTCTCTGTATTTTGCCGGTGAATCTTTTGGAGGCAGTGAATTGTGGAAAACAGATGGCACAGCGGCCGGCACAGTACTGGTGAAAGATATACAGGTAGGATACGAAGGCAGCTACCCGAAAAACTTCCTGGTATTCAACAATACCTTGTTTTTTACAGCCGAAGGCAATGAACAGGGCGCCGAATTATGGAAAACCGATGGAACTGCTGCGGGTACCGTGATGGTAAAAGATATTGATTTCCGGGGAGGCGCTTCCAATCCAGCCTTTCTAACGATTATGAATGGGGTACTCTATTTTCTTACTGGCACTTCCCTGCACGACAGAGGACTTTGGAAAACAGACGGCACCGAAGCCGGCACTGTGCTGGTGACAAGGATCAACCCCGGCGGGTTCAACGAATTTACAGGCATGGTGGTCGTCAATGGCACCCTGTTCTTTGGCGCGTCAGATGGCATCAATGGAGCAGAATTGTGGAAGAGTGATGGTACAGCAGCGGGCACCGTACAGGTCAAAGATATCTACCCCGGATCCGAGCGGAGTTTACCTGGCAATTTCCTATCCTGGAATGGCAGGGCATGGTTTTCAGCGGGAGATGCAACTACAGGCGTTGAATTGTGGAGCAGTGATGGTACTGAAGCCGGCACTATCCGTGTTAAAGATATAGACCCCGGCACATCCGGCAGCGCGCCCCATGATTTAACGGTGATGAATGGGGTACTCTATTTTTCTGCGGTAACGCAGGCCGAAGGCACGGGCCTTTGGAAGACCGATGGCACGGAAGCCGGTACTATATTGGTCAAAAAGTTTGAGTCCACTGGTTTTTTGAACAACCTGACAAACCTTACCAATGCCAATGGCACTTTGTATTTCTCAGCATCTTCGCTGGCCGCAGGCACCGAACTCTGGAAAAGCGATGGCACGGAAGCTGGCACTGTGATGGTCAGCGACATGAATCCCGGCACTGCCAATAGTTCCCCTACCTATATTGTCTACATGAATGGGAAAGTGTATTGCAGGGCAACGGCCGCCGCAGGCACCAAACTGTGGCAAACAGACGGCACCGCAGGAGGCACACAAATAGTAAAAGATATAAATCCGGGTGGCAACGACCATCCCTCCTACCTGCTTCCCTTCAATGGTTCATTGCTGTTTGCGGCCTATGATAATGTACATGATTTCGGCCTATGGAAGAGTGACGGCACGGAAGCCGGCACGGTATTCCTAAAAGACATTTACCAGGTAGGCAATAGCAGCAATCCTGCCAGTTTTAGCAACCTGAATGGCAGGTTCTACTTTGTAGGCCAAACGCCTGCTACAGGTACAGAATTAATGAAAAGCGATGGTACGGCCACCGGTACTGTGGTGGTGAAGGATATCAATCCGGGCGCAACCCCTTCCACCATTAATAACCTCGCAGCGCTGAACAACGAATTATACTTTATCACCGAAACCATTTCCAGCACATCAGGACTTTGGCGATCGGATGGCACGGAGGCGGGTACCCAGCTCGTAAAAGACCTTTATCCGGGAATTGCTTTTGCAACAACCGCCAACCTGACCACCATTGGCACGAGGTTGTTTTTTAGCGCAGCGCCCCTGGGTGATGGCGAGGAGATCTGGACCAGCGATGGCACCGATGCCGGCACCCTGCTGCTCAAAAGACTTGAGCCCGGTAATTGGAACGCTGTGGCGGAGCAATTTACCAACGTGAATGGCCTGTTGTTTTTTGTGGCGACTACCTCAGCACAGGGTGCTGAGCTCTGGAAAAGTGATGGTACTGTTGCAGGAACAACCCTGGTAAAGGATATACAACCAGGTATTGACGGTAGTATGCCCCGGTTTTTAACAGCGATGAATGGTATGCTCTACTTCTCCGCTACCTCTCCATCCGGAGGCAATGAATTGTGGAAGAGCGATGGTACCGATGCCGGAACGGTGATGGTGAAAGATATTTTGCCAGGTGGAGGCAGTAGTGAGCCTAAAAACCTGGTAAGCGGGAATGGTATATTGTATTTCACGGCTGTCGATGGAGTGCATGGTGGGGAGTTGTGGAAATCGGATGGCACAGAAGGAGGCACGGTGCTCGTAAAAGACATTAACCCTGGCTTGCCTGGCAGCTTTGCAGAAGCATTGATCCCCGTTAACGGAACTGTTTATTTTACTGCCAGGACAGATGATGAAGGATTTGAACTATGGAAAACCGATGGTACAGCCGCAGGCACCAGCCTGGTGAAGGATATTTTTCCTGGCTATCGGTCCGCCATTTTAGGCCAATTGTTTAAAATTGACAACCAGGTTCTGTTTGCCGCCAATGATGGCCTACATGGCGAAGAAATATGGCGAAGTGATGGTACTGCTCAAGGTACGATGATGGTACAGGATATTGTTCCCGATGGTGGCAGTTTGCCCGACTTTTTTTACAAAGTGGGCAATACAATATATGCCACAGCCATCGATGAGCTTCATGGCAATGAATTGTGGGCAGCGAATGCACCCGCGGCACTGCCCCTTACCCTGCTTTCATTTTCCGGCCGCCTGCAACAGGAGGACGCCCTCCTGAGCTGGAAAACCACCGGCGAGGTCAATACGCTAACATTCATCGTTGAAAGAAGCACCGATGGCAGGAATTATACCAAAGCAGGCAATGTTCCCGCGCTTAATACAGCAGGCGACCACCACTACCACTTCACCGATCCCGGCATTACTAAACAGGGTGCACCCATTGTGTATTATCGTCTCAGGCAGCAGGACCTGGATGGGCGCTCAACCCACTCTACAACCATTGCGCTGCACCTGGTCAACAAGGCATCGGTCACCTTGTCTCCCAACCCGGTGGTCAACCAGGCCAATATACAGATCAGCTTAAACAGTCAGGAATCGATCCACTGGAAAATAGTGGACAATGCGGGCAGGATCATGCAACAGCAGCGCCTCACTGCCGGCAGTACAAGCATCCCGGTGGATGTGCACGCATGGCCGGACGGGGTATATTACCTCACTGTTGAAAGCAAGAGCCTCCGGGAACGGATCGTATTTGCAAAATAATAAAGAGTCTCGCAGTTTTTGGTTTACAAAAAAAGGTCCCGGTTCCCCGGGGCCTTTTGCATTAAGAGGTGACACTGTTAAAGAGGTGACACCTTTCCTTTTCGACGCGGACGAAAGCTGTCACCTCTTTTGCTTTTAACTTTAAAAGGATTCACCAAAGATGTCGCATTTATCCAATTCCATGGATTGGCAGGGCACTACTTTTGATGCATCAAACCAACATGGTCATCAACATTTAAAAAGTATACGCATGAAAAAACTCAGTTTACCGGACAATTACCAAACCGTAATGCCTTACCTGATCGTCAACAATGCCCTTGGCCTGAAACAATTCATGGAAGCGGTATTTGAAGGCACAGAACTTCGTATTGTGCCAAAGCCAGGCGAAGAAGGCATTATGCACGGCGAATTAATGATCGGCGACAGTACCATCATGTTTGCAGAAGCCTCCGCCCAATGGCCGCCGGTAACGGCCGGTCTGTACATCAATGTAGCGGATGCGGATGCTACTTATGCAAAAGCCCTGGCGAAAGGCGCCACCACCATCATGGAGCCCGTAGACCAGTCTTATGGCCGTACCAGCGGCGTCCATGATCCGTTTGGGAACGTTTGGTGGATCACCACTCCCCTATAGACCTTCCCCCAACAATGGTGAAAGAGATGCAGATGCCGGATAAATTCCGGCATTTGTATTGTTATATAGAAATGCGCAAGGGTTATTTCGTAAATCCGTTACCCATTTATTATTTTTGCAATTATAATTAACAGATATGTCGTTTTTTAAAGATAAGGTAGTTGTCGTTACTGGAGGTACCGAAGGAATAGGAAAGGCCCTTGTTAATGCTTTTATTGATGCGGGGGCCAAAGTAGCCACCTGCGCCCGGAACTACGATAAGCTGTACACGCTTCAATTACAACATACCAGCGTAATGCTGCACACCATGACCTGCGACCTGAGCAAGGAACAGGACTGCAGGCGCTTTATTGAATCGACGATCAAAACCTTTGGCGGCATTGATATCCTCATCAACAATGCCGGTGTAAGCATGCGTGCCTTATTCCGCGATACGGAGGTGGAAGTGATCAAGAAGGTGATGGACATTAACTTCTACGGCGCTGTGCATTGCACCAAATATGCCCTGAATTCCATTATTGAACGCCAGGGCACGGTAGTAGGCGTTTCTTCCATTGCCGGATACCGGGGCTTGCCCGGCCGCAGTGGCTATTCTGCCTCTAAATTTGCCCTGCAGGGCTGGATGGAAGCCCTCCGCACTGAATTGTTGCACACCGGTGTGAATGTAATGTGGGTTTGCCCGGGCTTTACGGCTTCCAATATTCGCAATGCAGCACTCAACAAAGACGGCAATCCACAAGGCGAATCACCCATGGACGAAAGTTCCATGATGAGCGCCGACGAGGTAGCCACCCATGTGGTGAAAGCCATTGAAGCACGCAAACGAACACTGGTACTTACCTTTAATGGCAAAAGGACCGTATTCATGAACCGCTTCTTCCCTTCCTGGACAGATAAATTGGTACATAAGTTCTTCTTTAAAAACGGGGAACTGGTTAAATAGAATGGCGTTACTAACCCTGACATCAGACATAGGTCAGCAAGACTACCTGGTAGGGGCGTTAAAAGGCCAGCTATTACAGATCAATCCCGCTTTTTCACTGATCGATATATCCCATACCCTCTCCCCTTTCAACTATCCGCAAGCGGCCTATGTGTGCCGCAATGCCATCAATAATTTTCCGCCCTATACTTTTCACCTGTTAATGGTCAACCTCTTTGAAAAGAAGCCGGAACAGCTGCTGCTGGCCTATCACCAGGAACAATACATCCTTTGTGCCGACAATGGTCTGCTCACCATGATCCTGGAAGGCAAGCCCGAAATGGTGATCGGCCTGCCACTCGACAAAACAGCCAATAAAAACACCCTGTATTGCGCCCGGGTAATGGGTCAGGCCGTACAGTCACTCCAGGAAGGCACCAGCCTGCTCGAGATCGGTACACCCGACGTGCGTTTTACTGAAACCAATCACCTCCGCCCCCTCCTAAGCGACAACTGGATAGAAGGCCAGATCATATTTATTGACAACTTTGAGAACATCGTCGTCAATATTACCCACGCCCAGTTTGAAGAACAGCGCAAAGGCCGCAGCTTTCAGATCGTTTTCAAGCGCAATGAGGTCATTTCTTCCATCAGTGAAACCTATGCCGATGTGCCCGAAGGCGAAAAACTAGCCCTCTTCAATGCGGCCGGCTACCTCGAGATAGCCATCAATAAAGGCAATGCCGCCGGTCTTTTTGGCCTGCAGGGATTCACAGAGAAGTCGCAAAACATGCAAAACCGCCTCTTTTACCAGACCGTAAGGATACACTTTGAGTAATTGTTTTGTTAATTCAATCCTGGCTGCGCCCCCTTCAAGTACGTAAAATTTCGTTTACCATTCAGGTCCTACCCCACCATCTGCTATAATCGAACGTAATTAGCTGTATTATAACCCCTGATAACCCTCTTAATATGAATAAAATATATTATAGATGGTTGCCAAACTATCAATATAAAGAATTCGAAACCCGATACACGAAACCCGAAACTCTATATATTTGCCAAGTTTAATAAAACTCAATACAATATGAATTTTAGCCGTGTCAATAACATTGTAGGTTGGCTGGTTTGTTTGATTGCTTGTACTGTGTACGTCCTCACTATGGAAGCTACCGGCAGTTTCTGGGACTGTGGTGAGTTCGTGTCAAGTGCCTACAAGTTACAGATACCCCACCCCCCTGGAGCTCCTTTGTACGTATTACTTGGCCGTTTGGTTATAGTGCTTTTTGGCGCTGATACCCACAAAGCGGCCCGGGGCGGCAAAATTATTAAATCTATTGCAAGCGGCATCACCAAAATATTCCTGTTCTGGACCATTACCCACTTTGCCCGCAAACTGGTGCAAAAAGGCGCAGAGCTTACCGGCGAACAAACATTCTCCGTAATGGCTGCCGGTGTGGTAGGCGCACTGGCCTATACCTTTTCCGACTCTTTCTGGTACAGTGCCGTGGAAGGTGAAGTATATGCCCTCTCCTCTTTCTTTACAGCCATCGTATTCTGGGCTATCCTGAAATGGGAACATGAAGTAGACAAGGAAAGCCAAACGGACGGCCATAAGTTCTCCCGTGCCGACCGCTGGATCATCTTCATCTTCTTCATGATGGGATTGTCGATCGGTGTTCACTTGTTGAACCTCCTGACTATTCCAGCCATTGTAATGGTGTACTATTTCAAACGCTATAAGGTTACTGCCTGGGGCACTTTCTTTGCCTTCATGCTGGGTTGTATCATCACCGGTCTGGTACAGGTGGTCATCATCCAATGGTCTATCAAAGGCGCAGGCTCATTTGATATCCTGTTTGTAAACGATTTCGGTCTGCCTTTCTTCAGTGGCTTTGCCAGCTATTTCATCTTACTGGCGGCTTTACTGATCATCGGCCTTCGTTTTGGCGAAGCCCAGATCAAAAAGTTTACCCTTTTCCCCATTTGGTTAACAGCCATCATCCTGTTGTTCTGTTTCCCATTCATTAAATCACCCGGTTCTTTTGTGATCCTGTTGCTGGGCCTGGGTGGTCTGATAGCACTTTGTTATTACTATAAATCAGGTGTTGCTTCTTTCCTGAAGATCGGCATCTGGTCGGCTATATTTGTTATTTTAGGTTACTCCACTTACTTCACTACCCTGGTACGCTCTTCTGCCAATCCATCGGTAGATATGTACAATGTAGATAACCCTGTAAGTTTGGTAGGTTACCTGAGCCGTGAGCAGTACGGTGACTGGCCCATCCTTTATGGTCCTTACTTCACCGATAAGCCAAGCCAGGAGAACTTTGTAATAACCGGCGACCGCTATGTAAAAGGAAAAGACAAGTATGAAGTAGCTGGTAAAAACGGCGGCATCGATTATGGCAGCATGCCTACCGCCCACTTGTTCCCCCGCAGCTGGGATCCCAACAACGAAAGGAACCAGGAGCAGGTTTACCGCAACTTCGGTGGACTGGAGCAGGACGAAGAACCCACCAGGGCTTCAGAAATACAATACTTCCTCAACTACCAGTTCCGCTGGATGTACTGGCGCTACTTCATGTGGAACTTTGCCGGCAAGCAAAACGACCTGCAAGGCTTCGGCAACCGTCGCGACGGTAACTGGAACAGCGGGATCAGTCCTGTAGACAAGTTTTTTGGCCACAGCACACCGGATGTATTACCGGAAACTGCCGGCTCTAAGAATAAAGCCAACAACAAGCTTTTCTTCCTGCCACTTATCCTCGGTATTATTGGTCTCATCTACCAATACCGCAACCGCAGGGATTGGTTAGTTACAGGCGCATTGTTCTTCTTTACCGGTTTTGCCATTGTTATTTACCTCAACCAGGCAGGCTACCAGCCACGTGAGCGGGATTATGCCTATGTAGGCTCATTCTATGCTTTTGCGATCTGGATCGGCTTAGGTGTGCTCTGGGTGAAAGATATACTGGGCAAATACCTCAATAGTAAAATGGCAGGTTATGCCGCTTTCGGTATCACCTTACTGGCTGTACCGGTATTGATGGCGTCACAGGAATGGGACGACCACGACCGCAGCAAGAAAGTGTTGGCGCGCGACCTGGGTAGCGATTACCTGGAAAGCTGTGAAAAGGATGCGATCCTCATCTCCTTTGGCGATAATGATACTTACCCGCTCTGGTATACCCAGGAAGTAGAAGGTGTGCGCAAGGACCTGCGTGTGGTGAACTATAGCTTATTGGGCACAGACTGGTACATCAACCAGCTGCGCTACAAGGTAAACGAAAGCGCCCCTGTTGATGTAATATTGACGCCTGAGCAAATTCAGGGAGGCAAGCGCGACAGGATCTACTACTACCCGCTTCCCGGTTACAATCAAACTGATTATTACGATCTGTATAAAGTATTTAAAGATGTAATTGCCAGCGAAGACCCGGCCAAGATGGCGCCTATGGAAGGTGATGAAGACCGCCCCAGCGTATTCCCCGTGAAGAAATTCACTATTCCTGTAGATGTAGAAGCGGTGAAAAAGAACCTGGTACTGAATCCCGGCGATAGCGTAGTAAGCCAGCTGAAACTGGATATCAACCGCAATTCCATTGATAAGAACGACCTGGCCGTACTGGCCCTGATAGCTGCCAACAACTGGAAAAGACCCATCTATTTCACTTCTACACAGGAGCTGGAAAACCTGGGACTGGAAAAGTACACACGTATGGAAGGCTTATCCTACAGGCTGGTGCCCATCGAAAACGCCAACAACATTGCTACTGATCCGATGTACAAAACCATCATGGAGAAGTTTAAATACGGCGGCGCTGGCAGAAGCGGTGTTTACTATGATGAAGAGAACCGCCGTCATATCAACAGCATCCGTCAGGCACATGCATTACTGGGATTGAACCTGGCCCAACTCAACAAAAAAGATTCGGCCAGGAAAGTGCTGCAGAAGTATGATGCCAATGTAATGGAAGGCAATGTACCTTATGGTATGACCTCCAACCGTGGCAACTTCCACAACCGTGTTTCCATGTCCTTCCTGCTGGCAGCTTATGAAGCAGATGACCTGAAGCTGGCTGCGAAAGTGAATACATCCATGAAGCGCGACCTGGAACAGCAAATGCGCTACTACCGCACCCTGGGCGAAGATATGAGCAACGAACAACTGGCCATGCAGGCAGCCGCTTACCTCAACAACAGGGGTAATAATCTTGCCCAAAGCCAGGAAGTATTCTCTCAGGATATCCTTTCTACTTACCAGATGCTGCGACAACTGGAAGAATGGGAAAAGCAATACAAGGCGGGTAATAAACCAGCCGGCACTTCTGAAAATGTTGATCCGAATATCTCAACACCCGACTCAGGAGCCAAACCCAAGGATACTGTCAATAAATAACCTGGTTTAGCCAGCTACTGAATAGAAAACGTCCCGGCAAAACCCGGGACGTTTTTTTATGCAGTCTCCGGGTGGGTCGCCCTCTAAAGGGCGGCTCACCCGGAGACTGATTTAAACTGCTTCCCCCACTCATTACCTCAATACCCCTCCATAGCTGCCTTCGGCTCGCAGCTCGTAGCTCAAGGCTCGCCGCTTCCCTTCCCCCAACAATTTCCCTTAACAATTTGTTATTTAGACACGTATGTATTGCTGACGCCTTAATCAGCAATAATGCTTAAATTGAGATAAACGCTTATATAGTTAAAACCATAATTTGTGATAGGTCACCATTTTACAAAATTTGATCCCAATCGTGAAGGGAAGAGCAAGTTTGACCAGTTGCTCGATGTGCTGATGCAGTTATTGGCCTATACCAATGGCGACATCACCGAAGCGCTGAACTGGATGAACCAATTGGACAAAGAATACGAACTCACAGACAATGAGTACGGTATGGGCGATTTTATTGAGGAACTGCGCGAAAAGGGGTATATCCAGGAAAACCCGGTCAACGGGCAGATCGCTATTACTTCCAAAACCGAGCAGGGCATCCGGAAGAAATCGCTGGAAGAGATCTTTGGCAAGCTCAAAAAGACCAAACAAGGTCAGCACCATACTTTTAAACCCGGACAGGGCGATGAGATCAGCCCCGACAGCAGGCCCTACCAGTTTGGGGATACGCTGGAGCAGATCGACTTTACCACTTCCATCCTCAATGCACAAATCAATCACGGCATCGAGAGCTTTAGTATGCAGGAGGATGATCTTTCGATCCGGGAAACGGACTTCAAAGCACAGACCTCTACCGTGCTCATGATCGACATTTCCCATTCGATGATCCTGTACGGCGAAGACCGGATTACTCCGGCCAAAAAGGTAGCTATGGCCCTCAGCGAGCTTATTACCACCAAGTATCCGAAGGATACCCTCGATATCGTGGTATTTGGGAATGATGCCTGGCCCGTAGAGATCAAAGACCTGCCTTACCTGCAGGTAGGACCTTACCATACCAATACCGTAGCCGGACTGGAAATGGCGATGGACCTGCTGCGCAGGCGCAAGAATCCCAATAAGCAGATCTTCATGATCACCGATGGTAAACCTACCTGTCTGAAAGTAGGCAAACGTTATTACAAGAACAGTTTTGGCCTCGACAGGAAGATCACCACCCGTTGTTTGAACCTGGCAGCCCAGTGCAAAAAGCTCAAAATACCCATCACCACTTTCATGATCGCCACCGACCCGTACTTACAACGGTTTGTACAGGAGTTTACCGAAACGAACAATGGCAAGGCCTTCTTCGCTTCCTTAGACAAACTGGGCGCTTTCATATTCAAGGATTTTGAAAGTGGCAGGAGGAAAACGGTCTATTAAACTTATTCTTGTTCATGAAACAGCTATTCACGGTCATAATTATTATCCTGCTTTTTAGTAGTTGCACAGAAATTGCCGGGTTCTTTCTAACAACAACTACAGCTGCACCACAGCCCATGAAACTATTCTTGCCAAAAGATTCGGAAAAAGAGGACATGCCTATAGCGTTAAACAACTCAGACAGTATACTGACGCTATTGCTTACAGCCAATAAGGTTTACTATTACCCAGGTAATTCCGTAACAGGAAAAGAGGTGAGCACGATCAGCTACAAGGCAGTAAGGGATATGGTGGGCCAGCATAAAAAGAAGTATGGCGAAAAGATCGTTGTGATCATTAAGCCCCATCAAAATTGCACCTATAAAAACACGGTCGATATCCTAGATGAAATGACCATCAATGAAATAAAAAGATATGCATTAGTGGACCTTACAGAGGAAGACAAAATGATTGTAAGCACTAAGCCGTAGTAGCAACTATCGCTATTGGTTAAGAACATACAAAATTGAATAATACGCAATGACTAAAAGATTAGCAGCAACCTTAGGAGAATTAAAGAAAAGTGGTTACAAGCCTTTATCGGTTAAGGAAGAGATCCGTAAGAACCTGATCTGCTCCCTGCAGAAAAAGGAAAACACCTTCAACGGCATTGTAGGTTATGAGGAAACGGTGATCCCCGATGTAGAAAGAGCGCTTCTTTCCAAACACAATATTCTATTCCTCGGATTACGCGGACAGGCCAAAACACGGATGGCCCGCCAGATGGTAGAATTACTGGACGAATACATTCCCGTAGTTTACGGCAGTGAGATCAATGACGATCCCCTGCATCCGGTATCACGTTATGCCAAAGACCTGATTGAGGAAAAAGGCGATGATACCCCGATCACCTGGCTGCACCGCGGTGAGCGATACGGCGAAAAACTGGCCACACCTGATGTGAGTGTAGCCGATCTTATCGGCGATATTGACCCGATTAAAGCGGCCAACCTCAAGCTGCACTTTGCAGATGAAAGGGTGATCCATTACGGCATTATCCCGCGCAGCAACCGAGGCATCTTTGTGATCAATGAAATTCCCGATCTGCAGGCGCGCATACAGGTAGCCCTGTTCAATATCCTGGAAGAAGGCGATGTGCAGATCCGTGGTTTTAAACTGCGCATGCCGCTCGATATCTTGTTCGTGTTTACCGCCAATCCGGAAGATTATACCAACCGGGGTTCTATTGTAACACCGCTCAAGGACCGTATAGAAAGCCAGATATTAACCCACTATCCGAAGAATATTGAAACAGCCCTCACCATCACCGAACAGGAAGCTGATGTGCCGGCTGAGCAAAAGGAAAAAGTCAGGATCAGCGACCTGATAAAAAGACTCATCGAGCAGATCCCCTTCGAAGCGCGCAGCAGTGAGCTGGTAGATAAGAAGAGTGGTGTATCGGCCCGTTTAAGTATCTCCGCTTTTGAGAATGCCGTAAGTTCGGCAGAAAGGCGGGTGATCATCAACCAGGAAAAAGATACCCAGGTTTGGATCAGTGATCTGGTCGGTGTGATCCCTTCTATTACAGGTAAGATCGAGCTGGTATACGAAGGTGAACAGGAAGGCCCTTACCAGGTAGCCATGAACCTCGTAGACAAAGCCATCCGCACGCAGTTCGTGCATTACTTCCCCAACCCGGAGTCATTAAAAAAGAAACGCAACCAGCAGCAGGCAGAAGAGAATCCTTATCGCTCCATACAATCCTGGTTCGACAAAGGCAATTCCCTCAACATCCTGTTCAATACTACGGATGCAGAAAAGATCCAGCAGTTGTACCGGGTAGATGGGCTGCATGCACTGGTAAAGAAATACTTCAAGCAGGCCAATGAAAAAG
>CBIHOV010000028.1:0-115297 GCA_966211765.1 uncultured Paraflavitalea sp.
AAAATAACAGCAAAAGCTGCGGTACAGCGGCATGGCGGCATGAGCGCAAGGCCAAGTGGCACGCGGAATAAATACGCGGAATTCATCAGCTGCTATACCGGTAGCAGCTGGTGCGGGCTGTGGTGTTGAAGGGTTGCACTACAGTTTTATGCCGAACCACTTGGCGGCTTTCTGGGGCAAGGCAACGAGGCAAGGAAGGCAGCAAGGCAACAAGGGGAAGAACTTGCATTCAGGCATTATGATTATCGCTTAAGATGGTGGTGTTTTCAATGAATGAATGAGTGAACGGGCAGTGCGTAGGTGTGTGCGGGCATGGGCTGGCTTGCCGCCATAACTTTGTGTAGCAGTTTTTTACTGTTTTTTAGTAGGAGGTATTGTTGCTGCCACCTGGAAAGCGGGCGTTGCAGTGGTGGTGTTGGCGGCAGGTGGTATGCGGGATGGAATAAATGGGGTATGCTTCGCTGGTGGTATGTGCAGGAAGCAGTTAGCACGCTTTTCCCTGGCATTGATAACAAATCGGTTAAACCTACGTTGTTGTATAGCCCCTAAACCCTTCTATCAACATGAAACATGTTCTTTTTATTTCATTCGTCCTGTCGGCCATTTGTTTGAATAGCTGTGACAAAAAGGATTCGATGGATAACAATTGTGCTGACATTCAACAGGCAAAAATAAAGGTTGACAAAACCAGTTACCTGGCAGGTGATGAGATCTATTTATCAATACAGCCCCTGCCCGCCATGGCTTATTATTCCTGGACACAAAGCAACCACCTGAATGCTATCTCGAATGATGAGGAGGTAAATATCTTCGCTGCCGAAAAAGCGGATGAAGGCTGGTATTACGTGCAGATCAGTAATCCCGACTGTACTACACATTTTGACAGTGTATATATTACGGTTAAAAACAAGCCGGTCAGTGCACCTTGCAGCCCTGCCAACAATACGGTGACCTTTTCTTCAATCCCCGACATCTCCCCGGCTACGGTAAGCTGGGGGTTCAATACTTCCTGGAATCGTAAACTGCTGGGCGCCCGGGGCGCTTCGGGTTACCCGGATTTCAATATCTACTTCAACATTTATTGGGATAACAAGGAGCCTGAAGACGGCGAATACACGATCACGGATATGTCGTCCACAGGGCAATATCCTCCTTATACGGTATACATCTCTTCCTTATATTCCAGTGTCTTTTTCCAGGCCAGTTCGGGTAAAGTATATGTAACACATGAAAACGGTAAACTGCGGGCAACATTCTGTAATGTGTCACTTTCCGGATCGCTGGGAGGCCCTTCCTACAATACCACCGCTTCGGGCACCTTAACTGCTCCATAATGTATATTTTATGAATTTTGACAAACAGCAATATTTGAATGACAGGCAACAAGTCATTCAATTAATAAAGGATACTCATAAATGGGATACCACAGAAGGTTTTATAGCTGGTGGAATCATTAACCCTGTTATTTATGAAAGGGAAAAAATATATAGTCCAGATCAATGAACATGGACAAAGGGTTATCCAGGTAAGTCATCCCAGCTATTTTGCTGACTGGGGCTATGAAGGGATCTTTGAAACCTATCAGATAATTGTCAGGAGTCTACCGCTTGCGCATTAAAGGAAAAAACAAGATTAGCTGCGCTGATCTTCTAAAGGTGGTCTTACTCAAAGGCCCCGACTTACGTCGGGGCCTTTGTGCCCAGGACAAGATTCTTTAGTCCCTGGCCAACGCCGGGAAAGATAGAGCCTGTTACATGATCTCCAGGTGATGGGTCAGCCCGATTTAAATGCTGGTTAATACCGCTCACATATATAGTTCCTGACCATGCCCAAAGATACAGCGCAGCCAATAGAGACCAGCCTTTTGTACACCTTCATCACATCAATGGCATAAAGGGGCTTGATGGTATCAATCAAGTCTTATCTTTAGGGAGCAATTATTACCTGCCACCATGCCGTATTCCAAATATTACATTTTACTGGCGGACGACGATCCGGACGACTGTATGCTGTTTACAGAAGTTCTCCGGGACCTGTCTATAGAACAACAGCCCGTTTGTGTGACCAACGGACAGCAATTGATCGACTTCCTGAAGGAATCGATCGTGCTGCCTGACCTTTTGTTTTTGGATATTAATATGCCCTTGAAGAATGGCGTTGCAGCCCTGAAGGAAATTAAAGAAATAGCGATCTTCAGGAGCATACCGGTGGTGATGCTGTCTACCACTAAACACCCGGCCACCGTACAGGAAACGTACCGGTTGGGAGCCAATTTGTATGCCTGCAAACCTACTTCTTATTCGTCCCTGGTTTCCCTCGTACAGAGGATACTGGCCATGGATGTGACGGGCCTGCTTCGTCAGCGTAGCCTGGAAAGGTTCCTGCTGGAAGAAAGAGCAGTGTAATGGGCAACATTTTTTGTAGCTTTGGCGAAATATTCTAACATTTGCTTGTTCTCTACATTGACTTAACGTTATAACATGCAGCAGAATATGGTGAAAAAGATCTTGATGGCCGATGATGATGAGGAAGACATGGAATTAATGGAGGAAGCGATCCTAGCGCAAAAAGAGCCTGTAGAACTGGTTAAATTTTGGAATGGACGGACTACGCTCGCCTATCTCCATGAGAGTCAGGATAACGAACTGCCTTGCGTGATCCTCCTGGATTACAGCATGCCAGAAATGACGGGCGCTGATGTGCTTTCGCATATAAAAAAACACGACCGATACCTGCATATTCCAAAAGTAGTATTAAGTACTTCCAATGCGCCCCTGCATAAGCATGAATGTTTGGCGTCCGGGGCCACCGAATACCTTGTGAAACCCAGCAGCTTTAAAGATTACAATCAATTAGCGGCCAAAATCCTGGGATTTTGCTAACCCGGTCAATCAAAGGATGGGCAGGTAGATAAAAAAACTGGCCCCTTCTCCCGGGACCGCGGTTGCTTCTATAAAACCTTTATGGTTCTGCACGATCTTTTTACAGATGGCGAGCCCAACACCGGCCCCTTTCTGGCCCTGACTATTGTCCAGCCGCTGGAATATTTCAAATATCTTCCGGGCATATTGTGGATCGAACCCAATGCCATTGTCGATCACGGCGATCTTATCATATTGGTTATAGGGGTTCGCCGCTTTATCCTTAATATTCATTCCCATTACGACGCTGTGTTGAATTTTTATGAGGCCATCACGCCCTGGATGCTTATACTTCACCGCATTGCTGATCAGGTTAAACAGTAATTGCTTAACCTGGAAGGGAATTGCGCGTATTGATGGCATATTCGCCACTTCCAACCGGATGATCTTTTGCTCCAGTTCTTCCTGGTGAAAAGCGGCTATCTGGTTAATTATTTCCTTTACATCAACTTTTTCAAACGCTTCACTGCCTGAGGTGGTGCGGGAATAGGTTAACAGATCTTCTATAATATTTTTCATCCGTTCAGCGGCGCGGATGGATCTGCCTAAATAGTCCTGTGATCTGCTGTCTAACTGGTTGGATGGGTTTTCGAAAATAAATTCGTTGTATACCTGGATCTTTCTTAAAGGCTCTTTCAGGTCATGCGAACACGCGTATACAAACTGTTCCAGTTCCTTATTTTGAAATTCCAGCTGCTGCAAGTATTCTTTCATATGATCTTCCGCCAGTTTTAGTTGAGTAAGGTCGCGGGTTACCTTGGAAAAGCCAATGATGTTTTTTTCCGCATCGTGCAAGGCTGTCAACACGATGCTTCCCCAAAACTTTGTACCGTCTTTCCTTCGCCTCCACCCTTCGTGCAAGGCTTTGCCTTTTTCGGCGGCCTCCTGCAATAACTGTAAGGGAACTCCCCTTTGCCTGTCTTCGGCCAGGTAAAACTCCTGGAAACTTCTACCTACAATTTCTTCCTCTGTGTATCCCTTGATCCGTTGGGCCCCTTTATTCCAGTTCTGTATGATCCCTGTACTATCCAATAAAATAATGGCATAATCTTCCACCTCTTCGATCATTTTGTAGTGCCGTTCCTCACTCTTTTTCAATTCCGCAGCCTTTTCAAGCAGGTCATTTGTTTTTTCAGCTACCTGCCTTTCCAATGAATCGGCCAGCGCCCGGTATTTTTCGTCGCTTTCCCGTAAAGCAATTTCCGATCTCTTCCGGTCAGTAATATCTATGAGCATGTTGATAGCGCCCGTCATATTCCCGGCATCATCAAAAACCGGTTGGGGGTGCGGGGCTACATACCGCAGGGTACCGTCGGGACGTACTACCAAAATTTCTTCGTGTAAAACAGGACGCCGCTCCTTCAGGCAAACGGCCATTGGGCAACTGTCCAATGGAAGATCGGTGCCGTCCGTCTTCAATATTTTAAAAGACCCGCACCAAAGATCCTGGCCAATGACAGGTTCCCTGCCCCAAAGTGCGGCTGCGGCCTGGTTATACAGTGTGATGCGTCCCTCCATATCTGTCGTATACAAGGGGGTATCCAGGTTTTGCACCAATTGACGATACTGCCATTCGCTGGTTTTCAGCTGCATTTCCGTTTGTTTGTGATGGCTGATATCCTGGAACACATTTATTGCACCCACCACATTGTTGTACTTATCCCGGATGGGATCGATGTTTACGGAAGCATAAAATGTTGACCCGTCTGGTCTTTGTACCAGTGCCTCTACATGGCGGAATGACTGGCCTGTTTCGAGCGTGATGGCCATTGGTGTTTGATCGGGCGCCACATATTGATCGTTCACGAATACCTTATAACAGGCGCAATATTTCAATTGCTCGTCATTGGTGTCGGGCCGGTAGCCCCACAATTGTACGGCCAGCTCGTTGAAGTAGGTTATTTTTCCTTTTGCATTACAAGTATACACAGCGGCGGAAAGCAGGTCAAGGACCTGGCTGTTCTGTAAAAAATGCCCGTTACCTTCTTCTGTCACTGCAGAAACCAGACCCTGCTGGATTTGTTCTCTCTCCATCTTATGTTTCTTAATGAACGTAATATACGCAAAAACACACACCAAACCGCAACTAACTGATAAGCAGTTACTTACAGAATCAATATGGCTTTACTTTAGTCATAAAAATTAGTCCATTTAATTTTTATGGCAACACTAAGCTATTGCGGAGTGAGAGATTTGCCTGTGTAGAAAAAGGTATGGTAGTTCTCCGGATTCAATATTTCATCTTATACAAAGCAAACTTATCCTTCATTTCCACGAAATTCTGAACCCCCAGTTTTGCGTATGCCCGACGACGATAAGTACTTATTGTGGTGATATCCAGCTTCATTTTCTGTGCAATTTCTTTGGTTCCAAGACCCATGGCCATGTATTCTACTACTTCCAGTTCCCTGTCAGAGAAACTGTCAAGCGGGTTGCCCGTACCTTCCTCCCGTGAAGGGGATAACAATAGACCTCTCAATTCGGCGCTTAGATAAGTTTGGCCTCTCAGTAAGTCCCGCACTGCTTTCTCCAGTTCTTCCATGCTGGCCTGCTTGCTTACAAAGCCCCGTATGCCTATTGCAAGCAACCGCTTTGCATAGATCTTTTCGGCATTTTGCGAATAAATAAGAATATTGGTTAGTTTGCTGTATTTCGAGATAACATCAACGGTAGAAAAGATATTGGCATCCGCCAGGAACAAGTCAAGGACGGCATACTCTACCTGATCTTGTGACAAAACCTTTATGACATCTGTGCATGTAGAAGCTTCAATAAAGCGATATTGAGGGGAAATACCTTCAATCATTGTCCGTATGCCATTACGTACTATTTCATGGTCATCAGCAATAAGTACAGTTTCCATATTGGGGGGATGGTTGGACCTGCAATATATTCTTATCTGTTTACTTCGCCAAAAAGCACACTACGGTTATCCGGGTACCTTCTCCTGGTGCACTTTGCACATGCAGGCTGCCATTGATCAGGCGAAGCATGTCTTTGATAATAACATAACCAAATTGATTCTTTTTGGAATTATCTGTAGCGGACAATGGCACAAACTCATCCGCACTATTCAACCTCGCTACCAGCTCGTCAGACATGCCGGGCCCGGTGTCGCTCACCGCCAGAGAAAGACTTTCTGCACTACCTTGGCAACTGATCCGGATCTCTCCTGCCTGCGAATACTTCACCGCATTCATGGCAAGATTATAAATAATAACGCCAATTGCCTGGCGGTATTGGAAAAATTTTGTCTCGGAAGGCACATCATTATAAAACAGGATGCCCTTTTCCTTTGCCAGTGTAGAGATGATCTCTGTCGATCCCGCCACCAGTTCGTGCACATTGAACCACTCAGGGGCTAACTGTACTGAGTTATGATGAAACTTGATCCAGTTCAGCATGTTCACCGTCAGCGATTCTAGTTCCTGCGTCACCCGTACAAAAGAATCAGCGGTTTTATGGGCCGGTTCTGTACCGGAAAAACTATCCCGCAGTTTCCTGCCCAGGTAACCCATGAACTTGAGGGGGCTCATCAGATCATGACTGATGATGCCGATCAGCCGGGTCTTGATCTTGTTATCTTCTTCCAATTGATGCAACTGGCTTTCAAGCTGCCGGCTTTGGGCTGCAATATTCTCGGTTTGCTGCGCTACCAGTTGCTGCAGCTCCTTTTTCCTTTTGTTGATCCTGGCCGTGCGCCATTTTACCGCGCCCCACATCAGTGCCATAAAGCCCAGCCCGCACAGGGTGTAAAACCACCACGACCAGTACCAGGGCGGCAGGATGCGGAAGGCGAAGGTGGTGGTGCCAAACTCCTCCGGGCCGTACCCGTTCCTTACCCGGAGGTACAGCGTATAATTGCCGGGTTTTAGCCCACCAAACTGGATGGTATTATTTTGCAGAATATCCTGCGACTCCCATTCTTCGTCATAGGGTGTTAGCTGGTACGAGAAATAAATATTCTCACTATTGCCAAACTGGGGCAGCGATAGCCTAAAACGCAGGTTGCGCATGCTATAGGGAAGCGCTTGCAGCGCACTATCGCCCGGTTGAAAAGAACGCGAGTCGGCCATTACCTCATCGATGAACAACTTTCCCAATGGAGGTGGGGGCGCAGGCTGGCGAGGATCCAGCACGGCTACTCCGTTCATCGTAGGGAAAGAAAACAGGCCGCTGCTCAAGGACAGGGCACAGGGCTGGCAGCCGCCATTGAATTCTGTATTTAAAATGCCGTCCTCCTTACCAAAATAATGATAGTAGATCTCCGTAAGATTATTTTCATAGGCGGCCGTTAAGGCCTGCAGGCTTGCTTTGAATAAACCATGATTGGTGCTGATCCAGCAGTAACCTTTTTCGTCCGGCACAAAACAATGCGTATAAGCGAGGTACTGGTTTTTGTCCAGCGGCATTTTTTTTACCACCCCGTTCTTATACACATAAAAGCCCTGACCATAAGTACCGATGAATAAATAATCGCCGTGCTTCAACAACGATCGTACAGGCACTTTCAGACCAGGAATAGGGACTGTATCAGGCGCTGCTCCTTTTTCGGTATCGAAGAACAGCAGTTTTTCGGCCGCTATGGCCAGGATACCAGGTTGCCACTCAAGTGCCGCGGAAGCGCTGAGGGCATTTGAAAGAGAGTTGGGCCGGTAAGGCAATCGATACAAAGACCGGTAATGTCCGCCGGTGATCTCTCCAATGCCTTTATCAGAAATGACAAACAGCCGGTCACGAACTTCGGCGAAAACCATTTTCGAGGAGCCGTCATGCAGCGCCAGTCTTGATGTATGGTTTGCTTCCGGGTTAAAATGAATGATGGTATCGCCGGAATAATACCAGAGATCCCGCTGTTGGTCCTGGTAAATATTCTTGTTGGGATATACGATCCGGCCTGGACCTGATAATAATTGCCCTTGTGCAGAATAAACAAGCCCCATGGAGGTATTCACAATACCGGGCACAATTTCAGCCTGCGCATATTCTACGGCCGCATTCCCCGTCGCGTCTGAACGCACCGGTTGCAGATAGGGCGCCCTTACCACGTACAGGCCGTTAATGTAGCTGCCCAGGAAAATGATGCCTTGTTCCTGCCATACCTGGGCCGACGTGATGTATGCATCGGCGGGGCAACATGACCGGCAAAAGGGCACTGCGCGTAGCGCTTTTCCGCTGTCTTGCAGTTGCCATATATCCTTTTGGTAGATCAGCAACGGCGCTTCCATACCCGGCACCCAGATGAATTGGGTTTTTTCCCTGCTATTTTTATTCCAGACGGGCATCCCGGTTACCGCTACGGGTATCATATTTTTTACTTGCTTATCATAGGTCCACACATCGAGGTTTGGACGGACATAATATACCTTATCCCCCACCTTCAATATGTGCTGGAAACCGGGGAAATCGAGCAGCCTGTCCTCGGCTGCGTTATAATAGTAGATCCGGTCAAAATACAAAAAGGAGAAACTGCCATCGTCACCCGGTTGTTCGTGAAAAACTATCCAGGGTGGAAGAAAAGCGGAAGATTTGGCATTGCGCAATTTTTCTGTCATTTCCCCGAATGGCCTTACGGGATTGCTGCCACCTTTTTGCATGAAACGGGCAATCAGGAAGCTGTCCGTGGCTACCCAATCCGCTTGGTTACCCGCTATGCGGTAAACTGAAAAATTATCTTCTTCACAATAGATCGTGCCTTCGCGGTTTTTGGCAATAAAAGCAATCCGGGAAGGGATAGTGGTATTTTTGGCCGAGCCAAAACGCAGGAATTGTTTTCCGTCAAAACGTACCAGACCCGCCTGGGTGCCTACCCACAGGTATCCCGTTTTTTTATCCAGCTCGATGCCTTGCACCCCATTGGCCGGCAGGCCGTTCTCATTGGTATAATGCTTAATGATGTATTCCGATTGCCCATAAGCAACCGTTCCTGGTAAAAGCCCCAGGCATCCAATGACAAAATATCTTCGTAGTGCCCCCGGTAAACCAATCATAAAGTACAGCAGAATCACACAATTAGGGGACTAATATAGGTATATTATCCCATGCGATCCCCCCGTTCTCAACTCCCACCCGGACAAAAAAAATCCGGCCATGGATATGGCCGGACGATTGTACCTGAAAAACCACCAATTTATATAAAACACCTCACTTGTAGGTCGAAGTTCGCTGCTCTACTGCTTCATCAGCTTCTGCATAAGCACCTGCTTATTATTTTCAGTAATGATTACCATATAAACACCCTGCTTCCAGTCGTGTGTGGGTATCGTTTTCACCGCGCCCGGTTGAATGGTCGTTTGCATCACAGGTTGGCCGGTAGCTGTATACACCGCCAGTATCTTCTTACCGCCGCCGACAGGAGCCTGGATGGTTAACGTAGTTTGTACGGGGTTAGGATAGATAAAGAATTTACTGGTTGCACAATCCAGCCGCACGCTGACCACCTTGCTCATCTTTTGACGGCCGTCGATATCATTGAGTTGAAGGCGGTAGAGATAAATACCGCCGCTTACACTGGCATCAGTATAACCGTATTGCTTGGTTTGGTTGCTGTTGCCTGCCGCGGCTACAATGCCAATATTGCTCCAGCTACTGCCATCGGGACTGCGCTGAATGGTAAAGTCCTTACTGTTTTGCTCACTGCTGGTAGTCCAGTTCAGTTGCACGCCGCTACAGTCATTGAGCAGCCGGACCGTAAAAGTCCCCAGCGTAATGGGCAGTGTAGAGGCCGCCGTTACCGTAATGGCGTCACTGATATTACAGCCATCCACGAAATTTACCTGTACACTGTAAGTGCCCGGTCCCGTTATCCGCAGGGTATCAGCCGTGCTGTTATCGTTCCACACATATTGCGAAGAAGGATCTCCAAAAAAACCGTCTGTACGCAGGGTGATGGGAAAATCTGCCGGCGCCACGGCTGTATCCGGGCCGAGACCGTAAATAGGAGCTGCCCCATTATAAGGCGCCATGGTCCAGCCGGTATTACCGCCCAGGTCAATGCTGTGCGATTGGGTGCTGTACGTAGCACCTCCCGCGGCGGCAATGCGTTGCAAACGTACATAGTCGAAACGCACATCGCCCGAAGTTTTGGTAATGGTTGCGTTGGTGGTGGTACTGCTCACCACTTCCGTTAAACGGCAGGGCGTGCCGCTGCCATACCATTCGCCGGAGATGGTGGTGTTGGTACCGGAGTTCAGCACATACCGGTTGCCGGGGAAGAACACCAGCGTATCGATGGTATTACCGGTGCCATAGATACCGCCGCTGCCTTTGTACTCTACGTAGTTGAGCGTATTGCCGGCGCCACCAATACCCGCAGCAGAAGAGGTGCTGGGGTTTGTGAAAATAAGACTGTCGATGGTCGTACTGTTCACAGCCGCACTGCTGCTGGCGGTGCCACTGATATTTGTCTTATTATAAGTAAGACCCGTGGCTATAAAGGTGGGAGTTGTAATGACCGAATTGGCCGCCTGAAGACTGTGCGAGGTTACAGTACCGGAATAGCGCCACAGCGCTGCCGTAATACTGCTGCCGCTGATATTAAGGCTGCTGGCATTAGCCAGCGCCAGATTATCGACGCTGGCCACGTTCAGCGTGAGGCCCGCTGCGTTGAAGGGCCCATTGCGAATAATGAAGTCGGTTTGCGCATTATTATAGTCGTTAAGCAGCGTGAGGCCGGCACCGCCGGTTTTATTGATCTCAATATCGAAATTGCCGGCAGGCGCTCCACCCTTCAGATACGCAGCATTGCTACCCCTCAGCAAAAGCGGTGATACGCTGAAGGTCGCGGCAGGTATCGTGGTAAGACTATCGCCCCAGACCTCCAAAGCCCAGCTCGCTGATTTACTCCACACCGGGCTGTTAAGGGCCCCGGTCCAGTTAACGTTGTAGGCGTAAGCGTTACCGTTGTTGATAGTAACCGTTTTATTGGCTGCAGTGAACCCACTGCCTGCATCAAAGTATACATTATCATAGACGGTGGGCACACAGGCGCTGCCTGGCGTTCCACCGCTGGTGGCGCTCCAATGGGCCGGGTCATTCCAGTCGCCGCCGCCGCCTACCCAATAGCGTGGGCTGCCCGCAGCGACATTGATCGTCCAGCCGGTATTGCCGCCTGCATCGGCGCCACTGAAGGCAATGGGCGTGATAGGTCCGGTGCCCGTTATATTTTGCAGGTATACATTGCTGATATCTGCTATTGCACCGCTTGCAAAAGAAAGTGTACCGGCAGGATTACCCTTGATCTCCGAAAGACCGGCGCAGGGACTTGACTGCGCCTTCAAATATTTATTGATCGTATTGGTGCCGGCAAAAGTATAATTCCTGGAGCCGGCCAGGAGCAGTGTATCGATGCTATTGCCTCCGCCAGTCAGTGCTCCCCTGCCTTTGAACTCCAGCCGGCGGATGGTATTGTTGGCCCCTAAGGCTACATTACTGGTAGCAGATGGATCGGTAAAGGTCAGTTGCCCGAAACTGGCGCCGGTAATCGAAGTTCCACCCAGTCCAGTCGCATCTACCCAGGGATAAGATAGCCCATCAGCCACCATGGCAGGGGCAGTAATATGGGAACCGCTAGAAACAAGGCTTTTGCCGGTGCCCCTGTAATCCCAATATTGGGTAAAATTGAGCGTAGCATTTGAAATATCGACAGCGCGTGTTGAATTAATATTGCCGGAGTAAAAAGCGAGATTTATGGTACGGCCGCTCAGGTTGAGGCCGCCTCTCCGTTGCACAATGCTGCCTCCTGCAGGATTATTCCAGTCATCGGTAAAAGTTACTACCGCTGCATTAGTTTTGTCAATGATGAACTGGATCCCGCCCGACGTAGAACCGTTGGTAGTAATACTGGCATTGGCATTACCCGGCATTTCTATCAATGCATTCATCGTAACAGAGGGATCCATGATCAATGAACCGTAAAGATAGAATCTGTAGGTACCCGATTCAGTGAAGGTCACATTACCCACATTGGTCCAGGTCATGTTCCGGCAGAAGGAACTGCTGCTGGTAGTGATAGTGCCGGTTGTAGACAGGCCACTGTTCCCATCGAAAATAACATCGTCGCCAATATAGGGAACACAGGCTCCTCCCGTACCGCCACTGCTGGTGCTCCAATGGCTGCGGTCGTTCCAGTCGCCAGGCCCGGCCACCCAATACAAGGTAGTGCTGGCCGCAGTAGGGGCTGTGATGGTGAAGCCGGCATTGCCTCCGTTATCGATGCCGCTAACAGCCAGTGGAGTGATCGCACCGCTGGCTTTCACGCCCGTAAGCACCATGTTGTTCATAACGGCCGTTGCCCCTGGAGCAAAGTTGAGGCTGCCAGCCACTGAATCTCCGCTTACCTCCGAGAAAGCATCGCAGGTGGTGCCGTTCAGCTCCAGGTATTTATTAACGTTGAAGGCGCCCCGGAAGCTGATGACCTTGCCAGGTGTCAGCAGCAGGCTATCAACCGTATTGGGGCCGGCGCTTACCGTGAATGGTCCGTTATGCCGCCAGTATGTAACGGTGTTACTTCCTCCCATGCCGCCAGCACCGCCTCCAATACTGCCGGCAACCACCCGCTGGATCGTGTTGCTGCTGCCGATGGACACTCCTCCGGCAACAATGAGTGAATCTATAGTATTGTTATTGCCAATGGATACGCCTCCCGCTCCTGTGATCACTTTTACCTGATTGCCACTTCCAATCGACCCCGAGCCCAAAAACCGGATCGTATCAGCGGTATTGCCATCCTGAATGCGGGCATCTGAGACAAGGGTGGGATTGATAAAACTGAGCGTGGAGAACGTACAATTGTAGATGCTGAAATTACCAGCATCTTTGGCATTATTAATGACCTTGTTATACACAATGTTGTCCGTATGAAGATAGCCGAGGGCCGCCACAGTAGAACCGGTGGCATTCACGGTTTTGTTGGCACCAGTAACAAAGTATTGATACCCGACGGTGATATCGGAGTTGGTAAAATCCACCGAGCGGAGATTGCTGCCGGAGCAACTGAAGATAAAAATGTTCATCTTTTTACCGGCAATATTGAATGCGCCCGATACGATGCTTACCGTGGCAGAAGTGGCCACAAGGCTATCCGTTACGGTAATGCTGCCACCCGGCTTATCGATGCCGAAAGTTGGCGAACCCAGCACCAGGCCATTGGTGGAGAATAGGTTGGTCGTACCACCCCTCAGGTTTAATGAAACATTATAAGTAGTACTTCCCGACAGCGCCACATCACCCCATACCTCCAGGGTAAAGGTCGAGGTAGACTTTGTAAAGATGGGACTATTGGCAACACCGCTTTCCCAGGTCATGTTACGGCAAAAACCGTTGGCATCCAGCGTAACCGTTTTAGTGGCCGTCGTGGTGCCAAAACCACTGTAAGCACCAAAAAATACATTATCTGCAGTAGAGGGTACAATGCTGGGGATGCTACCGGCAGAACTGCCCAGCCGCCAGTGGCTAAGCTGGCTCCAGTTGCCCCCGCCGCCCACCCAATAATAATCGGCAGCATACAATTGAACACTAAAAAATAGTGAAACGATGATAAGTACACGTGTTTTCATAGTCTTTCTTTTATTGGTTTGAATGGTATTGATCGTATAACTAAACAAAAGAGGTTGCCTCACAAGTGCTTTCCCTTTCACTTTTGAGGCAACCTCCGGAGGTCCTTCCTACTTCAAGGATCATTATCACATCCTCTAAAAATAGTTTCCATAGTCAATTGGATCTTGCTGATCACAGCATCTGGAGAGTAAGGGCTAAAAAGGCGAACCCTTTATTGCTTGATTACTTTTTGCGTATATACCTGATTTCCGTTTTCAGTGATCATTACCTGGTAAAGGCCGGCCTTCCATGCCTGCGTGGAGATCGTCTTCACCGCATTGGGTTGAATAGTCGATTGTTCCACACGCTGACCGGTTGCCATGTATACCGTCAGTAATTTTTGACCGCCGCCAGCAGGCGCCTGCACCGTCATCACATCCAGCACCGGGTTGGGATAAATAAAGAATTTACCGGTAGCACAATCCAGCCGCACACTGACCTGTTTACTGATCTTTTGCCGTCCGTCGATGTCGTTGAGGAGCAGGCGGTAGAAATAGATACCGCCGTTAACGCTTGCATCCGTATAACTATAGCGCTGAGTTACGCTGCTGTTGCCTGCTGCCGTTACAGAACCGATGGTGCTCCAGCTATGGCCATCGTTGCTGCACTGAACCGTGAAGTCCTTGCTGTTTTGTTCAGTGCTGGTGGTCCAGTTCAATTGTACGCCGCTGCAACCATCCTGCAGGCGGGCCGTAAAGTTATTCAGCGTAATGGGCAATGTGGCATTGAAGGCATTGGCGAAAGCCACCGCACCAAAAGTGGAGAAACTGTTGATGTTCCAAAATTCCACGAAGGCGATGCCGTTCTCCACGCCGCTGCTGTCGGGTGTCAGTCTTGTATAGGTACCGCCGAACCCATTGGCGGTCTGGCTGGCCGCCATAGCAGCTGCATCTCCTTCGTATTTCACCCATTGCCATTGCTTCAGCGCGCCCGGATGTGCGCTCACCCAGCTATTCAGTGCATTGCTGGCATTGGCGCTGTCGGCCACGCTGTAGTAAAAGCGTGCGCGTACGCCGGTTGAAATGATACTGCTGTAGGTCACCGTTACCAGCCGGCCCATGAGGCTGGTAGCGCCATTTATAGCGCTTTGCAGCAAAGGACTGCTGTTGGTACTGCGGCTGCTGTCGTACACCACGGTAAAGGTTCCTGCGTTGCCCATTGGGTGAATGGCAAAGAGTTTCCTTGCCTGGTTCGAGGGAAGCAGGAAGCTATAGTAACCTTTGCTGTCCGCAGTGATGCAGGCAGCCTGCACCAGCGTAGCCGATCCGCCGCCCAGCGCCGGTACTGCAGGGAGGTAGTTGCTGGAGGTGAGTTGGACCGGGTACGGCTGGTTGGTCGTGTTGCCGATGCCTAATTGCCCGCTGGTATTGGTACCGGTAGCCCATAGTGTTTGGTCTGTTTTTGCATAAAGCGCATAATTGACCCCGGGCGTTGCAGTCAACCAGGTGTCCGCGCTCAACTGTACCGGAACTGTCCTGGAGCCGGTGCCGGCGATTCCCAGTTGACCACTGTTGTTTGCTCCCCAACCCCACAAGGTGCCATCCGTTTTAAGGGCTATCACGTAAAGATTCCCCCCTATTACCTGCAACCAGTCATTACTGGTCCCAACTTGTAAAGGACTGGGATTGGGTACGAGTGTAGTGCTTCCGATACCCAACTGCCCACTATTATTCGCTCCCCACGCCCAAAGCGTGCCATCGGTTTTAATGCCATAACTAAAGCCATTAAATGCGCCGCCTGCGCCCACTGCTGCCCAGTTGTTGGCAGTTCCTGTCTGTACAGGGCTGGTTTGCTGCGTGGTATTTCCAATGCCTAACTGGCCATTGGTATTAGCTCCCCAGGCCCAAATTTCCCCATTGGACTTTAATGCCAGCATATGATTGAAACCAATGGCTATACTTACCCAATTGTTATCCGTTCCTACCTGCACAGGGCTGCTCTGGTTAACCGTATTGCCGATACCCAACTGACCACTGGCATTGCTACCCCAGGTCCAGAGGGTGCCGTTGGTTTTGATTGCCGCATTCTGAGAGCTCACGGCGTTCGCTGCTATAAATGCCCAGTCGGACGCGGTCCCTACCTGAACCGGGCTGTTTTGTTGCGTGGTATTTCCTATGCCTAGCTGACCGTTATTGTTGCCCCCCCAGGCCCATAGCGTTCCATCGGTTTTCAGCGCTAATGAATAGCCATTTCCTGCCGACACGGATGCCCAGTCGGTGGCTGCACTTACCAATACCGGAGTTGCCTGGCTTGTGGTATTCCCGATACCTAATTGACCGTTGGTATTACCGCCCCAGGCCCAGAGGGTGCCATCCGTTTTAATGCTTAGTGTATGCGTATTACCCGGTGCTGTCATTTTCCAGCATTGTGCGGTTGGCGGCGGAGGAGGAGCAGTAGCCACTACCATGCCGCCAAAGGTAGAGAAGCTGGTCAGATCCCAAAATTCTACAAACGACACCCCGTTCTCAATGCCGCTGCTGTCAGGAGCCAGTTCTGTATAGCTGCCGCTAAAACCGGCAGGGTTTTGTGCGGCTACCATTGCGGCGGCGTCCCCTTCAAATTTCACCCACTTCCATGCTTTGTTGGCACCAGGTCGTGCCGTCATCCAGTTGTTGATAGAATTTATCGTATTGATGCTGTCTGCAGGACTATAATAATAACGCACCCGTACGCCCGCACCGATGGTTCCGCTATAGGTAATGCTCACCAGGCGGCCCATCAGGCTGGTAATGTTTTCGAAGGTGCTTTTGAGGAGCGGTGTGGTATTCGTATTGCGGCTGCTATCGTATACAACCGTGAAGTTTCCTGCGTTGCCATTGGAATGAATGGCAAATAATTTTCTGAAGGTATTTGTAGGATGCACAAAGATCGAATATCCAGTTATATCCAGCCCACAGACGGTCGTCAGGGTAGCCGCGCCCCCAGTCGCCAGCGCCGGCAGTGAAGCTGAGATCAAACCGGCCTGGACTGGACTTGTTTGATCGGTCGTGTTGTTGATGCCCAGCATACCTGAAGCATTTGCTCCCCATCCCCAAATCGTTTTATTTGCTTTCATAGCCATCGATGTCCACAGGCTTGCAGAAACTGTTACCCAGTCATTCTCTGTACCTGCCTGAACAGGCACCAAGTGAGTCGTTGTATTTCCCTGGCCTAATTGCCCGCTGCTATTAAATCCCCAGGACCAGATCGTGCCGTTGGTTTTCAGCGCCACCATATGCTTGAAGCCGATCGTTACCTGAGCCCAGTTGGCATCCGTGCCTACCTGAACAGGCACCAACTGATTAGTTGCATTTCCCAAGCCAAATTGACCGTTGGTATTAGCTCCCCAGGTCCATAGCGTCCCATGGGTTTTGATGGCAGCACTCGTTGTCCCTCCTGCATCCACCGCCGCCCAGTCTGCGGCTGTCCCTACCTGCACCGGACTGGTTCGTTGGCTGGTGTTCCCGATGCCCAGTTGCCCTTGAGAGTTGAAGCCCCAGGCCCACAACGTACCATTGGTTTTGACGGCCAGCGTGTGACTATAGCCGGCGATCGCCGATGCCCAGTCTGCATCCGTACCTACCTGTACAGGGCTATTTTGTTGGGTTGTATTCCCTATGCCGAGTTGGCCAGAGGAGTTAACTCCCCAAGCCCATAATGTTCCGTCCGTCTTAAGACCTATACTACTATTACCACCGCCATCCACACTTGCCCAAACCCTGGCCCAGTTACTGGCCGATCCCACCTGAACGGGGCTATTTTGTTGGGTAGTATTCCCTATGCCGAGTTGGCCAGAGGAGTTAAAACCCCAAGCCCACAGTGTACCGTCGCTCTTGATGGCAAAACTATGGCTGGTGCCGGCGCTTATATATGCCCAGTCGGTAGCGGTTCCCACAGGTATGGGCGTAAGTTGGAGGGAAGGAGAGGCGGTTCCAATACCCAACTGGCCATAATCATTAAGTCCCCATCCCCACAGCGTTCCATCCTCTTTCAACGCTAAGGTGTAAGAGTTGCCAGGAGACACCTGTTTCCAGCATTGCGCCGCGGTTTGACCGTGATAAATGATCAGCAAAAAGAATAATGCAGCAACTGCTTTTCGATATTTTAAAAAAGCTTGCAGGGTAAAATTTGGCTCCATAGTATAATGTAGTGGTTATTAAACAGGATATCTGTACAGGTATGAATGGGTATTGCAAGACAATATCCCTTCTGTCCTTTTGGGACAGAGGGAACTGTAAATGAAATTAGCTATGTGGCAGGAATTGAAATGTAAAATAAAGTGGAGGCGCTTGTACTATTTTCGGTACCGTGTACAATTAGTTGTACAAACGATTATCGTCATTGGTAGTTGCCAAGGGGGAAGATAAAGGCAACACAACAAAATACCTGACAAAAGCACAAAGGCCGCCTTATTAAAGACGGCCCTTGAATATATCCTGTGAGACCCCACTATGGAATAAGAACGCTGGTATTGTTGCTGACAGATTGATCGGTGCTGTTAACCACAACACGGTACATACCCCGCCCGAGATTGGCTGGTATGGTCAGCGCATAACTGCGGTAACCGCCGCTATGCGTAACCATGGTTGTATGAACTATCTGGCCCGACTGATTGACCATATTCACTACATATTTGCCGGCGTTCATGTTTTTAAGTTCAAGGTTGAAACGGCTGTTCACCACCGGGTTGGGATACACAGAGATGCCAGGTGCGCTGTTTTCAAACACTGCGTAAACGATCGTGCTGTACTCATTAACACCTGACATATATACTTCTTTAATGCGGTAGTAGTTGCGTCCCTGTGCAGGATGCACATCCAGCCATTGATAAGGCGAATCGCCGCCGGCACTGGTTGCTGGCAGTGCAGCTACTTTGTTGAAACTATATCCGTCTGTTGATCGCTCTATTTCGAACCGTACAGTATTTCCCTGGTTATAAGCAGTCCATTGCACCCGTATCCCTTCATTGTCCCGAACAGCTTTAAAACTGCCGATACGGATGGGTAGCGAGGAAGCCATTGTAATGGTGGCCGCAGCAGAAAATACCGGCGCACAGTCACCGCTTTGTACCGCTACGCGGAACTGCGTCGTTTCCATCAGATCAGTTACCGTTAATTGATTACCGGGATTGGCGATGTCGACAATGTTCGAAACGAAACCATCAGCAGACGATTGCCACCTGGTCACATTACCCGTATATCCAGTGAGCGTGAGCGTTGTACTGTTGTCGCCGGGTGTTACCGTCATGCCGCCGCTTACCGTACCGCCTGCACTGGCCGGACTGATCGTAGCGGTTACCGGCACACGCAGCGCATTGGGGCACACAGAGGTCGACACATAATAAGTACTGCTGCCGGAAAGCGTAGGAGCATAGGCAGGGCCTGTCGCCAATGCCGTACCATCCACATCCGCAGTATACCAGCTGATGTCGCCCGAAGTAGCGGCAGCACTTAAATTCACGGTGCCGGGTCCGCATCTTTCCGCAGGCGTGGTAGATGAAATACCACCGATGGCAATGACCTGCGTATTGGAAAAGATCTCCGGTAAACAGGCGCTTCCGCTGGAAACACGCAGGCGGTAATTAATGGTACCTGTTTGCCCTACCGGTGGCACATAAGTGCTCAGGTTGGCATCCGGTATGGCCTGGAACGTGCCTGTTCCCGGGTCTGCCTGCCATTCGTAAAAAGGATTGGTCCCTCCCGTTATAGTGGATGTAAGCTGAATAGGGGTTCCGACACAAACAGTACCGCCTCCTGCAATTGTTGCACCCGTGGGAGCTGTGGGGTCGGTAATAACTGTGACCACGTATTCAGCACTTATGGCAGGGTTGGCATTACCCGTTTCAGCAACAGTTACCCGGTAGCGATACCCATTGCCCGGATCGGTTACTGCCAGCCTGTCGGTGGTGGCGCCCGCATAATTGCCGCCATCAATGACAGTGTGCCAGCTATTGCCAGCATCCGTAGACTCTTCCCAGGCATAACTCAATGTTCCACCTTCCGCTGCGGTAGCAACAATCGAAAGATGAGCGGTGCCGTTATCGCAGATGGAAGTATTGGTCAAAGGTGGGTTGGGTGAAATATTGGGACTAAGGCTGATGGAGTTGGCATTATAGGCGATAAAAGCATAGTCACTGATACCGCTGGGTGCGATACGCAAGGAGGCAACTTGTGCGGCATTGGCAGCCGTGATGCCGAAAGCTGATAATTTGACGGCCACTACACGGATAGGTCTCGTTCTCACCATACCAACCGGATCATTGTGCGCCTGGAAAACACTGTATACGGCAGCCGTATTGTAAGGAGTATTGGGCGTAAGATTGAACAGGTCAATGGTATAGGTGCCGAAACTTGATAGACTGAACATGTCTTGGGTAAAGGGATTGCCCACCTGGTTTCCCAAAGCATCGTGAAGCGTGAATATGTCATTTTGCGAACTAGAAGGATCGGCAATCTGTGTCAGCAAGATATCTGGTTCACCATCATTGATCTTAGCAGGGTCGATCCCAAATATCCTGAAATTCATTACAGCAGTGCTCGGCAGGTTGGTAACACCTGTACCCAGGTCCAACCCCTTTGCACCATCGATCAGCGCATTTTTGATGGAATAATCCGAAACAGCAGGAACGTTCCCCTTGCTGGGCGACCTATCAACCTTACTGGCAAGGGCAATATAACATGAAATGCCGCCGCCGGGGCCAGTGCCATAGTTGCCAAGAATACCAGCTACGGGAAAGGCCCGCCAGTCTCCCGGAGTGAAGCCCAGGCTGTGACTAATAAGGATGCCATCATTGACGCCGGTAGAATAAGTAGTGCCATCATGCGTAAATGCCAGCAGCATGTGCGAAGTATCGGGGCGCACAGCGTTGGGCGATGCGGTGGTCGAAGACCAATAACCGCCATAATCCGTAATGATACGGCTCGTTTGACCAAGCGTACAGAAAGAGCAAAAGATGGCAAAGACGATGAGTGTAAAGTTTTTCATTATGTTTCTTTTTATAGCTACAGATTGGTCAAAAGGATCCCTTATACAGATGCCATCACGACGGCACCTGACAGGTCCACGAAAGCACAGTGTGGGATATTAAATAGGATTGGAAGCGTGCAGCAGAAGGCGGCTTCAATGATGTTGGATGCTTAGATATAACATGCCGATGCTGTGCGCCTATAGCGCAACACCCATGCCATTGCCATAAATTGACTTGTACTATTATTGGTTCAGCGTACAATTAGCTGTACAAATGGTTATCGTCATTGGTAGTTGTCACGAGGGAAGATAAAGGCAATACAACATTAAACTCCGGCCAGGATATGGCCTGAGCGAAAACCATTTTGTGCACAGGACAAGGTTCATTAGTCCTTGCTTATGAATACTTTGAAAGTTCTGCGTGTCATTTGCCTGAAAGGAATTCTGCTATGCGCCTGAATGTGTACCTGGCTACTTTTCCCCTCTATTTTCGAACCGCCGTTTCTGAATTAAATCATATTCTTTTACATAATCCGGATGCTCGGTCTTTAATAATTTGTCCCAAAACCTGAAATACAGGCTATAATTCCCTTTGAATTTGCGATGGTGCAAATTGTGGTAACAGGAGGTATTAATGATCCCGAACCAAATAGACTTCCGGAAACCCCTGGGCATTATCTCATAGCCCAGATGACCGTACACGTTAATAAAAAAAGATATCAATGTGAATACCAGTATAACATATGGATGAATGGGCAGAACAAACGCCAGAATAATAATTATAGCACCCTCCAAAACCGCCTCTATCGCATGAAACGAATAGGAAGCCCAGGGAGAAGGATTCGTGGACCGGTGATGCTCCAGATGGGCAAACCGGAAGATACGGTCATGATGCAAAGCGCGGTGCATCCAGTAGAAGTAGGTATCGTGTATAACTAAAGCCAATACCAGGCTTACCGGCAACCACCAGAGGGGATAATCATAGGTGCCGGAATAAATGAATGTATAGGGCCGCAATGGACCCACCAGTACCATTGCAGCCGTTATAGAGATCATGATGCTGCTTACTGACGAATGCCATATCTCCCGCACAAAATCTTTGGTGCTGGCTTTGCGTAGCTGAAGTTTTGATGTTGCCAGCTTGTTCGAAAGCCATTTGTAAAAAACAAGGAAGAAGCCACCCGCAATAACAAAATAACGAACGATGGTACCTATTGCCAAAAGCAATATATCAAACAAAAGCTGTTTCATTTACTTATAATTATATCAGCTAAACTTTTGAATAATTACTTCCCGGATGAGTGAATAAGCTCCAGCGAATAAGTAAGTTCAGGGTCTTTGCTCACCTGTACATACTCCAAAAACTTCTCCAGCGGAATTTCTTTGTCCGGTATCACTCCGCGCCCATTATCTGATGAAGCATTGAAAAAATACAACTCAGACATAGGAACAGTCAGGACGGATTTTGTTTTTGGCATCATATAGTATAAAAACCACGCGGCAGTAGTGGATTGTTCTCCACTGCCAGTTTCTTTTCCAATAATCGAACCGCGCTTATTCTTTTGTACCAGTGTGGCGAAATAAGTAGCTGCCGAAACAGTTCCTCCGCCGGTTAGCACATATACGTTTCCCCTGAAAGCATCTTTATCCGGGGGAAAACTCTCCAGTTGCCCTTCTTTTAAACGGGCATTACCCACATAGAAACCAGAGGAGCTGTCTTTATCAAATCGTTGATAGAGAAAATTCTTGTTATTCCGGATGTCATCATCGGAAAGTTTTCTGCCATCTGCAATCGCATATTCCGGGTAAACTATATCAATGGTCTTTGTTCTGTAATTATATTCGTTCCGGAATGCTGTATTGGATAAAAAAGAATACAATAGTGCCGAAATAGCAGGATTGCCGCCGCCATTATTACGAATATCAATGATCACATTTTTGTATTGCCGCTTATTCATTTCCTTGAAGAAAGTACTGAACTCTTTGTAGGCATAGAGTTCCTGCAGGTTGAATGAATTAACAGTAAGGATACCAGTCTGGCTGGCTTCATGGTAGTTGTTATAAATATAGTAGGATCGCTGCAGCAAATTCAAAGGCAGCACCGCCTTACTCCTGGAATGGAATGCTGCCGTAGGATCGGCATAAGGCAGGGTTACCTTTTTAACAGCGTTACTGCCTGGTGTACGATAGCTTACTTCATAGGTTTTGTTGTCTCCGGTCAGCATGCTGAATTTAAACTGAAATTCAGGATAGATACGGTCGGTTCCCGTAGTGATAAAACCATCACTGTAGGCAGCTGCGGCAGTCGCATCCAGGATCTCTTTAGCAGACATATTGTTGATGCTGACAATTTCAGATGCGAAAGGGATTGCTTCTCCTTTGATATTGACCACTATCCTACCTCTTTCAATAATTACAGGAAAGGGCAAAAAGTTAACCTTACTATAAACCTCCCGGCTGTTCTCTTCAGAATAGGCTATATTGGTATGTACATCCCGTATCAGACTTATAGGCGAAAACTGGTTGCAGGCAAACACGTTCTTCTGCTCTGCCATCTTTTTCAACAGAGAATCTACCTTCCGGTCAAAGCTGGCGGAATCTATAAATTTGTAAGGATTAGGATGTTGCTTTTTAAGAATGTTCATTGCCAGGCGAAAATCCTCAATCAGGTCCTCTTTGGTGAAACCGGTAAATGAATTAACCTGCGCAGCGGACGGAAGAATACATCCAAACAACGCGGCAGCGATGCATAACCTTAACTTTTGTTTCATTTTTCTATTTTGTAATTATCCTTAAAACAGGCGTGATTAATTTATATCAATTATCTTCTCTTTCTTCTTATCAATAGAATCCCAGCTCCTAACAATAAGACTGCAGGAAGAATATATACATAAATACTATAGATAAGTTTTCCTGTATTCTTACCAACCGTTAAGAACACATCTAATGGAATAACTTCCTTCGAATAAACCGGGTATTCATTGTACACTAACCAGCTATACAGACCATTTGAAATGGTGGCGCCGTTAACGCTTCGCGGTGACATAAAATCAGCATCTCCCACTATCACTATACGTTGTTCCTTATCATTGACAATCCGTGACATTTTGATTCCCAACACATATTCATCGCTTCGAACATCACCATCATCTATGGAAAAAACAGGGGCAGCGGAATCCGCGACAAAACGCCCCCTTTCAACCCAGGCTTTTTCATCAGATTTTACTGTTACTATTGGTTCTATCTTAAACCCATTTACCTCCTGATAAGTTAATACGCTGGTACCAGGAAAGATAGCACTGGCGCCTCTTTTACCCGTCCGTTGAAATATTTGCATATAGCGCTCCCCTGCCATATAATTGCCTGGCTTTGTCATTACACCCTCAAAGTAATCCACATCTGTATTGTTGTATGGCTTTACCAATATCCCTGCCTCCAGATTTACGCCCAGTTTACTCAATACCGGATTTAACATTTGTTGTTTACCAGGTTCCGCATAAAACAACGCATTTCCTCCACCTTCCAAAAAGCGGATAATTCGTTCCTGTTCTATGTTCTCCAAATGAGATTTAGGGTCCGCAACAATTAATGCAGCAGCGGCTGTTGGTATTTCATTATTAAAAACAGATAAAGTATCTATATCGAAGCCAAGATTGATCAATGCCTTACTGTTTAATTTATCGTTGGTATGGCTGCCAAACTCTCGCTCGCCGTTCCTCCATGGACTTCTCTCATAGTGCCCGATTGTATATATTACCTGAGGCATGTGATCGCGTACTAATCTTCGTATTGAAGCAGCAATTACGGGTTGAGAAGGCCAGGTTTCTGACTCAAATGTTCGTAAAAAGGCTTTTTGCCCTTTGTATTGCAGCTCCATTATTAACCGGAGAGATTCTTTGGATAGATCCACCATCTTATTAATTTCACCTGGCTTCTTAAAGTCCCTGGCATTTACCTGTACCAACTTTGCATATTGATCTGCTATTTCATGGATCGTCTTGTTGGGGAAAGTGTGGTAGAAGGAGCTATCTCCCTCCTTTATATCATAGTAATACTCATACCTGAGGTTTATATTGGGATAAAAGCGAACAATATTGTCCCAAAACTTCCAGACATATGTATTTCTGAATGCCGGAAGTCCAAATGCTGCATTGGCCCCTAGTAGATTGGTATACAAGGTAACGGTGATGGGCGATCCGTCCAGTTCCTTAAGAACCTTTTGGGTATTGGCATCAATAGTATTTATCTTATCCCTGGTAACATCATAATACCCAACGTATCCGGGCCTGGAAGAAAAGTAACCAATCGTTAATGCCACGATGCTAACTACTACATAACGGGCAAACGATACTTTCCAGGACCTTGACTCCTGTGTACTTTTTAATTTTATAATGGAGAGCCCAAGAAATAATGCTATAATTATTACGAAGTAGAAAACTTCCCGGCTTGTAATAAGCCCCCTGATCATCGTCTCCGTTCTTCCCGCTAACGATAAAAAATAGCTTAGGTCTCTGATAAAATCATGCTGCTGCCACAAATTGCCTATTTTATTCATTATAAAAAAGACTACAAATGTTGCAATACAGGCCACTATCTGATAGTTGGCAAGGCATGAAATAAAAAGACCAATAGCAGTATAAGCACTTGAAAGTAAAAAGAATCCCAATAGAATGCTCAGGTACCAATTCAACTCGGCATGTAAAACACTAAGATAGCCAGTGAACAGTAAGAGGGCAACGGAAGACAATAATATCAGGTTAAACAGTACCAATCCCAGGTATTTCCCCAATACAATATCTCTTGTCCGGATAGCGGAAGAATACAGCAATTTAATAGAACCCGAGTTTACCTCTCTGCCAATTACCCCCATTGTTAATAAAGGAATGAATAAATAGAGATAGCCAAGAAAAGCTGGTATTGTATCAATAAAAAGCCTGAATGTCAATGGTCCCTGAAACCCGTCCCAATCAGCATTATTCTCCCGTATAACTTCCTGGGCCCTCGCTGCATCCATTAACGGATCTACAAATTGGACCCCGCTAACAATAAAAAATATTAAAATAATCACCCAGGCCACTGGAGAATAGAACAGGCTCCTAAGTTCAGCCTTTGCTATTTTACTAATAATTCTCATTGCTATAAGTATATGATGATTGATTTTTCCAATTCTTACTGCCCTATCAATTCCAGGATCCGCTCATTTCGAATGATCATCATTCCCTGGCGATCTTCAGTAATACCATTTTCCAGCCTATAGGTGTATTTGGGGACACTACCTTGCATAACGGTTGGCATGTAGGTGAACTGAATATTTTCTCTACCTTTTAATGCTTCGCCTACTTCGATAATATGGGTGGATACGATAAAAAGACAATTTACATATTCGGAGAAGGCCTCTGTAACGGCCAGTGTGCCATCATAAGCATCTTTCACATTGGTACCTTTGAACAATTCGTCAAACATTAGCAATAAATGCTGACCAGTGCTGGTAGCCTCCGCAGCACGTTTAACCCTTACTACTTCGGCATAGAAATGACTATACCCTAAAGCAATATTATCTGCCACGTTGATACTCGAATAAATACCTTCCCTTATCGAAAATTCCATGGATTGTGCAGCCACAGGGAATCCGATATGTGCCAGATACAGGCTAATACCAATGGATTTCATCCAGGTAGACTTACCGGCCATGTTCGCGCCTGTCAGGAAGATCACATTACTTTGCTCACGCATTTCGATTGTATTTCCGATTGCCTTATCAATGCAGGGATGCTTTAAGTCAATGGCTTTAAGGGTATTGGCGCGCTTTGGCAAAGCTTTCGCGTACGTGAACCCATGGGCTTTGGCGACATTCCCCACCGCCACGTACACATCCACTTCAGCAATAAATCCCAATACAGTCCTGATACCCGCGTTTAGCTTATTCCTTAGTAAATAATCATATTCCGCAATCGCCTTCACAGACATTGATTTGTAGATATCTGTTTCAATCAATTTAAATATTGGAGAAGAGCTGAGCATTTGTTTTATAGAATGCGCCCTTTCTTTATAGGGGCCTGCCAGCATTGATAATTCTACTACAAACCCGTAACATTTTTTTAGGGTCATAATAGTTGCCTGCAATCCCTGGATCAGGGCCTTGTACCGCTCATCGCGGGCAAGGCTGGATAATGCCTTCTTAATCAGGATACTTCCGTAAGTAGTGAGTTGCCCCTGTTCATTAGCAGCGTCTACGTATTCTCGCATCAGCGTCACTTGTGGAGGGTCAAAAGGAAATGACAAACAGGCTTTCTGAAAAAACTGAAAAATCGCCGTACGCTCATTGATCTTATTTTCATCCGTTAATGGATGCTTGAACAGTTGATCCAATAACTGTTCTCCCCCGGAAGTTTTTACCTGATTGAACAGGAAGTAAACCGAACCCTGGCGAAATTTCCCCATTATGTTTAATTCGTCCAGCGATTGCCTATCTATCGTAAAACTCATAATTGCTGTTTGTATGCGTTGTCCATGTGTTTATCATTCGCCTCGCTTCCTGCCTGAGGCAAGTGTATCCAGAATACCTTCATTGCGAATAATGATCATTCCATGACGATCATCCGTTATTCCTTCTTCTAATGTATAGGTGTACTCTGGAATTGTACCCTTCATACGCGTGGGCAGGTAATGGAAACCAATGTTCGGCTTTTGTTTCAATTCATCTCCTGCCTCTACGATATGAGAGGAAATGATGAACAAGCTTTTTTTCTTGCCCGCAAACGCATGGGTAATGGCTACCGTACCTTCGTGCGCGTCTTTTACATTCGTGCCCCGGAATAACTCATCGAATACAACAAATAAAGATTTACCCGCGCCTAACTCCGTAGCCATTTTTTTTACCCGTAGTACTTCTGCATAGTAATGGCTGGCCCCTATCCCTAAATTATCGGGAAGATTGATGGTAGTATAAATGCCATCCATAACGGTGAAGTCCATCGATACCGCAGCTATAGGAAAACCCATGTGCGCAATGTAAACGGCTGTACTGAAAGCACGAAGGAAGGTGGACTTGCCAGCCATATTTGCACCAGTTAGAAAAACGACTGATTTATTTTTATCCATCGTTAAGCTATTTGCCACCGGATCTTTTAACTCCGGATGATAGACCGCTTCTACGCGAATCAAATTACTGCCCTTTGGCTGTGCAACCGGGAAAATCAAATTGCGCCTGTTGGCGACATTGGCTACAGATATATATACATCCAATAAATAAATGAATTGCAAAACGGCGCCTACTTTATCGCGTTCGCGAACCCGAATTAAGACATCATAAGCAGTAGTTGCAGCATATGATAGTTTGGCTGTTGGTTTCTCATTGAACACCGGTTCTAAACCAGCATCCTTCAACAAGTTGGTGAGCGCTATGCGTTCTTTACTCAGTCCTTCCACTTTAACAATGTCTCCCTGCTCCACAAAATTACGGACAGCATGAAAAAGCTCAATGACGGCTGAAACACCGGTATTGATCTCTTTCTCGCCCAGGGTAGATCTTTGACCATCTGTATGCTCTTTAGCATAGGCCATATACTTTTCTACATTATCTAACAAGGAAGCTTCGAATGGAAAGTTGGTTTTCAAACGAGCAAATGCGGCGATGATACCAGATCTGTTGGTAATGACCTCTAATTCTGAAAGGGGGGTTCTAAACATCTCTTCGAGCACCAATTCCCCTCCCCGCGTAAATGTATTGTTATAAATATCATAGATACCTGCTTGCTCACGTTTGGCAAACAAGCGTAAATCATCTATCGTCTGGTCATCTGTTTGTAATAACATCTTTATACTTTTAATTCCGGTAAGGATATCAATAGGCTACTTTCTTTTTCTACGTATTAATAGCAGGGTGGATAACACGAGCAGTATACCTGGTATACCATAAACAAAAATGTAGGGAAAGAATGAAGCTGTTTTGTGGCTTATACTTAAAAATTTGTCGGGGGCAGCCGGTATATTAGCATACACCGGATATTTATTGTTGAGCGCCCAGCTGAATAATGCCAATCCAAGAGAGTTGCCAGTAGTACGTTTATGGGCCATAATATCGGCATCACCTACCACAATAATGCGTTGTTCTTTATTGTTTATTTGCCTGGTGAGTTGAACAGCAATAGCATATTCATTCTTTTTAATATCTCCTTCAGCAAGCGAGAATGCAGGAGCTGCCGAATCTACTACCAATACCCCATTTTCAATCCAGGTGTTTTTATTTCCTGGTTGAATGATCACTGGCTTAATTTCAAAATCAGCTTTTGTCTCTTTACTGATATTTAATGCACCTTCATTCTGAACCTGAGCACCACCAGCCTTATATTTCTGAAACCATTCCATCACAGGCTCCTTAGCCAACCAATTTCCTTCAGCAGTTAACTTATTGGTGAAAATATGTGGCATTTCATGATCATTAGGGCTAACAATCGTTCCATTGTCTAGTTTCAGCCCTAGTTCAGTCATAACAGGCTGAAGAATAAACTGCTTACCAGGTTCGGCTAAAAACAGGGCATTCCCTCCTCCGTTTAAGTATTTGATGATCTTCGCGCTTTCTACCTCATCCAATGGGGCTCTGGGATCAGCAACAACCAATACTTCGACATCTGAAGGAATATTCTGATCAATAAGCGAAATAGTATCAACATCCATTCCCTTGTTAATAAGAGCGGCCCTGGATGATTTCATATTTAACCAATAAGCATAATCTCTTTGCGCATTGGCGTATGGACTCCGTTCAAAATGCCCGGTAGTAAAAGCTACTTTGGTCTCCCCTACTCGGGCTAATCTTTTTATGGTGCCTGAAAAATGCTCTTCATTGGGCCAAACTTCCGAATCTCTATATGTCCTTAAAAAAGCTTTCTTCCCTTTGTATTCTACTTGCATAATGAGGTTAAATTCTTCATCACTTAGATCAATTATGGACCTCATCTCGTCCGGATTCTTAAAAATCGAGCGTCGAATACCCAATACTTCTGCAGTAATATCAGCAATCTCCGAAAGTGTTTTACCTGGATATGACTTGTAATAGGTACTATCTCCATCCGGAACATCATAATAATATTCATACCTGAATTCGATATTTGGATAAAATCTCCGGAAAGGCTCCCACACATTCCATATATAAACATTACGTGTTTGTGGAAGTCCGGAGGCAGCAGCCTTACCCAATAAATTAGTAAACAGGGTAACTGTCAATGGCGATCCATCCAGCTCTTTGAGGGCATCCTGTGTTGAGGGACGAATGGTGTTAAGCTGTCGATCTGTCAAATCTAAATAGGCAACATGTCCTGACCGCGAGGAGAAATAACCAAAACATAGAAAAACTGCCATTAATACCAGGTATCGTGAAAAGACAATCGTCCAACTCTTTGATTCCTGTGTACTATTTATTTTAATGATGGTAAAGCCTAAAAACAAGCAGGTAACTAATATAAAATATAGAACATCCCTGCTTGTGATGAGGCCATTTATCATTAGCTCTGCCTTACCAGCAATTGAAAGAAAGAAGGTGATGTCGCGAATCAAATCATATTGTTGCCCCAGACCAGATACCACCGAAAGAGCAAAGAAAACGGTAAAAGTAATAGCCGCTGCAACTATTGGATAATTGGTCGTACTTGATATAAATAATCCAATTGCAGCATAGGTGTTCATCAACAGAAATATTCCCAATAACAAAGAACCATACCATTTATATTCAGCATTGTTAATGGTAAAGTAGGCTGTAACCAATAAAAAAGCAATGCATAGAACAAGTACCAAATTAAAAATGACAAGGCCCAGGTATTTACCCACTACAATATCGCTGGTCCTTATGGGGGAAGAATACAAAAGTTTAATAGTTCCTGTATTAACCTCTCTGCTTATAACAGCCATGGTTAAAAGCGGTAGAAATAGGTAAATATTCTGTAACACCAGCTCTGAAATGCCGGACACAATCAGTCCCCCGACCCCATCTTCAAACCCCGGCCAACCTGGTTGACTGTTCAACAACAACTCCTGCACCATGGCTAAACGCTGGGAGGGAATGGCGAACATAACACCTCCAAATACATAGAAAGCAATCAGAACAAACCAGGCAACAGGAGAATAGAACAAATTTCTTAGTTCCGCTCTTGCGATCTTGAAAATAATACTCATTCTATTCCTGGGTATTAAGATTGATTGGATAATTGTTTAAACACGTCGTCGAGAAGCGACTTTTCTAATCCTATTTCTCTTATTCTCCAATTTTGTTGAACACCGGTAGCAATAATTGTTTCTGTTATATCCGGGCTACCGTTGAAATAGATGCGGCATTGTTTATCTGCCAGGTATTGCACTTTGGTTACTCCCTCCACTTTAAGCAATTCGGCTTCCGCAGGCGGATGCTCCATGCGAACCAGCATAGTTTGGGGTTTAACGTAATTATTAAAAGCATCCATTGAATCAGCAAAAACAATCCTGCCTCTTTCAATCATAATAATATCCCTGCACAGTAAATTAATTTCAGATAACACGTGAGAGGAGAGTAAAACTGTGTGATCGACAGCAATTTCTTTAATTAACTTTCTTGCTTCAATGATCTGATTGGGATCTAAACCGTTTGTAGGTTCATCCAAAACAACTACGCTGGGTTTATGAATGATGGCCTGGGCTATTCCTACCCGCTGGCGGTATCCACCGGATAAGTTTTTGATTAACCTGGAACTAAAATGAGCAATGCCTGTTTTGTCTAGCGCCTCAGCCACTGCCTTCTTTACCTGTTTCTTATCGATAAAACGAAGATCGGCCGCATATGTCAGGTATTCGTTTACAGTAAAATCCGAATACAAGGGAGGTGTTTGAGGGAGAAATCCCAATTGCTTCTTGGCCAGTCTTGGGTTTTTGCGCTTATCGACTCCATTAATGATCACATTACCTTCTGTCTGATTCAATACTCCACAAATAATATTCATGGTGGTTGATTTGCCAGCTCCGTTCGAGCCAAGCAGGCCGACTACTCCCGGCCGGTCAATCTCAAAATTAATTTCCCGGATAGCCCAGGCACTAGCATACCTGTGGGAGAGTTTCTCCACTTTTAATACTGTATTCATATTATCAATAAATTATTCTGGCAGAAGAAGTAGCTCTACCTGTTATTCATGAGTACAACCTTTTGTAGATTAGCGCCCGTGCCATCCTTTTTTCCTGTAAATACAAGGGTATTAGATCTGTTATACCACTTATTAGGAGGAGCATAGGCACCGTAAGCATTTATACCTTCGGCACTGTAAGTGGTAAGCAGGTCGCCGGTTACCTGATCCCTTATTTCAAACTCGTAATTAGCGATTGACATATTGGCTTCCAATTCAATAAATCCGGAGATCTGCCTGAAGGATAAGCCCTTAATAAAACTACCATCAGGCCTGGATTTTATGTTCACGCTAATATCCTGCCCTTCACTTAAGTTAACGAAACGGATATTCGTAACACTATCAACCCTTTTGAGATTTGGTATAACATCCTTATGCAAGATATATTCAGCTTTTGCCCCGCTACCAAAGATGAACATTGAATAGATCGCGCCGCTTTGTAAATTCAGCGTTGTTTCTATAAGAGGGGAATTGTGCGCCAGCGTATCTGCATAGGAATAAAGGGCAATAGGCTGCGGAAAAGAATGTATATAAACGATATTGTCTTTTAATAAGTAATTTTTATTCCAAAGCACAAGCGCCGTGCTGTACTGAACGGGATGTGTACCAGACAAATTAACACGCAATGCTATATCATCCTCCAGCGAATTAAAGATCTGCACAGGAGTGGGATTGCCTTCGTATTTACTTTTTTCACAAGAAGGAATTAGAGAAGCAGACAGTAGTACTATAATAGCGATGGTTATACTGCTGTGTGCCCTATAAAGCCAGGCAGATAATATATAGGTGAGTTGCATGAATTAATTTTAAAATGAGATAAATCAGCTAGCTTATTCCCAATTCATTTTATCGAAAATTATATTGGGGATTTTGAGTTAAATTACTATTGTCTCCAATTTCGCCGGCAGGGATCGGATACAAAAATTGGTAATCCCCAAACCAGGGTTGATTATAAGGAATAGCCGACAAAACATCGTGCGCCCTTGCTGTTCTTTTTAAGTCGAACCAGCGATGCCCCCACTCCATAAATAATTCAACCCTGCGCTCATGTTCGATAGCCGTCTTAACCTGGTCGGCTGTTAAACTGTTTTCCAATTCATCCACATCTGCTCTTCTTCTAAGAACATTTAAATCCTGGATAGCATTATCCTTATTTGCCGGAGACAGTAAAACAGCCGCTTCTGCTCTTATCAAATACAATTCTGCCAGCCTCATTACCATATAGTATTCTAACTGGCTACCGCCTCCATGACCAACTTTATATTTATCCGGTATATAATAAGTACTGTGCATCTTCAACCATTCCTTTTTTCTTTTGTCGTTTGTTTCAAAAGCATTTAACAATTGATTACTGATAAAATGTACGGGGGGAAGTGTCACACCAACTGATGTCGATATTAAATAACCTTCCGGTGTTGCATTTCCATACATCGTATTATCAGTGGATGGCTTAAGCTGAAAAATGGTTTCCCTGCTGTTCTTTAAAAAAACATCGGAAAGGGCGGGCTCTATAGAAAACAGCGCGGTTTGTTTAATCACTTCAGTAGCACTATTAATGGCATCCTGATATTCACCAGTATATAAATAAACCCTCGCCAGCAAAGCTTCCGCAAACCATTTATTCACCCTCACCCGTTCATTGTTACCAACTGAAAAATCATTTGAAAGTTGGGACTTCGCCATTATCAGATCAGATTTGATCTGTTGATAGATCTTGTTGACGGGTGCTCTGGTAAGCCCAATCGTCTTGTTAAAATCAGTGGTAAGCACCAGGGGAAGATCTCCGTAAAAATTCACTAAATAGAAATAGCTAAAGGCTCGCAGTGCCAATGCCTCACCTGTCAACTGTTTTCTTACACTATCGATCAAAGATTTGGAAGTAGAAGCCTGAATACCTTCTATTACAGCGTTGGCATCATAAATTACTTTATACGCTGAAGTCCATATGGCATTCGTCTTACCAGCATTCAGCAGCGTTAGCTTGTTCTGTGATGCAAAGGAATAAGTAGATGTAATATCACCAGGATGAACATTTAGTTCATCAGCCGAAAATGCTCCCAGCATGGTAGCAAGGCCTGCTGCGAAGTTCTTATCGATCGGATTGGCCATGCCTTCATACTCCATTCCATTGATCATCTTCGAATAGATGGCTGCAACAGCCCATTCGGCCTGTGTGTTATTTGAAAAAATCTCTCCGGTTGTAATAGTTGTTATGGGTGGAGGAATTTCCAGAAACTTTTTACAACTGCCCAATACAGCAGTGCATAATATAGTTATTGCTATAAGTTGAATAGCTTTATTAGTACGCATGGAATAGATTTAAAAATTGAACATTAAACGCACCGTAGTGGTCATGGGAGTTGGAGTAGCCGCCCGAAAAGAGGGGATATCCGGATCCATACCTTTAAAAGATGTAAGTGTAAATAAATTCTGGGTTTCAAGGCCAATGCGTGCATCTTTCATTTTCACCTTACCAATCCATTTTAATGGAAATTGATAAGACAGCGCCAGCGTCGATAGTCGTATGTAAGAACCATTTACATAATAAGCATCAGATCCGCCAAGCGTTCCTACGTATTCCTGACTGGTAGTAAATCGTGGATACTTAGCCAAATCACCAGGTTGCTTCCAGTGATTATCCATTATCTCTTTAGGCAACACCAGGTTGTTCATAGAACCAACGATCAAATCCAGATAGGGCTCAGCAGATAATCTATTTACAAATGAAAATTGTGTATATAATGCAACGCGCTTGTAGGTGGTATTAATGCCAAATCCCCCGGCATATTTTTGATTAAGATCTACAAATATGTACCGGTCATCAACATCGGAAGTAGGAACAGACGTGCCGGTACTGTAAATTTTACCATCTTTATTGTGGTCCTCAAAGGTGATTGCCCCGGTTAAAGGATCAATACCTGTATAGTGAAATAAATAGGTTGCTCTTAATGATTGACCGATCTTATAAGTACCGGCATAGGGCGATTTTTCTAATCCAGGGAAACCAACCAGTTTATTTTGATTGCGGCCAATATTGAAATTCACTGATAAACCCCAATCTTTTGTATCAATTAATTTACCCGTCAAAGTAATTTCTATACCGCTATTCCGGATCTGAGCATCCCAATTGCCGGTAACAGAACTAAACCCCGAATAATCCGGTGTAGCGATGCTGGTAAGCTGTTGCTTTGAAAGATTGCTGTAATAAGAAAGCTCTACATTTATTTTATCCTCTAAAAATCCCACGCTTGCAGCTACTTCTTTCTTATGGGTTGATTCCCATTGGAAATTTTGATTCAGCGCCCTTACTACGTGAAAGGCATTAACACCGTTGTAGGCTCTTAAAAGTTCCGGGTTGTCGATTGAGTAACCATTTGACCAACGGGATAAATATTCATAGTCTCCAATACCATCACTACCTGTGATGCCATAGCTACCCCTGAACTTAATAAAACTTATCCAGGCAGGTATATTGTCCTTAATCCACTTCTCCTCAGAAGCTATCCAGGCAACACCAACAGATCCAAAATCACCAAACTGTCTGCCCGGGCCAAAACGGGAAGATCCATCTCTCCTTGCATTTAAATTGATAATATACTTACGGTCCCATTCATACCGTAGTATGGCTGCAACTGATAAATATCTATACTCCTTAAATCCTTCCATGATGCTCTTTGATTGCGCATTGTTGATGCTTTTCATCAGGTCATCATTGGGATACATAAAACCCAGCATGGTATTGCTGTTACTTACCCCTTTTTGCATACTACCGATCAACTGTGCAGAAAATCGCCCTTTTCCAATAAATGTATTATAGGCAATTTGCGGCTCTACTGTAAACGACTTTAAGGTTGAGTTTCCATAATACGCACTTGAAAAAGCAAAGTAGTAAGCATCCATTGCCGCTGCGGGACTTACATTAATATTATTATTAGAAAAGAAATTATAACCTCCGGTCGCTGAAACGGTTAGCCCTTTTAATAGTTCATACCTTAAGCTGATCGTACTCTGCAGGGAGAAGGTCTTGCTGTCGCTGGGTTTTATCAGGCCGCCAAACTTAAACTGACTGGCAAATTGGCCCCTGTAAGGCGCAAAATTAAATTCGTTTTTGTCATTATAAATATCAGGGGCATTGGGAGGGATATTGCCCAGATCACCAATAGCGTAAGCTCTTACATCTGTTACCGCTAAATTATTGCCAATGGTAATATTGAACTTTTGGTTTAAACTGGTGTGGCTAAAAAAAGTTCTTAAAGATGCACGTTGATTCTTGCCACCATTATTCATCAGCTCCTCTGTAGAAGCATAACTGGCAGAAACGCTATAATTATTTTGCAGCAAACCGCCGCTAATACCTGCATTAACTACCAGCATATTGCCTGTGCCCACTAATAAACGTTGCCAATCGGTGTACTTGGTAGAGTCCCATAACATTAAATCAGGAGCATTGTATACATCGGGGGATATGCCATCATTTTTAAATGCTTCTCTTCGTATAGCCAGATAATCCCGGGTATTCAATAATTCAGGGTATTTCTGAATAGTCTTAATCCCGTTATTCACACTCAGGTCAAATCTGGTTGGACCCGATTTTGCTTTTTTGGTAGTAATTAAAATAACCCCATTCGCTGCTCTTGATCCGTAAATAGCAGTAGCATCCCCATCCTTTAAAACATCTATGCTTTCGATATCCCTTGGATTAATACTTAGCAGGGGATTTTCACCGAGTGTATTGGTGTACCCTCCCTGAACAGCGCCCATTGACATAGGGCTATTTCCCGTGAGCGCTGATGCATTTAATGTGGTCATTGGAATACCATCTATCACGTACAAAGGGTCGGTAATTGCATTGGGATTTATGGTATTTTTCCCCCTGATCTCTACAACGACCGGTGCTGCAGAGTTGCCGGATGTTTGTCGGATGGTTACACCTGGTACTCTTCCTGCTATTACATCCAGGGCTGTCATAACCGGCTGCCGGTCAATATCCTCCGCCTTAATGGTAGTAATATTTCCTGTTGAAAATCTTTTGGTGGTTTTTCCGTAAGCGATCACTTGTGTTTCATCCAGGCTTTTTGTCGACCGCTTCATGGTTATAAACATCGATTTGAGAGATAGATTGAAGCCTGTGATCTTTACTTCCTGACTTACATAACCAACAGACGAAATAACAATCACTGCATTTTCCTCAACATTCTTTAACCCAAATACACCATTTACATTTGCTGCAGTTCCTTTGCCGGTGCCCTTAACCACAACATTCACTCCTGCAAGGGGCTCACCATTTTCATCAACAACTGTCCCCCTTACGGTCAGTGTATCCGATAAATTAGTTGTTCCGGATAATTGGGGTAGAGGGTCAGAAGGACCGACTACAGTCGACCTGGGCGATATAAAAATATTTTTACCTTTAATATTGTATTCGAGTGGCTGAGATTTGAAAACATCGGCGAGGAAATCTTCCAGGGGAAGATTGTGCGCAGAGACAGAAACCGGTTTAGCCTCGCGAAGGATCGTCCTGGGATAAAGAAAAAGGAACCCAGTTTGCTTCTTTACAGCAGAAAAAACCTTTTCCAGGGTAACGTTCTCCCCTGTAAACGTGACGTTTTGTGACACACCGGTAGCGCTAACATTTAAAAACGTGACAGTAAGAAGAAAAGCGGTTAGTCTCATAACCAACAGGGTTTGGTTGATGCAGCGGTTGCCCCCACGGGCTGACCAACTACAAAAAGCATTTTTTAGCATACCTTTGTGTTGTTTGGGTGATAAATAAGCAGTCCTAGACAGACCTAAGTTTGTTTTGTAGCCCAGACATCCGCCGCTTCGTATTCCACACGAAGCGGTTTTTGTTTGGCCAGCTATTGGTTTCTAATTCATATTGTTATTTTAGTTTTAGTTTTGGATCGCAGGGCTTCGGGGCAACGGCTCGCCGAACACTATTCGCTTACTACCAATGTTTTCCCTTCCAAAATAAATTTCACGCCCATTTTCTGCAATCCCTCCAACACATCAGAAAGATTTGCATCCCTATACATTTCCCCCTGGAAAATTACGTTGGATACTGAACCTTCATAGCGCACTTTAATATCGTACCATCTTTCCAATTGCCTCATTACAGCAAATAGATCTGCTCCATTGAAATTAAATATTCCATTTTTCCAGGCTAAAGTTTGATCCATGTCCACATCGGAAGAAACTACTATCGCTTGTTTAGCAGCTTTGCCCGGTTGCCGGTCAGAAGACGCGCCAACGGCTATCATAGCCTGTTGACCAGGTTTAAGGATTACCGAGCTTACATAGGTACCACCTGCTTCAACCTTAACACTACCCTCTAATAGGGTTGTTCTTATACTTTTTTCATCTGCATAGGAGTTGATATTAAAGATTGTTCCCAACACCTCCACGCTGGACTTGCCATCAACATCCACCTTAAATGGTTTTTCTTTATTCTTTGCGACTTCAAAATAAACTTCGCCTGATATTTTCACCGACCGCTCGTTACCAACAAACACAGTTGGATAAGTAATGGAACTAGCCGCATTCAGCCAAACCTTAGTACCATCAGGCAGAATTACCTGGTACTGCCCGCCAGCAGGCGTGCTCATTGTATTCCACATTACCTGACCAGGTTTTCCTTGTAAATTATAAACAATCTGGCCGTTGGATAATTTCACCACCTGAGCATTTCCCTGTTGGGCCAAATTTCCATTGGGAGCGTTATCAAGGATGATCTTTGTACCATCGGCAAGCTTTAAAACGGCTTTTTCGCCTCCGGGCGCTACATCAGCTTGTAATCCTTTGTTACTATTTGTTGTCGCCAGTTCCTTATCATTACGGGTGGCATTCCAGAGGTAAGCACCAGCGCCCAGTGTAATAAGGATGGCGGCAGCATATTTAAACCAGGTTCTTTTAATGAAATTTATTCGATGAGCAGGGGCAACCAGGTTTGCCGTGGAAGCATTGATGCTTTCCATCAACTGCTGATAAGCTTGTTGACGCTCCGCATCGGTTAATAAGTTATCGAATTCAGGAACCTGAAGGTCTTGTAGCACAACGGCAGTCAACATGCTTTTCATAGCTGGATTGGTAACCATTTGTTGAAACTGGTGCCATTCCATTTCTGTGAGCTGCTGTGATCTCCATTTTTGGTATAAATGGATGAATTGTTCCTGGGTCACTTGTTCAGTTGCCATTGTCTTTAAATTAAGTAAACGGGTTAATAAAGGTTTAGGGGGGGGCGATCTAAAAAAATAATTCGGCAATTGCGGCTATCAGTAACCATTCTGCCTGTTGATCCTTTAGAAACTTCTTGATCTTAGCCATGGCTACTCCCATATATTCTTTGACCGTATCACGGCTTATGCCGAGTTGTGCAGCAATGTCGACATAGGTCATTCCCTGATGACGACTTAGACGATACACTTCTTTTTGTTTAGGAGATAATAATTCAAGGCTTTTCTCCAACAATTGTTTTTGCTGGCGGGTGATCAACAGTTCCTCTGGAGAAGAAGTTTCCTGTTCCAATAACTGAAGGGCAAATTGAGCATATTTATCTTGCATCAGCTGATTGCGGAATACATCAACAATCTGGTTATTTGCCACACTAAACAACCAGGCTTCAGGATTAGGGATATTTGCCAACTCTGCCTTTTTTTCCCAGAGTTTTAAAAAAACCTGCTGGGCCACATCCTGCGCAGTGGCGTGTATTTTACATACCTGGAGGGCCTTACCATAAATCCGACTGTAATAAGTATGGAAGAGCTCATCAAAAACAGATTGATCAGTCTTGGCATTATTCTGCAGCAGTTGGTTGTCTCTATGTAAGTTATCTCTTGACAAATTTTTAGCAGCGGATTAAAACGGAAATTTAAACACTTTAGGTACAATTATTTACTTTAAGTGATTTTTTTAATTGGCCTTTTTATTTGTTCGCGCCTGCAAGCAAGAAAACAAGATTAGCTGCGCTGATCTTCAAAGGGTGGTCTTACTCAAAGGCCCCGCAACGCTACGCGTTGCGGGCTTTTTTCGTTTATCGCCTTTTGAGCGCAAGCGCTCTAAACGAAAAAAGACAAGATTAACTGCGTTGATCTTACAAAGGTGGTCTTACCCAAAGGCCCCGGCCGCTATCGCGGCCGGGCTTTTTTATTTGTCCGCGCCTGCAAGCAAGCTTGCGGCGCTACCAAGAAGACAAGATTAGCTGCGCTGATCTTCTGAAGGTGGTCTTACCCAAAGGCCCCGCAACGCTACGCTTTGCGGGGTTTTTTCGATTTTCGCATTTGGAGCGCAAGCGATCAACGGCTCTAAACGAAAAAGCCCCGACTTACGTCGGGGCCTTTGTGCCCAGGACAAGATTCGAACTTGCACACCGGTTAAGGCACCACCACCTCAAAGTGGCTTGTCTACCAATTTCAACACCTGGGCGACCTTGCCTCCTTCCAGACCGAAGCCTGAAATTCGGGAGGCAAATGTAGTATGTTTTTACCAGAATACCGAAGGCAAGTTAAAAAGCTAGTTATTTTTTTAAGACGATCCGGAAGGTAGTGCCTTTATTCAGTTCAGATTGTTTTACAAACAGTTGTCCCTTGTGGTATTGCTCAATAATACGCCGACTAAGGCTCAATCCAAGTCCCCAGCCCCTCTTTTTGGTGGTAAACCCGGGCTTAAACACTTTGTGCACATTCTGACGCGCGATGCCCTTGCCGGAATCGGTGGTATCGATCAGCACTTCCGCCCCCTGCTGCCTGATCTGCACAGCTATACTCCCCTTGCCTTCCATGGCATCCAGCGCATTTTTGAGGAGGTTTTCAATTACCCAGTCAAACAACGGCGGGGAGATATGGGCAAGTATCTCTTTTTCGCCCCCGGTATCCAATGAAAACAGCACTTTACCGGGCGCTCTTTTGCGAATGTACTCAATCATGGTCGACACCTGGGCCACCACATTGTGCTCTTCGAGGTGCGGTGTACTGCCAATCTTACCAAAACGGTCGGAAACGAGCTTCAGACGGTTCACATCCTTTTCCATTTCGGTCACGATCTTTTCATTGTCAGGATTCTCCTTCAACATCTCCACCCAACCCTGCAAAGAAGAAAGGGGGGTGCCCAGCTGATGAGCTGTTTCTTTAGCCATGCCCGCCCATACGCGGTTTTGAGATGATTTGAAACTGGTAGTAAGCGCCGTGATGGTGATGATAATAAATAAGCTCACGATCAGCAGCTGTACGAGGGGGTAATTGCGCACCTGCGTCAGCAAACTGGTATGTCCGTAATAATAACGGTTGGTACGGATGCTGTCGCGGGGATCGGCCCATACAATGGGGTCATTTTGTTTGCTGAATTCCTTCAGCCGTTCCTTTATATAATTACTGTCCTGCGCAATGCTGGCAGAGTCGATGTTAACGTATTGGGTGATATTGTTCTTTTCGTCGGTCTCAATAATGGGAATGGTGCGGTTTTCAGAAATGATAATACTGACAAGCTTATCGCTCATACCAGTAGTATCATTCATAATGAGTTTACCTGCTTCCACCCATTGCTCCACTTTTTGTCTTTCTTCGCGGGCAATCTGTTTGGCCAGGAACTGTGAATAGAAAACGGTACCGCTTACGATGGCAATGGCAATGATGGCTAATCCGGTCCTCCAGTTAAACAGCGGTTGAATCATGAACGGGCAGATTTGTTGATTTTAATCAGGTTGAAATGGCCGGATCTTTTTACAAAGCCACTTGCAAGATAAAGTTTCCATCCGTCAAATCGCCTGGCCACTATTAAGAAGGTGGCTTCGACGGGCTCTGCCTAACATCGATAACGAAAGATAAAAATTATGTAAATCTGTAGTATACACGTTGGAAAATACTAAGAATCTATAAAATCCGTTCCTTTGCATCCCGTGTATGCGGGAACGATCCCGGAATAGCTATTATGACGCAACCTTTGGTATCTATAGTAATCCTCAACTGGAATGGGCGGAAGTTCCTGGAACAATTCCTGCCATCGGTACAGGCTTCCACCTGGACCAATAAAAGCATCGTGGTGATCGATAATGCGTCGACCGATGATTCTATCGCTTTCCTGCAATCCCATTACCCTACAGTGCAAATTGTGCGCAATAGCGCCAATTTGGGTTTTGCCCAAGGGTATAATGAAGGGCTGAAAGCGGTAAAAGGAGATTATTATATATTACTGAACTCGGATGTGGAAGTAACGCCCGGCTGGATAGAGCCGGTGATAGCGCTGATGGAATCGGATGCTACGATTGGCGCCTGTCAGCCCAAGTTATTGCAATACCACAACCGCAATTTGTTTGAATATGCCGGGGCAGCAGGCGGTTGGCTCGATTACCTGGGGTATCCCCTGGCGCGGGGCCGCATCTTTGATCTGTGTGAGCCGGATAATGGTCAGTATGACCAGGCAGTGCCCATTTTCTGGGCCAGCGGAGCCGCCATGTTCGTAAAAGCCAATTTATACCAGCAATTGGGTGGATTGGATGGGTTTTTCTTTGCCCACCAGGAGGAAATTGATTTCTGCTGGCGGCTGCAACTGGCAGGTTACCAGGTCTATGCCTGTCCCCAGTCGGTAGTGTACCATGTAGGCGGGGGCACCCTGCCCAAGGGCAATTCGCGCAAAGTGTTCCTGAATTTTCGCAATAACCTCATTATGATGGCCAAAAACATGCCGGCGGGGATGGCTACCTGGAAAATAGGGTACCGGTTTTGGCTGGATACTGTTTCGGCATTCAAATCGTTATTTGAAGGAGAAGGCAAATACTTTACGGCCGTATTCCGCGCGCATATTGCTTTTATAGGATGGTTGCTTTTTAAACAAAAGCAAAGTATTTTTCCGGCCAGTAAAAAAGGCAAGTTGCAGGGGTACCTTCATAAAAGTGTGGTGTGCAGCCACTTTATAGAAGGAAAAAAAACCTTTGCAGAAATTGTTGGAAATAAAAGCTGATTTTTTCATCTGAACCATTATTTTTGCATCGCAATCAACTGATTATGGATCAACATCAAGAGATAGATCACAGCAGCAAGGACTTTAAAAGTAACTGGGTAAACTCTTCCGTATTTTTGTTTTACCTACAGGTATTTTGTTTGGTAGCTTTCATATCTGGTGGCTGTTATAGCTTGTATAAGCATAGCTATAAGGGCAAGCCTGAAGTGAATGTGCCGAGCAACACGCTCTACACTCCGGAGTATAAATAGGTGATAATTAATTAGAAAAAATCACAAAAAGATTTTGCAGTAATTATAAGTTTCCTATTTTTGCACTCCCAAATCAAAAACAACAGTTCTTTAGAAGATAAAAATATCACTCACCTTTGGTAAAACAACGGTGAGTAAAAGCGGAAGTAGCTCATTTGGTAGAGCACGACCTTGCCAAGGTCGGGGTGGCCGGTTCGAGCCCGGTCTTCCGCTCAGAATGAAAAGCAGATAGCCGTTGTTATCTGCTTTTTTTTTCGGCAATCGTCACTCAGTTACCCGGGTGGCGGAATCGGTAGACGCGCAGGACTTAAAATCCTGTTTGCCGAAAGGCGAGTAAGGGTTCAACTCCCTTCCCGGGTACAAACAAAAAAGAGCCGCACATTACTGAGCGGCTCTTTTTTGTTTGTAGACAAGTTCATAATTTTCAAACGACTTAGAGAAACTGAAGCAAGGCTCGTGGGTATACGATTCATAACAACAGATCAAAATAGCGTTACAGGATTTAATTGGAGAAAATCCTGCCAGGGCAACCCGGCATTTCCAATCAACAATATTCTGTCAGGATTAAATGTCTTTTGAAATGCAGCCATGCCTAATGAAGATTGTGTGGTTCCACTCTTAACTTCCAATCCAATGATCTTGCCTTTTCTTTCCAGAACAAAATCAACCTCCATGTTCCGCTCGCGCCAATAATGTACAGTAAACCCTTCCGTTAGCGCATAATTGACGAGGTGAGCGCCAATGGCCGATTCTATAATTCTTCCCCAATCATCAGGTCTGAATTGTATTTCCTCAAACGAATCGTTGCTTTGAGCACTGATCAAAGCAGTATTATGCACTTGAAACTTAGGGCTGGAAGATCGCTTATTAATGATATTGGTTGAATATTTTTCAATGCCTGCCAATAATCCAGCTGTATTCAACAGATCCAGGTAATGCGACAAAGTAGTGGTATTTCCGGCATCTTGCAATTGTCCTATCATTTTGCTATAGGATAAGATCTGACCGGAATACGTACACCCCAGCTCAAAAAGACGCTTCATCAACGCAGGCTTATCGATTCTTGTCAGCATAAGAATATCTTTCGAAATGCTCGTTTCAATAAGCGATTGCCGGACATAATCTTTCCAGCGTTGTTCTTCGCCGATCAACCCGGCAGAACCTGGATAACCTCCATACCAGGCATATTGGTTACTGCTCCAATCAAACGCCTGCTGCATCTCCTGAAAAGACCAATGCCCCATATAAGTAGTCTCAAACCGCCCGGCAAGCGACTCAGTAAGTCCTTGTTGCAACAACATGCGCGATGAGCCCAGTAGAATCACTTTTAAATTTCTACCCGCACGGGTATCGCCATCCCATAATGATTTTACTGTTTCACTCCAATTACTCACTTTTTGGATCTCATCAATTACCAGCAAGAATTCATCTGCATTTCCTTGTTGCATTTTTAAGCGGGCGGTTTCCCATTGCTGTTCCAGCCAAGTTGTGTTTGAGGCAGCTACTGCATCAGCTGAAATAAAATGGTTTAGCCATTTGTTTTTTTGCAAGAGTTGGATAATTAGGGTTGTTTTTCCAACTTGCCGAGGACCTACCAAGACCTGAATAAATCTTCTTGGCTCTTGTATTCTTTTCACAAGTGACTGTAAATGAGAACGTTCAAACATGATTTACAAATTACTCAATGTATTGAGTGAAATTACTTAATCTTTTGGGCATTTAGACCTAATGGAGGAAAGTAGGCCCCCCTTGTTGCTGAAGAAAATAACTCATTTACACACCGCTACTTGCGCTCAGTCCGGTGGCGGAATCGGTAGACGCGCAGGACTTAAAATCCTGTTTGCCGAAAGGCGAGTAAGGGTTCAACTCCCTTCCCGCGTACAAAATAAGAGTCGTACAATAATGTGCGACTCTTTTTTGTTTTAGGAGAGAACAAGTACTTCCTTAACCCTTCCTGCCCATGAGCTATTTTATAAGACTGACCTTAGCCTTTTCAACGATCCTATTCGTTTCCTGTAAGCAGCTGCAATTATCGGACAATGAAAATAAAGCTGTCGAAGAAATAGTTGACCTCTATGGAGGCACCTGTACCACATCCTTCGGCACTCACCTATCGACAACCCACGGAAAAAAATCAGTATTTGAAATTGAGGTAAGCAACAGTCCCTTTTTTAACGAAAACACCATGTGGACTGAAATGTATACCTCTAGCTTTGCCTATATTTTTTATACTCATACTCAAAACGATCCGCGACGATTCGATAAAGTCAGGTCCTCCATCGTCTATAAGGAAGGAACGAAGATCGAATTTGAATATACATTGGACTCGTTGAAAATGGTGGCTGCTAAAATGAAGTATGTAACACAGATCATCAACATGCTGAAAGGCAAAGATTATGGAAAAATTGATCAGTTGTTGATCCGGGATTTCATTATAGCAGACGAGGAAAGGGGGAAGTTTTTTACATTTTTAAAATCATCGGATTCGACATTTGGCACTATCGAAAGCTTTACACCTATCGGCTTCAAATTTAGCAGGCTTCAAAATGGATACCAGGTGCTGCTTATTTCGGGCAATGTAAAAAGAAGCATTAAAGACACCCAGTTTAGCGTTTACATCCATCCAGGCAAGAAGGATGAACTCTATTTAATAAAGTATGACTATTGACCCGGGAGAGGTGAGCCAGGTGTGTACATGAAATCATTAAACAGCCATTAACTTTCCATTTGTAAGGCCCTGTTAACGATCTCCACGTCGGTGGCGCTCCGAAGCCCGCTGAATCCTACAGCCAGCACCATACCATTGGGCAAATGAATAGGCTGTCCACCCTCCCACCCTATATAGTCAGGCTTTTTAATACCAAACGTTGCTTCATCGATTTCTCCACTGTATACAAGTCTTTCAAATTCGCCGGTCCTGATGCCGGTAATCCACACCTGACTTGCTTTTATCCAGGCAGTACGGTAACGCTCCCTTGCCAAGATCCTGTCTTCCCCAAACATCTTACCGTACACATTTCCTTCCGGATCAATGATACAGATGGCAATTCCGCCCCTTGCCTTCTTACGTTCTTCCTCCAACTGCAAATACTCTGGAATGAGTTTTCCTACTTTATCAATTAAGGCAGTAATTATACCAGCGATTTCCGGCAGTTCCATATATTCCGTTTTCAATGATTGATCAATATACTGGCTTTTATCATTCCAGCAAAGCTTTCAATTTCTTTTCCAATCTTTCCCCCTCGAGGTCTATCGCGATTATCACACCGTCGGGGTCAATTAAAAAGTTGTGCGGTATTGCCCTGATATGGTAAGCAGCTGCTGCCTTGCTATAATACCCTTTTAATTCGCTGATATTGGTCCATCCTAATTTATCCTTACTGATCGCGGCCAGCCAACTGTCTTTGTTAGTGTCCAGCGAAAATCCCAATATTTCAAACCCTTTAGACTGAAATTGCTGGTACAACTTTACCAAATCCGGATTTGCCATCCTGCAGGGACCGCACCAGGAAGCCCAGAATTCCAGTAATACATATTTCCCTTTCAATCCGGATAGCTTGTACGTATTGCCTTTCCCGTCTGCACCAACGACATCAGCAGCGGGCATACCCATTGCAGGTTTTTTGTTATTGAGAAAAGCAGCGATGGCCTGACCATTTTTCGACGATTGCAATTCCACCGGAAACCTGTTAAAAAGATAGCTTAATGAATCTTTTGAAAAATCGGTTCGAAGAAAAAACAATTCCATCATGGTGAAAAATGAGGGTTTCTCTTTTTTGATAAAACCCTTTCGAAAGGCTGTTACAGCCGGATCGATCTGATGATTTACCCTGGTTAGTATCTTTTTCTTTTCCAGCGAGTCTGCTTCTCCCAATGTGAAATATTTAGTCATCAGGCTATCCCGTTCTTTTTCATACGCTTTCAACCAATCCCTTGACACAGTCCATATCGCATTTGTTTCCGTACCTTCTATTTTTGAGTATTGAAAATCAGTTACATCACCGGTTATTGAGATTGGTTTATTTTCCAGGTATACGATCACATACTGACCATCGTCTGTATGCAGTCTTGCAGGCACTACATTGTTTACTTGACCCCTGAAGAAAACCTTTCCCTGGTGTAACTTTCCTGAATCAACAATCCGCCCCTCGTCAAGATCCAACAATTTCACCATCGTTCCTTCTTTGAAACCTGTAACATGCAGCCTTAAAGTATAGCCGTTTTGAGCATAGGTATTCAGGGCTGGTGCCAATAGCACCAACGCAAGGCATAAGTAGCGCATATATTAAAGTTTATGGATTACGGGCTAGAGATTGTTTATAGGTTCTACCAGTACTATTCCTTTTTCGGCCTTACTACCCCAGCGTTGAATGGCATCTGTACTGCCCGGGGAATAGTAAGCGATCCTGGGCCTCGTTGATAAGATGATCTCCAGTTGACCTACCTGTTCTACGGCTTTTCTAAGCTCGGGATCTGAGTATACTTTATCGCCAATCAGGTAAAGGCCTTCATACGGCTGCGTTACGGGCTGTTCCAGCGGTCTTAGACTAACTCTGACGGTATCTGATCTTGCATCGATATGAAGCCGGAGAGCGGAGCTGGTGTTTTCTACAATCGTTTGCTGTATTGCTTCCTTTACAAAAGCATTGCTTTGCTTAGGAGTGCGCCTTTGCTTGTTGTCTTTCCGGGAAACTGCAACAGTCTTTATATCTTTTTCTTTATGATCGTTCTGACTATAAGCGGGGAACCTGGTTGACAGTTTTTCGCGAATGGCCTTCTCCATCGGGACCGGCTTAGGTGGATTGACCAATAGGTATAGTCCAACCATTACCGGTACCATTAAATAATAACTAACCTTCTCATGAGCAAATGGCTTATCCGTATTCATCATCCTGATACGGCTTTTGATCGTGGATGAATAGAACGTACTCACCATGGTGTTTCCGGAAGCCTTCAAAACATATTGTAATAAGCTCAACTGGTAAGTGGGAACATCGGTGCCGGAACGTAATACTGCCTCATCTGCCAGGAATTCGAGGTTAACTTTAACCAACTTCCGATACAAATAAACCAACGGATTTATCCAAAGCAAAACACAAAGAAACTCACTTAATAATACGTCGATGCTATGCCATTGCCTTGCATGGGCACGCTCATGTATAACAATCTCACGAAGCACAGCATCCTTATTTTCAGGAAGAATGATGTAATTAAAAAAGGAAAACGGAGCTGCATAGTTTTCCGTTCTACAATAAACCAGGCCCTCCTCCTGTATTTTGTCGCTATTGCTGATAATCCGCTTTATGCCAGCCACCTGGACTATTAGTTTTATCAACAAAAACAGGGACACGAGCACATACACGCAAAGCAATCCCCTATAAATGCTGTTGGCATTTCCTTCAGGCCTGTTCATGCCAGATGGAAAGAAATGAATACCGTCTTTTCCATCATAGTTGCCAGGCACCATCTTTTCCTCCTGTGCATGCGTAAATCCAGACTCATACGTTATCGCCGGACAAAGGGGTACACTAAAACTGAGTACCAGGATTACTAAGAGGATAATACGATTTAAAGAAAGGAATTTTACTTTTCTGAAGAAAACATAATACAGGGCTACCAGTACTGCCAGCACAATATTGACCTCCAGTAAATAAGTGAATAGGGGGCTCATGACTTATTTCCTTTTCTTCTCAATCATTTTTAAGATCTCCTTCAGTTCAGCGGCTGATATCTCTTCTTCTTCTGCAAAAAAGGTGACGGCATTTTTAATGGAATTACCAAACAGTCCGGCCAGCAATGGCTTTACAAAAAGATTGGTATACTCCTTTTTCGACATAGCAGGCAGATAGCGGTAAGTGCTGCCGAAATCCTCGATCTTTAAAAAACCTTTATCCGCCAACCGGCGCATCATCGTAGCAACGGTATTAATATGCGGTTTGGGGTCCGGCAATGCTTCCCGTACTTCCCTGGCAAAAGCATGGTTCCGTTCCCAGACAATCTGCATCAGGGACTCTTCTTTTTCGCTGAGCCTACGTTTCATGCTACAATTATAGAACTATTATTGTAATTAACCAACTACAGTTGTAGTTTTATTCTTTTCCTTGCCTCATTCAGAACCTGAAAAGGTTCGCTTATCTTAGTTGACAGCTACCCTGCTAAAATAACCCAACCGTGAAAAGACTATTAAGAATATCACTTACAACAATTGTCATCCTCATTGCATTGTCATTCATCAGGATAAAACCTCAGCGCATTGCCTATGGGCACTTTAGCGGAGAATGTATCGGTAATTGCGGAACGGTATATGAAGTCACTTCTAGCGTATTGCGGGTTGATACCACCTCGTTTTGGGAAACAAGAAATGACTTAGGCAAACTTCAAATTAAAGGACAAAGACATTTCGAAGGAAAGAATGAAGGAAATTTTGATCCAAAGAAGCTGAGCATTCCATTAATTATGCTTTTAGACCCAAGACAAGTATTCGGTTGCCCGGATTGCCATGACCAGGGTGGTTATTACCTGGACTATACTTTATGGGGTATCAGGCGCCATTTCGAAATTGACGAAGGAAGTGAACCTTTGTACTTTCCCAGTTTGACAAAGGATATCGACAAAAAGATCGATGAGATCTATGCTGAATTCATAAAGTAGGCCTGGGAGCCACCCGCCAATATCGCTGAATGAATAGCAAAGAAGCTCCTGACTTCTACCAACTATTCTTCGTTAGTTAGTAACCGGAAAGATTGCCTGCAATTTTGCCTCCTTTCTGTATCCATCCCTGTTTACTGTAATATCTGGTGAACCATTACCAGGCTCCGGTCATGTTATCGGGCCAGCCCGGTAACCAGGTAGCTATTTCTATTTTTTGACCATATCAACCTTCATCACATGAACCAATTCTATTGCTCAGTTACCCGTTTGCTCAAATCATGGCAGACGCCCTTTTCACTATTGCTTGTACTATGCACCTTTTTTTCGATCGCTTCGCAATCACAGTCTACACTTACAGCTACCGGCAGTTCGGGCAGCGCTTATCCGGTTATTACTGCCGCGGGATTTGCGCATGAAAATCCCGATTGTATTCATGGCTCGTTTGGCCCGCATGTAACGCAGGCTTTCGATGCTCAACTGAATAAGAATGTGTTTGTATTCCACAGTCATATTGTGGACGACAATGACCGCTGCACGAACCTCGACCGGGTACGTATGGAGATCAAAGGCAATAACAGCACTTCGCAGCATACGGAGGGACAAACAGCCTATTATCGCTGGAAATTCAAACTGGATGCGAACTTTATCGGCGGCTCTTCTTTCTGCCATATTTTCCAGATCAAGGCCTATACAGGAGATGCCGGCGCACCGCTGATCACCATCACCCCCAGGGCCTCGGTACTGGAGATCATACACGATGGCGGCGATGAAGCGGGATCGGTGGACCTGGGCAAATTGACTTCGGTAGACCTGGCCCCCTTCAAAGGCGTATGGGTGGAAGCCTATGTTAAGTACACCAGCAGCGACAACGGCTCTTTTGAAATTACACTTAAGAGAGTAAGCGATGGCGCTACGCTGCTGAGCTACAGCAAGACCAGCGGCATTGATATGTGGCGCACGGATGGTGGCCACAACCGTCCTAAATGGGGTGTTTACCGCTCCAAGAACAGTACGGGCCTGCGTGATGAACAGGTACGGTTTGCCGACTTCTGCGTATCGGAAAGCAGCGCTTCTCAATGCCCCAGTGATGTGGGCTCCGGTGGCGGCGGTACATTCTCCGGTTACTACCGCCTCACGCCCCGGCATAGCAGCAAGGCATTGGTAGTGCAAAGCGCTTCAACGGCCAACAGCGCAGCCGTTGTACAATACACGTATGGCGGCAGCGCCACGAATGATGAATGGGAATTGCTGAGCATTGGCAGTGGCTATTACCGCATCATTAACCGCAACAGCAGCAAAGATATGGTGGTACAAAGCGCCTCTACCAGCGATGGCGCGGGCATCATCCAATATACTTACGGCGGCAGCAATACCAACGACGAATGGCAGTTGGTGGACAATGGCGGAGGTTATTACCGTATTGTAAACCGCAACAGCAGTAAAGTAGTAGCAGTAACAGGCAGTTCAACAGCCGATGGAGCAGCCGTAGAACAAACCACCTGGACCGGCGGCACCAACCAGCAATTTCAATTGGTGAGCCTGGCAGGCGCCCGGGAAGTAGTAACACCAGCCAGCACCACCACTACGGAAACCGATCCAACAGCCGTAAACCTGCGCTTTCAAAACCCCAGCCCGGGAAGCAGTACGGTCATTGACCTGGCCCTGCCAGAAAGCGGGACTACCAACCTTACTGTATTTGATCAGGCAGGAAGAGCGGTAGCTGTGTTGGTGAATGGACATCTCAACAAGGGCAATCACCGTATAACGCTGGATCATACTACCATTGCAGCAGGTACGTATATCCTGCGGCTGGTGCAAAGGGACAAACAGATCACGCGGCAACTGATCAGGCAATAACAGGCAGGAAAGGAGACAAGATCACAGCATCTTTTTAAAAGGGTTGTTTCTTAATTTAGGGACAGCCCCTTTTTGTTGGGCTAACTTGTTTTTGCCAGCGGATGTTGTAAATAAACGATCACCAGGTTGATCAGTAAGAAAGGTAATTCAATGGCCGCCCCTTTCAGGTTTTTATCCAGCAAATGAAAACAGATGAGCAGGAGGATGGTGGCAGCCATGAGAAAGTTGCCCCACAGAAAGGTCGGCGGGTAAAGAATAAGCAGGGCGCTTAACAAGGTCACAGCCCCGAAGAGCATGACGCCGGTTTTGCCGATATTCCATTTGGCAAACATATCCAGCATTTCGGGCTTGCCATTGAGCATGGCCCAGCCTTGTTTAATACCCATGAATACGGCAAACAATATGAGGGCGGCATTGAGAATCTTAAGGATCATATGGTGTTGGTTTAATGCGTAAATAGCAGGTTATGGCATAGCTGCTATTCACACTTGTTTAAAGTTACGATCAATTAGTGGCCCCGCCATTCACGAGCAGGTGCTGACCATTCACAAAAGAAGAAAGATCACTGGCGAAGAACTCGGCAATATTGGCCACATCTTCTACTTCGGCCAGGCGGCCCATGGGGCAACTGTCGAGCAACTGTTTGCGCAGATCGGGATAGCTGCCGGCTTCGGCAAAAATACCAGAATGGTCTACAGCAAAAGGAATGATGGAATTGACTGTTACACCCCTGTGTCCTATTTCCTTTGACAAAATATCGACCATGTACCGGGGCGTGGTTTTACTGCCGCCATAAACAGCCATGCCGGGTACGGGAAAGGAAGTAGTGCTGGAAGCGATGTAAATGATGCGGCCATTGTCTTCCACATTCCTGGCAGCCTGCTGCATGGTAAAATAAGAACCCTTGGTATTGATGGAGAACACACGGTCGAACTGGGCTTCAGTAAAATCCACCACGGGTGTTTCTACCAGTTCAATCCCGGCATTGGCCACTACAATATCTATTTTACCGAAGGCTTTTTTGGCTTCTGCGAAAAGCCTTTCGATATCAGCCACCTTACTCACATCGGCTTGTACCGCAATTACTTTCACGCCCATGGCGGTGATATTGCTGAGCACTTCATCGGCCGATGCTTTGTCTTTGGAATAATTGATCACGATATGGGCGCCGAGGGCAGCATAACGTTCTGCAATGGCCTTGCCCAATCCTCGGGCTGATCCTGTAATAAGGGCTACTTTGTCTTTTAAACTGTTCATGATAATAATGTTTGAATGTTTTGATGAAATTGTTTTGTTATGCTACACCTCCGTTGATACCTATATTTTGTGCAGTGATCCATTTGGCCTCATCGCTGGCCAGGAATACGATCAGCGGAGCAATATCTTCCGGTTCGCCAAGGCGGTTAAAGGCTGCCAGGGATGCCAGGCGGTTAATGACCTCCTGCGGTTTGCCCTTGGTAAATAATTCGGTATTGGTAGGGCCGGGCGAAACGGAGTTCACATTGATGCCCCTGCTGCCTACTTCTTTCGAGAACACGCGTGTCAATTGCTCCACAGCCGCCTTGGTAGCTACATAGGTGCCATAGGTAGGCAACATGAGGCGGTTTACGGTAGTGGAGAAGTTGATGATGCTGCCTTTATCGGCCAGGCGGGTAGCAGCTTCGCGCAGGGTATTGAAAGTACCCCTTACATTGATATCAAACTGGCGGGTAAAATCTTCATCGGTGGTGTCCCTGATCAGTTTGGTGATCATGATGCCGGCATTGTTGACCAGTACATCTATGCGGCCATAATGGGCGATGGCTGTATCAAACAGGCTTTTTACCTGGTCGGCTTTGCTCACATCGGCCTGAACGGCGATGGCATCTCCCCCCAATTGTTTGATCTCCTCTACTACTTTATCAGCAGCTTCTTTACCACCGGCGTAGTTAACAATTACTTTAGCTCCGGCAGCTGCCAGTTTGTGGGCAATGGTGGCTCCAATGCCCCTGGAGGCGCCGGTTACGAGTATTACTTTTTCCTGTAGTGTGCTCATGTTTCTTTGTTTTGTTTGATGGAACAAAGATGGGACACAAGCACCCCTCAAAAAGTACAAGGATCATACGATAAGATGCAAAATTCTAAGATTCCTGCCGGCCATGCTGTTTCCGGAACAAAACAGGCGAAACCTGGGTGTGTTTTTTGAAATAATTGCTAAAATGGGTGGATTCGGTAAAGCCCAGGAGGAAGGCTATTTCTTTAATAGAGCTGGAGGAATTTTGTAACAGGGATTTGGCTTCCGCAATGGTCTTATCCGCCATCCAGGTACTGATGGATTTCCCCGTCTTGGTTTTGATCACATTGCTGAGGTAATTGGGATGCAGGTTTTGTGCAGCAGCATAGTCCTGTACCCGGAAGGGTTTTTCTACCAGTCCTTTGCTGATGTCGCGGTAATGCTTTTCCAGCATTCTTTTAAACGCTTTTACGATCTGGGAACTGCGGTTGCCTTCATAGATGGGATTGTAATCTTTCCAGAAATACTCTTTGATCTTCAGCAATAAGACCACGAAGAGGTTGCCGATGATCTTATTGCGGTAGGGAGAATGGGCCAGGTATTCTTTGGCGATCTGCGTGTACAATTGTTCAAACTCTGCAAAATCTTCCGGGTCCAATATGCGGGGCGGAACTGTTTCGGCCAGCAGAAAAGGAAACTCTTCAAAGATATCGGCATGCACATTTTCTTTGAGGAAAGATTCGCTGAGGGTAACGAGGCAAACACTGCCTATACGACGCCATTCATAGGATTTATGGTGACCGGGGTTGGTAAAATAGATGGTACCCGGTACGGTTTCAAAAGCCAGGTTGTCGGTCGTGTACCTGCCGTTGGCGTCTTTTACAAAAACAAAAGAAAAGAAGTTGGCCCTGAATACGGGTGATTGATAAGGTATCGTAGCATGAACAGCCTGCAGGTGGTGAATATTGAATTCATTATTGGCCTCGATACCATCTACGGGCAATCCCAGGTAAATGTATTGGTCCCGCACATTATTAAAGATCAGCATTTTATTAGCATCCTTCATGGGATAAAGATAACAAAACAGCCAGGAATTCTTCCTCCATACAAAAACGGGGAGAACCAACCCTCCGCTGAATGCATTATATTATTGCGGAAACTACGATTATTCATATCCGGTAAATGCATTACATTTGATTGCACACTACACATTACAGTTAGCAACTACAGCAACCCTCCAGGTTTATGGATCCCTGCCTCAGACGCTGGCAATAGCGCCAGACATCTTATTGCCATTACCCATGGAGTATCCCCAAAATCCAACAACAGAGTAGGGCGCAATGCCGGAATGCGAAAAAGAAGGCGAACCATTAACACCTTGTATATGAAAAGTATCCATCTTGCCATCATGGCAACAGCCCTGTTATTGATAGCAGCCTGTAAAAAGCAAACAACAGAAGGAACCGATCCCTTGCCACCCTCCGGTGAATCAGACAAGCAAACACTGGCAGTTGCAGCACCTTGCCAGCCACCGATGTACAACCTGGCGATAGACCCGGCAACCGGCAATAGTTTCCTGTATAAAGTAAGCGGCTCTCCCGTTACGGGATCGGTAGTCGTAACACCCGTCCTCGGCAGCCTGGGAACCAACCAGTTGCTCACCTGTGGGGGTGCACCTATCCGTTTTGCCACCGGCCTGTCTTACGACCCGGCCACCAATACTTTCTGGGGCACTACCGGCATAGCGCCCAGTTCACCCGCAAACCAGATACTAAAGTTCATCGATCCGAATTGTATCACCGTGGTCACCCCCATCAATAGTTGCGGTTTGGCCCTCAACCTGAGCGATGTAGAGCGCGATCCTACTACAGGTGCATTCTATGCCATCAACCGGGGTACCGCCAACCCCAACAACCGGGTAGTGAAACTCGGCATACCAGGCGCGCCTACGGTGAATTGCTTACCCAATTTCCTCTCTCCCAGCCTCTTCCTCCGTGGGCTTACTGTAACCCTTGGCGGCAAACTCTATGTGATGGCAGTAAACGGTACAACCGGCCGGCTGCTGGATATCAGTAAAGTTACGGGGCTTATTACAGCTACTTATTCCTATCCCGGGCCTATCACCCCTGGTCCCGGCGTAAATATTCCGGAAATGGGCTTGCACCATGATTCCCTTTGCATCAACCGGTTCATCACCGGTAATTATGACCCTGTGGGGCCTGCTACGCTAATGACAGATGGCATTCCCCTGGGACTGCCGGGCGGCCCCGTGTACAATGCCTTATCAGGTGTACTGAAACCGACAGTAGATTTCGCACGGCCATAGGCAATAAGGCATGACCAGGAACCGGATAGGGGGCTGTAGTGAATAAAAGGGGCTGTCTCACCCGAGACAGCCCCTTTTATTGAACTTAACATCTCTCTCCCGGGCCCGTTGTTGTGCAACGAAGCACCGGGAAGAGAAATGTTGACCTTTACAAGAATCCCCAAGCATTATTCACCACCAAAAATGAATAATGACCTATTTTAAAAGCAGTGAGCAATGCATGAAAAGTGAGACTTGAAGTATCTCACTTTTTCACGGACATCACCTGCTTATGATAAACTTCACTGACTGAACCGTACCATCGGCGGCTATTACTTTGGCTACATACAAGCCGGCCGGGTAACCAGCCACATCACTACTGTACGGAGTACCGGACGGCCCCACATTTATACTTTTCGCTATCCCATAGCGTTTACCGGTTGCATCAAGGATCACAATTTGTACCGACTGTTTTTTAGAAGACAATATTTCCATGTACAAGCGATCCTTCACCGGATTGGGCTTCACCACAACGGTAAAATAATGCTCACCTGTCAAGGTAGCCATGGCAAGGGAGGAATAGCGTACTCTGCCGTCTAAATCAGTTTGTTTGATCCGGTAATAATATTTTATCCCTGGCGATACCTGCTCATCGTTAATCGCATAATAGGAAGCCGAGCTGGTATTGCCCTTGCCAGGGATTTTTGCAATGGAATGATAAGTGCGGCCGGCGTCATCACTTCTTTCTACTTCAAAGCCGGCATTGTTTTGTTCGGAAGCAGTGGCCCATTTTACTTCAATGAGCCTGTTGACTTTGGCTTCAGCCCTCACATACAGCCATTCTACCGGCAGGGGCCCCATATTGGTCACAATATTCAGTACGTCGGTATTCAGGCCGCCATTGTGTATAAAAGAAGTAGTACTAATGCCTCCCAGGTTCAACAGGTCAGGCACATCGGTGGTCAATAGTTCCACGCAGCCTGGGCAGCCCCATGACACCGGTGTCGTAAACTCGTACAACAGCACCTGACTTCCTCCGGCAATGTTTTGCACGGTCTGAGCGGACCCTATCACCTGGAAATACCAATAACCATCATCCAAACCGCCAAAAGTAGTTACATCAAATATTGCCAGCTCCAACCCTCCGGTAAAGAGGTCATGCGGCCCTGCACCTGTAAAAGCGGTTTGTTCGGCGGTTATTTCCGGCGTTGCGCCTGGCGCTGTTGGTGGTGCGGGCGGCGGTGTGGGCGCCGGTACGGCTGCCGTTTTGGGTATGCGCCAGGTGAGGTTCATATCACCCCAGGCATTATTGGGCGCCGTGGCAAAACCAGCCCCGGTAGCCGTAGCCATCAGCTGTATCCTGTTGAGACCAATATTGGTAACAGTTACATCCAGCCTTTGCGCCTGCAGCAACAAGGAGGCAGAAAGCAACACAAAGATTAACAATATGACCCTTACAATACTTTTCATAATTAATATTTTATAGTGGGCAGTGGGCGACTGCTTTAAGGCAATTGTTGGATGATCACAAATGCTGCCAGTCCAAACAGATTGGCGGGATGCGTGTTCACATTGTTTACAATGATATCCCGGTCAGAAGGCGCCGCCGTATAGTATACCTTTCCATCGAGGTTCACGTCAAACGCACTATAGGCATTGATAAACCCGGTATAGCCCGGCGCCGCAGCCGTATTACCAGGATGGGTGAGTACTGCACTGATGACAGCCGATGCATCAGAAGGCTTCGCCGAATAGCGTATGGACTGATCGCCAGTGACGTTACCCGCCCATAGGCCCATTACTCCACTGCCCAGGTCTTTGCGTGCATGGTTACCATAGGCAGCCGTAGCAGCCAGGGTAAAATCAATCGTACCATTGCCTGTAGAAAAGTCAACCACATTGAGCGACATAACCCCCAAATGGTTACGATGACGTACAGATACTTTATAATTGGCAGCTGGTACATCGGGGAACACCACAGGCTGCAAATAACCGGTATCCACTATATTGCCATTGCTGAGTACAAAGGCGGCCCTGGACGCTACCACAGTGGAAGGGTTGGTACTATCCCTTAATTCCACCAGCACCCAATCCACTACCTGCGCTGCCGTAGCAGTAGGACTCACGGCAGGGGTAGTATTCTGACCGTATGGATCCGTAGCCGGTAATACGCCCGCTGTTTTCAGATCAGTTCTCATGACTGTTCCATTCCAGGCGCCCTGCAGGACCACTTTGGCGGTTAACCGCAGGGTTTTGGGGCCAATGGCCAGGGTAAATACGGCTCCATTTGCCAAAGTTGTCACCCCATTAAAGTTTACCTTATTTCCGGCATAACCCGTAGCTGCCATTTGTTCTACAATGCCTGTTGTGAAATTGCCATCACCATCTGTATCGACTAGTAAGGTGAAGTCTGCTGCGCTGGCGCCATTATGCGTAACACCATTTAGGTCAAACTCCATGGCAAGCGACTTGATCTGGTTGTTAAAGTTGCGGGAACTTACTTTCCATTCCTGGGTTAACCGCTGACTGAACAATGCCGGAAGGTCGGTGTTGCTGATCGTGAGCGCCGTTGAATTACTGCCCCAGAGGAAGTAAGTGGTATCATTGGTAAAGGCGTTTGTATTCGTCAGGTTGTCCGTTGCAAGGGTACCCAACCCAATCGCCAGGATCGCGCCGCTGTTAATGCTCTTTGATTGCCGCTGGTCAAGTCCTTCTATGTCGTCGCGACCGATACCAGCGATATTGTTCCTGTACACGGCATTGGCTGCGGCATCCCAAATCACTGTACTATTGGTATTCAGGTAGTTGCTATAAGGCGTGGATTGATCGATGGTATAACCGTTCCTGATCGCCAGGTAAGTACTTACCCGCTGACGCTCGGTATTGTTCAGTTCCCTGTCGAATACGATGGCTTCACTGATGGGACCGCTCCAGTATTCTGCACCCCATGGACTGTTGCCGATGCGGGCTCCCGCAACGATTCCGGTATTCCATGCTTTATTGACCGGGGTAGCTACCTGTGTGATCTTACTATACAGGTTGGCAGCACCACCCGCACCTGCCCAGGTACCGAATAATTCATTGGGTGTATTCAACTGCCAGAAGCCGGCGGTAGAGACTACATCGTTGCCGAATCCCACAAAGTCTCCTACACCACCTACATTGGCCAATCCCATACCCTGACTGGCGGCTGCAGTACCCCAGCCTACGATGTACCTGTTACCTGTAATATTATTCAGCGCCCCTGTTCCTACCAGGGTCCGGGCGGTAGTACCTACCGGCAGTTTGGTAATATCCAGGTTCATGAACTGACTGGTACCATTGAATTTCACTACCGGGTTGTAGTTGATATTATCGGTAGCATTATTCTGGTATATTGGTTGTATGGCTGCTGTGGTCTGGCTGGCATTGTTCACTTCATTGCCATAATCCACCCATAGATCTACCGCTGTGCCATCGGTATTATTTTGGATACCATGATCGGCCCTTACCCACAGGTTGGTAGCCCCTACCCCGCCTGGTGACTTAATGAAGGCGGCCACGGTGAAGTATTGACCGGTAGTAAAGTCGGTCTTAGCTGCCCAATGGCGTTTGCCATTGATCATAATATCATACAATGGGATATAAGTATCCGCATTATCGATCGTAGCATCGGCGCTCACTACCAGGTAGGATTGGCGTGGGTTGGGCAAGGCATCGAAGGGGAAGGCCACTTCTACCTGCCCTACCGTACCTGTTTCCTGTACGTTCCATAACCTGGTCATGCGGTAGTTCACATTGCTGTTGCCGGCCATAGCTGTTTTAAAGGTCACAGCCGCATTGTCATCGCCCCAGATGAGGTAAGACTTATCTACTGTAAAACTATTCGCGTTGTCAATATTGGTTTCAGCAATGGAGCCTAATCCAATAGCTACGCGCAACCGGGTGGTATCTGTATTACGGCTCTGCTTTTGATTCAATCCTTCCAGGTCATCACGGCCGATACCAGTAATGCTGTTCTTATAAGCCGAGTTGGTCGTAGCATTCCAGACAACCGTGCCGTCTGTAGACAGATAATCTGTAGCAACTGTTTGGTTCAGCGTGATCCCGTATTTAATGGCCAGGTAGCTTTCTGCACGCTGCTGCTCTACAGGAGTTAGTGTTCTATCATATACTACTATATCTCCCAGCGAACCGCCATAATAAGAACCGCCACCACCTACTAGATTATCGCCCAGATAAGCAGTGGGCAGGGACAAGGTGTTAAGCACTTGCGTACCGCAACAAATAAATCCATTGGCAATGCCTGTACCATTTACCCTTATCTGATTGGCAGCACTGGTTGAGCTAGCTGCATTGGCAAAACTGGTAATGCCAGGGACCAGGGTATTGCCTCCTGTATTGCCGTAGCGGCTGTTGGATGCTTCCAGAGAACGCTGGCCGCCACCTAGTTCCATTGTATAGCGGGTTCCTGTACCAGTCGCGAGCTGATCGCCCCAACTGATGAGACCACGGCTAGCTATTGTAGCATTACCTGTTAAAGCGATGACCGTTCTGGCACTGACACCAACAGGCAGTTTAGTACCATCCAGGATCATACGATGGCCAGTGCCATTGAATGTCACAACAGGGTTGAAGTTAATATTGCTACCTGCTATATTCCTGTACAGCGGCTGACCGGCTGCAGTGAGCTGTGTAGCATGGTTGATATCGGCGCCAAAGTCATCCCACTCATTGATAGCGGTAGCATCCACAGTAGAGGAAGTACCAAAATCAGCACGCAGCCACAGTACAGGCGCTGCCACACCGCCCGGTACTTTCAGGTCTGTAGCAAAACTAAAGAATTGGCCCGTAGTGAAATCTTTCGATGCCACCAAGTGGTTAACGCCGTTTATAACAAGCGGTGTCAGCGCAATGTATTCATCGGCAGCATCAAATACATTGTCGGTGCTTACAATTAAATAAGATCTATTTGGATTGGGCAGTGCATTGGCCGGAATTGCCACCTGCACATTGCCTACCGTACCGGTTTCCTGTATTTTCCAGGTACGCGTCATCCGGTAACCTGCATTGGAAAAGCCCGTTGGTGTACGGAATGTAACAGCGGTACTGTCATCGCCCCACACGAGGTAACTCTTGTCGGTTGTGAAATTGTTAGGGTTGGCCGCATTCGTTGAATCGATGCTGCCTAAACCGATCGTTACCTGCAGGCCAGTATTAATGCTACGGCTTTGTCTTTGCTGCAGGGCCTCTTCATCATCACGTCCAATGCCGGCAATGTTCTTTTTATACCCTGCATTGACCGTGGCATCCCATACGGTGGTAGTACCGTCTGTAGCGAGGTAACTGGTATTGCCACCGTTGAGCGTAATACCGTATTTCAATGCCATATAGGTGTTCACCCGTTGCTGCTGAACAGGGGTGAGCGCATTGGTATAGATGATCACTTCTGCCACCCGGCCATTATAATTATTAGCACCAGTGTTCATACCAAGATTGAAAGTGCTGTTGTTGCCTGTGTATTGGCTGGTATTATTGCCATTGCTCACATTCATGCCATTTTTGAATATGGACTGACGGTTGGCCGCCAATGAAAGGTCGCTGGTAGCTGTCCAGAGAATGGATTGATTGTTGACACCGCCTGTATTATAGGTCAGCCGGTTGGAGATATAAGGCGGATCCCAGTATACGACATTATCACCCCAGGTGGCATGCAGGGAAAACGCGGTGCCCAGAGCAGCAGCTTCTGTCCAGACAAGGGCGTTTGTGGGCGCTACCTGGCTGTTCACCACAAAAGTAGCAGCGCCATTATATGTTCCCGTTTTCAGGATGGAGGCGGCCGTCATTCCAGTGGTGCTGCCATTGAAACGGACCACGGGATTAAAGTTGATATTATTGGTCACATTATTCAGGTAAGTTGGCTGATTAGCGGCTGTAGCCTGCTTAACATTATTGGCAAAGGCGCTGAAGTCGCTCCATTCATTGATGGATGTATTGTTTACGGTAGATGATGTACCGATATCTGCCCTCACCCACAAAGCATGGCCAGCCACACCGCCCGGTGATTTAAGCGGTCCGCCAAAGGTGTAGTATATATCTGTAGCGGTAAACAAGGCCGAAGAGAAGGTAACCGTACCATCTGTTGCTACCGGTATTTCCTGGCTGAAAGTAGCGAAAGTGGGATCACTACTGATGAGCAGGTAATTGTCAATACCAATGGGCTTGACTTTGAAAGTAATGTTCTGATCGGCCCAATTGGTCTTCTGTACCTTCCACACACGGGCCATGCGACGCGTTACATTATGGGCGCTGCCGGCAACAGCTACTGTAAAATTGGAAGCCGATAAACCATTATCGCCAAATACCAGGAAGGATTTATTATTGGTGATGGTATTGCTATTTACTTCATTGGTCAGCGGCACACCCGTACCCAGCGCCAGGGTTACAAAACCGGTGTCCACACTCAGGGATTGTTTAGTATTTAATGCGGTACTGTCGTCACGGCCAATACCGGTGATGCGGCTCTTATAGGTAGGGTCGGCTGTCCAGTAAATCGTATTATCGGATGCAAGGTAGCTGGTAGCGCCATTGTTGAGGGTGATACCGTACTTCAGGCCGAGGTAAGAATCCACCAACTGGCGTTCAGGATCCGTAAGCACGCGATCGTAAACGATCACTTCACTGATATTGCCCATCCAGTAAAGGCCACGCGCGGCTATTGTTCTTGATCCTATGGAAACAAGGTTGGCTGTAAGGGGGCTCAAATTAACAGTGCCTTGGTTATCCAGCCTATAATTCTGATACAGTTTAACACCATTGGCCAGGTTATTCTGTGTTACGCTGAACAGGTAAGGCCTGCTCTCAACGAATGTACTGGTACCACCTACACCAACAACAGAAGCTGCGTTTTCCAGATAATTCGCGAAGCCTGTTGCGCCAGTCAACCTAAACTCCATGCCATGTGCGCTGCCTACAGCACCACTACCCACCAGGTCTCTCACAACTGCGAACCCTGTTCCGCTTCCCGCTACAAAAATGGTAGCACTATCAGGATGTACCCTGGTAGTATTGATATCGAGGAAATCATCGGTACCGTCAAACTTCAATCCATAATTGAAGTTGATAGCTTTGGCATCGGTGGCCGGTTGACCAGTCACTACAGCTTGCACAGCCTGGTGGCCATAGCCGGCATAATCCTTCCAGGCTGCGCCACTGGTGTTGCCATCATCGGCACGCAGCCAGAAGTTAATGCCCTTATTAACACCATTGGGCCCTTTGATATCTGTTGCGAAGGTGAAGTAAACGCCATCGGCCAGCAGGCTGGAGTTAAGCGTCACCGTGCTATCAGCATTCAATGCATAGCGGATATCGCTTCCATTAAACACGGCGTCTGTACTTACCAGGAGATAAGTCTGCGCATTACCACCATTCAGCTTAAGCGTAATATTCTGATCGGCCCAGTTAGCAGTCTTGTCTACCTTGAATATTCTTGTCATCCGGTTGGTGATGCTGCTGAAACCTGTAACCGGTGTCACAAAGGAGGTAGCGGCTCCATCATCGCCAAACACGAAGAATGATTTATCATTGGTGATAGTGGTTGTATTCAGCGCATTGCTGGTAACCACTGTATTACCCAGTGCTATCGTTACCACACCAGTATCCAGGCTTAATGACTGCTTTTGGTTCAGGGCGGTAACACTATCGCGGCCAATACCTGTGATGTGCTTTAAGTAACCGGCATTGGCAGCAGCATCAAAATAAGTGGAACCATCACTGGCCAGGTAGCCGGGCGCTCCTGCAAGATTCAGGGTAAGGCCGTATTTCAATGCCAGGTAAGATTGTATTTTCTGGCGATCGGTGGCCGTCATGGCAGATGAATTATTGTACACTACAAATTCTGCTATACGGCCATTGAACCAGTCGGGTCCGTTGAATGCACCAAGGATGAAGGGTTGGTTATTGCCGTTGATACCGGTGAAGGTACCATTGACACTACCAACATTTGTATTATTGAATAAGATATTGAGTTGTGAAGGATTCTTTGTGAAACCATACAGGTTATACCTTGGATTGGCATAAGTTACCGGCGGTGTGGGAAGTGCGGTGGTATTCACGGCCCAACCTAACGGCGGATAAAAATAAACATGTCCATTACTATAAGGGGCCCAGGCAGCGATGCGATCGCCATTGCTCACATATTCTGAGAACAAACCACTGCCTGTTCCATTTCCGCCGGCCCCGTCAGCAGCCGATACCGAGAAGATGGCAATGTTATCGGTAGAAGCAGTGCCAAACAGGGAAGCGGCGTTCATTGCGGAAGTTGCATGAAATTTTACAGCAGGCTGGTAGTTTATATTAACTGGCAGTACAGCTGGCTGATTCGCTACTGAGGGTTGTGTCAAGGTTTTTCCATTACCGCTATTGTCGCTCCAGGAGCCAGCAGAAGCACCTGAATCGGCCCGCCACCAGGCAGCGATGCCGGTAGTGACATTTCCGGGCGCTGTTAAAGCGTTAGCAAAAGTAAAGTAAGCGCCATTGGGCAACTGACTGCTGTTCAGGGTCACAGTGCGGTTGGTGAGCGGCAATACCAGGTCGCCTGCGCCAAAACTTGCATCACTACTGATGATGATGAATTGAGGAGCGGTCAGCGTAGAATCCGTACGGAGCGTGATGGTCTGGTCGGCCCAGTTGGTTTTCTGCACCTTCCAGGTTCTTGCTAGTGCTACATTCACGCCGGTAAGGCCGGTCACATTTACGGAGAATATTTTAGCAGCCCCATTATCACCGGCTACAAAGAAAGACTTGTCAGCAGTGATCGTGCCGGCATTCAACGCATTGCTGGCTGCAATAGAATTGCCCAGCGCCATCGCAACATAACCGGTGTCGGCACTTATTGATTGTTTCTGTAGTAAAGAAGAAAGACTATCGCGGCCAATGCCAGAGATATGCCTGGAATAAGTTGAGTTGACAGTGGCATCCCAGAATTTGGTAGTGCCGTCGCTGGCCAGGTAATCCACCGGTATGGTGATGCCATATTTTAAGGCCAGGTAAGATTCTATCTGCTGACGTTGCGTAGCGGAGGTTGCTGCTGAATTGTTGTATACGATCAGCTCAGCGATCTTACCATTGAAAGCCTGTGCAGTGGGGGTGATCCCACCTACATAGAAAGGACTATTCGACCCTGCAATATTACTCATGGCTGCGGTATAGGCGCCTACCACGATCCTGTTCCTGTTGACGCTCATGGTTGATGGGGAACGCAGGAAGCTCCAGAGATAAGGAGCGCCCAACGTGCCGCCCCAGGCGCCATAAGCCCGGTAGCCATAAGGGGCATCCCAATAGGCTAAACCATCACTCCAGGGCAAATGGGCATGTACATACTGGCCATTGGAGACCTGTTCGCCAAACAGGTCCTGTGTCTGTATACCATCAGTCGCCGTTATAGCATATACCTGGATATTATTGGTACCAGTTGGCGTAAACATACTGGGCGCCAGCAAGTAGTCGTTGGCGCCGTCGAATTTCAACATTGGGTTAAAATTCACGCCCGCCGGGATCACACTTGCCTGCCTGGCCACAGTTGTCTGCACAGCGCCATTACCATTACCACTGAAATCATTCCACACAGCCCCATTGGCAGCACCATCATCAGCCCGCAGCCACAGGGCCACACCGGCCGTTACATTGCCAGGTGCTTTTATAAGCGCCCCTACCGTAAAATAAATACCATTGGTCAGTAACGATGAATTGAGTGTTACCGAGCCACTGGCATCCAGTTGCAATTCCTGGTTGATCGTTCCGAATGCGGGATCGGTACTGATGAGCAGGTAATTATTAATGCCGGCCCCTTTTATCCGTAAGGTAACAGGCTGGTCGGCCCAGGTGGCCGTTTTTTGCACCTTGAATACCCTGGCCATCCGTTGCGTTACCTTCGTACCCGTTACGGCTGTAGCATAGGTAATAGCCGCACCGTTATCACCAAATACCAGGAAGGATCGATCCGTGCTGACCGTATTGGTATTGGCGGCATTTGAAACAGCCACCGTTGCCCCCAAAGCAATTGTCACCAAGCCGGTGTCAGCACTGAGCGATTGTTTCTGATGCAGCATGGTACAATCATCCTTCCCGATACCAGTGATATGTTTTCCATAGGCGTTATTAGTTGAGGCGCTCCACATAACCGTGGTGCCATCAGAAGCGATATAATCCGTAGCGCCATTGTTCAATGTAATGCCATACTTCAATGCCATGTAAGATTCCAGGCGTTGTATCTCGGCCGGGGTAAGGTCGCGGTTGTAAACGAACACTTCCGGCACAAAGACCTTTGAAGGCTCCGCGCCATTGACAGCCCCTACATCAAGCGTCCACACAGTCCCGTTGGAGGAAGCGCCGGAATTTAATAACATCCCATTGCCCTTAAACTCATAAGGTCCGCTACCGGTATTGGCGCGTTTTAAGGAATATAGTTTAGTATAGTTGGTAATAGTGGTAATATTTTTAAGCCAGGCCTCATTGTGATAACCATTCTCTCCATTGCCCCACCAGCCAAACAATTTATTGCCGGTTGTGCTGGAAAATACCCTGGCATTTTGGGACCCCTCCAGTTTACCCAGTCCCATCATGGTATAGGCGGTGGTCACACCCGCAGTGACCGGCGCGCGATGGTCATCATTGCCATCATAATAAATAGCCTTATTGAAGTTTACCAGGCCGGTAGTATCATCAGGATCACCAAATCCTGTCAGGTGATTGGCATTGCCGCTGATATCGGCCCAGTTCACCCCACTCACTCCCATATCGGCCCGGTACCAGGCCACAATACCGTTGGTAATACAGGCAGGGCCCTTGATACCAATATTGAGTTTGTCGCTGAACTCCGATGTCCCGCAATTATTGGCAGGGATCCGTAAAGTAGCTGTCCAGAAACCAACCCCTGTAGCGCCAGGGCCCGTATTGTAGGTGATGGTCCTTGTATTATTGCCGCTGTTCAGACCGGTCAAACTGGTCACAAAATACTGGCCACTGGAAGAGCTGGTAGCAGGGTCGTTGGCATAAATATCCACCGTATAACCGGTGGGAACAATAGCCGGCAAATTGATCACCAGCTGGTATTGCCCGCCACCCAATGGTGTGGAAGAAACCAGCACCGGCCGGTTGGCGCCTTCATATCCACAATTGCCTGTATTGAACAGATCAATCCCCGACCCCGTATTATTATAGATCGAATTTTGTGAGATGAGTACTTTATCGGGCTGCTCTACATAAACACCGGCGCCACCATTATTGCGCACCACACAACCCGTAATGGCGATATCAGTAACCGCCGACCCGCCATATAGCCATATACCATGGTTGGTATTGCTGACCACCGTATCGCCTGTCAGGTCCACATCGGTAGCGGCATTGGCTGCATTGACCACAATGCCGCTCCGGTTACCAGCCACTCCTTTAAAAGAAGAATTGATGATGTCCACATTACTGCGGACAACATTGTTATAGAATTCAATACCATCGTAGTTATTCGTGAAGATGGAATTGGTCAATTGAAAATTGGTACTGGCAGCCACTACATAAATACCATCCACATCAAACTCATTGACGGTAAGGCTGTCCAGCAAAACGTCGGTAGTAGCGCCCATGAATACAAGTCCCAGATCAGCATCATCTGCATTGCCAGGCTTGTCCCCATTTAGTACAGTGTTCTTAATACTAACGGTACTAGCAGTGCTTTCAAAACGGATAAACTGGGCGCCGCCATAAAGACCGGGTATGGTATTTTTCAATACGGAATGATCAATGGTTATATTGTTCGCAGCGCTATTAAACCATATAAAATAAGTATCGCTCTCAATAAGCGTTACTGAATCGAGCGTAACGCCATTGGTGGTATTGTTAAACCAGATAGGATAATCACCATCATCATCTGTGCCAAGCGTATTCAGGTCAATAACCGTATTTTTGATCTGGATATTCGTATTCACAAAATTGGAATAATAACCTGTGGACACACCAGTGATAAGGGAGTCGATCGTAACATGGTTCAGCAACACATTATTGGCGGTCTCAACTGGACCGCCGGTATTATCGAATCTAATAGCATTCTGGAAACCACTGATGCTGGTATTGGTAAGTGTAAGCCCGTTAACAGCCGCATCGCGGAATACGATGCCCTCGCATCCTCTTGCATTGCCTTGCGTGGTGAGGTAGACACTGTCTATAGTAAGATTGGTTTGCAGTCCACCAATAATAAGGATCCCTCTTCCAAAGTAGGAGCTTCCGCAGGGCTGCAGGTCCGACGACCGGATATTCCTGAGCGTTAAATTAGTAGAAGCCCCTTCTACATAGATCAGCGTATTCAGCCAATTACCGGTAGTACTGCTGGCAGAGATCCCATCAACCAGTACCCCGGTGGTATTGGCTGCAATGATGATGTCAATATCACCATTGTTGGTCAATTTAAAATTCCTGACAATTACATTATTCGCCCTGATGTTAAACGGATTACAGATCGGATCGGAGCCATTGGAGTTGATCGTGATCTTGTTCCCACCATCAATGGTAACATTGCTTTGGGTGATCTGGGGCAGTGAAGTTAAGATGGTGATCTGCCCATACACATTAAATACAATATTGTGCGGCCCTGCTCCTGCCGCATTCACATCCAGGATAGCCTGCCGCAAGGAGCCGGAGCCGGCATCATAGGTATTGGTAACAGGGAAAGTAGCGGCTACAACGCCCATGCTCATCAACAATCCCACCAGTAAAGGCAGCAGGAACCTCACGGGATGACGCATAGTTTTTACAAGGAAAGTTGGATTCTTTTTTCTCATAACAGTGGTGTTGTAAAGGAAAATGTTTTCATGGCTCTTTGTCAAAGACAAAAAGGCAATATATAAACTCGTTGTTGCTGCTACCAGCATGCAAAATCCCTCAAAAGGACCTGCATCTGCCTGAACCAGGGGTGATGAGTGTTTGCTACTGTAAGTAAATAGATAGTATGAAATTGGACAAGAGCCGATTTCTTCAGGATCAAATGTATCACTTGCGCATTATTATACATGTAATACAACTTCGATGCTGCTGTAGTAAAACTTCTACAAAGGAGGTTTGGGTGTAAGCCTACAAAAGCAGAAGTCGGAAGCCGGAATGTACATTCCTTCTTCCGCCCTTCTGTTCCGTCCTGCTAAACTGTGAGAATGTCCGTCCTTATTTTTTAGTATTTCAATTTGAGTTCCACCCTTCTGTTCAGCGTCCTTCCTTTCAGGGTTTTATTGTCCGCCACAGGTTGCGAAGATCCATAACCGGCAGATTGCATCCGGCTTTCATCCACACCTTTACTTTTAAGATAATCCAGTACGGCACGGGCTCTTTTTTCGCTGAGCGGCTGGTTAACCTTATCCGATCCGGTATTGTCGGTATGGCCTTCTATATCCAGCTTCAGGTCTGCATCCTGCTGCAGTACCGTAGCCACTTCGTTTAAAGACTTGTAGGATTTGGCCAGCAGTTTGGCGCTTCCGCTCACGTAGAATATATTGCCGGCGGCTACTTTCACTTTTTTTACAACTTCCTGCTTCACTACGGGACATCCCTGGTTTTCTTTCACACCCGGCATGGCGGGGCATTTATCTTCTTCATCGTTTACACCATCCTTATCCGCGTCAGGTACCGGGCAGCCATCATAGCGGGCCAGGCCGGCTACGGATGGACACTTGTCCAGTTCATCATTTACCCCGTCCCCATCCGTATCAGGAACAGGACAACCATTATACCTGGTGATACCTTTTACATCCGGGCATTTGTCCTCTTTATCAGCTATACCATCAGCATCCCCGTCGGGGCATCCATTCAAATTGGTCAGCCCTTTCACATCAGGGCAGGCATCTGCGCTGTCTACAACACCATCCTCATCCCTGTCTTTACGCTCTACTACCGGAAACGGCACTACTACAGGTACAGCGGGTGTTTTGGGTGTAGCAATGCTTTCTGTAATGCCAAATGAATAGAACAGGTTGTCATCCAGGCTGGATTTATCCAGTGATACCCGGTAATGGACCTGTAAAAAAAGATAGGTGATGCTTTGCAGGTTCACCTGGAGCCCCAGGCCCAACGGGGCATAAGGCGCCCAGGTTTTCCCGTACGATCCTACCCCGATACCGGCAGTAAGAAAAGGATTCAGGGTATGATCGTCTGTTAATGCGCGGGCATGGAGGGCAGCTTCAAACTCATTCGAGTAGGTATTCTCATAGCTACTGCGTGTATACTCTGTAAAGACACCGTTATAGCGGGCAGAAAGATCGAGCCGCTTGCTCAATCCCTGCCAGTACATCAGGGAGATACCGATACCCATTTCTGAAAATTTGTGCCAGTCGCCTTTTTTCAGGGCATCCTTTAATGAGCTGGCTTTAATTTCATTGGGCGTTTTAAAATCAGTAAAATTGGCACTAAAACCGATCAGGCTTCCTTTCCTTTTTGACAGAAAGCCCTGGGCAACCGTGGTGCCGCTACATAAAGCGGCAATGACAGTTAGAAGGAGTAACTTTTTAATCATCGTGGATATGTTTGGTTAATGAAGAGCGCATAGGGAACCTGATGGCAAAGGCCATCGCAACCGTTTTCAGGTTACTTCCCCAACAACTATCTATGAGAGGAAAATTGATAATCCTTTCCATTGCCCTACCTGGAAAGGCGGGGCATTAGGAAAGAATCCAGCTTACAGGAAACCCCCAGGAATATATTCACTGCGTCGTTGAACGATATTCCCGCCTGTGCCATGACCGGAGACCGCTTGTACAATATTTTGAATACTATAGGCTTGTAGCGGTTGAGTAGATTTTTTATTCAAAATCACCAGGGCATTAAAAAAATGCCAGGGTATATACAACTGGTACATATAACCTGGCATGTAGGTAGCGTGGTTTTGCATAGGATCCGCGGGATTAAAAAAAGGCATTGTTGTAATTGTTTTCAACAGCATCAAAGCTATCCTACCCATAGCAGATTTTATGTACTACAATTTCTAAAAGTATGTAGTATAAGTTCGACGTACGTATAGAAGAAATCGTATATTACAGCCTGTTTAACTAGGGTTCCATACTCCAACCAATAATCTGATACTCACGCATGAAAGATCAAAACTATCATGTTCTGATTGCCGATGACCACGCAATTGTACGCTACGGAACATCTTTTGTAATCAAAGAATTACTACCCACCGGCACTATCCGGGAAGCTAACAATTTTGATCAGGCCCTCAAATTACTGGATACGGACAGATTTGACCTGATGGTATTGGACATCAATATTCCGGGCGGTAACAACCTGCAGATGATCGATGTGATAAGACTACGTCAGCCCCACGTTAAAATATTGATCTTCTCCGGCTACGATGAACAGGTTTATGCCCTTCGCTATCTGCAGGCAGGCGCCGATGGATACGTAGTAAAACAATCCTCTGAAGGGGAATTAAGAACGGCCATACAAACCTTGCAAAATAACGATAAGTATATCAGTCATACCGTTAGACAAAGTCTACTCAATGGACTCTCCCCTAAAAAAGCACTTTCCCATAATCCGCTTACCTCTCTTTCCAACCGGGAAATGGAGATCATGCAGCAACTCGTTATGGGGGCTGCCGTAGCAGCGATCGGAGCAACGCTAGGCTTACAGGTGTCTACGGTAAGTACCTATAAAAGTCGCATTTTTGAGAAACTCAAAGTGAACAATGTGGTGGATCTGGTGGAAAAAGTAAGATTATACGACCCTTCTATCACGAGCCATGAATAATTGGCATCTTTGTAAGCAATGAAGAAAACAGCCCCCTCTTTTGAGCAGCTCTTTATTTTCCGCCATCTTATTAAATGGACAATACTTACCATCCCGGTTGCTGCTGTAGCAGGTTCGCTGGTGGCCTTGTTCCTATGGCTGCTGGATGAAGCCACTGCCCTACAGTGGAAACATGAATGGTTGTTATACCTGCTCCCGCTGGCGGGTATTGTTATCCATTTTCTATATAAGCTTTGGGGCAAAAATGCAGAAGCAGGAAATAACCTGATCATGGATGAAATTCATGAACCCGGCGGTGGCGTGCCGGCCAGGATGACTCCACTGGTATTGATAACAACCCTCATTACCCATGGCTTTGGCGGCTCAGCTGGTCGTGAGGGCACAGCCGTTCAGATGGGTGGCAGTATGGCCAGCCTGCTGGGCAGGTGGTTCAGGCTATCCAAAGAAGACACCCGTATTATTTTGATGACCGGCATTGCAGCCGGTTTTGGCGCTGTTTTTGGCACACCACTTACAGGAGCCATATTCGCATTGGAAGTATTGGCCATCGGCAGGATACAATACAATGCCCTTATCCCCTGTCTCATGGCTGCTGTATTTGCTGATATTTTTTGCAGCGCCTGGGGTATCAAACATACACAGTACCATATCAATACATTTGTTACCGGTCCCAATCCCTTTACCCTGCTGCCTATTGATTTCCTGCTGCTCGCCAAAATAATCCTGGCAGGTATCGCCTTCGGCCTTTCCGGCTACCTGTTTGCCCGCTTATCTCACTATATTAAAGACCAGGGTAACCGCTATATCATAAAGCGCAAATGGTTGCTTCCTGTTATTGGCGGCTGCCTCATTATTATATTGACGCTGTTATTAGACACCCGCGACTATCTTGGGCTGGGCGTATTACCCAGCCATCCTGGCGGAGCCTCTATTACCACTGCATTTGAGGCGCAGGGAGTAAGTTCCTGGAGTTGGTTATGGAAATTATTATTTACGGCCATTACCGTGGGTACCGGTTTTAAAGGCGGAGAAGTAACTCCTTTATTCTTCATTGGCGCAGCCCTGGGCAATGCACTGGCAGTAATGACCGGCGCCCCCATTGACCTGATGGCCGGCCTTGGCTTTATCGCTGTTTTTGCCGCTGCTACCAATACACCCTTAGCCTGTACCCTGATGGGCGTGGAATTGTTTGGAACTGATTACGTATTATATTATGCAATTGCCTGCTTTACCGCTTACTATTTCAGTGGGCAATCAGGCATCTACCCTTCTCAACGCATAGCCATATCCAAACCGGGAGAAAGAACAGATCATGAAAGCTATTAGCTTTTAGGTTTTAGCCTTTAGCTATTCGCAAAGCAAAAGCGCTAACTGCTAAAAGCTAATACCTAACTGCTCTTCCCTCACACCCGCCATTCCCGAAACAACAACGCTACCCTTGTTCCGCATTCGTGGCTGCTGCTTACCATTAACTCCCCATTTACCAATGGCAGCAATTCTTTAATAATGATCAGTCCCAACCCGGAATGACCAGGAAGGATCTTGCGTTGATCTTTCTCTGTAAGCACTGTATTACACCAATCCACCATATCCGCACGCATTCCAATACCGGTATCTTCTATTACAATTTGTAGGGTATTGCCGGGAATGGTATATATTTTAATGTAACCTTCATACGTCACTTTCACAGCATTATCAAGCAGGTTGTGAATAATAACACCCAACAGGTGAAAATTACTATGCATCTTTATATCGGGAGGCACTTCATTGATAACAGCTGTTTGCTGCGCCGCAGCAATATGCCGGAAAGTTTCTACCTTATCCCCAATGAGTGCTCCCAGGTTTACTTCTTCCATAACAACCCGCTTATCCTCGGATGATAGCTTAATATATTGCAGCAGGTTATCCGTGAGATGGTACATCCTGTATCCCGCTTCATATAACATTTCCGCGTTTTTATGGGCATCATCCGGATCTTCCTTAACCAGCGATTTATCCGTAAGACGTTTAGCCGCCAGCATCATGTACCGCAACGGGGTTTTGATATCATGTGTAATGGCCGTTATAAGTCGCTCCTGTAAATGCGTCTGTTTGCGAAGGACCTCTTCCGATGCCTGTAATTCACTTAATGTAGCCTTCAGGGCAGTAGTACGCTCATCAATGCGACCCTCCAGCATTTTGTTCTTATGCTTTATATACCTAAAGCGGAAACGGGTATATGCCCATATACACAGCCCCCCCAACAGCATCATACAAACCTTAAACCACCAATTTTCATAATAAGCCGGGGGGATAACCAGCACCACATTTTTATATTGGTAGTTATTCATTCCAAAGCCATTCAACTTACGGATCTGCAACTGATACGTACCCGACGGCAGCGATGCCAGTGAAACACTTCCATCACTGCCTATTTTATTCCATACTATTTTTTCTGCATGACGGTTTAAGGAAAATTCCAGTCGAAGATTATAGGGATTGCCAAAGTAAGGAGTAGAAACGTATAACTTAAACAGGTCAAAATCCCTGGAAAAAACAAGCGTATCCTGGTTCGACACCTGTTTCCCATCTACCTCTATCCTGTTAATAAAAATGTCTTTATCCGGCAATTCCATACCGCTTTCCACGGTATTGATCATTACCAGTCCGTTCATCGAGGGAAAGGACAAATGTCCGTCCGGCAGCTTGATACCGCAAGGCTGGCATCCGCCATTAAATTCGTTGGTATTAAAACCTGCATATTTATCATAGTACTGATAATAAATATCAGTCGTTTTTTTATCTGAGTAATCAAGCAGGTCTTTTTTAGCCATCCGAAAAAGCCCCTTATTGGTAGTGATCCAGCAATAACCATTATCATCTTCCATAAAACAATGCGAAGCATACAGGTAACGGCCCGGATCCATCGGGAATTTGGTAAGGCGGCCATTCCTGTAAAGAAAGAAGCCATCTTCGGTAGTAGTGATCCATACTTCATTGGGCATAGGAATATAAAGACTACGGATATGTTTATCTTCCAGGCCTTCTATCATTTCTACCTTATGACTGGAAACGGTGAGTTTAAAGAGTCCTTTGCTGGTGCCCACCCAAAGCATATCGGCTGTTTCCTGCTGCAGATAAGAAATATCCTGTACACGGTCGGTGAAAAATTCAGGCGAGGCGCTATTTATGCGAAGGTCCATCTCATATAAACCAGCGTTGGTGCCTATCCATAACCTTCCGTTCCTGTCTTCGTAAAGCGGATTGATCTGCGGCGTAAATTTCCATGTATCCAGTAAACGCTGTCCACCTTTAGCAAGCTTATACAAGCGATTCCGGTGTTTAATCCATATATACCCTTTTTCATCCGTAAGCATGCTGTACCGGTCATTGGTATCCAGTTGGCGCACAGCCGGTAATGTACCCGGCGGCCTTGATAACCCCAGCACTTCTCCCGCTGGCGTAAGCACCCGGCTACTGTCTAACCTGGTCTGTGCATAAAACACTTCATCCGATCCGGAACGTCCAGATGTTAAAACGCTGAATTGCCTGCGGGTAAATACAAATAAACCCCGGGTATGGCTACCCAGGAAGATCCGTCTATGCTGATCATCATACCAGGCCGACACGATATTATTGACTGTCAGGTCAAAACCAGTAAGCAGTAATTGAGTATGTAATGCCCCCGCAGCCGATCTCTTTACGAGGTAGAGCGAACGATCCAGATAAATAAATACATTCCTGGCAGCAAGGTTCCAATACAATTGCAACTTTCTTCCTTTTTTATAATAAGCAGCATTCAATAATATATCTCCCTGCAGCCTTCCTTTTTTTACAACACTATCCCCGGCAATACTATAGACTTCCCGATCATCTACATAATACAACACACTGTCTATATTGAAAAATCGCCAGAAATCGGTATGCAGGAAACCCGTTTGAAACAGGCGTTTTTTATTTTTATAGAATGATACTCCATTCCTCGTAACCATGAAAAAATCCCGGTTATTGACCGGTATGGCATAGTTATCAAACCAAACAACATTCTTATAAAGATTCGGCAATCCCAAAGCAGGAAAAATGGTATTGTGTCCACCATTACCCGGAATATTGATCCATACCGCCTGCCGGATATAACTATTATCCAGTTTGGCTTCGCCGTTACGAACCTGAATTACCTGCTTTACTTCTGTAAAAGCATACAGATTGCCTGCACCGGAACCTGGCATCATGGTGTAAATACGACTGGAAGAAAGCGGGATATTGTCCTTGTTAAAGGTTCTGAAGTGCTGGCCGTCAAAGCGCACCAATCCATTCTCGGTGGCCAGCCACACAAACCCGTTTTTATCCGGTGCAATAAATTTGACGCTGTTCTGCGGTAAGCCATTTTCATCAGTATATTGACGCCGCGTATATAGGAGGGAATCTGTAGCAAACAGATTGGTTGATGCCAGCAGGGCATATATCAATAAGGATAAGTCTTTCATGGCAGGGATCCTGAAAGGAAGCGGTTAATTAATTTACAATGAGTTGCATGGAGAGTGCACTCATCCCTGTATTTCAACAGAGCCGGTCTTATGCCTGTCAAAAATACGTAAATAAATAAAACCTAAGTAGAAACCTTTAAGAAAGAATAAGGGTTACCGAATATTCAGCAACCCTTTGGTATACGCCTGTTCCAGGTATGTCGCAAAGCTGGTACAGGCATGCTGTCCGCCCAGCCTCTGCATGTTTGCTTCATCCGGCTTTTCCTGATAGCCGTGGCAAAGCTATACCCTAAAGCGCTATTATTACAACGCTTTGCGCAAATGGCAAGGTTTATTGAGTAATTGTCCGAAAAAAGGATGCGGTTAGTCGATCTTGTGCAAATATTCGTTCAGAAACTTCTTGGGAGGCTGGCCGGTGATCTTCTTGAATACCCGGTTGAAGGTAACCGCATTGGTAAAACCAGTTTGATAGGCTACAGTAGCAATGCTGTCGAAGTCCTGGGCCACGATCTTCTTACAAGCTTCGTTGACCCGCACCTCGTTGAGGAAAGTAATATAGGTTTTTCTTGTATGCTTTTTAAAATACCGGCAGAAAGCCTGTGGGGTAAGGTGTGCTACGGAAGCGATCTGGTGCAGACTGATGTTTTCAGTATAATGCGCGATGGTATATTGGTACACATCGTTCATGCGCAAACCTTCCGATTCGCTGATGGAATACTCAGAACCTGCATTCGCCAGTGTTCTGTATTTCTTAATGGTGGTCATTAACTGCAACAACTGGATGAAGGTGGCCAGCCGCGAGCCGTTGCGCGCTTCTTTTACCTGCAGCATCTTGTCCATTACCTGCGGTTTGTACGCCTGCGGTATCTGCATACCCGCTGCCGTAGCTTCCAGGAATTTCTTCACGCTTTTCATTTCGGGCAAATGAAGAATATGACTGAACAGCCCCCCGGGATCTACGAACATCGTCAAGGCATGTATCTCCTTTTTACTCCGCTTCTCAAAATAAGCATCCTCACTCTTAAATAAATGGGGCTGATTGGCGCCGATGATGTAAATATCACCCGGCTTAAAACGCTGCATGGAATTACCCGCAATTAACGTTCCTTCACCTTTAATAACCCAGGTGATCTGTATCTCATTATGGCGGTGAAGATGGTTGTAAAAGTAGGGCAACACGTCTTCCTGCACGATAATAGAATACTCTGTAGCAACAGGTATTGTAAACTGTACAACTTTCATACTTAACCAATATTACCAACTTTTTTTGAAAATAAAACATGTCAGGTTAATATTGGTAAAGAAGTTATTAAAAACGTGCATGTGACAATTAATACACAGCTTATGCTGCATCATGCATAAACCATTGATACAATGCATGTACCGATGCCTGCAAAAAAGTTACCAATCACATCAGCCGCCAGGTTAATTTTTATTCAACCCAGGTTACGCCGCCACCAATTGGCCTGCTCAATTCAGCCTCTGCGCCCCTGTATTCACCCACAACAAATTCTGCCTGATCCTTAGCGAATCTTAACACTTTTATAAAAGGTAAGAGATGAATCAATATTTTGCTGAACTTTCGTCTCGCCAATAACAACCATCGTTCAATCATCAACTAAAACAATACATCACCTGCTATGAACCAAGCCGTCCGATTAAAATTTATTCTCCTCCTTTGTATGGCGGTCGCTGTACAGCAAGGTTGGTCGCAAACAGCTACGCTTTATCAGCAAACCAGTGAGGTCAATAATATCATGGTGCAATATGATGCAGACCGTGGAAGCCTTAGCCGGTTTTATGCAGTGGAGAGCTCCCCCGACCGTCGCCAGCGTTTACAGCAATTGCAAACAGATTATTTAAAGCAGCTGCAACAACTGAAATTCGAATCCCTCTCCACGGGAGCCAAAGTAGATTACCTGTTGTTTAAAAGAAATATGGACGAGCAACTGCGCCTGCTGCAGGAAGAAGAACAGGAATATACCCAACTCAGCCAATGGTTCACCTTTGCCGAAAAGATATACGAAATAGAAAGGATCCGTCGCCGGGGTACCCAACAGGATGCCCAAAAGCTGGCAGCTACCATGAACAGCCTTGCCATTGAGATCAACAGCAACGCGAAAAAACTGGATAAAGAGACCGGCATTGAGATCAACCTTAGCCGCCGGGCTGCTTTTATTATACGGGGATTACAATCCGCTATCAGAAGTGTGAATGAATTCTATACCGGTTATGATCCCGCTTATACCTGGTGGACGCCAGAGCCCCTGAAGCGCCTGGAAACTGCCCTGGGAGATTATGCCAAAACATGGCAGCAAAAAGAAAAATCAGCCCCCGGTGGTAAAGACGACGGCAGTGGCATTGTGGGTTATCCCATTGGACAGAAAGAACTGGTACGTCAGCTGCAGGCTGAAATGATCCCTTACACACCGGAAGAACTGGTGGATATTGCCAATAAAGAATTTGCCTGGTGTGATGCAGAAATGCTGAAAGCTTCCCGCGAAATGGGCTTTGGTGATGACTGGAAAAAAGCCATCGAAAAAGTAAAGAACAGCTACGTGCCGCCGGGTAAACAACCCGAAGCCATGATGAAACTCTACAACGAGTCCATCGACTTCCTGAAAAAGAATAAGCTGGTGACCATCCCCCCCATCGCAGAAGAGACCTGGCGCATGAGCATGATGAGTCCGCAAAGACAGCTGGTAAGCCCTTTCTTCCTCGGGGGTGAAAACTTTATCATCTCCTACCCTACCAATACCATGGCAGAAGATGACAAACTGATGAGCATGCGTGGCAACAACCCGCATTTCTCCCGCGCCACGGTACACCACGAACTGATCGCAGGCCACCACCTGCAGGGTTTCATGAATAACCGCTACAAATCATACCGTAATTTCAATACACCATTCTGGACAGAAGGCTGGGCCTTGTACTGGGAGTTTATTCTGTGGGACCTCAAATTCCCTCAGTCACCGGAAGACCGTATTGGCATGTTGTTCTGGCGCATGCACCGTTGTGCCCGCATCATCTTCTCGCTTAATTATCACCTGAACAAATGGACACCACAGCAATGTATTGACTTCCTGGTAGACCGCGTAGCACATGAACGCGCCAATGCAGAAGGAGAAGTGAGGCGCTCATTTACCGGCGGCTATGGCCCTTTGTACCAACTGGCGTATATGATCGGCGGATTACAATTCTATGCGATGAAAAAGGATTTGGTCGACAGTGGCAAAATGACCTACAAGCAATACCACGATGCCGTATTGCAGGAAAATGCCATGCCGGTAGAAATGGTGCGCGCTATTCTTACCAATCAACCCCTGACCAAAGACTTTAAAACCAACTGGCGTTTTTACACGAAATAAAAACAGCATCCCGATTCACGACCCAACCACCATTATATGTCCACCCATAAGATCATAATTGCCTCCACCTTGTTAATGGCAGGCACTTTGTTGGCCAATGCCCAACCCAACAAACCTTCCGATTACCGGCCCAGCCATGATGAGATCATCCAGCGCTACCGCGATGCGGCCGAACTGGATAGCCTCGCCCGCAATTCGGTTTTTAAAACAACGGTACAACCCAACTGGCAGGCTGATAACAAAGGTTTCTGGTACCGCAACAACCTCAAAGACAGCGCTACAGAATTTATCTATGTAGATGCTGCGGCGGGCAAAAAAGCACCTGCCTTCGACCACGCTCAACTGGCTGCCGCCCTGAGCCAGGCTTCCGGCAAAACAGTGACGGCCAAAAGGCTGGGTATTAATGCCCTGGTTTTCGACAACAAGGCCAAACAGATCACTTTCCGTCACCAGGACAAATGGTGGCAATATGATCTGACCAAACAAACCTGTACCAGCGCAGTATCCCCCGATACACTGGCAGCCAATATGCCCAATCCGCGCAGGCGCCCGCGCTGGGACCGTGATGGCAGAAGGGATAGTCTGTCGCCCGACAAACAATGGGTATCCTTCATTAAAGACTACAATGTTTATATAAGGCCTGCTGCCAGTCAGGATGCTATCCGGTTTACCACCGATGGTACCAAAGACAAGCCCTATGGCCAATTGGTATGGAGTCCGGATAGCAAATACGCTATTGGTTATAAAATTGATCCACGTGAACAAAAAGAGGTTTATTATATCCTCACCTCACAGCCCAATACCATGCGTGGTCAGCTGCGTTCGCAACGCTATGCACAACCTGGCGATGAATTTACCAGCTATGAAATGTATACGTTCAACATCGCAGCTAAAAAAGCAGTAAAGGTCAATACAGATAAATATGATTTTCTGGGTTCCCCTTACATACGCTGGAGAAAAGACAATCGCTACTTCACGTATGAAAAAGCAGACCGTGGCCACCAGCGTTTCCGCATCATTGAAGTAGACAGTGAAACCGGCAACACGCGCAATGTGGTGGATGAACAAACCAACACCTTCATCTACGAACAGCGCATCTTCACGCATTACCTGCCCGAAACCGATGAGCTTATCTGGAGCTCTGAAAAAGACGGATGGCGGCACCTCTACCTGGTAGACGCTGTGAAAGGGACTGTCAAAAATGCGATCACTGCCGGTGATTGGGTGGTGCGTGATATCGACAGCGTGGATGAAAAGAAAAGAGAGATATGGTTCCGCGCCAGTGGCATGCAGGCTGGTGAAGATCCTTACAATGTACATTACTACCGCATAGGCTTTGATGGCAAAAAACTGGTATCGCTTACACCTGCTGCCGGTAACCATACCCTCAATTTTTCGCCCGACAGGAAGTACTTCACAGATACTTATTCTGCGCCTGATGTGGCGCCTTTAACCTCCCTGTACCGTACAGCAGATGGCAAACCCGTGATGGAACTCGAGAAAGCAGATATAACCGCTTACCTCGCATTGGGTGTACGGCTGCCGGAAGTGTTTGTAGCCAAAGCCAGAGATGGTAAAACAGATATCTGGGGTGTAGTATGCAGGCCCCGGAATTTTGATCCCAGCAAGCGTTATCCTGTTATTGAAAATATCTATGCCGGACCACAGGATGCATTTGTGCCTAAAAACTTCATGACGCATGGTGAAATGCAGAGCATGGCCGAGCTGGGATTCATTGTAATACAGTGTGATGGCATGGGTACTGCCAACCGCTCCAAAGCCTTCCATGATGTGTGTTGGCAAAACCTGGCTGATGCAGGCTTCGCCGATCGCATTTTATGGATCAAAGCCCTGGCCGAAAAGTATCCTTATGTAGATGCAACCCGTGTGGGTGTTTATGGCACTTCTGCCGGCGGACAAAATTCTGCCGGAGCACTGCTGTTCCATCCTGAATTTTACAAGGCTGCCGTATCTGCCTGCGGTTGTCACGACAACCGGGTAGACAAACAATGGTGGAATGAACAATGGATGGGCTTCCCTATTGGCAAGCACTATGAGGAGCAATCCAATATTACCAATGCCAGTAAACTACAAGGAAAGCTATTGCTGATTGTAGGTGAGGCCGATACCAATGTACCTCCCGAATCGACTTACCGCCTGGCCGATGCGCTGATCAAATCCAATAAAATGTTTGATCTTCTTACCGTACCTGGTATGGGTCATAGCGACGGGGGGCCCTATGGCCGCAAGAAGAAAAGAGATTTCTTTGTACAACAATTACTGGGTGTTGATCCGCCCGACAGGAATGCCGGCGAAATAAAGTAAGTATCATCCGGTAACACTTATCACTATAGCTCAAGACAAACGTATGCATATGATCCGTAAAGCCGTCCTCCTTTTTAGCCTGCTACTGGTAAAGCTCGTGACAATGGCACAGCAGCTCCACTTCACCGTTTCCATGGAGCAGCCAGCCAGTCATTATTTCCATGTAGAGCTGCGCTGTTCAGCAATAAAAGACACGGCAACGGACTTCAAAATGCCCGTATGGACACCCGGCTATTACCAGCGCATGGACTACGCTAAGAACGTAGAGCATTTTACGGTGAAAAACCAGGCTGGCGATACCCTTCCCTGGAATATGAGCGCCGGCAACACCTGGCATATATCGCATAAAAAGCAAAAAGCATTTACCATCAGTTACGACGTAAAGACCACCCGTTTGTTTGTGGGCACTCCCTATATTGATGAGGAGCGTGCCTTTATCAGACCAACGGGTGTTTTTATACACCCTGCCGGAAAGATCAATCTTCCTGCAACGGTGCAGATAAAACCTTACGCAGGATGGAACAATGTAGCTACCGGACTTGATTCAGTGGCAGGCAAATCATTTACTTATACCGCACCCAATTTTGATGTGCTGTACGACAGTCCTTTTCTTATTGGCAACCTGGATGAGTTGCCGGCTTTTACAGTGCGGGGCGTCTCACACCGGTTCATCGGTTACAAACTGGGCGATTTTGACAAGCAGGCTTTCATGGATGACCTTAAGAAAATAATCACTACTGCCACTGATCTCATGGGTGATATTCCCTACAAGCATTACACATTTTTGTCCATTGGTCCCAGGGGAATGGGCGGCATTGAGCAATTGAACTCTACCGCTATCTCTTTCAGTGGCGAGTCACAAAAAGATACCGCCTCCCGCATACGGGCGCTCAACTTCCTGGCGCATGAATACTTCCACCATTACAATGTAAAACGAATCCGCCCTATCGAGTTGGGGCCCTTCGATTATGACAATGGAAGCCGTACCAACCAACTGTGGGTATCAGAGGGGCTTTCGGTGTATTATGAATACCTCATTGTAAAGCGTGCCGGCCTTTGTACGGAAGACAATATTTTTAATGCTTTCACCGGCAATATAAAGGCCTTTGAGAAGGGGATCGGTAAACGGTACCAATCCTTGCAGCAGGCCAGCTACGAAACCTGGTCCGACGGACCTTTCGGCCGCAAGGACGACAAAGAGAACAAAACGATTTCCTATTATGACAAAGGCCCGGTGGTAGGCATGTTGTTTGACTTTGCCATCCGCCAAAAGACCAACAATAAACAATCGCTCGACGATGTGATGCGCACCCTTTACAAGGAATATTACCAAAAGAAGCAAAGAGGATTTACGGAAGCCGAATTGCGCCAGGTGATCTCCAAAACAGCTGGTGATCCATTAACTGAATTGTTTGACTATGTTTATACCACCAAAGAGCTGGATTACAACAAATACCTGAGTTATGCCGGATTAAGCATCGACACTTCAACTTATAACTTATCGCGCCTACCCAATCCTACTTCTTTACAGAAAACGATACTTGGTTCCTGGCTGGAAGAATAGCCCTTTACCATTCCGCTTTCAACAACACCACAGCTTGTCTTTCTATGGTGATGGGAACCGTGAGCCTTCCATCCTGTACCGCCACATTCCGTTGTACACTGGTTTGTTCCAGCTGCCCGGCCTTTTCCAGCTGACTGATCTGTTCAGCACTGGGCTGCTGCGGCGATCCCATTTTCTTCCACACCTCATAGGAGTTACTGTGGTGCCTATCGACTACAAATTGCGTAAGCGTAACTTTCTTAGCAGACACTCCTTCTATCACTACCTGCACATTTTCAGGCTGGCCTTCCAGGTCATCATCATGGTAATTCCACAGCATCATGGTGGCGCTCTTTTTATAATTGGCAGCGAGGGCGCCAATATCGGTAACTGGCTTCCGGACACCCGAATCGCGGATGGTAAACAAAGGCGCCATCCGGTTGCCTGTTACCTCCACCCTTTTCCCCTTCATCATGCCAAACATGCGGAATACATTCAGTACTGGTTTATCAACACCGTTGGTGGCCAGATCGCGGAATCCGTAAAACCAGGGCTGGTTCTCAAACTCAAAGGACCAGGAGACAGCCCCCAGGAAATTAACGCCAAAATGATCGGCCAGTAAATACTTGCGGGCAAAGGAAGCCGCTGTATAAGAAGAATACATGGTGCCATTGCGGTAAGCATTCTCCGGATTGGTAGCCATGCCGCAGGCGGCACATCCTTCCGGGTCAGATTCACCGATCACGATCGGCAGGTTTTTCACCGCAGCTATGGAAGATACCAGCTTGAACCCTTCCGATATATCGCGCAATTGATTGGCTATTCCCATGCGCACATGGCCATCCACTACCCTTGGCGCTCCCTTGGCATGAAAAGCAATAAAGTCAAGCGGCGTACCGATCTTACCTGTCACATAGTTCGTATCGCTGGTACAATGCTGAATAAAGGTCTTGAGGAATTTGGCAGCCACATCCCAGGAAGGGCCGGTGGCATCCGGTCCGCCAAGCCTGGCTGTTGGCAATGCCCGCTTTACAGCATCGGCCGTGTAATCATACAATTTACAAAACTCCTGCACCGTGCCTTTCCAGTAACTGATATTGGGTTCGTTCCACAATTCCCAATACCAGCTTTCCACTTCCTTCTTACCATAGCGCGCTACACAATGCTTGACCCACTCGTATACCAGCGCTCCCCATTTCTTATAATTATTGGGCGGATAAGCCCAGCCGGTATAGATGAGGTTATAGTTTTGGCCTGGCTGCCAGTAATGCCGGTAAGGATCGGGTTTTACCGACAAGGCTTCCGGCATAAAACCGATCTGCGCCAGGGGCTTCATGCCGCGCTGGATATAGGTATCAAAAATACTGTCCGTTATACGCCAGTTGTAGATGGGATTGCCCTGTGCATCTTCTGTATAGGCATTGGTAGAACCCCATTTTAAGGCGGCGGTACCATCGCCCGTGGTGAGCAGGTTGTGCGCCCGCACATACACCGGTACCGGGCTCAGCGCTGCCAGTTCCGACAACAACTTCTTCCCATCCTTCATGTAGGTATAGTTGGGTTCATCATACCCAAACCAGGCCCATACCGGTCTCATATCACCGGTAGGTTTGGCCAGATCGGCCCGTATTACTACAGGATCATTTTGTGCAAAAGTGGGAACTGTAAGGAAAATAGTGAGGCAGGAAACTGCTATGGCAAGATGTTTCATAAATCGTTAGTTTAACCCGGTCTCCATTGACCACCCTTTATCAAAGATTAACCTTTGTACAGATCATAAAAAAGAATGGTGATGATGTATCGTTTCAAGTGTCAAATTAACAATTAAGCAGTTAACTTGATCAACAAATGGAAAAGAATATTCCCTCCCCTGTAACTTTTCCTGCTCTCGGGCGTATTAAGAGAAAACCATCCTCATGGGGCCTACACCCAGCCGCACCTTATGGCTTGACTACCTGCGTTCTGCACTCACGGTGCTGGTGGTGGCCCACCATGCTTCCCTGGCTTATACCAGTTTCGCCAGCTTTCACCCGGAAGCTTATATACTTTCCACCCACCCGGTCGTAGACACCTATCGATGGATCGGGATGGACATCTTTGAAAACTTCAATGACGTATTCTTCATGTCCCTGATGTTCTTTATCAGTGGCATTTTTGTGCTGCCTGCCCTACGGAAGAAAGGAGTAACAGCGTTTCTGCGCGACAGGTTTTACCGCCTCTTCATTCCTTTTTTAGTGGCCGTATCCCTATTGATGTTGATAGCCTACTACCCTGCTTATTACCTGGCCCACCAGGAGCACCATATCAAAGCTTATATCATTGATTTCTTTACCACCGAACAATGGCCTGTGGGGCCGCCCTGGTTTATCTGGGTATTGTTTGCTTTCAACCTGATACTGGCACTGCTTTATCCCCTGGTGGGTGGCCTGCTCACCAAAGCAGGCGCCTGGCTTTCCGGCCTTCAGAACAAACCCGCCCGGCTTTTTCTCTTTTTGTTCCTGGCCACCGGCTTGTTGTATGTACCCTTGGCCTGGGCAGTAGGGCCCGGCACCTGGACAGGCTTTTATCCGTTCGACTTTCAATTGAGCCGCGTAGTGCTCTATTTTGGGTATTTCCTATTGGGAGCAGTGGCAGGCAACATGGACCTGGGAAAAGGCCTCTTTGCCGATACATCCATGTTGAAACAAAAATGGCCCATATGGCCGGTTCTATGCCTGGTGATGTATGTTTTGCTTACCATTGTTCCGGATACACTCACCAGCCTTGTACAATCAAAACAACTGGCAGAGCTACCTGCCTGGCTATTGTATTTCTCTATCTATACCGCTTCCTGCACCGCCAGTTGCCTGGCCTTCCTCTCCATCTTCAAAGCGGGTGTACATTCGCCCAAACCAGCCTGGCAAGCCCTCACAGCCAATGCCTATGGCATTTACCTGGTGCACTACATCTTTGTGGTATGGTGTCAGTTCCTGTTGTTGCCATTACCCTTTCATGCCGTAGTAAAATTCAGCATCACTTTTATGATCTCCCTTGCCTTAAGCTGGCTCACCACCTCCCTCTTAAGAAAAAATAATACTATCCGTAAATACATTTGAGTAACCATCTATCCCCTCGTTGCTCCCGACGAATGTCGGGACCTTTATGCCTTGATGCCTCGATTCACTATCTTTGCCGCCTATGAAAGCATTCCTGTTCGACCTGAATGGAACAATGATCGATGATATGGGTTATCACATTAAAGCCTGGCATACCATCCTCACCAACCTGGGCGCCGATATTTCCCTGGAGCGCACCAAAGAAGAATGTTATGGTAAGAACAATGAATTGCTGGAACGCATATTCCCCGGGCGTTTTTCCGAAAGCGAGAAAGACAGCATGGGTTATGCCAAGGAAGAACAATACCAGCGGGAATTCAGGCCCAATCTCAAACTGATCAAAGGATTGGATCAATTCCTGGAGCAGGCCTACCGCCAGCACATCAAAATGGCCATCGGTTCTGCAGCCATCACTTTTAATATCGACTTTGTGCTCGACGGGCTGCACATACGGCATTATTTTAACAGTATTGTAAGTGCCGACAATGTGGTAAAAAGCAAGCCCGATCCCGAGACCTATCTCAAATGCGCTGCGGAACTGGGAATAGCGCCGGAAGATTGTGTGGTCTTTGAAGATGCCCCCAAAGGCGTGGAAGCTGCTCAAAATGCCGGTATGCAGGCAGTGGTCATCACGAGTATGCATACCAAAGAAGAGTTTGCCGCTTACTCCAATATAATCGGTTTTATAGAGGACTATACTGCACCCTGGTTGCAAAAGTCCCTGCTGACCATTACTCCACCTACCGGCAATCCCAGGGTTTAAATCCCACCAATCCCACGGATCCAATCAATCCCGGCTCCCACAAAATAACAACAGCAGACCTCTCGGCCTGCTGTCATTCAAAAGAAATATAATTAATTACTGCCTACCAGAACTTGATGTACAGGGCAGCAAGGATCATCAGTGTGATCACGATCATCACAATGGTAGCAGGCTTCACCTTGAACATAGAGCTGTCGATATCAAATGCTTTGGGATTCACCTTCGGACCACCAAGACTAATGGCCACCATGGTAGCCACGGTAATCACAAATGACCAGCCCATATTGATCAGGAATGGAATTTCTGTGATCGTCTTCAATACACCGCCTTCCATTTTCTGATAGGTATAGGCTGTATACATCAAAGTATCCGTACCGAAAATACTTACCGCGTAGTTGTTGAAGAAGATAGCGAGTGCAAAACCAAGGATCACACCTACCAGCGCAGCTGCACCGGTGGTACGTTTCCAGAACATACCCAATATGAACATGGCAAATACACCGGGGCTGATAAAGCCTGTATACTTCTGGATAAAGGTAAAGCCGCCTTCGCCGCCAATACCCAGCAGATCATCCCAGGTAAAGATGAGGGAGATGATGATGGCGGCCACTACTGTCAAACGACCGATCCACACCATTTTCTTCTCATCCACATCCTTGTTCACGTATTTTTTATGGATATCCAACGTGTAAATGGTAGAGATACTGTTGAGCTTACCAGCCAAAGAAGCCACAATAGCAGCCGTAAGGGCCGCAATAGACAAGCCTTTCAATCCATTGGGGAGGAAGCCCAGGATAGCAGAATAAGCGCCGTCTTTGCTGGCCAATTGAGGCAGGTGACCATTCTTGTACAATACCCAGGCAGCAATACCAGGCAGCATCACGATCACCGGCATCATCAGTTTCAGGAATCCGGCAAACAGGATACCCGTGCGGGCAGTCTGCAGATCAGCACCCAGCGCACGTTGCGTGATGTATTGGTTACAACCCCAGTAGTTGAGGTTCACGATCCACTGACCGGCAAAATACATGGCAATACCGGGTAATACCACATACTTCTGGATCTGCAGGTTGTTGGGCGTATCAATCACCCCGACTGTCGATTCCGGCTTATCCAATATCATTTTAAAGTGTTCCGGAGAGTCCTGCAACAAGGCATTGAAACCGGCAAGCGCTCCCTGACCCACACCGAGCTTTTCAGCAACGATCGTTAAAGCCAGGTAAGTAGTAGCCAGACCGCCAATGATCAATACAGCCACCTGAATTACGTCGGTATAACCAATTACCTTCATACCACCCAGGGTGATGATGAGCGCACATACCGCCAGCGCCAGCATAATGATGTGCAGCATACCTTCATTGCCACCCAGCAATCCTTTGATCGCTACAGCACCCAGGTACAAGATAGAAGTGAGGTTCACAAATATGTAAAGAAACAACCAGAATACCGCCATGATCAAAGCCACCGTCTCATTGTACCGTGTTTTGAGGAATTGCGGCATCGTATAGATCTTATTCTTAAGATAGATGGGAATAAACCAGATGGCAATGATGATCAGCGCCAGCGCGGCAATCCACTCATAAGCGGCAACTGCAGTACCCACAAAAAATCCCTCACCACTCATTCCGATAAACTGCTCAGCAGATATATTGGAAGCGATCAGGGAGGCGCCAATTGCCCACCAGGTCAGCGAGCCTTCAGCCAGGAAGAAATCCTTGGTATCCATCGAAGCTTTCTTCTTGCGGCGATAGATCCAGTAGCCATAAGAGCCTACAAGGACAAAGTAAAGTACGATAATTAGATAATCGTAAAACACGAGGCTGTTATTCATAAGCAATAACCGTTTTGAAGTTAATTAGAAATGATAGTTATAAATAAGGGTGAAAGGCTTATACGGCTGCTGAGAATAACGACTGTTAGCATGACCAATACTGACGCCATTTATTTTCATATGCTAAAGCACTTTTCAAACGTGAAAAATAGCGATTATTTTATTAATAATCCTACTCAATTCATCAATCCTTGTACCAATGATCTCAATTTTTAATACCTCACCACCAGCGCTGGCTCCCGTTTATCTGGCACAGTGACCAAAATGAAAGCACCTGCCCAATGCAAGGTGCTTCCTCTTATCGTTACGTTTTATAATGTGTACTTATAACAGGTCATTTGTCTTCCCCTCCGCTTACCTGTAGTACACTTCATTCCAGCGCAGTTCATTCTTGAACTGGTACAGATTGGTATCCTTACCGATCAATACAAACTCTATCCCGGCTATCTCGGCAAAGTCCTGGAGATATTCAGCTGTGAGGTTCTGGCTATAACCCGTATGGTGAGCGCCACCCGCCAGTATCCAGGCTGCGCAGGCCGTTTTCATATCCGGCAATGGCTTCCACAATACCCTGGCTACAGGCAGTTTCGGCAGGTCATGCTCCGGTTTTACAGCTTCCACTTCATTCACCAGCATCCTGAACCGGTTACCCATATCGATCAGCGAAGCATTCAGCGCTTTACCGGGTGCACTGTTGAATACCAGACGTACCGGATCGGCTTTGCCGCCAATACCCAGCGGATGTATCTCACAGGAAGGCTTGCCTTCTGCAATCGATTCACAGATCTCCAGCATATGGGCGCCCAGTACCTGCGGATTCGTTGGGTTGAAGTGATACGTATAATCCTCCATGAAAGAGTTACCACCTGGCAACCCCTGTCCCATTACTTTCATGGCCCGCACGAGCGCAGCTGTTTTCCAATCACCCTCACCCGCAAATCCATAACCGCTGCCCATTAAGCGCTGGGCGGCAATGCCCGGCAACTGTACCATGCCATGCAGGTCTTCAAACGTATCAGAGAAACCTTTGAAATTACCCTGCTCCAGGAAGGCGCGCAAGCCAAGTTCTATCCTGGCAGCATCGCGGATGGAAGTATAACTGCTGCCTCCTTTCTTTAATACGTCTGCTACTTTATAGCGGTCATTGTATTCCTGCACCAGTTTATCTACCGCACCATCACCAATTTCATTGATCACTTTCACCAGGTCGCCAATGCCGTGCGTGTTCACAGCAAAACCGAATTTCATTTCAGCTTCCACTTTGTCGCCATCGGTAACAGCTACATAGCGCATATTATCACCAAAACGTACAAAGCGGGCGCCCTGCCAGTCGTGCCAGCCGGCAGCTACGCGGGCCCACACATTGATACGCTCCAATACTTCTTCATCCTGCCAATGGCCTACCACTACTTTGCGGTTGAGGCGCATGCGCGTCATGATGAAACCAAACTCCCTGTCGCCGTGCGCACTCTGGTTCAGGTTCATGAAGTCCATGTCGATCTCTCCCCAGGGGATATCGCGGTTGAACTGCGTATGTAAATGCAATAAAGGCTTGTTGAGGATCTTCAGTCCGCCAATCCACATCTTGGCTGGTGAAAAAGTATGCATCCAGGCAATGATACCGATACAGTTTTCTGTTGTATTGGCTTCCTGGCATATTTTATAAATTTCTTCCGGCGATTTAACAGTGTCTTTCCACAGAACCGTAACAGGTATTTGGGCAGCAGCGTTCAGGGCTTTCGCAATAGTCTGTGCATTTTCGGCCACCTGCTTCAGTGTTTCAGGTCCGTACAAATGCTGACTACCAGTTACAAACCAAACTTCCAGTGTCTTTAAATTGATCATCTATCGTTTTTTTACTGATTGTAAGAATATACTCTGTTATCATATCACCCTTCTTTGTCATTTCGACCGCAGGGAGCAATCCGCTATCGAAGCAAAACCTGTCCTACTCCGCGGGAGGATCCTAGTCAACGTACTCACAACTTTACACTCCTATCCGCTTAATCCCATCAATCCAATAAATCGTGGTTCAGACAAACTACGATTGCCCATAATACGAATCAGGCCCATGCTTCCTTTCGAAATGCTTTTTGATCAATGCTTCCTTCAGGCGCGGCGCTTTGGCATTGATCTGCTCAGTAAGCAAAGCCATCTGGGCAATATTTTCCAGTACGGCGCTGTTGTAGACAGCTTTGGCGGCCGTTTTACCCCAGGTAAAAGGTGCATGGTTGCCTACGAGCACCATCTCCAACTCTTCATAGCTCAGTCCTTTTGACTGCAGGCAATTGATGATCTGGAAACCGGTTTCATGTTCATAATCACCCTGTATCATCGCATCATCCATTGGAGGTGCGCAGGGTATATCTACCGTATTGTGGTCTGCATGAGTAGTGCCGAAGATAGGAATATCACGTTGCGACTGCGCCCAGGCAGTGGCATAGGTAGAATGCGTATGGACAATACCGCCGATCTTATCCCAGTGCTTGTACAGCACCGCATGTGTTTTCGTATCAGAGGAGGGCCGCATCGTGCCTTCCACCGTTTTGGCATCAAAGTCAACGATCACCATATTGTCGGGTGATAAAGACGCATAAGGTACACCACTGGGCTTAATGGCAAATACACCGGCTTGGCGGTCTACGGCACTTACATTGCCAAAAGTAAATAGTACCAGGCCCAGGGCCGGAAGCTGCATATTGGCTTCATACGCTTCCTCACGAATATATTTGTACGCACTCATTGCTCGCAGCTTGTATTAAGAATGATCTTCTATAAAATTACCCAACGCATGGTATTGCTGGTACCTTTTGGCATACAGTCCTACCTTTTGCTGATCGGGGTAATATTCAACATCAAACCCCTGCCCCATGGCTGCCATGGCCTCTTCCACCTTCGGATAGATGCCGGCTGCAGTGGCCGCAAACATGGCGGCGCCCGCTGCGCAGGTTTGTTCAGAACGGTGAATGCGGATGGGCATATTCATCACATCCGCCATCATTTGCATGATGAAGGGTGATTTGCGTGCTACACCACCCAGTCCGATCAATCCTTTCACAGGCACCCCTTCGTTGTTGAACCGGTCTACAATGCTCTTGGCCCCGAAGCAGGTAGCTTCCACCACCGCCCTGAAGATGCGGGGGGCATCGCTTCCCAAACCAAGATGGCTAATCACCCCTTTTAATACCTGGTTGGCATCGGGGGTGCGGCGGCCATTGAACCAGTCAACTGCCAGCTCACTGTGCTCATCAAAGGACAATTGAGCAGCCTGTTGACTAAGCACGGGAATGATCTTCGCCAGCGTTTCTTCGGCCAGCTTTGCAGCCGTATCCTTATCTATAATAGTGGATTGGGAGAGTAGTTGCTGTACAGGCCAGGCAAGTACATTCCTGAACCAGGCATAGGCATCTCCAAAGGCCGACTGACCAGCTTCCAACCCGATCATACCGGGTATCACCGATCCGTCTACCTGTCCGCAAATGCCTTTTACCAGTTTGCCTTCCATATCAGCCCTGGGCGCAACCAGCATATCGCAGGTGGAAGTGCCCATTACCTTACTTAAATGGTAGGGTTCGATCTGGCCACCCACAGCACCCATATGTGCATCGAAAGCACCTACGCCGATGATGACATCGGTGGATAGTCCCAGGCGTTCGGCCCAGGCCGGGGTAAGTTTGCCAGCTGCTTTATCGGCCGTATAGGTATCTTTAAAGAGACGTGTAGTATAACCTTTTAACAGGGGATCCAGGGTAGTAAAGAATTCATCGGGGGGCAATCCGCCAAACTCAGCAGCCCACAGGGATTTATGACCCGCCGAGCATACACCACGGCGTATATCGAGCGCACGCTGGCCTCCGGTGAGCAGGAAAGGTATCCAGTCGCAATGTTCCACCCAGGAGTAACAGGCTTTGCGCACCTGCTCATCGGCCCGCAGTACGTGCAGCAATTTGGCCCAAAACCATTCGGAAGAATAAATGCCGCCCACATATTGAAGGTAGTTGACGTCAAAACGCTCTGCATGCGTATTGATCTCTGCAGCTTCCTTTACCGAGGTATGGTCTTTCCACAATACGAACATCGCATTGGGGTTTTCCTCAAAACCCGGCAACAGGGCCAGTGGCGTACCCGTTTCATCCACCGCCACGGGAGTAGAACCCGTTGTATCAATAGAGATGGCTTTTATCTGAGCCGCCACAGCAGGTCCTGCCTGGTGTAAACAGCTTTTAATGCTTTGCTCCAGCCCCTCTACATAATCCTTCGGGTGCTGCCGGAATTGGTTCAGGGATGCATTACAATACAGGCCATCCTTCCAACGGGGATAGGGAAACACAGCTGCTGCAACCTCTTTACCATTAGCTGCATTGACGATGATGGAACGTACGGAATCTGTTCCGTAATCCACTCCTATAACATATTGATCGTTCTTCATTTGGCAATTCGTGTCAAGGTAACACTTATAGATTTATATGCAAAAGAATTAACAAAAATTGATACTACCAAAACAGGGGTACAGACTACCGCCTGGAAACCCGGCGGGTCACAAAACTACCAAACTAAACCAATTAATAAAGTTCAAAATATGATTTACCTTATACAGATAGTAACCAATTGTCCACCCAACCCGCCCATTTCCTTGCCTGCCTCACCCCCCTTACCATACAAACACTCAAAAATAATTAAATGTAATTATGACAGTTATTGAAATAATTATTTTAATTTGCTATTGTCTTGCACCACTTGCTATATGAAACGAACCAACCTAACAAACGGGCTGATCGCTATGCCTGCATTGCACCTCCGCCATCTCCTGTTCCGGCTGGCTCCTTCATTTCAGCAATTCTCATTGGGTTATTATTTACAGTTCACTGGCTATTGCTATTCTACAGTTACTAAGCTGCACCGGGTATGTCCGATGGTCACCACCATGCACATACCTACCCTGATCCCGAAGCCCCGTGGAACTTTTACTTACATCAAAGCATTAGGTCCAACGTAAAGTGGTCAACCTGCATATCATTCATGGTATTGGTTGATACAATACGCATGTGCGCATGAACAGGCAACACCTGTAAGCGTACAGGCAGGGGAATGCTTTGCCGTAAACACAGCAGAATGGCTAACAATTCTTGCAAATAAAAACAATTGCTTTATGAGAGTTATTCCCTTAAGATTGCGGGGGAGAGGCGGTCTTGTCTCAATCCTGGTAACATGCCTGCTATTTGCTTTTTCTCCGGCCTTTGCCCGGGACCCTGTAAAAGGTACCATCGTCGACAAAAACGGTAATCCCATCGCCTCAGCAACCATCCATGTAAAAGGAAAAAAGATCAGTACCACCTCCGGCCAGGATGGAAGCTTTACCATTGAAGCGGCGCCGGGCGATGTACTGGAAGTATCCAATGTGGGTTTTAAAACCCAGGAATATACCATCACCGCCGGCCAGCCTGTTCGCATCCTGCTTGCTGAAGGCGCCAACTCACTGGAGGATGTAGTGGTGATCGGTTATGGCACCCAGAAAAAAAGACTACTCACGGGCGCCGTTAGTGAGATCAAATCAGCCGACCTGATGCGTACACCGGCCGTAGCTGCCACCGCTGCCCTGGTAGGAAAGGTACCGGGCATCACTTTCCGGGCCACCGATGCAAGGCCTGGCAACGGTACCAATATCCAGATCAGGAACCTCGGCAATCCCCTTTATATCATTGATGGGGTACCCTACAGCACCAATGATGGCACCTCTGCTTTTGGTTTCAATACCGGCGTATCCGGCACCAATATCTTCAACCAGATCGGTATGGAAGATATTGAAAGCATCTCCATCCTGAAAGATGGCGCAGCCGCCATCTATGGTTTACGGGCTGCCAATGGCGTAGTGCTGGTAACTACCAAAAAGGGTAAGAAAAACGAAAGCACCAGCATCAATGTGAATGGTTATTATGGACTGCAAAACTTTACCCGCTATCCGCAGCCAGCCAATGCCGGACAATATGTGCGGGGCCTGGTAGAGAATGAACAAAACTCAGGAAGAAACCCAGCCCTGCTCTATACACCTGAAGAACTGGCCAAATGGGAAACGGGTACTGAAAAAGGTTATAAGAGTTATAATTATTTCGACATCGTAACACGTCCCAACGTTCCCCAATATTACCTCAATGCCAATGCATCCGGAGGTTCACAAAAATCAAACTATTACTTTTCAATAGGTCATCTTAGCCAGGATGCCATCATCCGGGATTTCAACTTCAAACGCACCAACCTGCAGGCCAACCTCAATGCCAGCCTTGCCAAAGGCCTACAGATCAGCACACAGGTCAGGGGGCGTATTGAAAGCCGGCACAATGTAGGGGTGCCGGGTCTGGATGATTATTTCAATCCCCTGCTAAGTATTTCCAGCATGTGGCCCATTGAACCGCCCTATGCCAATGACAATCCGAATTATATTAACCAGGGGCACAGCGTAAACGTCAACCCTGCGACCTATAAAAATGATGTAACCGGGTATATTGATGAAGTTTACCGCTCTATGGACATCAACCTATCGGCCCAATATGATTTCAAATTCGGTTTAACGGCAAAAGCCTTGTTCTCCTATAACTTCACCAATGAAGACTTTGAAGGGTTTGAGTACACCTACAATGCCTACTACTACAATCCTTCTACACAAGAATATGAACCGAGAAGCGGTAACCAGAACCCCTGGCGCGAAAAACACAAACGCAATATCTGGTCAAGGTTCGCACAGTTCCAACTGAACTATACCAAACAATTAGGTGATCATAACATCACTGCACTGGCAGCTTATGAAAGGTCGGACATGGAAAACTCCTACCTGGCCCTCCACAGCATTCCCCCCAATAACTATATTCCAATTATGTCTTTCGCCAACCAGGATTACCTCGGTGACGAATGGAGCACAGAAGCAAGGGCGGGTTATACCGGCAGGATCAGCTATAATTACCGGCAAAAATACCTGCTGGATGCCTTCCTTCGCTATGAAGGCTCTTATCTCTATGCGCCTGACAAACGATGGGGGCTTTTCCCCGGCTTTGCTATAGCCTGGCGCATTTCAGAAGAATCATTCCTGAAAGACAAACTACCCTTCCTCAATGAACTCAAAATAAGAGCTTCTTATGGTGAAACCGGCAGTGAAGTAGGCATTGGGTCATTTGACTATTTGCCCGGCTACAACTTTTTACAGGGCAGCGCCGTATTGGACGGGCAGTATGTGATAGGACTTCGCCCGAGAGGATTACCAGTCACCAATCTCTCCTGGGTATATAACCAAACCACCAATATTGGCATAAACTTTATCTTGTTCGATAATAAATTCTCCGGCCAGTTTGATGTATTCCAGCGCAAACGCACCGGTCTTCCTGCCGGTCGCTATGATGTACTGCTCCCCAGTGAAGTAGGGTATAGCTTACCCAATGAAAACCTTACATCAGAAGTAAATCTCGGTATGGATGGTATGCTGAGCTTTAGCAACAAGGCAGGCCAGGTATCTTATTCAGTAGGTGTTAACGGAACGCTGGCACGCCGCAGGGACCTGCACTTCTACAAACCCCGCTTTGGCAACTCATGGGATCAATACCGCAATGCCTGGGAAGATCGTTGGGGCAATATCAACTGGGGTTACCAAATAGCCGGACGCTTCCAAAGCCAGGAGGAAATTGACAATTACACCGTCAATAATGACGGACAGGGAAACCGTACACAATTACCCGGCGACTTCATTTATAAAGACGTTAATGGCGATGGCATCATCAATGGCATGGATGAAAGACCCATTGGTTACGCAGAAGGCGCTTTGCCTTACTTCAGCTATGGTATAAATACAAGCGTAAGCTATAAAGGCTTTAGCCTGGCAATAGACTTTGCCGGTTCAGGCATGCAGAGCTTCTTCCGCAATGTTGAATTAAGGAACCCTTTCCAGAATAATGGAAACTCTCCTGAGTACATGCTCACCGACCGCTGGCATCGTGAAGACCCTTATGACCCCAACAGTAAGTGGATCGGAGGAACATATCCTGCCACGCGGAAAGATTATGGCCATGTCAACTATCGCAAGAATGATTTCTGGGTGACCAATGTACGCTATATGCGACTGAAGAATATGGAACTGAGTTATACACTCCCTTCAAAGCTCACCAAACGCTTCGGGGTTTCCAATCTCCGGATGTATATCAATGGCACCAACCTCTTTTCTTTCGACAATGTGAAAGAATACGAGATAGATCCGGAGATATCTTCCTCAGGGGGCCTTGTGTATCCGCAGCAGAAACTGGTGAATTTTGGATTTAATGTATCATTCAACTAATACGATCATGAAACTAATATATAATACCCTTATTATAAGCGGCCTGCTCATCATGGCGGCAGGATGCAAAAAAGACTGGCTTGAAAGAACGCCGCAAACCATCATCCTTGAAAGCCAGGTATGGAACGATCCCAAACAGGTTCTGGGACTACTGGCAAACTATTATGACCGCCTGCCCACTGATATGGGCCTAGATGGCAACTGGCGCAATATGGCCGATTACGACGATGCCCTCTGGAGTGGCTATACCGGCGAAGATGGCCGGAACAATATCATCTCCTATGCCTATTCACGCTGGGCTTACTGGGACTATACCCTTATCAGAGACATCAACCTTGCTCTGGAGAACATTGAAAAGTACAGTGTTAAACTCACTGATTTACAGAAAAAACAATTCTCCGGTGAATTGCGGTTTATCAGGGCTAATGTATATTTTGAACTGGTAAAAAGAATGGGCGGCGTTCCGCTGGTCACCAAACAATTGATCTATGATTACAGCGGTAATCCTTCCCCCCTGCAACAACCCAGGGCCAAAGAAGCTGAAGTGTATGACTTCATCGCCGGCGAACTGGACGCCATCAAAGAAGACCTGGGCAATATCAACAACGGTACACCCAGTAACAGCCGGGCCAATAAATACACAGCGATGGCATTGAAAAGCAGGGCCATGTTGTATGCCGCTTCTATAGCCAAATACAATAACCTGATGGCAGCCCCTATTACATTACCCGGTGGAGAGGTGGGTATTCCTGCTGCCAAAGCCAATGAATACTATACCAAAGCACTGGAAGCTTCCAAAGAAATTATTACCAGCAATGCATTCGCTTTATACAAAGGCAATCCCGGCAACCTTGGAGAGAACTTCTATGAAGCAGTAGTGAAAAAGATTGGCAACAAAGAAGCCATCTTTGTCAGGGATTTTTTATCGGCAAAAAATAAAAGACATGGCTTCGCTTACGATAATATTCCACTCGGCATCCGGGAAGACAATCTTTCTTCCTCCTGCGTCACGCCATCTCTCAACCTCGTAGAATGCTATGAATACCTCGATGGCTCCAACGGCGCTTTAAAGACCCGCCTGCCGGATAATAGTGATTTCATCTATTATAACAACCTGCAGGACATCTTCGCCAATAAAGATGCCCGCCTATACGGTACTGTTATCTATCCCGGAACTACCTTCAAGGGTTTACCTGTACAGATCCAGGCCGGCGTAATGGTATGGAATGGGACCAGCTATCAAACCATTGAAGGCAGCGCCATGGGCACCATCCATACCGACGGAAAACTATTGACCGGCACATCAGGCCCGCACCGGTCCATTCAGGAAGTAACCAATAGCGGATTTTACATGCGTAAGTTTATTGATGCAGGCGCCGGCACCAGCACAAGAGGCATCCTCAGTGATGTATGGTGGGTCCGGTTCAGGCTGGGTGAAATATACCTCAATGCCGCAGAAGCTGCTTTTGAACTGGGTCAGACAACAGATGCAGCCACCTGGATCAGCGCCTTGCGCGAAAGGGCCGGCTTCGCCCCCAACAGTGTTTCCGCCGCCACACTTACCATGGACAGGATCAGGAATGAACGACGCGTAGAACTGGCCTTTGAAGACCACCGCGTATGGGACCTCAAACGCTGGAGAACCGCTGATAAAGTTTGGAACGGGCAAACCAATAACCCCGATGATATGGTATATGCTTTATACCCCTATCGCATTATACGACCGGGGGATGCCGCACGCGATGGTAAATATGTGTTCGTAAAAATGGTAGGGCCACGTTTCAGAGCGCCCCGCTTTTTCCAACTGGGCAATTATTATTCGGCAATCGACCAGGGTATCATCAACAACAATCCGAAAATTGTAAGAAATCCTTTCCACTAATAATATGATGGTTATGAAAATAAAAGCAATCCTTTATATAGCATCGGCGGCCATCATCCTGCTGACTGCCTGCAAAAAAGACAACTATGCACCGCCTTCCTCCCAACTCACCGGAAAAGTGGTTTACCAGGGACAGCCAATAGGCGTACGTTCCAGTGGTATTCAACTGGAACTATGGCAACGCGGTTACCAGTTGTTTACCAAAATACCGGTGTACATAGACCAGGACGGTTCCTTTTCTGCCACGCTTTTTGACGGCAACTATAAGCTGGTACGCTTAAAAGGCAATGGCCCCTGGGCTGATAATACAGATTCTATAGATGTAACAGTAAAAGGCAATACAATAATAGATGTACCGGTAGACCCCTATTTTATCATTAAAAATGCGAGCGTTCAAAAGAATGGCAGCAACATAGATGCTACATTTACTGTACAAGCTGTTAATACCAGCAAATCATTGGAACTGATAAGGTTGTATCTTGGCCTAACCACGATCACAGATCAGAACAACAACGCCGCCAATGTCTCGAAAGCCGCGGCCGCAATAGACATAACCCAGCCGGTAACGCTAAGCGCCTCCATTCCAGCTGCAGCCACCAATAAGGGCTATGTTTATGTAAGACTGGGAGTTAAAACGGCAGGTGTGCAGGAACTGTACTATACAGCGCCACAAAAAGTTTTACTGAAATAGTTTTCTCATACAGCGTAGCAGTAGTTTTTAATTATTACCAAAAGCCTGCTGTTTCTACGGCAGGCTTATTTATATTTGAATAACCGTACCTATTACACTTATTATTAAGTTCAATGCATCTAACCAAATATAGAATTATGAAACGATTGTTTTTCCTGCCACTGGCTTTATCCGGTTGCTTTGCCGCCTTTGGACAGAATGAGATCACCGTCAATGCCGGTGAGGCCAAACAAATCATCAGCAAACAGATCTACGGCCATTTTGCCGAACACCTGGGCCGTTGTGTGTACGGTGGTTTCTATGTAGGCGAGAATAGTAAGATACCCAATACTGCAGGCGTGCGCAATGATGTGGTCGCTGCCTTAAAGAAATTAAAGATCGCCAACCTGCGCTGGCCTGGTGGCTGCTTTGCCGACACTTATCATTGGAAAGATGGCATTGGTCCTAAAGACAAGCGCCCTTCCATGGTCAATACCTGGTGGGGAGGCGTGACAGAAAACAATAGCTTCGGCACCCATGATTTCCTCAACATGTGTGAGCTCATTGGTACAGAACCTTACCTGGCCGGCAATGTGGGCAGTGGTACCGTACAGGAACTGGCCGACTGGGTGCAGTATGTGAGCTTCGCCGGCGAAAGCCCGATGTCGAACCTGCGCAAACAAAATGGCCGCGACAAACCCTGGAATGTTAAATACTGGGGCGTGGGCAATGAGGCCTGGGGTTGCGGTGGCAATATGCGCCCCGAGTACTATGCCGACATCTATCGTAAATACGCCACTTTCATGACCGGCTGGTCCGAAGGCAATATCTTCCGCATTGCTTCCGGCGCCAATTCCTCCGATTTTAACTGGACCGAAGTGCTCATGAAAAATATCCCCGGCAATATGGTGAGCGGCGTTGCCCTCCACCATTATTCCGTGATCGACTGGGGACGTAAAGGTCCTTCCACCACCTTTTCCGAAGACCAGTACTTTACCACCATGCAGCGTGCCTTGCTCATGGATTCACTGATCATCAAACATTCCGCTATCATGGATAAATACGATCCACGCAAACGCATAGCGCTGGTGGTGGATGAATGGGGCGGTTGGTATGATGTGGAGCCAGGCACCAATCCCGGTTTCCTCTATCAGCAAAATACCATGCGCGATGCCATGATTGCCGGTGTAACCCTCAACATCTTCCACAACCACAGCGACCGTGTGCGGATGGCCAACCTGGCACAAACCATCAATGTGCTGCAGGCCGTATTGCTGACCAACGAGGAAAAGATGATCCTTACGCCTACCTACCATGTAATGGAAATGTACAATGTGCACCAGGATGCCAAATTGCTGCCCATTACACTCAAGACCAAAGACTATACACTGGGCAATAAGAAATTGCCCGCCGTGTCTTGTTCCGCTTCTAAAGATTCATTGGGTGTAACCCATATCTCACTGGTCAATATTGATGCGAAAAACGGACAGGACATCACCCTCAACCTAAAAGGCGGAAAGTATACCGCCGTTACCGGCAGGATATTGGCTTCCGGAAAAGTAGAAGACCACAACAGCTTTGAAAACCCCGACAAAGTAAAACCAGTTGGCTTCAATGGCGCTGTGTTGAAAGGGACTACCCTTACGGTAAAACTGCCGGCTTGCTCTGTAGTAGTGCTGGAATTAAAATAATAATGTCAATGAAAAGATTAGCAATACTGGCAGCAGGCGCCTCTCTGATAGCCTGCCAACTCACTGCTCAAACCACCCAGGTTTTCACCGTCAAAGCCAATCAGGAGAAAGCCCCTGTGCAGAAAACCATGTGGGGTATCTTCTTTGAAGACATCAACTTTGGCGCCGATGGTGGCATCTATGCCGAACTGGTAAAGAACCGGTCTTTTGAATTTGCCACGCCCCTGATGGGCTGGAAAGAACAAAAGCTCAACAATGCCCAGGGCGCCATACTCATCATCAACCGGGGTGAGCAATCAACCAATCCCCGCTATGCGCGCTTCACCGTGCGCTCGGCCAGCGGATATGGCATTACCAACGAAGGATTCCGCGGCATGGGCATTACCGCCAATCAGCAATACGATCTCTCCCTGCTGGCAAAGGCAACCGAAGGCAGTACTAAATTGCGTATTGAACTCGTCAGCGCAGCCAACCAAAAGATCGCCGAAACGGTTATTGCGCTTACAGGCAATGAATGGAAAAAATATACCGCTTCACTTACAGCTACCAGTACCGACCCCAAAGCCAAACTCAATATCTGGTTTGAAGGAACCGGCGTAGTAGATGCCGATATGATCTCCCTGTTTCCGAAAAATACCTGGAAGAACCGCCCCGGTGGGCTGCGGGCCGACCTGGTGCAACTGCTGGCCGATATGAAACCCGGCTTTCTCCGCTTTCCCGGCGGATGTATAGTAGAGGGGCGCGAACTGGATACCCGCTATCAATGGAAAAAAACCATTGGCGCCGTGGATGAGCGGGAAGTGATCGTGAATCGCTGGAATACTGAATTCCGGCACAAGCTCACGCCTGATTATTACCAATCCTTCGGTCTCGGTTTCTATGAATACTTCCTGCTTTCTGAAGATATCGGCGCCGAACCCCTGCCCATCCTTAACTGTGGCATGGCCTGTCAGTTCAATACATCGGAAGTCGTACCTGTAGAAGCGCTCGACCCTTATATCCAGGATGCACTGGACCTGATCGAATTTGCCAATGGGGGCACAGATACCAAATGGGGCAAAGTGCGTACCCAGATGGGACACCCCGCCCCCTTCAACCTGAAGCTGCTGGGCGTAGGCAATGAACAATGGGGTGAACAATACATCGAACGGTACAAGCTGTTTGCCAAAGCCATCAAGGAAAAATATCCTGCAGTACAACTCATCAGCAGCGTAGGTCCCAATCCTGATGGCCCTCTGTTTGATTACCTCGACCCTACCCTGCGCGGATTGAAAGCCGATATATTGGATGAACACTATTACCGCGCACCGGACTGGTTCCTTAAAAATGCGCGTCGTTATGATAATTATGACCGCAAAGGCCCTAAAATATTTGCCGGCGAATATGCCGCACAAAGCAAGGCAGTCGCTTCAGCCGATAACAGCAACAACTGGCAATGCGCTTTATCGGAAGCCGCTTTTATGACCGGCCTTGAGCGCAATGCCGATGTAGTACACATGGCTTCCTATGCCCCGCTCTTTGCCCATGCAGAAGGATGGCAGTGGACGCCCGACCTGATCTGGTTCAACAACCTGCAGTCCTATGGCACTCCCAACTACTATGTACAAAAGCTGTTTTCTGTAAATAAGGGTACCCATGTAGTCAACATGACCCTCAATAATGAAATAGCTACCGGGCAAAATGGCCTCTATGCCAATGCCTGCATTGATAGTATTGCCAAAGAGGTGATCGTTAAGATCGTGAATACGGGCGCTACGCCGCAAAGCAGTGAAGTAAGCATTGAAGGCGTGAAAAAGCTGGCCGCTACCGCCCATGTGGAAGTGTTGAAAAACGACGACCTGCAGCTGGCCAACTCTTTTGCCCAACCAGCCGGCATCAGTCCTCAACCAACCACCCTCGCCCTGAAAGGTAAAAAGCTGCCGGTAACCCTGGCCCCTTATTCCTTCCAGGTGATCAAAATAAAGATGCTGTAATAGTTAGAAGTCTTGAGTCGGGAGTCGGAAGCCACGAATGCTGCGCCTTGACTCCCAACTCCCGACTCTCAACTCCAGACTCATAACTCCTCAACAATGCGAATTCCTGCCTTATTCCTTATATTAATCCTGTTCATAACCACCCACGCCACCGCTCAGATCTCCGTCCACGATCCCGTAATGATCAGGCAGGACAGCACCTACTACCTGTTCTGTACAGGCCGCGGCATCAGTGTATGGTCGTCCAATGACACGAAGACCTGGCAGCGGGAAAAGCAGGTATTTGATACCCTGCCCTGGGGCGTGAAGGCTGTACCAGGTTTCAAAAACCATATCTGGGCGCCGGATATCTCCTACCACAATGGCCTGTACTATCTCTTCTATTCCGTATCTGCTTTTGGTAAAAACACCTCCTGTATTGGAGTGGCCACCAACACCACCCTCCACCCTGCTGATCCTGCTTTCCATTGGACCGATCACGGAAAGGTCATTGAATCCATACCGGGCAGGGATATGTGGAATGCCATTGATCCCAATGTGATATGGGATGAACAGGACCAGCCCTGGCTGGCATTCGGCTCCTTCTGGAACGGACTCAAACTGGTGAAGCTAAACAAATCACTCACTGCGGTTGATACACCTCAACAATGGCATACCATTGCCAGCCGTAAAATTAATTATTACACCCCCGATTCCTCCGCCGGCGACGGCGCTATTGAAGCACCATTCATTGTAAAGAAAGGGAATTACTACTACCTCTTTGCCTCTATCGACTATTGCTGCAAAGGCGAACAAAGCACGTATAAAATGATCGTAGGGCGTTCGGAGAAACTGACTGGTCCCTATGTAGACAAAGAAGGCGTCCCCCTGGTAAAAAGCGGCGGCACCATCCTGTTGCAGGGCGATAAAGATTGGCATGGGGTAGGCCACAATGCAGTATGCACTTTTGACGGCATCGATTACCTGGTATTTCATGGGTATGATGCCAAAGACCGTGGCCGCTCCAAACTACGCATGGAGAAACTTGCCTGGACAACAGGCTGGCCGGTAGTGGTCCGGTAAAACCACCCACTATATCAGATTGTGCGCATTGGGGATGATATTCAGGAAATTATGGAATTTGGAATTGTATTTGCGTTTATCCAGTTTATAATAGAATGCCCCACGTTTTGAAGTCTCCTTTTCTTTCTCCTTTTGCTTCACCAGCAAACCCGTAGACAATACCTTACGGCTAAAGTTGCGTTTATCGATCTCCGCATCGTAAATGCCTTCATACAGGGTTTGCAGCTGCGGGAGCGTAAACTTGTCGGGCAACAGTTCAAAAAGAATGGGGTGCAGGGCGGCCTTGTACTGAAGCCGTTCTTTGGCCATATCGATCATTGCCTCATGGTCAAAGATCAAACGGGGGTGCTTACGGATGGGAAACCATTCAGGATGGTATTCATCATTGAGCTGTTCCTGGTATTTCCGGATATCGATCAGGCTGAAATAAGTGATAGAGGCAGTGCGTTCCGCCGGATCGCGGTTGGGATCTCCAAAGGCGTGCAATTGTTCCATGTATACACCACTAAGGCCCGTTAGTTCCTTTAATACCCGCGCAGCTGCCCCTTCAAAGCTTTCGGTGGGCTTTACAAACCCGCCCATCAGGCTCCATTTGCCCCTTTCCGGTTCAAAGCCACGTTGTATGAGTAAGAGTTTGAGTTCCTGTCCGTCGAAGCCAAAAATGATGCAATCTACAGCTACAAGCAATCGGGTTTGTTGGGAATAACGTTTCATGTGCAATTTAAAATATGGATAAAAATAATAAAGATTAGACTATGACAAAGTTTTTATATACCGTCCTTGCTCATTTTCCTCTAATTTTAGCTTAGTGTTCTAACCTCAATCGTATGCGTAAAATATTAACACCCGTTTTACCTATATTGATCGCTTTTACCCTGGCATCCTGCCAATCAGCTATGACATCCGAACAACTAAAACAAGCCATCAGCACCGAACTGGCAAAAAATGAAGGCCGGTTTGCCGTCGCTTTCAGCGACCCGGCTTCCGGCACTACCCTGCTGATCAACGGCGATACCAGCTTCCATGCCGCCAGCACCATGAAAACACCCGTACTCATAGAAGTTTACAAACAAGCTGCAGCGGGTACTTTATCCCTGACAGATTCGGTACTGATCAAAAATGAGTTCCATAGTATTGTAGACAGCAGTACCTATAGCCTCAACCCCGACGATGACAGCGAAAAGAAGCTCTATACCCTGATCGGCGCCAAAAGAACTTTGTACGACCTTGTTTATGACATGATCATCATGAGCAGCAACCTGGCCACCAATATCGTGATAGAAAAGGTAGATGCTAAAAAAGTAACGCAAACCATGCGCGACCTGGGAGCCAGGGACATACAGGTACTACGGGGAGTGGAAGACAGTAAGGCCTACCAACAGGGGCTCAACAATACGACCACCGCCCAGGACCTCCTGGTCATTTTTCAAAAAATGGCCGCCGGGCAAACGGTAGACTCTGCCTCCTCGCAGGCCATGATCAAGATCCTTCTTGATCAGCACTTCAATGAGATCATCCCGGCCAAACTACCCAAAGACGTTAAGGTAGCCCACAAAACCGGCAGTATTACCGGTGTGCAGCATGACTCAGGCATCGTATTCCTGCCCGACGGCAGGAAGTATGTACTCGTATTGTTATCCAAAGGGATCAAGGACGAAAAGGCCGCAGTGGCCTCCATGGCACGGGTATCGGAGCTGATCTATCAGTATGTGGTACAAACCACCCACTGAGCCATACTTCCAATAAGCATACCCGTAACATTATGATTTTCCGGTTACTTTTTCTTTGCGGCTCTTATGCCGGATAATGGTTACCACCGGAATAAACACCCATATAATATTCACCGCCATTGATGGGAAGGCATGATGATATGCTGTATTGACGATCAGGAAAGCACTGCCAAGTATATTCAACAGATAATAAGTAAGGGAATCAGCCGCCAGCTTTTTATTCATATTCAAAGCATAGGCTATCAGCACCAACAGCGAACCAGTCCAGCCAAGCGTTTCTATCAGGATCATATGGAAGTATTAAAACAGGTAAGACATCATGACTTCATCCAGGAAGCGGTTCTCACTTTTAAGCCAGGTATAATTCCGCAGTACCCCCTCCCGTTGAAAGCCGGCTTTCTCGTACAGGCGAATGGCCCTTTCATTACTGGTAGCCGTACTTAATTCTATCCGCAAAAATCCTTTTTGGCGGCACAGCGCGATAATCTCCTGCAACATGGCTTTCCCATAACCAGCGCCTGCTTTCGCAGGGTGAATGGCCAGTCCGCCCAGGTACACGATATGCGCGTTGCGATGTAATAAGGGTATTAATTTAAACATGCCAACAGGCTCGCCTTCGCTTTCATAAACATAAATGAGCTGCTTTTCCAGCAAGTCGGCAAAGAGGGGTTCAAAGGATGTTTCATCCATTACCTCATACAGCAGGTAAGGATTCGTAACAGGATGAACATACAATGAATAAATAAATGGAAAATCTTCACGGCGCATACCTCGCGTCATAAGTCTGTTCTTAGCTTATACAGTTATAATAATGTTTCTGTCTATAGTATCACTTTGCAGGCACCGTAATGCCCCGCTTCTCCTGGTAGCCCAGGCCCCAGTCGGACATGCTTTTCAACACCGGCTTCATAGAGATACCCGCTTCTGTTAATTCATATTCCACCCTTGGCGGCACTTCTGCATATACCAGCCGGCGCACAAGTCCGTCGCTTTCCAACTCTCTCAGCTGTAATACCAGCATGCGTTCTGACACCTCCGGCATTTGTTTGCGCAACTCACTGTAGCGCATCTTACCACGCACCAGTTGATACAGGATGCCCGGCTTCCACCGGCCGCCAATGAGCGAGAGCGTAAAAGCCATGCCGCAATGCTCCCGGATCATATTCCTGTTGATGGCATTTGTAGAAGATTCTTTCCGCATACTTACTTTTTTGTTAGTACTTAACAATTTTATCGGTACCTGCAAATGTAAACCTATGCTGTTAGTTTTGCAAACAATAAATACACACACATATGAAACGTCTTGAAAACAAAGTGGCATTGGTAACCGGCGGTAGCCGGGGTATAGGAGCAGGTATAGTTAAACGTTTGGCCCAGGAAGGTGCTACCGTGGCCTTTACGTATGCTCAATCGGCCACTGCGGCAGCAGCTGTAGTAGCGGAAATAGAAGCGGCTGGTGGAAAAGCATTGTCCATCGTGGCCGACAACCATTCAACCGAGGCAGTAACCCGCGCAGTAGAACAAACCGTCCATACTTTTGGCCGTATTGATATCCTCGTCAACAATGCAGGCATGTATGTAGTGAATACGATAGAAGATTATTCCTTGCAGGAATATGATGATATCATGGCCGTCAACGTACGCGCCGTATTCCTGGCCTCACAAGCTGCGGCCCGCCATATGCAGGCAGGGAGCCGCATCATCACCATTGGCAGCAATATGGCCGACCGTGTAACCGGCTCGCATGGCGCCTTGTATGCCATGAGCAAATCGGCCCTCATTGGCCTCAACAAAGGCATGGCCCGCGACCTGGGCGCCAAAGGCATTACTGCCAACCTGGTACAGCCCGGCCCGATCGACACCGATATGAACCCTGCTACTTCTGATCATGCCGCCGCTGCACGCAGCCGTATGGCCATTCAACAGTATGGAACCCCGGCACAGATCGCAGGCCTGGTAGCCTACCTGGCCAGCGAGGAGAGCGCTTTCATGACCGGCGCCGCCCTTACCATGGATGGCGGATACAATGCATAATGCCCCGGAGGCTTCTGCAAAACCACGATCACCTGTATCAACGCAGTGTATGCAACGCATACGCTGCGTTGTCTTTAAGTACAGCTAATCCTTCTTTGTCATCCGGTACTTTTTCGGGCTCATGCCAATGATCTTTCGGAACCTTTTGGAGAAATAATAAGGATCATCAAATCCCATACTCATAGCAATAGACTTCACACTCTTATCGGTAAAATCCAGTTGCTGCGTAGCCTTCTGCATCTTTAACTGGATAAAATAGTCGATAGGTGCATACCCTGTTTTTTGCTTGAATAAACTGGAGAAACGGGAAGCGGAATAATTATAATGTTTGCAAAGGTCAGTGAGCGTAATATTTTCACTGATATGCTGGTGCATATAGAGGATGGCGCTGTCAATGCTGTCGAGCTTGTCCTGCGTATGCTGCGGATAATGCCGGGGATTGTAGATGAACAGGGAAATGAAATGCGACAGGCACATATTGGTAAATACCAGGTTGTCGAGACTATAACCCAGTTCCAGTGACTTATAGATCTTACTAAACAGCCCCGTTACCTCTTCACTGGTCTTTACATAGCTGGGCTTGAAGTGCTTCTGTACGATCTGCATATTGTTGAACTCAGGCAGGCTTTCTCCGCCAAAATGGATCCAGTAAATGGTCCAGGGGTCATCATCACTGCTGCCATAGGCATGTTCAATATGTTGGGGAAGTATAAAAAACTCATTGGCGCTTACTTCATATTTCTTGTCTTCCAGCTGGTACCAGCCCTTGCCATCCACACAATAGAACAGGAAATTCTCCGGTAACCCTTTCTTGCGGTAGGTATAATGCTTCTCTGCTTTGGGATAATAACCAAGACTGCATACATACAACTTCGACAACAGGGGATTGTTTTGCACCTTCGACTTGATCACCGTTTTCGGGATCTCGATCCGCTGCCTCCCCAGCCCATGCCATATATTCTTGTGAGAGCCTATTTTGTTTGCGACATTCATATTGAGACAAGTTATCGTCGTTGATGATGCTGCTAATTTAACATATTCACCACATCTGTCCTGCGGCTTTCGGGCAGCACCACTAAGTTTAACAGTTTTCCATCCTTCAGTTCTGCTTCTACCGTCGTATTATAGGGCGCGTGCAACTTGAAATGAACATCCTTGTCTTTGGGCCAGGCGGGGAACAACAAGATTTTCCGGTCATCAGTTTGCAGCAGCATTTCCTGCAGGCCGATCATGCCACTACCACCCCAGTTGTGGTCCGGCACCCAATCGAAGCCCGGTCCCCAGAATGCCGGGAAGCGCCGGCCGGAGTTTTGCAGCTTGAGGGTGGCTAGTTTCCAGGCTTCTTCTTTCAACCCCAGGCGGGCAGCAAAAATATTGTCCTGCTTCCAGCCGATATGGCTCCTGAACTTCAGGGCAAAGGTATCATAGCGCCAGGTGTTGAGTGCTGTATCGAGCCCCGGTTTACCTACACCAAAAATGCCCCAGGGATATACCGGGTACAGTTGTGGCGATTCCGTATTGTTAACCCGCTCCCAGGATTGTGCCGGTGCAATGGTGGTATGCCCATTGAATTGTGTATAGCTGATGGGGGGGATGCGCTTTGATAAAGTCTGCCAGTAAGTACGCTGTTCCTCAGTGCCATAATTTGCAGGCAACTGCAATAGCCTGTTGGTGATCACCGTAAGCGCCGCCACGGTGGAGCTGGCATTGTAAGTCATTTTAAAAGTCTCTGTCGCAGAACCAGGAAACAGGATCAGCTTGCCATTTCCATCCAGCGCTTTAGCACCGCGCTGCTTTGCCAGCCATTGATAATGCTCATCAAAGAAACGCAGACAACTTTCGACAAATGGTATATACCCGCTCATATCCTTTCCGGTATACCGTTGTTCTTCCAGCATCATCAGGCAAAACTCCAGCACCGTATCCCATTGGTATTCCAGCCAGGCATTGTACTCTACCCCTTTATCAAACCCGGGCGGACGTTTGGTGCCATACTCTGCATAATCAGGTAATCCATAGTTTTCCATCTGCTCCGTAAAGCAGGCGCCGTCATGATCCCAGTATACCTTGCTACGCAGCTCCGCATTACGCAGTATGCGTGTGTAGAAATCAAGTTGCCCCTGCAACATATCCCAATCGCCGTTTTTGATCATGGGAAAATAGACCAGTCGCTGGTTTTGCATCGTATGCAATCCGCCGCCCCAGTTGCGGTAATCGGGTGTGAATCTTTGCGCTGTATCTGTATAGACCGGATCAACCGTCAGCAAGCCGCCATTGAATTTGGTAGGCCATACACCCTTTGCATTGCAGGCCAGCATATAGCGGAAGAGCTGGTAATTGCGTCCCATCTCCCAGGCAGGGCCATTTACTTTGTCTTTATCAAGGTATACAAAGCTCCTTTGCCAGAATTGTTTCCACCAGGCTTGGGTGGCTGCAAATGCTGTAGATGCACGCGCCGCCGTAGCAGCTTTCAGCGAATCCAACGACTGCTGCCACACCTGTATATCGCCAACCTGTGCAGTATGCAATTGTAAGGTGAGTTCATGCGTTTTTGCAGGCGACTTACTCCTCAGGTAATAGCCCTTATAGGGATTTCCGGCATATGCGCCGAGAATGGTGCCCGCGGGAACAAAATGCTTTCCAGAGAAACTGCCGCCAAAGGCCAGGTCTTTCAGGGGATCATACAACAAATGCTTTACGCTGTCCAGGCCCTGTTGCTCCACCGTAGCATCAAAGATGGTGGGCGATTGATTGTGGTGGTAAAACAATACTTCGTTGCCACGGAACCGGATGCTGTCTCTGCGGGTAATGGTTCCTTTAGGCGCCGCCCACTTCCAGGATGTGCCAAAGCTTTCCCGCTTCCTTAGCTCATGGTCTTCATAACGCCAGCTTTCATAAGCCGCCGCCACACTTACTTTTTTATTACTGGTCACCTCTATATGTACCACCGGACTGAACACATCTACCCAGATACGCACGACCCCTGATTGATTGGGCAAACTACCCGACAGTGTCATATATCCTTGCTGCAGGTGTAACTCCTGCTTAAGATCGGCCCTGGGCAAAAAATTGGGTGATAGCTTTATCCGCAGTCGTCCTGCTTTCAACAAACCGTTATTCTCATCAAAGCTGCCGCTGCGTGCTGCATAGATCAGCAGGTCACCATCCTCTACCCATACATTCAAGCCTATATCACCGCCGCCGCAGGGCATCGACTCTCCCGGGTTTTTACTCTGGGTGGTCCATACCGGGTTATAGGCAGGGACACCGGTTTGCTGCGCCTGAGCGAAACCAACGGTTAGCAAAATGAGTAGTAAGAAAAGGCTACTGGCAATTTTCATAATCTTTTCCCGCTTTGTGGGATCATCTGATTTTCACAACTATCGCATAATGATCACCTGCCCCATCAATCCCGCCGGCAACAGAGGCTTGCCTTGCAAACGAAATGGCGCTGTGGTCCAGGTTATACGTTTATCGGCTGGCAAGCGCTCATCGCCGATCAACCGGTTGGCCCAGGTATTGGTTACTTCAATTTCCAACACATTGATCCCCCGCTTCAACCCCTTGGTAATATCAACCCGATAAGGAGCTGTCCATACCGTACCACAATCTATCCCGTTCAATTTTACGGTAGCGATATTGCTTACACTATCCATCAACAACCGTACATACTTACTGCTGTCGGCATCCGTCCAGTCGAATTGTTTCTTGTAGACCGCTGTACCGGAATAATAACGGATACTGGTATCAGATTGCTCCGTCCAGCTTTTTAAAGTATTAAAGATTACCGGTTGCGCTGGTCCACCCATGGTCTTATCAAATGTCAGCAGCCAATCTCCCTGTAGTGTATCCCTTGTATAGGGCGCCCCCCCTTTTGTCAGCCAGCCATTATCCAACTTCCTCCTGAATACCAGGAACAGCGATTCGTTCTTGTACAGGTACATGGGTACCACTGTCCGGCCCTGGCTGCGCTGCCATTCTACCTTGGTCCTCATCCCTCCGGTAACGGCATCCCATATTTCCGGTTCCTTACCCGTAAGCCTTACCGATACATTCAACATACGGCCAGTATCCAGTTGATTCGAGATAAAGTAAATATCAAAATCCTTCCCTTTCCTATGCGTCCAGGCAATACCTCCGGCCGGCTTACCATCAGCATCCGTCACCTCTACATCTCTTTCGATGCCAATACCGGCGAAAGACTCCGCAGTATAGGCACCTGTCAGCAGCTTTCCTTTTGCGGCTCCTGCTTTCGTGCCATTGGCGCCTGCAATACCCTTCAGCGCTTTCTTTTCCAACATATCCTGCAGGGATGGCGATTGCGTGGGTGCTTCTGCCATTATCACTGTAGCACCGTCTTTCACCAGCTGTGCGATCTTCTGCTCTACTGCAGCACTCATGTATTGCTTGTCAGGATTCAGCGTATTGGCTGCCGGCAATACCAGCACACCATAACTGGCCCCTCCGGGCAATACAATACGTTTATTCTTTACAGTGGCCAGTCGCAACAAAGCATCAGGGTTGATGGCATCATAGGCATAGCCCCGCAAGGGATCCACCCAATCTTCCGCGTCGGCTATATTGGCCGAGTGCGTCACACCCGCAGGCCGCTGACGAAGGGGGGTACCTGTATTCTCCAGCCGCTTCTTTTCACGATCTACTCTTTCCTTACCCACAATGCCGGGCAGGGTAGTCAGCAGTCGCTCGGGCAATACAGAACGGCGGGGCAATTCTTCTCCCGTAAATACAGCCACATCGGCTACCGGTTGGCCCAGTTGCAACAATGCCTGGCATCTTTGTAAGTATTCGATCCAGGCCTTGCCCGGCTTCCACCAGGTTTGATCCCGCTGAAAATACAGGCCCACCCCATCCAGGGTCATGCCCGGTTTACGATCCAGCCAGGGATTGTGCGTGAATACATGCAATACCAACCTGTTGGCGCCAAGGACGAAATTCCGGTCGCCCAGTGTTTTTAGCATGCCGGGATGTTCGCCCCAGGTCATGCGCACCGTCGTAAAACTCTCAGCCTGTATAATCGGTTTGCCATAAATATGCCCACCCGAAACGGCATCGAGCATATCATTGGGCTTATCGTGTGTAGGACTATTGAGCCAAAACTCGCCCATGGGGATATCCGCATAACGGTAATGCAGCATGCCATCGCTCATCATGGTAGGCGCAACACTCTCGGCACTGAACTGTGTGCCTTGCTCATGCGCCAGTTTGGTGAGCGTACCATAGAAATTATCGGCTACCAATGAAGCGATCGTTTGCCGCACATCATACAGAAATCCTTCTGATATGGCCGCAGTTTCTACAGGTGTACCAGTCATTGCCAGCAGGTAAGGCTGCAGGTCGTAGCCCCGGCGTTTCTTAAACTCCTGACTAAATACCGGGCTCCAGTTCTGGCTGCCGCATTCCCAGCTATCAACATGGAATAGCTTAATTACTTCTTTTGCCAGCGCGGGTCCGGCCACTTTCACCGCTTCCCCAAACCATTTGTCAAACTGCAACTGTATCGCTGCGGGGTTGAATTTATCACATTCCAATCCTTTGCCCGCCCCACCAGTGGCATTGGTATGACCCGTAGAGGTATGTCCTATGCGTACGATCACCCAGTTGCCGGCAGGCGCCTGCCAGGTCAGTTTGCCCGTAGCATCCATTTTACCCGTGAGGTTGACAATGGATCTCAGCGGCACACATACCGAATCGGGGGTCTGTTGCACAGTAGTCTTTTTGCTCACCCGCCATATCGATCCGTTTTTGCTTTCGTATTGGTTCAATACCGGTTCATCAGACAGATAGATGCCCGACAGTTTTAAAGAAGGTTTCCATTTGGCGGCATCCAGGTCTTCCGCCCCCGGCTCCGATCCGGCTTTGTCGTACACAAAGCGGAAATAACTGGCCGTTACCGCCGGTATGGCATGCGTTACATCTTCATCCGTATCCTGCCAGCCGTGGCGGGGAGGTTCTAATCTCGTGACAGTGGTAAACTCATACCCGTCATTGCTCGCCTGCACCAGCAGGCGGTGCGCCTGGTAATTGTTGCCCCCCGTATGAATGGTGATGGAGCGGCAGGTAAAAGGCTGCGGGTATTTGTATTGTATCCAGCAAATGGAATCGCTTTTAAAACTATCCTTACCCCCATTGTCAAAGGCCAGGAACTGCGCTTTGGCGCCGGGTACGCTGGTACTTACTTTGGGGATAAATACCGTATCGCTGAAAGCCTGGGTACTATTGGCGGGATAGGCGAGTACGGCCACATCTTTGTAATAATCTTCATTGGCTTCCGGCTGGGGCAGGGAAAGGCTCAGCTCCTCTCCGCCTTTCACGTATTCCTTACTCCATACCAGTTTTTGCATCGACAGTTCCGGCGTGATCCAGGGACCGCCGGCGAGGGCAAAGCCGTCGCTTACGTGCAGGGCCAGTTTCAGGTTCAGCCTTTTGGCTTCTTCCATCGCAAAACGCACCATGCCCCACCATTCGCGTGTCAGTTGGCGCACCGGCGGATTAAAAACCGGCGGGGAAGTAGTATCCTTGATACTCATTAAATAAGCGCCGCCAATGCCGGCTTCCTGCATGGCTTCCAGATCGGCAGTGATGCCTGCTTTCGAAACACCGGCCTGCATCCAGTACCAGAATACCCAGGGTTTGGCGCTGGCCGGAGGTTGTTGAAAAAGATGATCTGTAGGTCGGCCAATGGTATCGGCCGGCACGGGGGAAGAAGTGTAATTGGTAAGATTTTCCTGAAAGGAGGGCGCGAATGATCCCGAAGTTCCGGGCGAAGTATTTTGCTGAAACCACGAACTACCAAGGACGAAGGACACCAGGCCCGCAACCATAATTGAACTCTTGTGCATCATATGAAAGCCTTATCGCGTGTGAAGTTATGGTAACTGACGGTTTCACCTAAAAAAAACGGGGCCAACGGAGAACCGTTACCCCAACTTGCTTGCTTTTTGCTATATGAAACTCTTACTGTCCGGCTTGCGCCCGGAGGCAGGGAAATGCTGAATTGATGGCATAAAATTACAGGGGCGGCTGGCCCCGGCAAATGGCATATCCCGGCAAGATGATGGAATATCTGACTATTTTTTGCCGAATGATTCCCAATGATTCCCAAGGCTAACTATCTTAACCACTTTGGTTAACTCCGGAAATTATGTAGCTTTTTTGGC
>CBIHOV010000029.1:0-107200 GCA_966211765.1 uncultured Paraflavitalea sp.
TTTATCTTTTTGTGCAGAATATTTTCAAATAACGATTGACGCAGCGTAGTGTAAGTGAAGGGGAGGGTGTTTGAAAATCAGATCTTTGCAACATTCATGACCCTATTATGAAACATTCGGCGCCCCTCTTGCAGTTTTTATAGCAATAGTTTTACAGCATTCTATAATCATTGTATTGCTGTATGAAATTACGACTACTGCTATTTAGTATGCTGGGTGCTTCGCTATTGAATGTATTGCTGGCAGCACCGCCGTCCTATATTACTACTCCGGATGGCGTTATTGTCTTTACCGATCCCCTCATCACAGGCACTTCAAACGCAGTAAAGCTGGAAGTGATTACCGATAACATTATCCGGGTGATTGCGGCGCCTGGAAAAGAAATAGCCGCATCGCAAAGCCTGGTCACTGTTTACAGAAGAGGTCCTGGCATTTTCTGGAATGTCATTCCTTCCAAGGATAGTCTGACGTTAAAAACCAAAAAACTGACGGCGGTCGTTGACCTGAAAACAGGAGCCGTCACCTTCCGGGATCAAACAGGTAAGATAATACTGGCTGAAAAACAATCACTGGGGCGAAACTTTCAGCCTGCGGTATTTGACGGTAAACGGCATTACGCACTTACCCAGGCATTCCAAACTACTGCTGGTGATGCATGGTATGGCCTGGGGCAGCACCAGGATGGCGTCATGAACTATAAAGGACAGCAGGTTACTTTCTTCCAAAACAATACAGAGGTGGCCATCCCTTTCCTGGTATCCAGTAAAAACTATGGCCTGTTGTGGGATAATTATTCCCTCACAAGGGCAGGTGATCTGAAGCCTTTACATCTGCTGCCGGACCTGCAACTTTTTTCAAAAAAAGGGGAGGCCGGCTGGCTTACTGCCTCTTATGCCAATGATAAGCACAAACCTCAGGAGCTAATTGCTGAAAAAGCAGAAGGGACGATCAGTATGGAGTTTGAGGGTGACTCAAAGAGCCAGCTTCCTGCAGCGTTTACGCCTGCGACGGGGATGGTAACCTGGGAGGGCAGCCTGGTGAGTTATTTTTCGGGTCTGCACCAATTCCGTTTCACCTTTGGCGGTTCGCTGAAAGTGTGGCTGGATGGGAAGCTTGTGCTGGACCACTGGCGAAAAGCATGGAATCCTGCACCAGCCTTGGTGCCGTTCCAGTTTAAGGAAGGAGAAAAAGTGGCTGTGAGGATCGAATGGACGCCGGAGGGCGGGGAATCTTATATTTCGCTGAAATGGCAGGAACCGTTGAGTGCAGCGGAGCAAAACAGTTTTGGATTTAGTTCTGAAGCGGGTCAGCAGATCGATTATTATTTCATTTACGGCAATAATATGGATGAGGTGATTGGCGGGTACCGTCAACTTACTGGTAAGGCGCCTATCGTGCCTAAATGGGCATTGGGTTTTTGGCAAAGCAGGGAGCGATATAAAACGCAGGATGAAATTTTGTCGACGGTGGATGAGTTCCGGAAAAGAAAAATTCCCATTGATAATATTGTTTTGGACTGGAGTTATTGGAAAGAAGCGGGGTGGGGCAGCCAGGAGTTTGATGAAGCCCGGTTTTCCCGGCCGGATAGTATGATCGAAGTGTTGCACAAGAAATACAACACGCAGATCATGATCTCGGTATGGCCGAAATTTTATGAAGGTATTCCCAGTTATAATGAATTTGACAGGAAGGGATGGTTGTATAAAAGAAATATTGCCGACCAGCAAAGGGATTGGATAGGCAAGGGCTATGTCTCTACTTTTTACGACGCCTTCAATGAACATGCGAGGAAGGGGTTCTGGGACCTGATCAACAAAAAGATCTATAGTAAAGGCATTGATGCGTGGTGGATGGATGCGAGTGAACCCGATATCCTTTCCAATGTTGATCCCGAAAAAAGAAAGGCTCAAATGACGCCCACGGCATTGGGCAGTGCCGCTGAATACCTGAATGCCTATCCTTTGCAAAATGCAAAAGGAATCTACGAAGGACAGCGTTCAACAGATCCAAACAAGCGGGTATTCTTATTGACCCGTTCGGGGTTTGCAGGTTCTCAACGTTATGGAGCAGCTATCTGGAGCGGTGATATCGGGTCTACCTGGCGTGATATGAAAAACCAGATAGCGGCGGGACTTAATTTTTCCATGTCAGGTTTGCCTTACTGGACCATGGATATTGGTGGTTTTGTGGTGCCCGAGAAATTTGAAAGACCCAATGCAGAAAACCTGGAAGAGTGGAGGGAGTTGAATACACGCTGGTACCAGTTTGGCGCATTTGTGCCTTTGTTCCGTGCACATGGACAGTTTCCCTATCGGGAAATATTCAATATAGCTCCTGAAACACATCCTGCTTACAAGAGCTTTCTCTATTACGATCAACTGCGTTACCGCTTAATGCCTTATATCTATTCCCTCGCTGGCGCGGCCTACCACGATGACTATACCATCATGCGGGGATTGGCGATGGACTTTCCCACGGATACCGCTGTGTTGGATATCGGCGATCAATACATGTTTGGCCCTTCTTTGCTGGTAAATCCTGTTCACCAATACAAACAAAGTAGCCGGGAATTGTATTTACCAAAATGTGCAGGATGGTACGATCTCTATTCGGGAAGATGGTATGCTGCCGGGCAAACGATCAATGCGGAAGCGCCTTATGAACGCATGCCTGTATTTGTAAAAGCAGGGTCTGTTATTCCATTTGGGCCCGCATTGCAATACGCTGCAGAGAAAGCGGCCGATACCATTACATTGAACGTTTACACCGGCGCCGATGCCTCCTTCGACCTCTATGAAGATGAAGGGACCAATTACAACTACGAAAAAGGCGCTTTCTCCATCATTCCTGTAAGCTATAACGAAGCAACAAAAACGGTTACCATTGGTGACCGGCGGGGAACTTTTAACGAAATGCTGCAAAAAAGGATGTTCCGTATCAACTTTATTACACCCGGCGGAGCGAAGAGCCTGGATCTGGGAGCTAAGTGTGATAAAGCCGTATCCTATAAAGGGAAAGAACTTACTATAAAAAAGTAGTCAAGGTAAATACACACATATGAAATCAGCCAAAACGATTCGCTTGCGACTATTACTGCTATGGGGGATCTGCTCACTATCCCTCATCACCCCAAAAGTTTATGCACAAACGGCAAAGGTAATCGGTACCATTGTCAATCAACGCAACTCCGCTCCGGTCTCGGGAGCATCCATTTCGGTAAAAAATACTAACCGGTTCGCCATTTCTGATAATGCCGGAAAGTTTACCATCGAGGCCTCACCCGGCAATACACTTGTCATTACCATGATAGGATACCGGGATGTTGAAGTGAAGGTGGGCAATAGCAATGCTATTGAAGTGAAACTTTCTGAGACCGCTTTGCAGTTGGATGATGTGGTGGTCATTGGTTACGGTAAAGTAAAAAGAAAAGACGTAACCGGTTCCATTTCTTCCATCACCGGAGAAGAATTGCGTAAAACATCACCCACAACATTCGACCAGGCTTTACAGGGAAAAGTTGCGGGTGTAATGGTACAGCAGGTATCGGGACAACCTGGTGGTGGTGTATCTATTCAAGTACGCGGAGTTTCTTCAATTACTGGTACTAATTCTCCATTGATCGTAATAGATGGTGTTATTATTCCTCCGGTCGGGGATGCTGGTAAAGGTTCCAATCCATTAAATGCCATCAATCCATCTGAAATAGAATCAATAGATGTATTGAAAGATGCATCTGCCACTGCCATATATGGTTCGCAGGCAACCAATGGCGTTATTATTATTACTACAAAAAGAGGCAAGGCGGGACCGCCGCAGATAACGTATGATGTTTATTACGGTTATCAAAAGATACCAAAGAAACTCCCTGTCATGAACCTGCAGCAGATGGCTGGTTTCCTTAACGACCGGGCACAAGTATGGGGCTTCGATGCCAGGCCCGAATTTGTGAACCCCAAATATTTAGGTAAAGGGACCGACTGGCAGGATGAATTATTCCGGAAAGCACCCCAGAGCAATCATAGCCTAACGGTAAGCGGTGGCGATGCCAGAACCCAATATTTACTGTCAGGCTCTTATTTTGACCAACAGGGAATAGCACTTGGCTCAGATTTTAAAAGGTATTCTGTGCGGTTGAATTTGGATAACAAAACCACTGACTGGCTGAAAATAGGGACCAGCCTTCAATTAGCACATGTCAGGGAAAATCTAAATGCAACTGCATCCAATGTAATTAACACAGCACTAAATCTTACACCTGATGTTCCTGTACAAAACCCTGATGGCTCCTGGGGTGGTGTCACGAACACCAGTGGTTATGTGCCGGGCATTGCCAACCCGGTGGCTTTAGCCCAGCTTATCAAAAACCAAAGAAAAAGAAACCAGGTATTTGGGAATGCGTATGCCGAAATACAATTTTATAAGGATCTGTCACTTCGAAATGAAGTATCCGGTAATTTCGATTTTGGTTCGGAAAATAATTTTACGCCAACTTATACTTTTGGTAAAACGGTTAATGGCGTGAACAGCTCTTCTTCTTCCATCAGCCAAAACTTTTATACCGTACTGCGCAATTTCCTCACCTATAACCATAATTTCAGTAAGCACAATCTTAATGCTTTATTAGGGCATGAGGCACAGTTGAGTACTTTTGAAAATGTTGGCGCCCGACGATTAAATTTCCCTTCAAACACCGTGCAGGCTGTTAGTGCCGGCGATGCTACCTCCGCCACAAACTCAGGCGACAATGGTAGCGGATCTTCACAGGAATCCTATTTCGGTCGCATCAATTATTCCTGGAATGATAGGTACCTGATCACTGGTAATGTAAGAAGCGATGGTTCTTCCAATTTTGCATCCGGCAAACGTTGGGTTACTACCTATTCAGGTGCAGTTGCCTGGAAAGTGAATAATGAGTTATTCCTGAAAACTGCAAGTTTTATTAATGAATTGAAATTGAGGGTGGGCTATGGACTTACCAATAATCAGGGCATACCGGGTAATACGTATGTAACCCAACTTCAATCGGTGGCTAATGGCCTATCCGGTACGGCACAGTATCAAAATAACCTGGCCAATCCTGATGTAACATGGGAAAAAACAAAGTATACCAATGCAGGAATTGACGGCGCTTTTTTTAATTGGAGAATAAGTTTTTCATTAGATGTTTACGACCGTAAAACAGACGGGCTTTTATTAAAACTTCCTCTTCCAATATATTCCGGTACTACTGCCGGATGGTCACCGGGTTCCATGCAGGCGCCTTATGCCAATGTCGGCGCCGTCAGCAATAAGGGATTTGACTTCAGAATTAGTTCAACCAATATTAATAATAAGGATCTTTCCTGGAAAACTGATCTTACATTTTCCCATAATACAAATAAGGTACTCAGTCTAGGTTCAGGTGGAGATGTGGCTAACTTGAGCAAGACCTCTTATGTAATTAACCAGGTAGTCGAAAAGACGGTGGTGGGTAAACCCATTGGTGAATTTTATGGCTATTTATTTGATGGCGTATTTGCTACTCCTGAAGATTTTAAAACACATGCCTTGCCGGCTGATGCAAGCGGCAAGGCCTATCCGGTATCTGCTGCGGGCGGCGGTATCTGGTATGGCGACCGTAAATTTAAGGACCTGAATGGCGATGGTGTTATTGACACCAGGGACCAAACTTATTTGGGCTCTCCGATCCCAAAATTTCAGTTTGGTTTCAATAATACTGTTACCTACAAAAATATTGACCTGAATATTTTCTTCAGCGGCAGCGTTGGTAACAAAGTATTCAATCAATTGGCTATTTCACAAACCAGTCCGCAAAACAATACGGCTTACTTTACCGCGGCATTAAATTATGCCCGACTTGGGCTGAAAGACCCTGCTGGTTCTGCTACTGATGTAAGCAATGTATATGTTACCAATCCGGATACGCGTATTATAGGATTGAGAAATGATAATACCAACAATAATAATCGTCCTTCTGATCTGTTTATCGAGGATGGTTCATTCCTGCGCTGCAAAAACATTACCCTGGGATATAGATTATCCCCAAAAATGCTGTCAAAAATACGCCTGCATTCAGTCAGGGTATACGGTTCTATAACCAACGCCTTTTTGATCACCAGTTATTCGGGCATGGATCCTGAAATTGGTTCATGGGATCCCCTGCAGGCAGGTTGGGACAGCGGTTATTATCCGCAGCAAAGAATGGTTACTATTGGTGTAAGCATAGCATTTAACAAATAAAACAACCGCAAATAAAAAATATATTTATGAAATCAATCAATAAAATAATAATTGTTTTGCTGTTTGCGGCAGCAATGGCCGGATGCAAAAAGAGTTTTTTGGACCGGCCATCGAACTCGCAGATAAGCTCTAATAATTTTTATAAAACCACCTCCGATCTGCGGCTGGCTACGGCAAACCTCTACGGGGGGGCACACTGGTCACAATGGCAAAATGAAGCTTTGTTGCCACTTGGAGATATATTGAGCGGAAATGCTTATTTCCAATGGTTTGGTGATTTTGTTCAGCTTTACACACGTACGATCACAGCACAAAACACCGTTGTGTCAAATGGCTGGGCGGGTTTGTACAATGTGGTGGCACAATGTAATACGGTGATCAATGCCATACAGCTACAAGCGGCTGCTTCTATATTGCCATCCGATAAAAATGCTGCCATAGCCGAAGCGAAATTTATCCGGGCTCTGGTTTATTATCATTTGGTGATGCATTGGGGCGCGGTACCAATTATTGAGGATAACAGCAAACTGATAAAAGACCCGTTGCTTAACCGGCATATTGTTGCGGATGTCTACAAATTCATTGCCAGTGATCTGACGTATGCAACCCAAAACCTTCCTGTTGCTGATGAAAAAGGACGGGTAACCACCTGGTCGGCGCAAGGAATGCTGGGCAAAGTATATTTAACGATGGCAGGTTTGGGTCAAAGTGGAGGCACACGCAACCAGGCTTACTTAGACAGTGCCCAAAAATATGCAGGCAATGTGTGCAAAAACAGCGGATTGTCCTTGCTTCCCAGCTATTATAATCTGTTCATGGCACAATTCAATGATAATCCGGAATCATTATTTGCCCTTCAATGGGCGCCAGGTGTAGGATGGGGTAACGGAAACAGGTTGCTCACCTATTCGCCAAGCAACGATATAAACCCACAAAAAGGAGGTGCATGGACCCCTTTGGCGCCAACTTACGACTTATACCAGTTGTATACAGGGAAAGATTCAATTAGGCGCAAAGCCAGTTTTATGCTCAACGGGGATCATTATTCCGAATTGAATGCGGCCGGTGGTGGCTATACGGCAGGCAGCGTGGTTATGAAAAAACACATTATAGGCAACGAAAAGGACAACAATTCGCCAACAATGGATTATGTGTCATCCATTGAACACAATTCAATACTTAGGTTGGCTGATGTGTACCTGGTATATGCTGAAGCTATTTTGGGTAACAATGCTTCCACTGCCAATGCCGATGCATTGCTGTATTTTAACAAAGTACGTACAAGAGCCGGTGTAGAACCTGCCCCTATGTTGAATATGGATTCAATTTATAGGGAAAGAAGAGTAGAATTTGTTTTTGAAGGACAATATTGGTTAGACCTGGTACGGCTTTCTTATTACAATCCGATAAAGGCCGTCAATATGCTCAATGCTCAACAACGGGTCACCTTTAGTTATAATGCTGCTACCGGTGTGGCCACGCCGACGACCGGGGGTGATACCCCTCTGCCGGCAACTCCCGGTTCATTTACGTTGCCAATTCCGGCAGCTGAGTTGACTGCTGACCCCAAATTGGCAGAACCGCCGGTACCTTATAATTAAATTAATGTAAGCGATTAAAATGTTACCAATGAACAAAATATTATATACCCCCATTTGTTTACTGCTTTTCTCCCTGACAGCAGCTATCATACTGCTTCCAGGTTGTAAAAAAACAACTGCAAATGGTCCTGTCATTACAGGCGTACGGAATTATGCTCCTGCTCCCGGAGATTCAGTTTTGCATAGCCTGTTACCTGGTCAATGGGTCGTACTGTTGGGCCATAATCTGACAAACGCCGTTCAAATAAGTTTCGATGGTATACCGGCTACTTTCACCAGCAGCATGTTTTCAGATACCAGTGCTGTAGTGCTGGTTCCGGCCATAATACCTTTCCCGTCAGTACCTGTAGAAAAATTGAACACTGTCTACTATGTTACGCCTGAAGGATCTACCACTTTTACATTCAGCATCGTTGCTCCGCCGCCTACCATCTCAGGTGTTTCCAATGAAAATGCCAATACGGGTGATTCAGTTTATCTCTATGGGTTTAATTTCTTTTTTATTAAACAAGTAAGTTTTGCCGGTTCTACTGTTACAGCTTATAAAGCATCCGGCGATGGCACTTCCTTAGGCTTTGTATTGCCGGCGCTTTCCCAGAGCGGGCCTGTAATCATCACTACACAATCCGGAACCGACACTACCAGGTATAACGTAAACAATGCTTCGACAGAGTCACTGTGTAATTTTGATAATGTGAATACTTTAAGCTGGGGTACCAACACGGATAACAGCAGCGCCAATTTTCCCGGTAACAGTGGCAGCTATGCGATCCTAAGCAATGATGTGCTGCCTCCTGGTGAGGGCAGCTGGTGGAACTGGCAACGAAGTATTAATACCAATGACGTACAATGGCTTCCTGTTAGTAGTCTGAACGACCCACCTGGTAACTATGCGCTTAAATTTGAGATCAGCATTCCTGCTGAAAGCAGTGGTACTTCTATCTACGTACTTAAAGGGTACTCATTTACTTACATGGCTCGTTATGAACCCTGGAAAGATGTCAATAGTGCTGCTTTTCCTTTTGCCACAAAAGGATGGCGTACGGTAACCATGCCATTGTCAGAGTTTCGTAAAGATGATGGTAAAGGTGTATCGGCCCCCAGCCTGACGGAATTATTGGGAAGCTCCGGATCCGGAGCGATAAACATACAGACCAAGAACTTTTCTTCTTCTCCAACGGCTACTGGTTTAAATGCGGCCATTGATAATATCCGGGTAGTAAGAATACAATAGATTTTATATGGCGTGAATAGTTAGCAAGCATTTAGCAATCGTTAAAACAGCCCGTTTCCACGGGCTGTTACTTCAAAAACCAGCATGAAATTATCTGAAATGAATAGTATCAAAACTCTTTTATCCTGGGTTGCGCTTTTGAGTTGCCTGTTTTTTCCAAATAATGTTCATGCACAACAAGCAACCAATCCAATCATTTTTGCTGATGTTCCCGATATGTCGATGATGCGTGTGGGCGATACTTACTACATGAGCAGTACCACCATGCATATGAGCCCCGGTGTGCCTATTATGAAATCTAAGGATCTCGTAAACTGGCAATTGGTTAGCTATGCTTATGATACCCTTGCCAACATGGACGAACTGAATCTGACCAATGGCAAAAATACTTATGGACTTGGTTCATGGGCCAGCAGCATCCGTTATCATAACAACACATTTTATGTAACCACGTTTGCAGCAACCACTGGTAAAACGCATATCTACTCTACAAAGAATATTGAGAAAGGCCCATGGAAGTCCGTTTCATTTACACCATGTGTTGGCGATCATTCCTTGTTTTTTGATGACGATGGAAAAGTGTACCTGATTTATGGCGGCGGTAAACTTAACCTGCTGGAATTAAATGAAAATGTAACCGGTGTAAAGGAAGCTGGCATCAGCCAGGTAGCTATTGAAAATGCCAGCGCGCCGAGTATGCCGGAAGGGAAGACAGGTGGCCTTGGTGCAGAAGGTTCGCAGTTGTTTAAAGTAAAGGGCAAGTATTACCTGTTTAATATCACCTGGCCTCCCGGAGGCATGCGTACGGTAGTTATTCATCGTGCCGATAAAATTACCGGTCCATGGGAAGGCCGATTGGCATTGCAGGATTCGGGTGTTGCGCAGGGTGGTTTAATTGATATGCCCGATGGGAGGTGGTTCGCTTATTTGTTCCGCGATTATGGTGCAGTGGGTCGTATCCCTTACCTCGTTCCCGTTACATGGAAAGATGGCTGGCCCGTGCTGGGAATAGATGGAAAAGTTCCGCAAACCCTCGATCTGCCTGCCAGCAAAGGGCTTATTCCCGGCATTGTGCATTCAGATGAATTTGAACGCAAAAAAGGAGAGCCCGATCTGCCACCGGTTTGGCAGTGGAATCATAATCCTGATAACAGTTTATGGTCAGTAACAGCACGCAAGGGGTATTTAACGTTTAAAACAGGAAGGGTTGATACCAGTTTCCTGCTTGCAAGAAATACGCTGACCCAGCGCACTATTGGCCCGGTTTGCAGCGGTTCTGTTTCGATGGATGTATCGAAAATGAAAGACGGCGATCTTGCAGGCCTCGGGCTTTTGCAAAAGAACTTCGGACTGATTGGTGTAAGAGTTAACGGCGATAGTAAGTCGATCGTGATGATCAATGCCAGCACCGGAAACCCTGAAGAAGTACAACCGATACCACTAAATCAAAACACCATCTTCTTTAAAGCAGCATGCAATTTCACCAACAAAAAAGATGAAGCAAATTTCTTTTATAGCCTTGACGGAAAAACCTGGAAAGCAATAGGCACAACACTTAAAATGGCTTACACGTTCCCACATTTTATGGGCTATCGTTTTGCGTTGTTTAACTACGCCACCAAAATAACCGGTGGTGCCGCAGCTTTTGATTTCTTTCATATTACGGATACGATCCAATGATAAGATCCAATGCCTGACAGGTTTTAGATAAAATAAAAAAATCATGTTTAGAAAAAAAGTGTTGTTAAGTACGGTCCTTGCGATCTCTTTTTTGGGATATAAAAAAGATGTAGCAGCTCAGACCAATGCGGATAAACCGAAAGTGGTTAATGAAAAACCGGAAGAAAAATTCGCACATGTTTCGCCGAAACTTGGCTCCAATAATGCGAATCCTTTATTAGATTTTATATTTACGGCCGACCCAACAGCTGTCGAATACAATGGCAGAATCTATATCTATGCTACCAATGATCATCAACAGTATGAGCATGTAGGAAAGGATGGAAAAAATGAATACCAGCATATCCGTTCACTGGTCATGATGTCTTCCGATGATATGGTGAACTGGACCTATCATGGCCTTATCAATACAGCTGAGCTGTCGCCATGGAGTCAGAATTCCTGGGCGCCTTCCATTACATCCAGACTGGAAGCAGATGGTAAGACACATTTCTATTTGTATTACTCCAATAGCGGTGTTGGCACGGCCATGCTTACTTCCACCTCTCCCGTTGGCCCGTGGAGTGACCCATTAGGAAAGAACATCGTGGACCGTTCTGTCCCCGGAGTGGATTGCGACGCTCCATTCGATCCCGGAGTTGTTATTGACGACCAAGGTATAGCCTGGCTGACTTTTGGAGGCGGATCGCCTAAAACGAAATATATGCCGGATAATGCCAGAATCGTCAAATTAGGAGCAAATATGATCAGTCTGGCCAGCGATGTTGCTAAGATACCCGCTCCTTATTTTTTTGAGGCAAGCGACCTTAATTTTATCGATGGTACCTGGGTTTATACCTATAATACGAGTTGGGAAGGACGTACTGAATGGCCTTATAGCAAAATTGATAAACCCACCCAATGCAGTATGTGTTATATGACGAGTAAAACACCCTTAAATCCGGATAGTTGGAAGTATCGCGCTAATTACTTTAAGAATCCTGGTGAATATAAAATCGGGCCTTTTACAAACAACCACACTCACCTGTTCAAGTTTAAAGAGAAATATTACATTACTTACCATGCCATGTATTTACAGGATTATTTCGGCACTAAGGGTGGTTTTCGTAATGTAGGAATCGAAGAAATGCAGGTGGATGAAGAGCATGTGAATATTCGCATGGGCGAAGCAACTTTTAAAGGTCCGTCACAACTTAACCCATTGGATCCATTCGTCATCCAGCAAGCAGAAACCACTGCAGGTACTTCGGGGCAAGTCCAGTTCGAAGCTGTTGGTAATCCGGGCAATATGGTTGCCAAAGGAAAAGCAGATAAACAATGTCTCATGGTCCGGGGAGCCGATTTTAGCAAAGGGATTCCTGCCAAATTCGAAGCCAGGGTGAGAGGAAAAGGTAAAATTGATGTTTATGTACATGATCTTAAAGGTACACCTCTTGTTTCCCTTATATGTGATGGGAAGGAATGGACTACGCTCTCAAGGAAAATAGAACGGAAAATAGATAAAGGAGTAGGGGATGTCTATTTTGTATTTAATGGAGAGGATCTTTTGTTTGATGAATGGAAATTCATTTATTAATTCACGACTTTGATTATACAACTATGAATATAAAATAAACAGTATGATATTTTCTGGAATGAGTAATCGTAAATGTTTCCATATGTTTTTAGGATGGCTGATAGCGATCATATCGCTTAGTGCTTGTAAAAAAAAGGGTGATGTTGCTGCCCAATTATCGGTTTCTGCAACAACAGTTTCTTTTCTCCCTGAAGGCGGCGCATCGGATATAACAGTAACCTGTAATGCCAGCTGGAGTATCAGCAATCCTGCTTCCTCCTGGTTGCAAATAAGTCAAGCGACGGGCAATAGTGGAAGTGCCACTATTCACTTAACAACCTTAAGCCAAAACGGAACAGGGGCAACCCGATCTGGTATCTTAGATATAAGTTCATCCAATGGCCAGGCAAGACGGGTCACGGTCTCACAACCGTCCACTATCTACCCCTCTTATAATACTGCACCCAAAGCGCCTGATGCGACCGGAATGGTCAGTACCGCCGTACAATTGGCCGCAAAATTCAAGTTGGGATGGAATATCGGCAACACTTTTGAAGCGCCGGGTGGTGAAACAGGGTGGGGTAGCCCTGTCATTACAGAGGATTATATAAAGTTCGTAAAGCAACAGGGATTCACTGCCATCCGTCTTCCATGCGCCTGGAATTGGCATCATATAACCAATGAAGCCACTGCACAAATAGACCCCCATTGGCTCACCAGGGTAAAAGAAGTGGTAGGGTACTGTGTAAAAAATGATGTGTATGTGTTGCTCAATATCCATTGGGATGGCGGCTGGCTGGATGGCAATATTAATAAGCTAAAACAAGACTCGGTCAATGCCAAACAAAAAGCATTGTGGGAACAGATCGCAACAGCCATGCGCGATTATGACGAACACCTGATGTTTGCGGGCGCCAACGAGCCCCCCGCCGATAATGCAGAGCAAATGGCCATTCTCAGCAGCTATCATCAAACCTTTGTCAATGCGGTCCGGTCTACCGGCGGCAGGAACAGCTACAGGACGCTTGTAGTGCAGGGACCTTCCACGGACATTGAAAAGACCAACGACCTGATGATTGGTTTTCCCACAGATGTGGCGAAAGACCGGATGATGGCCGAGGTACATTTTTACACCCCTTTCCAATTCTGCCTCATGGACGGCGACGCAAGCTGGGGTAAGATGTTCTATTACTGGGGCGCCGGGCATCATTCTGCCATTGAACCTGCCCGCAATGCCACCTGGGGAGAAGAAAATGACATCATCAACCTGTTTGGTAAGATGAAGGCAAAATTCATCGACAAAGGGATCCCCGTCATCATGGGCGAATATGGCGCATACAGACGGAACGGTCCGGCTAATCTTCCCGCAGACCTGGCAACACATAACGATGCTGTGGACCATTGGATAAGTTTTGTGACCAAACAGGCAATAGCCCACGGTCTTAAACCTTTTTGGTGGGATACTGGCGGCGCCCTGGACAGACAAAATTATAAGGTGCTTGATCAGCGCACGATCAATGCCCTCCTGGAGGGCGCTAAATAAAATGCAGGAAAGGAGGTTATTAAAAATAATTACGGATGAAAAAAACGCTTTTGTTATTGGTTATCCTGTTTCCATTCCTTACAGGGAAATTAATTGCTCAGGCCTCAAAGCAGCAGGTTCAGGAACGGCTGATCAATGTTGACTTCAAAAATACGGCGGGCGCATTGAATACGATGTTCAAAGAATGTGTGGGGGCGGGGAGGGCCAATGAGGGGCTGCGGGCCGACTGGCAGCAACAGCTTGCCTATGTAAGAAAGGAGTGTGGGTTCAAATACATTCGTATGCACGGGCTTTTAACAGATGACATGGCTGTTTATACGGAAGATAAAAATGGGCAACCCATGTATAATTACATGTACATCGATGTGCTGTTTGATTTTTTGCATAGCATCGGCATGAAGCCCTTTGTAGAATTGGGATTTATGCCCGGGGCATTGGCAAGTGGCCCTCAGACCATTTTTTGGTGGAGGGGCAATGTTACCCCGCCTAAGGATTATGAAAAATGGGCAGCATTGGTTAGAAATAGTACAGAACATTTTACGGAACGATATGGCGCGGAAGAAGTAAGGACCTGGTATTTTGAAGTGTGGAACGAACCCAATCTTTCGCCCGGATTCTGGACGGGCACACAAGAGGATTATTTTAAGCTGTACAGGTACGCTGCACAGGCCATTAAAAGTGTAGATAAAGCATACCGGGTAGGTGGACCTGGCACAGCCGGTGCTGCCTGGGAGCCCGAGATGATCGCGTATTGCCATAAAAATAAAGTGCCTATAGACTTTGTAAGCACCCATTCTTACGGCGTAAAACAAGGGTTCCTGGATGAATATGGCAATTCCGGTACCGTGCTCGCTAAAGAAGAAGGGGCCGTTAGCGGCGATGTGCTGCAATCGAGAAAAGAGATCGCAGGCTCTCCCATGCCGGATCTGGAATTGCATTATACTGAATGGAGCGCCTCCTACACGCCGGCCGATCCGGTCCATGATAGTTATCACAGCGCAGCGTATGTATTGCATAAAATGAAGCAGGTGGGTAATGCTGCCAACTCCATGTCATATTGGGTGTTTACGGACATTTTTGAAGAACCGGGACCGAGATTTACGCCTTTCCACGGAGGCTTTGGCATGTTGAACACCCAGGGTATTAATAAGCCGGTATTCTATTCCTACCAGTTCCTGAACCGTTTGGGAAATATTGAACTGCAAAATAAAGATGCAGCCTCCTGGGTGTGCAAGGACTCCGCCGGGAACATACAGGCATTGGTTTGGGATTATACCTACACGATGCCTGACTCCGTCAATAACCAGCAGTATTTTATCCGCGACCTGCCTTCCAAATCAAAAGGGAAATTAAAGATCAATATTGCCCATGTGCCCAGGGGCCATTATGCGCTGGAAGTGTATAAAGTGGGTTATCGCAGCAATGACGCTTATTCAACTTATCTTTCCATGGGCAGACCTTCGCAACTTACCAGGCAGCAGGTGGAGCAAATTAAAAAACAAAATGATGGGTCGCCGGTTTCAAAGGAGATCATTGTTGTAAAGGACGGTACCCCCTTCTCAAAAGAACTGGATATCCGGGAGAACGATGTTTTCTTTTTGGATCTGATCAGGTTGTGAATGATATAGGCTATTTAAAGAGGGAAATACGATTGCAAACACTACGAGAATGCAAAACTTAATAGTATGATCAGAACTGCTTTGTTTGTTATTATTTTTTTAGTAACGGGGCTGACCACACAATCACAGCAAAAGGCTGCCGTTTTTTTTCCCGACAGTAGCCTGGTGACGACCGGCATTTATTATTATCCCGAACATTGGAAAGAAAGCCAGTGGGAACGTGATATAAAAAAGATTGCTGACATGGGTTATGAGTTTGTGCACCTGGCCGAGTTTGCCTGGTTTAAGATGGAACCCGGGGAGGGGAAATACAATTTTTCCTGGTTGGATAGGGTAGTTGGGCTTTGCGCCAAGTATCACCTGAAAGTGCTTTTATGTACCCCTTCTGCCACCACGCCTACCTGGATGCGGGTAAATTACCCGGAAACTTTTATCATGGATGGCCATTATATCCGGGCTGAGAATGGTACAAGAGGATTAGGCTCCATAGTTAATGGGAAGTATCGGGCTTTTGTTACAAAAATTGTAACGGAATTAGCTAAGCGTTACGGACGGAATAAACAGGTGACCGGTTGGCAAATTGACAACGAACCTGGCGCCATTCCTGATTATAGTCCTTCGTCGCAGCAGGCATTCAGGATCTGGTTAAAGAATAAATACAAAACCATTGATGCGTTAAATACTGCCTGGGGAGCCGCTTTCTGGAGCCAATGGTTCAATAACTTCGGTCAGGTGATTATCCCTAATACAAACTTAGTCGGCTGGTGGGGTAATAACCCGCATGCTTTGCTTGATCTTAAACGGTACCTGGCAGATGCCCAGGCTGCATTTCTCGATCTGCAGGCAGGCGTGTTGCGGAACTATATTTCAAAGGACCAATACATTACTACCAACTATACGGCCGTGTCTACAGGTTCCGATGCAGTACGTACAAAAAAACTTGATCTTGCTACCTATACAGCTTATCCCAATGGGGGCAGCGCCAATATGGGCGACCTGGGATTCAGGCTCGGCAATAGCAAAGTAATTCTCTTTGCCGCTGATTATTATAAGTCCGTTGGTGGTGTATCCGGGGTGATGGAGATCCAGCCCGGGCCGGTGAATTGGGGTAGCTATAATCCGTTGCTTTTACCGGGTACTGTGCGGATGTGGTTGTACCATAGTTTTGCAGCAGGCGGAAAGCTGGCCTGTTCGTACCGGTTTCGTCAGATCAACTATAGTGCAGAACAGTATCATGCGGGTATTATGTTAACGGATGGTGTAACACCCTCGCCAGGCGGGGAGGAGTATGTGCAATTCATGGCGGAAATAAAAGGGCTCCGCAAACAATTCAAAGCGGGTGTTGCGATGCCGGAAAAACTGGCTGCACGGTCAACAGCTATTCTTTGGGATCTTGAAAATTACTGGACCATCGACCGGCAAAAACAGACCTGGCAATGGGACAGCTGGGATTATCCCATAAAGTTCCTGGAAATAGCTAAGTCATTTGGGGCCCCGGTCGATATCATTCCGGGAACCGCCGATCTGTCGAAGTATAAGTTTGTGATTGTTCCTGCCTACGAAATGGTCGATACTGCTTTGGTGAAGAAATGGGAGGAATATGCGGCCAATGGCGGTCATTTAATGATTACCTGCCGCACAGCCACCAAAGATCGCAGGGGACATTTTTGGGAGGCAGCGCTGGCTGCTCCGATCTCCCGGCTGATCGGTGCGCAGGTCAAAGCAACCGATATGTTGTCGAATTATGCTAAAGGCGATATCCTCCGCGGATCGGTCCACTACAGCTGGAATAACTGGGCTGACCTGCTGGTCCCTGACAAGAACACCGAAGTACTGGCAACCTACGACAACCAGTTTTATAAAGGCCAGGCTGCGGTCGTAAGGCACCAGGTTGGTAAAGGCTCCGTCACCTATATTGGCGTAGATACGGATGATTCGAAGTTGGAAAAAGATATTTTGCGTGCTATCTATACCGGTGCAAGTGTTACCACGGAAGATCTTCCCCCGGGTGTATACGTTTACTGGCGGGATGGTTTTTATGTTGCCGTCAATTATTCTTCGGACAATTATACCATGAAGCTTTCTGATGGAGCCAGCATACTGGTAGGTGAAAAGGTATTGAAACCTGCCGGCGTGTTGGTTTGGAAAGAATGATGGGCAGGCATTGATGGCCTGCTATTTTTTGACCAGCCGCCATGCCTCCATCCTTTGTTTGTTTTGATAAACTGAAAGCAAATAAGTGCCTGGGAGAAAGTTCTGGACATTTACCTGGTGGAGGCCAGGCTGCAGACGAAGTGTGCGTATTGATCTTCCGTTGTGGTCATTGATCAAAATGGTTATATCTGTAGCATTAACGCTTATCTGCATGATATCTGATACGGGATTGGGAGTGATCAACACAAGATCTCTCTTTTCATCTTTAATGGAAACATACCGGATGGTAGAATAGCTTGCCCGGCCATCTCTGTCAATCTGTTGGATACGATAATAATTGGTAGCTCTTTTATCAGGCGAAGGATGTGTAAAGGTATAAATGGAAAGATCCACACTGCTTCCCCGGGCTGCAACACTGCCTATAGCAGTAAATGCCTGGCCGTTGATTGAATGCTCTACTACAAATTTGTCCGTATTACTTTCCTGCAAGGTCTCCCAATGCAGGAGCACCTGGTTATTTTGTTTGGTTACCGTGAATTTTCCCCAGGTAAGGGGTAGTACTACCAGGGCCTGTTTTTGAACAGTAATGCTATTGCTGTTGTAAGTCAGCGCACCAAAATTGGAAGGGATGTTCACTGCCAGGAAGGGGCCTGTTATGGTACCGGTGGAGGTCATTAATGTATAGATGGTGTTTACCGGATCACTGGCCGTATTGGTCAGGTTGAGGGTCATGCCCGTCACATTGGTGTTCAGGAAATCAATGGTGGAAAAGTTCAGTTGATCATAGTTTGTTCCGGCCACTGCCCCTGTGGTGCTGATCTCCATGTTGACAGCCGGTGTCTTTCCGGTTATTGAGGAGGGGTTGACCAGTAATGTCCCCGGGGAATTACCGGGGGCAATACTGCCATTGTTGGTTGCAGTAGTAATGAAAACATATTCGCCGTATCCCTTTATACGGCCATTATTGTTGAAGGTAACGCCGATATTGGTCCTGACAGTGCCGGCAGCATTGGGTTTAAAGATCACACCGCTTGCTGCATTGTTCAAAACACCTCCTGTTCCTGCAAAAAAGGAATTACCGGTAAAAACGATCACCAGTGAATCGTTATTTTGGAGGGTGGCATTGTTAAGGTTAAGGGTGAAGTCAATGAGTACAAAAGTCTTATTGTTGGTAAATGTAGCATTTTGGATATTGCCGGTGCCACTTACGTTGGTAGTACCATTGTTGGTTGCATTGACAGACAGGATGCCCTGATTGCGTAAAATAAATATCCCACCACTATTATTCTGGATCGTACCTGTACCTGTCAGCGTAGCGCCGGCTGAAACATACAATTTGCCGTTGTTCTCTATATCGGGTCCAGTGCCATCATTGAGGAGGAAAGTAGTAGGGGTAGCCGCATTAAAGATGGTTAGTACAGCCCCGTTATCAATGACTACTTCATCCAACTCTGTATAACTGTTTATGCGGATACTGTCTCCACTCAGTATGGTGATCTTTCCACTACCGATGGAAGGGGGGATGGTGGCGGGCACCCAGGCAGCACCGTTGAATACTTGCCAACTTGCAGGGTCGCTCCACAACCCGGTAGGGGATACATTGCTGCGGTATTCAACCGGCGGAAGGGAAAATATGTTTTTGGCCCGTACGCGTTCAAACAATACTCTATGGCCTGCATTGTTAAAATGCACATTGTCGCCAGATGCATAGGCAGGCAGGAAACTGGTATCTGCGGGATTGTACATGCCGTCCCAAAAATTGAGTGTATGAGCTATACCAAAGCGTTTTATAATAGAATCTTTAATGTCGGCCATCTTTCTTTTTACTGCCGAAGTAGAAAAACTGCCATCAAGCCGGAGCTGGGTGGTCGTTACAAAACACCTGTTGCCGGTGCGGGTAGCGGAATCATACATTAACTGCAATGCAGTCATAATTTCAGTAATGCTGTAGGTGTCATATCCGCCCGAAGGGTAATTAATAATGATAACACCATTGGAAGCCGTGGGAAGATCGCTCAACAGGGTAACGGCTTGAGTAATATTGAAAGGAGGATTCGGAAACGGCCTGGCTGGAGGAGGGGTATATCCTGTAGGCATACCCTGGTACAAATTGGTGCCTGATACTCCAAGATTATAGGCAGTATCCAGGATGCCCAATTGGTTTTTATAATAATAGCTAAATCTTCTTACCCACGAACTATCGGGTGTAGAGGCGGCCAATCCTTCAGTAGTGGAGGAGCCGATTGCCGTCATTTTTCTATTCTGTGATAAGGTAAGCAAAGAACCGGGTAAGAATAATATGAATAACGCAATTTGTTTCATGTTATATCCTTACAGCTTTATGATTGACCATGTATCCACTCTTTGTTGTTTTTCATACACCAGGAGGTGATAAGTGCCTGCCGGAAGATCACTGACATTAACCTGGTGCATGCCCGGTTGCAAACGAAGGATACGCATTGACTTTCCCTTCAGGTCATTTATTGTAACTGTTATATCTGTGGTATTGACAACAACCTGCATCATGTCCTTTACCGGGTTGGGGGTAATCAACGCAGGGCGGTTCTTCCCATCTTTAAAAGAAACATAACGGAGGGAGGAATAACTTCCCCTGCCATCTCTGTCAATCTGCCGGATACGATAATAGTTGATACCCCTTTTTTCAGGTGTGGCATGTATAAAGCCATAACCGGAAAGATCTACACTGTTTCCCCGGGCTGCAACACTGCCTATAGCAGTAAATGACTGGCCGTTGATTGAATGCTCTACTACAAATTTGTCGGTATTGCTTTCCTGCAAGGTCTCCCAATGCAGGAGCACCTGGTTGTTTTGTCTGGTTGCCATGAATTTCCCCCAGGCAAGGGGTAGTGCTACCAGGGCCTGTTTTTGAACAGTAATGCTATTGCTATTGTAAGTCAGCGCACCAAAATTGGAAGGGATATTCACTGCCAGGAAAGGGCCTGTTATGGTACCGGTGGAGGTCATTAATGTATAGATGGTGTTTACCGGATCACTGGCCGTATTGGTCAGGTTGAGGGTCATGCCCGTCACATTGGTGTTCAGGAAATCAATGGTGGAAAAGTTCAGTTGATCATAGTTTGTTCCGGCCACTGCTCCTGTGGTACTGATCTCCATATTGACAGCCGGTGTCTTTCCGGTTATTGAGGAAGGGTTCACCAGTAATGTCCCCGGGGAATTACCGGGGGCAATACTGCCATTGTTGGTTGCGGTAGTAATGAAAACATATTCGCCGTATCCCTTTATTCGGCCATTATTGTTGAAGGTAACGCCGATATTGGCTCTGACAGTACCGGCAGCATTGGGTTTAAAGATCACACCGCTTGCTGCATTGTTCAAAGTACCTCCTGTTCCTGCAAAAAAAGAATTACCGGTAAAAACGATCACCAGTGAATCGTTATTTTGGAGGGTGGCATTGTTAAGGTTAAGGGTGAAGTCAATGAGTACAAAAGTCTTATTGTTGGTAAATGTAGCATTTTGGATATTGCCGGTGCCACTTACGTTGGCAGTACCATTATTGGTTGTATTGACAGCCAGGATGCCCTGATTGCGTAAAATAAATATCCCACCACTATTATTCTGGATGGTACCTGTACCTGTCAGCGTAGCGCCGGCTGAAACATACAATTTACCATTGTTTTCTATATCGGGTCCAGTGCCATCATTGAGGGTAAAAGTGGTAGGAGTACCTGTATTAAAGATAACCAGTATGCCCAGGTTGTCTACTATTACCTGGTCGAAAGTGGTGGCCAGGTTCATCCTGATGCTATCTCCGGCGAGGATTGTGACAACCCCGCTCAGATTGGTAGGGGCTGAGGCGGCTGCTACCCAGGCTGATCCATTCCAGGTTTGCCAGCTTGAAACATCACTCCAAAGGCCCGTTGGGGATACATTACTCCTGTAATCACCTATTGATTGTGCAGTAAGTGATTGTGAAAATAAGAGAGAGCATAATAAGGCAACCAGAAAAGTAGATGACTTTTGCATAATTAAGTTTTAAATAGAAAAATGAATAAGACTTCCAGTGTTCTACAACTGGGTCAATAAAATGAGCTACTAATCAGAGGCCTAAATACTTTTCTTAATTAAATGCAACTGGAGAAATAGATGGTTGGAGTCACGCATAGTCATGGCCGCAAGCCGGGAATCAAAAACAACTTTCAACGTTTTATAAAAATACAACAAATAATATTATATGGCAAAATTTATGTATTTGATGAGGAGAGTTGGTAGATCTTAATTGTCAGGAAAGGAGTCTGGCGCAAATCTTGTTGGTGCAACAGCGCTCAGTATTGCGCAGAATAGGGGAAATCCTGACACGGAATGCGGAAGCGCCATTGTCAGGAAGATCTCAGCACCTTGTTAATATTGTCCCTGAACGTTTCGCTTACAGGGATCTCAGTTGTACCAATACATACAAAGTCCCGTTTGATGGTGGTGATCCTCGATATTGCCACCAGGTAGGATTTGTGGGTACGTATAAAGGTGCCAACAGGCAGCTTTGCCTCAATGGCCTTTAGTGACATGCGGGTAAGCACGGGTTTGTCAGATGAGGAAAGATAGATCTTAATGTAATCTTTAAAGCCTTCTATGTACTCAATATCGGCCGCAACAATCTTTACGAGTGTATATTCAACATTCACAAAGAAATCATGGTTGGGGCCTGTTACTGAAGGAGCCGGAGCATGCTTCATACGGAACAATTCTGCGGCCCGGTTACATGCTTTCAGGAACCGGTCAAAACCGAAAGGCTTTACTATATAATCTACCACCTGCAGGTTAAAACCTTCCACTGCATATTGTTCATAAGCGGTCACTATGATGACAAGGGGTGGATGATCGAGTGATTGCAGGAACTGCAGACCGTTTAGCCGGGGCATCTGAATGTCCAGGAAGATCAGATCAATCTGCTCTTCCTGCAATGCCTCCAGCGCTTCCGTGGCAGTTTTGCATGATCTTACCAGTTCCAAAAAGGATACCTGCCCCAAATTATCTTCCAATAATTCACGGACCAGGGGTTCATCATCAACAATAATACAGCGCATCAGGATAATAATTTCAGTGTTAAGTTAATACTGAACAGGCTTTGATCGGTAGTTATGGCCAGATCATGCCTGCCTGGGTAAAGCAATGTTAGTCTCGACCGGACGTTGCCCAATCCAATCCCGGAACTTTCGTCTTTGCTGGTATCCGTTTCCCGGTCAAATTTATTCTTTACCTGAAAATGCAAACTGCCCTCGCTGACGGCTAACCTGACGTGTATGAAGGGCTGATCCACGTATCCCGTACCATGCTTGAAGGCATTTTCAACAAAAGGGATCAGGAGCATCGGTTCGACACTATAGTTGGTTGCTTCCTGTGACAACTCCCCATCAAATACAATATCTACATCGCGTCCGAACCTCAGTTCTTGTAAGGCTATATAGCTTCGCAGGTATTCTGCTTCCTGTTGCAGGGATATTTTTCTGTCAGCATGGTACAGCATGTACCGCATTAGGCCGGAGAGCATTAAAAGGGATGTTTCCAGGTGGTCGGACTTTTTTCTGGCAAGGGATACAAGGTTTGTAAATATGTTGAACAGAAAATGCGGGCTGATCTGTGAACGGAGGAACTTTAGTTCCATCGCTAATCGCTCGGCCTCGTTCTCTTTCTGTTGTTTTTCAGCCCGGATCTTATCTACGACAATGCTGTAGCATATGCTGGCAATAAATGCCATGACGGAAGGAAATAATACATGGGATCTTGCGTCCGCCGGAGCTTCGGGAAACCACCTAGTAAGGATATAGAATTTCACCCAGTAGGAGGCTGCAATCAGTAAAACGGCAGAGGCGATATATAAGAACCACCAGGTCCTGTTAAGTAGTTTTGGGTAGAGAAAAAGGGCATTCACATAAAAGATGATCATGTGGATAATACCTGATACAGTAAAATAGGGTCCTGGCAGCGGGCCTATTTTGTATTGGTCGCCGGCACTGGAAACTATATAAGGGAAAAAGAGCACCATACTCCAGATCAGGACATGGAGTACAAGATTGAAATGCCTGTATTTAACTATTCTCATCATTTATGGACGGGTGCATTGCTGGCTGCAATGAAAATAAATCTACTGAATAAAAGGTGATGAATATACCAGCCGGGTAATTCCAGCCATTAAACGGGCATATTGAAAGACATGCCCTAACCCTCCACAGGAAACCGTCAGATATGCTGACATTATCGCAAGATTTACCCCTGTTGTCTATTTGCCGGAAAAGCCAGGATACTGGCCATTAGCTTTGTCTAACATTCAATACTATCCATATGCAGCATTTGCTTCAATTCAATGTACTCCTGCAGGTTAGCGGCATCACGCCTGGGCGGGCTGCTGCGCTCTTGCCTGCGATCCTGGGGCTGATCAGTGTGGTCATCGGTTGGCTGGTTCTTGCCCGTTCTGCCAATCGTATCAGGTCTGGTCAGGTCATGGCCGCCGTGGCGCTGGTCATTGGTCTGATAAGCATGGTGCTCAGTGGACTGCACCTGGCCCGCGCCACGGGGGCTATCGGCACCGGCTCGGGGCGACTGGGGGCCATCGTGGCCCTGGTGTTGGGGCTGATAGGCACGGTCCTTGGTGTGCTGGCGCTGGTCCGCTTCCGGCGGAATCGCCAGGCATAGCAGTATTATCGGGCAATTTTCCACCAGGCAACACTACCCGGCTTTCTCTCATCGGTGGCCCTTATTAACAAGGTATCGCTATTGTTGAGGTTACCGAATACCTCAATGCCTTTATCGGTGGACATGCCTTGTCTCACATCTACCCATTCGGCTTTATTATTTTTAACTCGTATTACAAACCTCCGTTCCTGGTTAGTAACGATGGCCGTAGGGGGCACGACAAATGAATTGCCGGTACGTTGCAGCCCCAATTTGACATACGCAAAAGAACCGGCCTTTAGCTCATTGTTTTTATTGTCATATAAGTACTCCCATAATTCAGTACGGGTTTGGGGATCTATACTTTCGCTTTTTCTCGTTAAGGTTGCCTGGAACAGTTTTTCTGGAAAAGCGTCTACGCGGAAGGTGGACACTTTATTAACGGTGCCGGTTGCAACATATAATTCCGGTACTGCTATCCTAAGCCGAAGCCTGTTATTATGCTGGACGGTCAGTATGGCCTGGTTGTTGCCCACCAGTGTTCCCCGGTCGGCATTGCGTGCAGTAATCACTCCATCAAAGGGCGCCTGCAATACAAGATAGCCGGCCACTTCCTGATAGGATCGGGCCAGTTGACGGGAGGCTTCATAGGATGCACTGTCTGCCAGGTACTGGTTGCGGCTTCGTTCTAAATCAACCGGCGCTACAATACCCGGTGTTTTCGCTTGTGAGGCTTTGTACAGACGTTGAAAAACATCTGCGCTGCTCCTATATTTTGCTTTGGCGGCTTGCAGGGAAGCCTGGAACTCTGCCTGTTTCGTTTGCAATTCCGGCGCTTCAATAATGGCCAGTGTCTGGCCGCGGTGTACTTTGTCGCCCATGTCAACTTTCATTTCCCTCACATACCCTTGCACTCTTGCAAAGAGCTCCGCCTTTTCATACGGTAATAATTCTGCGGTCAACTCTATATTCCTGATCACGCTGGTATCGTGCAATAGAAATACAGGTACTGTATCGAGCGCATTATCTGCCATTGTAGCTGTTTGTTTCGGGGCATCGCCTGTGCAGCCGGTCAACAGGATTATCATGGATGCAACTACATATCTCATAAGTTCTGAATTGCGTTTCATTGTTCATTAAAGTTTTTGCTATTCACATCGTCCGGATCAAGGGAGGCCGACGCATATTTTCTCTTGCCGGTTGTGAAATGATAAACCTGCGGGAGAAAAAACAGGACACTAAAAGTAGAAAACACCAGGCCGCCAATTACAGCGATCCCGAGCGGTGCAGTCTGACTTCCCCCTTCACCCAATCCGAAAGCCATCGGTAACATGCCTGCGATCATAGCCAGGCTGGTCATCAGGATGGGGCGCAGCCTGCTTTCAGCAGCGACCAGGTAAGCGGTGCGATCATCGCCTTCCTTGCGGCGGATCTCGGCCGAGGTGATAAACAATACAGCGTTGGCTATGGCCACGCCGATGGCCATGATGCTACCCATGTAAGATTGAATATTCATGGTTTTGCCGGTGAGAAACAGGAAAAGTAATGAACCGGCAATTACCGCCGGAATAACAGACAGTATAATGAAGGCTGTCCGGAAAGACTGAAAGAAAACAGTCATCAATAAAAAGATCACCACAATGGCAACCAGTAAGCCAAACTGCAGGCTGCTTAACGTTTCTTTCAATAATTCCGGTTGTCCACGCAATAGTACTTTTGATCCTTTTGGAAGGGTTGTGTTACTAATTAAATGCTTTACTTTTTTAAAGGCATTCCCGAGATCTTCACCCTGTACATTGGCGGTGAGGGTAATATAACGTTGCTGGTTTAACCGGTCATATTCGCCGGGCACGCTGATGCGTTTCCAGGAAGCCACTTCACTCAGCAGGTGTACATTTTCTTTGTCGGATGAAACCGGGATCATTTCCAGTTGTGTGGTATTATTCATCCGGTATTCCGGGTATTGGACTTGTATTATATAGGCGGTACCAGTTGCTTTGTCGAGCCAGTAAGCGGGCGATGTAAACCGGCTGGAAGAGGTGGCTGCTACGGTGGAACGGACTACCTGGTCTGTTGATATATTTAATTGCCCTGCCTTCACCCTGTCAACATCAATTTTAATGGCCGGATAATTTAGGGGTGTAGCAATCTGGATATCCTTTAGCGTGTGTATTTGGGAGAGTTGATCGTATAATTGGGTGGCTGTTTTCTTTCCTTCTTCAAGGTTCTTATTCACTACAGCAATTTCTATGGGATTGGAGGAGCCAAGGTTTAATACCTGCTCCGCCAGATCACCCGGTTCAAAGGAGATCTTTGCATTGGGTATCTCTTTTGTAATGGCTGACCTTAGTTGTTCCCTAAAATCATCAATCGCAATAGCTCCCTGTTTGAGCTTGATCTTTGTCACCGATTCGTGCGGTCCGCCGGTCCATAAGTGAATATAGTTTACCGGAAAACTTGAAGGCTGTGTTCCTACAAAAGCAGAGGTGATCATCACGTTGTCCTTTCCTGCAATATTATTTACCAGTCCCAATAATTTGCGGGTAGCATCTTCGGTACGTTCCATCCGTGTACCTACCGGCAGCCGCAATCTTACCTGGGTTTGTCCGGTATCTGTTTTTGGGAATAACTCCGTTCCAATTAATGAAAATAATAAGATGGCCAGCCCAATGGACGCCGCAATAAAAACGGTTGTCAGTAAACCGCCGCGATTTTGTAAACGATTGCCATAGGTCGCATACCTCTTCTTAAAGCGGTTGAACAGACTATTTTGTGGGGTTTTCTCTTTAGTGCTTAAGTGATGCTTCATGAACCAATTACTGAGTACGGGAACAAAAGTTTGCGACAGCAGGAATGAGGCAATCATGGCAAACCCAACAGCCAGGGATAAAGGCAGGAACATGGCTTTGGGTACTCCGTTCATAAAAAGCGACGGCACAAATACAGCAAGGATGCTTAATAAGATCAGCAGTTTGGGAAGCGCTATTTCTTTGGTGGCATCGGCAATAGCCCTGGCTTTACTTTTGCCCATTTCCATATGACGGTGAATGTTTTCAATGGTTACCGTTGCTTCATCTACCAAAATACCTACGGATAAAGCCAGACCACCGAGTGTCATTATATTAATGGTTTGGCCGGCAAGGTATAAGAGGGTCGCAGAGGTGAGCAAGGCCAGCGGAATGGTGAGTACAACAATGAATGCTCCTCTTTTGTCGCCCAGGAATAAGAGTACCATTAATCCTGTTAAAATGGCGCCAAGGCCACCTTCATATAATAAACTCTTCAGTGCATTGATCACATAACCCGATTGGTCAAACTCATACGAAACTTTTATATCCTCCGGGATAGCTGCCTGCATATCGGGCAAAGCAGCTTTCACCCGCTGCACCACATCCCAGGTAGATGCGTCTGCCCGTTTGGTGACAGGTATATAGACGGAACGTTTACCATTAATAAGGGCATAACTGGTCGTTACATCGGAGCCCAACGCCACCGTTGCAATATCTTTTACATATACAGCGGGGCCGCTACCCATTTGCAAAGGCGTATTTTGCAGCTCCTGCAGGCTTTCTATCACACCATTTTGTGGGGTGATATAGGTACTGTCGCCTATCCGTACATTACCAGCCGGGGTAATGGTATTGGTTTTAACCAATGATTGGACCACCTGATCAGGGGTAAGGCGGTAATTCCTTATTTTGTCGGGATCTACTGTGATCAACACCGTTTTCTGGTTGCCGCCAAAAGGTGGCGGTGCCGATACTCCGGGCAAGGTGGAGAACATAGGTCGCACCCTGAACAAAGCAAGGTCGGAGATCTCCCCCAAAGAACGGCTGTCGCTGCTGAATACCAATTGACCAACCGGTACGCTACCTGCATCAAAGCGGGTAATGAAAGGAGGCACCGTGCCGGGAGGCATGAATGCCCTTGACCTGTTTACATAACCCACCACTTCTGCCATAGCCTGGCTCATATCTGTGCCTTCATTGAACTCTATTTTAATGAGTGCAGCACCCTGTATTGATTTTGAATCTACATATTTTACTCCGGTGATGTACAGGAAATGGTATTCGTAATAGGAAGTGATAAAACCTTCCATTTGTTCAGGCGACAAACCACCATAGGGCTGCGCTACATAGACAGTAGGAAGGCCGAGTTTCGGAAAAATATCAATTTTGGTATTGCGGATGCCCAACCACGAAAAAAACAGGATGGCGATGACTGAGACCAGGATAGTAATAGGATGTCTTAATGCTGCTACAATTAGCTTCATACAATCAGTTGAATTGATCTAAAAAAATATCCAGGTTTCCTTTTGCTATAGCAATGGCCAATAATGAACGTGACAATTGTAACTGAGCGTTGGCCTGGTTCAGTGCTGCTTTCGTTAATTCATACTGGGATTGGTAAAGTCTGGTATAATCAATGAGGCCAGCTTCATAGCTCAGTTTTAACCCCTCATATACATCAGTAGCTACTTTCAACTGTACAGGTGTTTTAGCGACTATTTTAGCATCCTGCCGGTATTGCCATTCAGCGGCCTCTATTTGTTTGGAAATATCCAGCCGGGCCTGTGCCAATCTGGCCTCGTCGGCTTTGAGCAGGTATTGGTATTGCCTTTTCCTGCTATTGATCTTACTATATTGTAATACCGGCATACTCAGTTGCAGCCCGATACCGGCATTGGTCCTTGACAACCCAAAACCATCGGCCTTGTTCACTTCGCCGCTGGCATTTATTCCCGAACCACGGGCATACACATTGCCCCATATATCCAACTGAGGGGCCCATGATCTTTGTATTTCCTTCAAACCTGCTGCTGTGGTGCTTCTTTGCGCTTCGATCGATTGATACAAGGGATGGTTTTCGATAGTGGAACTATCAGCAGGCAGTACCAGGGTTCTAAAAACGGTATCCGTTAACACAATGCTGTCGGCGGCTGTCATTATACCTGTTAACCTGGTTAGTTCTGTTAGTTTTTGCAGGTAAGTTCTTTCTGTTTGCAGGTAGTCTATTTCTGCCTGTGTTATCACGGATTGGAACTGAGCGGTATCAATACCTGGCTTTAACCCATTTTTAGCCAATACCAGCGATTGTTCCAAATCTATCCGGTTCCTTTCAATGACGGCCTGTGAAATGCTGGTAACCTGTTTGAGGTACCGGGCTTCCAGGTAAAGATTAAGAGCGCTGTACTGGTATTGAAACAACTGTTCGTTGTAGGCAGCATTAGCCTGTTTATACTGCGCGCTCGCTTTTTCTATGGCAGCATGGCGCTGACCAAAGGTGAAGGGATTCCACTTAATGAGTGCTCCGAGTGCAGTGCCGGGAATAAAGTTCAACTCATTACTGATGGAAGGAGGGCCGCTGATGGGCAAAAGGAAACCGGGATAGCTCATGCCGGTGATATTATTGAAGGTGGCCATGTTGACCTGGTAACCCGCTGTAAGGTCAGGCACCAGGCTGTTTTTGGCTAAGGGTATGTTTTCTTTTGAGGCGGCCATTTGCTGCCTGTATGCTTCAAGCTGGGGCAGGTTATTTTGTACTTTTTGTAAGGTTTCTTTTATAGATAACCTAATAGGCTGGGCTGAGATTGTTTGAAGACCTGTTAAGAAAAAAATCGATGCAAGGTGAAAAATTGCCAGTGGGAAACGATGGGTGCTGCTGCTGTAAGCTGACATTGCTGATTATAATTTTGGATGCGCTATTTTTTTATCCAGTGACCATCTTCCCCCGCCAGTGATGAGTAAGAAAATGCACCCGAGGAACATGGCCCAATCTGTACGGCTATCGTGCAACATAGACCAAAACCCGTTATCGGCCAATAATTTTGTTTTGGTCGCCATAATTGCTACGAACATGATGATGAGGAGTGGTATGGCTGCAAGTCTGGTGAGTAAGCCTGCCAAAACCAGTGCGCCGCATATGACCTCAAAAGTTCCTACAAAAGGGCCCAGGAAATCAGGATTGGGCAGACCAATTTTTGCAAAGCGGCCAGCTCCCAGTTTATCGGCAAATAAGAATTTTTGTATTCCTTCCGAAAGAAAGACTGCCCCCACCATGAGGCGAATTAAAATAGTAGTTTTTGCTTCGTCGGTTGAAAGCAATTTTTCAAACATATACTAAAGAAGTTGGATAAGTGTATACGACAAGCAATGGTAATGTGTATCGGTCACCAGGAATAAGTAACTGGTTGCAAATATGAGATTATGCAGGACCTAAGTATGGTATATTTGAAAAATTCTCGGTACGCGCGTGGGATATATGAAAATAAGGATGTTTAAGCCAAATAAAATGTACTTATGCCATCACTGCTTCTGAGGTGGTTGGAACAACTCAATGAGGTTACCGGAAGGGTCTTGAAGAAGCGCCTGTTTACCTCCGACACCCACTATCATTTCGTTGCGAAAGATGGCGCCTTTGCTTTTCAACTCCTTTACCCTGTTTTCGAGGTTGTCGACCATAAGTTGAATCCGGTTCCAGCCGCCTGGCGCCGGCATTGTACCATCGGGCATGGCCTGGCCAGCCCCTCCGGCACCCGGCTGGTTAATGAACAGGTGAAAGTTGCCGAGGGAAAGGTTTGCAAAGGCCGATTTCACATGTTGATCGGCGTGAAAGCCAAGCATTTCCGTATAAAAAGTAACAGCCATATCTACATCTTTGACAATGTACCGGAAATTAACAGCCTGGTTTTCTTTAGCTGGTTTTTTGCTGTTCATATTGCTTGAATTTTGTGCAATACCAGTGAATGCTATTGCAAGGAATAGAATTAAGATAACAGGTTTCATTGGACTGCTTTTGTTACGTTATCCTGTTTACCCTGCAAAGGTAATGCCGCTGAAAGCTGCTGTATGGTAGCTTTGAAAAAACTATGGTATTAGTCGCTGTCTTTTCGGTAAGCTTGAGGTGTTTGGCCTGTAACTCTTTTAAAATATTTTACAAAATGGGAAGCATCTGTAAAATCGAGGGTAAAAGCTATTTCTGAAACGGTGCTATTCGTGTAATGCAATAACCGCCTGGCCTCACCGATAATGGATTCAGACAGTACTTCTGCCGCAGATTGGTTGACGGCTTTGCGGCAAACGGCGCTTAAATTTTGGGGAGTAGTATTCAATTGTTCTGCATAATATTGTACAGAATTTTTAACGACCTGCCCTTCGTTCAAAAGTTCAAGAAAGGATTGATATAAGTCGGATCTTATTTCTACAGGATTTATAAATGGTTTTGCTACTTCAAGGACTTTAGCCAACAAGGCTTTCAGCAATCCTTCAATGATATGAAAGGTGCTTTCATTTTGAATTTTATTTTCTTTACATAGCAATTCAAATACATGATGAATGGTGTTATTGTCTGCTATGCTCAGGCAATTGTGGCTGCTAAGTTTGGTTAACAATAGTTTTAATTCATTATCAAAGCTTTTATCAATAAATGCCTTTTTAATAATTGCCACGAAGCCTTCCGGTTCTCCTTCCAGTTCAAAATTGTGTACCTGTTCTTTCCTGATAAAGAAGATGATTGGGGGTATAACAGGATATTTACGGGAATCTATAGAATGGTAACCATTGCCTGCTGACAGGTAAATGATCTCAAAATAATTGTTGTGTTTGTGAGCGGCTGTTTTCTTAATCTCCTTCCTAAAAGGTAAGATCTTTATTGTTTCAGCGGATTCCGTTTTATCTATTACCTGCAGTTGTTTTGGCATGTTTTATAAAGTTCATGGGGAAAATGGGTGGTGCCGCAAAAATAACTCATAAAAAATGTAATTCTTTCCACCATGATGAACGGGGGCCACAGGGCCACCGAACCCGATAGCCCCTGATTTCAGAAAATACATTAAGAGGCTCTCCTTAGTGAATAGGGCGCTGCCGTGTGATCTGCCATATAGCTTAGATTATGAGTGCGCTTTTCCTTTGCCGGTCTGGTCCAGTGCTGACCTCAATGCTTTTGCCAGTTTCTCTGCCGGACCTGTGCCCCAGTAGTGTAAGAAGAATATCCTGGGTTTTTCGTGGACCATATGATTATGTACAGCCACTACTTCAATGCCATTTCCTATCAACGTTGCGATAACCGGTTTTACTTCCTCTTCCAACATGGCGAAATCGCCGGCTACAGCGGCTCTCCCGGGTGTTCCCTGCCAGGCAGCCCAGGTATTAAAACCGGCAAAACTGCTCACCGGTATACCATGCTCCTGCAATGGAACATCGGGCCTGCCAAGGGTATACTTGTATACACCTTTGCTCCATTCTCCTTTGTATCCGATAATTGAATCGAGCAAAGCAATATTGATGGTATTGGTTACACTGTCCGCCTTACTGTCTTTGGGATCATGCCCGCGCACTGCTTTCACTTTATCAAAGATGGCTTTTACACTGGCAGCTACTTTATCCACCTTGCCGTTACCATCGATGTGCATGTACACAATATTGGGATGGTTTCGCACAAAGTGGTTGTGAATAGCTGTGATCGAAAATCCCTGCCGGATCACTTCTTGTTGGACTGGTGCGAGATCAGTTTCAGTCAGGACGATATCACCCATCGCCATCACACTGTCTGCACAAGGAGTGAAGCAGGTCCAGCTTCCGAGGCCCATAGCCGGGATGATCTTAAAACCATCTACTTCCACTTTCAGGTCATGCTGTGGAACTGTTATTTTAAATTCTCCGTTCTTAAAAACACCTTTCATTCCGGTCACCTGCTGGATGATAGCTGTATCTACCTTACTGCTACCCGGTGCACACGCGATCGTATCTTTTTGCAATTCATTGGAGGCGGTTTGTTCATTTTTTTCAAGTGGCTGGTTACAAGCTGCAATAAGAAGTATTAAACTGGCTGATACAAGACTATTCCATTTCATTTCGGTGATTTTTTTGACTAATTGGGCTATAACATAAAGTAGAAATCTAAATTAATTCTAAAGAGTAAAGCCGTACTTGTGATTTACGATCAAAACCGGATTCAGGGTTGCCAGATATGCTTCTCTTCCTGTCGGTATTTAGCCCAACTATACAGTGCATCGTACATTTTCAACCCGATGGCCAGCATTTCATGATCATCTTTATAATTGAACGATAATCCTGCTGAAATTGCCCATAATCCGGCACATTGTGGGGCCAGGGTAAAGTTGTCGGTGTCCGCTCCCCGGACAATGAGTGCGACATGGTGTATAGCGGGATCTTCCAGGCCATGTTTCTTAATGATATAATCAAAGGTGCATTCATCACCATAGTGACTGTATTCGGCGCCAGGAATATCATAAGGTATTGCGTCTATTTGTAGCCCTTTTTCAAAAACCTTGTCTTTGTGTACATAAATAAACTCAGCATCCGGATCGATGAACCGGCTAATCAACCACGGGCAGGCAATGCGGTCGATCTTTGGCTTTTCTCTTGTGATCCATTTCATAACAGCATATTTATTGTTATTGGATCGAATAGGTGTTAAAAGATAATCAGTTCCGATTAAACTGCAATGCTATCCTGTTTAACTTGCCTGAAATAGAATGAAAATTACCCTTTTGTATGTTCTTTACCTTTTTGCCTGTTTTTTACGGTATTCCGATGGAACGATGATATAGCCTATTGTCAGCTTGGTCAATAGGTAAAAACACAACCCCCGCAATGCGCAATTGATCCTTAATACACATGATACCAATATATTAAGCGATGAAATGTTTCGCAGGGATCAGATTTGGTTTATTGAAAAGGATCGCAAAGAGCAATCCAAACTCTATTCATTGGCAGATTTTAAAACGGATAGTGTCCGAAAAAACGAATCCTTTAAGCAGATAGAAAAGAATATGTTGAAAATATTGTCTATCGTTATAAGTGGCGTATTTTAGGGTAAATACAGGCGCTACAAGCTATTTAAAAAAGACAACATTCGTAGCAATTCCCATCATAACCGACCTAAACCAATTCAACAACGTAGATAAGTCTTATGAAAACATTAGTGTCTATTATATTACTCTTGTGTGTTTTAAACTCTCTGGGTCAGAATAGGGATTCTGTCCTGCTGAATAAAATTGATTCTATCGTTACTATGTACATGACAACAAATGACATCGTTGGGATTTCAATAGGTATAGTAAAAAGCGATAAAATTTATTATATAAAAGGATATGGAACTGCGGAAATAAATGCAAATAAACCCGTTGACAGTCTGACGAATTTTCACGTAGCCTCAATTTCAAAGCTTTTTACCGCAACAGCAATCATGCAATTGGTTGAAGTTGGTAAATTGGATATAAATAAGCATCTGACTGATTACTTGCCCGATTTTAAAATGAAAGATGAAAGGTTTAAGAAAATTACTATTCAACAGATGTTGAACCATACATCAGGTTTGCCATATTTTACAAATTACAATTGGGATCATCCCAACAACGATCGGTTTGCTCTTAAAAACTTTGTATTAAAATCTGAATTTGATAGCTTACAATTTTCTCCCGGAGCAGATATCAGTTATAGTAACCTGGCCTTTGATATTCTTGGTTATATAGTTGAAAAGGAGGCAAATCAAAGTTTTGAGGATTACTCCTATGAAAGAATATTAAAGCCTTCAGGAATGGTAAACAGCAATTTTGATTATTATAAAATTAATACTGGACATCGCAGCGTACCCCATATTAAAATCGAGCAGACTAATAATGTGACAGTATCAGCAATATATCCCTACAATAAAGAACAGGCCCCTTGTGGTACATTGAATTCTTGCACATACGATTTATCAAAATGGATTGTTGAAAATCTGAAAATTTACAAAGACAGTACAAATAGTTATAAAGGAGTCATAAAACGTGAAACCCTACTCAGGATGTGGACACCAACTCATAATTATAACCTTCCTGTTGTATTTCTTGGTTTAGGGTGGTGGAAAAAGGAATCAAAAGAATACGGAAATTATTTTTTCCATGTTGGACAGGATGTTGGGTATTCATCCAGCCTGACGATATTCCCCGAAAAAGATTTTGGAATAGTGGTGTTGTGCAATGGTGACTATCCGTATAATATTGTTTATAACAAAATACCGTTTGAGATAGAACAACTTTTAAATGGAAAATAAAAAACGGCTTATAACACCCGGTCCGTTGCCTGCCATATTTGAGTCAATATTTGGAATGATGGAAGTATTTGGTTTGGATCTTTGTACGGAGTGTACCGTTATGATGGAAAGACCATCACGGACTTTAGAAGAAAAGAGGATCAGCAATAATAATCCCGAATACCCATCGTGCCTGGCTTCCTAACCTTTTTACGGAGTCATAATTATGAAACAGCACACCAGATACATATTGACATTAATTTCAATTCTGACTTTTGGGACTGCATTTGGTGCATGCTCATTTGCGATGTCACTACTATATATTAGTTACCAGATATAAGAAACCCGGCTGTTAACCGGGCTCTCTGCGTTTTGCTCTTAGCGTCCTTTTTTCTTTGGATGCGCTTTCTTCTGTGCTGAGCTTTTCTTTTTAGTAGGCTTATTTTTCCTGGGCTCGGCTGTTTTTTTCGACATATAATTAAATTTATGGTTAGTGAATTATTTATTCATGGCTGCAGGGTATTTTTCCGTTTTGTCCTGTTGTCCTTTCAATAGCGGCAACTGTGCAGCCAGATATAAGTAAACAAAGATATTCCTATAATTGTAAATATGACATTTTGATGTCCCGTGTATTTTTCGTCACGGTTTAAAAGCTTTCTCGAACCAAAAAACCCGCTCACAGAGCGGGTTTCAAACTAAAGAACTTAAAAAGTGCCCAGAACAGGAATCGAACCTGCACTACCTTTCGATAACAAGATTTTGAGTCTAGCGCGTCTACCAGTTCCGCCATCTGGGCTCTTGCTTGGGGGTGCAATATTACGCTTTTGCGGTATTTCAGCCAAATGCTACAGTGTTTTTCCTGAAAAATAGTGGTCTGAGTTCCAACCTCCTGCATCAGACAAGGGGCAGCACTGCCCGAAAATAGCTATATTGTTGCCCGAATTTCTATGATACATTCCGGGGATCATCCACCAGCCAACCGTACCGACATTGATAAGGTCATCCGCATCCTTGCAGCTGTTTACCCTATCAGCGAGGCCTTGCGCGATGAGATTTATGCCAATATGGTGGCGCTGAAGCTGAAAAAGGGGAGTATGCTGATCCAGGAAGGCGATACCTGCCGCTACATGTATTTTATTCTTAAAGGCGCTCTGATGGCGCATTCTACCCACAAGGGCAAAAAGATCACCACCTATATTTCTGTAGAGAATGAATTTGTAAGTTCTATTTCCGGCATGCATGGTATGCGACCTACCAAAGAAGGGATTGTTGCCGTAGAGCCTACTTCGCTGATCGCCATATCCAATAAGATATTACTGGGCTTCTTTGAAAAATACTTCGACTTCAACTATGTCTTCCGGGTGATGGTGCAGCAATATTACCAGGACGCACAGGAGCGCTCACATATCATACGTGTAGGCAATGCCAAAGAAAGATACCAGTATTTTCTCCAAACCAAACCCGGCTATATCGACCGCCTGCCTGTGGAACATATCGCTTCGCTGCTCAATATGAAGGCCCCTACGTTGGCGAAGATCCGCAAGCAGCACGCCCTCTCGCTGAAAAAAGATGAGGAAACGGAGCGCCTGCGCCGCTACCTGGAAGATCAGCTCATCCGACGCCAGTTGTACCGGTCAAAAGACATCAGCCTGGCATCGCTGGCGCGTGCAGCAGGTATCACTGCCCACAAATTGTCGTCCCTGCTCAACAATAACTACCAGCTGAGCTTTGTAGATTTCATCAATAGTTACCGTATCAAAAGCATTCAGGAGCAGATGGCCCTGCCGGATACCCTGCAAAACTTTACGATAGAAGCATTGGCCTATGATGCAGGCTTTTCTTCCCGGAGCGCTTTTTACAGCGCATTCAAAAAACTCACGGGGGTAAGTCCTTTGGAATATGCGCAAAACAGGTAGTAGATTTTGGTCCGAAGCTGCACGACTGCTATTTGCAGCAACTCTTTTTGGGCAGTAAGATCTTACGCAGGATGGTCCATATTTTTTGCCACATGGGGAGTCTGTTTGATTTAGGTACGATCCATTACATTTGCAACTCATGGCAAAGATACAACTATGATCAGGATAGGATTGATCCGCGAAGGAAAAATACCGGCAGATAACCGCGTAGCCCTCACACCGGCACAATGCAAATGGATCCATAAGAGCGCTGCTGAAGTGCAGATCATAGTACAATCATCTCCCCAACGCTGTTTTACAGACAAAGAATACGGACTGGCAGGCGTGGAAGTAAAGGAAGACATCAGCGACTGCGATATCCTCTTCGGCATCAAGGAAGTACCCGCCGGCAACCTTATTCCCGGCAAAACCTATCTTTTCTTTTCCCATACCCGCAAAAAACAGCCTTATAACCAGGCCCTGTTCCATGCCATGATGCGGCAGCAGATCACGCTCATCGACTACGAATGCCTGGAGCATGAAGATGGCCAGCGCATCATTGGGTTTGGCTTTTTTGCCGGCGTAGTGGGCGCCCACAATGGTATGATGGCCTGGGGTCATCGCGCAGGCGCTTATGACCTGGTAAGGGTGCACAAACAAAAGAGCTTTCATGAACTGATCCATACTTATTTTGGCTTGCGTATCCCCACTATCAAGATAGCCGTTACCGGCAGCGGCAGGGTAGCCCATGGCATTTTGGAGATCATGAACCTGATGGGGGTGCATGAGGTAGAGCCCGATGAATACCTGCAGCGGCAATACAGCTATCCCGTATACACGCAATTGAAAGGGGCCGACCTGTACCGCCACGGTTCCACTGGTTCTTACAGCCGTACACATTTTCATGAACAGCCCGGGGAGTATATTGGTAACTTCTTACCCTATGCCCATCAAACAGATGTGTTGATGAATGGGATTTACTGGGACAACAATATTCCGCGTCTGTTTGAAGAAAAAGATATCCTGCATCCTGACTTCCGTATAAAGACGATTGCCGATATCACGGATGATGCCCATGGCTCGGTGCCCATTAACCTGGGCGACCAGACCATTGACAATCCTGTATATGGCGTGGATCGTGTTACCCTTCAAAAAACAGCGCCTTACCTGCCGGGAAGCATTGATGTAATGGCGGTAGGTAACCTGCCCAATGAACTGCCACGCGATGCCAGTCGCTATTTTGGTGAACAGCTGATCAAATACATACTGGAAGACCTGCTCAGGAACCAGGGCTCTCCGGTCATACAACGCGCTACTATGCTGGATAAGGGAAAGTTAACAGCTCACTTTGATTACCTGAGCGAATATGCAGCCAGCTGAGCAGGCCTGGTGGCATGTTGCGGCCTAAGCAATCATCTTACATAATTTAGAACGAGGCCGCTACTGCTGGCAGCCTTTTTAGTGTCCGTAAGTGGACAGTTTTTTGTACGGAAATGGACAATCGGGCTATCCGGTAAAGTTTTTTAAATTGTAAATCAGGCATATAGCGAAATGGCACTGGTTTTGGCATTAACAAACCAACCTTCATCAGCTTATGTTTAGTATCTACCTCAAATCTGCCTGGAGAAACCTGCTCAAACACAAATACTTTTCATTCATTGCTGTTGCGGGACTTGCCATCGGGTTATGCGCCTGTATACTGATCATCCAGTATGCAAATGCGGAATTGGGGGTTGACCGTTTCCATACAAACCTGGATAACCTGTACAGGGTGGTGAACGACCGTTACCAGCAGGGCTCACTGGCCCAGCACAGCGCGATGACGTATTCCGGCATTGGCAAAGCCATGAAACAGGAAATGCCTGAGGTAGCGACTTACAGCCGTGTAACACCTTACAGGGTCGAAGTCATTTCATGGTCGGATAAAAAAATAGCTGACCAGCGCGCTATTTTAGTGGATGCCTCTTTCCTTTCCATGTTTACCTACCCCTTGCTTGCAGGTAACCCACGGAGTGCTTTAGAGGAACCCAATAGTATCATTGTTTCGGAAAAAATGGCAAGGGAACAAATGGGCGTGAAAGAGCCGCAATCATTGCTGGGGCAGTTGGTCGTATTCGATACGGATTCTCTTCCTTATAAAATAACAGGTATCTGCAAGGACATGCCGGGTAGATCACAGTTGCACTTTGATCTCCTGATATCGTATGTGTCACTCTACAGCAAGAAGGGCAACAACCAGTTTGCGGAGGCCGATTATGATTTTACACGACCTTCTTTCTGGCAATACATTCAGTTGAAGGAAGGCGCCGATCCTACAATAGTCGAAAAGAAATTTGCTGCACTGAACACAAAATACTTTCCCAAAGCTGCAGCCTCCGGTATAAGAGAAGTCTTTTATCTGCAACCTTTAAAAAAAGCCTATCTCTATTCTGACTTAGAATTTGAGATCGGTAAAACAGGTAATTACCGTATCGTATGGGGCCTGCTGGTGATCGCATTGCTCATACTGGTGCTGGCCTGGATGAACTATATCAATCTATCTACTGCCAGGTCACTGGAAAGGGCAAAAGAAGTGGGTATCAGGAAAGTGACAGGTGCGTCGAGGCTGCAACTGATCAAACAGTTCCTGACCGAAGCGCTGGTGGTAAACATCGTTGCGATCATTATAGCGGTTTGTCTTGCCCGGTTGCTACAGCATGCGTTTAACCAATTGGTGAACCGCGAACTTTCTATTGGCATACTGTTTTCAAAACAAACGGCAGATACTGGTATTACCATCCTGTTTTTGCTGTTTTCTGTTGCTGGTATTTTCTTGTCGGGTTTTTATCCTGCATTTGTCCTTTCTGCGTACAAGCCGCTGAAAGTATTGAAAGGAAAGTTTGCGCGATCTGTTTCGGGTGTATTTCTCAGGAAAAGCATCGTTACAGCACAATTCGCCATCAGCCTATTGCTGATCATTGGTTCTATTGTTGTGTACAGGCAACTCCGGTTTATGACCGGACAATCGCTGGGCTATAATATGGAGCAGATGATGATCCTGCGTAAACCAGTCCTGAGCAATCCGCGCACCGGGTTCCTGGGAAATGCGCATGAATTTGTCAATGCTGTACAACAACTGGCCTACGTAAAAGGCGCTGCGATCTCAAGCCGGATACCAGGAGAAGAACTGGCAAAGATCAACAATGTGAACCGCACGGATATTGCTATGAATAACCCGGCCACCATGACGAACATGGGTGTGGATGAGCGCTTCATCGACCTGTACAAGATAAAGCTGCTGGCAGGCAGGAATTTTTCTCCGCTGGATTATAATAACGACTTCGCCAAGGTACATCATCTTGTCATCAATGAAACCGCTTTGCAGCAACTGCATTTTCAATCGCCACAGGAAGCGGTCGGTAAATCGGTAACGGCGTTCAACCGTACCTGGGATATCATTGGTGTGGTGGCTGATTTTCACCAGAAATCGTTGAAGAGCGGGATAGAGCCGGTGTTGCTGTTGCCCACCCTGCAGCTACAGGGGCGGTACAGCCAGTTCTCCGTAAAAGTGGACCCACAACACCTGACCGCGATTATTGAAGACGTACGGAAATTATATGCCAGCTATTTTCCCGGGAATATTTTTGATTACTATTTCCTCGATGAAAAGTTCAACAGGCAATACAACAATGATTACCTGTTCGGTAAGGTGTTTGGCCTGTTTGCGGGGCTGGCCATATTGATTGCCTGTTTGGGTTTATCCGGTTTATCTTTACTCACTTCTTCCCAGCGTACCAAGGAGATCGGCATACGAAAGGTGCTGGGCGCTTCCGTAACGGGTATCGTATTGCTGCTGTCGAAGGATTTTATCAAACTGGTGTTGCTGGCAATCATCATCGCTTCGCCTGTTGCCTGGTATATTATGCATCTCTGGCTGCAGGATTTTGCTTATCGGGTCAATATCAGCTGGTGGATATTTGCGTTGGCAGGTTTGCTGTCGCTGATTATTGCATTGCTGGTCATTGGTTTCCAGACGGTACGAACCGCAATTGCCAATCCCATCAATAGTCTCAGGACCGAATAAAAATCATCCTTATACCATTCAAAACATTTACTATGTTTTCATCAACCGTTTCCCTGCTGCGAGGTGCAATCATGGGTCTATTGTTATTGTCCTCTTCCTGCATCCTCTTTGCCCAGGACACGCGTTTCGAAACCTATAGTCTGGAACCGGTGCTGGTAAATATGTCGATCACAAACATTGATGGCAAGAAAGCGGTAAGGGTATCAAGGGACACAGCCTCCAAAGGCGCCGATATGCCCACATTTGTGCGACTGACCAACACCGATCATTTCAGCAATGGCACCATTGAAGTGATGCTGTTGAGCCGGCTGCTGCCCACCGCGGGTGCTAATGCAAGGGGCTTTATCGGCGTAGCATTCAGGATCAATAAGGACAACAGCCAATTTGAATCCATTTACATCAGGCCCACCAACGGAAGGGCGGAGGATCAGCTCCGCAGAAACCATTCCACACAATATTTTTCCTACCCTGATTATCCGTTCGACAGGCTGCGGAAAGAAGCAGAGGGAAAATATGAGTCCTATGCCGACATGGGATTGAATGAATGGATCAAAATGAAGATCGTGGTAAAGAATGCCCAGGCGAAACTTTACCTGAACGATAACCCGCAGCCGGTCCTGCTCGTGAACGACCTGAAGCTGGGCGCGGCCAACAGCGGTGCTATCGGTCTTTGGGTGGATGGGGGTACGGATGCATTTTTCCGGGATATTAAAGTGGTGAAAGAAAATTAAGGCCAGTTCTCACAGGTACAGGTAATAGCTCTTCAGCAGCTCTACAAAATCGTCGGTATAACCACCTTCTTCTTTTTGGATAATAAGTTCATACTCGGGGGCGAAGTTCTCTTTGTGCCTGCTATAGTGCAGGATGGAGCGGAAGGAGCTGTGTTTGGGCGTTTGTTTTACAAACAAGTTCTCTACGAGGTGAAAGCCCTGGCGGGTGGCCAGTTCATGAAAATAAGCCCAGCGGTGATAGGGGAGCAGCACGCCAAAACTTCCCTGACTATCGAGGTTATCATCGATGGTTTGCACCAGTTCATCCAGCTTCAGCAGCTTGCTGTGTTTGGCTATTTGTTCCTCGTCTGAATCGGAGGCGAGGTCATTTTCAAAGAAAGGGGGATTGCTGATGATAAAGTTATACTTCCGGGGAAATGAATAAGAGCGTGCATCACCCGGAAATACGCGCAGCCGCTCTTTCCAGCTGTTTTGCCCTACATTTTCCTTGAGCTGTTTAAAGGCTGCCAGGTCTATTTCAATGCCGTGTATCTCGGCCTCGGACTGCTGTGCCAGCATCATCATCAGCAGACCGGTACCGCTGCCGATATCCAGTATGTTGAAATAGTCGGGAACCTTAGCTGCAAACCAGGCGCCCAATATACAGGCATCTGTACACACTTTCATGGCGCATTGGTCCTGGTGAATCGTAAATTGTTTGAACTGAAAGTAGTTGTTGGCCATAGGCAGCGGCTTGTTAGCGGGTGTCGATGATGGCATAAAGATAAATTGCTATGTGATGCCAGCCATCAGTAATTTTACTTTTTCCTTACCATTCCGCCCTGGCGGTGGGTTCTACCTTCAGTTCACTAAAATCGCCTGCCTGGTATTTATAATAAGCTGTTGTAGCAACCATGGCCGCATTGTCGGTACAATATTGGAAGGCGGGTATAAAAGTATTCCAGCGGAACCGCTGTCCCCATTCCACAAGCGCCTTGCGCAATCCGCTGTTGGCAGATACGCCACCGGCAATGCAGATGTCTTTTACGCCTGTTTGGATAGCTGCCTTCTTGAGTTTATTGAGCAGGATGGTAACAATGCGGTGCTGGATGGAGGCGCAGATATCCGGCAGGTTCTTCTCCACAAACTGCGGATCGGCAGCGGTGTTTTCCTGCAGGAAATAGAGAATGGCGGTTTTGAGGCCACTAAAACTGAAGTCCAGTCCTGGTATCCTGGGCTCGGGGAAAGCAAACCTGGCTGGGTTTCCTTCCCGGGCATATTTATCGATGAGCGGACCGCCCGGGTAGGGCAGCCCCAGTATTTTGGCCGATTTATCAAAGGCTTCCCCGGCGGCATCGTCCATCGTTTCGCCGATCACTTTCATCGACAAGGGCGATTCGCACAGTACGATCTGGGTATGGCCTCCGCTTACGGTGAGGCAAAGGAAGGGGAAGGAAGGTTTGGGATCAGGCTGACCATTGGTGACCGTAGGGATGAGATTGGCCAACACATGGGCCTGCATATGGTGCACCGCAATAAGCGGGATATCCAGGGCCAGTGATAAGGACTTGGCAAACTGGGCGCCTACCAGCAGCGCGCCGATGAGCCCGGGCGCCTGGGTAAAAGCAATGGCATCCAGGTCGTCCATGCTGCAGCCGGCATCCCGGATCGCTTTGTCCACCACGGGCACGATGTTCTGCATATGCGCGCGCGAAGCGAGTTCCGGTACTACGCCGCCGTACTGTTCGTGTACGGATTGGCCGGCGATGACGTTGGATAAAATGACTCCATCCCGGCAAACCGAGGCCGAGGTTTCGTCGCAGGAAGACTCAATTGCTAAGATGTAAATGCTCATAAAGGGGGCAAAGGTAAAACTTTGCGCATTGTCCCGATAAACAGGCCTTCGACAGGCTTCTTTAGACCGGGTGAGCCGCCCAGAAAGGGCGACCCACCCTAAAGTGGGCTTCGACAGGGTGACAACTTAAATTATTTACTGCGGATGGCTTCCACCGGGTTCATCCGTGCGGCAATGGAAGCAGGAATAATACCTGCCAGCACGCCTACAATGATACAAATGCCAATTGCCAGCGCCAGGATGCTGGGGGCAATGAACACGGTAAAGCCTACGGCGGAAGATACCAGTGTGAGCAGGAATACGCCGAAAACGCCTAATAATCCTCCCATGATGCAGAGGAAGGCCGATTCGAGCAGGAATTCGGTGAGGATGGTAGAACTTTTGGCACCAATGGCTTTCTTGAGGCCAATTTGTGAAGTGCGTTCCCGCACGGTTACAAACATGATATTGGCTACGCCAAACATACCTACTACCAGCGAAAGCGCCGCAATGGCCCAACCGCCTTTGTTGATATTGCCGAAGATATCGCTGGCAAAACTGCTGAAAGCGTCAATATCGTTCAATGAAAAGTCGTTCTCCTGGGTGGGTTTTAACTTCCGGATGGAGCGCATGGCGCCGGCCAGCTCATCCTTTAACTGTGCCATGGGCGTTGTTTCCTTGCCCTGCACCATAATGATGGGGCTGCTGTACCTTTCGCGCACCATTTGCCGCATGAAGGCAACCGGCATCAGGATGCTGTTGTCGTATTCCCAGCCACCCACGATACTTTTACCCTGCTTTTTGATCAGTCCAACCACCAGTCCGCGTTTGCCTTCTTTCATTTTCACCAGTTGACCAACCGCTTTTTCAGGATTGCCAAAAAGGTTGATGGCCACCTCGTAACCGATCACAAATACGTTGGCGCCATAATCAAAATCAGACTGCTGGAGGTAGCGGCCCATTTGTATTTCAATGGGCTGTATATTGGAAAATTCGTCGGTAATACCATAGTAATTGACCCCGGAAATACTGTTGTCGCCAACTTCCAGTGTATTCGTCGTACTGATATTAAAAGCTACATTGGCTGCGCCGGGCACTTTTTTCTTCAACATGAGCATCTCATCGTAGGAAGGATCGGGGCGCTTTACATATTTCCACCAGGGGTAGTCGTTGCCGCCATCGGCATATTCCCATTTATCGATATATACGGTATTGGTGCCAAGGGCCTTGATGTCTTTCTGTACAGCATATTCCAGGCTGTTCACTGCTGCCAATACGGCAATGATACAAAAGATGCCGAAAGCCACGCCGCTTAAGGAAAGCAAAGTGCGGATCTTATGGGATTTGAACTCTTGCCAGGTAAGGTTAAGGCTACTGCCTAATATTTCAAATATGCGACGCATGTATCAAATTTAAGATTTCCTTGCCAACGCTCCCAGCAAATTATTTCATTGGTAGCAGGAAGGGGAGAAATGTTACAGATCCCTCGCTCAGGGGCTGACCGCTTGTTCGTATCTTGCGTCCTGATCATATCCAAAAATTGAAAATATCCCGCATGTTTAGCATTGAAAGTCCCCTTATTAAAGCAACGATCAACCCCAAGGGCGCAGAGCTCACCAGCCTTGTGCACAAAGAATTTGCATTGGAATATATGTGGAGCGGTGATCCGGCTTATTGGGGCAAGCATTCTCCGGTATTATTCCCCATCGTAGGTACTTTAAAGAATAACGAATATTCATATAAGGGGCAATCTTATCCATTGTCGCGCCATGGCTTTGCCCGCGATCAGCAGTTTGCCGTGGAAAGTCATACCACCGATGCCATTAGTTTTTTGATCAAGAGTCATGAAGAAAGCCTGAAATGGTTTCCCTTTGCTTTTGAATTCCGGGTCCGGTACACTGCTGTGGAGGACTCCCTGGCGGTTACTTACGAAGTGACCAATTCCGGTAAGGAAGAATTGTATTTCTCCGTGGGCGGTCATCCGGCTTTCAAGGTGCCCTTGACCGATGGAACTGGTTATGACGATTACTACCTGTTATTCGACCAGGTAGAAGCAGCTCCGCGCTGGCCCATCTCGCCCGACGGACTTATTGAAGCCACGCCCATTCCCTTGTTGCAGGATACCAACCGCCTCCCTTTGACCAAGGCCCTGTTCCAAAAAGACGCCCTTGTGCTAAAGGGATTGAAGTCGTCCCGTATATCCTTAAAGTCTGATAAAACCCCGCATGGCCTGTCCATGGACTTTCCGGGTTTTCCCTTCTATGGTATCTGGGCGGCGAAGGATGCCGATTTTGTGTGCCTGGAGCCCTGGTGTGGCATTGCCGATGGAGTAGGGAGCAACCAGCAGTTAACCGACAAGGAAGGCATCAACAAGCTGCCAGCCAAAGAGGTGTTCACCCGCACCTGGACGGTAAGTTTATTCTAAGGCAGGTATTTATTGGCCTGCTTTGCATTGTTCGCAATAGAGGGATCTCATAGATGGCTCGGCGAGTAACTGAAAGCTGGCTCCTCCGTTATTATTAGAATTAAAGAATTTGCAAAACCGCTGCCGGTTCATGCCGATAGCTGTAGCAATTTCCTTTTTTAAGACAGTGGTATATTCCTGGTTGTTCAATCCAAAGATCTGCATGTTTAAATAATAAAATAAGAGGTCTTCCTTTACCGGGCCACGCTGCAGGCGATCCTGCACCATTGCCAGCGCCAGTGGCCGTTGGGAGTAATAACATAAGTATTTGGCCAGAGACAGCATATCCTCCTCGGACAGATGCCGGGTGGCATAATTGCCGGAAACAAAAGTTACAGAACGGTCCTTGGTAGCGTAATCGGTCCGGCGCATACTGTGCTCACTATTGATGACATGATAATTGACCAGCATGCGCATGACCAGCGAGGAGTCGACCCCCCGACGATACAGGCCCTGAATTTCACGCAGGAAAGCGTTTGTCTCCAGAATGGTGGTATCGTATTGCCACATTGACAAACTAAGGGCACATACATTGTAATGTATCCGGCTGCTGGAGGAATCTATTTCCAGCAGCGCTTTAAAGTCCTCCAATGCTTCCGATTCATATAACTGACCGTATATGAATTGATAGGTTGCCTTGTCGGCCAATAGGGCGCTGAAGTCCTTTTCCCTTGGTATTTCCAGCGAGTCGAGGTAGGCTGCAGGCAGGCGGGCGTCTGCCACACGTGCAATAACATCTTCCAGTAAAAGGGAGGCCTTGAATATCTTTTTCTCTGCTACTGCCTGCCTGAACCTGGCCGCCAGGGAATCGCCTGTTACCCTGTCCATCCTGCTCTTTTTATCGAGATAGAGTGTGATGACAGCCTTCCGGTGTTTTTTGAGCATGGGCTCCAGCAGCTTTGTATACTTCTTGTCCTTTAACCTGGCTTCGAGCACAGAATCTGACAACATCATCCAGGAGGCATAGGGTGTGTGCTCAATGTCTTTCAGAAAATCATCCCAGTTTCCCCAGGACATGGGATAGCTGTTGAGTGGATAGGGGGCCACATATTTTTTCAGCAATGCCTGAACGGCCTCGGTTCGCTTAGATCCCAGCTCATCGTTGAAGTCTTCGGAACCTTCCACGGAAGAGTAGACGCGCAGGTCTATTTTCTTTACATAGTAATCCCTGGCCAATAGCGAATCGGGTAAATGCCGGAAGGCTGATGCCGGGAAACTGCTTTTGCCTTTTTCAAAGGGAATGCTGTATTCGAGTTTCCGGTCGCAGGCTGTGGCTGAGAATTGTTGTGTTTGCAATATTTTGTCCGTGCTGATCAGGGTATCTGTGTATAGTCCCATAGGCAGCAACTGCCACAGACTTCGGTCGATATCCGTAAAGTGTTTGTAATGGCAGATCTGGCCGTTTTTGAGGATGGCCAGGTTGCCCTCCAGTTCTTTTATGCGCTTCTTTAAATGGATTGGGAGTAAGCCGATGCGGATATAAATTTGATCCCCGTTTCTTTCCAACATGTTTTTCTTCAGCTGGTCGAGGTACAGGGGAGCCATAAATTGTCCGCGCGGCAGTTCCCCTGAAGGAACCTGGGCATGTGTACAATCATATTGGTCTTTGGTTACCAGGTCGACCGCTATTCCGTCCCGGGCGCTGGTAAACAGCTGGTCAAACCAGGGACCGCCAGTCATACTAAAAAACACTTCTCCCTGTTCATTGATCATTACACCCATCAATACTTCTTTGGGCCAGCTGTCGATAATCCGGTCGCAGGCGTCACCAAACACGCCCTGGCGGGCATCTGTGAGGTCAATTTTGTTTTGGGCATAGGAGCAGCCAGGGAGAAAGGAAAATAGCCATAAAAAGGCTGTCAGGTACCGGAAGCGTAGCAATAGGGTCATAAGGCTGAATGTGGGGGTTATCCAATTTGTCGGTCGGTTAATCATTGGTTGCTGAAAGGGTTAAAAAGTTACAGTCCGGGCAAAGGTCTGCCAGTGCCGCCCGGAGGCCTATTTAAACGGTAGTAATTGCACTGACATTGCCTATGAATTGCACTGAGCTAGCCTGTACAGTGCAAGTCGGGCTAATTACGGGGTGCTGTCGGTATAGGTAGAACAGGCTCATTATCAAGGATATTACAAGGATTATGAATAAAGTAGTTAAAAAATCAGTGCAATTACGGGATTGAAAATACGCGATAGGCTGTTGAAATACAAGTAGTTTGGATAGATGGGGAAGGAATTATAAAAACCAGGGCCGGGTTGAAAAGCCTGCTGATCATTGCCGGAAATCTCCCGCCAATTTGATACCTTTGCACCGGATTTTCAAGGTGTTGTAACCTTAATGATAATTGTAAATAAACGCACTAAGCAGCTGATTATTAAATTATAATTAGTTCAATCTAAAGTACAGAATGAAATATATTAACGAGATCCAGAAGCGAAGAACCTTTGCCATCATATCTCACCCCGATGCCGGTAAGACCACCCTCACTGAGAAATTCCTCTTATTCGGAGGCGCCATTCAGACGGCCGGGGCTGTAAAAAGCAATAAGATCAAGAAGCACGCAACGAGTGACTTTATGGAGATAGAACGCCAGCGTGGTATCTCCGTAGCCACCTCGGTAATGAGCTTTGAGTACAAGGATATTCTCATTAACCTTCTCGATACCCCTGGTCACAAAGACTTTGCGGAAGATACTTACCGCACCCTTACGGCGGTCGACAGCGTTATTCTGGTGATCGACAGTGTGAACGGTGTAGAAGAACAAACCCGCCGGCTGATGGAAGTATGCCGGATGAGGGATACGCCCGTTATCGTTTTCATCAATAAGATGGACCGCGATGGCAAGAACCGGTTTGACCTGCTGGAAGAAGTGGAGAAAGAGCTTAGCATACACCTGCACCCCATGACCTGGCCCATCAACAGTGGCAAAGATTTCAAGGGGGTATATAATTTGCACGATAAAAGTCTGCTTTTGTTTACTGCCAATACCAAGGCGCTGGACGATGATTCCATCCGTATTTCCGACCTGGGCGATCCTGTACTGGATGAGCGCCTGGGCGAAAAAGATGCCGCCTTGCTGCGTGAGGATGTGGAGCTGGTAGATGGTGTGCACGGAGAACTGAATGGAGTAGATTATATGGCGGGCAAAGTGGCCCCTGTATTCTTTGGCAGCGCCATCAACAACTTTGGCGTAAAAGAAATGCTCGACACCTTTATCCGGGTGGCGCCCATTCCCCGTTGCAGGGCTACCTCAATAAGGGAAGTGTGTCCGGATGAGGACAAGTTCTCGGGATTTATCTTTAAGATACATGCCAACCTCGATCCCAAGCACCGCGACCGGATCGCGTTTCTGCGGGTTTGCTCGGGCAAGTTTGAACGTAATAAGTACTTCCACCATGTAAGGCTCGACAAGGATGTGCGTTTCAGCAATCCCTATACCTTCATGGCCAGGGATAAGGACGTGATCGAGGCGGCTTACCCCGGCGATGTGGTGGGTTTGTTCGATACCGGCAACTTCAAAATTGGCGATACCCTTACTGAAGGAGAGAACTTTTACTATACGGGTATACCTTCCTTTTCTCCTGAAATTTTTAAGGAGGTAGTGAATAAAGACCCAATGAAAACCAAGCAATTGGAAAAAGGGCTTATGCAGCTTACGGACGAGGGTGTAGCCCAGCTGTTCACCCAGTTTGGCGGCAATAAGAAGATCATTGGTTGTGTGGGAGAGCTCCAGTTTGAGGTGATCCAATACCGCCTGTTACAGGAATACGGCGCTTCCTGCGAATTCAGGGCGCAGCCTTATTACAAAGCCTGCTGGATCACCAGTACCGATCCCAAAAAGCTGGATGATTTCACGCGCTTCAAAAGTAATAATATCGCTACCGATAAGGATGGTCACCTGGTGTACCTCGCCCAAAGCGAGTGGTTCCTCAATACGGAGCGCCAGAACAACCCGGATATTGAGTTTCACTTTACCAGTGAGATCCATAAGGAAGCGGTTTAGATTATCTTCATCTTATGATGGTAGAGACATCCCGCCTATTGATATCTCCACTTACCAGGGAGCAGTTGAGCCTGTACCTGCAGGCCGGTGACCTGTTTGAAACAGCAACGGGGTTAACCTGTGCCGGACGGATCGTAATGCCTGCGGTGAAGGATATGGTCACCAGGTTTACCCTGCCTCAAATGGCCAATACCGGGGGCGATAATTACCTTTTTTATACTTTCTGGATCGTAGTGGAAAAATCAAGCAGGCTGATTGTAGCCGAGCTGGGTTTTAAAGGAGTGCCTACGGGTAGTGGTGAAATAGAAATTGGCTATGGCACGATGCCGGCGCACCAGGGAAAGGGATTTATGAGTGAGGCAGTGGGTGGTATGGTGCGCTGGGGTAAAAAGCGGCCCGACGTGCATTGCATCCTCGCCGAAACAGCAGAAAACAATGCTGCCTCCATCAAAGTGCTGCACAAAAACAATTTTACCGCCTACAGCAAGAAAGGAAATATGCTGTGGTGGAAGATCAATGTGCGGATGTGACGAATGCAGAGGATTGCCTCCCGCTGTTGCGGGACAAGCTCTACAAGGCAAATGAATTTGTTGATATTCATTTCTACAAAGCGGTTGCCCCTAAAGGGGCAAGAATACCCTTCGACAGGTTTCGCCTGCGTCGCAAACGAAACCCCGCGGATCGGGGCAAGGTCTGTCAGGTCTGTTTCGAAGATCTTATGCCGGATTGGTCCCTATATAGTTATGCGGACTGATCTTCTTCAGTTCCTTTTTGAGGGTGGCAGAGATCTTAAGTCCATCGATAAACTGGTGCATGGACTGCTTGTTGATGCCATTTTTGCCACGGGTGAGCTCTTTCAAAGCCTCGTAAGGCTGAGGATAGTTTTCCCGGCGTAAAACGGTTTGGATCGCTTCTGCTACCACTGCCCAGTTATTGTCGAGGTCATTGTAAATACGCTCATCATTCAGGACCAGTTTATCCAATCCCTTTTCGATGGATTTAACGGCCAGTATAATATGGGCAAAAGGAACGCCGATATTGCGCAAAACGGTTGAGTCGGTAAGATCGCGCTGCAGCCGGCTCACGGGTAATTTAGCCGCCAGGTGTTCCAGCAAGGCATTGGCAATACCCAGGTTGCCTTCCGCATTTTCAAAATCAATGGGATTTACCTTATGGGGCATAGCCGAAGAGCCAATCTCGCCCTTTTTGGTACGCTGCTTAAAGTAATCCATGGAAACATAGGTCCATATATCGCGGCAAAAGTCGAGCAGGATGGTATTGATGCGCTTCATGGCGTCGAAATGGGCCGCCAGAAAATCGTAATGTTCTATTTGGGTGGTAAACTGCTGGCGCTGCAATCCCAGTACGCCTTCCACAAAACTGTTGGCCAGTTTTACCCAGTCTTTTTTAGGATAAGCTACCTGGTGTGCATTAAAGTTACCGGTAGCCCCACCAAATTTGGCGGTGAAGGGAATGTAGATAAACTGTTCTACCTGGTTTTCCAGCCGCTCTACAAATACCCTGATCTCTTTGCCCAGCCGGGTAGGGCTGGCAGGCTGTCCGTGGGTACGGGCCAGCATGGGGATGTCCTTCCATTCTTCCGACAGCAGTTCCAGCTGGCGGTTGAGGTTGAGCAGTGAAGGCAGGTATTCGAATTCCACTGCATGTTTCCAGGAAAGCGGAATGGCTGTATTGTTGATGTCCTGGGAAGTAAGTCCAAAATGTACCCACTCTGTTACTTTCTCGGCCTTGACAGCTTTTAATTTCTCTTTAATGAAGTATTCCACGGCTTTTACATCGTGGTTGGTTACCTTTTCTGTTTCTTTGATCAGCAGCGCATCATCCAGGCTGAAGTTTTCTGCCATCTCACGAAGGGCTTTCCGCATGGGAGCGGTGAGGGAAAAGAACTTTTTATCGGCCAGGAACTGGAAGTATTCTACTTCTACCAGTACTCGGTATTTCATCAGGGCAAATTCAGAAAAATACTCATCCAGGTGCTGTACCTGGTTACGGTAACGTCCGTCAATTGGTGAAATGGCTGTAAGTGCGTGTAAGTCCATGAACAGTTGTTATATCAATATTCTATTACCTTTGCGCCGTAAAATTAAATCAATTGGAGAAGATTAAGGTTGGAATCGTGAATTATCTCAATGCTAAACCGCTGGTTTATGGTTTAAAGCAGAGTGCCGTGATCCATGATATTGAATTAATTGCTGATTATCCGGCCAATATTGCCCGGCAATTGCTGGAGGGGAAAATAGATATTGGGTTGGTGCCGGTGGCCGTGATCCCTCACCTGAAAGAGCATTATATAAATACAGATTGGTGCATTGGTTGTGATGGTCCGGTGGCTTCTGTATGTTTATTTAGTGAGGTACCCATCGATCAGATCGAAACGGTATTGCTGGACTACCAAAGTCGCACTTCCGTAGCCCTGGCCAGAATATTACTGCGTGATCACTGGAAGATACAACCCAGCCTGGTGGATACTAAAACCGATTTCCGGGGAGATATCAAGGGTACTACTGCCGGCGTGGTGATTGGCGACCGGGCACTGGAACAAAGAAACAAATCGGCGTATGTGTATGATCTCGGAGAAGCCTGGAAAAAGCTGACTGGTTTGCCATTTGTATTTGCCGCCTGGGTAAGCAACAAAAAATTACCCGCATCATTTATAGCCGCTTTTAACCAAGCCAATGAAGCAGGGGTTAACATGATACCCAGCGTAGTGGCTACCACTCCTTACCCCGTATTTGACCTGCATGCTTATTATACACACTTTATCAATTATCAGCTCGACCCATCTAAACGGGCCGCGCTGCAATTGTTTCTCGCAAAATTGACAGAAGAATTACAACCGGTCCAACCAGGTTTGTCAATAGTAAAATAACATCCGTATTTTAGCCCGTCAATATTTACTACGGTTATAAATAACGGGTATACCGGGATGTTCAAGAGATCGCTGCTAATATATTTTTTTGTTTTATTTGTTGTTGCTGCTACCGGACAGGAATACAGTTATGCCCATTATGAAGTAAGAGATGGCCTGGCCGGCTCTGTGGTGTATGATGGGCTGGAAGACCAGGATGGGTTTCTGTGGTTTGCTACGGAAACGGGGGTAAGCCGTTTTGATGGTACGCATTTCTTCAATTTTACCAAAGCCAATGGACTGCCGGATAATGATATTGTAAAATTATTCCTGGATTCCCGGGGAAGGGTTTGGATGATGCCCTTTCGAAATACAATCTGTTATTATTGGAAAGGCAAGATCTATACCCAGGAAAATGATTCCCTGCTAAAAAAGCTGCTCATTACGGGTCATATACTGGACATGGTGGAAGACAGCCGGGGCAACCTATTAATAAAGGATGTAAAGGCATTTTTTATTGTTAGTCCCACCCAGGAAATATCTATCGTAAGAAGTATTGATAATAGTGGTTTTTTTGCCAGTAATGCCGGTTTAATGCCCAATGGAAATTTTAAAGTACTCCTACAGCAGTTTATGGGCAGTCTTTTTTATACTGTAGAAGTCGATGCCCGTGCTTCCATCATTGGGAAGAAAGTTTTCCCGTTCAGACCCATGATGTACCAGTGTAACTATTTTACGCCGTCCTTAGAAATATACCGGCAGGATGATAGTTTACTTATTAGCAGTAAAATGGGACTGCATACGATAGCAGTACCACCTGGTTTTAATAACCTATCGGTGATCAATGATAGTCTTTGTGCTTTTAATACTGGTAACGGCACTCTTCTATATAGTATAACGGAAGGTAAAGTGGTCAGGGAAGTGCTGCAGGGTAAAAATATGAATTCCGTTTTCCGCGACAAGGAAGGCAATTATTGGTTCCTGACTGCGGGGGCAGGTATCTTCCGTATTGGCTCATTTGAGTTTATCAATTTCACTTTTTCTGAAAACAACAAAGATCACCTGGCTGTATTCAGTGTGAATAAAATCGACTCGCTGTTGTATGTAGGTTCAGAAAGATCGTCCTTATTCACTATTGATGCCAAAGCACAGAAAATACAGGACCACTATAGGGTCAAGGGGGCTGTAAATACCAAAATAATCTCCATTCTCCGGTTCTCTCCGCATCGCATTTTATTGGGAACGACTCAGGGTGTGGTTGACTTGAGCAGACCTGATAGAGGGGGAAACATTGCTATTAGTGTCAAGTCTATGCATATTGACGGGAATGGGTTATTGGTCAGTACACAATCAGGGGCAGAGCGGGCAACTGCCGACTTGGTTTTTAGTAATCTGATGGGGACAGGAGAAAGGTCTACCTCTTCCTATGTGCAAAATAAGGCGTACTACAACGGTACGCTAAACGGCTTGTACACCTTGGATAGCAATGGAAAATACACCTGGCTGGGCGATAAAGAGCCACTGTTCCGTAGCAGGATCTCGGACATTGAGGGTGGACATGATGGTACTATATGGATAGCTACCCATGGCGATGGCCTGATCGGTTACAAGGATGGAAAACTGAGTTGGTCTATCCGCCAAAAGGATGGATTGACCAGTGATATATGCCGCAATGTGTTTATTGCCGATAATGATGTGTGGGTAGGCACTGACAGAGGGCTCAACAGGATCGAATGGCATAAGGGCCGTTACAATATTACCACCTTTGCCAGTGGGAATGGTCTGATGTCGGATATTATTAATGCCGTTCATGTGGAAGATTCACAGGTATATGTGGGCACGGCTGCCGGCCTCACGACTTTCGATGCCAATAAAATAACGCTGAATTCTTACTGTAAGCTGCGTATGACCGGTATCCAGGCCTCGGGCCGGGCATGGGCTACTGATACGGCAGGGTTTACACTGCCGCCCACCAACAATGCCATCCGGTTTGACTTTGTGGGTATATCCTACAAATCGGCCGGTGATATCACGTACCGGTACCGGCTGGTGGGACTCAATGATGCCTGGGACACCACCCGCGAAACTTTTCTAAATTATTTGTCCCTGCCTTCGGGGGATTATGAACTGCAATTAACGGCTACCAATAAGTTTGGGGTGGAAAGTGAGCGGATACTTATTCCCTTCCAGGTAGAAAAGCTATTCTGGGAAAAAACATGGTTCAGGATAATGGCTATCATATTAGCCTGGATTTTGATATGGATTTTTGTGAATGCGCGCATCAAGAGAGTACGCAGGCAAAATGATGAGAAGATGCAGATCAGTAACCGGATGGCAGAACTGGAGCAAATGGCCCTGAAGGCGCAAATGAACCCGCATTTTATCTTTAACAGCCTCAATTCGGTGCAGCAGTATGTAATCGATAAGGACCTGCTGGGCGCCAATAAATTCATCACGGAGTTTTCGCGGCTTATCAGGCTTACGCTGGATATTTCTTCCAAGACCAGGATCAATATTTATGAAGAAATTAGCTACCTCGCTACTTATCTTGAATTGGAAAAAACGAAATTCGAGGACAAATTTTCATATACAGTAGTGGCAGCGCCGGACATTGATCCTTTCGATTGGTTTATACCACCTATGATCCTGCAACCTTATGTGGAGAACAGCATCCGGCATGGCGTACGGTACCGCAACGATAAAGAAGGGCATATAAGGGTATCTTTCAGGCTGGATCAACAGTACCTGGTATGCCAGGTGGAAGACAATGGTGTGGGCCGAAAAAAAGCCGGCCAGTATAAAAGTGAGATACCCATCGAATACCAATCGAAGGGCATGACACTTACGGCTAAACGGATCGATATGCTCAACAAAAACAGTGCAACTCCTGCATTGATCGACATTGAAGACCTTGAAACAAATAATATACCTGCCGGTACGAGGGTAACCCTCCGGTTCCCCCTGGACATCGCCGGTAGAAGTACCTAAAACTGCTTACCCATGATACGTGCTTTGTTGATTGACGATGAACCCAAAAATAACCGCATCCTGAAATTGATGCTGGAAGAATTTTGCCCCCAGGTAGAGGTAGAGGGGCAGGCAGACAATGCCGAAGAAGGAGTAAAGCTAATTCAGGATACAGAACCTGACCTGGTATTCCTGGATATCGAAATGCCCTATGGCAGCGGGTTTGATCTGTTGGATAAGTTAAAACCTGTAAGCTTTGAGATCATCTTTATTACGGCCTTTAATAACTATTCCCTCAAAGCTATTAAATACAGTGCCCTGGACTACCTGTTGAAGCCGGTAAATATTGACGAATTAATAGCAGCCGTGGGCAAGGCTTCAGAAAAGGTGGCAACACGCAATACCAATGCCCGTATAGAAAACCTGCTGTACAACCTGAAAAGGCCGCAGCAGGGACTTCAGAAAATAGCCCTGCCTTCCAAAGAAGGATATGTATTTGTGTCTATTACCGATATCATCCGGTGCGAATCGAAAGGCGGTTATACCACTTTCTTTATTAAAGACATGGAAAAGATCGTGTCATCAAAGAATATCAAGGAGTATGAACCTTTACTTACAGATGATACCTTTTTCAGGATACACAATTCGCATATTGTCAACCTCAATCATGTAAAAAAGTACCACCGGGGCCGGGGTGGATATCTTGAAATGGAAGATGGCGCCCTGATTGAAGTGGCTACCCGCCGTAAGGACGAATTGATGGCCCGCTTTGGCCTATTATGACCATAAATTTACCAGGCATGGGGCTTAGGGAGATACTGACTGCTTTTTTGTTGTTTGTTTTTATAATTCCTGTCTCCGCGCAGGAATACAGTTATGCCCGTTATGATGTAAAGGATGGGCTGGCTGGCTCTGTGGTATACCATGGGCTGGAAGATAAGGATGGGTTCCTGTGGTTTGCTACTGAAACTGGCGTGAGCCGGTTCGATGGCACGCATTTCAAAAACTTCACGACGCAAGATGGCTTGCCGGATAATGAAATTCTCCGGTTGTTTGTGGATTCAAAGAACCGGGTATGGATGAGGCCATTCAGAAATTCCATTTGTTATTATTGGAAAGGGAAGATATATAACCAGCAGAATGACTCCTTATTAAAAAGGTTGCGTTTAACTTCTGAAATTACCGACATAGCTGAGGATCTCGCAGGTAATATATTAATAACCGAAAATAGTTCTGCTTATGTAATTACGCCACAGGGTAAAATTGTTAATGCCATCAACGGTCAAGTCAAGAATTTGTCAATAGTAAAGACTGGTATGCGTAATGATGGCAACTTTGGTATTATCAGCAACATAGATAAGGGCATTGCTTCCATATTGAACCTGGATCCGCAAACCTTTGCCGTTAAAAGGGAATCGACTCCATACAGGCCTGCTTTTTTTCATCTTTCCTGGATGTCGCCGGAGCTGAAAATATTTAATAGCGACGATAGTATTTTTTTCCTCTCGGATGCCGATAAGCGGCGAACTGCTTACCCCAGAACAACCCTTATTAAAAATGTTTCTCCCTTGAATGATAGTCTTTGCACAATCAACGCTGTTGACGGGGTTACCATTTTTGATTTCAGAAAGGGGAAGGTCATCAATCATTGCCTGCAAGGCAAAATTGTAAATGCCGCACTGTTGGATAGAGAAGGCAATTACTGGTTTATGACTTCGGGATTGGGTATTTACAGGGTGGGATCATTTCAATTCGTAAACTATACTTTTAATTTAAATAAGGATGCGCTTTGTGTATATAGTGTATATAAAGCAGGCGCACATGTCTACGTTGGTACTGAAGAATCCGTTTTATGGAAGGTTGAAAGCGGATCCGGAAAAAAGGAATACAATTACCTGTATGGGAAGGCTGCTTTTGCAAGGCCTGTATCAATTATATCCTTTAACAAGGGTTTGGTTCTTGGGACCGATCTGGGGCTTCTTTTAATAAGCCATACAGGCAAGCGAATGAAGCACTCAGAGTTGACCAGTGTAAAATCGATATCAGTTTATAAAGGCAATTTATTAGTAAGTTCGAACAATGGCATTTTCATCGTTAATGACAGTTTAGGTTTAAATAATGTCCTTTGGCACGGGCGTTCAACAGCCTGTTTTGCGGTGCAGGACACCATTTATGTAGGGACATTGATGGGAATGTTTGTGGTAAACGCCACCAGGCAGGGACTGTTTTTAGGGGACAGGATACCCTTGTTCAATAGCAGGATAGCCGCCATTAACGCCTCACCGGATGGTACCTTGTGGGTCGCTACCAATGGCAATGGGCTTATCGGCTACCGCGATGGTCAAATTACCCACCATATGTTGCAAAAGGATGGCCTGACCAGCAATATTTGCCGTACGCTTTTCATATCCGGCGATGATATATGGGTAGGAACGGATAAAGGGCTGAACCGGCTACAGCGACAAGCTAATGGTTATGAAATTACCACTTATACCACCACCGATGGTTTATTGGCAGATATTGTCAATAGTGTTTATGTAGATGGCTCTCAATTGTATGTAGGTACGCCTGCCGGATTAACGACCTTCGACGCCAATAAAATATCGCTGAACTCATTTTGTAAGCTGCATATTACAGACATTCTTGTAGCAGGAAGGGAAAGGATCATGGATTCGGTGGAATTTTCCTTGCCTCCCAGAGATAATGCCATCCGGTTTGACTATGTGGGCATTTCATATCGCTCGGCCGGAGATATTATCTACCGATACCGGTTGGTGGGGCTGAATGAGGCCTGGCAAACTACCCGGGAAACCTTTCTCAGTTATCCTTCACTGCCTTCAGGTGATTATGAGTTGCAGGTAAAAGCTACCAACAAGTATGGAGTGGAAAGTGATATGATCCGTATCCCTTTCCGGGTGGAGAAGCTATTATGGGAAAAAACATGGGTTAGAATAATTGCTTTAATCATTGCCTGGGTATTGATATGGCTTTTTGTGCATGCGCGCATCAAAAGAGTGCGCCGGCAAAATGATGAGAAGCTGCAGATCAATAACCGGATGGCGGAACTGGAGCAGATGGCGCTAAAGGCACAAATGAATCCTCATTTTATCTTTAACAGCCTCAATTCGGTGCAGCAGTATGTAATAGATAAGGATGTGCTGGGAGCCAATAAATTCATCACGGAGTTTTCGCGGCTTATCAGGCTTACGTTGGATATTTCTTCTAAGACCAGGATCAATATTTATGAAGAAATTAGTTACCTGGCTACTTATCTTGAACTGGAAAAAACGAAATTCGAGGACAAATTTTCCTATAGTGTAGTGGCAGCGCCAGACATTGCTACATTCGACTTGTTTATACCGCCCATGATCTTACAACCTTACGTGGAGAACAGCATCCGGCACGGTGTGCGGTACCGCAATGACAAAGAAGGGCATATAAGGGTATCCTTCAGCCTGGATCAACAGTACCTGATATGCCAGGTGGAAGACAATGGGGTAGGGCGCAAAAAAGCCGGGCAGTATAAAAGTGAGATACCCATTGAGTACCAATCGAAGGGTATGACGCTTACGGCTAAACGGATCGAAATGCTCAACAAAAGCAGCGTAACCCCTGTATTGATCGAAATCGAAGACCTTGCAATAAATAATATACCTGCAGGTACAAGGGTTACTCTCTGGTTTCCCCTGGAGAGTGCCAGTAGAATTACCTAAGGGGAGGCTGTTACCTTATCAGCGTCACCATGCCTTTCCGGCTTATTTCTCCACATAAGGTGCTTGCCTTGATCACAAACACATATGCCCCGGCATCCAGGGGCTTGCCCCTGTAAGTGCCATCCCAGCATTGGGAAGGGTTATTGGTTTGGAATACCAGTTGCCCCCAGCGATTGTAAATAGTGAATACTTCTATTTTGGCATTGCCCCATCGCTTAATGCCAAAGCAATCGTTGTTGCCATCACCATTGGGTGTAAATGCATTGGGAGCTATAAACCGGGGTATCCCATCTTTGCTCACCTGTACCTGAATATAGGCGCTGGAGGTACAGCCAAACTCGTTGGCGCCAGTGACTTTAAAATAAGTGGTCGTGTCTACAGTGGCTATGGGGCTTGCCTTATGAGGGTCATCGAGGCCTGCCACCGGACTCCAATTGTATTGTAAAGCTCCGGCAGCCTTTAATTGGGCTGTGGGTGTATTACAATTCACATCATTGACTTTATCTGCCATTACCACCGGGTTGGGATTGACAACGATCCGCATGTTGATGGTCGTATCAAAACTGCAGACAGATTCCCGGATATACACGCTGAACAAAGTAGTGACAACCGGAGTAGCCAGGGGGCTGGATGATTGGGCATCGTTAAGCAGGTTGGCAGGTGTCCATTGATACAGATCACCTCCGGCTGCCTTTAAAGCCTGGCTATTGCCATCACAAATAGCCCGATTGCCGGTGGCGGTAAAAACCGGGTAAGGACGTACAGCTATCTGGACCGAGTCGGGATTGATGCAATTATGATTGTCTGTAATGGCCACTTTAAATGTAATAGGTTCTGTTCCTACGGTGGCTATGGGATGGTCGCTGGCTGCATTGGACAATTGTGCTGCCGGAGACCATGCATAGGACACACCACCTGCAATAAAGAGCGGGAAAGTCGCATTACGGCAAACGAGGGTGTCAGGAGTTTTGCTGATGTCAGGTTTGGGAAACGTATTGACAGTTACTGTATCTTTCGCAACGCAGCCATGAATGGTAGTGCCTGTTACAATATATTCGGTACTTGCTGCCGGTGTAGCAATGGGATTGGCAATGGCAGGGTTCGATAATCCGATAGCCGGAGACCAGGTATAAGTGGCAGCGCCTGTTGTGAACAGGGATACTGGTTTTTCCTTGCAGATGGTAGTATCGCTCACTGATCTAACCACGGGCTTTTCTACTTTGATCACCACACTATCTTGTTTGATGAATACAGGTGCAAAGGACAAGTCATCGAGTGCAAAGTCATTGCCAAGACCATTGGTGTTTTGATTTACTATAGCAATGTGGGCCGTAGTATTGTTGCCTGAATTCCAGGTTTCATAAAATTGTTCCCACTGGCAGGTAACACTGCTGGCATTAAATACATTACCCAATAATTTACCGTTGATGAAGAATTGCAGCCTGGCAGGATTGCCCGAGAAAATAGATTGTATCCAACAGGAAAAAGCGTAATTGGTATTAGGAGTAATTGCTATTGTTGTGTACCAAACTTTTTGTCCGGCAATACCAGCGCCGTCAAATAGCATCATCTTACCGTTTGAACCGGTGTGATCATTGCATTTAGCTGCCCAGGTATTCCATGCTGAAGGATCGCTGTTGATGCCATATACTCCAATTATAGTACTGTTGCCTGCTGAATAGATGTAATCTGTACCAAACCCGGAATTGCCAGCAGAAAAATCGCTGTTTATGATCAGGTTATTACCAGTAATGTTGGTGTTTACATAATACGTAATATCCTGTAGCGTATTGGTAACAGGGTTTTGAACAGTTGGATCATCCAGGTAAGTAGTGGGAAACCAGCAATAGCTTAATGCCGGTTTAGCCCTTAGTTGTTTGGTGGTTCCGTAGCAAATTACTGTATCGGGTGTGAGAATAATATCCTCTTTTATCAAATTAATGGAAATGACCTTGGTTACAGTGTCAGTACAGGCCCCATCCGTTACACTAAACCGCACTTTATAATCACCCAATGCAGGATAGGTATGGCCTGGGGTCAGGCTCCCGGTAATAATTGGTCCATCGCCTATATCCCACCAGGGGTTAGTTGTAGCTACACTTGCGTTGGTAAATTGCAGGGCGTATGGATTGCATACGTCCTGTTTGAACGTAAAGTCCGATACCTGCCTTATCGTTACTTTGAAGGTATCGGTTACTTTGCAATCAAAACTTTTGATCTCTACCCAATAAGTACCGGGTTGGGTAATGGTAATTGAATCTGTGGTGGCGCCTGTATTCCACAGGTAAGTTACTTTTTTGGCGCCGCTTCCTATTTTGATATTGCCACCGGTGCATAGCGTAGGATATTGAGTAGGGGACTGAACCGGGGCGGGCAATACCACTACTTGTTTGCAATAAGTAGCCTGCGTTGGCAAGCCATCATCTACCGTAAGGTTAATATTATAAGTGCCAGGTGTATTGTATACAATAGGTGGTGGATGCTGCGCTGTTGAGTTGGGAATGCTGGCATTGGTGCATCCGGGAAAACGCAAGCTGGTTATGGTATTGTTGCTCACATTGGTCACAAATCCATAAATGTCTTCTTTTACCCTGAATAGCCTGGAGATGGAATGTGCGAAATTGAGGTTGCCGATATTACCCAGGTTGCTGGCTGTAGGTATGGAGGAGAGGTCATTGTTGAAATTAAAACTGGAAATATAGCCCAGACCTGGCTGGCCATTGGCTACGAAACCTATAATTTGTCCACACGACCGCATAATGGTAAGGTCTCTGGGTGTCACCATGATGTTGCCAGGGTTGCCCAGGTTAACACCAATAGGCGCATTTAACAAAGACGATCCAAAATCCAATCTTGTTAAGGAAGCCGTACTGCCTGCATTCGAGATAAATACCTTGTAATTGCCATTGTCGTTGATGGTATAGATACCTGTTGGATAATTAAGCCCGCCAATATTGCCCAAGTTGGTGGCGGTAGGTGTATTGTCAAAGCTGTTGGTAAAGTTGAACCGGGTAATAGTGCTATTGATCGCATTGACAGTGAAACCATACCAGTTATTGTTTTCCTGGAACAGATCAAGATCAATGGGTTGCTCCATATTTCCAAGATTGCCCCAATCGGTGGCTATGGGTGCGGGATTGGTGATATTGGCGCCGAAGTCAATCTTAAATATCCGGGGCAGGGTTGCGTTGGCGCTGGAGCCTCCCACGATAATTGCATACCATTTCCCGTTATTCTGTACTACCCGGATACCTTCGGCCCCGCCCGTTGAAGGAAAAAGTCCGTTAAAGTTGCCCAGGTTGACGGCCGTAGGGGTATTGAGTAAGCTGTTACCAAAATCCAGCCGTACCAATCCTCCGGGAAGATGATTGACCACGAAGCCATAATAGTTGTTATTGACAAAAACATAATCCATGAATACTGGCTGGGAAAGGATATTGCTGGTATTACCGATGTTTGTTCCTATAGGCGGCTGGCTTATATCTGCCACACAAAAATTCCAGAAATGGCTGTTGGCTCCCACTGTTGTATTGGTAATATTGACCGGGTTGTTGATACAGACGGTATCCGGGGTACTAAAACTGGCGACTACAGCGGCAGGTCTGAGCGGGCATAAGGCCATTACTTCCTGTTGGTTCAATGCCCGGCTATAGATACGTACATCGTCTATTTTACCTTTAAACCGCTGCGGGTCTCCACTCCACCAGGAACCGATCTGGATGGTGGCATTGGCGCAAGCGTTCAGGGTTGTGAAGCCACTATTGGTGCTTTGAATGAGGGTGCCATTTACATAAAACTTCATGGCCCCATTGTCAAAAGTGGCCACTGCACAATACCATTGGTTAAGGGCCACGTTGCCTCCTCCGGTACTTACATAGGCGCCATTGGTGCCTGCACCGATGCACCCGTTATTGGAGGGGTTCACTCCATATAAGATGCCCGGCTGGGGGGCATAGTCCATGGCAAATTGAAACTGGGTGCCGGATGGTGCTGTGTAATCAATCTTACCCACGATGGTTTGTGTACCATTTTGCTCGGGATAAAAATACGCTACCACCGTCATGGCCTGTGACTGGTTGAGGGTAGAAGAGTTGGGCACCTGGATGAAATCATCTATTCCATCGAAAGAAAAGGCGCTATTGGGAGACCCAAACCGGTCGGCCGTTAAAGCGGTACCATTTTTTAAGACTCCATGATTCCCGTTGCCGGAAGCATCGTTGGCGTTGCCATTGAAGGGATAATAAGCCACAAGGCCCTGGTTGAGGTTAATCTGACCAAAGGTAAAAGCTTGAAAAAGGAGACATAGCAGCAGTGTTACCTGGTGACGAATCATGAAGTTGACAGGGGTTAGGGTTGTTCCCGCCAAAATACTAAAAAAAACGCTCTGCTGCTGTCCAAACCCGTAAGTGTGTTGTTTTGGGGCCTAAGTGTGCAGTTTCAGGGCATAACTGTGTAAGTGGTTATGGCTTTTTCCGGTTCAGTCGCTTATTTACCACCTCAATAAACTGGGGTAGGTCGGGGGTAAGCGGAAAATAGAAAATACCGGCAAAGAACAAGGCAGAAAACATGGCAGACCTTAGCAGGATACCTGTAAACCCATGTATGTTTTGTAACAAGAACCAGGTTAAGAGGTAGCTACCGGTTACCAACAGCAGGGCATAGAGGGTCTTAATGGTGAACGGTGTTAGATTGAAGCGATATTTAATGAAAACCAGCCGGCATATATTATAGACAAAAAGGGTTCCGGCTGTAGCATAAGCCACCCCCTCCATGCCTACATACCTGGCCATGTAAATATTCAATGGTATTGAAAGTGCCAGTAATATGATCCCAGCATAAAACTCAAATCGCCAGGCAGGCGAGGTTACAATTAATACCGAATTAGTGCCTGTGCCCAACTCAAACAGGTTGTACAATCCCAACAGGAGAAAAACGGTTTTGCCGGCAGCAAATCTGGCGTCTATATGCAGCGCTTTTAAGCCATCATCATAATTTAGCCAGATATTGAAAAAAAGGAAACTACCGATCAATAACAAGTTAATGGACGAACGCTGATAAATGCGTTTAATTTCTGTAAGGTTCTTACTTTTCCAATGTTCAGCGATCAGTGGACCGGCAATGGCCTGTAAGCCCCGGAAAGGCACCTGTAGTATAGCCGCAGCATACTGATTCAGCGAGTAGATACCGGTAGTTGCGAGGCTTACGCCTGCCAGGGCCAATGTATCCACCTGGCGGGCCATATTAATAATGACCGAGCCCGAATAAACATACCCTACATAGGTAGAAACACTCTTTTTGAGCCGTTTGGAAACTCTGCTGATACTGGTGGCTAAATATAGTTGTTTGGTGAGAAACAGGTAAGAAACGATAATGATTACGATCAGCAGGTAAATACAACAAAAGAGAATTACAAAAATGCTGAAAGGGATCACCTGGAACATATACAGCATGATAAGCACAAAAACACAAACCCTATAGGCCGTTTCCTTCATAAAATTGGGGAGCACCGTCTTCTTCAAAGCCCCCATATAGCTTTCCAGTATGGTGAAGCATAAATAAAAAAAGGAAAATACCAATGCCCAGTAGTAAAACTCTACCAACAAAGCAGATTTGGCCTGGAATTTTCTGATCACCCATGGTTCGAACAGCAGGCACCCGCCAAAAACCAATAATGCTCCAATACCGCTCAAAAAGATAGCAATGGTGAGCATATCGTTTTTTTGAGGCGCCAGGCGGTCGAAATAGTAGGGGAAAAAGCGATTGATAAAGGCGGTCATGCCCAGGGAGGCAAGCGGGGCAAGTATCTGTGACAGACTGATAATCACCTGGGTAAGTCCATATTGCTCTGGAGTAAATATGCCTTGCCTGGTAAAAAAATAGGTATTGATGGCACCAACCACGAAACCGATATAAGATAGAAAGGAGGATTGAATAACTTGTTTGCGTATCTGCCCCATGATGATGCTCCGTTGGTTTTTGCCTGCTGTGCTTTAGCGGTAAAAATAAGGTATTTATCTTTTGAACATCCCATGGGTTCCCTGGGCAGCCTGCGCATTACATAATTTAGAGAAAATTGTGTCAATTACTGATCGCTGCTTTGATTATTCATTTAGAACCAATACCTTGGAGAGCCATAAAATGGACTTTGTGATTTTATTATTTAGCGTTTTAGAGTGGGATTTATATCCTATTTATTCTTAGTTTCGCACCCAATTAAATCTTGATATGGCAGAGACTTTAGGCATGTTGTGTGATAAACTTACCATCGTGAAATTGAAGGAATATCATACTGAAGACCCCCAAAGGTTGGAAAGCTTAAAAGGGCAGAGTATTTTATTGCAGGAGGAAATTAATGAATATGTTGCCCAGGCCATTTCAGGACAGATCCCGGTAAACAGGTTGAGCTTTGCTGCCAACAAAGTCTTTAAAAAAGAAGGCAATGAAATAGCGGAAGTGGTAGGCCAGATCGGAGAGGTCTTTTATCAATTGGCCGATGTGAATTGCCGGCTTTGGCATGAACAGGAAAAAGTATATGAGTTTGAAAAAGTGCCGATGGAAGAGAAGGATAAGGTAGTGAAGCAACTGGCAGTACTGAACCTGGAACGGAATAGGTGTATTGATTCCATTAATAACCAGCTTATAGACCTTGTAAAAGTTAAAAATAGCTAATAACTCATTGTTTTTATGCATATTAAGACAAGAACAACCTGTCGTGTTTGCGGATCCTCATCATTAAAGAATGTGATCGACCTGGGCGCACAATATTTGCAGGGCTCGTTTATTAAACCGGGTAAAGAAATGCCTTCTACCCGTAAGATACCTTGTACCCTGGTACGTTGTAATCCGGAACAGGACGAAAACGCCTGTGGTTTACTGCAAATGGAGCATTCCGTTCCTCCCGAAATATTGTATGCAGCTTATTGGTATCGTTCCGGGACCAATAATACCATGCGTAATCACCTTAAAGGAATTGTTGATACAGTAGTTCCGATCATAAAAAAGAAAGATGCCATCGTGTTGGATATTGGCTGTAATGACGGCACACTGCTTAATTTTTACCCTAAAGGGGTAATGAAGTATGGTATTGACCCATCGGATATAGCACAAGAGATCAAAGATGAGGATGCCACCGTGGTACAGGATATCTTCCCTTCCCATAAGTTGGGAGAAGTGCTGGGAAGCAAGACCCTGGATGTGATCACTTCTATCGCCATGTTTTATGACCTGGAGAACCCGGTAGAGTTTGTGAAGGGTATCAAACAACTGCTTTCTCAGAAGGGCGTATGGGTGTTTGAAATGTCCTACATGCCCGATATGCTGAGATTGGATTCTTTTGATACTATTTGCCACGAACACCTGGAGTATTATAGTTTGGCGGTACTGGAGATCATTTTGAAGAAAGCCGGTATGCGGTTATTTAAAATATCCTTCAATGATATTAATGGGGGCAGTATTCGTTGTTTTGCTACCCATGATACCAATATTGCCTATGATAGCCCCGAGGATATTCAATTGCTGAACGAAGTAAGGCAGAAGGAGTTTGACCTGGAACTGGATACTGATAAACCTTACGAAGCTTTCTGGGAGCGTATTGTTAAGTTGAAGAATGAACTGCATGCTTTACTCGTAAAATTGAAAAGCGAAGGCAAAAAGATCCATATATACGGCGCTTCTACCAAAGGCAATACCATTTTGCAATGGTGCAATATCGACAATTCCATTATTGATTATGCTGCGGAAAGAAACCCGGATAAATATGGCGCGATGACACTGGGTACCAATATCCCGATTATCAGTGAAGCCGATAGCCGGGCCATGAACCCTGATTATTACCTGGTGTTGCCCTGGCATTTTAAAGAAGAGTTTTTGGATAGGGAAAAAGAAACCCTGGAAAAAGGGATCGGCTTGATTTTTCCATTACCTAAGATCGAGATCTATAAAAAATAGCTGATAAGGTAGCGTAATTATATTAATGACAGAAGGTCTTATGTATGGAAACTGTTTTGATTATTTCTCATTCGCAGAAGCAATGTGGCGTTCATGAATTTGGAAAAAATATAGCTGAAGCTTTACGGAGTTCAACCCATTATAATTTTACTTATGTAGAATGTTCAGGGATCCCCGAATTGAATCAATTGGTCGTTACCCATCAGCCTGTTGCCATTATTTATAATTACCATCCTTCTACAATGCCCTGGTTGACCATGAAGGTCATCCATACATTCAAAATATCCCGGATCAAGCGGATCAAAGTGCCTCAAATTGCTATACAGCATGAGGTTACCCAACAGTGGGCAGACCATCGGGACAATCGCCTTTTTGATTATTATATAGCCGCTGATCCTACTTTATTGCTAAAGAATCCCATTGTATTTAAAACAGGGAGGTTGATCATTAAAGCTGCTGATCATTTTCCTGTACCGGAGGTGCCGGTCATCGGTAGTTTCGGTTTTGGTACTCCCAACAAGGGGTTTGAAGAACTAGTAAAAGCGGTGCAACAGGATTATGATAAAGCGATCATACGTTTCAATATACCTGCTGCCGACTTTGGCGATAAGGAAGGCATCAATGCCAGAAAAATAGCAGATGATTGCCGCAAGTTGATTGTCAAGCCTGGTATTGAATTGAGTATCACCCACGATTTCTTTTCCCGGAGCCAGCTGATGGAGTTTCTGGGCCGGAATACAGTGAATGTTTTCCTTTACCAGGATAAACAAGGCCGCGGGATATCCAGCACAATAGATTATGCATTAGGCGTGGACAGGCCCGTAGTTGTTTCGGACAGTATTATGTTCCGCCATTTGCACAATGTGGAGCCTTCTATTGTTTATGGCCGCAATACGATCAGGCAGATCGTGGAGAATGGCATAGCCCCCCTGGCTAAGTTAAAAGAAGAATGGAATAGTACCAACCTGGTATGGGAATATGAGCGTATTATAACAGCTGTGTTAAAAAGAGAAGAACAGAAAGACAAGTCTGGTCTCCGCACTAATATACTGCAACTTAAAAACCTGGTGCGGAAGGTGCTTGGTATGCCGCCCAAGGGTTTCACCTGGCTAAGGAACACCGATCAGTCCATAGAGGATAAACTGACCGTTGATAAGGATCAGACTTATACACCTGTTCAATTACCGGCTGGCACACCTTTAAACAGGATATTGGATAATGATGCCAGGGCTTTGTATAAGCCTGCTATCGATAAACTGATAGAACTGGTTCCCCTGACCATGCATAAAAAAATACCTGAGGCTAACGTGCAGCAGGGGTTTGTTTTCGACACTGTGTACCGGTACCTAAAGGATTTCAATGCGCCAAAAATACTGTGCGTAGGCAGCTATGAAGATACTGCCGCTATGTCGTTGATCCGCATGGGATACCATGTTGAGGAAATTGACCCTGTATTGAATTATTATTTACAGGAGTATGCAACCAAGCCTACTACTGTAAAGAACTCCTATGATATCATTTTTTCTACTTCTGTAATTGAGCATGACCCTGATGACGAGTCTTTTGTACAATGCATCAATGATCTGTTGGCTCCCGGGGGCGTTGCTGTCATTACCTGTGATTATAAAGACCAATGGAAACCTGGAGATCCCAAGCCGCACGTAGATGTGCGTTTTTATACTCAAAATGATCTAAGGAAAAGGTTGTTAAAATTTATGCCTGACTGCAGGTTGGTTGACGAACCTCAATGGGACTGCCCCAACCCCGATTTCGTTTTCCTGGGTAGGTACCAATATACATTTGCTACATTCGTGTTAAAGAAAATTAAATAGCTCAGATTATGACGGCTATCATATTTGGGGCTAATGGACAGGATGGCCATTATCTCTCAAAACTGTTATTGGAGCGCGGCTTGCAGGTTATTCCGGTATCCCGGCAGGGAGATGTTATAAAAGCTGATGTAGCAGATTATGGGGTTGTGAAATCTATATTGGAACAGTACAAACCGGATTATGTTTTTCACCTGGCAGCCAATTCAACCACCCGGCATCAGGTGTTATTTGAGAACCACGCTACCATTTCTACCGGTACTTTAAATATCCTGGAGGCTGTACGCACGGTTGTGCCCCAGGCAAAAGTGTTTATTTCAGGAAGTGGTTTACAGTTTAAGAACGAAGACCTGCCCATTAAAGAAACAGCTGCCTTTGATGCCAGAGACGCTTATTCGGTATCGCGTATACATTCGGTGTATGCAGCCCGGTATTACCGGACCCTTGGTATTAAAACTTATATCGGTTATTTTTTCAATCATGATAGCCCGCGCCGTTCAGACCGTCATGTTTGTAAGATGATAGCCAATACTGTCAAAAAGATCGCTAATGGCGAAGAAGCCAAGATCGAAATAGGAGATATGTCGGTAAGAAAAGAATGGGGATTTGCAGGCGATATAGTAGAGGCTGTGTGGACCCTGGTGCAGCAGGACGAAGTGTTTGAAGCTGTATTGGGAACAGGCGAGGCGTATTCTATTAAGGACTACATTGAGGTTTGTTTTGATATAATCCAAAAGGATTGGAGAGGTTATGTTAAACCTGTAGAGGGCTTTAAGGCTGAATACCGGCAATTGGTATCCGATCCTGCTACCATTTTTTCTTTGGGTTGGCGCCCTTCAACCAGCTTCCGGCAACTGGCAGCATTAATGTTAACTGCAGAATAAGATGGCACTACAAAAAATACTCCTGGTCCATTTGTATTCGAATGGTGACTGCCTGTATACTACGGCGCTTGCCAGGCAAATAAAACATGATTTTCCGGGATGTCACTTAACCTGGGCGGTGGCCAGCTTTTGCCGGAACACAATTGCCAATAATCCCCATGTGGATGAGATCATGGAGGTGAAGACCGTTGACAAGGATGATGTAAAAGCTTTTCTCCGGTTTAAAAAAGAGATTGAACAAAGAAAAAATGCAGGGGAGTGGGAGCAGGTATTTATAACACAGATACTAGCTGGTAATGAGGCCAATTATGACGGTTGTATCCGTTCTGCTATATTCAGGGCTTACAAGAGGCCCATTACTGTACCCGTAACGCCTTCCTTACGACTAACTTCGGAAGAGTTGGAAAAAGTGGAGCGTTTTGCGGCTGACCAGCGCTTGTCGTCTTACAGGCAGGTCATTTTGTTTGAGTTTGCGCCCCAAAGTGGTCAATCCAGGATCACCCGCGAACTGGCCATGGAAATAGCAGAGGAATTGGTAGCGCAACCCGGTGTGGCGGTGATATTGTCTTCAGCATTTAAGATCAACCATCCCAATCCCGCCATTATTGATGGCAGTATTCTTTCTTTCAGGGAGACAGCCGGATGCACCCATCACTGTACTTTATTGCTGGGTTGTTCCAGTGGTATTACCTGGATGAGCACATCGGATGCGGCAAAGCGGCTTCCGATGGTCCAATTGCTGAACCCATGGACCAGGTGGGTAAATCCTATTTCACGCGACTTTGAGCGTTTCGGGATCTCAACTGACGGGCTTATTGAACTCATTGATTTTAATAAAGAAAAAGTGGTGGCCTGTGTAAAGGAAGCGATGGATAACTTCAATAAAGCGAAGAACGATTACCATCAGGCGATACCCCTTCATTTCCGCACCAGCAGGTATATTGTTTATAACCTGCTGTGTTATGTAAACTTTTCTGCTATTCTAAAGCATATAAAAATAAACAGGCAGGTATATGGTAACAACCTGCATTTCTTTTACGAAGTGGCCATGGGCTTTGTAATATTCCCCTTCAGACTTATAGGTAATACTTTTACAAAGAAGATACGTCCGCGGTTGTCTAAATAGCTTCTCTTTTCCTGTGTGGGAGATATTGTTATAAATTCTCCAACTTTAGCCAGACTTTCAGTTTGTACAACCCTTTGCCAATAGGGGAGCGCAATAAGTGATACAGGCCTTTTAACCGCATTTGCCAAAGGCTGTGCAGTAGGGAATGACCAAAATATTTCCTGTATACCTGGCTGGTTTCTTTTAGTGACCGCAAATACTGGGTGGAGCTTATTCCTTGGGGGTCATAGCGTACAATAGCTTCCGGCAGGAAGTAAAAAGGTTCATTTCTTATCCTGATCAGGAAGTCATAGTCCATGGGTATTTTCAGACTCGTGTCAAACATGCCATGTTTCTCAAACAGTTGTTTTCTTACATACATGGTTTGGTGAGAAATACTTCTCATTCCCCGGTAGACCTTTGATGGTTCAAAGGGCTTGCCTATGATGACATCCTGGCCGGCCCGTTGAACCATGTATTTTGCATGTAGCCATTGCGCTTGTGGGTTCTGAGCAAAGGCATCTATTACTTTTTGCAAGGAATGTACATCATAAAAGGTATCGCCTGCATTCAACATGACCAGGATATTGCCTTTGGAATGCTTTATGCCTTTATTAAAAGCGTCGCTGATCCCATTATCCCGCTCATTGATCCAGTGTCGATATTCGGGTTGTAGCCTTTGGTTAAGGTAGTCCTTTATATGCGACTCTGTTGATCCATCTATTATCAAATGCTCGAATGGTGGAGCAGTTTGTTGCTCTATCGACAAACAAGTATCTGTTAACTCCTGCAGGTTATTGAAGCAAATAGTTATAATACTGATCCTATCCATATTATCTATGGTCTCTGCCTGGTGTTCGTGGTTTATTTATTTTTCTTCCATAACCAGGCTACCCCGGCAATGATGCAAAGAATAGAAATAATTCCGGCAATCAATGATATCTGGTTACCAGTATAGTACTTTTCTGGTTCAAAGCGGAATTCAATGGCATGCTTACCGGCTGGTACGGGCAATCCCCTAAGTGCGTAATTTACTTTTACTATAGGCAATTGCTTTCCATCAATAAATGCTTTCCAACCGCCTGGATAATATATTTCGCTGAAAACCGCAAACTGATTAGTGCTGGCGTTGAACTCATAGGTGATCTGATCATTCAGGTTTTGGACCAACCTGATCGATGCTGCAGAATCAAATTGAGGCGCAAAAGGCACTTTTGATTGTTCGCGTTTATCAATGATAACGGTATCTTTTGGATTGAAGGTATCCAGCGCGCTCATTTCCTCATCAGCATTATTGACATACTTGATGGTCTTCACCAGCCAGCAGGGGCCCAGGGCATCAGGATTTAACTGGGCAATAGGTTGTCTGTCCTGCGGATTATTGACAATAAAGTATTTTGTATTCAACATGTTATAAGCCTGCATATTGCCCCTGGTGAGCTGTCGCTGCATCAGGTCATCATACAGTGCCAGGCGTGCAGGGTGCTGTCCCCCCACTGAATTGTGAAAATAGGAAGCCCTGGAATCCAGGAAAGGATTTCCACCTGTTTGGTCCAATACCCGGAAATAGCCGGTATCCTGTTTTATTTGCAGATCAGCTCTGTTGGCAACGAGCTCCGTAGCCTCTTCGGCAGGGTGGAAGTTTTTATGTGTCAGGTACCTCAGGTCTACGCCCAGTAGGTCAATGGCCGTCAAAACCACCAGACCCATCACCACTATTTGGGATGAGATATTCTTCTTTTGGTAGTAAGCCAGCAATCCTGCTGCCAGTAAGATAAAGATGGCTGAACGCAGCAGATCGCCGCCATACAGGGAACGACGATCGTCCTTTAAAGCATTAATAACCGATCTGCCAAAGGAATTGGCCTCTTGTTGCATTTCCGGAGTGGGCTGTTTTCCCTGAGCCATTTGTTGCAGCATGCCGCCTGAAAGATTTTCCGCAATCGCGTTATCATTAGGGCCTTTATAATCAATGGAAAAATACATGGCGATCAACACGGCAAACAAGCCTCCTGTAATGTAGAGGGATTGTTTGAATTTCTTCCAGCGCACTGTGGGATCATAATTTCCATTTAACAATTCGTTCAAACCCAGTGCAGCCAGTAATGGAATTGTTAACTGTGGGATGATCAAAGCAATTGAAGGTGCTCTGAATTTGTTGTAGTAAGGCAGGTGATCGAATAAAAAGTAATTGAGTGCCTTAAAATTACTTCCCCAGGCCAGCAATATCCCTAAAATGGTAGCAGCAATGATCCAGCCTAAATGCCATTGCCTGTAGAATACCAGGCCTACGATGAACAGGAAACAAATAATGGCCCCCAGGTATACCGAACCAGAAGTGCTGGGTTGGGCTCCCCAATAAGGAGAATATTGCTTGGCAAATTCATTGGCCTGATCCTCCGGCATACCGGTCTTTTCGGCAAATACCTGGGCTACTTTTGAATTGTCGCCTATTTCATTCACATATTGATTGTCGATCACATTCGGTGAACTACCTCCATATATACGTGGAACGATAAAAGTTAATGTTTCAGGAATGCCATAACTCCATGTAAAGGCATAGTCTTTATCCAGCCCGCCCTGGGATTTATTGCTTTTATCAAGTGGCGTTAATTCAGACCGGCCACCGCGCATGGTCTCTTTTACATATTCGGAGGTGGGCAACAACATCTTCGCATAAGAAGCAGCGCCGAGTGCTATAGCGAGTACTGATAAACCTATGCTGATGAAGAATGGCTTAAACTCTTTTTCCCGTATTGTTTTGATCAAATAGGCAAGGCCGAGGAAGCCGGCAATTAAAAACGTGTAATACAATACCTGTACGTGGTTTTGGTAGAACATGCAGGTGGTGGCAACCATGGTAATTAGAAATCCCAGAATATACTTTCGTTGTGAAAGTAATACGAGGCCGGCTAATATAGCCGGGGCATAGGCCATTGATGTAAACTTACTTATGTGCCCTACAGCAACAATAACAACACTATAAGACGCAAAAGCATATCCCAGCCCACCCAAAATACCTATCCAGCTTCTCGTGCCCATTACGAGGCACAACAGGTAAAGGCTAAGGCAGGAAAGGAAAAAGTATCCTGCCGGCATAGGAAGAAATAGAGTAAATATCTTATCCAGGTGACCAACTGTGATATTGTACTTCGAATCAAATGCTATCTGGTAGGCAGGCATACCGCTGAGCATGCTATTACTCCATAATGGAAAATGACCATGTTTTTCCTTGAATTCAAATGACTGCTGGGACATGGCCTTCCAGCCCACAGCATCGTGCCCACCTAATACTTCTCCTTTAAAAACAGGTAAGCAATACACACAGGATATTACAAAAAAAATAGCTATTGCTATTACATGTGGCGTTAGCCTTTGCCAGAGCGTTTTGTTCATGTTGTTTCAGTTAACAGAAGGGCAAAATAATGCAATTTTTATAGCAACCGGGCAATAATTTATCCCATGTGGGGGATTGCTGGTTGATCTACCGGGGAACTGTTATTTCATACCTATAAACAGGGCTGCTTTTTGTGCAATATGCCCCCAATAAAAATGCTGAAAGTAAATGTCCGGTATACTGGCCTCGTATTGGGCGGCTTTTACCACTGCCTGGGCAAATCCTGTGAGCTGGTCATCGGTGATGGCCAGTTTACCATTACAAAGAGAAGGGTCCACACCGATAGCGCCATTATAGGTGGATACGGCATTCATATTATGGCCCAATGCCTCTACCAGCTTGGTCTTGATGCCACCGCCTTCAACTACGGGATTAAGGAAAACATCGGTCCCTATAAAGTACAGTGAGATATCGGGAACAAAACCTGCAAACCGGATATTGGGGTATGGTTGATTGCTAAATGCTGCAGGAATATCTTTTCCGCAGATCAGGATGGTATATTCAAAATCGGCGATACCCTGCAAAGCTGGATTGATCTGGTTGATGATATGCTTCAGGCCATTGAGGTTGGGTAAATAATTGAATGACCCATTGAACAGCAAAAGGCGGTGATGCGCCGGAATCTGGTGTTGCTGCAGGAGGGTATTCCTGGCAGCCTGCTTTTCGGCAGGGGTGGGGGGCGTTTCCCATTCGATGCCATAGGTGGTGGTGAGGCATTTTTGAGCAGCAAGGCCGAAATGCCGGATGGCATAGTTCCGGTCATCATCCTGTTTGAAAAAGCTGTGATCGGCCTGCCGGTGCACCCACTTTTCGTACAACCACAGTCCCTTCCACCACCATTTGCCCAGTGTTTTCCAACGCAGGCCCTCGATATTGTGGGAATGTACGATGAGCTTTACACCGGTAAACCATTTCAGCATCACCGCCAGCCAGCCATAATATGGATGTTCCAGCTCAAGGTGGGTGATCTGGTGCTCTTTGATGAGCTTTTTCAGCGTAAAGAAATAAGTGGGATTGGCGTAGCGTGCAGGAGATTCGGACAGCAGGTTCAGTACTTCATATCCTTCGGCGGCTGCGGGCTGGTTACTTCGGGTAGTCACACAAACAAGTGTTACATACCGGCTGAAATACTTATAGAATAGCGCAATATCCTTTTGGCCACCGGTTTTAGCCGGTAAAATATTATACGATACCAGGCCCAGCACTTTCATCAAAGGGTCACATTTTTTACAGTTGGACAAAATAATGCAATTTTACACCAACTTGATCTATGCGGAAACTATTATTTTTCTCCCGGGTAGCCTTTATTTGCAACATCTGTTTTTTACTTACCTGGCTGATGCGGTACCTGCCGCCTATGCAGCAGGGCCATATCGGTTCAACAGTTGTCATATTAGGTATAGGTCTTTCCGTGATATTGAATGTGATCATTAATTTTTTTATTATTGTATTCCTAATGCAGAAAAAGCCGGTAAGGGACCATGTGCCCGTATGGCTCATCATTGCCAATGTATTATTTATGATCGCTCAACTAATTCTTTTGATTAAATGATCCATAATATAATTAAAGACAAGCCCACCCGCCTGTTCATCATACTGGGGGGCTTTTTTATTGCCAATGCCATCGTAGCGGAAGTAACGGGTGTAAAGGTCTTCTCCCTGGAGGATACCTTGGGTTTGCCCAAAGCCAGCATTGACCTGCTGGGTGAGAAAGGGCTTTCCTTCAGCCTTACCGTAGGTGTTATTCCCTGGCCGGTGATCTTTGTAATGACGGATATTATCAATGAGTATTATGGTGTGCGGGGGGTGAGGTTCCTTTCTATACTTACTGTAGCCCTGATAGCTTTTGCCTTTATTGTTTTTTACCTGGGTATCCATACGGTGCCCGATGGTGGTTGGCGGTACCGCGGGCTTTCACCAGGTGTTACCGATCAGCAGGCCGCCTATGTGCAGGTGTTGGGGCAGGGAATGAATATCATTATCGGATCTATTACGGCTTTCCTGCTGGGGCAATTGCTGGATGCCATGATTTTTAAGAAGATCAAGAAAATAACCGGCGAAAAAGCCATCTGGATGCGGGCTACCATCAGTACCCTGGCTTCACAGTTTATAGACAGCATTGTGGTCACCTTCGTAGCTTTCTACCTGTTCCGCGACTTCAGTCTGGCTACGGTAACTGCCTGGGCCCTTACCGCCTACATGTATAAATTCCTGGTGGCTGTACTCATGACGCCCGTTATTTACCTGGTGCATGGCGTCATTGAGCGATACCTGGGGCATGACCTTGCTAAGAATATGAAAGAAGCAGCTATGCGGGATAAATAGGTCACAACTTCTTTTCCATTACATAATCGTTCATGTAATAATCATGGCCGATGTCTATATCCTCTTCTTTGGTGACCAGGAAGCCCAGCTTCTCATAGAACTGCCTGGCCTTGTTGTGGCGGTTCACATTCCGCCGCAAGGTAGTGGCTTCCGGAATGGGGAGTTGATCAATGATAAAATCGACCAGGGTTTTCCCAATGCCTTTTCCCTGAGTTTTGGGGTGTACATATAATTTGTGCAGCTTATATACGCCGGTTTCCTTTAAGGGAGAATAAGAGGCAAAACCAACTGGTTCTTCATCCAGTTCGGCCAACAGGAACACATGCTTGTGCCTCACCATTTGCTGTTGCAGTGAATCCGGGCTATAGATGAGGTCCATCATATACTGGAGTTGTTCTGCAGGAAGGATGGATCCGTAAGTGCCGGGCCAGATCTGTTGGGCGAGAAATCCAATTGTTGCCAGATCATCAATCTCCGCCTGGCGGATTATCAATTCATCATTCATATATCAAAACTAAAGTATATCCCTGGGGTTTTCAAAAACCTGTTTCGAAAGCGCCTGGTGCTGGCGTATGGAGCGCAGGGAGAGCCGGATGGCCATCCAGTAAGAGATCAATGCACCCAGTACCAGGAATGCTTCAGAAACATACCGCGTTACATTCGGATTGTTCTGGAGGAACAGGAAAAAGTCGAAGCTGCCGTGAAAAAAGACCGCCAGCAATACTCCTTTCCATAAATGGAACGGGGCCCTGTCGGGATCAAATTTGGCCAGTCCGGTATGGTATCCCATCAGCACGCCAAAGCAGGCATGGGCTGGTACGGAAAGGAACATACGCAAAATGCCCGTAGCAAAACCATGTTGGAATACATACAATATATTTTCGAGGGTGGCGAATCCCATACTCACCATTACCGAATAGACAATGCCATCAAATGGTTCATTGAATGCCTTCTGCCGGTAGGAATAAAGGCGCAGGGCCAGGTATTTACACCCCTCCTCACTAAAACCCACCAATATGAATGCCCAGATAAAATAATAGCTGATGGAATAAGGTGATATCAGGTGATCCAGTTGGGGTTGGAGGTTCCTTTGGATCAATGAGGCCGGCACCGTACATACCACCCCCAGCAGAAAGGAGATAAACAGGTTCTCAAAGGGCTCACGGTCATATTTATCCTTGGAATAAATATAAAAAATGATCGCTATACCGGGTGCAAGAGATAATGCTAATAAAGACAGCATACTCAAAAATACGGAACCACTGCCTTTTACCGTGTCAATTTTTTGAGACTGCTGCACAGAATTCAAACCCAAAAGTCTTAATTTCCCGGATCATAACCCAATACTGCTAATAACCTGCTCATGCATAAATGTTTTCTGTTGGCTGTTGGACTGCTTGTTTGTGGATTGCTGCCGGCCCAGCAATTTGGCGGTCACCCCACCCGTACGCAATGGAGTCAGATCAATACCGACACCGTACGCGTTATTTTTCCGGCAGGTTACCGGCAGCAGGCAGCTGCCATTGCTGGCATGGTACACCGGTTGGGCCAGCAAACCACCCAAACCCTGGGGCAGGATCTGCGGAAGATCAGCATTGTGCTGCAACCCCAAACTACTATCTCCAATGGCTATGTGGGTCTGGGCCCCTGGCGGAGTGAATTTTACCTGACCGCACCGCAAAATAGCTTTGACCTGGGCAGCCTTTCCTGGCATCGTACCCTGGCCCTCCATGAATACCGGCACGTACAGCAATACAATAATTTCCGTAAAGGCATTTCCAAAGCATTCTACTACCTCTTTGGCCAGCAGGGACTGGAATTGGTGAACAGCGCCGCCGTTCCCAATTGGTTTTGGGAAGGGGATGCCGTGTACCAGGAAACATCGCTGAGTGAACAGGGCAGGGGAAGGCTGCCTTCTTTCTTCAATGGGTACCGGTCGCTGTGGAGCGCCCATAAGCACTATTCCTGGATGAAGTTGCGCAATGGCTCGCTGCGTGATTTTGTACCTGATCATTACAAGCTGGGCTATATGATGGTGGCCTATGGCCGGGAGAAGTATGGTGCTGATATCTGGGGCAAGGTGACCGATGAGGCTGTTCGCTACAATGGACTGTTCTATCCTTTTCAACGGGCAGTGAAGAAATATACGGGCAAGGATTATAAGACCTTCCGCAGGGAAGCCATAGGTTATTTCCAATCCTCACTGGCTACAGCTTCACAGGATTCAACGGTGGATGGCTGGGCGCAAAAGCACCGTCATTTTGTGGCGGATGAAGAATATCCGCAATGGATGGATGACCAAACACTCATTTTTGTAAGCAGCAGCTATAAGAAGATACCCGCTTTTTACACCAGGAATGTATTGGGTGGAATGGACGACAAGCTGCGCGTGAAGGATATTTCCCTCGACAATTACTTTTCCTACCGCAATGGCAAGGTGGTCTATGCCGCTTACCAACCCGATATCCGCTGGCGTTGGGAAGACTACAGTGTGATCAAATGGCTAGACGTAGCCACCAATCAACAGCGTACTTTAACCAGCAAGTCGCATTATTTTGCTCCGGATATTTCAGCGGATGGCACCCAGATCGTAGCCGTGCAGGTTGTTCCCGGCGCTCCTGCCGAGCTACACCTGCTCAACGGTGCCGATGGCGCCCTGATTAAAAAACTGCCCAATCCCGATCAGCTCTTTTATACCTATCCGAAGTTTTATGGGAATGGCCAGGTATTATCTGCCGTGCGCAATCCGAAAGGGGCCATGTCGCTGGGCCTGATCAATACCGCGGATGGAAGTACGGAGTACCTCTTGCCCTTTTCCATGAATGTGATTGGATTTCCTACTGTGCATAAGGATACCATCAGTTTTACCGCTGCTTGCAAAGGGCAGGACCGGCTTTTCGTGCTTGTCAATAAAAAACTATTCCTGTTTACCCCGCCTGTAGCTACGGCTGCTACCGGCCATTACCAGTTGCAGGTGGCGCATGGCCGTTTTGCCTGGACAGCTTTTACAGCCGTGGGCGATCACCTGGAACAGGGGGTGTTGAATGCCAGTCAGCTCAGTCCGGTGGAAGCGGCAGCATTTTCTATGGCGCCTGCCAATTTCCAGGTAACGGGATTGGCAGCCGGTAAAAACGTAATACAGGATGAATTACCTGCCGATACCCTTTATCCCGTTACAGCTTATCCCAAAGCATTCCGGTTATTGAATTTTCACAGCTGGCGGCCCATTATTGAAGACCCAGATTATACCTTTTCCATTATCGGGGAGAATGTGCTGAATACCCTGCAATCGGAATTGTATTTTAATTATAACCGCGACTTCCGGTACAAGCAATTTGGCGGCAGGTTTACCTATGCTGCTTTGTACCCCTGGATCAGGCTGGGATCGGTCTATACGATCGACCGCTACGAAGTCCGTAACAGCAAGCAGGTGTATTATAATACCTGGGAAAACAGTATAGGCTTGCAGGTGCCGCTCAACCTCACCAGTGGGCGCTATAACCGTTCACTGACAATTGGTAGTGACCTGGTCAATAACAAACGCTACTACCGGGGCGTGTATAAAGATTCAATAGATGCACGCGCTTTTAATTATGTGAGTACTTATATTTCGTTTGCCAACCAGTTACAAACGGCCCGCCAGCAGATCTATCCGCACCTGGCACAATCCATTTACCTTAATTATTCCCGTGCTGTTACAAAAGTTGATGGCAACCAGTTTGTGGCCAATGCCAATTTGTATTTCCCCGGTTTTAGCAGAGACCATAACATTATCATTAATGCGGCCTTTCATGGCCGGGATACGCTGAGAAAGGTATTTTTCGGCACCGCTTTCCCCTTTGCCAGGGGGTATGTTGGATTGAATGCATACCGCATGTTTAAAGTAGGCGCCAATTATCATTTGGCATTGGCCTATCCCGATTGGGGTTTTGCCAATATGGTCTATTTCACCCGCATCAGGGCCAACCTGTTCTATGATTTTGTACGTGCGCAGGATTATGATCTTGCCAAGTCGCCCCGCATCAAGGTAGAAGCTGATTTCCGCTCTTACGGAACGGAGATCTATTTTGATACCAAGTGGTGGAACCAGCACAATGTTACCTTCGGCTTCCGGTACAGCCGCCTGCAGGATCTTTCACCGCTCAATCCTGCTGCCAACCGATGGGAGTTTATTGTGCCGATCAATTTATTGGGGAGAGATTAGTCTGAACTGGGATCTGCGGGATTGTTGGGGTTAGTAGGATAGACTTTAAATCACATGGCGTAATAAATAGTAAGTGGCGAATAACGGGCCTTTATAGCCAGCTATTCACCACTTGCTTTGTATGCTTATAGATGAGATAGGCTCTCTTCTATGATCTTTATCTTGGCTTCTGCGTCGGCCTTCTTCTTTTGTTCTATGCCCACTACTTCAGGTTTGGCATTCTGCACAAAACGCTCATTGCTCAGCTTCTTGTTAACGGACTCCAGGAATCCTTTATAGTATTCCAGTTCCTTATTGAGTGCATCCTTCTGGTGCGTAATATCTACCTCCTGTTCGGAGGTGATGTAGAACTTGTCTTTACCAATAACCGAAGCAATACTATTGGGCACAGGGTCCTGCACATAGGTAATGGTTTCTGCATTTACCTGTTTGCTGAGGATCGATCCAATAGCCTCGTACAAGGAGTTGTCAGCGGTCTGGATACACAATTTGATAGCCTCTTTGGGCTTCAGTTGATTCTTATTGCGCGCATCACGCAAGCCGGAAATTACATCCTTCAGCAACTGGCCTTCCAATAAGATCGTCTTATCGGCCGGTTGTACAGGTGCAAATTGCTTTACACAAAGATCATCCGTACGTTCTGCCAGCAGGTGGTAGATCTCTTCGGTAACAAAGGGCATGAAGGGGTGCAGCAACTGCATCAGTTGAGAAAAGAATTCAACCGTTTGGTCATATACCTCTTTGGCGATCGGCTGCTCCATTCCAGGTTTCACCCATTCCAGGTACCAGCCGCAGAAATCATTCCATATCAGGGTATAGAGCGTTTTTAATGCTTCACTCAATTTGAAGTCGGTATAATTCTTTTCAATATCGGCCCTTGCTTCATTGAGGCGATGCTGGAACCAGGTAATAGCAAACTGGCCTGTATTAGTAGACTCCGCATTGCCCACTCTCGCCTCCCACATCTTCACCAGCTTCAGGGCATTCCACATCTTGTTATTGAAAAAGCTCCCTTGCTCAAGCGAGGACTCGTCAAACAACAGGTCATTACCTGCCGGAGAGGAGATCATGATACCGAACCTAACGGCATCAGCTCCCGATTTATCGATCAGGTCCAGCAGGTCGGGTGAATTACCCAGGCTCTTACTCATCTTGCGCCCCTGCTTGTCGCGCACCATGCCTGTAAAATATACATCACTGAAAGGCTTTTCATTCATGTATTCCATACCCGCCATGATCATACGCGCTACCCAGAAGAAAATGATATCCTGTCCTGTTACCAGTACAGAAGTAGGGTAGTAATAGTTAATCTCCGGATTACCGGGCTGTGTTACCCCTTTGAATACTTCAATGGGCCATAGCCAGGAAGAGAACCAGGTATCCAGGCAGTCTTCATCCTGGGTGAGGTCGTTGATCGTGTAGGTTGATCCTTGCTTTTTAAAAGCTTCCAGGGCCGCTTCCTTACTCTCCGCTACTACAAATGTGCCGTCAGGAGCGTAATAGGCCGGGATCTGTTGTCCCCACCACAACTGGCGGCTGATACACCAATCCTTTACATTTTCCAGCCAGTATTTATAAGTAGCCAGGAATTTATCACCGGGATGTATGCGTACTTCGCCACTGGTTACGGCCAGCAATGCTTTATCGGCCAGGGTACGCATGGCTACAAACCATTGGGTAGAGATGCGTGGTTCAACCACCGCATTGGTCCGTTGAGAGAATCCAAGGCGGGTGGTATAATCTTCGTCTTTTACCAGGGCGCCCTGCTCTTTCAGCAACTTCACAATTTCCTTGCGTGCATCAAAACGGTCCATGCCTACACATACCTGGGCAGCTTCACTCAGCTTACCATCTTCCGTTAAGGTATCGATGATCTCCAGGTTGTGTTTCAGGCCCAGGTTATAGTCGTTGATATCGTGTGCTGGTGTAACTTTCAAGGCGCCTGTACCAAATTCCTTGTCTACATATTCATCAAAGATCACAGGTACGGCGCGGTTCACCAGCGGCACGATTACTTTCTTGCCTTTGAGGTGTGCATAACGCTCATCTGTAGGATTCACACATACTCCGGTATCGCCCATGATGGTCTCGGGGCGCTGTGTAGCGATAATGATGCCCTTCTCGCTGGAAGGTGTTCCATCGGCGTTGGCCACTTTGTATTCTACATAATACAGTTTGCCCTGGATCTCTTTATACTCCACTTCCTCGTCGCTCAGGGCTGTTTTAGCCGAGGGGTCCCAGTTGATCATACGGGCGCCACGGTAAATGAGCTTCTTATTATAGAGGTCTACAAATACTTTAATAACTGCTTTGTAATAATCAGGGTCCATGGTAAAGGATACCCTGTCCCAGTCTACACTGCAACCCAGTTTTTCGATCTGGTGGTAAATGATGCCGCCGTATTTGTCTTTCCATTCATAAGCGTATTCCAGGAATTTCTCCCGGGTGAGGTCACGCTTTTTGATGCCTTTCTCTTTTTCGAGCATCTGCACCACTTTGGCTTCTGTAGCGATCGAAGCGTGGTCACTGCCGGGCACCCAGCAGGCATTGAACCCGCTCATCCGTGCTTTGCGGATCAGGATGTCCTGGACAGTTTCATTGAGCGTATGCCCCATGTGGAGCACACCTGTAACGTTGGGAGGAGGTATGACCACGGTGAAGGCTTTCCGTTCATCGGGCTTACTATTGAAATATCGTTTTGCTTTCCAAACCCCGGTCCATTTTTCTTCTATCGCCGAGGGGGTGTAGTTTTTGCTTAATTCCATCTGTATGATCGTCTTATAGGACGGCAAAGGTACGGAAGAAAGGCGAGTGGGGGAAGGGAATAGTAAAGGTTGAAAGAGGCCACTACCGGAAAGCTGGGTCTGTTGGATGCGGGAATCGGGGAGATGGTTTAAATGAGAACGCCCCACACAAGGTGGAGCGTTCTGAGATAATGAGGTGTACTGCCGGCAAAGCCTTTGCCAGCGGTCTTTTTGTGGTTAGGTTAACAGCTTTTACTTATGCGAACCAGTACAGGTAAGATAAAAGCATAATAAAGAACAGGAACCCGATCGCTAATAATACAACTTTACCTGTTTCACCAAAATGGAATAAAGAAGTCTTCTTCATACGACTACGTTTTTTTTGTGTGTTAAGATCTTGTACGTGTACGATCAGTACAATGGTCTTCAGAGGGATGGGGATCTCAGGGTGTGGTCAGTCAATAAGATACGTAGTACGATTCAGGGGGTAGTAAAAGCGATCAACAATCTTTCGAAACTCAGCTAAAGGTCTTTGTTCCGGGGCCGAGACAAAAGTAATACAAGGATCTTAAAAGTGCAAGTTCCAAGATCTTTACCGGGCAAAAAAATACCCGCAAGGAGGTCGGCTCCTGCGGGTAAAAACCTTTCCTCATTGATTATCAATGGGTATTGCTGATAATCAACTTTGGGTAAACCAAATAGAAAACAGAATTAAGGCTGTAAAATAGAGGACTGTAGCAGTTGCCAATACGGCGTTTTCGCCCTGTTTTTGTAGGTCGATCTTTTGCATAGATATGGATTTTGAGGTTTAAAGACAAACTCAAAGTCCTCACAGGGGTAGGGATCAGGGTAGAAGCTGTTGGTCAGCTTTCCAATCGGGCGGTACGTGGATAAAAACCGGTGTGTCTATTCTACTCAATTACTGGCGCTTCTTCCTAACTTTACTCCCTCATATGTATGCCATTGTCGATATAGAAACCACTGGCGGTTATGCTGCTAATAACGACATAACAGAGGTGGCTATTGTGTTGCATGATGGGGAAAAAGTGGTGAAGCGGTTCGAAAGCCTCATTAAACCCGAACGGGCTATTCCCTATTATATCCAGGTACTTACGGGCATAACGCCGCAAATGGTAGAAGAGGCGCCTACCTTCGAAGAGCTAGCCCCTGTGATCCATGAACTGCTGGAAGGCACCATTTTCATTGCCCATAATGTGAACTTCGACTATTCCTTTCTCAAACACCATTTGTCGCAGGCCGGTTATGAGCTTACCAGCAATAAACTTTGTACCGTACGCCTTTCCAGAAAAGTATTTCCGGGCTTTAAATCCTATAGCCTGGGCCGCCTCTGCGAAAGCCTGGGTATCCTGATGGAGAACCGGCACCGGGCCGGCGGCGATGCAGATGCTACTGTACGGCTGTTTGAGCACCTGCTCAGGCATGATGCGCTTACCCATATTCAACAGTTCAGTAAGAAAGGGGCCAAGGAGCAGTCACTGCCACCACATCTGCCGAAGGAAGAGGTGGAAAAATTGCCCTATACCCCCGGCGTTTATTATTTCCATGATCAAAAAGGCAAGGTGCTGTATGTAGGCAAGGCCAAAAACCTTAAGTACCGCGTACGCAGCCATTTTACCCACAATGGGGCTGGCCGTCAGCGGCAGGAATTCCTGCGGAATATCCACAGCATCACCTACCAGGGCTGTGCTACGGAACTGATGGCCTTTATCCTGGAAAGCGTCGAGATCAAACGCTTATGGCCTCCTAATAACAATAGCCAGAAAAGGTTTACCCCCTCTTTTGGTCTTTACCTGTATGAAGACAGGAGCGGCTATAGCCGCCTGGCCATCGATAAGATGAAGAAAAACCTGGCGCCTATCTATACTTTCAATCTCCTGGTGGAAGGCCATCGCCTGGTGAGGCGCCTGATGGCAGCATTTGAGCTATGCCCCAAACTCTGCCATATGCAAACGGATACTACAGCGCCCTGCACCGGCCTGGAGGAAGGCACCTGCAGGGGGGCTTGCGAACACCGGGAAACAGCAGCGGCCTATAATGAAAGGGTACAGCAGGCCCTGGAATACCTTGATCAAAACCTACCCACTTTCGCCCTGGTGGACGAAGGCAACGAGGCCATTGAACAAAGCTGCATCCTCATAGAGAAAGGCCGGTTTTATGGCATGGGCTACCTGCCCCAGGATTGTTCCGTTCATGATATGGATTCTCTCAAAGGGTACCTGACCCGCTATCCTGAAAATGATTATATCCGCGGACTTGTATACGAGCATGTAGAAAAATACCCGCACAAGAAAGTGACCTGGAAGAGCGAGGGCTCGGGCAATGCATAGCTGCGAGCAAAAATTACCGGCTTATTTCCCGATATTGACAACTACGACTTTGTAGCGTAAGCCATTCCTTGTTTTCGCGTCAAACCCTGCATAACGCAAAACAATGAAGAAGTTATTCCCTGCTTGTTTGGTGTGCAGTTTCCTGCTGCACGGAGCTACTGCACAGGTTGCTGAACCAAAATCGTTCACCAATAATGTTTTTACACTGAAAACCGACCGTTACGGTATTGGTGAGTTATTTAAAACGAATGATGTACATGCAACCAACTATATCCGGAGAGGCAGGGTATTTGGTGAGGTGATCGCCCGCTATTATCAGGCCCGGAAGCTGGATACCGTACTGGCATCTACCAATAGTGAAACGACCATTTCGCAAAACGGTACACTGGTAAGCAAGTGGGCGCCGGAAACACCCGAAAAGAAAGCGCTGCATATTACGCAATCTTTTGCCCTGGATAATAATGCACTCACCTGGCAGATCAACCTGCAAAATACCTCTGCCAATATGATCAGGGTGGAAGACCTGCTGGTGCCGCTTACCTATAATAGTGGCGGTGGTGAAAATCCCATTGAGATCTTTGAGCAAAGGGTGATAAAACACCACTTCATATCGGGCAATAACTCTTTCATTTTTTGGGAACGCCCCACTGGTTTAGGCCCTTACCTGGTAATGGTGCCTTTACCGGGCACTTCGCTTGAATTCTTTTCCACCTCAGCACGCGACCGGGGCACGTTCATGGCTTATATGCATTCTTCTCTTACCGGCAACCAGGAGTTGCGTGGCAGCTGGCGCCAACCGCACACTGCTGCTTTTATTGAGGGAAATGGTACAAAGTCTTACTCCTTCCGGTTTCGCTGGGCCAATAATTATAATGAAATACGTGATATCCTGGTAGAAGAAGGGCTGATCGATGTGCAGGTAATGCCCGGCATGAGTATTCCCACGGACCTTGATGCTACCATCGCTTTGCGCACCAAACAAAAGATAACGGCTGTACTGCCCGAGTTTAGTACCAATACTAAGATCTCCTATCTAGGAGAAAAACAAAAAGGTACACACCTGTATAAGATCAGGTTTTCACGCCTTGGTGAAAACAAACTCACGATCACTTATGGCAATAATTATAAAACCTACCTCGAATTCTTTGTAACAGAACCGTTGGAGACCTTGTATAAAAAACGGGCTGCTTTTATTGCGAATAGTCAGCAATACAAAGATACCTCCAAATGGTATGATGGGCTTTTCGGAGTGTATGACATGAAGAACGCCGCATTGCGCGGCCCTGATAATGGCGACTTCTTCGACACCAGCCGGTTGAGTTATGTGCTTACCTGCGATGATCCGGGGCTTTGTAAGGCCCCTTTCCTCGCAGCCGTGAATGCTGTATATCCCGATCAAAAACAGATCGATGCGCTGGAATATTATCTTAAAAACTTTGTGTGGGGCAAGTTGCAACGAACCGACCAGGAGAAGCCTTATCCCTATGGCGTATATGGTACGCCCAGCTGGAAAGTGAACCGTGATAATGAAAAACGACAACCCGATATTTTCGATACCAGCCGTTTTAAAATGCATGTATGGCGTTCGTACGATTATCCGCACATCATGATGCTGTATTATCATATGTACCAGATCGCTTCGATGTACCCCAACATGACGCATTACCTTGATAAAAAAGGTTATCTCGAACGGGCAAGACAAACAGCGATCGCTTATTTCAAATATCCTTATGAAATTCTGCCCTGGTATGAGATCTACAAATGGGGTTGTTATAACGAGTTGCTGATCCCCGCGCTTGCAGAAGACCTGAAGCAGGCAGGCTTTACCGAAGATGCCAGTTTCCTCATCAGTGAATGGGAGAAGAAGGTCAAGTACTTTGTGTACGATGATAAATATCCTTTCCGTTCGGAATATGCGATCGATGCTACTGCCTTTGAGTCGAGCCATGCACTGGCACAATATGCAGTAGAACATCAGATGAAACCAGATAGCAATCTCTGGCTGGATAAGAAAACTAAACAATGGTATTCGCATCCTGCCATCCGTAAGGAAGACGGTCTGAATTTTATGGACCGGCAAACGCAGGCCAATATGGCCCTGCGGGGAGTGATCGAACCCGCTTATTATTTCCTGGGCAGTGATTTCAGGGGTAGGAGCGATGGTTATACTTTGAGTTATATGTCGCAAATGGGTGGATGGTCTATCCTTGATTATGGGCTCAATTACAGTAAAGATCCTGCCGAGTTTATCCGGCTGGGTTATCAATCCTACCTGAGTTCCTTTGCGCTCATCAACTCGGGCACGGCAGAATCGAATTATGGTTATTGGTATCCGGGTAAGGAAAATGATGGCGCCAGCGGTTGGGCCTTCGAGCCACAGCAGTATGCCACGCCCTGGATCCAGAAACCGCAGGGCCGCGGCCCCTGGTTTTATGATGGAGAGATCGACCTCGGCTTTGGCGGGGCTACCCGGGCTGCTGCTACCGTTGTAACCAATGATCCCATTTTTGGATTGGTTGCTTATGGGGGCGATCTGCTACAAAAAAACAACCTGCTGCATGTGGTGCCTAAAGATGGGATGCGCAGGAAACTTTACTATCGTAATGACAGTCGTAAAATAGACATCGAACTGATGCGGGATGGATTCAAAGCCGGCGGATCGGTAATCATTGACCCTAAGGCCAATAGCCTGCGCTTTACTATTGAGAACCGTACGTCCGATGCCCATGAGCTGCCGCTTTTACTCAAAGGCCTTTCCGGTACCTATGCGATCAGTGTGGCAGGTGGTCCGGCCAAAAAACTGGTGTTGAAGGATGGGGGAGTAACGGTTAACCTCGCTATTCCTGCTGGCAGCAGTGCAGCTGTTGCGATAATAAAAAACGGTAACTAAATAGATTATATATACGAAATAAAGGAGGGTCATTACGATTGTAATGGCCCTTCTGCTTTGGGAGATAGCTGCTGGCCTTTTGACACAAGGATGGTAAAAGGAGGAAAAGGGTGTTTTAACTGGTTTGGGATTGAATATTATTCAATACATTTCAGTCACACTAAAAATCAAAAACATCATGACTGCAAATTTACAAAACCGGTCTGCTGGTTGGTATGCGATCGCCAGTGGCATAGTTGGTATTCTTGCCTTTGGTTTTTTGATGACATATTTGAATATTCGTGAAGAAAATTTTGCACAAGGTATTTTCTTCCTTAGGTTTCATGACGGAGGAGTTGTTTTACAATTTTTGTTGTTGATTCCGGTTGTGGTTGTACTTCACCGACTTTTACAAAAGCAGCATGCTACAATTAGGCAGACTACCTTAAGGATTGGTATTGGTTCACTTGTATTTACGGCTCTGTTTGTTTTACTTACCATTCCGAAGATACTATCCGATGTTCTTTATTTATTTCCACAAGGCATATTTGGTGTATGGCTCATTTATGTTAATTGGCACCTGAAAGGAATATTGTCAAAAGGCCTCAGGTGGCTGGGAATAGTGGTTGGGATTGGCCTCGCCATCTCTGGCATTTTCCCCCCTGGATATGCCATCTTTATTGATACCATTATCCTGCAAATTCCAGCAGCCTCCGATGAAGCTGTACAAAAAATTGCCACTGATACGACTGCCAATATCATCCTGCATCAAATGGTTGGAATTGGTTTATTTGGCGTAGTGCTGCTTCCCGTTTGGACAATACTAACAGGACGCAGGTTATTGCGGGAGAAAGTCGAATCATTTGCTGTGGGAGTTGATCCGCAATAAGCGGGAAACCGCCGGCCCGCTGGCTGAGCATAAAATGAAAAAAGGACCATTACTGTTGTAATGATCCTTTCTAATCTGTGGGAGTTGACGGGCTCGAACCGCCGACCCTCTGCTTGTAAGGCAGATGCTCTGAACCAACTGAGCTAAACTCCCTTTTTTACCCAAAAACGCTTCTCTTTTTCCTGCTTCCCGTACCGTGTTATCGTTTTGGGAGTGCAAAGATAAGGGTTGGAAGAATACTGCAAAATATTTTTTCATCTTTTTGTAAATATTTTTCAAAATGATCTGCCCCTAACACGTTAATTAGTAACCCTCCACGACCATAAGTGGATCAGACCGACCATTGCCTCCCGAATCTTTTACACGATCATTATTCTTCTAAAAAGGAGGTGCCCACTGCATTACGGCTTCCCATAAAACCATCTCTGTTTGCCTCCGTATAATTGTACCAGGAAGCGCATAGCATCGCAACCGCAGAAAGGCCAAAACCCTCTTGGAAAAGGATCACTATTTATAACAGGTATGTTTTCTCTTATGGTTGTTTTTAAGCTGCATTCGTTTGATTCTTATCAAATACGTGGAAATAAGTCTATTTCGACATACTGTAACGCTGTTTTCTTTGTTTATTCATAAAACCCAACAACGATGAAGTTATTCAACTCTCTACATTTTACTATCCTGCTTTTGCTGTCCACTGCTTTGGTAACTGGTTGTAAAGAAAAGACCGAGGAAGAACAGATCGAAGCGGCGGCGGCCGGTCCTGCCACTGACGTTGAAAAAGAAAGTGAAAAAGAAAGTGAAAGTGCTGCAGGCGTACAAATAGGGCAAACGCTGAAAACAAAATATTTTGACGTTACCGTTAATTCGGCCAAGACCTCCAAAGCTATTAAGACGGGAAACGAATTTGGCATTGGAGATGTGGCGGCTGAAGAGGGCAACAAATTTCTGATCATCGACCTTACGCTGAAGAATACAGATACTGAAAGCCGGGTGATGTTTGATGGTGAAGTAAAGATCAATTATAATGGTAAGGATTATAAATACGAGAACGCTGAATTCATTGGTGCGGAAGGCTGGGGTATGATCGTGGACAATATCAACCCACTGGTTACCAAAAAAACAAAGCTGGTGTATAAAATACCGGCAGAGATCACTGGTGAAGCTTTTTATTACCCGGCAAGGTCTGGCTATAATGACCGCATTTCCCTGGGAACCATACAGTAGAACCGAACCGGCCCTTCGGGCCGCCTCCTACCATATTAGAAAAGAAGCCGTCTCAAAAGTACCTGAGGCGGCTTTAATATTTTAAAACTCACCCTTAATTATCTGATTGTCAATGTTATTTGACTCACTGTTACCAGATTAATCTTTAGCGGCGGCATTTGCCTTCCTCCGATTGATTTTATACATTTGCGTTATTAATACACTGAGTTTATGGCATTTGACGGACCTACACGCCCATTTGAATCGGAAGACGTGGATGTGCTGACAGAGACGGAAGACCCCTGTAGTCTTATTGTGTGGAATGATGAGGTGAATACTTTTGAGCATGTAATAGAAACATTGGTAGAGGTGTGCGGCCATAGTGCCGAGCAGGCCGAACAATGTGCCTACATCATCCATTATCAGGGAAAGTATGCCGTAAAGCAAGGTACATACGATGAATTGAAGCCTCAATGCGATGCCATTACTGACAGGGGCATCGGTGCCACTATTGAAGTAGTGGCTGCATAACCATTGCCGCTATGCCATTATTTGCGTTAGAAAAAGAGTTGTATTTCCCTCCTGTTCATCTTGCCGAGCCCGACGGCTTATTGGCTATTGGCGGCGATCTTTCCCGTGAACGATTATTACTGGCCTACCGCTCCGGCATTTTCCCCTGGTATGAAGGCGCCCATATACTATGGTGGTGTCCCGACCCCCGTTTTGTATTGTTCCCCGATGAATTAAAGGTGAGCAAGAGTATGCAGCAGTTGTTGAAACGCCAGGCCTTCACATTTACGGTTAATAAAGCCTTTGCTGCCGTTATTGAACATTGCAAATCCATCAAGCGGCCCGGCCAAACCGGTACCTGGATAACCCCTGCTGTGGAAGCTGCCTATACAGCCTTGCACAAAGCCGGCGATGCACACAGTGCAGAAGTGTGGCTGGATGGCGAACTCGTAGGCGGTCTGTACGGCATCAGGATGGGGCAGGTATTCTTTGGGGAGAGCATGTTCAGTAAGATGAGCAATGCGAGCAAATTTGCATTCATCAGCTATGCACAGTTATTAAAAGCTGATGGGGTTCAACTGATCGATTGCCAGGTACACACTGAACACCTGGGAACCCTCGGCGCCCGGATGATCCATAGAAATGATTTTATCACCCTCCTTGGTAAGCTGCTATAGAATAGGCTCCCTGTTTCCCGGCCAGTGTTGCCGTTCGTCTAATTCATACCGTAGGGCTGCGTACTACTAAAGTAGTATTTCATATATCGAAATATATTAATAGATTTGGTACAGCATTCACCATGAATGCCCGGATATTCATTAATCACAATTAAATCAATTAACATGGCAACAAAGACCGAATTCAAGGTTCGTCTTGAAAATGTAGAATTGAGTAAGGCAGCCACTACTGCCCTGGAAAAAGAAATCAACTCAGTAGTTGCTCGCCACCTGGTAAAGGCCGGCGCGCAGAAAAGCATCTACGGCAACAAACTGAAAATTGATCCTGAATGGTTGGGTATCTGGTTACGCAAATTCAATTCCATCGAAGAACTGAAAAGGAATGTAGCCTTCAAACAACAAAAGTTCTGAGGATGAAACCGGCTGACAAAAGTTGCCCCAGTTCTACCTGCGAAGAAGGTGCTACCCTCCTGGGTGTGGTGAATGGCGATGGTACGATAGGGTATATTTCTACGCCACTTACCATCGACCAGGATTTCATTAAGGAAGCACGGGAGCAGGGAGATCCTGAAAGCAATTTCCGATTCAGCAATAAATGTGTAACCACAGGATGCAGACAATGGAGCAACGGTCAATGTGGTGTGATCGATAAGATCATCCACAACAATGAAGACCTGAACTTGCCAACCCGGCTGCCGGACTGTTCAATCCGGTCATCATGCCGCTGGTATTACCAGGAAGGAGCCAAAGCCTGTAGTTTTTGTCCTTACATCATTACCAATATGCTGGAGAAGAAACAAGCTGGAGTGCAACCTGAACAATAATTTCAAGAGGCTGTTCAAGGCCTGTATTCATGATTAGTAGCTATGATTTACGTTAAGGCCTTTTACTGCCTGAACAGCTTCTTTTTAACCTTAGCTTTTCTTTGTAATTCACTTCGTACCTGCACAGATACATTCCTTACCGCTTTTTAATGCCTCGTTGACTTGGTGCCTGGTTGCCTTTAACGCCTCAATGCCTGTTCTAAAATCTCGTCCCCAGATAATGTGGCAGCATTGCCTTCCAGGTAGGCCAGTCATGCCGCCATTCATTTCCCCAGATGTCCAACTCATAATGGATACCCTTACCGTATAGGATCCCTGCAAAGCGGCGGGCCGATTCAGGGTCCTCATAGTCCCCACTGCCCGAAAGCAGATGGATGTGACGGCTTTGCCGGATCTGTTCCAGGATCGTATGGTCCGTAAGATTGGGCATATAATGCATCGGGCTGTTGAAATACACATCGTCATCAAAATAGCCCCTGGTGTATTCTGTCAATTCATACACCCCACTCATGGCAATGCAGCCATTGATGATATCCGGTCTTTTAAAAAACAGGTTGGCACTGTGCAAGGCCCCAAAAGAGGCGCCGGATACAATGATGGGCGTTTCCTGGCTGCTCTGTGTATGGATAAAGGGCACTACCTCCCGGTATACATAATCATTCCATTGGTTGTGACGGATGGCTTTGTACCGGGGTTCCATCTCATTGTTCATCCAGCTTTCCGTATTGATGCTGTTGATCGAAAATACTTTTACTTTCCCGGCATCAATAAATGGCCGCAGGGATTCTATTAATCCAAATCGTTCATATTCGAGGTAATCGGCCGCTGCGGTAGGTATGAGCAGCAAAGCAAATCCATAATGCCCGTAAGTGGCCACCGGCATTTCTTTATTGAGGGCGGGGCTATACCAGGAGCTGAGTTGTCTTTCCATGTAATATTGATTATTACTACCAAGATACAGGATTCGGAAGACAAGCCCACATGCAACCCCATGCGCAGGAAAGCCACCTGCAGCTGAGCACTTCATGCAGGACTCCGAACCAACGGCTTCAGATGTTGAACTGCTAACTCAGGACTCCTTACTTTTTTTCGTCCTGGTACGTGTACACGGCATAATGTTTCAGGGCAGTGATCTTTAGCCGTTCTCCCACTACATATACTTTCTTGTATTCCCTGAATTGGTTATCCTTGTCAAGAAAGCCAATGATGCAGGAGTAGTTTTCCGGACCCTTGCGGATCTCCGGCCGGGGATTGATACCAAAATTGGGCAGTTTCAGCGTATCTGTGCCCTGTATCTCTTCAAATTGAAGCCGAACGAGGTAATAAAAGGTCCTGGGAGTTTCATACAACCGTACCGAGAAATACCAATCATTTAAAGGATTGTCGGTTTTTACCCGGTATTCAGACACTGGTTCTTTGCGCACCGAATCCCTGAAGGGAGGGATGCTATTGGCCGCATTTACAACGGCTGCCTCCTGGCTGCTGTCGGCCTTTGGGGCGGTTGGATGGGTGCCTGTTTGGCCACAACTGGCGATCAAAAAGGAGGATAAAGCAAAAAGGATAATTCTCATAGATGTATGCTGAACAATTTCTACAAATATGCCTAAAAACAGGCAAGAATAAAAGAATATGGATCAACTAAAAGCATGCCGATGATATTCAATGATCACCCAAACGCAGAAATTGCGCAAAACCACCTATTTAGAAATTCTATTTATTATTTTTGTGCAACAGTTTGAGCTTAAATTGTGTCATTTTCCCGTCCTCGTTGTTTATCTTCTGTGCAGCTCAATTGAGCGGACCATCCTTTCCTTTTCAATGATATCTGGTAACAGTGTGCGGTAAACGTATAATATTATAAAAATAATTGATTGTATCTTTAGGTTTGACCTTCATCCTATTCGATATGCAAAATCAACAGGGCATTGCCTGTAGCCCTTTCGCTAATCGGCTGGGATGAGCCAATACTAATGCATGAACCAGGTTGTTGATTTTTTTGCCAGACTGCTGGATGATTCCGATTGGCCCCCCCGTTGGCATTGTGGAAAGTGGACGGAGTTCCATGGATGGTTGTATATTATTAGTGACTTGCTCGTATGGTCGGCCTATTTTGCTATTCCCCTTATTATTATTCGTTTTATTTCCAGGAAGCATGATGCCCGTTTTATCCGTTTGTATTTCCTGTTTGCCGGCTTCATCCTGGCTTGCGGCGCAACCCATTTTCTGGATGCAGCCACTTTTTGGTTCCCCTGGTACCGGCTCAATGCTTTGGTTCGGGCTATCACAGGCATCATTAGCTGGGTTACAGTGTTTTACCTCATAAAAGTATTGCCCGTGGCATTTAGCCTACGGTCGTCACGTGAGTTGGAAGAAGAAGTGGAACAACGAAAAAAGGCAGAAGATAAGTTTAGGAACTTCCTCGAAAGGGCACCCGATAGTATTATTGTGGTCAATGAAGCAGGCATCATTCAACTGGTAAATGCCCAAACAGTAAAAATGTTTGGCTATTACAGAGAAGAAATGGTGGGCAACAGGATTGAACTGCTGATGCCCCGGCGATACGAAAAGATGCACCCTTTCAGGCGTTTTCGTTTTTATAATTCGCCTCAATCCACACAGGTGGCTGAAGGTTTTGAGCTCTTTGCCTTACGAAAGGATGGACAGGAGTTTCCGGTAGAAATGAGTCTAAGTCCCATGGAAACGGATGAAGGTCTGATGCTTACGGCCTCTATCCGGGACGTATCAGAAAAAAAGCAACTGGAAAAAGTGATCCGCGATACAAATATTACCCTGGAAAGAAAAGTACGCCAACGCACAGAGGAATTGGAACGTAAGAATAAGGAACTGGAGCAGTTTGCCTATGTGGCATCACACGATATGCAGGAGCCATTGCGTACTACCTCCAGCTTTGTAGCCCTTTTGCGCAAGCAATACAAGGGCAAACTGGATGAAAATGCCGATAAGTACCTGGATTATATAGTCCAGTCGTCGGACCGTATGAAGGTATTGATCAAGGACCTGCTGGATTATTCAAGGCTGGGCCGGGAAAAGGAAAGGCGGCAGGTGGATTGCAACAGTATTGTAGAGCAGGTGAAGGCCGATCTGAATAGGGTGATCCGGGAAAGCAAGGCCGAAGTGAAGACTGGCAACCTGCCCTTGCTGGATGGCTTTCCTACTGAGCTAAAGCTGCTGTTCCAGAACCTGGTGAGTAATTCCATCAAGTTCCACCGCCCGGGAGTGCCGCCGGTAGTGGAGGTTAATTCGAATCAGCGCAACGGTGTCTGGGAGTTTTCCATCAGCGATAATGGGATTGGCATCGAACCGCAGTACCTGGATCGTATATTTGTTATCTTCCAGCGGTTGCATAACCGTACGGATTATGAAGGTTCGGGCATTGGCCTGGCTCATTGTAAGAAGATTGTGGAACTACATGGAGGAAGGATTTGGGTAGAATCTGAGCCCGGAGTTGGGAGCACGTTTTTCTTTACCATTTCTGAAATTCAGTGATAAAATGAAAAGAAAATTAGATTGTGTGTTGCTCATTGATGATGATGAGCCCACTAATTTCCTCAACAAAATGATCATTGAGGAAACTGGCTTTGTTAATGAAGTAAAGGTAACACAGAGTGCCCTTGAAGCGCTGGATTACCTGGCTGGCAAACAGCAAACGGAAGCCGACGGTAAACCGCCTACGCCTGAGTTGATATTCCTGGATATTAATATGCCGGCCATGGATGGCTGGGAGTTCCTGGAGAAATATGCCAAGCTATCTCCGGAGCAAAAAGCCTCTATTATTGTTGTGATGCTTACTACTTCTTTTAATCCGGAAGATGAATCAAAAGCCAGCAAGATCGGCTATATCTCCAGCTACCGCAATAAGCCACTCACCCAGGAAATTATATTAGGTATACTGGAAGAGCATTTTGGCTGGCGGGAGTCCTGACTTTTACAGCGGGATATCTACTTTCAATACACAGCCCTGCCCATTGCTGCTGATGATCTCCATATTGCCATTCTGCATTTCTACCCGGCTCACAATATTGTTCAGGCCAATACCTTTGGCTTTTTGTTTGGGATCGAAGCCCACTCCATTGTCTTTGATTACCAGGTGGGCTTTTTTGCGGGAGGTCTTTAATTCAATGTCGGCATGGGTTGCACGGGCGTGCTTTACAATATTGTTCATTTGTTCCTGTACGATACGGTAAAGGATCAGCTTTTTATTATTGGAAAGGGTTTCAATATGCTGGTCGTTGGCTTTGATGCGGATATGCAGTTCTGGTGATACCGTCATATTCTCAATCATTTCCAACAGTGCTTCTTTAAGGCCGATGTCACCCAGCGAGGGGGGCACCAGGTTTTTCGATAAAGATCTTATTTCGTTTATAGCTTTAGATATATTGTCATAACTCTTGTGCAGCAGTTCTTTGCGGATATCCTCATCATTCATGGCCATATCCACGCACAATTTTGCAGTGGCCAGTATCTGGTTGATATTGTCATGTAATTCCCGGCCAATCTCTCTTCTTTCCTGCTCCTGTGTTTGAATAGTGATCTGTGTGATGAGTTTTTGCGTTTCTATCTGGCTGCGCAGCAGTTCTTCCTGCATTTTCTTTCTTTCTGTAATATCCATCATGGCGCCAATTACCCGGTAGGGCTTGCGTTGGTCATTGCGTAGGATATAGCCCCGGTCATAAACAAAACGGTAAGTACCGGCGGCCGACAGGTAACGGTATTCCTCCTGCCATTGCTCTTTTCCATCATGAATACACTGGTCTATTTTCTGCAATACCCGCTCCCTGTCGTCCGGATGTATCTTTTGGTTGTGCCATTCAAAGGTATTTTGCACATCCACGGGTTTGAATCCAAAAATATTGGTGATCCCTTCATTCCATAATATTTCATTGGTACGCAGGTCCCAGTCCCAGATCGTATCATTGGTAGCTTTGATGAGGGTATTGTACCGCTCATAGTTCTCCACTACTTTTTGCAGTATTTTTTTGCGCTCAATGCTGTATTGAATGGATTTGGCCAGCAGTTTTTCATCAAATTCACCTTTCAGCAGGTAATCCTGCGCACCCATGGCGATGGTATTTAACGCCACCTGGGTATCTGAAAGACCTGAAAGGACAATAATGGAGATATGAGGCGCCTGATCATTGATCCGGGCAAAAGAGTGGATGCCTTCGCTATCAGGCAGGGTAAGGTCAAGAAAAATGAGGTCGGGGTTTTCATCAAGCACTATTTCCAATGCTTCCTGTAATTTTTCTGCATGGTGTAATTCACGGATAGGCAGGCCGGTTAACCGAAGGTATTCTGTGAACAAAAAGTAGTCACTAGGATTATCCTCTACTACCAAAATGTTCAAAGGATGTGTTGACGTGATCATAATAGGGTTTTTGTAATACGGATCTGATGCTACTGCAGATCTGCATAAACTTATTCAGTCCATATCAGTGCCTAACGATTTATGGGGTCCGTGAGTGTTCCGGACCGGGCCGCTGCTGTTGTTGTGCACAGCAATTAAAGGAACGATGCATTTTCTGATAAAAGGGTCAGTGTAGAAAAGTTGCTATTGATCGGCTAAAGTTGTGCCAAAGACGCAGAAAAGGTACTAAATACTTCTTTCCCAAAAAAATTCAGGAGATTTCTTTTTTCAGGCTGCCTGCCCCTCTATTTTTGAACACTGAATTTACTTAACGTTCACATAACATGCAAGATGCGCCCAAAAGAAGTTATTGCGAGGCCGTATGGCAAATGGAACCCGGCAATGTACATATTCACTACCATGATTACGAATATGGGTTTCCGATCCATAACGACAATGAGCTGTTTGCCAGGTTGGTACTCGAGATCAACCAGGCGGGCCTCAGCTGGCTCACGATCCTGAAAAAGAAGGATAATTTCTATGCTGCTTTTGACGGTTTTGAGATTGAAAAAGTGTCCCGGTATACCGATAAAAAAATAGCCCGCCTTTTGCAGGATGAAGGCATCATCCGGAATCGTTTAAAGGTCAATGCCGCCATCGAAAATGCCAAACGCATCAGGCAGATCCAAAAAGAGTCTGGTTCTTTCCAGCAATGGCTGCAGGATCATCATCCGCTTAGGAAGGAAGAATGGGTGAAACTCTTTAAAAAAACATTCCTTTTTACGGGTGGTGAGATTGTCCACTCCTTCCTGATGAGTATTGGCTACCTGCCCGGCGCACATATAGAGACCTGCCCGGTGTATAAAAAGATACTGAAACAGAAACCCGCCTGGTTGAAAAAGTAGTTCCTGTTTTAACCAACAACCAGTAACCTCCAATCTGATCTCTTTAAAGTTTTAAAATGCTTAATAAGCTCCGTATCGCTGTACTGATCTTCCTTGCCTGGTTCTTTTTACATTGTCTGTGGGTAGTAAAAGATGGGATGAAGGACTTCACCGGCCAGGCCGATGTGGCGATCGTATTGGGCAATACTGTTTTTAAGGATGGCCGTTTATCACCCTGGCTGAAGGGGAGGGTAGATGCGGCACTGGAACTCTACCGCAACCACCAGGTGAAGAAGATTTTCGTAAGCGGTGGGATCGGTACTTCCGAATATCCCGAAGGCGATGGTATGCATCAATACCTGTTGGAGCAGGGTGTGCCCGATTCGGCGATCCTGGTAGACAATTATGGCAATAACAGTTACCTCACCGCCAAAAACTTCCTGACCTGGAATCAAACTGCACAAGTCAGGTCGGCAGTAGTGGTAACCAGTTTCTACCATATTACCCGCTCTAAATACATTGTTAAGAAATTAGGATTCCAGGCAGTGCAGGGAGCCTGTTCAAAATACAGTGCTATAAACGATTGGGTTGGCCTTGCAAGAGAGTTTCCGGCCTTTTATAAGTATTTGCTGGTGTACTAGTGTGTGCGTTGTGAGGGATCAGTTGTGAAGAAAGCAAGAACATAAAAGGACTGTTAAAATGTTTCAACTGACAGTAGTGAAAACTCTTTACTGGCAACTTACATTCTAATTCAACTGCACAGCAGGAAGGCGGTAATGTTGCCCATCGTAGATAAAGAGTTCATCAATTTCGTAGGTCCAGTATTTGTGAATGGGAGATTTAACAAGATATTCTTCAATTTCAATCTTGTCCTGGGCGGTAAAAGTGATCCATACCCGCTGCGTTTCCATCGACACTACATACTGGTCTATGATCCCCTTTTCTATCAGTGTATCAATGTATACACGGTGGGAGGGAACCAGGGACATGAATTCATCATCCATCTCAAAATGTATCGTAACCTGGAATTTTTTCATACTTTCCATATCTTCTAACACTCAGCAATTCACAATTGTTTACAATGTACAGTCTGTTACCTGGTTGGCATAGTCGGCTCTGTAAGGCATCGTTACTTTAATGTAATTGTCGGTATAACCTTCCATTATACCATTTTTATCCTGCCTTTCAAATAACACTTTACGTGTTTGACCAGCATGCAGTTGGGTAAAGTACTGCATTTTCATATAGGACAAGTTGCGCAGCGTTTTATTTCTTTCATTACGGATATTGACCGGAACAATGGGCTCAATTTCCAACGCTTTGGTATTGTCTCTCTCTGAATACGTGAAAACGTGGAGATAAGTTACGTCAAGCGCGTGCAAAAAGTCAAAAGTTTCTTTGAAATGGTCATTTGACTCGCCGGGGAAGCCTACAATGACGTCGACACCCACCGCACAATGCGGCATTAATCTTTTGATCAGGCTTACACGATCTGCGTACAATTCCCTTTTATAACGCCTTCTCATGAGTCCCAACACTTCATTACTGCCACTTTGCAGCGGAATATGGAAGTGAGGCATGAACTTGTCGCTATTGGCTACAAATTCAATGATCTCATTGGTGAGCAGGTTGGGTTCGATCGACGAGATGCGGTAACGCTGAATGCCTTGCACTTTGTCGAGCTCGCGGATCAGGTCAAAAAAGCTCTCTTCCTGCTTTTTGTTGCCATCCGGGCCTTTTCCGAAATCTCCCAGGTTTACACCGGTCAACACGATCTCTTTTACTCCTGTGGTAGCCAACTCTTCTACATTGCGCAACACATTGGTTATGGTATCGCTACGGCTCTTTCCCCGGGCCATGGGGATGGTACAGAAAGAGCAGTTATAGTCACAGCCATCCTGCACTTTCAGGAAAGTGCGGGTCCTGTCATTTAATGAGTAGGAAGCATTGAATCCGGTGATCGTTTCAATATCGCAACTGCAAATTTTGGCGGAGTCGCCTTTTGCCAGTTCGCGGATATGGTGGGCGATGTTGAACTTTTCAGCAGCACCCAATACCAGGTCTACCCCCGGTATTTCGGCTATTTCCTTTGGTTTTAGCTGGGCGTAGCAGCCGGTGATGACTACCAGGCTTTCGGGCGATTTGCGCTGAATACGCCGCACCAGGTGCCGGCATTCCTTGTCGGCATTGTCTGTAACGGAGCAGGTGTTGATAACATACACATCTGCCTGATTCTCAAAGTCAGTTTTCTCAAATCCTTCATTTTCCAGTAACCGCGAAAGGGAAGAGGTTTCTGAAAAATTGAGCTTACAACCCAGCGTATGAAATGCTACTGTCCTTTTTTCTGCCATGACGCGGCAAAGATACGAGGAATTAGGTTTGGGGTTCGGGTTTGAAGTTCCGGCTTGCGGCCATGCTTTTAACGGGCTGATCAAAAACACGAAATTCTACAGTAATTTGGCGCATGAAAAAGTCCCGGGGGCCCGTTTCCATCGCTTTATTGGTCATCGCCATTGTATTGGGTATCGTATTGAACAACAATCGTTCACGCGAGAAAGAAAGCAATAAGCCCAGGCAGGAAAAAGAGGCCCGGAAAGACAGGATCGATACCACCCAGCCCGGTTCGAGGGAGCCTGGCCGTGCCACTGATCCGCCGAGTGATAAGCCGGTGCGGGAAAATGGGTTCGATCGCCGGGTGGGCAGAATCATTTATACCAAACATGCCCGCTGCCGCATGGGCTGCCGCCATATCGACGAAAGTGAAGTAAAGGAGATCCTGGAGCAGGGGGTGATCAACGAACGGAAAAGTGAACCCGCCGGCCGGCCCGACCCCAAATACGCCCTGGAAGGCAGAACCCACGATGGTCAGCAGGTACGCATTGTATTTGCCCCCACCAACCGCGGTATGCTGGTGATCACCGTGATCGACCTGGATACAGATTGGACCTGCGATTGTAAATAATCTTTCAATCTTTATGCTTATTTTCCCCGTTTCTAATATCGAAAATGTTCCATGAAATACCTCTTAGCCCCACTCCGGTGGTTATACTGTATCTATGCTTACCTGGTGTTTATTGCATTGATGCTGACGGTACTGATACCGGTAATAGGCGGTTCCTTTTTTGGCAAGATCAAAGGAGGCAACTTTATTTACAAGGTATGTACGCTATGGGGTGAAAGCTGGTTTTTCCTGATCGGTATCAGGCACCGCAACCTCTACGAAGTGCCCCACGACAGAAATAAGCAATACATCTTTGTAGCCAACCATATTTCCTACCTCGATGCGCCGATTATAGTAACAACACTTCGCCAGCCCGTGCGGGTATTGGGCAAAATAGAAATGTCTAAAGTACCTGTGTTTGGTATTATCTACCGGAATGCCGTGGTAACGGTCGACAGAAGCAGTGCAGAGAACAGGGCCCGCAGCGTTCGCATCCTGAAATCGGTGATCAAAAACGGCATCTCTATTTTTATATTTCCCGAAGGCACTTTTAATGAGACCCACCAGCCTGTAAAAGATTTTTTCGACGGAGCTTTCCGCATTGCCATTGAAACGCAAACACCTATTAAGCCCGTGCTCTTCCTGGATGCTTATGCAAGAATGCACTATCGCAGTATATTTTCCCTGAATCCCGGTCGCTCAAGATCGGTATTCCTGGCGCCCATTTCCGTGGAAGGAATGACCAGTAAAGACCTGCCCGCGCTGAAACAACAGGTATACAATATCATGGAGCAAAAGCTAAGGGAATACAAAGCTTCCTGGATCGGCTAATTTCTGAATCTCCTAAAGCGTATATTGCGCTTTAAATCTTTTTGATTTGTTTGCAGAAGTGATCATACCGCTGGCTTTACCAAAGAACTATACCTGGGCCATACCTGAGCATTTGCTGGAGCTGGTAAAGCCGGGCGTACGCGTGGAAGTTGGTTTAAAGCAAACAAAAAGGTATGCAGGCGTTGTGAAAAGAGTGCACAATGAAAAGCCTGAATTCTTTGAAGCCAAAGATATCCTCAATGTGCTGGATGCAGAGCCGATCGTATACCCCGAACAGCTGAAACTGTGGGAATGGATTGCCCGTTATTATATGTGCAGTGAAGGTGAAGTGATGGCCGCAGCGCTCCCTTCCCACTTCAAACTGAGCAGCGAAACCCAACTGGTGTTCAATGAAGAATACGGCGAGAACTTCGATCAGCTCGACCATGATGAATACCTGGTAGGAGAGGCGCTCCTGCTGAAGAAAGAACTGAAAATAGGAGAAGTACAACAGCTGCTGGATTCCTCGCATGTATATCCTGTCATCAAAAGGCTTATCGATAAAAAGGTTTGTTTTGTATGGGAGGCGTTGAAAGAAACCTATACACCCAAAAAAGAGACCTTTGTATTGCTGAATCCCATTTACGACAATGAGGATGAGCTGGCGAAACTATTGAATGAAGACAAAAAGCTGCAGCGGGCCGAGAAGCAGATGGAGCTCTTACTGAGCTACCTGCACCTCATAAAAACAGCAGGGGAGGTGGCCAAACCCCAGCTCCTCAAAAAAAGCAATGCTACAGATGCCCAGCTAAAGGGGTTGGTGGACAAACAAATCCTTTTCCTGGAAAAAAGGCATGTGGACCGGTTGATGTACCTGCCCAGGAATATCAATATTGATTTTACCCTTACGCCTGCTCAACAAGTTGCGCTGGAAGAGACACAGGCTTCCCTGGCGGAAAAACAGGTATGCCTGTTGCACGGTGTCACTTCCAGTGGAAAAACACAGGTGTATATTAAGCTCATTGAGCAATTCGTGCGCAAGGGAAAGCAGGTATTGTACCTGTTGCCGGAGATCGCGCTTACTTCGCAGATCATTCGCCGCCTGCAAAGGCATTTTGGAGGATATATTGGTATCTACCACAGCAAGTTCAACCAGAATGAAAGGCTGGAGATCTGGAATAAGGTGAAGAATGGGGAGCTGAAGATCGTGTTGGGCGCGCGTTCCTCTTTGTTCCTTCCTTTCAGTGATCTTGGATTGATCGTAGCCGATGAAGAACATGATGCTTCTTACAAACAGCAGGATCCCGCGCCGCGTTACCATGCGCGTGATGGGGCCGTGTATTATGCTTCTCTCTTCAATGCCCGGGTATTATTGGGCAGTGCCACTCCCTCTGTAGAAAGCTATTTCAATGCCCAAACCCAAAAGTATGGGTTCGTAACCCTCAATGAACGGTTTGGCGGCGTGCAGCTGCCCATCATCAATATCATTGATACCAAGAAAATACTGAGGCCTGACCGGGATAAGGTGATCATTTCACCCGAGCTGCAGTCGGCCATTGAACAAACCCTGCAAAAGAACAAGCAGGTGATCCTTTTCCAGAACCGGCGGGGTTATTCGCCCTACCAGATCTGTGAGTCCTGCGGCTGGATACCGCAATGCAAGTATTGTGATGTCTCTCTTACTTTCCACAAGAATACCAATAAGCTCCACTGCCATTACTGTGGTACGGTTTATCCACCGGTGTACACCTGTATGGCCTGTGGCAGTGACCGTTTCCTGACGCGCAATTTCGGCACCGAGAAGATTGAAGAACAACTGGAGGAAATGTTTCCCAAATACAGGATCGCGCGCATGGATGTGGACAGTGTGAAGGGAAAGACTGCACACGATAGCCTTATTCAGCAGTTTGAACAGCAAAAGCTCGATATGCTGGTAGGCACGCAGATGGTGGTGAAGGGTTTGGATTTTGAACATGTGGAACTGGTGGGCATTCTGGATGCAGACAGCCTGCTGAGTTTTGCCGATTTCAGGGTCAATGAACGCGCCTTTCAGCTTATGGAACAGGTAAGTGGCCGTGCCGGCCGCAAGGACACCCAGGGCCATGTAATGATACAGGTATCCAATACCAGGCATCCGGTGCTGGGGTATGTACAGCAACATGATTACCATTCCTTTTACCTGCATGAAATTGAAGGGCGCAAGCATTTTGCCTATCCACCTTTCTCGCGTTGCATTCTGCTCACGTTTAAACACTATGTAAAAGATGTGGCCGATGCAGCCGCCAATAGTGTTGCCGCTTCGCTGAAAATGGAATTTGGCAACTACCTGGTAGGACCGGCAGAGCCTGTGGTAAACCGCATTCGCAACCAATACCTCATGGAGCTACTGATCAAATTGCCCAGGGAAGCGCAGATCATTCAACGTTGCAAACAACAAATACAGGAACAAATTGCCATCCTGCACAATCACCAGTACTTCAAAAAGGTGGTAGTGATCGTGGATGTAGATACCATGTAATATGAATATCCAGCAAAATATCTCCTTGTTGCCTTACAATACCATGGGTATTGATGTGGTGGCCCGGTCATTTGCTTCCTTTAGTGATGCAGATGAATTGTCACAATTGATGGAAAAGCGTGGCGCTGCTGTTCCAACCCTCCTATTGGGAGGCGGCAGCAATATCCTCTTCACCAAAGATTATGATGGATGGGTATTAAAGAATGAAATAAAAGGTATGCAGGTAGTGGCCGAAGACGACCATTATGTATATGTGAAAGCAGGGGCGGGTGAGAACTGGCATGCTTTTGTTGAATTCTGCCTGCAAAGAAACCTGGGCGGCGTGGAAAATCTTTCACTTATTCCCGGCAATGTTGGCGCCAGCCCCATGCAGAATATCGGCGCTTATGGTGTGGAGATCAAAGATGTGTTTCAGGAACTGGAGGCCTTCCACCTGCGCGATAAAAAAATACAGGTGTTCAGTCTCAATGATTGTGACTTTGGCTATCGTGAAAGTGTTTTCAAGCGCCGTTACCGCGATCAGTATGTGATCCTTAGTGTTACCTACCGGCTTCATAAGACGCCGCAATTCAATACCAGCTATGGCGCTATTGAACAGGAGTTGGAACGTATGAAGGTGCAGCAGCTAACCATACAGGCCATTTCACAGGCGGTGATCAATATCCGTCGTTCCAAATTGCCCGATCCAAAGGACATTGGCAATACGGGTAGCTTCTTCAAGAATCCTTCTGTGCCGGCTGCCTTTTACAAAGAATTGCAAGGGGCTTTCCCGGGCATCGTGGGGTATACCAATACTGATGGTACGGTAAAACTGGCAGCAGGCTGGCTCATAGAACAATGTGGCTGGAAAGGCGTACGCAGGGGAGATGCAGGCTGCCATACCAGGCAGGCATTGGTATTGGTCAATTACGGGCATGCTACCGGAAAAGAGATCTATGACCTGAGCGAAGATATTCTGCAAAGTGTGCGCTCTAAGTTTGGCGTCACTTTGGAGCGGGAGGTGAATATTGTCTGAACCGGGATCTAAATTAGAGAGGTGGGCCCCTTAGTTTTCTTATAAATCGAAAAGGGTCACCACATAATATTTAAAATGGGTCTCAGCC
>CBIHOV010000030.1:0-105077 GCA_966211765.1 uncultured Paraflavitalea sp.
GGTATAATTAAGATGATAAAACAAGCCATGATCATACTTAATTGCCAATAGGCCCGGAAGAATGGTCCGGTGACAGGTATGCACAATGCATCAATTCTTCAGGAGAACTGAACAGTGGCATATCTACACGGAAATAAATGAATAAGCTGGTTAGAGCTGTTCATCCATGCTTCTTACCCGGAAGCTATGAATTAAGTATGATGCTGAAGGCAGGTCTCCTGGCTTGTTCTATGCTGAACACCTTCCCATTGAGTTTGCTATGCACAAAACATCAACAGTGGTATGTAGATCCAGCAAGGGTGAGTATAATGTACTCACGTGAAGAACTTACAGTTGCGGGACAGCTCCGGATTCTTTTCTGTTCCTGCAGTATTTCCTGGTGGAGATGCTGCGGGAATAAAAATCACCGGATTCCCTTTTAATCATTACCCCTTGAGGGGGTGATGAACCTTTAGCGGGGCAAAGATAGGGAAAGGCAACGAGGCAGCAAGGAGTTAAGGCAACCAGGCATCGAGGCATCGAGGCAACGAGGGAAAGAGGCTGTATGGCATTGGCTTTTCTCGTTGCCTTGTTGCCTCGTGATCTTGGTGCTATTTCAACTAATATCTTATACAGGAAGGACAGATGTTCACTTCGGATAAACCTTTGTTTCTAAGAAAAGTAGAATCGGTGAGGGTATTAAGGAAGGCTTTCAGTGCTTCCTTGTCGGCAGGGGTGAGGGGAAGGCCGGTTCTGCCGGAGGGCTGCATCAGCAGTGGATCGATATTGTCGGTGGCTTGTACATCTATTACATAGTGCTGGAGTACAAAGTCAAGGTTCTTGAAACGCCCATCGTGCATGTAAGGGGCGGTGAGGGTTATATTGCGCAGGGAGGGTACCTTGAAACGGTATTTATCGCTTTGTTGAGTAGTGATGCCCATCCGCCCATAGTCTTCACTGTAAGGATAGAGACCATTGTTGCGAAAGCTGAAATCAGTAAAGAAGGGTTCTTTGTGGCAGGAGGCGCACTGCGCTTTGAATACGGTATAACCTTTGGCTTCCATTTCGGTAAAGGTGAGGCTGTCTTCTTTGCGCATCACTTTATCATACTTGCTATTGGCGCTAATCATGGCCGTCATAAACTGGCTCAATGCCTGCATTACGCGGGCGGTAGTGATCTCGCGGTTGCCGAAAGCAGCACCGAAGTATACCGGGTAATAGGGATCTTTCCTGATCTTCTCCACCACGTTTTCCATGGATTCGCCCATTTCCACATGGCTGGTGATGGGCACCAGGGGTTGCAGATCGAGGTCGGGCACACCTCCATCCCACATAAAGGCTTTTGCCCATGCCAGGTTTTGCAAGGCTGGTGCATTGCGAGCACCCAGGGAATCAAAAATGCCATGGCTCAAACGGTGACCATGATGGGAAAAAGCGGCGGCCTGAATATGGCAGGTGCCGCAGCTGATGGTGCCATTCTTTGAGAGTATACCATCGTAGAACAAGCGTCTTCCCAATTCAACCTTGATCTTAGTGAATTTATTCTTAGCGAAATCATATACCGGTGCGGGGAAATTGGAAGGCTGTGGAAAAGTGCTGTCGGCCAGGGTGCCATTGTATGGCAGCTCACGGACCTTCAGAAAACCAGATAACAGCGCTGCCAGCACCAATGTCATACAGATATATATAAGGGACCATTTTTTCATGCTTACTTGTTTGGGTAGTCAGTGCCTCCATACAAAAAGGCCCCGGCATAATGGTCGGCAATCCGGGCGCTTTCAGGTGTAAGCATGATGTGGTGGTGCTTTTTAAGATCGATACGGTCTAATAACTGCTGTACATTGAACCTTATGTGTACAATGGCCTTTTTGTGGTTACGCACACGCAGGGGAGCATTGGATGGTAAAGGGAGGCTAATGCGCCTGATATTGTTAATGGTGGGGGAGTTATAGCCTCCATAGCCGCCAATATGGTATTCAAACTCGCGGAAACCTGTTTTATCGGCAGGAACGGCGGGCGAACTGCCTTCCAGCTTAAAGAAGATATAACCACTGTTCCAGGTCCAGTACATGCTCTCACTGGCAGCCATATCCCTTCCGGGATCGAGCACGCCTTTTCTTTCTTCTATGGGCAGGGTAGAAGTAAGGCTATCCACGCCTACCAGGAATGAGATGGTGGTATAAACGCCGTCGGGTATGTTGAGTAACAAGGTTTTGCTGGAATCGATATGTTGTTTTACGAGAAAGTAGCTTTCTTTTTTGGGGAGCCTGTATTTTTCGCCGTTGTTTTTGGTGAGCTCGATATTACTGATATAATACTGGAGCAGGGAAATGGTGAAAGGTTCGTTGGCGTTAGTCTTGTAGCTGCCTGAATCGGTGAGCAATGGGCGGCTACCCACCTGGTTGTCGAAACGCAGGATCACCTGTGCCGTTGCGGAGCAAGCTACCAGTGTGAAAATGAATAATAAGGAAAGGGAGAGCAGGGACTTCATAAATGTTATGAAATTGTGATTTCAGGAGTAAATGTAGGAAAGAATACAGAATACAGGAGACAGAATACAGAAGAATAGGTTTGCTTCAAAGGCTTCGGCAGTCGGTCCCGCCATGCGGCGGGAGCAGTCGGCAAACCTTTGCTTTGATCGTTTGCTTCGATCAGTGGTTGGTCGGCAATTGTGTAGATGGGAGTACTGAATGACCAGCGGGGGGAGGTGTGCCGAAATTCTATGGATTTTGTTGTTATTTCGCAGAAACTGGCTGTCATGCGTTCCTGCTTTGTGATTATCCTTCTATTGTGCCATTCTTTCCTGTTTGCACAAACCAAAGAACTATCCGGTGTTGTGACGGCTGCCGGCTCTTTGTTGCCTGTGGAAGGCGCTACGGTTTCCCTTCTGCGCGAAGGGCGGCAGGCCATCACGGATGAAAGGGGGCGTTTCTATTTCAAGCATGTGGCTGCTGACGCGCAAATATTCGTAACAGCCATTGGTCATGATTCTACTACGGTCAGTTTGGCCGATCTGATAAAAGCCGGTTATACAATTACGCTCCATACCCGTTCGGTGCAGCTCAACCAGGTGACGGTGTCGGGCGGCGCGGGTGAACAATACAAACCCATCAGCAAGCTGGATATTAAAATGCGTGGCATCAACAATTCGCAGGAAGTATTGCGCATGGTGCCCGGCCTGTTTATTGGTCAGCATGCCGGTGGTGGCAAGGCTGAACAGATATTCCTGCGTGGATTTGATATTGATCACGGAACGGATATCAATATAGGAGTGGATGGTATGCCGGTGAATATGGTGTCGCATGCGCATGGACAGGGATATGCGGACCTCCATTTCGTGATCCCGGAACTGATCGACAATGTTACTTTCAAGAAAGGCACATATTACGCCGAGAAAGGAAACTTCACTACTACGGGTTTTGTAGATTTTAAGACTTTCAATGTGCTGCCCAATAATTCGGTGAAGGTGGAAGGCGGCATGTTCAATACTGTGCGGGCAGTGGGCATGTTCAACCTGCTGAATGAAAAGTCACATGCCAAAGGGCAATCGGCCTATATTGCTTCTGAATACATGTATACGAAGGGCTATTTTGATAACCCCCAGGATTTTAACCGGGTGAATGTATTTGGCAAATACCATGGTGCGTTGAACAAACACCACCAGCTCAGTTTTTCCGCCTCCGTTTTTTCCAGTGCGTGGGATGCTTCGGGACAAATTCCCGACCGGGCTGTTGACAGTAAACTGATCGGCTGGTACGGGGCCATCGATCCCAATGAAGGGGGCAAAACCTCCCGCATCAATACCAATGCGCTGTTGACTACTACGCTGGGGCATGGCGCTTATCTTAAAAACCAGGTATATTATTCGAGGTACCAGTTTGAACTGTTCTCCAACTTTACCTTTTTTAAGGAAGATCCTATCAATGGTGACCAGATCAAGCAAAGAGAGCAACGTGACCTCTTTGGCTACAATGGCAGTTATCATAAAACCTTCTTTGCCGGCAATACACAGATCATTTCGGAGATTGGCGCCCATGTGCGCATCGACCAAACGCATGGCAGTGAATTGTCGCGTACAAAAGACCGGACTACTGTCACCAACCCGATGATGCTGGGTGATATTGCGGAGAACAACCTCTCGGCCTATGTGAGTGAAACCTTCCGGTTCAATTCGCTTTTCAGCATCAATGCAGGGCTGCGCTATGACTATTTTCATGATCAATACACTGATAAGTTGAACAGCGGCAGGAAGGGGAAGGCATCGGCCGATATCCTGAGTCCCAAGCTTAGTTTTTATTATCACCCCAGTCCTTATGCCCAATTTTACCTGAGCAGCGGAAAAGGTTTCCATTCCAATGATACAAGGGTAGTGGTGCCGCAAAGCGGACTTACCATCCTGCCTCCGGCTTATGGTTCGGACCTGGGTACGGTGTTGAAACCGGCAAAGAACCTATTGGTGAATGCTGCCATCTGGTACCTGTGGCTGGACCAGGAATTTGTGTATGTGGGCGATGAAGGGGTAGTAGAACCCAGTGGCAAGAGCAGGCGTTATGGCGCTGATCTTTCGGTGCGTTACCAGCCGCTGAGCTGGCTCTATGCGGATGTAGACCTTAACTACTCACATGGAAGGGCAGCGGAAGCGCCCAAAGGGGAGAACTATTTACCACTGGCGCCCCAATTTACATCCATTGGTGGTATTACAGTAAAGACAAAACCAGGCATCAATGTATCGCTGCGGTACCGCTATATGGGCGACCGGCCAGCTAATGAAGACAACAGCATAGTAGCCAATGGTTATTTTATAACGGATGCTTTTGTTGGTTATAACCGCAAAAAATATGAGATCGGACTAGCGATCCAGAACATCTTCGATGCACGCTGGAAGGAAACGCAGTTTGATACGGAAAGCCGCTTGTACACTGAGCCGGTTCCGGTCTCGGAGATACATTTCACTCCCGGGACGCCGTTTTTTGCGAAACTTAGCTTCACATATAACTTCTAGATTTTCCGCTTAAATCCCGCTAATGCAGACAGTTGTGCTGCTTTTTTGGACAAAACACCTCCATATCGTGGAATAAAATACGCATGATTTGATAAGGCATCAGGCATTTATATCAGGGCATTGTTTTTAAATAATACCCTATATGAATATGCAAAGAATGGAAAAGGTTGAAAGTCCGGAAAGCTTAATCAAGCTGAATGGACCGGGTGTTGGACCTGTAAGCAGGCCGAAAAAGAAAACTGATCAAACAAGTGTTTCTGTATTCCTGCATGATGCAGCAGCGGCTCACGAGCCTGTAAAAGCACCATTGCCCTTGTTTATGGAAACACTGTTTAAAGCGCGGGAGTTTGATCCATTGTAAACAATTAAATCTTTTGTTATGTTACGCTGGACAGTAATCTTTTTAGTAGTAGCTATTATCGCTGCTATCTTCGGATTTGGTGGCATTGCGGCCGGTGCTGCAGGTATTGCCAAGATCCTGTTTTTTATCTTTATTGTTCTATTTCTATTATCATTGATCCTGGGTAGGACTAAGACTCCCTAAAGGGCGTTTACCCATCCGTATCTGACAATAACACAACTGGCATCCATCGGACCTCTACTTGTAAAACGGAAAGGGCCTGAAGGGTGCCTTTTTATTTGGGGCATGTTGAAGATCGGCTATAATATTTTTTATAGTACTTTGGCACTCTAAATAAAGCTTATGAGTTCCTCTTCGGCCGCCTCTTTCCATAAACGTATTACGGGGGCAGGCGTATTGATCGCTACGGGTATCGTATTTGGCGATATCGGTACCTCGCCTTTGTATACGCTCAATGCTGTTTTTCATGACCGGGTAATTACAGAAGATGTGGCGCTGGGGGCTTTATCGGCTATCTTCTGGACCTTGTTTTTCCAAACGACGCTTAAATATGTGATCATCACGCTACAGGCAGATAACAACGGTGAAGGAGGAATTTTATCGCTGTATGCGCTTATCCGCCGTTTCTGGGGCAAGTGGTTGCTGATCCCCGCCATGGCGGGCGGCGCTTTCCTGATGGCTGATGGCATCATCACGCCCCCGATCTCGGTGGCTTCGGCGATTGAAGGATTGCAGAAAATAAATCCGCACATCAATACGGTTCCCATTGTCATCGTGATACTGATTGGCCTCTTTGCTTTCCAGCAGTTTGGGACAGAAAAGATCGGGAAGATATTCGGTCCGGTGATGGTGGTATGGTTCACTTTCATTGGGGCACTGGGGTTGATGGCGATGAATGGTACACCGGGTGTGTTGAAAGCACTCAATCCTTATTATGCCTGGGTAATGCTGAAAGAAGTGCCGGGTGGTTTTTGGTTGCTGGGCAGTATCTTTTTGTGTACCACAGGGGCGGAAGCGCTCTACAGTGATATGGGACATTGCGGCAGGAACAATATACGGGTGAGTTGGATCTTTATTAAGATCATGCTGATCCTGAGTTATGGGGGACAAACTGCCTGGCTGCTGCAGCATACGGGGGAAACGGTGGGCATCGTAAGCCCTTTTTATCATATTGTTCCTGATGTTATTTACCTGCCTTCTGTTGTGATTGTCACGCTGGCCACCATCATCGCCAGCCAGGCGCTGATCAGCGGCTGCTTTACGCTGATCAATGAGGCGATCCGGCTTGATGTATGGCCGCGGCACCGTGTGGTGTTTCCAGGAAATATCAAAGGGCAGATCTATATTCCGTTTATCAACTGGTTTTTGCTGGCAGGTTGCGTGGGCATGGTGCTGCACTTCCGGGAATCAACAGCGATGGAGGCAGCTTTCGGGTTGAGTGTTACGCTGACGATGATCATGAGTACGGTATTGATCAATTTCTACCTGCATGTAAAAAGGGTGCCGGGTATCTGGGTGGCAATGATCACGGGACTATTCCTGACCATCGAATTCTCTTTCCTGATCGCTAATTTCCAAAAGATAAAAGAAGGGGGTTGGATCACGTTGCTGATCGGCGCGACGCTTTTCCTGGTGATGTTTATCTGGAACAAGGGACAGCGGATCAAACGGTCGCTCATTAAGTTTGTGCCCATCGAACAATGTACGGAACTATTGAAACGATTGAGCAATGACGAAAAGATACCGAAATATGCCACCAACCTCGTATACCTTACGAGTTCGGGTTCGCCGCGTAAGGTAGAACAAACAGCTATTGATTCGATCCTTTCGGGATCTCCCAAACGTGCCGATATTTATTGGTTTGTGCATGTGAATGTGCTGGATGAGCCCTATGCCTTGCGCTATCAGGTAGACACGTTTGCTAAAAATGATGTGTACTTTATCACCTTCAACCTGGGCTTCCGCGTGGATCCCCGGGTGGGATATTACTTCAGGCAGGTAGTGGCGGAACTGGTGAAGACGGGAGAAGTAGATGTATCTGAACGGCATGAACAATATTACCAGGAAAGCGAGATTGGTGATTTCCGTTTCCTGGTGTTGGAGTCCTTCCTGTCTTTTGATAATGATATGTCTTTCCGAAAGAATTTTGTTATGAAAAGCTTCTTCAACCTGAAACTGCTCAGTGTAAAGGAAATGGTGAACTTTGGCCTGGACCCAAGCAATGTAACGATCGAGAAATACCCGATCGTAGTGACGCCGGTGGAGTATGAAAAGCTGGTGCGGGAGAAGTAGAAAGCAGCTGCGAGCTATGAGCTGCGAGCTGCGAGCGAAATACACGTTTGCTTCGATGGCACAAGTAGGCTTGCGTGCTGAGCCCGCCCTGCATACTTGCGCCAGAATTCGAAATGAGTGGCTTGTGCGTGAACGTAATTTAGTTCAGCGCTTCGGCCTTGTAACCTGCTTTTGCGATGGCTTCCTTTATAGTGGTCTCGTTTACTCCTTCTGCAGATACGGTCAATACTTTATTGGGTGACTGGAGATCTACATTCCAGTTGTTTTCACCGGCAGCCTTGTTCAATTCAGGTGTTACTGTGGCTACGCATCCGGAACATTTGATGTTGGTCTTAAATTGTATTGTTTTCATTGTATCTCTTTTTAGTTTTGTTATTGATTGTTGACGATGTAAAATTACTGACGCATCGGGGCTCCCTTGTTACAGGATTAAGGGGCTATTGTATATAATTATCAGAGTTTGGCCAACTTCAGGCGAAGGCTGTTACCTACTACGCTTACAGAGCTTAATGCCATGGCCCCTCCGGCGATCATGGGGTCTAATAAGAAACCGTTGACAGGATAGAGTAAGCCTGCTGCAATGGGTATACCGATCACGTTATATATAAATGCCCAGAACAGGTTTTGGCGAACGGTCTTTACTGTTTTACGGGAAAGCAGTAAGGCTTTGGGAATGCTGTTGAGGTCGGAGGTGATCAAGGTCATCTTGGCTACATCCATGGCGATATCGGCGCCTCTGCCCATGGCAATGCTTACATCTGCCTGAGCCAGGGCTTGTGAATCGTTGACGCCATCGCCCACCATGGCTACTACTTTGCCTGCTTGTTGTAATTCCTGCACAAAGCTGGCTTTGTGGGAAGGCATTACTTCGGCTTTAAAAGATCTGATACCTACCTGCCGGGCCACTGCTTCGGCGGTGTGCTGGTTGTCGCCGGTAAGCATATGCACTTCAATGCCCTGACGTATTAGGGCCTCAATTGCTTTTTTGGAACCCTCCTTTATTTTATCAGCAATGGCAAGAATGGCCAGCAGCTTTCCATTGCCTGCAAAGTAGATGACGGTCTTTGCGTCTTCCTGCAAGCTGGCGGCTTGGGCGGATAAACTTTGATCGATCGTTACCTGGTGTTCCTGCATCAATTTTTTGTTGCCTGCCAGCCAGGTGATGCCTTGCCAGGCGCCTTTGACGCCCATGCCGGTAAGGCTTTCCACAGACTGAAATGAAACAGGGCGGTCGCCCGGCGCAATGTATTGTAAAATGGCCTGTGCCAGGGGATGTTCGGATTGCTGTTCCAGTGCATAGAGTACAGACTGGTGGAGGGAACGTTCATTTTCCTGGTTGTTCCAGATGAGGTCGGTAACCACCGGTTTGCCTTCGGTAATGGTGCCAGTCTTGTCCAATATGATGGCATTCACTTTGTGTGCCAGTTCCAGGCTCTCAGCATCCCTGATGAGTATATTGTTTTCTGCGCCTTTGCCTACACCTACCATGATGGCGGTAGGGGTGGCCAGGCCAAGGGCACAAGGACAGGCTATGACGAGTACGGTTACAGATGTAAGTAAGGCATGGGTGAAAGCATTGTCGCCACCTAATACCATCCAGGCAATAAAGGTAAGGATGGCTATACCGATGACCACGGGCACAAAGATGCCTGCAATTTTGTCTACCAGTTTTTGTACAGGCGCTTTGCTGCCCTGTGCTTCCTGTACCATTTTGATGATCTGCGCCAGCAATGTATCGGCCCCCACTTTATCGGCCCGGAACTGAAAGGATCCTTTCTGGTTGATGGTGCCGGCAAATACGGTGTCGCCCGCTTTCTTTACCACGGGTATGGGTTCGCCTGTGATCATGCTTTCGTCTACATAGGATTCTCCGGTAATGAGCTTGCCATCCACGGGTATCTTTTCACCGGGTTTCACTAATAAATGGTCATTCACCTGCACCTGCGCCACCGGTATCTCTGTAATGGTCCCTGAAGGGGTGACCAGGAAGACTGTTTTTGGCTGGAGGCCAATGAGTTTTTTGATGGCGGTGGAAGTATTGGATTTGGCTTTTTCTTCCAGGAGTTTACCCAGTGATATAAAAGCAATCACTACGGCGGCTGCTTCGAAGTATACATGTGGGTGGAGGCCCCGCTGGTGCCAGAATTGGGGGTAGATGGTATTGAAGGCGCTGAACAACCAGGCAATACCGGTACTCAATGCCACCAGTGTATCCATATTGGCTTTGCGGTGGGTGGCCTGCTTCCAGGCATTGATAAAAAAGCTGCGGCCGAAATAGAATACGACGGGGGTAGAGAGGGCCATCATGATCCAGTTGCCATTGGGCATGTTCATAAAGAACATACCAATAATGACGATGGGCAACGAAAGCAGGGAGGTCCAGATGGTCCTTTGTTTTACTTCCTTGTAATGTTTGTGTTGGGCTTCTTCTTTTACTTCCTCCTGGTTTTCCTTGTCGATGACGAGATCATAGCCAATGGAGCGTACGGTGGCTTGTAGTTGCTGGTGTGTGACGCGTGCAGCATCATAGGCTACCCAGGCGGTTTGGTTGGCGAAGTTTACACCAGCATCCTGTACACCGGGCACTGATTTGAGCATGGACTCTACGCTAATGGCGCAGGCGGCGCAGGTCATTTCGAGTACGGGGAAAGTTTCTTTCTCTATGTTGAGGTCGCCTGCTTTGGCAATTGCCGGCGCTTGTTTGTTGGCTACTATTGTTGCTGTTGACATAGGGCAAAGCTACTAAGCGCCGTTACTGAAGTTGTTACAGGATTAGGAGGGGGATGTATATAATTATCAGGTTATGATCCCGAGGCTACTTTGTCGAGGGGCTTGCGTTTGTTTTCTTTTAACTGTTTGAAATGGGAGGGAGTGAGGCCGGTGACCTTCTTGAACTGTTGGGAGATATGTTGTACGCTGCTGTAACCCAGTTGGTCGGCAATCTCTCCCAGGCTCAGTTCGCCGTACATCAATAGTTCTTTGGCTCTTTCGATGCGTTGGAGTATGGCGTATTTCTCGATGGTAACGCCTTCTACTGAGGAGAAGAGGGTAGTGAGGTAATGGTAGTCCATCTGGAGTTTTTCTTCCAGTAATACAGATAGTTTGAGGGGCGAAGCATCGTCACCGGCGTGGTGTACCAGTTGGATGATGGTATTTTTTATTTTCTCTACGGTGGTGCTTTTTTTGTTGTCGAGCAGTTCAAATCCAAGGGCATGGAGATCTGCCTGTAAGGTTTGTAATTGTTGCGGGCCAGGGGAGGCAGTGAGCTCTACTTCACCCAATTGAATATTGTTGTAGGTGAGGCCTTGTTTATCCAATTGCTGTTTTACTACGAGGATGCAGCGATCACAAACCATGTTCTTGATGTACAGGTGCATGCAGACTATTTGTATAAAATTACAAATATAGGGTGGCAACTGTTTGGATGAGGATGTTAAAAGCGTTTTGCTTGCACGAATTGTATGGTTTAAGCGGGTGTTTACAGGTAGTTTTTAATGAGCAGGCCGGCTATGGCTGCTGCCAGGATTATGAATGGTTCCTGGATCTTTTTGAACCTCAACAATAGGATGACAGTGATGACGGCCAATGCCAGCGCGGTGAGATCGGTCAACTGCCTCCTGGCCAGTACACCTACTGCCCCGACGATGGCCCCAATGGCGGCAGCGGTAACGCCGTCTACAAAAGCTTTGATACCGGGATGCTTACCGTATTTCTTAAAATAAGGAGCTGGTAAAATGGTAAAGAGGTAACAGGGTAAAAAAGTGGCTAATGCGGCTACGCAAGCGCCCGGCACGCCTGCCACCAGGTAACCAATGAATCCTACGGTGATCACGACAGGGCCGGGTGTGATCATGGCCACAGCCACGGCATCCAGGAATTGCTGTTCATTGAGCCATTGGTATTCTTTTACGACCCCTCCATACAAAAATGGAACGATGGCCAGGCCGCTTCCAAAGACAAAGGCGCCAGCTTTGAAGAAAAACCAACCGATCTGCCATAGTTTTTGGTTCATCCAGGTATTCGATGCCACCTGCCATAAAAGGGGAAGCAAAAAAACGCTCTGTAAGGTCTTGCTGATCTTAGGTGGCGATCTGTATAACCATACGGTTATCCCTGCTGCAATGATCAGCCAAAGTATTTCTGTTTCAGTGATAAAGGTGGTGATGGCCAGTATAAGGGCAATGCTCCACAATAGCCAGTCTTTGCCCAGGCTTTTCTTCGTTAGTTTATAACTGCTAATAACAATAATGCCGATAACGGCCGAACCGATCCCATAAAAAACAGCCTGCATCCAGGGCAATCCACCGGCCGCGACGTAAGCATAACCCAGTGCTATCACCATCAGAAAAGAGGGAAGTACAAAAGCTACTCCGGCCAAGGTAGCGCCGGCAATCCTGTAAAGTACATAACCCAGGTAAATGGACAATTGTGCCGCCAATGGTCCGGGCGCCAGTTGGGCAAGGGCCAGCCCTTCTTTGTAATCTTCTTCTGTGATCCATTTACGTTGTTCCACCAGGTCGCGGTGCATGTAACCCACCAGCGCTACAGGTCCACCAAAGCCGATGGTTCCCAGTTTCAGGAAATAGAATGTGAGTTGGCGAAGTGTATAAACAGGTTGTTTCATTTGCTGACCATGTATAACTTTTAGAAAGCTATTCCAAACTGGAAACCAATGGTAAAAGAAGCGGGCAGGTCATTGCCAAAACGTACAGGCAGGGGCAGAGCTACGAAGTAACTACTATTCTTGTTCTTTTTGACCACTTTATTAAGTACAGGGGTGAATCCGTACCTGCCGGAGGTTTCGAATGCGGCGCGGCCGGCAAAGGTGAAGCCATGCCCAATTGCCAATAGTATACCGGGGTGGAAGAGGAAATTGTTCATTTTACTGGTGCCATTGGCTGCCCGTATATAGGGTACAAATTCCATGGAGAAACCGATATGGGCGCTTTTCCAGATATTGATGCCCGTGGGAAGTCCGCCTACATAGGCGCCATCAAAATTATAATGGGGTTTATCGCTGCCATAGGTAACCAGGGGATGTACAATGCCTACATAGCCTGTTATTTTGGGGTAGGTGACGGGCGCCGTTGTTGTTTGCGATCTTGCCGCTATGACGGAAATAAATAGTATCAATGAGAACAGTAGTCGCTTTTTCATGAGCAGTAGGGGAGTTGATTTGTTTCAACTGCAATGCTATGCTCTGGCAGATTGCCGGAATAGAACAGGGATGCACCTTTGGTATAGAAATTACCTTTTTTTCATTTTTCTTCTGTACTCGGAGGGACTGGCGCCGGTATGTTGTTTAAAAATGCGGGTAAAATGGCTTTGGTCGGAAAAGCCGGTGAGGTAGGCAATTTCGGTGAGGGAGTATGTGGGGGTGAGCATGAGCTCTTTGGCTTTTTCAATGCGTTGTTTGCGGATGTACTCGCCGAAGGATAGGTTGTCGAAATGCTTGGAGAATTCCCTGGAGAGGTAGGAAGGGCTAATTTCCAGTCCTTTGGACAATTCTTTGAGGGTAAGGTTGGTGTCGATCTGGTCCTGGATGATCTCTTTCAGTTCCTGTGCCCAGGCGGGTATCTTCTTTTTGGAGCCGGGCTTTGTTTTGAGGTAATCGTTGAATACTTTGAGCAGGAGGTTCTCAAAGGGCTGTTGGGTATGTTTTTCCTGCTGCAGGTGCTTGGCCCAACTGTACAGGGCATCGTATAATATCATGCCTTTTTCGAGCAGTTGCTGGTCGTTGGGATTGTTATAGGCCAGGCCTGCTGAGATGGCCCAGAGGCCGGATGACTGGAAGGCGAGGTCGTGGCGGTCTGTATCAGCTCCCCGTACAATGGGGGCCATGGTGTGTATGGCTTTGTCTTGCAGGTTGTACTTCTTTATAAAATAATCGAACGTGCAATGATCGCCATAGTGAGTAAACTCTACGTTGGGAATGTCGAAGGGGGTGGCATCGAGTTCTTTGGCTTTGTTCAGGACCTCGTCAAAAGGGACATAGATGATCTCGGCTTCTTTGTCGATGAAGCGTTTGATAAGCCAGGGGCAGGCAAGGCGGTCTATCTTGGGCCTTTCGCGGGTGATCCATTTCATGGGATTAAAGGTAAAGAAAGAAAAGGCTGTAAAAAAAGCAACTAACCAGGCCTACCAAAATCCATAGATAGCAAGAGGCCTAAAGGCCCTTGCTCTACATGCTGATGGTAACTTTATACAGGGATATAAATTTCAAAGGTTGCACCTTTGCCCAATTCACTGGTGGCGGTGATGAAACCATTATGGTTGTCCACAATTTTTTTTACAATGGCAAGGCCGATACCTGTACCGGGATATTTTTCCTGGCCGTGCAGTTTTTGAAATACTTCAAAAATTTGCTTGCTGAAATGGGGTTCAAATCCGATTCCATTATCGGTGAACGTAATGTGGCAGTACTCTTTTCCTGGTTTAAGATTTAATTCATTTTCTTTACTGCATATTATATTTCTGCTGGCTATAATAATGTGCGGTGGAGTTTCAGGATTTGAAAATTTGAGTGCATTACTGATGAGATTGTGCATAAGCTGGCGAAACTGAAAAGGAATGATATTTGCTTCGCAAAGTTCGGTAGTTACTACGGTTGCGTGTTTCTCCTCAATGGCTTCTTTGAGCTCGTTTTTTACTTCCTCTACAATTTTAGTGAGATCGATGTTTTCAAATTTTCTTTCATCCAATTTTATTCTGGAGAAAGCAAGCAAATCTTCGATGAGTTGTTTCATCCGACCCGCAGCCATTTGCATCCGGTTAAAATAATCCTTGCCCTTATCAGATAATACGGAATACTCTTTTTCAAGTATGCGTGCAGCGAAAGTCTGTATTTTGCGTAAAGGTTCCTGCAAATCATGACTCGATACGTAGGTAAATGATTCAAGCTCCTTGTTGATCTTTCCAAGTTCCTGGTTTCTTTCCTGTAGCAACGCGTTGGCTTCATTCAGTTCAAGGGTGCGCTGCTGCACTTTTTCTTCCAGTTCTTTTGCGCGTAAGTCCTGGTCGGCCAGGGTTTTGTTTTTCGCCATTACCTGGTCTGTTATATCTTTCATGACCAGCAAAATTAACTTCTCCTCTTCTTTTTCTCTTGTTATTTCGCAGCCATTGAGCAACATTACCCGCTCACCAACAATTGGAAAGTTGTGTTTTATTTCAAAATCAGTAAATTTTGTTTTTTGAGGCAGGATATTTTCCAACAGTTTGCGCAAGGCGGGAAGATCCCATTGATTATTGCCGAGGTCGTAGATCAAAACACCTTCTGTTTCCTCTTCCCTTACATGGAATACTTTATAAAAAGCATGGTTGGCTGTTTTTACCCGAAAGTTCTTGTCCAATACCAATAGGGGGTCTGGAATGGTAGTTATAATTGATTCTGAAAAATTACGGGCTGTTGTTAGCTGCTCATTCAAACTGACCAGTTCCTGGTTCAAAACCATGAGTTCTTCGTTGGTAGTCTGGAGTTCTTCTTTGCTTGTTTCGAGTTCTTCGTTGAGGCTTTGCAATTCTTCGCTGCTACTCAGCAGTTCCTCATTGGCGCTTTGCAGCTCTTCATTAGCAGCTTCCTGATCTTCGGTAATGGCGCGCATATCTTCCCGATTTTGCAGTAGCTCCTGCTCTAATTGCTGTATACGAAGATCTTTTTCGTCTTTTTTTGTTTTTGGAGAAATATTGACATCCGGTGTTCGTCCTTTGGTCTTATACGCCGATGTGTTATCATGAAAAAGAATTAAATAATGGGGCTCAACAATACCAGGTAAGGGAATGGCCTCAATAGCGATCATATGCTGGCTGCCATTTACTTTTATCGGGATATTTTCTTTTACAACGGGTGCATTCTCTTTTTTGGCTTTGTGCAAAACATTGCGCAGTTCAAATGGTAAGCCATCCTTTGCCATCTTTAATAAATTATGGCTGGGTTTACCAGGCGCTTGTTCCAAATAATTGGCCGTGCTTCCACGAAAATGCACGATATCCATGTTTTCATTTACCACTACACCGGCAGGGGTGTATTTCCTAAGCATAATTTCATCGGCCGTTTTTTGAAAGTCGGTCTGTGTATTTTCGCTTTTAGCGCTCATAGTAAGGTTTCTCGAATTTTGCTCGGTGCCCAGGTTTGTTACCTGCTCGAACCTGCCAGGTGCATCTTTGCGTGTAAAGAGTTTGTCTTTTTTTCCGGTAGTAGCAAAAAGCCCGGGCACGCTACTGCTGGTCTCTGATTTACCTAATAACAAAAAACCCTTAGGGTTTAATGCATAATGGAAAGTGGTCAATGCTTTTTTTTGCAGGTAAGGCTCCATATAGATCAGTACATTCCGGCAGCTCACCAGGTCAATCTTCCCAAAAGGTGGGTCTTTCAAAAAATTGTGTACTGCAAATACACAGGTATCCCTCACCTGTTTATTTACCTGATATCCTCCCTGTGTCTTCGTGAAAAATTCCTGCAGACGTTGTGGGCTGACGTCTTCTACTTCGCTTTTTGTATAAATACCGGTCCGGGCTTTTGCAATGGCCGGTTCGCTGATATCGGTGGCAAAGATCTGCACCTTCACCTGTTTTTCGCCTAAATATTCCTTCAGGCATATAGCCAGCGAATATGCCTCCTGACCTGTACTGCAACCTGCCACCCAGATCCGAATGACCGCATCTTTTTGCTTCGTATCTGCAATGTGGGAAAAAACGGAATGACCTAAGCTATCAAATACCTTTGGGTCCCTGAAAAAAGTGGTTACGGGTATTAAGAGATCCTGGTATAGGGCATCCAATTCGGTATTATTATTCCGCAAAACATCCAGGTATTCGCCAATGTTCTCATGTTTGTTCAGTACCATCCTGCGGAGTATCCGTCTGCGGATAGTGGTTTGTTTATAAAAGGTGAAATCGGTTGCTTTACGAAGGCGCAATAAAGAAATGATCTGTTTAAAGGCCAGGTCATCTTTTTCCGGGATCGTATCCAACGCATCTGCGATCTTGTACATGCCATTGACCAGCTCCATCAATTTCCCCGGTATTTTTTCAGGGGGGAGAATAAAGTCTACCACGCCGGCCATCATAGCGCTTTGGGGCATGCCATCATAGGCTGCGGAACCCACATCCTGGGCAAATGTGAGGCCTCCCTGTTCTTTGATCGCTTTCAATCCCTGGGTACCATCGGATGCGGTGCCTGATAAAACCACGCCTATTGCATGGGTTTGGTGCACTTCTGCCAGTGAATTAAAAAACAGGTCAATGGGCAGGTTACGCTGCTTTTTACTTTTTTCGGGGCGGGGGCTCAGTTGGAGGACACCGTCGTTGGCCAATAACATTTTATTGCTGGGAATGATATAAATATGGTCAGGCTGCACTTTAATATCATCTGTAATTTCTAATACGGGGATACTTGTAATTTTTTGCAGGATGCCGGGTAACAGGCTTTCGTGGCTGGGGTCTAAATGCTGTACCAGCACATATGCCATTCCTGAATTTTCGGGGATGGCCTTAAGCAGTTTTTTAAATGCGTCCAGCCCACCGGCAGAAGCTCCAATGCCAACTACGGGAAAGAGATTGGAAGAAAGTGTTTTTTCTTTATTCATTGTCAATAAACAAACGGTCAGGATAATACAAATTCTTCACGGGGTATATATTCACTGTTGGTTTTTGCGGTAAGGGTAAGTGCCAGGTAAATCAATTTTTTGAGTTGCGTAAAACTATTCGGCTTGCGGATATAAAACTGAGCCCCATTTTTATACAGCTGGTTCACTACTTCAAGTTGGCAGGATGTAGAAAAAATAATTACAGGAAGCTGTTCCCACTTTTCAATGCGCCTTATTTCCGATAAACAATCAAAGCCGTTTTTCCGGGGCATGTTAAGATCAAGAAAAAGGATATCTGGCAGGTATTCTTTCGTTGCGTTGAGCCATTGCATGAGTTGCTCGCCGTCAAAAACGGTTGTGAGATCTGTTGACAAAGGGAGTTCATCCAATATGTCCTGGAAAAGCATGCTGTCGTCCTGGTCGTCATCAGCAAGTAATATGCGCCTGGTGTGTATAGAAATGGACATAATTTGTCTTAAGAAATAAAAAAAATTTTATTGCAATAGCACAAATAAACCATTCAACCTGGAGCACAGGCTTTTATAGTTGCAATTACCGGCTTGGTTTAGCTTGTTTTGCCGTAATCACCCAAGACCAACTAACTATCCTATCTCAAAGAAACACCAAGGTAGTGTATTCAAGTGGCTGTCATAAATAAAGCTGAGACTGAGTGCTTGACAAATATTAAAATATTGTCATTTATAACTTTCAGTTAAAAATTGTAGCAAGGGAGAGGAGGGAGCTGTGTCTGGCCGCCTTGCGGCTAGTTGGAGGGGCTATCTGATTGGCGGCGTCTATCTACAAGCATGACGAATACCATCAATATTGAAAAGTGGTTGGGTCTTGCAGGTTGTACTTCTTTATAAAATAATCGAAAGTGCAATGATCGCCATAGTGGGTAAACTCTACGTTGGGAATGTCGAAGGGAGTGGCATCGAGTTCTTTGGCTTTGTTCAGGACCTCGTCAAAAGGGACATAGATGATCTCGGCTTCTTTGTCGATGAAGCGTTTGATAAGCCAGGGGCAGGCGAGGCGGTCTATCCTGGGCCTTTCGCGGGTGATCCATTTCATGGGATTAAAGGTAGGGCAATATTATGTAGGCTGTTTTTTGTTAAAAACTGCTCTTTTTTTCAAGTACGCTATTTATACGGATAGTATACGGCTGGTCTACGGCTGATCTACGGCTGATCAACGGCGGAAGCACGGCTGATCTTCTGCTCTACTTCGGAAATCCGACTGCCATACTTCTCCGCATTCTTCACTTTTCTGTCCTTTTGTCGTTCATAGCGTTACAGGACAAACGTAATATTAAAAATTATTGCTTCCAAATGCGCATGTCCGTTTGAGACCGTTTTGTCCGAATTGTCCGAATTGTCCGAATTGTCCGTTTGGGGTTTTGATCTATCTTGTGAAGGAGCCTTCGTATGCGTTAAATAGTTTGGCAGCAGTTGTGTTCATTATTTTTGATGCGGGTGGCTGTTGCAGTGGGTATCCTGTTTGTGGAGGGTGGAGGCAGGCTGCCTAAGAGTTACCCTAATTTACAAAATTTTGTTTATTATAAGTATAAAAATATAAGGGTAAACGTAAAACAGGCATTAAATTTTTTTATCTTGCCCGGCTATTGACAATTAAACCTCCCTGTGTGATATTTGTATCCATTCCACGTTCCTGATTTGTTGAGTATCCCCCTGAGCAACAGGCCCTGGGCCTTCATTTTATGGTATTAATAAACTAACAATCTGGCATCTATACGGGCTATGCAGAAAGCTATTCATATGTCACAGGAAGCAGGGGAGGACCTGATCAAGGGGATCCGATCGGGTAATTCGAGGGCCTTTGTGCGCCTGTACGAGGATTATTTCTTTTCTATTACCTATTATACGAATGGCATTACGGGCAATTGGTTTGAAGCGGAGAATATTACGGCAGATACTTTTGAGAAAGTATGGCTGATGCGGACTAATTTTGCCCGGGTTCCGGACCTGATGGCGTTTATATATGTTACTTGTCGTAACAGCGCATATAATTACCTGAGAGCAACCCACAATAAAAATAAAAAGGAAGTCCCCACTGGTGATTTTCATCAACTTTCGCTTGAGGACCTGGCAGCAGACGAGCTGGATGAAGAAACTGAGAAAGCCATAGTGGAGGTCGAGTTATTACGAAAATTGCATGCAGAAATCAGCCTGCTAACGCCTAAGCGCCGCCAGATATTGGAATTGTACATGCAGGGGCTGGACATGGCTCAAATCGCTGCAGAGATGGGGCTTTCTGAGGAGGCGGTGCGCAATGCTAAATTCAAAGCACTGAAACGGCTTCAAAAGAAATTTAAAGACCATCCTATCCTCCTGTTGGTCATATAATTAATAGAAAAATAATGCAAGATTTAAGTTGATTATTATTGTAATACAAATTGTATTAAAATAAATACATTTTATCCTCCCTAAAATGGCTAACACGAAATCAAAGATTGTGTTTATACTACAGGGAGCGTTGTCTCTCAGTAGATTTCATTACTAATTCTCAGGAGAACTGATACATGTTGGAAAAGGCTTATGATATTCGTGACCTGCTCGCCAGGCACGTTAAAGGTGATGCTTTGCAGGAAGAAGAGCTGCTGCGACTGGACCAATGGTTACAGTCAAATGGCTTTACCCGGGAGTCTATCACCCAACATTCCCTCCGGGAACTTGCCCTGTATACTCAAAAAGCTGCTTTATTTAATCGAACGAGGAAGCGATTGCCCAAGGTAATTCGGATGCGCATTTATAGGATGCGTGTAATTCGTATGACAGCGGCAGCTGTTGTGCTGGCGCTTCTATCAGTAGCTGTTTATTGGGGCCTGAACAGTAATCGATCGACTTCCAATCCTACAATTACTCAACACCAATCAGCTGATATTTCCCCTGCTACCTCTCAAGCTATTTTGACATTAGCCGATAATTCCACCATTCGATTGGGTACACCAGGCAATGATACCATTGCTTTCCAGGGCACGAGCCTGGTGCGACGTACACAGGAAGGCCTGGTATATGATCCTTCCAGTTCAAAGGGAGTTCCCGACGCACAAAAGAGTGTTGGCTTCAATACCCTGACGACGCCGGAAGGAGGTTTTTACCGAATAACCCTCCCTGATGGATCCGGCGTTTGGCTGAATGCAGCCTCCTCTTTAAAGTTTCCTCCATCCTTTAGTAATGATGAGCGTGTGGTTGAACTTACGGGCGAAGGATTTTTTGACATTCAACGGAAATATGTAGCGGGTACCAGCAACCGGGTGCCTTTCCGCGTGAAAACGGATCAAGGCATTATTGAGGTGACGGGCACCCAGTTTAATGTGAATGCGTACAAAGAGGCTAATAGCCAGGTGACCACCCTGGTGGAGGGCGCTGTTATCATCCACTCAAGTAGCGCTCAAATTGCTGCGCGTCATTTATCGCCCGGACAAAGAGCGGTATTGACACCGGAAAAGCCAATTGATATCAGGACTGCCAATGTGCAGGCAGCTACGGGCTGGATGAAAGGTTGGTTTACATTTGAAAAGGCTGGTATTAAAGAGGCTATGCAGCAAATTGCACGCTGGTATGGGGTGGAGATTAAATACGGACCTGGTATGCCCACCGGCCCTGTTATAGACGGATCTATCGAACGCACAATACCTTTATCAAACCTGTTAACCCAGCTGGAAGCAACTATTGGAGAAGACCTCCAATTCCGGACAGAAGGCAAAGTAATCTTTGTTTCAGTCCGGAAATAATTTAACCGCTGGTGCTTAAGCTTTATCCATTGAATAAGATTGCGAATTTGCTTGCATTAAAATACCCGTTTAAAGGTTAAACCCCTGGCAGCAGGATTATTAAAACTGTAGTTTCCTATTTTCCAGAAAGTCAGGGGCCTCCTTTTTCTAGTAGTATTTTAATTACACGAGTCAGATCAAAACTAAACATAAGATGAAGCAACTATCCATTTATTATTCATGCGGGCTCTCCCAACCAGGAGCCTGTAAACCACCATTTTCGGTAGGTATTAATCAATTAATACTGAATAGTCACGAGCCCACCTACTCCCATTGAGGAACACTTCAATACCATCAAATCTTTCCTTGAAACACTTTCCTTTTTGATTTTTTCGCACTATTTCAAAATGCTATTTCCTGTGATGTAAGCTTCGATTGCCTTTCCTGCTTTTTAACAGCTTTTCAAAGTTGTGAAGGCCGGAGGACCTGGTAAAGAAAAGATGGGAGTGTTACGAGCACCCCCACCGCGCCGCTGGTGCGGCTAACAGGTTATCCGATGAAAAAATAATGGTCCTTATTATTCACGTTTAACCCGTTCAAAGTTATGACATTTAGCTCTGATCGCGGGGACTATAGCTTATTGTCCCTGCCCAACAGCCAACGCCATGGCAAAAGGCGTTTAACTAAACTGCTATTGGTTATGAAACTGACTATGATCTTATTGACGATAACCTGCCTTCATGCAGCAGCCAGGACCCAGGGGCAGGTTACTTATTCCGGCAAGGAAGTGCCTTTGGTAAAAGTGTTTGCGGCGATTGAGGCGCAGACGGATTATAAGTTTGCTTATAACCCGGGGGTACTTTCGGGAGTAAAACCAATTACGGTTAATTTTCAGAATATATCGGTAGAGGAAGCACTGAAACAGGCTTTGAAAAATCAGCCTCTTCATTTCAGGATCATTAACAGGACTGTCTTTTTGGTAGAAAAGCCCCCTGCTTCGATGGAGGTTAATATCAATGATCAAGTAGGTAAAATTGGCATTCGGGGCAGGCTGTACAATAAAAAGAATGAACCGGTAGCAGGCGCCACTATAACAGTGAAGGGGACCAATAGAATAACTATCAGTAATGAGAAGGGCGAGTTTGTGATGGAAGATGTGGATGAGCAAGCTGTGCTTGTAGTTACAAATGTGAATTATGAACCCCAACAGGTGAGTATAGGTGGGCGAAGAGAAATTATCCTGACTTTGACAGAAAAGATAGGCACATTACAGGATGTGGAAGTGCTGGTGAATACCGGGTATGAAAAGATCCCCAAAGTGCGGTCAACCGGAGCATTTGAAATTGTCAATACAGAAGAACTCAATAGGCGGGCCGGTCCGGACCTTTTGAGCAGACTGGAAGGAGTAACGACCAGTATTTTCTTCGATAGGAGGGCCATGGCCGCCAGCCAGCAGACAACCGGATTAAGCAATATTGTGATCAGGGGAGTAAGTACCCTAACCAGCTTGCCGGAAACAGTAAGACAACCTTTGGTGGTGATAAATGGTGTTCCTTATGATGGAGATATCAATAATTTGAACCCCAATGATGTCGAAAATATTTCGATCCTGAAAGATGCCGGTGCGGCATCTATTTATGGAGCCAGGGCTGCCAATGGCGTGATAGTCATTACAACCAGGCAGGGACAACTAAACCAGCCCATGCGTGTGTCGCTAAACACCAATACTCAAGTGACATCCATTCCGGACCTCTTTGAGCTGCCACAGATGAGTTCATCAGAGTTTATTGATGTAGAAACGTTCTTATTTAATAAAGGCTTTTACAATGCCGACCTGAATAATAAACGTTTTCCTGCGCTGTCGCCAGTAGTGGAATTGCTGGCGAAAAGAAGAGCGGGCCTGATATCGGGTGCTGATTCAGCTGCTGCTATTGATGCCTTAAGAAACAGCGATGTTCGCCGTACGTTTGAGGATCATATATATCAAAAGGCGGTATCTCAACAATATTTCCTGAATATGTCGGGCGGTAGTGATAAAGCCAAGTATGCTTTAGGTCTTGGTTTCGATAAAACGCCCAGTGTTTTGGTCGGGAATGAAACGAGAAGGATAACGGTCTCTTTGACGAATAGCTTTATCCCCGTCAAAGATCTTACTATACAATTGGGGGTTCGTTATGCGAATGCAATAAACCAAAACAATAGCCTGGGTGAAATTGGAGATCAGCGGTATGGTTACCGGACAGGTGAAAAGAGCATGCTTCCCTATGCACAATTTTTTGATGCAAATGGAAACTATGCGCGTTTGGCGCAGGATTGGCGCACTGGATATATAGATACTGCAGGTAAAGGAAATTTATTGGATTGGTCGTATAATCCACTTAAGGAATTAATGCTGGCTGATAATAAACTAAAAACGCAGGACCTGGTGCTGAATGGGAGTATCGCTTACAAACTGACATCTGATATACAGGTTTCGGCCAACTACCAATACCAACATGGCAACGTTAATCAGCAAAAAAATTACAGTGCCGAAACGTATTATGCGCGCAATCAGATCAATTTATATACTAATCTAAATTCCACCAATGTAAATACGCGTAATCCGATACCCCGCGGCGGTATATTGGATCTGTATACGACGGAATCAACGGCTCAATTCGTTCGTGGGCAAGTAGATTTCAATCGACTCATTGGGACAAAGCACCAAATAAATGCACTTGCCGGTGGCGAGGTGCGTGAAATGAGGTTTACTACTTCTTCAGATCGATTGTATGGATATAATGATCAAAGAGGATCGTCTTCGGTTGTTGACCTGATTACCAGATTTCCTTTGTATGGTAATCGGGGTACAGCCTCAGTACCTACAGGTGCAAGCGGGCTGACCGGAAGGACAGACCGTTTCGTGTCTCTTTTTGCCAATGCAGCTTATACCTATGATAACAGATACACAGTTACCGTAAGTGGCAGAAGGGATGCAGCTAATTTATTAGGAGTGGAAGTCAATGATAAATGGAGCCCCTTTTGGTCTGTAGGAGGAGCGTGGAACCTGTCGAATGAGCGTTTTTTCCAGGTAAAATGGGTTTCTTTGTTGAAACTGCGTTCTACCTATGGTTTCCAGGGCAATGTAAATAATTTACTGCCTCCTTATACTATTCTTTCCTATGAACCTGCTTCTGCTAACAGCCTTTCAAACCTTCCCTTCGCATTAATACGCACGCCTGCCAATCCGGGATTAAGCTGGGAAAAAATAAAGCAGGTAAATATCGGCTTGGACTTCTCCCTATTTAATTCGCGGGTGTCAGGGTCAATTGATGTGTATCGTAAGAGGGCGGAAGATCTAATACTGAGTGCTTATACAGACCTGACTACAGGAGTGGGTAGTGTTGCCAAAAATAGCGCCAGCATGGCCACAAAGGGTGTTGATCTGGCTATTGAAAGCTGGAATATAAGGTCGAAGTTTTCCTGGAAAAGCCAGTTCATGATGAGTTACGTTAAAAGTAAGATCTTAGAAACTATGCTGGAAGACGTAACCAGTCCACCTGCATTGAATGTTGTTGGGCAATCAGGACTTTCCATTAGTACCCGTGAGGGCTTTCAGCCTTATTCAATATATAGCTATCCATTTGCTGGTTTGGATCCTGCTACTGGTGATCCAATGGGCTATTTAGGCAAGGGGATATCAAAAGATTACCAGGCGATCATGAATCAGGGAATTGATACAGCCAATATATTGTATCATGGCTCAGCAATCCCTACCTATTTTGGTAACCTTAACAATACTTTTTCTTATAAGGGAATTAGCCTTACAGTGAGTATCTCCTATAAGTTTGACTATTATTTCAGGAAAAAAACAATTTCCTATTATAGCTTATACCAGAAGGGAACGCAACACGCAGATTATTCAAAAAGGTGGGTGAAGCCAGGCGATGAAGTGAATACCCATGTGCCCTCAATGATATACCCTTTGCAACAAAGCCGCCGGGATGAATTTTTTGCTGGCTCTTCTGTTAACGTACTTAAAGGGGATAATATAAGGCTTCAGTATATCCGGGCCAGCTATGAAATTGGCCGGCAGGTATGGAAAAAAATGCCTTTTAGATCTATTCAGGTTTATTCAGTAGTAGAAAATCTTGGCCTGCTCTGGAAAGCCAATGACGAAGGACTCGACCCCGATTATAATGTGGGAAATTCTACCTATTTACCCCCGTTAAGAATCACTGCCGGATTAAAGTTGGATTTTTAAAAAATTATTGAAATGAAAGCAAGAAATATAACACTTGTCATTTTATTAGCGGTGGCCCTTGTGCAAAGCACAGCCTGCAAAAAATATTTACAGGAAAAATCAGTGTTGGAAATTTCAAAACCTGAATCTTTAAATGATCTGCAGCAGTTATTGGATAATCCCAGTCTTTCCCTGGGATTGACGATGGACAATACAGCCACCGATGAAGTTTATATAGATGAATCGTTATGGTCTGCCGTGCCGGAGATATATTCCAAAGGCTATGTATGGGATCCAGCCGTTCAGGATGAAGAAGATTGGGTCGCCATGTATAATATCGTATATTATACTAATAATGTACTGTTTAATCTGGAACAGATGGGATCGGTGGGAACTGAAAAAGAAAGGAATAATATTAAAGGGGCGGCTTTGTTTATGAGAGCCCATGCATTCTATCAGGTAGCTCAAATTTATACAAAGCAATATGATGCCAAAACAGCCAATGTAGAATTAGGGATACCATTACGACTAAATGCTAATCTAAACGAAAAGAGCGTTCGTTCCAGTCTTCAACAGACCTATGACCAAATCATCAATGATCTGAAAGAAGGCACTAATTTGCTTCCTGAAACATCGTTAAAGACAAGGCCCAGCAAGGCGTCTTGTTTTGGGTTGCTGGCCCGCATCTTCCTGCAGCAGGGAGAGTATGGAAATGCCAGGCAGGCTGCAGATGAATACCTGAAAATTGCTCCGGATCTAATTGATTATAAAGTGATCAATAGTGGCATACAATACCCCTTTGGCTATTATCAAAACAATAAGGAAGTATCCTTTTATTTTTCATCCCCTACAGGGCTAAGCGGAGTGGAGGGAGCTGCAAAAATTGACTCTGTTTTATACCAGTCATACCAGCCCAATGATCTACGGAAAGAACTCTTTTTTGTATCCAATGGAGATGGGTCTTACTCATTCAGGGGAAAATATACCGGAGATATGCCATTGTTTACAGGTATAGCTACTGATGAAATTTACCTGATCCGGGCAGAAGCAAATGCCAGGCTTAATAATACGAATGCTGCATTGCAGGATTTGAATTTACTTTCTTCCAAGAGGTATGATGCTTCCTTTGTACCATTTAGTAGTTCGAATGCCGGAGAGGCATTGATCATCATACTCCAAGAGCGGAAAAAAGAGCTTGTTACGAGGGGATTAAGGTGGAGTGATCTGAAGCGGTTGAATAAAGAGCCTCAATTTGCCATTACCATACGCCGCCAGTTGGGATCGAAGACCTTTGAGTTGCCACCTAATGACCCCAGGTACGCACATTTGATCCCCCAATTGATCCTGAGCCAGGTGGATTTGCCACAAAATCCCCGCTAAACAGTATCCTATATTTCGTAAAAATAAAATGCATTACATGAAAACAATCTTGTCTGTTGCTGTTGCGCTTGTGTTATTTCTGTGCCTGCAGGCACAAGTACCAGGAACTATTTTAAACAAACCTACAAAGGCCATCGTAAAAAACTGGCGCGATTATATTTATCTAAAATCTCCGGATTACTGGGATGATGGCATCAAAGGGCCGGATATTATTCAGCAAATCGGTGAAAAAGAATATGAGAAAGTGAAAAAGTTTTCTGATAGGAATAATGTGCCTTGCCAGTTCCAGATATTTTGCGAAGACAGGGATGGGGCGCCTAAAAAGAATATAGATTCTTTGATGAAAAAGTTAGGCAAGCTAACCGTATTCAAAATTGCGACTTATACCCATAATAGTAAGTCAGGTAAGTCTTTCCCTATGGTAATCGTCGGCGCACCTTATGAGGACAATAAAAACTGGGATCCTACAGTAAAATGGGATACTATATATTTTCTGGTTCCTGCCCAATCGGTGGAGGAAGTTAAATAGGGAGCAATAAGGATGGGCTTAAGAAGTTCTTAATTTTAGTATTGTATTATGGTTTGTTAAACAAATCAAGCTGCCCAGAGATATCTGCACTTTCATCCTTTAAGAGATCTGAGCTTGAATTAACAAGATCATAGGTTTCAAAAGAGGCTTCAAACTCAGCTATGCTGACGCCATCGTCATTTAAATCTGATACTCTCATCCAGTTAGCTCTTGGGGCCGATAATGGAATATATACATGTGACGGTGGCGTGCTTGTTATTGTATAATTGAACAAGTCTTTTTCAGTTCCGGAACCTCCAAAGATCAGGTATAGGTAAGTAAGCCGAGGGGTCGTAAATGAACTGGTGACAACGGTCAAGAAAATAACAAATATGTTTTTAGCATGCCTCGCAATCATATAGTTTATTTTAGTCTTTACGATATTTATAAAACATCACCTAAGGCACAATGTCTTAGGTGATGTTTTTTTATTTATGGCTTGTTTTGCAAGTCCAGTTGGCTTGAAATGTCAGCGCTTTCGTCTTTCAGTTGATCTGCACCATCATTTGCAACATCATAAACTTCAAAAGAAGTTTCGAATTCAGCAACAGAAACACCATCATCGTTGATGTCTTCTACTCTGAACCAGTTGAGTTTTTGTTGAGAAAGTGCAGTATAACCATGGCTGGGTAAAGTACTTGTTTGTGAGAAATTGGTCATGTCTTTCTCAATGCCAGTACCACCATAAATCATATACTCATAGGTGAGTTTTGGTGTAGTGAATGAGCTAACTGCGATTGCCAGAACAACAGCAAACAGACCTAAAAGATTGCGTTTCATAAATTAAAGTTTAATTTTATTTTGCCTACTCTGTTAAAGGTTTTCGGCAAACCCTTTCCCTTATAAGCGTAGGGAACGCACCAGGGGGACGGCCGGTACCCCAGGATTTAAAACGCGCGCAAAAAATATCAATAGTTAATTGAAAACAGGTTGGGTGGCATTGTCGATACCATGCCTTTGTGATCGCCACTCCAGGTACCGTAATAGTATTGCAATGACAGAGATTGTTGAAATCAGTAATAATATACCAAGTTTGTATGTTTCGGAAACGGTATTAAAAATGCCACCAAAATCATGAGGGTTATGTGGCGTTAATTGTATGGTTACGTAAAGTGCTATTGCTATACAGGCTGCAAGGATAAAACCAAGTAGCCTGAGTTTACGAAAAAACAAGCAAACGGAAACGGAAATGTAGGAAAGGACTATTGCACCAGCGAAAAAGTTTCTATGCTCTGTATAAAAAGTAAGCATATTTCTAAGACTCTTTAATTGTATATAGGTACTTGAAGCTGTATAGACAAAGAAAATGATCAGGGCCCAGGCCAATGCATCAATAAGGGTCTTTTTTTTCATATGTAAGGTTTGTAGGATATTATTCAATTTGTTTTTGGGTCGATCTGATGCTGTCTCTTTTATTCTCCCTCCCTATGGCCTGTTCTTAAGATCCAATTGGCCATAAATATCTGAAGGTTCGTCACTCAGTGCATCCGAAAGTGTGTTTACTCTATCATATAATTCAAAATAAAAATCAAATTCAGGATACGAAATGATGCCGTCTTCATCAACATCTTCTACCCTGAACCAGTTGCAATTGGGAAAGGATAGGGGAACAAATTCATGATTCGGTGTCCAGTAAATTATTTGATAATTTGCCAGGTCTTTCTGACTACCGCTACCATCATACACTAACCAATAAAAACTAGTCTTTTGGGATGTTGCAGACCCGGCAATAAAAAGGGTTAAAATAATAGCCAGGTTCATCACTATTTTTTTTCCTACGGTCATATATATTGCTTTGGTTTGCATGTTTGTTTTCATGCCTGAGGGTTATTAAGGGGTGAGGTGTACGGAATATTTAGAGGAGTTATTGCTTCGATTACACAAGCAAGTTAATTCAGGAAAACATTCCATATGGCCGAATCTATATTCCATTTGGCCATTTCTAGGCTGACTGTTTATTAACTTGCTCAATCCTGCCATTGTTTAATTGTTCTCTGCGCCAGGCAGCGGGAGGTTGTTGCATGTATTTTTTAAAGAACTTTATAAAGTTGGTCTCTGCATGATATCCTATAAAGCCGATGGATAATGCGATACTTCTGATATTTACATCTGCCAACAATAATGATTTGGCTTTCTCCAATCGCTTTTGTAACAGAAAGGCATACGGCCCCATGCCATACAGAGTCTTAAAATCTTCCTTTAATTTGTTTTTGTTGATCAGGAGTTTTTCAGCGAGCTCCGGAATTCTGTGATGGTACTTGAGGTTGTTTTCGATAATACGTGCGGCATGCAGGACCCTTTCCAGGTCCTGATTGGACAAGGTTGATACTTCTTTCATAGATAGCAGGTTTAATGGCCTGGGTTCATGGAACCAGGTCGGATCTAAACAATAAATAGTAAAAATGCATACTGCCTTACCAGTAAACAACTAGCCCGCCCGGAGGCAGGAGGAAAGAATAATAAGGGATGTTCGAATGTTGTGAGAAGGTAGAAATCGCCTTATCTACCAATCCGAAATTACAATTAATGCGAAAGGTAAATTCATAACGATTCCTTATTTTTCAAGGTCTAAGTGGTAACCCTTAAAAAAAGTTGATATAGCATAACCTGTAAATCAGGTCCCGGGAAGCTCTCTTTTGTAACGCATGGTATACAGGAATTCTGAGGGTGACATACCCGTAACCTTTTTAAAAGCATTGGTAAAGGTATTCCGGTTGTTAAATCCGCATAGATCGGAAATGCCTTTCATATTGAGGTTTGCCGTCTTTCCGGCTTTGATGAGGTCAATCGCATAATTGATCCGGTGCTGGTTCATATAATCATTAAAATTCGTGCCTGTGGCCTGGTTAATCAATGCGGAAGCCTGGTGCAGAGACATCTGCAGGTCATTGGCCAAATGGGCCAGGCTATAATTACTGTTGAGCCAGGGCCTGTTTTCTGCCATCAATTTTTCGAGCAAGGCCTTCTTTGGGTTGACCAACGGATCCTGGGTAGCTGAAATGGATGACGCAGCCAGGTCCGCTTTTGGCGCTGGCTCGTCCGGTTCGGGACTTTGCAACCCATACATTACCTGTGGATAGAGGAATAAATTGACGGAAGCCAGGAACGCTGCAGCGGCAGGGGGCACACAGGTGCACCATACATAGGCGATACTGGTCAACATAGAAAATATGCCTATCGGAACGGGTAATATTTGCAGGATCGTAAAAGTTAACAGCCAGTTATACATTTTCCTTTTTTTCTGTTTATCATTCTTATCCAGCCTGAAGAGCAATCGCAATTGTAAAAACCCATAAAAGGAAATGATCACCAGGCGGCCAACTACATGGGCATGGGGCGGAAATAGCCAGCCCTGTCTGAAGCTGTTGGAGAGTTCCAGGTTCTGCAGGTCGGCTTTAATATGCATCAGTTTATACGCTCCGGAAGACAACAGGAAAGGCATATAATCCAGTAGGAATATTGCCAGGGGCAAGAGGTGGACAAGATCAGTCCATGCGAGCGGCTGTTGCTTCACAGTTAATCGTACATACAGGTAAGCCAGGGGGATGCACAGTAACCAGGAAAAATTGCCAGTGCGGTACAGGTGTGGGAGCTGTAGTATCTGGCGCGTGAAGATCAGGTAAATCACCCCTATTGTATAACCAAAGGCCAGGAAGTAAGGGCCTAATAAGAAATTGCCTTTATTGGCCGTGCGCGGGGCAAACAGCAGCAGTAGTATTCCGGTAAGCAGGCATAAGCACATTGACAGAAATAGGAATATGCTGGCAGGTGTATAGTGCACTTGCATATAGTCGTTGGTTTACATACCCATAAAATGAATGACAGGTAGAGGCTGAGGGTGGCTTAATGCCAGGTTTTTACAGGCGAATTGCGGAGGTGTTTTTCAAGGGGATCGAAACCCATTGAGTACAGATAGTTGTCGGGAACGTTTGCAATTTAATGCTTTGTGGTATTCGCAAAAAACAATTGTCTATCTGACGTTTCAACTTTGGTTGAAGTAAATTCCTGAGAAATTTGAGGTGGATGTTTCAGGAGCATAGTCACTCAGAGGGTTATCTTGTATAGGGTATTCGCAAAAGATATTTACCTACTTAATATGGTCATTTCAGGCTGTACCAGCCTGCCTTATCTATATTGGCAACATTCTTGTCTGCTTTTACCGCACCCGTAAAAGAGATCGCTGATGAAATTCATATCCTTGTTCCTGCTGGCAGGTATGCTGCTGCCATTAACTCATTGGCAGACCGATCTAGAGGCTGCCCGGAAAACAGCCAAAGAAAAGGACCGGCTTATTCTCCTCAACTTTTCAGGATCAGACTGGTGTGGCCCCTGCATGCGGCTGCGGGAAGAAGTATTTGGCAGTGCTGCTTTTCAACAGTTGGCCGACAGTTCTCTGGAATTGGTGAATGCTGATTTCCCCCGCAATAAAAAGAACCAACTAGCCAAAGGGATTCAAAGATCCAATGAATCATTGGCCGATCGATACAACCCACAAGGTAAGTTTCCTTTTACGCTACTACTCACTCCGGAAGGAAAAGTGATCTATACCTGGGACGGTTATCCTCAAAGCAACCCCGAACTATTTCTTGAACAACTTAAAGGAGCATGTGATGGCAATCGTCGTTGACGCTCCGCTGGTTGAATACAGGCAGGCAGCCAAACTAATGGGTAATCTTCAAAAAACATCCTTTTACAATGAGTGCAAAAAATAATGCTATGGTGCCGGCCCTGCTGTTGCTGACTGTATTGGTGGTACCGGCTGCTTCCTGCCATACGGTAAAGGAATACCAGAAAAGCAAGCTGAATGATGCTGAGATGAACCTGGGCAACCGGAAAGTGGAAAAAACAGAACTGAGTTTCCAATCGTACCGGGAAGGTGCATCCGGCGCCAATGCGGGTAAAAGCGGTGGTGGCTGCGGTTGTAACTAAGCCCATTGAATTATTGAATGAATACGCGTGTATGAAGCGAATATTGCTGACTGCTTTTGGCCTCATGGCTTTATTGAAATCATATAGCCAGCAGGCGGGCGATTCAACGGGCTTTAAACCGAGAACGCTCAAGCTGGAAGAGATCAACCTGGTATCGAGTTATTATAGGCAGGAGGGGGATCATGCTGCGGTAACGGGCGGCATGGGGTCACAGCATTTGACAGATATTGCCAATGTGTTTTCTATCAGGCTGTCGAAATATGACCGGAAATTAAGGAAGCATATTTTTGATGCGGAAGTAGGCGTGGATCATTATACGTCGGCCTCTTCAGATATGATCGACGGGAAAGCGAATAGCTCTGCTTCTTATGCTGATACACGTATCTATCCCTCCCTTGGTTGGACGGTTGAAAATGAAAAGAAGGGCCGTACGGTGGGTATAGGTGTTTCTTCTTCTTTGGAAACAGATTACAAGTCTTTCGGCGCCAATATTCATTTTGCACAGAAAACACGCGACCGTAATGGGGAATTCAGTGCTTCGCTGCAAGGCTATTTTGATAAGGTGAAACTGATCAGGCCCATTGAATTGCGGAATAGTGGAGTAGGGGATGAAGGAACCGTGGGTGCAATGGCCCACCGTACAACGCTGGCGGGCTCTCTTTCCTGGCTGCAGGTGATCAATAAAAACCTGCAGGTAATGGTGATGGCAGATATGGTGCATCAACAGGGGGTTCTGAGCCTTCCTTTCTACCGGGTATATTACCAGGATGGCAGTGTGCACCAGGAGAAGCTGCCGGATAGCCGGATGAAACTACCATTGGGTTTGCGGGCCAATTATTTTTTAGGGGATCGTATCATTATCCGGAGTTATTACCGCATCTATAAAGACAATTGGGGCATTACTGCTCATACGGCCAATATTGAAGTGCCGGTAAAGATAACGCCCTTTTTCAGTGTGAGCCCTTTCTACCGGTACTATCACCAAACAGCGGCTACCTATTTTGCCCCGTATGGGCAACATACAGTAGCCGACACCTACCATACAAGTAATTATGATCTCTCAACTTTCAGCAGTCATTTCCTGGGCGCTGGTATGCGGCTGGCTCCGCCCAAAGGCATATTGGGCGCTGAACATTTTACCATGATAGAATTACGCTACGGGCATTACACGAAGAATATTGATATGAATGCGAACGTGGTATCCATCAATCTAAGGTTCAAATAATCATGCAAAAATAGCCGTTGAGCTATCTGAATTTCATCCAGGAACGCAAAAGCGGCAAGGACTTCGATGGGGCTTCGTTCATAATATCCAGTTCGTCCTGATCATCGTCTATGGAGCTAAGGTATTTGGGGTAAACGGCCAAGTACAGCTCAGTGGTCCAACTCCAGTATCTATACCAGGCATAATTGCCCTGATGGATACCCGATCGTATGATCAATCTTTCTGGCATATCATTTTAGGGAGTAGAATAAAGCTGGTATGGCCGGCCCCCAACTTAAACTTTATGCATATGCCTGATACATCGTTTGATATCGCTTTTGAGTATGATGGAATACATTATAAAGGATGGGTAACGCCTGCTGAAGGGCATAATGAGGCCGGAAAGCCACGTTCCTACCATGTAGTACTCAATGATACTTTGTTTGGTAACCTCGCTCACCACAACGACCAATGGACTATCGATGAGCAAAGGCCTGCCGCGATGGTAGAGATCGTAGGCGGGATCATTGCCTCGAACCAGCATTAAGGAGGAATATTATGGACATGATAAAGCTGATCGGGATCGGCGCCAGCGTTGGTACGGGACTTTCTCTTTTGCCACAACTGATCAAGATCAGTAAGGAAAAGAAAGCAGAAAATGTGTCGATGCCGATGCTGGGTGTTTTGTTTGCCGGGCTGGTATTGTGGATCATATATGGGTTACTGAAGGAAGACTGGATCATTATCGTATCGAATGCGGTATCACTGGTGCTGAATGGCTGTATTGTGGTATTGAGCATTCGTTATAAGCAATAGAAGGGTAATGTGGCGGCACAGGGTGTTGCGGAGATATGGGAAATGATCGACAGAGCACATCGGGCAATCCATAATAAGAAGCCAAGGCAAAACAATCGACGCACTACTGGTACCTCATCCACTCATTCATAAAATGGGCCATATGCCAACACGGTTTACATCGCGTAACCTCCATGCGCGGTTGCAGCTTTTAAAGTATAAAACTTTATGTTATGTCAGACAATAAACAAAATATTGGTAAGCAAGACGATATTCGCGTGGATATAAATGATCCTTCGGAGGTAGAATACCTGCACCGGCAGTTCCCGGATAAAACGCATGAAGAAATAAAAAAGGCTATCCAGGCAGCAGGCCCTATGCGGGCTAATATTGTGGCTTACCTCCAAAGAAAATAGCAACTATCCCGATATGTACATTTTGCCTTGCAGGAAACAATGCTGTTGCTTGTAGGGCATTTATGCTCTATCGATCAACTTAATAACCGCAGCTGCCTCCCATCAATCGTTTTACCTTACAGATCTTTCCTTCTGCGCTCAGATAATTTATAAAGAAGTCCTGGATTTCCTGCAACAGGTTTGTGGGCAGGCCCGGGATGGACCTAACGGTCCCAAAATACCTGGAAGCAACCTGTTGAGTTTTCGTTGCGACAGGCTGTGTTCCGTGCGGTCAAATAGCAAATACGAGCGGGACGGTACTATTACGGAGCCTGGTCAATTCGCTTAAAGCGGTATTTGCCTTTTATAAATTTATTGAGAAACACTCCTTTTTCACGGTATTGCTTCATTTGCTGGTATACTGTTTCAGGAACTGCCTCGTATTCGTAAATAGCGCCGGACAAGAAATGGACCCTTAAGGAAGCGGTAAGTGCATCGTATTCTATATGTGCAATAACAGTGGAGGGCATATTTTTGAGAGGTGCAGGCGTAATCTTGTGGAACTGTAGATTTTTTTTCACATCACTGGAGCGGCTCTATTTTAGAATGGAGGGGGCTTTGTCTTTGGTCTGATTGAGTTTGGCAGCATAGGATATCACTATGGTAATTACGCCTCCGACACCAAAATTTACCAGGGTAGCCGTCATAGCAATGAGCATGATGGTGCTCATGTTGTTGCTGTTGATCGCATCGGGCGAGCGGCGCAGGAAGGAGTCGTCGCTATTGCCGCTCAGGAAACCTGGGATGTATACGCAGCATAGTAAAAATGAGACGAGGACGGAAATGATAATACCCACGAGTATCACGGCATGCCCCGCAATGATCATGGACCAGGTACTTTTGTATTCCGGGCGGCGCTTCGTAAGCCTGAGTGAGTAGAACAACAAGACAAACATAAACAGGATACACCCGATGAATAAAATAGCGGAATAGTAATAATTAGCTAACGACAAGTATACCAACACCGGAATAGTATAGGCCAGACCGGCCAGCATGCCCCATAGCAGGTACTCCCTGCGGTGCCTTTGATCCATTAGTACGTTTGGCATGTTCGTATTTTTAATGGTTCCATACGAACTGCCCCAATTTTATGCCAGCCGGAAGGACTGCGGTTTTGGGGGTATTCCATCTACACCCCCGGACATTGTTACATCATTGATAAACAGCCTTATTACGGATACCCTGTTCCTCCAGCATTTGACCAATTTGATGGACCATGTTGATGGATGCCTCTATCTCATCTTTCCTGATGGCGACGCTTTCAATGTTGAACCCAAACGGAATGGAGCGTTCGGTACAGAAAGTTATGATCGCTGAAGCGATATCCAGGCAAATGGCCACAGAGGCTTCCAGCATGTTCTCAGCCTTCATGAGACCGGCCTTCATATCGTCCGGTAGGTGGATGCCCAGCCATTCCATAAAGTGCAGGGTCCGGACAGACCCACAGGCTGTAAGGGTAAAGATGAGGGTCGGCACGGGAAGTCCCTGGGCCTTACAGGTGTGCGCGAGGTCCTCAATCATTTGTTGGGCATAGGACAGGTTAAATACGCATTGTGAAATGAAATAAGATACGCCGCAACCTGCTTTGTCAAGGATGCGTTTGTCCTCATCTTTGAGTACGGCATGCCTTTCGGGGATGGTCACTGCGCCCAGCACCGAGCTGCCCTTGTGTTTGCTCCATACCTGATAGGCCTCGGGCAAGGTTGTTTTTACCACGGCATCAGGAGCAGGGACGCCTACAAACACGGGATAAAAATGATGCTTATGCAGCTCATCCACCCAACCGGAAAGTTCTTCCCTGGAGAACTTTCCGGCCGGACGGTAGATGATCTTGGGAAGATGCAGATCCTGCAGGTAGCCGCTGGCAAACTCAAAAGGATCCATCGCCGACATGAACGGGAACGGCCTTTCCACGGAAGTACGGGCGGATTCGTCCTGCACATCATAGACAATAAGGGCATCGATGTCCAGTGGCTTTAATCTTGCGATGGTCTTAGCGGCGATCTCCGCGATCCGCTGGGGATCTGTTTCGGTTATTTTGGGCGGTGTGATGCCGTAGATTAATAGGCCGGACTCGCCGGATCTGATCTTTTTCTGGAACATAGTAATGGGTCAGTATCTATTTTTTAAACAATGCCTTGGATGCTGATCTGTTTACGTGCTTGCTTTGCCGCTGCCACCATGTTCTCCAGTGCTGCTTTTGTCTCCGGCCACTTACGGGTCTTCAGACCACAATCCGGATTTACCCATAAATGCCGTGCAGGCAAAAGGTCTGCAGCTTTGGCCAGGAGTGAGGCCATTTCCTCTCTTCCTGGTACCCGTGGGGAATGGATATCATACACTCCGGGCCCAATTTCGTTAGGATATTCGAAATGAGCAAATGCTTGTAATAATTCCATTTGAGAGCGGGATGTTTCTATAGTGATCACATCTGCATCCATGGCAGCAATATGCTCGATGATATCATTGAATTCGCTATAGCACATATGGGTGTGGATCTGGGTTTTGTCGGCTACGCCACTGGCTGTTACGCGAAAAGCATTCACTGCCCAGTCCAGGTAATGGGGACGCTTTGCTTTGCGCAATGGCAAGCCTTCACGGATAGCGGCCTCATCGATCTGAATGATCCCAATGCCGGCCTTCTCCAGGGCCACTACCTCATCGCGGATGGCCAGGGCAATCTGCCAGGTAGTGATATCGCGGGGCTGATCGTCCCGTACGAAGGACCATTGGAGAATGGTGACAGGGCCGGTAAGCATCCCTTTCATGGGCCTGTTGGTCTGCGAAGCAGCAAATGTACTCCAGCGTACGGTCATGTCTTTCGGACGGCTGATATCACCGTATATGACGGGCGGCTTCACGCAACGGCTGCCATAGCTTTGTACCCAACCGTTTTTGGTAAAGAGGAACCCATCCAGTTGCTCGCCGAAATATTCCACCATGTCGTTGCGCTCAAATTCACCATGCACCAGTACGTCAAGCCCCAGCTCTTCCTGCCAGCGAATGGCGTCGATGGTGGCTTTTTCAATAGCGGCATCGTATTGTGCAGTGGTCAGTTCGCCCTTTTTGAGTTTTGCACGCAACTGGCGTATGTCGTCTGTTTGGGGAAATGAACCAATGGTAGTGGTAGGGAAGGCGGGTAAGTTAAAACGTTGACGCTGGAGCTGCTGCCGTATGGGAAATGCACTCTTGCGTTGGCCATCAGCTTCGGTAATGGCTGCCACCCGGTCCTTCACCACCTGCTTATGCACTTTTTGTGATGAGGTCCTGGCTGTAATGGCTTTTTTGTTGGGCAGGCCCAATGCTTCGTTCCCTTCCGCGATCTGCTTCAATTCGCTCACCTCCTTTAATTTTTGTTTGGCAAAGGCCATCCAGTTCCTGATCTCCGGATCGAGGGAGGTTTCCAGGTCGAGATCGATGGGGCTGTGCAGGAGTGAACAAGAGGGAGCAATGATGATACGATCGCTTCCCAATTTCTTAACGGCTTTGTTGATGAAGCTGAGGGAACGCTCGTAGCAGTTCTTCCATACATTGCGACCATCTACTACGCCAACGGACAATTGCAGCTGATCCGGGATCAGTGCCAGCACTTCATCCAGCTGCTCAGGGGCACGGACCAGGTCGATATGCAATGCGGCGACGGGAAGGCTTACTGCCAATTGTGTATTATCGAGCAAGGCCTCGAAATAAGTGGCCACCAGCAGTTTGATACCGGTCAGGTTTTCTGCTATGGTGCGATAAGCATACTCAAAAGCTTCTTTTTCTTTTTTCGACAGGTCGAGGGCAAGGCAGGGTTCATCCAGTTGTATCCATTCGGCGCCTTGCTGTTGCAGGCGGCCAATGATCTGCACATACACGGGCACCAGCTTTTTGATCAGGTCCACGCGCTCAAAACCCTGTTCTTTTTCTTTGCCCAGCAAGAGGTAGCTAACCGGCCCTATCAGTACGGGCTTGGCTTTTTGTCCGAGCCATTGTTTGGCGTTGTCGTATTCGTTGAAAATGTTTTCGGAGGAGATCTTGAAGGCCTGGCTGGTGGTAAACTCAGGTACAATATAGTGGTAATTGGTATCGAGCCATTTGGTCATTTCCATGGCTGTGATATCGAGCCCACCTTTTTGGTAACCGCGCGCCATGGCAAAATAGAGGTCGATCTCGGTGTTGGTGCTGACATCAGAAACGGGTTGGTAGCGTTGTGGAATAACCCCCAGCAGGAGGCTGGCGTCGAGGATCTGGTCATAAAAACTAAAGTCGTTGCAGGGGATCAGGTCAATACCGGCGTTGAGTTGGGTTTGCCAGTTCTCTTCCCTGATCTTACGGGCAACCGCTTTCAATTCGTTGAGGTCGATCTTGCCTGCCCAATACAGTTCACATGCTTTTTTAAGTTCTCTTTGGCTGCCAATACGGGGATATCCCAGGTTTTGCGTTAGCATTTTTAAAAGATTTAATTACGGTCCTTCTTGGAGACCCATTCGGTTAATATCCAGGCCACACAGTATCACTAAATTCGGCACAAAGCTATTATTCAAGGTTTATTTACTGGAGTATGCGTAAATGTTTGGTATAAAAAACTGTAAAAGCATTATTTTGCAGTGGTTTTTGCTGACCATGGATTTAAATCAGGTGATAAACAGAAAATTATTCTATGACCAATATGCTGGATGATACGGACCGGCTTATATTGAAGCTGTTGGGCGAGAACTCCAATGTAACAACGAAGGAGTTGGCTGCCAGGATCAACCTTTCTGTTTCACCGGTCTTTGAGCGGGTGAAAAGGCTGGAAGAAAATGGCTATATAAAAAAATACATTGCGCTGATCGATGCGGAAAAGCTGAATTATGGGCTGATCGTTTTTTGCAATATCAAGCTTAAGCAGCATGATAAAAGTATTGGCTATCAGTTTGTGAAGGACATTATGCAACTTGATGAGGTGGTGGAATGTTACAATATTTCAGGGGACTTCGACTTTCTGTTGAAAGTCTTTGCACGGGATATGAAGCACTACCAGGAATTTGTTTTTAATAAACTGGGATCGGTGAAAAGTATAGGAAGCACGCACAGCACTTTTGTGATGTGCGAGAATAAGCATTCTTACAATATCAATCTCTAGGCAACTGCCAGGGGCATGGGTGCAAGTTGGACGGGATATTATTTCTCAGGAACCTGAGGAGGCTGTTGTGATGGAGCTTCCGGAAGCGGCGCAACAATATCTTCTTCCTGTTGCACCTTTTTCAGGTAACTGATCCTGAGGTGATCGTAAAAAGAATGTCTGTCTATAATGAGTGAGACCAGGCTGGCAAACATACCGGCAAGCATGAGGTGAAAGATCACATTGTGGCGATTGGTCATTTCCAGCACCAGGATGGCAGAAGTAAAAGGGGTACGCGTAACGCCTGTCAGAAAACCAACCATGCCGGATAAGATCAGGATATTGGTATCCTGCGGGGACAGGTGCTGCCAGCCGGACATCATGGCGCCAATGCTAGCCCCTGCACTGAGGGAAGGAGCGAATACCCCACCGGAGGCGCCACTGGTAAATGAAAATATCAATCCCTCTATGCGCAACAGAGGCAGGTACCAGGGTACCTCTTTATTGTTGGTAAATAAAGCATCTGTCATGACCTCTTTTCCAGAGCCAATGGTCTTTTCATCTATGAAATAGCCGGCAGCTGCCACCAACAGGCCGCAGACAATTATATAAAAAATAAATTGCCGGTTGCGTGTAAATGTCGCCTTCCATTTCAGAATGGCTAAGATCAATTTGGACATCACGCTTCCCATCAATCCGGCTATCACTGCAACGATGATCACCCAGAACAAGATGGTATAAGACTGACTGTTGACATCCGGATAGCCGAGGTATAAGTAGGGGCCCAACAAGGCCTGTGCGGTCAACCCGGCAATAATGATAGCAGAAAAGAGGGCGGTTTTAAAATAGCTGATATGAGTCTTTGTCAATTCTTCCACAGCAAATACAATTCCGCCCAATGGGGTATTGAAGGCGGCCGCCAGGCCCGCAGCGGCCCCTGTCATGATCATATTGCGCTTGGATACCTTTGGCCACCAGGCTGGCAGCCATCTGTTGACGGTTCTAAAGATCGACGCGGATATCTGGATCGTAGGGCCTTCTCTTCCCACAATACCACCACCCAATACCATCAACAGGCTGGATATGATCTTCACACAAACAATCTTCAGGCTTAGTAATTTATCGACCTTGTCATGTCGCTTTGGTGTAGCCAGTTCGATAGCTGCCATCACCTGGGGTATGCCGCTTCCGGCAGCAAAAGGGGCAAAGCGTTTTACCAGCCACCAGGCTATCAAAAAGCACAAGGGTGTTACCAGGAAGAGGAGCGGCTTGTTGTGGTGAATGATATACCCGGTTATATTTTCCGCCAGGGAGAACAGCTTTGCATAAAAGACAGCTACCAAACCTGTTATCAGCGCAGCAATCCAGAATGGTAGGGCCTGCAAAAAATTTGTCTTGAGCCGCTCATTGCTAATCCTGTCAAAATAAATTTTCCCGTTTTCCCGTATTGCTTTTATGATAGACATCATGAATGCAGATTGTATTTTTAATGCGCTATTTACTTTTGCCGGCTCATTCTTCGCAATAGAACGAACAAGATATACCCGATGATGCCAGCAAAGGTAGAACCAAACAGCACCGCCACCTTAGCAGATGTTTGGCTTTCCGGATCACTAAAAGATAACAAAGCTATGAAAATAGACATGGTAAAGCCAATACCGCCTAAAAAGCCAAGTGCTACTATATGGCCCCATTTTACATTGGCCGGAAGTGCCCCCCATCCCAACTTTACAACAATCCAGGAGGTCAATGTGATACCGACGGGCTTGCCGAGGACAAGACCAGCTATAATACCCATTCCTACTTTGTCGAATAATCCATTCAATGTACCCGGGACCATGCTGATATTGGTATTGGCCAGGGCAAAGAGCGGCATGATCAGGTAATTCACAGGTCTTGTCAGGAAATGCTCCAGCTTTTCGCAGGGAGATTCAACGGCGCTTTCTGTGGTGGGAATGGTCAACGCAACGAGCACACCTGCAATGGTGGCATGTATGCCGGAATGGTGTATAAAATACCAAAGGGGGAGGCCTGGCAGGATGTAAAAGGCAAGGCGTTTAATTTTTAGCCTGTTGGCCAGGATCATGAAGATAAAAACGCCAGCTGCATAGAGCAGGTAATTAAGATGGATCTCAGCAGAATAGAATATCGCTATTACCAATATGGCAATGAGGTCGTCTACGATGGCGAGGGCTGCTAAAAATATCTTTAGTGATGGAGGAGCTCTCTTACCGAGTAATGAAAGTACCGCAAGGGCAAAAGCGATATCCGTAGCCATTGGAATACCCCATCCATCCGCCATAGCTGTATTGCGATTGATTATCAAATAAGTCAAGGCTGGCACGATGGCACCCCCAAATGCGGCAAAGACCGGTAAACTGGCCTGTTTGAAAGTAGATAATTCACCCTCCAGCAAAGCGCGTTTTATTTCCAGTCCTACCATTAGGAAAAAAACTGCCATTAACCCATCATTGATCCATTGGGAAACGGTGTAGCGAAGTTGCACATGCGGAATATTGGACCCAATTTGCAAGGAAAGCAATGATCCAAATGCATGACGGAAGGGAGAATTGGCGAGAAGTAGGGAAAGAACTACGCAGGCAAACAATAAGATACCGCCGATAGAACCTGACCTAAAGAATGCCTTAAAAGTTTTTAAATTTATACTAATTGCCATTTTGTTGTGCCCTGGTTTCGATAATGGGCCATTCCGTAATCTGAAACAGGTATTTATTGAGTGATTAAGGCCGAACTTATGCAAATAGGGCAATATTAACAAACCTGGTAATACTGACCTGCGGTATTCAACGCATTTATTGAATGACGAGGGAACCGAGAGCGCCGTTGTCTACCTGCTCCAACTGATAAATGCGGTAGGTGTACACCTCTGCGTTTTTAGTCATGATCCTGACGTTCACGTCTGCTCCTTTTGGTAAGGTTTGCCGGGTAATCCTGGTTTTTTTTGTCACCAACTTGCCTGGTAATTCAAGATAGATGGCGTCTTTGGTCCTATTGTAAATATGCAAATTTGACGGTGCATTAATGGGTATCATTATGATACCTGGAGGTCGCTGGCCATTAACTGCGATGGCGTGGAGTTGTCCGCCTCTGGACTTTATTATAGTATCTGTAATGATCAAGGTATACTCTTTGGGTTGCTGCTGATCAGTTAAGGACCTAACAGGCGTTGCAGTCCGGGGCATAACCGGGGCAGTATGGCCGGGAGCCGGGTATGACTGCATATTCATCAGCAGTATCAAGGGCATGTATTTTGCGAGCATAAGTTCGTTTTTACTTATAAAACGAATCACTGTAATGATCGGGCCTGTTGTTAAGGGGATGGTTAAGGTGAGATTAGAATATGATTAAAGATTGTGGATGCTGGTTTTTGGGAAAATTTGGGGCTGGGCGTATGGCGTGCCAGTTAAGTGGCGATCTTGATCATAAATAGGATATAGATCATGACGAACATTAAACCTTCCCAAACTGAGATCTTTTTGTCTTGTGCGAGCAAATAGAACAATATTCCGGCAGCGGCCATGACAGGTAAGGAAAACAGGAGCAAAATGTGTGGTACGGTAATGCTTCCAAAGGAAGCAGCAACGGCAGGAATGACCAGGGTGTTGAAGATGCAGGAACCGAGCACGTTGCCGATGGCCATTTCGGCCTTGCCCTGGCGAATGGCGGTGATATTAACGGCCAGTTCGGGCAAGGTAGTGCCGAGGGAGAGTACCGTGAGGGCGATGATGGCTTCGGGAACGGCCATCGCTCTTGCGATGGATTGGATAGAGGATACCGTATAATTGGCCCCAAAATATATTCCCACGGCAGCGGCAAGGAGGATGAGGGTTGCTTTTATTGGAACGGGTGATTTGGCAATATTGGTCTTACTTTCTTCCTTGACTGTGCCACCTTTGATAAGGTAAATGCTGTAGATAATAAAAATAAAAATGCCTATAAAGGCCTCAGAAAACGTAATGATACCGTCGTATGCGATGATATAAAATACAAAAAAACTTCCCAGCAGGAAATTGAGGTCGATATAGATATAGGTACTGCCGAGGGAAATGGGTTTTCGGTTGACAGCGACTGCGAAACCGGTTACGAGCAGAAGGTTGGAAATGTTTGCACCGATGATATTGCCTGGCAGAATTTCAGAAGCACCTTGTTTTACCGATAAGATGCCTGAGATCAACTCAGGTAAAGAAGTGCCTATACCTACAATGAATATGCCTATGACAAATGATGGCAATCCCAGCCATTTGCCCAGTGTTTCAGCTGCGTTTGTGAAGAACCTGGCAGCAACAATGAGGACAGCGAGGGCGGCAATAAAAATGAGAATATCAATGAGCATTGGGTGAAGGGTTAATTTATCGGTAGAAACACGGGGCAAGTATAGCAAATACCTTGTACCAGTATATTGGTCATCCAACAGGTTGCAGCTGCATGGGTATGATAAACCGGAATGCAGTACCCCTGCCGGGTTCGCTGGATACATCGATGGCGGACTGGTGCAGTTCCAGTATCTTTTTTACGATGGCCAGTCCAATGCCCATTCCTTTGCGGGGGCCATCGGCCTTGTCCAACTGGCGGTAACGCTCAAAGATATGGGTTTGCTCTTCGGCTGAAATGCCAATGCCCGTATCGGTAACCTGTACCCTGATGCCCTGCCGCGTTTGCGAAAGATGTATGGAAATCGACCCGCCATCCGGTGTGAACTTGAATGCATTATCGAGCAGGTTCTGGAACACCCTTTCCGTAAGACCAATATCCGCAAAAACAGGCGGCAGATTATTGTCTGCTTCTAATTGCAGGGTCATATTTCTTTGCGTAGCCTTCAACTGATAAGCAGCCTGGATATCGGATGCCAGCTCCTGCAACAGGAATGATTCTTTTTGCGGCACTACAAGATTGGCTTCCAGCTTAGCATACTGAAACAATTGCTCTACCAATACCGAGAGCTTCCTGCTGCTGTCGTACACCACCGAAAGGTATTTGTCTTTTTCTGCAGCCGTCAATACCTCTTTTTTGATCAGGAGCGTTTCTACATAACCCTGCATGATGGAAAGAGGGGTACGTAGATCGTGGGATACATTGGCGATCAACTCCTGCCTGAACTTATCCGTAGCCGCTATCTTTTCCATGTTGTCTACGATCACGTCGGCCATTTCATTGAACGTAGAGGTAAGCATACCCAGGTTGCCTTTGGCATATCCTTCGATGCGGGCGGAATAATCGCCTTCTTTGAAGCGCCTGAGCACACCAGCTATAATACAAATGCTATTGGTGATGAGGAAAAAGGTGACCACGCCTACTATAAAAGCAACAGCGAGGGCGGCAAAAAATATATTGCGGGCCAGGCGGCTATACCAGTGATCGCTCATGGCGCTTAATATTTCTTTCTGCTTTTCACTGGCCAGTACCGCATATACATAACCTACCAGCCGGCCATTTTCATATACAGGGGCAGCGGAAAAGATACTGGGCTCAGCAGGCTGTTTGGGATTGTCGCCCATGGGCTGCCGGCCGCTGGGGGCTTTGAGCCATGCTTTCACGGTGGCTATGTTCACATGGCGGATCTGCACGGTGGTATCGGGCACCACATAGTCGACTATATTGCCGGTGGTATCGAGCAGGTACACTTCTACGCTGGGGTTGGCCACCATGGTAGAATGGATAATGTCGTGGGTGACGCTGGTATCGGGCTTTCCGTTCTTAAACGGTTGTGTGAAGGTGGCGAGATGCCGGGCTACATTGCCATATAATTCCTGGTGAGCGGCAGTATAATAGGAGCGGGAAAACCGCGAAGCGATAAACAGGAAGGAAATGCCCAGCACAATGAGGAGGACGGTGAATACGGCGGTGATCTTCCAGAAGAGCAGGTTGCCGCGTATGGTTCTTACTGACATAGTATTTATAGGTCTTCGTTAAACCTGTAGCCTACGCCCCAGGTGGTAAGTATGTATTTCGGGTTGGACAGATCGGCCTCGATCTTTGACCGCAGCCGGTTGATATGGCTGTTGACGGTATGTTCGTACCCTTCAAAATCATATCCCCATACCAGGTTGAGCAGGCGTTTGCGGCTATAACTTTTGCCCGGATTGGAAGCCAGCAGGGTGATGAGCTCAAACTCGCGGGGGGAAAGATCGATACGGTTATTGTTGAGCATTACTTTTCGTTTATCGAGATCAATTTCGAGTCCCTGGAAAGAGAGACGCAGGGGAGCTGTGGCGGGTAACTGATCGGCGAACTGGCCTTCCTGCCTGCGGAAAATGACCTTTACGCGTGCAATGAACTCGCGGATGCTGAATGGCTTGGTGAGGTAGTCATCGGCGCCAGTCTCAAGCCCGACCACCTTATCGATCTCTTCGGACCGGGCGGTCAACATCAGGATGGGCACCTGGCGGTCCTGTTGCCTGATGCGCCGGCAGATCTCCATGCCATTGAGCCCGGGCAACATGAGGTCGAGGATGATCAGATCGAAGTGCCCCGCACGGGCCACGGTGAGGCCGCGCTGTCCATCGGCCTCGGCGGTGATGGTACAACCAAGATCGTGGAGGTGTATACTGAGCAACTCCACAATGTTGTGGTCATCTTCGATGACGAGTACTTTTTTGGTATCCATAATGTGTCGGAACAAAGGTGCTGAATATATGGCATTAAAATGCCTTGTGATACTTTTGTTACAATTGTGCCATGTGTTTGGGATACTGTTTTGCTTGTTTTGTGTGATCAAAATACAAGACGATGAAACATAATTCTTTAAAGACCTTTGCATTGTATGCTTCTGTCGCATTGCTGGCTGCCTGCCACAAGGACGACGATATGGCCGCCGACCGGCCGGCCACGATAACCATCGAAAATGTACTGGACAGCCGCCCGCTGGTAGAGTCGGGCACGTTCAAGGGAAGCGGCACGCCTCCGGTGATATTGCCGGGACAATCGGCCACGTTGTCTTTTTCTGCGGCCAAAAACCAACGCCTCAGCTTTGCCACGATGTACGGATGGAGCAATGACCTGTTCTTCGCCCCGGTCAATCCCGGCATAAAACTGTACAATGATGACGGTACACCCATTACAGGGGATGTATCGGCGCAGGTGAAGCTTTGGGACAATGGGACACGCATGAACCAGGCGCCTGGCGCGGCTGTGGTGCACCCCGGCACGGCAGAGGGTCAGCCCAAAATGATCAAAGAAGTGAACGGGATGGATGACCAAGGGAACAGCTACCTGCCGGCATCGCAGCTGATGAAGCTAACGCTTGCGTACAACGGCAATTCCACCTTTACACTTACGATCACCAATACCTCAGGCGGTACGGCCAATGAAACGCCGTTCAGTCCCGGCGTATGGGCCATTTCTTATGTTGCTGGTGGCAACCTCCTGTTGCCGGAACCGGTTTATTCGGCTGGTAAGTTATCGGCCAACGGCCTGACGAATATTGCGGAAGCGGGTGATAATTCGGTATTGAGCAATTATCTCACGGGTAAAACAGGCATCTTCACACCGCTGTCGCCTGTGCTGGTGGTAGTATATACCGGTAATGAGAACCCGATCTTTAAAGTGGGCGAAAAGGACAGGGGTGAGGGGCTGAAGGAGCTGGCGCAAAAGGGCAACGCGGATGTGCTGGCGGCCACGCTGAAAACAAAGAGTATGGTGAAGGCGGTGTATGTATTGAAGGAGGCTTCCAATACTGTACTGCTACCGGCAATGGGTGAATCGGCCGGCGGGAAGGTGTCGCAGCAGTTGATGATAAAGCCTGGCTATAAGATTGCCATTGCTACCATGTATGGATTTTCGAACGACTGGTTCTTTGCTACGAGTGGAGAGGGCTGGGATGCCACGATGAAAGGCGACCGGTCGGCCTCCGTGGGATTGTATGACAATGGTACCGCAATAGATCAGTTCCCGGGCGCAGGTATTACGCAATTCAACCTGGCGGGTACGCCGCTGACAGAGAGCAAGGTGATCGCTGCGGTGCCCAATCCCAACGCCTTTACGACATTGCCTGCGATCAACAAGATCATTAAGGTAACGCTTGAATAAAGGGGCTAAGCTGCTGAACATATAATTATTGGCGGATACAGCCAGGCCTTCCGACAGGATCGGGGGCCTGGCTTTTTTTATGGTGGTGGGGCCGGATCAGATCAGGGGGCACATTAAAAACAGGTGTCCGGGTGGCGAAAAGTGCTGGTGAGAAGTGTCTTTAGCATGTCAATATTTACGGGGATGGCCCGGATAAAATTTCAAGTCTATGAAAAGAATACTTTTACCTGTCATCTGCTTTATAGGGATCGTGGCAACAAGGGAGGCAAAGGGGCAAACCTTCCAATTTCCTACAGTATTCAGTCCCGCGGGTTGCGCGTTTACTTATGAAATAGCAATCACTATCAAACTTGATTCGGTGAAGGTGACGAATATTTATTTTGATGATGGTACGAACGGGTCCTTTGCCTTTGAGGCCTATGTGTCGTACCAAAATACTTTTGCCAATTCCACCTTACCCGCTGGCAACTTTTTTACCTACGAGATTGCGCTTTTTTCGGACAATACCAACCTTAATCCACAGTCGATCACGAACAATGCCGGCAATGTGCCTGTACAAACATCGGGTGCAGGTGGCTTGCCCTCACAGAACAATCCAACCTATAATGCATCGGCCAGCGCGCTGAACCTGGTAGCGGGGGGCGTATATAATTCTCCGTCGCTCCTAACTGTATTGGGTTATGATAGCGCCACATTGCATATCAACCTGCCCTGCCTGGACACGGTGACCACATCGGATAATTCGGGCACATTACCTGTGCTATGGACGGGTATAAAGGGTGAAGTAAAGGGACAGGAAATAGTACTAAGCTGGCAAACTTTGATGGAACAAAACAACCTTGGGTTCAGGATCGAGCGAAGTTTGGATGGGACAAACTGGCTATTGGCAGGATCGGTAAACAGTAAGGGGGCATCAGGCAACAGCCAGGTTGTTTTATCCTATCAGTACAGGCAACGTGAACAGCTTGCCGGACGCTATTATTACCGGGTGGTACAACGGGATATGGATGGCAGGTCCAACGTAAGCAATATTGTTATGCTTTCCATCACTGACGGGCAGGGCCTCAGCGGCCTGATGGTATATCCCAATCCTTCTACGGATGTTATTATACTACGGCAGCTGTCCTCCAATACTCCTTACAGTATCATCGATAGTTACGGAAGGATTATGTTACAGGGCCGTTATCAACAACGGATCGATGTATCCAGGCTTGGCGCTGGCAGCTATTGGGTCCGTGCGGAAGGAATGGTTACCCGGTTTGTGATAATAAAATGATTAGTTTTTAGCAACTTTTCTACCTTAAGTTAAAAGTAAAACCTAGCAGGGCGCCGATCGAGTGGTAGGATGATCTGGTAATAGCAGCAGCCAGCACAGGAAAGGAGGTGAAACCAGCGCTTTTAAATCCTTTTTGTTGTCCCTGCGCATTTTCAATGCTGATGTTCTCAAAGCGGTAAAGGTTGGCATTGACGGAGACGGAACCGGTATCTAAAAAGCCAAGGCTTCCCGGATTATAAAATATGGCTGTATTGTCTTTTACACCTCCTACCACGGCTCCGCCCATTAATGCAGAGCGCGTACCAAACTGCTGTGTCCAATAATTGGTATCCTGGCCTGCGGCCAGGCCGTAATGGAGGTTCGTTAAAAGAAGTAAATAAGGATATTTCATAGAAGGAATTTAAATGTGCGATGACTATTTAAAATGAATACGAAAGCCCGAAACAATTCCATAGTCGAGGGTGGCAGGATCAACGCCGGGCCAGGCCCAGTTCGAGGTTGCGCTGGTATTTGAGTAAAGCAATGGCCTGCCAAAAGAAATTGAAATAATAATAACCTGAAAGGCCGCCATTTTCATTGTCGCGGGTCCAGCCGGTATCGGTCTGTGTAAGGATGACGGACCCCATCAATAGCAAAAAGCTAACTGCTGCCAGTCGTAAGGTTGCCATAGCCTATCAATGAGTGGCATTAATCTATTTTCCCAGGTTTACCACCACGCCACCGCCCAGGGCAAACTGCAGCACGCTGGAGTAGGTGGTAAGGCCGGTGCCTACACCGCCGGTACCAAAGTAAAAACCGCCACCAGCTCCTTGAACAGCCGATAGCAGGGTGGCCTGCAGTTTGAGGCCGATCCTTCCGCTGGGCAGGAAGTTGGCGCCGCCTTTGATGCCCCAGGCAAATTTGGTAGCGTTGCTGCTGTTGCCATTGTCGGGATTTTCAATATCGATCAAGGCCACGCCCAGCATTCCACCCACATAAGGGTTGATCTTTGCCTTGGGTTTAAAGTACCGGCTACCGGTGAGCATGATGTAATTCATGGCCAGGTCGAAATCGGTATGTTTTACGCCTCCCAGGAAATAGTCCATCGGCGCCTTGGTATCCTGCCGCAGGTAGAGGAGTTCGAGACCATAGGAGGGTTGTAACATGTATTCGACCCCCACGCCCCATTGAAAGCCCCCCTGGATCTTTCCGTCGTAGTAGCTATTGGGATCGTAATAGGAATCGACGCCATCATCGAATACATAGGCGCCATAACCGTTTAGTTTTATTTTCTGCGCCATAGCGGTTGCCGCCATCAGGAGGATGGTCATTAGCATACAGAAATGTTTCATGGTAATGCTGTTTTGATTATCTATTACCATAAAGACACCTGTACTCCTATAATACCGCCATCACAAAATAGATAAGTGGATTATAGATGGCTTTAGGTGCCGTCTATAACAAAATCCGTAGAATATATTCCTTTTTTACTACTTTGAGATGGTAAAGAAATACCACTTTATTGAAATTTAAGGCCTCTATACTATTCTTCTGGGTTTTAGTGTATATCATGGAACTGGCAGCGCTGCCGGTATATTGCATGCCCGTTGAAAAGAAGGAGACTGCCAGTTCCCGTAAAACGGAAAGTGCCTGTGCGCGCAAGGCGGAAACCGCCTGTACACGAAAGACGGAAACTGCCTGTGCCCGTAAAAAGGCCGATACTCCCTGCCAAAAGCCAACGGGTGATTGTAATAATAGCACCGCCAATTGTTGTGTGAATTGCCCCCTTTGTTATGTAATGACAATGCCGGGCGTCGTTTTGGCCGGAAGATCACCGGACAATGTAAAAAAAGAATACGCGCTGTACCAATCCAATTACATCTTCATTTACTGCTCTACGACCTGGAAGCCACCGAATGGCTGTTAAGTCATATCATTCTCTTTTTTAAAAATCAATTTACTTTCATTTAACGCACTCAATATGAAAAAGGTATTCGTATTGGCTACTGCCGTGCTCTTTCTGAGCGGTTCCGTAGCCTTTGCCAACAATGGCGATAAAAATAAAACCAAGGGAAGCAAAGCAAAAACAGAGAAGACCTGTACAAAGCAATGCCCCCAACCTTGTCCTAAACCAGTTCCACCTTGCTGCGATAAAAGCAAGTGTGACAAAGGTTAAACCGATAAGGTTTGCATAATAAAAAGCCCCCGGATCCCGGGGGCTTTTTATATTTTTCTGGGACTTCTATGTACCAGCTGCAAATTCACTTATTATTTCACCCCCGTTCTTGCTGTATTGAGGATTGTAATTGAGACCTGACTCCTGCAGGCGGGCAAAGATGCTTTTGCTCAATTCCCACAGCAGCTCCAATGTTTGGAAACAAATGAATACCATACCTGCCGCCAGGAGAATATAGGAGATGATCCTTTCAAAATGGGCGGATAGTTTGAGCATAACAGGAGGAAGTTACGATTACCGGCAAGGGAAAGTTTGCTGAAAATGCCTGATTTTATAAGTTGTGTCGGATTGCAGGCCGTTTGTATATTTGCCCGCCATGAAGTGGCCTCTATACAATACATGAAAAAAGTTATCAGCTTAGTGCTATTGCTTTGCCTGGCCAACCTGTGCAAAGCGCAGGAATCGAAACCTGACACAACAGAATTGAAAGAAGTCATCATTCGTTCCACCCGCAGTACGCGCACCATTCAAAACATTCCTACAAGGGTAGAATTGATCGGGGGTGAAGAGCTGGAGGAAAAAGGCAATATGAAGCCGGGCGATATTCGCATGTTGCTCAATGAAAGCACGGGCATACAAACACAGCAGGTATCGGCCACTTCTGCCAATGCCAGCATCCGCATACAAGGACTGGATGGCCGGTATACACAATTATTGAAAGATGGTTTCCCGCTCTATGCAGGGTTTTCCGGTGGACTGGGTTTGTTGCAAACACCTCCGCTTGACCTGCGCCAGGTGGAAGTGATTAAAGGAGCTTCTTCTACATTATATGGTGGCGGCGCTATTGCCGGACTGGTTAACCTGATCTCCAAGACTCCGGGTACAGAAAGGGAATTGAAGTTCCTGGCCAATGGCACATCGGCCGGGGGATTGGATATAAGTGGCTTCTATGGTCAGCGTTTCAAAACGACAGGCGTAACGGTCTTTGCTGCACGCAGCAGCAGCCGGCCTTATGATCCTTCCGAAACGGGCTTTACGGCCATCCCAAAGACGGAACGGTATGTAGTGAATCCGAAGTTGTTTGTTTATTTCAGTCCCAGGACAACTATGGATATTGGTGTTAATGCCACGGTGGAAAACCGTACAGGAGGCGATATTCAGTACATTAAAGGAGAGGGGGATGACCAGCACAGTTTTTTTGAAAAGAACAAAAGCAACCGGATCGGTACGCAGTTCTCGCTGGACCACCGCTTCAATGACAACAGTGGCATTGCTGTTAAGAATTCCATCAATCATTTCGACAGAACGATTAGTATTCCCTCCTATGTATTTGATGGCAAGCAGCTTTCTTCCTGGTCTGAAGTAACCTACTATCACAATGGCGAGCGTTCGGATTGGGTGACGGGCATCAATGTATATACAGACCGATTCAAAGAATCTCCGAAAGATGCCTTTGAGAAAAGGGATTATGACCAACAAACCGTTGGTGGTTTTGTACAAAATACCTGGCAGGCGGGCAAGGCTGTGCAGATGGAAACGGGCCTGCGCGGTGATTATGTGAAAGATTATGGTTTTGCCTTGCTGCCACGCATTGCCGTGCTCTTTACCTTCTCTCCGCACCTGAGCTCACGCCTGGGTGGGGGGCTGGGTTATAAAACACCTACCATCTTCACGGAAGAAACAGAACGGATACAATACAAACTGGTATTGCCGGTTAATGAGGAAGTGAACAAGCTGGAACGCTCCTATGGCGCCAACTTCGATATTAATTACCGTACCTCCTTGTTCGATGGACTTGGAATAAGCATCAACCAGCTTTTCTTTTATACGCGCATCAATGATCCCTTACTGCTGGCCAGTGCGCCGGGCGGTTTGCTCCGGCTGAACAATGCGCCGGGCTTTATGGATACCAGGGGTTGGGAAACGAATCTTAAGCTGAGCTATGGCGATTTCAAATTGTTTGTAGGGTATACCTTCACCGATGCGAAGCTGCATGCCTGGCATTATGAAAAAGAAAACCCGCTTACGGCCCGGCACCGGTTGAACAATGTATTGATGTATGAAATAGAAGAAAAATGGAAGATAGGGCTGGAGGCCTACTATTATAGCAAGCAACAGTTGAATGATTATAGTACAGGCAAGTCGTATTGGATCTGTGGCTTTATGGCTGAAAAGCTATGGGAGCATTTTTCGTTGTTCGTAAACTTTGAAAATTTCACCGATACGAGGCAAACAAGGTTTGATACCATTTATACGGGCAGCAGAACGAACCCGGTATTCCGGGATATCTATGCGCCATTAGATGGCTTTGTAGTGAATGGGGGGATCAAGCTGAACTTGTAAAGACATCTATAGCGTTATTTTTTTGCGGCTGATTTTTTTTAAGCGCCAAAGCGCAAGGGCTGTATACAGGAAGAGAAGGAGGATGAGGTGAATGATGTGAGGAATATTCTGACCAAGGGAAGCGCCTGCCTGTACGATGGACTGGTACATATTGATAAAGGGCGTAGTAGGCAACAACATGGAAAACCATTGCAAGGTTACGGGTATATTTTGCAATGGGAATGTATAACCTGTCACCAGGAAGAAAGGGTAGGTGGAAAAAGCCATGATCTGTACATTGAGCAATGGGTCTTTGAAGAGCATGCCAATCCATTGTGCCATGGGCACCAATGTGATGATAAACAAAAGGAAAGCAAGGCTTAGCTGAAAACCATTGCCACGCATGGGCAAATCCAGTATGGTGTAATTGACGGTCATGAAGAAATAAGCATAGCAGCAAAACAGCAAAACATAAAAGAACCCCTTGCCCCAAAGGGCCATGGAGTAGCTGCCCCCCGCGGTTTGTATCCATTCACCCACCTGTTTCTTTTTTCTTTCACCGGATACACTGGCTGATAAACCAATCAATAAGGTTTGCTGTAAGATGAGCGCCAGCAGTCCCGGCAGGAGGAAGGCGCCATAGCTGCTGCGGCTATTGAACAAAGGACGGTAGTCGAGGTTCACGGGCATTACTTCCTGCATGGAGCCTGCAGTATTCATACCTTCCGACTTTTGCAGGTACTGCATCCGCACACCAGCACCGAGAGTAAGGCAGGTTTGGTTGATGCTGAGCAACAGGTCGCTGGAAGGGAGGAACCTCGCAGCATTGAGGGCTACCACTACATGGGCCTGGTGTAAGGACTTTACTTTTTCTTCCAGTCCTTTTTCTATATAAACAAAGCCCTGACAATAGCCTCTGTACATGGCTTCTTTTGCTTCTTCAACAGAAGGCACCAGAAATACGGAGGTGATCTGTGCTTTGCTGATCTGTTGGGTAATGAGGCGCGACAATTGGGAACGGTCATCATCCACCACCGCCAGCTTTACCGCTTCTTCTTCCTTATAGGCATAGATACTGCCATAAAAGAAAGCATACAATAAGGGCGCGATGAGCAGGGTGAGCAGCAGACTATGGTCTTTGCCGATACGGGCTGTTTCCCGCAACGTAAGTCGCCACCATATGGTAAGCTGGTTAGGTAAGGGCACGTTTCATTGTATTAAGTTGTTGTTGATATACCAGGATGGCCACGGAAAATGTGATGGCAATGAATAACAACAGGTGACCCATTTCGCTGCGGGCATATTGCAAAGGCAGGTCCATATAATAAACCTTAAAGAACCCGTCGAGAAAATGGGTATAGGGCATGATGTTGGCGTAGTACTGGTCGTACCAGGGCATGGCCCAGCGGGGAAAGGTAAATCCACTGAATACAAAAGCCGGTGAGGTATAGAACAAGGCAACATCGGTAGCCAGCATGGTGTCGCTGAAAATGGCAGAGATCATTTGGCCAATGCCCAGGCAAGCCAGGCTTAACAAAGTATAAAATACAAAGAACTTACCGGCAGCAGCGGTGATACCGAGGTTGAATACCGGGAAAATTACAAAAGCCACGAGTATGAAATTGATCCAGGCAATAAAGAGATGCGCGAGGGTCTTTCCGGCTATGACGGCTGAAGCGGAACCTTTTGATAAGGACAAGAGTTCCTCTTTTGTATGGGTAGTGATTTCATAATTCAACAGCAATACGCCTACCATGATCATGATCATTTGCAAGGCAACGGTAATAAGACCGGGCACGAGGTATTTCTGGTAATTGTAGGTAGGGTTGTATAAAGTATAGGGCACAAGGACAATGGGCTGCACCAGGGCCATGGCTTTTCCTTTGTCCATGCCCGTTTTTATAAACTTCTGCAGGATAACACCTGAGCCGGCGGTAATAATTACCTGGGCAGCTTCCTTATAGATGAGTTTGGCCGGCACCACGGCCGCTGCATTGGTATACACAACTACGTTGACAGGATGACGGCTTTTAATATCCTGCTCCATATGTTTAGGGAAGTGAATAGCGCCCATTATTTCTCCCTTCTGGATGAGGTCCTGCAGTTCGCCGATACTACCCACCTGCCTGGTAAAGCGAAGGGTTTCCACCTGCTGCAAAAGAAAAGTGAATTGCCTGGACACTGCTGACCTGTCTTCATCCCACATGGCTACAGGAAGATGATCGGCCTGCTGCTCATCGTAGATATAGGCATAGAGGAAAAAGAGCAGAGGAGGCACTACCAGCAACACCAGGTAGTGGGCGGGCAAGCGAATGATGCGCTTTAATTCTCTGATGGTGATATGGTAGCTGGTACGCATCAGGGCAATTGAAGGGATGCCGTCATGCCGGAGCGCAGGCCATGCAGGGCGCCGGGGTCACTGGGTTTGAATTCGATGGTAAAAGTGCGCAGCTCAAACTGCCCTTTGTCTTTGGAAGGTACCCAATTGGCAAAGGTGAGGGAAGGCGATACGGTAGCTACGGTTACGGGAAAAGTTTCGGGTTCGCAGCCCGGCACTTTCACGGTGGCTTTGGCGCCTGGCTTCAGGGCAGCTGCCATATCCTGCCGGATATTGAACCGCAGGATAAAGGAATGTTCTTTTTCCACGCTCATGATGGGATAACCAATGGAAACAATTTCTCCCTGGTGGATGACCAGGGAAGTAACAACGCCATTGGCAGGGGAGTAGATCCTTGTATTTTCTTTGAGGGCTTTGGTCAACTCATGGGCTTGCTCTGCCTGCTTTACGATGGCCTGCGCGCTTTTGATCAATTCGGGGCGGGTGCCTTTTTGTAACATCTCCAGGTTGAGTTTGGCAGTCTCCATTTCTTTTTGGGCAGCCTGGTATTTAAAGAAGAAAATATCTTTCTCCTGTCCGCTGATCACATCGGCATTGTACAGCCGCTGCATGCGGTCATATGTTTTGCTGAAGAGGTCGTATTGGTCTTCTGCTATTTCATACAATTTCCCGGTGGCGCTCACCAGTTCCTTGCGGGGACCCTGTTGCAATAGCTCCAACTGGCCTTTGGCCGCATCCACGGCTGCCAGGGCTTGTGCACGGATGGCTTCTATCTCATTGGTGCGCAGTACACCCAGCAGCTGACCGGTCTTCACGGTATCGCCCTGCTCTACAAATAAACTATCGAGCCGGCCGGGAAATTCGGCTGCCACATCTACATTAGTTGCATCGACCATGCCAATGGGTGCATTGCTTTCGGCAGGCGATTGCCTGAACAGAAACCAGATAGCGGCCAGCAGTACCAGTACTGGAATGAAGAGGGCCCAATATTGTTTTAGAAACGTTTTCATATTGAATGTTTTAGTATAGGCAACAAGGCATCGAGCCAACAAGGCAACGAGGGGAGAGCAAGCTGCGAGCGGAAGGTATTAAGGAATTGAGGCAAGGAGGGAATAGTCATAAGATATTATTTAAGGGATCAATTCGATGATGCGTTCCGGTGTGCCGTATACATTCCAATACGTGGCGAGGGCCAGGTAATAAGAAAGCACAGCTGTATAGTAAGCTTTCTCCACTTCGGCCTGTATGATGATCACATCATTGAGGTCTTTGAGGGAGGATAGCTGATTTTGTACGCGTTCATTCACCAACCGGCGGGTGGTGGCTATATCCTGCCTGGCACTATCAGCAGTATTGATCTCATTTTGAGCAGCCATTATTTTGTTGCGGGTTACCTTCATCTGCATCTGGAGGCTTTCGCGTGTATTGGCTTCTGCCAGTCTTACTTCTTCCACCAACTGGCGGGCTGCTTTCTTTCTTTTGAGGGTTTGTGTACCGCTGAACAGGTTCCATTGCATTTCCACGCCTACCATCCAGGGAGCAATGGCGACAGGCAGCTCATGCTGGTAGAGGTTGAGGTTGCCCACAGCAAAAATATTGGGGAGGTTGAAAGAGCGGGCAATCTGTTCGGCGGTTTGGGCGGTGGCTATCTTGCTTTTCACGAGTTGGTAAGCAGGGTTTTGTTGCCAGGCACTTTGATCGTCAAGGGGAATATTACCTTGTTTATATGCCAGGGTATCGGTAATAGTGAGGGCCGAATCGAGGGGGATGCCCATTAGTTTATTCAGCTCTATAATGGCATTTTGCTTATCCATACTCAGGTTGGCATAGGTAGTGCGGGCCTGCGACAGCAATACTTTGGTCCAGCTTTTTTGGTAAGGAGGGAGTACTTCATTTTTTACCATTTCCTCACCATATACTTTATTCTTATCGAAGGCTGTCACAATAGCCTGCTGGGTTCGCAACAGGGTATTGAGGTAAAGTATGCGGATGTATTGAAGGGCGATGGCGTATTGAACATCTTTTTGGGCAAGGGAGATATTGATGGTGCCGGCTGTCACTTCCGATTCGGCAAAGTTTCTGGCAGCAGTTAGTTTATTGCCTAAATAAATGGGCTGTCTGGCCACGAGGCCGGCCAGAAAATAAGATTGTTTGCTCAGGGGGGGATTGTAATCCGGATATACTGCACCGAGGATGGTCCTGGATGTATTGTACAATTTGTCCTGCACGGTCTGTGAAAGTTGATTGCCGGTGATCTCCTGAAATACGGTGTTGGCGGCATTCACGGCTTGCTTTGAACTGCCATCTAGGATGCCTGCTCTCACCGTTTGTAAATTGATCTCAAGGGGGCGACTGAAGTAAGTATAACTGGCCAGCGCATCGATCTTGGGTACATAGCGTTGTTTTTCTGCTGCCAGGTTGTACTGCCGGGCCAGGAGCGAAGTTTTCGTTTGTTGTACCAGGATATTCCTGCTGCCTGCTATGCGGAAGCAGTCTTGCAATAAAATGTCCTGGGCGGAAGTGAAATGAATACTACCCAACAGTATGATGGAGAAGTACAGGTGTTTCATACGCGATGTTTTTGAAAAGGAAACGAGGCATCGGGGCAACAAGGCAACGAGGGTAGGGTGTTGGTGGGGTGGTTTAAAGTTAAGAAAGTTTGGGGTCACGAGGCAGGCCTTACCACAAACCGAGCAACTTCCACCACAATCCTCCTATGACAAACCATATGACCAGGAAAAACACGCTGATAAAAAATCCATGTTTCCACCAATCCTTCATATCCACATAGGTGCTGCCAAAGAAAATGGGCGCGGGTCCATGGCCATAATGGGTGAGGGAACCCATGAGGGTAGCGCAGGCGCCCAGGAAAATAGCCAGCATGGTGCCCGGCACGCCCACCGCAATGCCTACGGCCAGGAATACAGGATACATGGCTGCTGCCTGCGCGGTGGCGCTCGCAAACATATAATGGCAATAAGAGTACACGAGTATGATAATGGGGAAGGCGACCTGCCAGCTCAGGTGGGCCATCTTACCGCCAATAAGGTTACCAAACCAACCTACAAATCCCAATGAGTTGAGGTAAGAACCCATCATCACCAGGGAGGAGAACCATACAATGGTATCCCAGGCGCCTTTTTCAGCTTTTACATCTTCCCAGGTAAGCACGCCGGTCAACAATAAAATACATAAACCAATTAATGCGCCGGTGGTGGCATCAATGGAAATAAGGTTGCCAAATATCCAGAGTATGAGCAGTATGATAAAGGTGGCTACCATGAGCCATTCCTGCAGGGAAACGGGCCCCATTTCCTTCAGTTTTTCAGCTGCCATCTTCGGCGCTTCTTTTGTTTTTTTGAGTTCGGGCGGATAGAACTTGTATAAGAGCAGGGGTAATAATAAAAAACATACAAGTCCTGGCGCGAGGGCAGCAATGGCCCAGCTGGTCCAGGTGATGGTAATGCCCAGGTCTTTGGCAAATTTCTGGGCCATGGGATTACTGGCAGTAGCGGTGAGGAACATGACGGAAGTGATCATGTTGGCATTGTAGCTGCCCAGGGTGAGAAAGGCGCCGATCTTGCGATGTGTTTCAGGCTTATCGGGAAAGGAACCCATATTGATGGCAATGGATTTCATGATGGGGAAGATAACGCCGCCTGCCCTGGCAGTATTACTGGGAATGGCAGGGGCGAGCAGGAGGTCGGCGGTATTCAATCCATAAGCCAGTCCCAACGATCCTTTACCGAATATACTGATGAAGTAATAGGCAAGTCTGGTGCCCAGGCCTGTTTTAATAAAGCCTCTTGCAATAAAGAATGCAAGGCCGATGAGCCAGATGGTGGAATTGCCAAAGCCGCTCAAGGCGTTTGTAACGGCATGCACAGGATCGCCGGGAGCCAATACCTGGGTGGCCGCGCAGAGGGTAATGCCCAGCATGGCCATGGTGCCCATAGAGGCGGCCTTTAGGATGATGCCGAAAATGGTGCCCAGAAAGATGGCCAGCAGGTGCCAGGCGTTGGGCTTCACCCCTTCGGGCGCGGGAATAAACCAGATGATCAAACCAATGATAACCGTAATGAGCAGTGCTTTGGGCTTTATTTCTTTCATAACAATGGTTGAGGTTGGTTTAAAATCTTATCTGTAACTGGGCATAGGCCAGGTTGTTGCTGTAAGTGGTGCTGAGGGGGATATCATTTTTGTATAGGTCGATGGCCACGCCGAGTTGTAGTACAGCATAAAAGTTATCAGCAAAGATCAGGGATACATTGGGGATGATGGTTTGCCTTGGGTTCTTGTTCTGCTTATAATTCTCTTCCAGGTATTCATAGCGGGAGGAAAATTCAATGGCCCTTACCCGGGGGCGCTTGTATTCATAACGGAGGGTGGGAAAGAAATAAAAGCCCTGGGTCCTGAACTGACTTAAGGCAGGTTTGGGTGTGAGGTTACTGCTGTTATAAGCTATGAAGTCAGATCCCGACTTGTATTCCGCCATCAGGAGTATATGCCATTTAGAGGAGAGATCGATCTTGGCGGTGGCATCACCTCCCCAGGCATTACCGGTGCCGCTGCCTCCCAGGCTACCGGTGCCGGCATTGGCTGCCACAGTAAAGTTGGGGGCTATGGTTGTTTCCAGGCGGGCGTACAGGTTTTTGGTATCGTCATCATCGCTGGCCTGGTTCCTGTTGTTACCATTGTATACACCGGCAAAGTACTTCCATTTTCCATCGGCTGTTATATGGCCAAAAACAGAAAGGCCCACCTGGAAGCTCTGCCATCCATTTTTGCCAAAGGCATAATACTGGTTGGAAAAATCGAGTGTGCGGATGATATCTACAGCAAGGGCATCTTCAATGCCGAAGAAGGGGCGGAACTGACCGGCCTGTACATTGAAATATTTATTAAGAGAGTATTTAATATAGGCATTCTCCAATACTTTATTGGAAGCATTGCCATTAAAGTCGGCAAAGTTGGCCAGTATATTGGCCGAAAAATGGTCGTTGATATTGGCCTTGATCATCACCCTGGCACGCTTTACGAGGAAGGTATTACGCACGCCTTTGGGATCAGCGGTGGGATCGAAGTTTTTTCCATTGACATCTACGCCATTGGTAAGGGATGCTATATACCTTGTTTGCAATACGCCGGAAAAGCCAAGGGAGCGGTTGAAAGCTGAGAAGTTGGTCACCGTGTCGGCACGGGTGAGGGACGTTTCATCGATCTGCTGAGCGATGGTAGATATGCAAAGCAGTTGTGCGCCTGTCAATATAATTAGCAGGTAGTTTCTCATGAGGGCGAGAACTTAATGGTTACTATAAATATATTGAAATATTTTATAAGTTCATGGGCCTGGGGATGGGACAATTGTACATTTTGTTGAAAGGAAATCGTAAATTTCCTGCAAGGGTAGCAGGTGGTAGATGTGTTTTGATCAGAAACCGGCTGGATTGATTTGGATACCTTAATCCCGTTTTTTACGTAAGCTGGCCTTGATCTTGCTTAAGAACGATCTCTCTATCCGCAGGTAGGAGGCCAGGTGTTTGGCCGGCACGCGCCGTATCAGGTCGGGTCGTGTTTGCAACAGGTGGATGTAACGTTCTGTGGCCGGTATTACCCCCATCTTATTGTACTGTTGTCTTCCGACTACCTGGTACAAGGTCGTTAACTTCCTTCCATGGTAATTGAATTCCTCAAACGTGTCATAAATGTATTCGAGCTCATCGTACGAAATGTAGAAAACCTCCGTGTCTTCCAGTGCCTGGATCGACTCTTCGCTGATGATCTGCATGTGAAAGCTTTCCACTGCCACCGCAATATCCATTTCTGACAGTAACCAGGTACAAACTTCTTCTCCATTGGTTCTGGTAAGATAACACCGTAAAAGCCCTTTTTTAATAAAGTACATATGTCTGCATATCTTACCCGTCTCCGACAGATGTTCCTTCTTTTTGAAGGTCTTGTGTTTGATGACTTGCCGGAGATGTTGTTCCAATGCAGGTGATAGCGGGCGGATGCTGTTGAGTACCAGTAGCAGGTTTTCCATAGATCAATGTTGTTTTGGTAAGAAGAATGATAAAGGACTTCAGTTCGTGGGGGAGCGTTGGAGGCTGCAATTTAATGTGTTTTTACAACTTTTTTTATATACAGTCCCCCTAATTTTGATCCCTCCCCCAAAATAACAGCCGCAGTGCACGCGGTTATACACTGATCAAACTGGCATTCGCCCCATAACGGTTGCCTATGGACATCTATTTTCAAAATTGTTGTTACTAATTCAAACCAGTGATATATGAAAAGCCTACTACCTCAGTATTCACAACACTTACACACTTTATTCGGCCACCTTCAGGAAACAGAGGATCAGGAAAGCGATCCCATAACCCGGACCGGCATTTGTATCAAGCTGTGCATGGATAGTCTGCAGCAGCTCCGGCGATCGATCATGGAACAGGGTTTTCCCGACCGCGCCGCAGAGATCCATTTCTTCAAGTACATTAAACCAGTTATTGTTGGCCGGTATACCTTTTACCGGCGTATACATCAATTGCACCTGGGTGAGTTGAAGGGATGGAAACAGGAAAAGGAGCGATTGGCCAGGGAACTGGACGCTGCCAGCCGGTTTTTTGAGCAACATACGTCTTTCTGGTGCTATTACCGGTCGGGGAGTCAGGTGTTGGATGAGCAGTATTTCCTGCGGGGCAATGATGACTGGCAGTTGCACCCCCTCCATACCGGTTTTGATGATCTCTTTTCGACCGGTGGTGATGAACAGTTGGCGGAGCTGCTGTCGATGGAGCTGTTCATGGAATACATCGACCGGCGCCTGGAACAGCAGGGTGATCCGGCAAGCGGGCCGAAACGTCATCCTACGGCGCCTGCGTTGCGTTGCACGGCTTCCGTATCGGAGTTGGTGGAACTGGGGTATGCGTTGTATGTCATAGGATTTTTCCAATCGGCCAAAACGATCAAGGAAACGATGGAACAAATGTCTGCAACCTTTGGGGTCGAGCTTTCGAGGTACTATGACGTTTTTGTTAACATAAAGGAGCGAAAGATCAATGTTACGAGATTCCTGGACAAGCTGAAGCATGCACTGGAGATGCACATAAGATCCACGTCGAGGGATATGTGATCAACTTCAACTTGCTGAGGAAGGCGTATTCCTGCTGTTTCTTTTTCGATCAAGCTGTAAACTCTGGTACAGCTTTTTTTATGCCCATATTCGATGGCCGGTTGCAAAAATAAAAATTACCGACCTGCTAGTTTATGTCTGTGGGATTTCTTATGGGGTTGAACATTTCCGGACTGATCCTTTGGAAACGTGCTAAAACAGCGCGTTTTTTTATTGTCTTGTTGCAAAATAAAATTTTTACCAGGTCGGTAATAACTGGTAGATCAGGTTTTGCAGATGCCCCAGTTTTGTGATTGTAAAAAATGATCACCATGACAACAACAGCAAACATACCGGGCAACAATAGCAATGCGATGGTGCCCATACTTACCGACAATGGGACGCTGCTGGCCTGGCTACTGCTTGATTATGGCCTGCATACAGCCAGTGAATGGCCTCTTTTACATAGGGGAGTGAGGCCATTGTCAGGCCATACGGAGGCCATTAACACGCTTGATGAACGCCATGCCGGGGCCAGCGCGCAAGACAGTATATGGGACTTTGCCCGTTAACATATTTATTTCAAAAGTTTGGTCGACCATGTATTACAAACATTTAAAAAACAAAAAAAAATGCCAACAGCATCATCCAACGGCGTTACTGCCGACAAGATCTTCAATGATCCGAATTTTGAACGTACGCGGGAGAACATGGCGGAATTTGGCAGGGCCAGCAAGGCTTCTGTATTGATCCGCGAGATCTTTCGTGATATGACCGTGTATGCGAAAGACAAGATCACGCATACCAGGTTGAGTAAAGTACTGTCACGTGTCATTGCCGCAGACACGATTGGCAAACGCGGCGAAAGGACGGTCAGCAATGGTGACCTTCAGCAATTGAGGGGTTTCCACTTCAATGGACGGGCACCACTGCGTGAGTCTTTGTATGCGCGCTGTGCCGTAACGATCGACCGGGCAACTGGAATGGCCACCATTACGATCCCGTCATTCGTGCCTAAGGTAATGGTGGCAGGACCAAGGGGCACCTCTCACTACAAGATCGTGGCAGGGGTAACTGCGGTAAACTTCGATACCGAGCAATTTGCCTACATGCGCGTCAGCACGGATGAAATTGGTTGGGACCAGGTGCAGACCACTACGTCGAGCCTTGTGCTGCCCTTTCCGGCAAACAGCCCAGATACCATCATCGTTGCATTGGGTATTGAGTTTTATCAGGGCGTCAATGGTGTGAGCTATGCATTGAAGACCGGTCAGGCCAATGCTACCACCATCGTTGCCGTGGACAAGCCCTAACATTTTCTCCAGGTTTGCTGCACCCAGTCCGGTGTGGTGAATAGCCGCAGTAGGGCGCACAGGCACGCATGAGCGGCTTACTTCCTTCCTAAGGAGATATACCGTTGTTGTTACAACGGCCGCCAACAGAAGCCAACAAACATCCGTGGACCACACGTCGCGCAACACCCAAAGGTTCGCTCATGGGGTGTAAGGGGTTCGTCATGCCCTTTGGAGAGGCAACGAGGCTTTGTACACACGGGCAACCAGGCTTAGCATCTTGCCGGTGGTACCCCGGCAGGGTGCTAAGCCAACCGGACTCAGGTCAGTGTATCAGGGAAGAGGCCACTGATTAGTAGCATTGGTATTTATTTATTCATCGATCAATCATTAATTATGAGCAACATCATCAACCGGATGACGGGCAATACGCCCAGGTTCTTCAAGCTGCTTCGTACCCTTGGTCTTGTACTGGCAGCGGCCAGCGGCACCGTGCTGGCAGCGCCCATCGAACTTCCCCCGCTTGTGGGCACCATTGCAGAGTACCTCGCTGTAGCAGGTAGTGTAATGGGCGCCGTGAGTCAAACGGCCATCTTGAACGAAGAAGAGTAGCGCACAGGTCCATTACTCATCAGGACGCCCCCGGGGATGGGGGCGTCCTTTATTGATCATCTTATCTCAATTGGCCATCATGGCCCGCTTTGCTTCCTGTTCCAGGTCGGAGTATTGCTTTTTCTCTACCGTTATTCCCACGAATGGCAGGAAAAAAAGGGAGTCCTGCAAAAACAGAACTCCGGGCACAAATAAAAAACTCTGATATGAAAAGAACCCCTTACTGCAAGATTAAGATGAGATGGAAAAGTTACCACAGGGCACAGAGCCTTTAAACTAAAACATGAAAAGTAACCGTGAAATTTATAGTTGCTATCCTTACTGTTGTTGGGTACATCTTAACTGTCGTTGCTGTTAGTTTTTCTATACTAAAGTTAGGAAGGGGGAAAAAACTGTCAAACTATTAGGGCCGTTTGCGTGCCCAAACTTATAAGATGTGGCATGCCCTATGTTATGACCGGCCGGGCATTTGACATATGATAAATGCTTCTTTTTTTGGAGAAATATGGGGTGAGATAGGAAGATGTTGCCACAATATACCAGGATGCCATAATGGTAGACAGAATGTTTACCTGTTGATAAGTGTTTATCCTTATTAGTGTACCACCCCATCACAGTTTTGTGTAAGGTTTAAATTAATTAGCCCGAATAGTTAAAACAAACCGCGAGGGTTGCTATCATAAGCTTTACCATTGAGAAAGTTCTCAAAATTGGAAATGCTGCCAAGTATTATAAATCTATGCTGGTTTTGAGTTGTTTAATTAGGGTTTGGTGTCGTTAAGATTGTAAATTGGATATACATTAATCAAATAGCAACTCCCCGCAAACCCATTGTGTAACACCAAAAAAGAAACTTATGAAAAAGCTAGAAAAACCATTGAGGAAACTATGTAGAAAATGCAAAGATCTGTTAAGCTTGTCCTACTTACGTTTTATGATGCCCTGGCAAAAACTTCGATTCGGGCAACCGGTGTGACCGGTCTTCAATATTGATCACCCCCGATCATCCGGCCTACAGCAACCTGCTTCATCACATTGTTAAACTGGTAAAACTCAAAAATCACCCGTAGAGAGTTTAGTTAAGCAGGATCCTACTATAGATCAAGATTGCCCATTTATTGCCATTTAAACACCCCGCCCGGATTTAATGGGTGAGCGTGTGTAGCGTATGCCTTTTAGAGCGTTGCACCCCCTGTTGAGCGATGTAGAAAAATGCCTCGATAACCCCTGACCAGAGTTTTGGGATCCATTCATTCTACGTAACATTAAATTTTATACCATGCGTCACGATCTACTTAAATACCTGTCATTTCAGGCAAAGCACGACAAGCCCGGCTATACTTACGAATTATCAACAGAAAGGATAGAGAATATTGAGGGACGGTTACATCAATTTATGCGTGAGCAAATGCCTTTTTTGCAATTTGGCTATTCTATCCGGGACCTGGCAGATGACCTGGATATTCCCTCTTACCAGTTATCCGCCTATCTTAACAGAGAGATTGGTTTGAATTTCAACGATTACCTCAATCAATTCCGTGTAAGGTACTGTGAAGAATTAATGCAAAAAGGCCTGGTAGGACAATTAAATCTGAAGGGACTGGCTTTGAGGTGCGGTTTCAGCAACAGGAATACCCTGACAACAGCTTTTAAAAAGTTCACAGGTTTAACGCCTTCGGTATATACGAGGAATATATTATCCTTCCGGAGGTCATCTTCACTGGCTGGTTTGCAGCCTGCCAGTGAATAAAGATGGTTTTGTGATCCGGGAAGAAATAAGCATTCGTGCCGATGGGGATCTCAGAACAGGAAAACTTTTGCCAATGCATTTAAGAAATTTACGGGCCAAACACCGGCTGATTATACAAGATGATATTTCAAATATTGAACAGTGCAAAGTTTTATAATTTTTGGCAGAGATCAGCATTGGTTATTTGGCTAAGGAAAAACAGGATGGTAATTTTGAAAGAGAAGATAACAGGTATGTGCAAATGAATATACGCCCTTCATTTACTTGTGCACCTGGTATTGGTGGAATTGAATTTGCGATAAGATGCTAATACCGGTGCATATTTTTTTACGTGTCTGCCTCCTGGGTGTCGATTTGATACAAAGAATTATAATTCATTCAATAACTTTTTACTTCATACACCAACAGTTGTTTGAATATCGATTTGGGGTCGGGGATTAAAAAGAAAGGCCGGTGGCCCGTTCATCGGCCTTCTTTGTAAGGTCTTGGCCTGATCTAATGTGGCCACAAGCGCTGATTTGCTACCATAACAATGCTGGTTATCAATAAAAATACTCAAATATTGGACAGAGCAGGAATAGCAGTAAGTCGATTAGCAAGCTGTGTATTTCTATACATAGCTTTTATTTTCTTTCCTGCCTGTTACGAAGCAATTCTGCCAAAGTAACTTCGGCCTGTATGATATTCCTCATAGTATAGCCATGATCAAAAAAAACTGGTAAACATCTTTTCTATCAGGCAGTTAGCAGAGGTTTGTTTTTATAAAGCAGGTGTTTTCATTTATGTAGGGGTCCTGCTTCAGCGGGATCCTTCTCTAAAAACCACATCACCACATATACCTGTGAAATACCAAGTAGGCTCGCTTCTTAATGGAAGTGGGCCTTTTTTGTTAAGCCCAGGTCATCATTTTGTCAATAAATCACCGGCCCCGGCCTGATTTTATAACAATTGGCAGCTTGCATTGCCATATTTCACCTTCAATGATTATATTTGTCTGGCACATCTATGATGGAGGTAATGTTTCAGGTACACTTACTCACCTCCGGGGTTATGATTAGCAGCTCATCATTTTTACAGCACAAATACCAATGCTTCAGCGGTAGAAGGGTAGAATATTTTCTATCAGTCCTTAGCTGAAAGGCCCCTGTTGTACGCTATTATTTTGATGATAATGTATTACATTTGATCATAATCCAAAATACGCTTATGAATACCCGCCGACTTTTCCTCGTAGACGACGACCTTGACGAACAATGGATATTTAACACAGCCCTCAGCGCCGTAGATCCCAACATACAATTATCAGGAGCCGCCAACGGACAGGATGCCATCCGGCAACTGGCTAACTCCGGCTCGGTGCCCGATGTCATTTTCCTCGACCTCAATATGCCTGTCATGAATGGATTGGAATGCCTGCGCCTAATTAAATCCAATCCGGGCCTTTCAGGAATTCCCACGATCATGTATTCCACTTCTGCTGACCCACTCACCATTTCCAAAACGATGGAACTGGGTGCAGATGAGTTCATTACCAAGCCTTACAATTTTGAAGACCTGGTCAATACGCTCCGGCATGTGTTGGACAGGATAGTGGCCTGACTTACCAATGCACCACAGTCCGTAACCTGCGTGTTGTTTGCCGAATTTATCAACAATGAAATTGATCATGACCGGTATTATTCCGCAATGGCCCTTTTTGCAGGGTGGGGGAGAAATGGGCGCCCTTACCAGGGATTATCCATGGGAAGATACTTCTGTTGGATCGCCCACGGATTGGCCGCAAAGCCTGCGCACCACCATCAGCATTGTATTGAACAGCTGTTTCCCCATGTTCCTGTTCTGGGGGCCTGAAGGGTTGTGTTTTTATAACGATGCCTACCGGCCCAGCCTGGGCAACAATGGTAAGCATCCGCAGGCGCTGGGTAAACCAGCCGTAGAAGTATGGCCTGAAATATGGTCTGTTATCAAACCGCTCATCGACCAGGTAATGGCCGGCGGCCCCGCCATCTGGCGCGAAGACCAGTTAATTCCTATTTACCGCAATGGACAACTCGAAGAAGTTTACTGGACCTTTAGTTATAGCCCCGTGCGCGATGAATCGAATAAAGTAGCAGGCGTGTTCGTCACCTGCACAGAAACCACGGAGAAAGTAAGACAGTTTGCCACCGTGCTGGAGTTTTCCAAAGAGCTCAAACGCCAGGTGGCCGAGCGTACCTCCGAGCTGGCGGCTTCCAACCTCCAGCTCAAAAGGTCCAACCTGGAGCTGGAACAGTTTGCCTGGGTAGCCTCGCACGACCTCCAGGAGCCCCTGCGTAAAGTGAGGGTGTTTACCGGTATGCTGAAAAAAGGCAACCTGCCGCCCATGGAGCTGGTTGATAAAATAGATGCTTCTACGGCCCGCATGAGCAAGCTGATACAGGATGTGCTGGACTTTTCCCGGATCTCCACCCCGGAAGAGCTGCTTGCACCCGTAAGCCTGGAAGAGACCCTGCAGTCAGTACAAACTGATTTTGAATTGCTGATAGCAGAAAAAAAAGCTACGCTTCAATACCAATCACTCCCGGTCATCCAGGGTATCCCCTTACAGATCAACCAGCTGCTCACCAACCTCATCAGCAACGCCCTCAAGTTCAGTCATCCCCAACGCCCTCCACATATTGCCGTTACGGCAAGGGAGGCTGCAGAAGGAGACCTGGCCGGGTATCCCGATTTATCCCCTGGCAAGCCGTATTGCCTTCTCCAGGTGAAAGACAATGGTATTGGTTTCGGACAGGAGCATGCCCAGCAGATCTTCAATATATTCCAGCGCCTGCACAGCAAGGAAGCCTTTGCCGGAACCGGCATTGGCCTGGCCCTTTGCAAAAAGATCGTACTCAACCACCAGGGCCATATCAGTGCGGTAGCAGTCCCCGGTGAAGGGGCCATATTTACCGTGCTTCTGCCTTTTGAGCAATAGCGCCGGACTTACAATTTATTTAGGGTATTTGTCAACTACCGCCATTGCCCGGTGTTATCTTTACCTGCCATGGAGGTTCACTTTCCCATACCACAGCTCAGCCCTTTTATCAAAAACTACCTGATCATCGAAAGTCAGGAAGCAATGGTCAACAGAACCCTGCCCGATACTTCCCTGGTCATGTCTTTCCGCTTTAAAGGTCAGGTAAGCTTCCTGACCAATAATTCCCCCCAGGTACTCTCGCCTTTTACCCTCACCGGCCTGCGCAAATCAGACCGGGTGATCAACTATGCAAAAGATACGGCCAATATCCTGGTCTTCTTCCGGGAGGCTGCCGCCCATGCTTTCATTAAAGAGCCTTTGCACGAACTTTTTGAAGACAGCGTATCCCTGGATCATTTCGCTGGCTACAAGCACCTGTCGGCCCTGGAAGATCAACTGGCTGCAGCCACGGATAATGTGGGGAGGATTGATAGGGTCGAACAGTTCTTATTGTCCCGGCTCTACAACCGCCAGCCCGATCCATTGATCGCAGCTGCCCTCGAAAAGATACATGCTGCAAAAGGGGTGATCAGGATAAAAGAATTGTCTCAGGCGCTTTATATAAGCCAGGATGCTTTTGAAAAACGTTTCCGCCGCTCAGTGGGCGTGGCGCCCAAGCAGTTTGCCTTCATCACCAAAATGAAAGGCGTGGTGGCACGTGCATTGAACAATCAGTCAATGACCGATATCGCTTTCGATGCAGGTTATTACGACCAGCCCCATTTCAATAAAGATTTTAAATTGTTTACGGGGCAAACACCTACGGAGTTTATGAAGGCGCCCGTCACCATGTAGGTGTCAGAAGCCTGTCAAAGGCGGTGTAAGGGTGGGTCGCCCTTTCCCGCCGAATGGCGGGACGGCTCACCCGATCTAAAGGAGCCTGTCGAAGCAGTCTTAATTCGTTTCCCTTCTTATTACATCGATCTTTACAAGGGTGCCGCCTACATCATAAAAGAACCTTTGCCGGTTCTGTCCTCTTTCCGCAATCACTTCATAATACAGTTGCCTGGCCCGGTCTTCATTTTTGTAACAGTCGGCAGACCTTACCTTATAGCCCGGATAATCCTTGCGGATCTCCCGCATCGATTCCTGTACAGTACCGGGTAGTACCGTTACGTTTTCCTTCAGCTTGGTCATGATCAGTACGCCACAGGCCGAGAAGAGGCTATAGAATTTTATCCCCGCCTTTTTGAGCACGATGAGGTAATAATTCGTAGAATCGCTGTACGATACCAGGCTATCGGCGTCTGCTACGGCCCATGCATTTTTGGCCGATATAGGCGACATCGAATAATACTCAATAGGCAATGCCTTTGGAAACAATTGATGCAATGAATCCATCACGGGATCTGGTATCAGCTGGCGGTTAATTTTGGTAGCTTCTTTGATGATGAGTGCGTCTTCCTGCCCAACAGCACAATAGAAGATAATGATGGTGAGCACTAACAGGAGATACTGTTTCATGACTCATAATTTTGGTGTACGGAATGGTTACGCTACTATTAAGACACTTCCCACATCTGCGTTCCGCCATCTGAAGTCCGGATCTATGATTATTTTCAAAGAGAAAGGATGATTTGTAGTGAGTTTTTCCAAATTCAAAACAGGGTTGGTTTGGCGGTATTCCTGGCAAAGGGTGCAGTCAAATGTTGCGCGAAATGATTTAGCTTGCACGTAAATCAGGGTACCAATTAGTTCCGCTTCCTTATAAAACAGATCAACCTTAGCCTAAAGGAAAGCATCTCATTACCCGCTGCGGCATTACTGTGTTAGCCCATCGCCCTGATCGGCCTATTCACAAGCTGCCTGCATGCATTATTCATATGTAATGTCTGGTAATCACACTACAGAAGCCTTGCTCTGCCTAATTCCCTTTGTGTTATGTATGCTCACTACCCTTATCCTGATCATCTATTCATCAGGCAGGAGCGGACTATTGCTGGCTGCTTCCTTTTTTGCATTGGGATTTTTCTTTGGGATTGTATTCTTGAATTATAGTCATTTAATGATCCATACCCCCCATTTATACCGTACAGGTAATCTCTTCTGGTTGTTGTATATACCCTTGCCTTTCCTGTACCTAAGGTCCATAGATAAGCAAACATTCCTTAGCTGGCCCGATCTGCTGCACCTGCTGCCGGCCCTTTTATTTGTCATTGATTATTTTCCTTTCTACATGAGTTCGGCGGATGTTAAAATACAAATTATTAAGGCCGACCAACAACAGGTAAGCAACCTGATCTCGTTTGGGGAAGGTTGGTTGATGCCTCCCCATTTTTATGTACCGGCCAGAACTTTCCTGATGACCTTTTATTGGGTGCTGGAGATGGGCCTGCTGGCAAAAATGCTCAACAGCCAACCTACACCGGGAAAGGTATGGGCAAGATGGTTGGTGCTGTATACAATGCTGCAATTGCCCTTGTTCGCACCAGCCCTGGTCACCATCATCGCCCAAAAGTCCTACCTATGGTCCACCGCTATTCCACCTGCCGCCGGGGCTGCGCTGTCCTGTATCACTTTATTGATGTGTCCTCAGATACTATACAGCAGAACCAGGAGACGGGAAGAAGAACAGAAGCCCCTGAATAAACCAAAGCCTGTATTGGATGATCTTTTTAGAGAACAGTTTACCAGTCGCCTGGACAAGCTGATGTTGGAAAAAAAGCCCTTTCTCAATAGTAACTATACCTTAAAAGAAATGGCTGCAGACCTGAATATGTCACTTCATCAATTGTCGGCTAATATTAACCAGTCAACAGGCACCAACTTCAACGATTTACTAAATAAACACCGCATCGATTATTGTTTGAACCTGATCAGGAACAGCGATATGACCAACCTCAACCTGCATGGTCTGGCGCTTTCCTGCGGCTTTAACAACAGAAACACTTTCTCTACCGCCTTTAAGAAATTTACCGGCAAAACACCTTCCGACTATTTGCGCAACAGGCAGAACGGGCCCACTGAGGCGTAAGAATGCCCCTGCAGGCTGGCTTTTCTGTATAGATCTCTGTCCATTAGTCCCTTGTGAAGCATCGCGCCAGGCGGCAACCCCAAGGTTAGCATGGCGCGTAATGTGGATATTCTATGATCAAATATGCTAACTAAATTAGTATATTTGTGCTAATTTATTTGGTATTTAAGATACATGGAAGTGCCGGCCGCAGGGCATAAACAAGCCTTTATCGCCTAAAAGTAGAAACTGTACAATGTTAATGTTCTAACTAAAAAAGTGAATAGTTCTACATAAAAAAGTATGAAACCTACATGACCGAAACTTTGATTAATCATTTACTTTGACTAACGCAGATGTACATGGATGAACGATACGGAATAGTAAAAGATTATATTGAGCAAGAGAAGATCCTCGAATTCAGGGATATTTTTAAATACTTGCCCAAAACCGTCCTGACCAAGGACTGGGGCTCCAACAATTATCGGGTAACACGGTTTATCGAGTTTCCCCAGCAATTGTCCATTGAAGAAATATATGAGATTGCCAGGCTCATCAATGTAAGTCCCGATCTGCTGATCAGGATGATCCTGCGACAGTTCAACAATAGCATGCTCAACAATAAAAAACGCAGATAACTTCTTATACCATTACCTGTCCTTATTCATGCTGTAAAAAAGTTACTCATTACAGTGGATCATAGTACCAAGGAGCCATCCTTTCCCGGGGGATGGCTTTTTTTATGGAAAAATATTTGCGTAAGTAAATACTTACGTATACATTTGTAAGCGATTACTTACATAACAGGTAATACATACTATGAGAAGAGACGTATTCCAGGCCATTGCCGACCCTACGCGGAGAGAGATCATTAACCTGGTCGCTTATAATTCCCTGAATCTGAATGCCATTGCAGATAACTTTAAAGTGAGCCGCCCTGCTATTTCGCAGCATATCAAGATATTGACCGAGTGCGGGCTCATCGTGATCAGGCAACAGGGGAGAGAGCGTTTTTGCGAAGCCCGGTTGCAGCAGTTATCGGCTGTATCCGATTGGCTTGAACCTTTTCGCAAGGAGTGGGAGCATCGGTTTGGCGCCCTGGATGATGTGCTGGTGCGCATGCTGGCGGAGGAAGCAGCAACTGCTTCTCCACGGAAAAAACAATCCCCAAAGAAAAAAGGAAAACCCAAATAAGTAGGAGCTATTAGCTTTTAGGTATTAGCCTTTAACTATTGTCGAATCAACGCGCGCTAACAGCTAATAGCTGGCAGCTAACAGCTTTTTATTCTCCATTAAAAACAAAACGAACATGCAAAAGATCGTCACATTTCTCTGGTTCGATGGCCAGGCCGAAGAAGCAGTAAAGTTCTACACTTCCTTGTTCAAAGACTCAAAGATCGTCACCATTGCCCGTTATCCCGATTCCGTACCAGGCCTGGGAGGTAAAGTGCTCACCGCAGTATTTGAGCTCAATGGTCAGCGTTTCATGGCCCTCGATGGAGGCCCGCAGTTCAAGTTCAGTGAAGCCATCTCCCTTTTCATTAATTGCGACAACCAGGAAGAGATCGATTATTTCTGGAGTAAGCTGACTGCCGATGGCGGCAAGGAAGGCAATTGCGGCTGGCTCAAAGACAAATTCGGTCTATCCTGGCAGGTAGTGCCCGCACGGATGGGTGAACTGATGCAGCCTACAGACCCGGCCAAGGGGGGCAGGGCCATTCAGGCACTCATGCAAATGTCGAAGATCAGTATCAAAACACTGGAAGAAGCTTAATTTCAAGACATCAATACGATTAATTATGCCAACGAAAAATCCTACTAAAGTTACTGCCGCACCCGGCACCCAGGAGGTAGTCATTACCCGCGAATTTGAAGCGCCACGCGAAATGGTATTCAAAGCATTCATTACGCCCGAACTCCTGATCCAATGGTTGGGACCACGCGGCTACAAAATGACCATTGATCATTTTGAACCAAAGGCCGGCGGCTCTTACCGCTATGTTCATTCCGACAATAAAGGGGGCCACTATGGGTTTTACGGCGTCATCCATGAAGTAACAGCCCCGGAAAGGCTCATCCAGACTTTTGAGTTTGAAGGTCTTCCCGAAAAAGGACATGTATCACTCGATACCGCTTTATTCGAGTCCTTACCGGGCGGCAGGACAAAAGTAACCATGAAAACCATCTTTCAATCAGTGGCCGATCGCGATGGCATGGTGAGCTCAGGTATGGAAAAAGGTGTATCCGAAGGACATGAACGCCTTGATGAACTCCTGGAGAAAGGATTCTAAAACGGATACCCGATCCCCAGGTTCCAGATCAGGTTGTTTTTTCTCCAGGCGCTGTTGCCAAGATCTACCTTATCAATTACCCAGCGTTCGCCATCAGGCAGCCAGGGCTTGCGCAGCGGAAATGCTACATCCAGCCGGATGATGAGGATCGTAACGTCTAAGCGCAGGCCCAGACCTGCCCCTACAGCTATTTCTTTCAGGAAGCTTTTACTGAACTTTGCGCCAGGTTTATTGGGATCATCGTTGTACAGCCAGATATTGCCTGCATCCACAAAAGCCGCTCCTTCCACAATGCTAAACAGTTTACCACGGAGTTCTGTATTGAGCTCCAGCTTAATGTCGCCGGTTTGGTCCTGTACCCCTGTGTTGGAATTATCATAATAGGTGCCAGGTCCTAATCCCCGGTTGCGGAATGCCCGTATGCTATTGGTACCGCCGCTGAAAAACTGTTTGATATACGGCAATGACCTTGAATTGCCATGCGGTAAACTGGCGCCAACAATGAGGCGGTTGGCCCAGCTGCTATTGCTGCCTGTTTGCAGGTAATACCGGAGATCAGCTTCTCCCTTTACATATTGGGAAAATACAGCGCCTAATAACTGGCCCGATTTTCCACTGTTGCTATCACCCAGTATCAGCCCAGCCAGGTTGCCCGATGCATCCAGCGTACCACTAAAATAAAAGCCGGTAGAATGATTTTGTTTATCTACCCGGTTATCATAGGTATAGTTGTACGTACTACCCAGTATGAACTGCTTTTCAATGGCCTTGGCCAGCGTGGGATCAAGGGCCATTTGAGCTTTGTACTCATCCGTTACATTCAACGGCTGCACATAATTAATGCTGATGGGGTTGAACTGATGTTCTTTATACAAACTTTCCTTCCAGGCATAACCATAGGAGGCCCTGAATGAATTCAAGGTGTACAGCTTGCGCTTGTTCAACATGTCGTACCCCAGCATCATATTCGTTTTGGGTACAAAACCTCCCTTCAGATTGAGTTTGAAAAAAGGTATCAGGAACCGGGGAAAGGTCAATGAGCCTTCCAGGCCAATACGGTACACATTATACCCTTTCTGCGCACTGCTGTATTGAACTTCCGCACCACCCGATGCAGTGATCTTGAGCAATTCGCCGGCACGGAAAGTATTCCGGTTGCGCCAGGATACAGAAAGATTCGTACCTACCAGGTTATTGCTCTTGGAAGTGCCATTAAGTTCGGCACGCAATGATTTTTTAGGACTGGGTGTGAGGTAATAATAAGTATTCAATTGAGCGAAAGGAGTGGTCGTATCCCGTTCAAACCGGTTCTTCACAAACTTGAATACCCCCAGGTTGATCAGGCGGTTCAGCGATAAGTTATGATCCTTCCGGTTGTAAATATCATTGGGTTCAAATTGCATGGCCTGCTCAAACAGATAGGGTTTGTACAATTTAGCACGGTCTACCACCGTATATCCCTTGTACACCTGACCGCTGCGCCGGGCGCTATCCGATGCTGCATTCAACCGGAAATTGGTATAGATCACCACATCTTTGATCGTATACATTTCCTTTGCATTCTTAGGCAGACCGGATTTCAATACCACATACATATTCACCCGGTTGTTGCCAATCGTACTGTCTGTTTCAATCATTAAATACTCAGGATTGAAATAATAAAAGCCATTGTCCTTTAAGTAGGCATCAATGCGCTCCCGCTCCAGCTTGATCACATCCAGGCTATAAGGCTCGCCCCGCCTCAGTAAGCAGGCTTTTTCTGTTTGCCGGATCGTATTGCCGATAAAGCTGCTGTCCATTTCATACCGTACCGTATCGATCATGTATTGCTTGCCGGTTTTCACCTTATAAGTGGCGGTTGCTTTTTTGTGCTTCACCGTTGTATCACCCGTCACTTCTGCCTGGAAAAATCCTTTGTTCTCCAGGTAATTTTGTAAGATGTCCTGATTCCGGGTTAAGCTTACCTCACTGAGCAATACCGGAGGTTCGCCTGTTTTGTTTTTCAGTTTGCCCCGGAAAGAAGTCTCTGATTTGGGATTGCCCGCCAGGTTGTATATCCAGAGCTTGAAACGGATACCGAGGAACTTCTTGTTGGGCCTTGGCCTTGTGAGAGCGGCCAATTCAGTGGTAAGGGCCTTTCTCTTTTTCTTGCCCAGCCCTTCGGCCTGCACTTTCACCTTGGCGCCCAGGTACAAGGCATCGTTGGCCGGCAGGTGCTTCGTATTGCTGCACGAGGCCATCATCACCACAAAGCCAGTCAATAATAATCCGTATAGTAGAATGCTTCCTTTCAACTTCATGATTTCAATTCATGCTAAATAATGCTTGTATTCTTGTTGCGGGTTGTCGACTCCGAACGCCCTACGCTGCATTTCCAACTCCCGACTCTAATTCGTTTTCGGTACCGCAGGCGGTGGCACTACAGGCACTTCATTTTTCTTCGCCTCCTGCAACTGCCGTTGTTTTTGCCGTTCCAGCCTCCTGGCTTCCCGCTTCTTAGCCGATTCAAATATTTCCCTGAACTTATTATAGTCGATCGTGATCACCAGGCCTACGCCCGTCTCTACGATATAACCTTCCAGTATACCCTCATATTCATTCTTGCGGTAAGCACGCACCATATACCGGCCATCGCGGCTAAGCTGGTAATCCAATGATACATTGCCTGCAATATTGTTGCTCTGCCGGTTGGTATTCTGCGATCCTTCCAATTCAAAATTGCTGCCCACCGTCACCTTCAGCCGGTCGTTCAACAGGCGTTTGGACACTTCCACGTTCAGGTCCGTCCGGTTCCTGAATTCACCCGTGCTATAATCCTCTTCCGACTGCACATCAAAATTGATATCCACACCTTCTATCAACCCGGAAGCCAGCCTGTTCAGTTGCTCTGTCAGCAGTTTGCTCACACTCTGCCGGGCAAACCCCTCAGCCGTCAGGCTGCTGTTGCCGGTAATGAAAGGATCTTCCCGGATAAACCGGTTCAGCAGCAGCAACGCAAATACCTGTTTGTTCATTTCCGCCGGTTGTTGCCGCAATTGCTCCAGCTTCGTGTTGGAATTTTCTACGATCGATTTATCAATACCATAATTCTTTTCTTCCGGCAACTTGATGTCAAATGAAATATTGGGCTTCATCAGGTCTCCCGTCATGATCAGGTATACTTCAAAAGGCAATTTCTGCCGGTAGGTATTGCGGGTACTGGCCGACATCGTTTCCAGCTGACTTTCCACCAGGTCAATGGGCGCCGTATTGGCTACATACATCGCTGTGATCTCTACATCCGCCTTGGTAGGCTCGCCCTGCCAAATGAGGCGGCTGCCTTTTTGAATATCAAACTTGCGTTTCAGGAAATTGAACGACAGTTCATAACTGCCTTGTTCCAGCTCATAGCTGCCCGTCAGCGTTACCTTACCGCTGGGATCAATACCGCCATTAAGGTTGGCTTCTCCTTTCACCCGCAGCAGATCGCCATTGCCTTCGTCAACGATCAGGTTCAGCTCCGCTTCTTTATCGATCGTAATATTTACTGAAATGTCATAATCCCTGATAGCAGTCGTGTTGAGCGAATCAAGACGGGCATCTACCCACAAAGAATCATTGGCCAATGAATCACGGTCTACAAACCGTACGATCCCTTCCCGGTCCTGCACGCCCGGATCTTCCTGCGGCAATACCACCGTAAGTTTTGTCTTTTCATTCACCTTCAGCGATCCATCCACTATCGGGTGCAGTTCTGTGCCCTTGATCGTCAGCCGGCTATTCAGGAACAGGTTACCATAGTACAGGTTATTGTCTTTTTTGGTGCTGTTCATTGCCTGAAAATTGCGGGCGTTGAAGACCAGGTCAAACTTATAATTGCTGAAATTGGTGGTATAAGCCGTTCCATCCAGCTCAGCCGTATTGTTGGTTGAATCGCGGATCGTGAAATTATCAAATACTACCCCTTCATTGGTGATGCTTATTTTTTCCTGGTCTATTTTCAGCGGGGTGCTCAGTGCAGCCGGCGTCAGCGTCGCTTTGTTGAAATTCAATTCGCCATTTACCGAAGGTTTGTCCATTGTACCGTTAATGGCAAATTGTCCATTCACCGTGCCCGATGCTTTCTTGATACTTCCCATACTCACACCCTCCAGGGTACTGAGTTGCAATTGCCGCACCGCCACATTGAAATCAAAAGAACTTACATCCGCTACTTTGTATACCCCTTTCACACCCACATCATTGCCTCGGCCAGTCAATGTAATATCAGCATCATAATTATCCTCCACCTTATTGTTCACCACAGCATGCAGATCACCCAGCGTATCCTTGTTCACACTTAGGTTGTTCACAGTAAGGTCGCCAACAAATACGGGCGCTTTGGTAATATTGGTGAAACTGATATTGCCATTCAGTTCCCCATCTGCCAGCAGCGAATCCTTCTGGATAAAACTCGCCAGCGTGGCGATCCTGAATTTGGAGAACTCAACGCCTAATGGCTGCCCGGGTTGCTCGGTTCTTGTCTGGATCATTAACCGCTGATCCATAAAGCTCAGCCAGAAATTACGGGCTGTGATATTCGTAGAATCCATGCGGATCACATTGTCATTGCTGGCCAGCCAGGGCTGGTAATTCAGCATCAGCGAGTCGGGCCGCAGCGAAAATTCATACACCCCCTTACCGGGCTGGGCCAGCAGGCCTTCCAGGTGGTACTTGTCTTTGCGGTTCACATCCGTGGTATTCAAAGAAAAATTGATCTTGTTGTCAGCCAGGTTGGCTCGCAGGGTGGCGCCATATACATTCAACGATTGGCCCACACGGATGCCATCGATCGTGGCCAATGCCTGCAGCCGTTCTGCATTCGTATTGGCCGTCAATGCCAGGTTATTGATCTCATTGCTGCCATAGATCACCAGCGGGACTTTCAGTGAGGCGTTCAATCCCCCATTGCTGGTAAAGTGACCGGTGAGTAGTACCGGTTCCATCTTTTTCAGATCGGGTACAAATCCCTTCAACAGGGGTTTGTTGATCAAACTGGCATTCACCCTAAAGTCGTAGGGTGGGAGCGCAGTGAGCGAATCCGTGGCATTGGAAAAATACTTTTGTACCGATCGCTGCATCACAGTGCCCAGCTCCGTAAGCCGGTACTGTCCCCACAGTTGCGCTGTGAGCACTTCACTATTGAGCCGGATCACTTTACCCGAATCCGTCAGATCAGCCACTACCTCCACACTATCCGTTTCGATCCGTTGTTCTCCTAACACCAGCAGGTTTTTGGTCACCAGCAGGCGACCTTTCAAACTGTCTATATGCAGCAGGGGAAAATCAGCATCGATATTGCCGCGGTACAGGATCAGGTCATCCGTCAGGTGCAGCGCCCTGGTGTTGATGCTGTCGATTTCCGCATGGAGTTTGATGGCCGGATAAGCACCCGCCAGACTGCCCGATGCATCGAGCGAGAAATCAATTGGCTCATTTTGAATGCCGGCATTCACGGTAAATTGCTGCTGCGCGATATGGCCGTTCACTTTAAAATCACGGTACGTATAGCCTTTGTATTCAGCTACTGCTATTTTGCCATCGATGGTGGCATCCATCGTTTTGAGCACACGGCCCTTGCCTTTGGCGCTCACATCCATCGTCAGCAATCCAAGGTCCGGTTGTTGAAGCAACTGCTTCAGGTCGAAAGAGCGGGTAGTCACCACTGCATCATACCCAATATTGTTCGAGTCGGCCGGGTTCTGTATCCTGCCTTTAAAAGTAGCAGTGCCCAGCGTGGTATTGAGCAGCAGATCGGCGAAGAGGTTCTTTTCAGTACCATTCACTTTACCGCTCAGGTTGCATTGCGAGGGGATGGTGATATTGCCGGGTATCGTTCCGGCTGGTAATAAGGCCCGCAGGTCTTTGGCGCTGCTGCTGATGTCTTTGATCACCAGGTTGGCCTGCAGCTGTTTCATATCGGGCAGGCCTTTGATATAACCGGCCATCTCTACATTCGTTTGCTGCAATCCTTTCACACGCAAAGAAGCAATGCGCAGGTCTTTTACCGATCCGTTCACCTGCCCATTGATATACCAGGTAGCATTCGGATTGGCAAAAGCCGGTTGCGAACGCAGATCGGGCGCAAAGGTCAGGATATCTTTTACCTGCACTTTGCTGTTCCGTACGTCCATGTTCAACTGTAGCAAGCCGATGTTCTTCTGTAAGGCGTCCAGCGACGGATAACTTACATCCATACTTCTTTCCAGCCTGGTGCCCGGTGTTTCCACCAGCAGCTCATGCAGGTAAGCGCCTTTGGCCGTATATTGAAAACTGGTTTGTAATTTCTGAAGCGTAAAGCCCGATTGTTCTGTAAAGCTCCCTTCCGATATCTGCCCGCTGATCGTATCCGTGCTGTAGCGGATATCTTTGGCGCCAAAGCTCAGGTTGCGCAGGTCGAGGTGCGCATAGTCCATACCCGCCTTTGCTTTGGGGACATTGTCATCGTCCATCCGGAATGCATTTTTCTCCAGTTGAAATTCGTTCACCGTCACCAGCCAGCCCGCATCTGCCTGCGCCTGCACTTCCTGCTTTACTTCTTTCACCACTATTTTGGCCGCCGGCTTTTTGCCCAACCGCACCGTGGCCGTCGTATTGTTCATGATCACTTCATCCAGTCGCACGATCCGCTTGCTAAGGTCCAGTTGCCGCATGTTTACCGTGAGTTCACCCAGCTGCAGGTTGGTATAGAAAGCGCTCACATCATTGCCATAGTCCAGCGCACAATCATCCAGCGCTATTTGCTTAAACGATAATTGCAGGTCTATCCCGGCTGCAGCATCCGCGCTGTCCGTGGCCGGTGATTCGGCGTTGACCAAAGGTTTACGCTGGTAAATATGGGCCCTTAAGCCACTCAGTTTGGTAGAGGGCACTGAAAAGATCGAATGGGTGGGATCAAATACATCGATGTGCGTATCGAGGTGACCAACATATACCGTCATATCATTGCCGCTCACAGCATCATTGTAGCGGGCCCGCACCTTATCCAATACCACATGCCTGATCTCCATTTTCATACTGCTGGTATCCGTAGAAGGCGCGGAGGGTTCTTTGGAAGCAAATGCATCCACAATGAACTGGAAATTGAAGACCGTATCCGGCAGGGTCCTTTTAATATTGGCCGTAATGCCTTCCAGGTTCACTTCATTCACCAGCAATTCACTTTTCAACAAGCGCCACAGGTTTACGTCAAACTTCATGCGGCCGCCATAGAAAAGCGTATCCTTTTGCCGGTCTTCCAGGTAAATACCTTCCAGTACGATCTTTTTGGGAAATCCAATATACAGTTTGCTTACCGCCACCTTGGTTTGGAGTTTCTTTTCCAGCCAGGTGACAGCCTTGCCCCGGAGGAAGTTTTGAACCGGGGGCGTTTGTATCAATACCAGCAAGAGGATCAATATGCCCAGGATGACCAGGAAGGTCTTAAAAAGGATCCTCCCGATCTTTTTGAGTTTAGCAGGCACAGTGGTCGGTTGTTTCAAAATAAATCTTGCATTTATTTGTAATACTATCAGTTATGCGAAAGGCTTCCTTACTATAATTCAAAAAGCAAGCCTTTTTTGCCTGGCCGTATTTATACGATTGAAAGATAGAAATGTGGAGATCGTTCTACAAAATAACGAAATCTGTCGTTTGACGGGGGAACTAATTATTAAGTTGCATGAGGAACAGAATATAGAATTCAGAATCCAGAATATAGAAGCGGGCGACCAGCGACCAAAAGCCTAAAGTGAGGTCCGGGCTCAAAAGTCAGAGAGTGAAGTAAAAAGTCGGAAGCAAAAAAGCCAGGAGTCAATATCCGGCAAACAATATTCCGCCAGCCAGCTCATACAGATGCTATATCCTGTCTCCTGTCTCCTGTATTCTGGATTCTATATTCTGTATTCTGGATTCTGACTTCTGTATTCTTTCCTCAACTCCTCTCCAAACAGGCCTCCAAAATCCTTAGCACCTGTTCTGCATAATCCACCTGCACCGCAGGGGCTGCTTCAGCGGTGGAGCTGATCTTTTCGAGCGTAAGTACTTCGCCTTTATAGGTGGCGGCTACATAAGCAAAGATATCGTGAATGCCTTGCTCGGGCAGGGGCGATGCATAACCCGTAATGGCGATGCCATAATCGCTCATGAATAATTGTTGCACGCCGATGCTCATTTGCAGGGCGCATTTGGCAGATACCCCATTGTGTTGCAGTGCTTCGATGGGATCGATCTGCAGGTGCTTACATTTCTGACCGATATTGTAGGTGGTAATGCCGCCCTGGAAAAAGAAACTGGCTTCTTCGGCCGAAGAGAGGATGGCTTGCACATAACCGGCTGTTACACTTTCTGCCACGGCGAGCGTCTCATGACGGGCCGCCAGTAAAGCGCGGATGGTATTGGCTTTGTTTTCAAATAGCATGGTAGTGTAGGTGATCTATAGGCTATAGTGAAATGGGCAATCGCCCTTGATTAGACATTGCTGATAGGTAAAGGAAATGGTCAATGGTAGATGATCCGGTGCATTGCAGGCCAATGCCTGGAATAGTAAAGGTTAATGATCAATGGACAATTATTTCTTACGCTGCTGCTTATTGTGATGCGGTTTCTTATTATGCGTAATGTCATCCCCTTTAAAGTCCTGCTCCTCATTTTTCCGGCTGTCCAGGTTATCCCTGATCTCAGGCTTGGGGATCGTATTTCGGCCTTGTTTACTTTGCTTTGTATTTTGACTGCGTGTGGTTTTCATATGAGTGGTTTTTAACAATTACTAAAAGATAATGCCAGTCCTGCTACGCTCTGAACGCCCGCCTCCGAACGCCCGACGCTGCACTCAAGATTCTGCATTCCCGACTTCCGATTCCTTACTCTGCACTCCTTCCTCATGTATGCCCTTCCCCTCCTTACCGATCTTATGGAACCACCAGGCTATCTGCTGGCATTCTGTAAATGTGGCCGGTTTCGTAATATAGGCAGCCGCGCCAATTTCCTTGCAACGGGTGCGTTCAAGATCATTAATGGAAGTAGAGTAAATAATAACAGGTATATCATGGTACAGGGGATGTTGTTTCAGGTAGGAGAGCGTTTCCCGGCCATTCATCCGGGGCATATTCAGGTCCATCACAATCAGGGAGGGCAATTCTTCCGGTGGCAATTGGTCCAGCAATTCAATGGCCGATTCCCCATTGTCGGCAAAACGCAGGGTATCGCCAATGCCATTATCGCTGAATGCTTCCTGCATCAGAAATTGGTCTTCCGAGTCATCGTCTACCAGCAATATTGTTTTTTCCACCGTAACTCTATCACAACTCACATGCCCGTTTTTATTTCCCCGGTCCGCAAACCGCTGGCATGCCCTTTTATACAGGATTAGTATCTTCTGGCGTAAAAACGGATAGCTGAAAACAGCCATGTATGTTTTTGCCCAAATTGTGTAATTTTTCCCCATATTGGGGAATTCTGTTTAATAGTATATGCTTAGCATACGCTGGAAACCAATACAGGCAGTAACCCCTCTAATGCCACAAATGTGGCATGATTTCTTATTTGATATAGCTTCTTATACTAAACATTTACTATGACCCGCCCAAAAACTAAGGCCATCCGCCCAACGGATGGTGAGCACGTTGCCACCGCCAAAGCCAATGGTGTACCCAAAAAAAGGCCGGCCTCCGACCACAAAAAAGCGCCTCCCCGGCAGGTTGGGTACGACTCCCATGCGCAGCAGGCAACTGGCCAGCTCGATCTCCGGGAATTACTCCATGTACTCACCGAAATGAAGAACGGCAACTTCAATGTGCGCATGCCCATTGATGAAGTAGGGCTCAACGGAAAAATTTGCGATACCCTCAATGATATTATCTCCCTCAATGAGAAAATGATGCAGGAGTTTACCCGCGCCGGTAGTACCATCGGTAAGCAGGGTAAGCTCACCCAACGCATAGAAGTACCCCACGCCAAAGGCGCCTGGAGCACTGGTGTCGATTCACTCAATACACTCATCTCCGACCTGGTGCACCCCACCATCGAGATTGCGCATGTAATCAGTCTTGTGGCCAAGGGCAACCTCTCCCAGGAAATGCCCCTCGAAATTGGCGGTCACCTCCTGCAGGGGGAATTTGCCCGTATCGCCAAAGAGGTAAACGACATGGTGAAACAGCTCAACCTCTTTTCCATCGAAGTAACCCGCGTGGCGCGGGAAGTAGGGTCCGAAGGAAAACTGGGTGGCCAGGCCAAAGTAAAAGGCGTAGGTGGAGTGTGGAAAGACCTCACCGATTCTGTAAACCAAATGGCCAGTAACCTCACCGGTCAAGTGCGCAACATTGCCGAGGTAACCACCGCCGTGGCGAAAGGTGACCTTTCGAAAAAGATCACCGTGGATGTAAAAGGTGAGATCCTGGAGCTCAAGAATACCATCAATACCATGGTGGACCAGCTCAACTCCTTCTCTTCCGAAGTAACGCGGGTAGCCCTCGAAGTAGGTACCGAAGGTAAGCTGGGCGGCCAGGCACAGGTAAAAGGCGTGGCCGGTACCTGGAAGGATTTGACCGACTCGGTAAACCAGATGGCCTCCAACCTTACCGGTCAGGTGCGGAATATCGCCGAAGTGACCACCGCCGTGGCCAAGGGCGACTTATCGCGTCAGATCACCGTAGACGTAAAAGGAGAGATCCTCGAATTAAAGAATACCATCAATACCATGGTGGACCAGCTCAACTCCTTCTCTGCCGAAGTAACGCGGGTGGCGGTTGAAGTGGGCTCCGAAGGAAAACTGGGCGGCCAGGCCAAGGTAAAAGGCGTAGGTGGGGTATGGAAAGACCTGACCGATTCCGTTAACCAGATGGCCTCCAACCTTACCGGCCAGGTGCGTAATATCGCCGAAGTGACCACCGCCGTGGCGCGGGGCGACCTCGGCCGTAAGATCACCGTGGATGTAAAGGGAGAGATCCTCGAATTGAAGAATACCATCAATACCATGGTGGACCAGCTCAACTCTTTCTCTTCCGAAGTAACGCGGGTGGCCCTCGAAGTAGGTACCGAAGGTAAACTGGGTGGCCAGGCCCAGGTAAAAGGCGTGGCCGGTACCTGGAAGGACTTGACCGACTCCGTAAATGGTATGGCCTCTAACCTGACCGGGCAGGTGCGTAACATTGCAGAAGTAACCACCGCCGTGGCCAAGGGCGACTTATCACGTAAGATCACCGTGGACGTAAAAGGAGAGATCCTCGAATTGAAGAATACCATCAATACCATGGTGGACCAGCTCAACTCATTCGGTTCCGAAGTAACCCGCGTGGCGCGGGAAGTAGGTTCCGAAGGTAAACTGGGTGGTCAGGCCCAGGTGCCCGGTGTAGGGGGAACCTGGAAGGATTTGACCGACTCTGTAAACATCATGGCCGGTAACCTTACCTCCCAGGTGCGTAACATCGCCGAAGTAACCACAGCCGTGGCTACCGGCGACTTATCGCGTAAGATCGATGTGGACGTAAAAGGAGAGATCCTGGAGTTGAAGAATACCATCAACACCATGGTGGACCAGCTCCGCGGTTTCGCCTCCGAAGTAACGCGGGTGGCGCGGGAAGTAGGTTCCGAAGGTAAACTGGGTGGTCAGGCCACGGTAGAAGGAGTAGGGGGCGTATGGAAAGACCTTACCGACTCTGTGAACGGGATGGCCTCTAACCTGACCGGACAGGTGCGCAACATCGCGGAAGTAACTACCGCCGTGGCGAAAGGTGACCTTAGCCGTAAGATCACCGTGGATGTAAAAGGAGAGATCCTCGAATTGAAAAACACCATCAACACCATGGTGGATCAGCTCAACTCATTCGGTTCCGAAGTAACCCGCGTGGCGCGGGAAGTAGGTTCAGAAGGAAAACTGGGCGGTCAGGCCGATGTACCCGGCGTAGGGGGTACCTGGAAAGACTTAACAGACTCTGTAAATAAAATGGCCTCCAACCTTACCTCCCAGGTGCGCAACATCGCGGAGGTAACGACAGCCGTGGCCAACGGTGACCTTTCCCGTAAGATCGGTGTGGACGTAAAAGGGGAGATCCTCGAATTGAAGAATACCATCAACACCATGGTGGATCAGCTCCGCGGCTTCGCCTCCGAAGTAACCCGCGTAGCGCGTGAAGTGGGTACGGAAGGTAAACTGGGTGGCCAGGCCAATGTACCCGGTGTGGCCGGTACCTGGAAGGATTTGACCGACTCTGTAAACCAGATGGCGGGCAACCTTACCGCCCAGGTGCGCAACATCGCCGAAGTGGCCATCGCCGTGGCCAATGGCGACATGTCGAAGAAGATCACCGTGGACGTACGCGGTGAGATCCTGCAATTGAAAGAGACCCTCAATACCATGGTGGATCAGCTGCGCGCCTTCGCCTCCGAAGTAACGCGGGTGGCGCGTGAGGTGGGTACCGATGGTAAACTGGGTGGACAGGCCTTTGTACCAGGCGTAGCCGGTACCTGGAAGGATTTGACCGACTCGGTAAACCAGATGACCGGTAACCTCACCGCACAGGTGCGCAACATTGCCGAAGTAACCAAAGCCGTGGCGAGTGGTGACTTGAGTAAAACAGTACAGATCGACGTAAAAGGAGAGATACTCGATTTGAAGAATACCATCAATACCATGGTGGAGCAGTTGAACTCCTTCGCCTTTGAGGTAACCCGCGTGGCGCGTGAAGTAGGTACCGAAGGTAAACTGGGTGGCCAGGCCGAAGTACGCGGTGTGGCCGGTACCTGGAAAGACCTTACGGATAGTGTGAACATGATGGCCTCCAACCTTACCAACCAGGTGCGCGGTATCGCGAAAGTAGTAACCGCCGTGGCTACCGGTAACCTGAAACAAAAGCTCTCCATCGTATCACGCGGTGAGGTGGCGCAGTTGACCGATACCATCAATGAAATGATCGATACCCTGGCCGTGTTTGCCGACCAGGTAACCACCGTGGCCCGTGAAGTGGGTGTGGAAGGACGACTGGGTGGACAGGCTTCTGTACCCGGCGCATCCGGTATCTGGAAGAATCTTACAGAAAACGTAAACCAGCTGGCGCAGAACCTCACTACCCAGGTGCGTTCTATCTCCGAAGTGGCGAGCGCGGTAACCAAGGGTGACCTTACCCGTACTATCCGCGTAGAAGCGAAAGGAGAGGTGGAAGCCCTGAAAGATACCATCAACCAGATGATCAGCAACCTGAAGCAAACCACCTTACGCAACCAGGAGCAGGACTGGCTCAAATCCAACCTGGCCAAGTTTGGTCAAATGCTGCAGGGACAAAAAGACCTGAAGACCGTAACCCAGCGTATCCTCTCCGAGCTGGCCCAGGTGGTAACAGCCCACTATGGCGCCTTCTATATCTTAACGCAGGACGAAGATACCCCGCACGTAATGCTCAACCTCTTTGCAGCATACGGCTATAAATCAGATAGGAATATCCCCACCGAATTTGCCATTGGCGAAGGACTGGTAGGACAGGTAGCTTTCGAAAAAGAAAGGATCATCCTCTCCAATGTGCCGGGCAATTACATCAAGATCAACTCAGGATTGGGACGCGCCAAACCGGCCAACCTCATCATCCTGCCCGTGTTGTTTGAGAACAAAGTAAAAGCCGTTATTGAACTGGCTTCTCTCGATATATTCAGCGAAACCCACCTCGACTTCTTAAGCCAGCTTACCGAAAGTATCGGTATCGTGTTGAACACCATCGAGGCCAATACCCGTACGGCGGAACTGCTCACACAGTCCCAGTCACTGGCCGGTGAGTTGAAAATACAACAGGAAGAATTGAGAAGGACCAACGATGAGTTACAGGATAAAGCCCTCCTGCTCGTAAAGCAAAAGAACGAAGTGGAAGCCAAGAACAAGGAAGTGGAAGAAGCCCGTCGTTCGCTGGAAGAAAAAGCCGAACAGCTTACCCTTACCTCCAAGTACAAATCCGAGTTCCTGGCCAATATGTCCCACGAGTTGCGTACCCCCCTCAACAGCTTGCTCATCCTTGCCCAGCAATTGTATGAGAATGCCGAGGGCAACCTGTCTGATAAACAAATACGCTATGCCCGTACCATCCACTCTTGTGGTGATGACCTTATACAACTGATCAATGATATCCTCGATCTCTCGAAGATCGAATCCGGTTTCATTACCGCCAATATGAGCTCCGTACGGTTCTCCGAGATTGCAGGTTTCGTGGAAACCACTTTCAAGCCCATCTCGGAAGCCAGGCATTTGCGCTTCACCATCGAAACAGATACCAACCTGCCCAATGCGATGGAGACCGATCTGCAGCGCCTCAACCAGATATTGAAGAACCTCTTGTCCAACTCTTTCAAGTTTACCGAGAAAGGCGAAGTAAAACTGCGCATCTATGAAGCGAAGAAGAACTGGAAACAAGGTACCCCCAGCCTCGATCATGCTGGCAGGGTAGTAGCTTTTGCCATTACCGATACCGGCATTGGTATCCCGCAGGAAAAACAGAACATCATCTTTGAAGCTTTCCAGCAGGCCGAAGGTTCCACCAGCCGTAAATACGGCGGCACCGGTTTGGGTCTGTCCATCAGTCGCGGTCTGGCCGAACTGTTAGGCGGTACCATCGAACTGGAAAGCCAGCCTTCCTTTGGCAGTACCTTCACCCTCTTCCTGCCTGTAGAAGCAGTGGCCGGTCTGATCCCCAAAGATGAAGGCCTCTCTGCCTATCGCCAGTACCAGTTGGGGGCCGATAGCGGTGAAATAGATACCCTCATCAATTCCATCCGGGCTACCGATAGCAAGGAAGTACAGGCCATGCACGGTATGGTGAATGAAATGATCAATGAGGCGGGCGACGACCGCAACCTCACCCAGCCCAATGACAAAGTGATATTGATCGTGGAAGATGACCTGCGCTTTGGCAAGATCATCATCGATAAAGCCCATGAACTGGGGCTCAAAGCCATCGTGGCCACCAATTACATTGAAGTGTTTGACTTCATCAACCGCTTCCTGCCCATTGCCATTACCCTCGATGTGAAGTTGCCCGATACCAGTGGCTGGAAAGTGCTCGACCTCCTGCGCAATGACCTCAACTACCGCCATATTCCCATCCACCTCATCTCAGGTGAAGAGAACAGCGAACTGGCCCTGAAGCGCGGCGCCCGCAGTTTCCTGTTGAAGCCCCTGGACAATGACATGCTGAATGAGTTGTTCGAGGACATCATGACCTTCAACAACAAGCAGGTGAAAAAAATACTGGTCATTGAGGACAACGAGGTCGACGCTTCGCAGATCGTAAAAATACTCATGGCCGATAACCTGGATGTCACCCTGGCCGATACAGGCAGGGAAGCCGTACTGCAAATTGAAGACAGAGGAAATGATTTTGATTGTATCATCCTGGATTATACATTGCCTGATATTTCAGGTACGGATATTGTGAACAAAGTGGCGGAAAATAAACAGAAGCATACCCCTGTGATCATTTACTCCGGAAAAGATTTTGGTAAGAAAGAATTGCAGCACCTGAACCGTACCTCCAACACCATCATCCTGAAAGGCGTTAATTCACTGGAGCACCTGCTCGAAGAGACCGTTTTGCACCTGCACATCAATCACAAAGACCTGCCGCCGGAGAAGAAGCGCGTTATTGAGAACATACGGATGAAAGAGGATATCCTCACCGGTAAGAATATATTGGTGGTGGACGATGATGTAAGAAACCTGTTTGCCCTCACTACCGTATTTGAAAGGTACAATATCAATGTGATCACTGCCGAGAGTGGAAAGGATGCCATTAATATTATCCGCGATGAGAGTCCGAAGATCGACATGGTGCTGATGGACATCATGATGCCCGAAATGGATGGCTATGAAACGACCCAGAAGATCAGGCGCGAACACAAGAACAGTACCCTGCCCATCATTGCCGTAACCGCCAAGGCCATGAAGGGCGACCGGCAAAAATGTATTGAAGCAGGCGCTTCCGATTATATTACCAAGCCTTTGAAGATCGATCAATTGTTATCTTTGATGAGAGTTTGGTTTTATAAGTAGAGCAATGCAGTACAAATAGAACGAAACAAATAATAAGTGAGTAAGTGACCACAGCAGCAATAATCAATAATTATTAATTAATAATTATTGATTATTGGGTTAGTATAGTAATCAATATCCTAAGTCCTAATATTTTAAAATTAGAAACCCACTAAAGCATGCAGCAAAAGATCTTATTGGTAGACGACCGGGAAGATAATTTGCTTTCTATGGAGGCCATCCTGGAGCCAGACGGCTACCAGTTCATCAAAGCTTCTTCCGGCCGTCATGCCCTGAAGATCCTCCTGACAGAGTTCGACTTTGCCCTGATCCTTATGGATGTGAAAATGCCCAACCTCAGCGGCTTTGAGACCGCGGCACTCATCTATGAAAGGGAGAAGCTGCGCCATATTCCCATTATATTCATTACCGCCAACAACTACGGCGAAGACAATATTTTCAAAGGCTACCGTACCGGGGCCGTGGATTATATCTACAAACCCATCAACCCCGAATTGCTGCGGGCTAAGGTATCCGTATTCATCGACCTCTACCAGAAAAACAGGCGTCTGCTGATGCAGGAGCAAAAGCTCAAAGCCATCAATAAAAACCTGGAGGACGAGATCAGCGAGCGCAAAGCCTCCGAAGAAAAGATCAAACAACTCAACCGGCAGCTGCTGGGCAATATTACCTTGCTGGAATCGGCCAACCGCGACCTGGACCGTTTTGCCTTCATGGCTTCCCATGATCTGCAGGAACCACTGCGCAAGATCCGCACCTTCGGCGATCTCCTGGCCACCAAATACAAGGACACCCTCGATAAAGACGCCAATGCTTATATCAGCCGCATTCAGAATGCGGCGACGCGTATGCAGGCCCTCATCAAAGACATCCTGGCTTTTTCCAAGCTGACCGGGGAGAAAGAGAACTTTGAATTTACCGACCTCAATATCCTGCTCGATGAAGCCCTGGTCGACCTCGAAGCGCCCATCAAGGAAAAAGGAGCGCAGGTCAGTTTGCTGGAGCCATTGCCGGCACTGGAAGTAAATCCCGGTCTTATCAGACCCCTGTTCTACAACATCATCAGCAATGCCCTCAAGTACAGTAAGCCCGATATAATACCTCAGATCACCATTCGCTATGAATTGACAACCGGGCAGAGTAACAATGCCAACAACAATAAAGAAAATATTGGTAAGTACTGCCGCATCTTCATTGAAGACAATGGCATCGGCTTCGACCAGGTTTATGCCGAGCAGGTATTTGAAATGTTCCGCCGCTTACACGTGAGCAGTGCATTTGAAGGCACCGGCATCGGACTGGCCCTCTGCAAAAAGATCGTGGAGAAACACCATGGCTTTATCTCCGCCCACAGCAAGGCCAATGAAGGCACCACCTTTATCGTCACCCTTCCCGTATACCAACCCGTGAAGGTGATCATGAAGCAGTAGGAGGAGCGCGCTTCACCAAATCCGCCACCACCTTATCAATCGGCAACGTCACCACTTCTCCGGAGAAATCTTCCCAGTCAATAAACCGGAACGTCTCCGTTTCTCCTGTCCGCTTGTACACTTCCATTTGTTGCTCATCGAAGTCAAACAATTTGGTGCGCAGTGGCGCTTTGATCGGCTCCAGTGCGTGCGCAAAATAATAGATGGCAATGATCTGCTGATCGGGCGTGAAGGCGCTCATCTGGAAAAAGTCCGTGGTATAGATATGTTCCCCGATGCGTACATCCAGGTCCATCTCTTCCTTGAATTCCCTTTTCAGACAATCGCGGGTGCCTTCTCCAAATTCCAATCCACCACCGGGAAACTTGGTATAGTAACCGCCACGGATAAATTCATCCGCCACCAATACCTGGTTATTGTCTCCCAATAAAATACCATATACACGTACGTTGAACATATAATGATTTATCTTTTTTCAAAGCAATAAACTTAGTACTATTTTGCCAAAATCCGGGCTGTCTGCCACCCCAATATTAACTTTCACCCACTACGCAACGGCCCTCAACAGCCGCTTGTCAGGAGGGGAAATCATACCAATATGAACCGCCTGATAATTTTAGTGATCATCCTCAGTTGCCTCGGCCTGGCAAGCTGTTCCAAAGATAAAACCCAGCAGGACGAACTCCCTGCATCCATACAGGCGTTGATAAACGACAACAAGTCCTGTTTCTGCCTTCCGTATATCGATCTGCTCACCTGGAAGGGCCGCGAAGTGTACCTGCTGGCCCAAAAAGGACCTACCTGCAACTGGGTGCCGGTTTACTTTAATAGAAAAGGGGAAGAAGTTAGAATGCACACAGGCTATACCGTGGATAATTTTTTGGCCGAAGCCCAATTGGTAAAGCATATCTGGTCCTGCGAGCCGTAGCCAAATAAATAAACGGCCGCGCAGCAAAGGTCCATGGTTGCTCAACAAAAAGAGCCGGCATGTGCATTTAATAAGCGCTGCCTAAATCGCGGAGCTATTCTGTATTCTGGATTCTGTATTCTAAATTCTGTATTCTCTAAAAGATCTTTTTCTTCAGGAAGAACCACCCGATCACGAGTGAGATCACAAGCGAGAGAAACACCGGGATATAGAATGCGTAAGGGGAATCCTTGTAGGGGATGGGCACGTTCATGCCATAGATGCTGGCTACCAGTACCGGGAAGGTCAATACGATCGTGATCACCGACAGGCGGCGCAACACTTCATTCTGGTTATTGGCAATGATGCTGGCAAAAGCATCCAGCGTACTACTCAGGATGTTGGTATAGATATTGGCCATTTCAAGGGCCTGTGAGTTGTCTACGATCAGATCCTGCAGAAATTCTTTCTCTTCTTCATTCAGTGCCAGGAAATTCGTGCGTTCGATCTTCATCAGCAGCATTTCGTTCGAGCGCAGCGCTGTTACGAAATACACCAGGCTCTTTTGTATGCGCATCAGTTGCAGCAGCTCTTCATTCCGGTTGGCAGCGTACAGCTTTTGTTCTACAATATTGCGGCGGTGGTTGATCTCCTTCAGCGATTCCATATACGTCTGAATGATCTTTTCAAAGATCTTCAGCGCCATCATCTTCCGGTTGTCCGGGTGACGGTTCTGGAAAGTGTGCAGGAATTTCTTGATCGCTTCATTGTCGAAGCTGTTCACCGTTAAGATCTGGTTGTGCGTAAGGATGATAACGATGGGGATCGTGATGTAGAGTGCATCACTTTCGTTGAAAGAGTTGTTTTCCGTAGGCGTCTTGATGACCACCAGCTTCACATTGTCGTCTTCTTCAAAACGGCTTCTTTCATCGATATCCAGTGAGTCAGTCAAAAAGTCGAGTGGAATATCCAGCGCATCCGCCAGTTCCGTGAATTCTTCCTGTTTCAGCGGGGGCAATACATTCACCCAGGAGCCATTTTCCGGTTTGTCGATGGCGACCGTCTGGTGATTGATATTTTTGAAGTACTGGATCATTTTGCCGGCGCAAAGGTAGGGGGAAAAACCATTTCAGATAATGAATTTTAAGATTCGGCAATTGCTGCCCAACTACTATGCTAAAGCGTTGATTCTCCTGCGTTTCAACACAGTGATCCACTCTCCGCCGCTAACAGCTAAAAGCTAATACCTAACAGCCAGTAGCAAAGGGCTAAAGGCTAACAGCTAAAAGCTAACTCCTTTCTTCACAATGGCGAGGTGATGTTCTGTATGATAAATGGTGAAGTAGCACAATTCCCGCAGCGTGATCTTTCCCAGCAGCGGATGCTTCACAATGTATTTGTCCAGCTGTTCATCCTTCCAGTTTTTCCGCAGTGCCTGCAGGTAAATGGTGGTGAATTGCCGCCAGTGTTTGATCAGCTCGTCGTTATTCGACGCGGGTTTGATGTGTTTAGGAACATAGCGGCCTTGTGCTTTGCCGCCTGCAGCCAGTTTTTGCTGGTATTTTTCCACCAGCACCGGGTAGGGGCGCGAATCGCGGTTGGGTTTCCCGCCAAATAGCCGCACCAGGAATTTGGGCAGCGCATAGGCGGCCGTGGCTGTTTTGGTGCAGATCACCAGGTGTTGCATGTTCTGGGCGATCGACCATTTGCCGGGCGTCTCTTTGAAGAAAAGCTCAGGCGGTACTTCCTTGCAAAAAGTAGTGAACCGCTGAAAGGTTTTTTCTGATTCCCGCAATATGTCGTCGATGCTAAGGGTAGGGGGTAGTTGCATCATTTCAGTTCGATCCCTCCCTCATACACTTTTTCTGCGGGACCGCATAGCCATACATTATTATACGTGTCATCGTCAATCCGGTCGTATTCTACCGATAATTTGCCGCCGCGGGTGAGTACCGTTACGTCGTTGAAGCCGCGCTCGTTGTGGTAGCATACCAGCGCGCTGGCCGTTACCCCTGTGCCGCAGGAGAGCGTTTCATCTTCCACGCCCCGTTCGTAGGTGCGTACGATGATCTCGTCTTCCCTTTTCTGTTCTACAAAGTTTACGTTGATGCCTTCTTTGGCGTAGGTATTGTTGTAGCGGATGTCCATGCCTTTTTTGTACACGTCAAAGCCCATTACATCTGTCACCATTTTTACGTAGTGCGGGCTGCCTGTGTCGAGGATAAAATCACCATGGCTTTCCCGGATGCCCGTTACATCTTTCATTTTCAGGCTTACCGTGCCGTCGTCGTCTATTTCTGCTTCGTGGGCGCCATCTACTGCGATGAAATGGTACATATTCTTGCGGATGCCCTGATGGTAGGCAAATTTTACCAGGCAGCGGCCGCCGTTGCCGCACATCGTGCTTTCCCGGCCGTCGGCATTGTAGTATTTCATTTCAAAGTCGTAGCCCGGCTTCGTATTGAGCAGCATCAGTCCGTCGGCGCCCACGCCAAAGCGGCGGTCACACAAAAAGCGGATCTGTTCCGTATTCAGGTCGTTGTATTTTTCGTCTCTGTTATCCAGGATCACGAAATCGTTGCCTGTGCCCTGGTATTTGTGAAAAGTAAGTTTCATGTGGTAGATTTCCTCCCGGCTGTTTTTTTGCTTTATTTCTAAGGGTGGGTCGCCCTTTGGGGCGGCTCACCCTGATCTAATGGAGCCTGTCGCCCCCCAAAATTAATAACAAACGGGCAACTATTATAACGTACTTACTACTTCTAATGTTTTGGTGATCAAACCTTGTACAGCGGCGCCCCCATCCTTTGAGAATTCTTTAACAACCCGGTTGGCCACAATGGCGCTCAGCGACAGGCAATGGTGCCCCAGCAGGCGGCCCAGGCCGTAAATGCCGGAGGTTTCCATCTCGAAATTGGTGATCCGGTGCTGGCCGAAGCTAAAATCCGTGAGCTGGTCGATCAGGCCGGGGTTGCTGAGGCCCAGGCGCAGTACCCGGCCCTGCGGGCCGTAGAAGCCGGGGCAGGTCACCGTGATCCCTGCGTGGATGCCTTCGCCGGCAAAATGCTTCATGAGTGTGGCGCTGCCTGCGCTGATATAGGGTCGCGAAATACCGTGGTTGAGCTGAGTTTGCGTGATAAAGGCTTGCAGCAGCTGTTTTTCACTGTCATTTTCCTCGTGGCGGTAGAAGTTCATCAGGTTGTCGATTCCCAGGCCGTGCGTGGATACCACCCAGCTGTCCACCGGGATATCCGCCTGCAGGGCGCCGGAAGTGCCTACCCTTATAATATTGAGTAAGGTATGCTCGGGTTTGATGGTGCGCGTCTCGAAGTCGATATTCACCAGGGCGTCCAGTTCGTTGAGAACGATATCGATATTGTCGGGCCCGATGCCGGTTGACACCACCGACAGGCGTTTTTGGCCAATATAGCCCGTATGCGTCACAAATTCCCGGTGCTGGCGTTGCACCTCTATCCGGTCAAAATGCTTGCTCACGGCGGGTACGCGGTCGGGATCGCCTACCGTGATAATCGTGTGTGCAAGCTCTTCTGGCCTCACATCGAGGTGGTAAATGGCGCCGCGATGGTTGATAATCAATTCCGATTCCGGGATACGTTGCATAAAAATGTGTTACTCTGGTTTCAAATATCCAACAAATATCCTACTTTTGCACACCCCAATCGAGCACTCGGTGTTTGGTGTGGGAAAATAAAGGGTCCTGTGGCCGAGCGGCTAGGCAGAGCTCTGCAAAAGCTCCTACACCAGTTCAAATCTGGTCGGGACCTCCAGGAAAAAGGGATCGCGTGAGCGGTCCCTTTTTCAGTTGTATGCAGTTTTACTGCTCAGTGAATGAGCTGTCGGAATATCTTATTGCGTTGCGTTATAGCGCGAGCATCAGCTCGGTAACCGACCTCATCAGATCGCGATCCTGCCTTATACTATCGACGAGCATCGATTGGGATAGTTCATCTGAGAAAGGTCGATATACCCGCTGCACTGCAGTCGTAAAAACAAGGAATGGGATGAGTGAATTTAGCTAAGAACTTTTTAGTCAACAGCAATTCCAGTAGTTTATAATGATTCTCCTTGGGCATATACCCGATTTTTAGTCAACAATAGTTCTGTAACAGGTTGCCTATACGCGAAGATCTGATGTAGACTATGCTTTCTTATTATTCATAGTGTTATCCAAGGGAAGGAGTCAGAGAATACTACGCTAATCGAAATTTGCGAACGTGTTGCCAAAACAGCGTGCTGTTAGCCAATGCTTCGCTCATAGAAGCCTTCCAATGGTTGGCACCCAAGTCACGCCTATAAATTGCTGCCTGTTGATCTATTACCCCGACGATATCTGCTTGTGACATACCTCTCTCCAATGACTGTTTGGCTAACAACAAAAATTCAGTTAGTTCACTAATTGCCTTATGTCGTAACCTGGTCAGCAGCTTCATGCGGTCATAATGACTTACGATTCTGTCCCATAGCCTATTATCGACTGTTGTCGGCTTTCGTAACCAGAATTTAAAGTCAAGCTCCGCCACGTTACCCATGATATTTGTAAATAAGTATTGATCGTTTGGCAGCACATCCGTATATAGGTTAATGAAAAGTCTGTTACCACCATTCACCCATTCTTCTCCTTTATTAACATTGCATTCCAGACAACAAGGAATCAGGTTTTGTGGATGTATGCTATATTCTGGAAAATCGCTCTTGTTGACGACGTGATCGAGGCTTTTAATACCACCGATCGTACAATACTGACAGGTATGGCGAACAGCTTGATTTTGCGCCGCCTGCACGGTTTCTAAAATAATCTTCACCACCGGTTTACCAAACCCGTAGAGTGACAACAATTCATCCCTGAGCAATGTACAGCCGACATCTTGGGTTAGCAGCTCCAGTTCGTTGTGTGTGCAATGATTTTCAAATGTCTGGTAACGAGTGGTTATCATTGGGAGTGCTCCAGTTAATGCAGCCTGGGCAACTCGATCAATTTTACTGCCGACTGCTGTACGGAATAGCTCCATGTTGTCAAAAACGGGAAATGCTAAATTTGTCATAGCCTATCTATAAAGACTTTTAAGGTATAAGCGGGTATTGAGGTTCATAGGCAGGTCATTGTTTTCCGCTTCAAAAAATGCCACAGCCTCCTCAAATGTCCGGCCCTTGCTCAAATTATCCAGTATTGCAAGATGATTCTTTGGTACATCTCTTGTTCCGAAGATATCTTCAGTAATCACCGTCAGGTTTTCCCCGAAAGATTCCCGCTCCAAGGAATGCAAATAAATCTGATTAGGCTGGCGTGTCAGCACCATCACATTTCTCGATTGGATACACTGCACTACCAGTGGGGAATGAGTGCCGATAATACAAAACGAATTAAATTCCTTAACCAATTCTAAAATACTATTCATTAACTCGGTGATCGCATTTGGATGGAGGTGTGTTTCCGGCTCATCATAGAGAATCAAAGAGTTTTCACGAATTTGTGCAGTAAGTTCGGTAAGGACATATAACAAAATATGTTGGCCAGAACTGAGTTGGTCTTTCAACGTTACTACAGCAGCTTCATTATACTCGAATTCTTGTTCAGCACCATGGGTAGATGGACGTACAAAGATTTCTTCGATCAGAGCTGATTCTATGAAATTACACAGAATTTTCTTCCATTTTTCCAGAAGCCCCTTTTCTAAGATATTGTGTGCGGAGTCACGAAAGCGTGCATCCAATTCCTCTGGCTCTAACAACGTATTTTTGTCTTTCTTCAATCCGCAATATGCATAATAAAAACTTTCATGCGTCTGCGGAATCTCGAAGTTGTCAAAAAAACTGTAGGAAATGCTGGTAATTTTACCAAACTGAGGCTTTTTCGGAATCAAGGTTGAGTCACTGTTGGCTAACTCCTGCGCTATAGATGAAAGTATCTTTGTCTTACCTGTACCATTTTTGCCAATCAATGCATATATCCGATGCTCTATTGGAGTACCATATTGAAAATTGAAGTCCAGAAAAACCGAATCCTCAGAATAAAGCGGTTTAAATTGAAAGCTAAACTTAAATGCCTCTTCAATACTTGTGAGGTTAATCTTATACCGAATCGTTCGCCATATTTCTTCATTCCTATTTTCGCGGATAAGTGACTTCCTGAAAATGTCAGATTGGTCAAATTTATCACTTATCGACGGGAATATGCCTGCGTCCCGCAAAGCGTAAAAGAAAGCCTGGTATTTATCATGCAGCAGCCCCTTTATCCTGTCATAGTAATTTTCGGTAGTACCCAGTGAGCAATAATCTTCTGGCAACCTTTCAAAAAAATCAGGAATGTGGTCCCAGGTTCTTTTTTCGTTCCGTTTCATAATACGGACATTCCCAATCGGGGCTGGCACCCCTTGTGGGTCATAATAGGTTATCTTTATGACCGTTGAATAGCCAAAATCGTCCCAACTGATTGGTTGTAGTTGAAAGCATGGAAATTGCTTGTCTGCTGCTTCAAACTTGTAAAAACGAAAATCCCCGGTTAAGACCTCTGACAGTTTAATGTCTCTCACCGATTTATGTACCAACTTAAAAACTGGCATGCCTTCCATTACACTTGTTATCCTCAACGCTTGGTCAGTTCCATGTAAGAGTCTGTTGACATCCCGGGCATAGGCTACGACATTGCGCCTTGTTTTACGCGTCGAAGGATGGACTGTTACCTCAATGAGTTTTTTAAAGATTGTCTCATCAGCATGCAATATGTTTAATCGATTAAATAGAAGATACTCCATCGTCCAGTCCGAGTTGTTGACAATGTGCTGACGTATATCACCGAAAGCATCTTCAAACCTTGAATCTAAAGATGGCATTGTTCTCAATGGGAATATTTGATCCAGATATTCCATGATGCCATCAGATCCATAGAAATCGTCCCGCGACAGGAAGAATTTGACAATATCGTTTCTGGTTATTGTTTCCATCGTTTTTTCAGAGTTACCAAGTGGTTATGCGGTAATCCGGATAACGAGCAATATACAGGATTTCTGGAAATTCCGGATAACGTCATCTGGTTGAGCAGGGCGTGATGGCTAGGTCGTATGACAGCAGGCATTCCGTGAATAATGACGATTTATTGAAATCTTAGGCTCCCCACTTTGGCGAATAAACCACCAGTTTGTGCTGGCTTCGTTATTCTCTCCATTCTGTCGCGAATGTCTTATAGGTGCCCAAGACAAAGTGTAGATTCCGGACCATTGTGCCCCCCTAACTTGCACAAGTTTACAGAGCAAGCTATGTGCGAAATGGTACTTGTGCCAAGATTTAAAGATTGTCTTATCTTCTTATGTATTGCTAAGATAAGATTACGTTAATCCCCAAATTGACAGTAAAACAGCCAATAGAAATAAAATCATACCCACACATCCTCCTCTAGGATTCACAGGTTTAACAGAATGTAGAAGTGCAAGATTGTCTACGTAGTCTTTTGAATCCAAAAGCTCCTTGCCTGATAATTCCTTGTAAAACTTAACTGCAGGCAGCATGCCTTGCTCTTTGATAATTCTCAATATTGCCTGGTCTGTTTCTGAAATAAGGCTATGTTCATTTTTTTCAGTGTTAAACTTAGGTTTTGTACTTCCTTCTCCTGGGCGAAATTCGTGTCCGTAGGCAAGACAGGTAATCTTATTTTATTGGAACCAAGCGTCCCAGCAGCTATTCCTATCCCTCCAGTCAGTATTGCACCCACAACTGCTTTCTTTCCACTGAAACCTTTCTTATTGGCAGAAATTTGGGTCGATCCACATTTTGGGCAAGCAACTTCGCTCATATCTCTGGGTTTTTAAGGTGATTATTAGGCAATATCTTGGTAATTATGAAGGCCGATTTAAGAGCCCTTGCATAAAAAGGGATTTAGTCCACTACTCGATATTATAATTAAACGCATACCTTTTCATAAAGGCTGTAGCGATTGGTTGATAGTCTTTAAGCTGCAACTTATTAGCTACCAATCCTAATAAGACAATGTCCGTTTCGTTTGTGTTACCATCGCTACAAAGCAGGTCGCAAAGCATGGCGAATAAGGTTGGTTTGAATGCCTCGCTTATATGCGAGGTGCTATGATCAATGATGTCAACGGAATCGTATAATTTTTTATATACGAAATATTTTTGTGTAATAGCCTTGAGGTCATGGCCCTTAAATAGACTACAAAATACAAGGGTATTTGATATCTTACTAATTTCATGATCAGTTAGTTTTCCGTCAATTCCAATAGCAGAATACAATAATAATCCAACTGCTTCTTGCTCGTTTTGAATTTGCATATGACTTAGTTTTAAGTATGTATGTTACCTCTTTGGGTCAGGAGATATGAGTGCCTTCTTCTTACTGTCCTTTAAAAGCACTGATCAATGACTGTGATTTCTTTATGGCTTCTATATAATCAGACATTGCTTTCTGAAAGAGCATCGCTAATTCACTATTGCTGAAACAGTAAACCTCATTCAGTCCCGATAGTGATGTGAAGCCCAATTCTCCATATAGTACGATTGGGATCTGGTAATTATTTGCAAATCGCCTATCTGGCGATCCGTCCTTGTTAACTTTGAACCATGTTTTATCTACTGTTTTTGTGTCGGATGGAACTTTCTCAGATTCAATAAAACGGAGTTGATTAAAACGAAGGAAGAAGTCTGTATAGCTTATGACAGCAAAGTCAGTTTTTGATTCATAGACTATCAGGAAGCCAGGGTAAAGATATAGGTCGCCGCCATTCATATTATGAAAACATAAGGCAGGTAAGTCTGTATGAAGAATAGGTAAATGTTTCTCGGAAAGGCTGATCTCAGACCTGGTGATTGTATTTGCTGCAGAAGTACGTTCTGCGACCATGTTGGTCCGCTTAGTACTTGTGAAATCCCATTTCTTTTCAGACCCTGTTAATAGAAGAAAAGATTTTTTGACATTCTTATATAGATCAAAAAAGACGTCTTCACTATCTATTTCTAACTTTATTGATGAGTATTCCAACTGTTCTTTCAATTCGCTGACCTCTTCGCTAAGGACAATCGATTCCTGTTCCATCCTGAGAATTTTCTTTTTAAACAGGAATTTGAAAATGCTTCTATTTAGTCGATTTAACTTTTTAGAATGTTTCTCGAATAGTGTTGTCTTATTTTCTAAAAGAGAATTCGTTTCATGGTATATTTTATCGGATGTAAGCAATAGGGCTTTAAGATCTAGCAGTTGTTTGGAAGTCAATCTGTCGATAGAAGCGCTTTTGATCTCATGTTGCTGATCATATGGTCTGAATAATTGGTGTTGTAGCTTTTCAGCATCAAAGACCTTGTCAGTGACCGGTTCCATTGGCCTGATTTGGGTCTGAATTCCACCATTGCCATATTTTAAGTAGACGCCGGGCATGACCTGAAAGTCCTTCCTGAATTTCCATTCCATATGAGATAATAATTGGTTACAGAATCGTATGTTAAGCGGCAGGGACATTAACGTCCAGTCTTTAACCAGATTGAAACAGCGGCAAGATAATTGGGACAGGTAATAATAATTTACGGGAACCCGTAGAGAGTGATTTCTCCCGTGTCGTTAAGCCTCGGTATTTTATTTGCAGTAGAATAAAGGGCCTATCTCATTATAAGCAGATCAATCAGGACTATTGGATCTCAAACTTATCTGTAACAATACCCACAAGCTTTCTTATGGCCCGACTCCAACGCCTGCTTCACCGTTACGGTATCGATCTTGTGCGTACAGTTGCGCAGACCCTGGCATTTTTTATTGTGGTAGGCATAGCTGGTGCCCGACCGGCAGATATATACTTTGGGGCCCTGATAGTAAATGGATCCTAATAGGGTAAGGATAAGTAGGACTTTCATTAGGGTATAGTGTATACCCTATAACTCCAATTGTAGTTGCAAAATTGTTATTCAGCAGGGGCAGGCTGGAAAACTTATCAAACATCAACCCCTGCTTAGCGTGTATGCAGGGTAAGGTCCAGTGCGAATGGCTCTCCTGCCTGATCACGCCACCCCCTGAGCGCCACCACCATCCACTGCTCCTCCCCACACCAGCACCCTGTCCCAGCCCCAATCCACTTCCTCCCAAAAACATCAAAAACCCGCCGGCAAAATAATGCGGCATGCCGGCCCACGCCAACACGCATCCACGCCCGCCCCAATCACTCATCCATTGAAAATACCGCCACACCAGCCCAAACCCTCAAAACGACACAGCAGCTTCTTCCCCTCGTTGCCCACTGCCTTGTTGCCTCGCTGCCTTGCTTTCCCTCCGGCCGCCAAAAACGGTCCGGCATAAAGCTTCAGTACAACCCCTCATCGACACATCCCGCACCAGCTTCATCAGGAATATCAGCCGATGATTTCCGCGCATTTATTCCGTTTCCTTTTTGGCCTTGCGCTCATGCCGCATTGAATGCTGCAGGCAGCTTTTGCTGTTATTTTTTCATTTTAAATGTTTTGTTATGAAGTATTATCTCGTGGCTTCCACTACTTGCGCGTTGGTAGGTATTGAGCAGTGTATCGTCTTCGTTGTTGGCCCTGGGCGTCAGGTGGCTTTTGAAAGGCAGTACAAAGGTCGCATCCTCATGGTCAGCACCAGCCGCCAGGCCCTTCCACCGGTGCCCGGCCGCGTTTATCACTAAGGGCTTCGGCCCTTTTTCTTCAGACACCAACATCAACATCTTTTCATCATAGCCTATCTTGGTTTCAGGAAGCCCAAAGTAGTCATCACAACCACTATCTACCAAAACCATTCACAACCGGCCATTACCTGCCCATTCACGCCGCATATTACCAATACCGCCAGCACACCGCCAGGGCAGCTGTAGGGCAGTCCAAGGGTAGTCGAAGGGTAGTAATAGGGTGGAAATAGCGTTAATCAAATTTTGCAGGGTGCAAGCAACTGTTGGTTCAGTGATATACGAAAAAGCACCATTCACTCCACGATAGCAACAAAACTAAATTGACTGATAAAAAAATGGATATAACTACAACCTTACATGTTGCTTTTTAGTCAGGTTATTTGAAGCAAAAAAGATCCCTGCTTCCGGAAGAAACAGAGATCTGAAAGAAATTTAAAAGCCATACATACCTCCCGAAACGGAAATTTGCTCTCCCGTGATCCAGGCTGCATCATCGGAAGCAAGAAATACAACAGCTTTCGCAATATCTTCGGGCTGGCCTCTGCGACCAAGCGGTGTATTGGCAACAAACATTTTTTCATATTCACTGCCAGGAGTGACACCTGCACTAGTTGCACCTTCTGTTTCTGTAGCGCCCGGTAAAATAGAATTGATACGAACGTTTTTTGCACCAAGTTCTTTTGATAAAGAGATCGTTATGGCATCCAATGCCGCTTTCGATGCAGAGTACATCGAAGCTGCCGGAAGAGGCATTTTGCTTGCACCCGAACTGATATTGATAATATTGCCGCCCTTATCGCCAAAGATCTTCAAAGCTGCCTGAATGGTAAGTATAGGACCCAAAACATTAACGTTGAAACTCAGATGAAAAATTTCTACCGATACCTGTTCAATAGGTGCGTATCCCTGGTAGACCGCGTTGTTTACCAAAATATCCAATGTGCCGAAAGCCTTCCTGGTTTCTTCAAACAGCCTGGTTACATCGGCTTCTTTCGATACATCGGCCTGTACCGAAATCGCTATACCGCCTTTATCAGTTATCTCATTAACCACCCTATCTGCGCCTTCTTTACTGGAAGCATAATTCACAACTACCTTGGCACCTTCTGCCGCAAAGTGTTTCGCGATAGAAGCCCCTATTCCTTTTGAAGCACCGGTAACTACCGCTACTTTGCTTATTAATTTGCTCATTTTGAAACGATTTTACTTATTTAATGGCACGGGTTCAACGCTCGCCGCCATGTGGTCAATTACTTAGCCAAATAGGTCATACCACCATCAACAAGGAGTTCAGCACCAAGCATAAACGAAGAATCATCAGAGGCCAGGAA
>CBIHOV010000031.1:0-104789 GCA_966211765.1 uncultured Paraflavitalea sp.
CCTCTTGGCCGCCTTGATCTAAACCGTGACCCGCATAAGTTTTTATTAATATAATAAAACGACCCGCGACCTGCTCAACAGAGTGCAGCTTCCCGCATCCATGGGATACAACGATGTACTCCGCAACGTAGGCAAAGTGGAGAATAAGGGTTTTGAATTCGGTGTAGATGCCACTGTTCTCGAAGGCCCTGTACAATGGAATGTATCGGCCAATATTTCCCGCAGCCGCAACAAAGTATTGAAGCTTTATGGCGGACAGGATATCCTGGGCACCAGCTTGTATACCGGCAATATTAATGATGTGGTGAACTTGCTCAGGGAAGGACAGCCCATGGGTATCTTCTATGGTTATAAGGAAATTGGTTACAACGATAAAGGCATTCCTGTTTTTGAGGACGGCGACAAAAGCGGTACCATCAGCGCCATTGATAAGACCTATATCGGCAACCCCAATCCCGATTTTATCTATGGCTTCAACTCCAATCTCTCCTGGAAGGGATTTGAATTGTCGCTCTTCATCCAGGGATCACAGGGCAACGATCTGGTCAACCTCAACAAAGCTGCCACACTCGATCTGGGCATGGGCCTCAACCTGCCGGCAGAAGTGTTTACCGATCATTGGACCCCCACCAATACCAATGCTAAATATCCTAAGCTTACACGCAACCTGCCCGGCAACATGAGCAGCAGGTTTGTGGAAGATGGTTCCTACCTGCGGTTCAAAAACATACAACTGGCCTATAACCTGAGTGGCACCAGCATCCGTGCCAAATGGTTGAGGAATGCCCAGTTCTATGTAAGTGCGCAGAATATGATCACCATTACCAGTTATTCCTGGTACGATCCGGAGATGAATGTATTTGGAGGCGCCAACTCCTTCACCCAGGGTGTAGATTATTTTTCTTACCCTACGGCCAAATCGATAACTTTTGGTGTGCGTTGTTCATTCTGATCCTATTAACTAAACGATTACAACTCCTTATATGAAACGCTTTTTTCAATATATAGCAATAGCCATCTTGCTGGGCTCCTGTTCAAAAGATCTCGAAGAAGATCCCTACTCCATAGCTGAAGAAACTTTTTACAATACCCCTGCCGAAGTAGCGGCCGGCGTTAATGCGATCTATGGACCCTGGCGCAGCGTGAGCAGCATAGCCGGATTGTACACCATACAGCTCGAATGTTATGCCGATTACATGTATGGTAGAGGCAGCCATGCTCCCCTGAATGATTATGCCGGGCTCGACAATACCAACGTAACCCGAGTAGGCGATATGTGGCGCGCTTTCTATCAGTCCATCCGCAATGCCAATATCATCATCAAAAGAACACCCGAAGGAAAACAAATATCACCCGGCGATGTCGCCAAATTTGTAGGAGAGGCAAAATTCCTGCGCGCCCTCAACTACTTCCATATGGTGCGCAACTGGGGTGGCGTTCCCCTCCGCACAGAAGCAAATATGCTGGAGGTGAATGTGAAACGCAATACTGCTGCCGAAGTATATGCCCTCATTGTAGCCGATCTGCAAGAGGCAGAAGCCAGCCTGCCCGATGCACCAAGGCTCGCAGGGGCGCCTTCCAAATGGGCTGCCAAAACCTTGCTGGCCGATGTGTACCTCAACCTCAACAAGTGGGCCGAAGCCAGGGACAAAGCCAATGAGGTGATCCTCGCCCAAAAATACTCCCTGGTGAATGTAACAGTAGCCGATGACTTTGAAAGGGTCTTCGGCGCCGACGTGGTCTCCACTTCCGAAGAGATCTTTTACCTGAAGTTTTCCCGCCTGGGCACCGGCCAGGGATTCCATTATGTCATGTATGCCCATTACCCGGGCTCCGGTTACTTCCCGCCCGGTGGATTCTATACCAACTACAGCGATGCAGAAGCCATTCCCATCATGAAAAACTGGGACAGGAACGATCTGCGCTATATTTACAACTGGTATCCGAAAACATTTGGATTGGGACCTAACACCATTTTGAACCGTAAGTTCAGGGACCTCAAAGCGGCCAGCGCCAGCAATGCAGGTAATGATTACCCGATGTACCGCTATGCCGACCTGCTGCTGTTTTATGCAGAAGCAGCAAACAGGGCCAATAACGGCCCTACCGCCGATGCTATGGAGAAACTGAACATGGTGCGTCGCAGGGCGTATGGTGTTAATCCGGCGGTAGCCAATCCGGCCATCGACTATAAACTGGCCGATTACAATACCCTGCAATCCTTCCTCGATCTCGTAGTGCGCGAGCGTATGTATGAAACCTGCTATGAAGGAAAAAGATGGCTCGACCTCAAGCGCCTTGGTATTGTAAAACAGGTGGTACTCGCTGCCAAAGGAAAAACCGTGGCCGACAAGCACCTCCTCTGGCCCATACCCAACATTGAAACAAATTATAATAAAGCCATTGACCCCGTGAAAGACCAGAATCCCGGCTACTAATGTTAATCAGTCGCTAGCCTCCGGCTAGCGACATCTATTTCAAAGCCGCTGGCTTTGCTCAACGACAACGAACATTCAAAGAATGCCAATGATCAAAAAACTGACAACCATCCTGTTCCTCTGCGCCACCTTAAGCGGCGCCGCACAAACCACACAAACAGTAGACATCTGCATCTACGGCGGTTCCTCTGCCGGCGTGATAGCAGCCTATACCGCCAAAAAATCAGGTAAATCAGTCTTGCTCATCGAGCCCGGCAAACGCCTGGGCGGATTGAGCTCCGGTGGACTGGGCTATACTGATATCGGCAACAAATATGCCGTTACCGGCCTGGCCCTCGACTTCTACCGCCGCATTGGCCACCATTACGGTAAGTTCGAATCCTGGATATTTGAACCCAGTGTAGCCGAACAAACATTTGCGTATTATATCAAGGCCGCCAATGTGGATGTGCTCTACAATGCTGCCCTCTTTACTGTAAAAAAAGAGCAAGGGTATATCCGCGAGATAGAGGTCAATGATCCCTTGGCTCCCACACCGCAGACCGCCAAAAAGATAAAGGCGAAAATGTTCATTGATTGCTCTTATGAGGGTGATCTCCTGGCAAAAGCGGGCGTGAGCTACACCGTAGGCCGGGAGGCCAATAGCCAGTACAACGAAACCTACAATGGCGTACAGCTAAGAGAGAAGCACCAGTTTCCTGATGGCATCGATCCTTATAAGATTCCCGGCAAACCTGAGAGCGGTTTGATATGGGGTGTGAGCAATGCCACACTCGATCCCCAGGGATCGGGTGATAAAAAAGTACAGGCCTACAACTTCCGTTTATGCCTGACCAGCAATCCGGATAATCTCATTCCTATTACGCAGCCCGACAACTACGATCCTGCAAAGTATGAGTTGTTATTACGTCTGTTGGAGAAAAAGCCCGTGGGCGATCTCTGGGGTTTCCTCAAGTTCGACCTCATGCCTAATCAAAAGACCGACATCAACAACAACAACGCTTTCTCTACCGACATGATCGGCATGAACTATGATTATCCAGAAGCTGATTATGCCACCCGTAAAAAGATCACCGATCAGCATACCGATTACATCAAAGGGTTATTGTACTTCATTGGTCACGATCCCCGCATGCCCGAACACCTGCGCAACCTGATGCTGAAATGGGGCTATCCAAAAGACGAATACACCCAAAGCGGCAACTGGTCACCACAAATGTATGTGCGTGAGGCCCGCCGTATGGTAGGCCAATATGTAATGACCCAGGCCAATTGCGAAGGAAAGGAAGTTGTAAAGGACGGTGTTGGTATGGCTGCTTATACCATGGACTCACACAATTGCCAGCGCCTGGTGGTGAATGGCATGGTGAAGAATGAAGGCGATGTGCAGATTGGTGGTTTTGGTCCTTACCCCATTGCTTACCGCTGCATCATTCCTAAGACAGAAGATTGTAAGAACCTGTTGGTGCCGGTGTGTTTGTCGGCTACCCATATTGCCTATGGCTCTATCCGCATGGAGCCTGTATTCATGGTGCTGGGCCAGTCAGCTGCTGTGGCTGCTGCCATGGCCATCGATGCAAAGAAGCCCGTACAGGAAGTGAATATTGCCAAACTGCAGGCGGCCATAAAAACCAACCCCCTGGCCAATGGTTCTACACCGGAGATCATTGTTGACAACGACGACAAAGAAAAGGTGCGCACTACTGGTGAGTGGACCTCGCAGAAAGGCGGTTATGGACCCTCGCACCTGCTCACACAACAATCAGACAAGGAAAAGAAAGCCATCACCTTCACGCCCGCCATTACCCGTGGCGGTAAGTACGATGTATATGTGTACCTGCCCAAAACGGCCAATATGGCAAAGGAAATAGCCCTCCAGGTATTTGATGGCAATAAAAAGAATCCAGCCTCTATTCATCCCGCTTCCATACAGGTAGCAGGTCAAACCTCCGGCGAATGGGTAAGCATTGGGTCTTACCAATTACCTGCCGGAAAAAAATCATACATAGAAATTTCTGCGGATGGTCCCGGCGGAACAATCGTCGCCGATGCCGTCCTTTTGATCCCTCGCTAAAAACCAAATAACGCTGTCATATGAAAAAGGTCTCAACACTTCTCGTGTTGTTCATGCTACTGCTATGCAGTTACATGAACGCTCAACACATTCTTCTCGACGATATGGAAGGCAATGGCTCCTGTTCCGGCCGGTGGACTTATTACGCAGGCCCCGGCGCCATCGGTAAAGTAGAATTTGGCGTAGCCAATCCTGCTCCCGGAGGATTAAACACCAGTCCCCTCGTTGCCAAATTCTCTAAAGACACTACCTGCTTCGAATACATGAGCGCAGGGTGCAACATGACTCAGCCATTTGATCTCCTCTCCGGCAGTACTTTCAAAATGCTCGTCTACAGTACTACCACCGATGAGATCATGTTTAAGCTCCAACCCGGCACGGATTACACCAAAGCGGTGTTCTTCACCTATAAGGTGAGCCAGGTGAACCGTTGGGAACTTGCTTCCTTCAACTTTCAAAGCGTGAGCAACAGGGCCGATTTCAACCGTATTGAAGTGCATTATATAGATGGCAAAAAGGCCAAGGGTATTTTGTACTTCGACCTGGTACAGGCACCGAACCCCAAGAGTATTACCCTCACCGATACCCGGGTGCCCATGGGTGAGGAGAATGGCGTAGTACTACAGGCAAAACTATATGGCGATACCTTCAAGCCATCTTTAACGACCTCCAACTGGACTGCTGCTAACCTGCCCGCCGGTGTTTCCATTGGTAATGTGCAAAGGCTCAATGATACCACGGCTACCCTTACCTTAAGTGGCAATTCGCCCGTCAACTATTCACGGACCACCTTGCAGTTATCCGTATCGGGCCAGGAGCTCGTCAATCCCAATACCCCTGTGTACAATGCCAGGGGAAATGTGGTATTCGAAGGCAATCCCAACTGGACCATGATCTACAACGATGAGTTCAATGTGGATGGAGTGCCTGATAAAACAAAATGGACTGTTGAACCCCGACCCAAAGGATGGATCAATGGCGAACAGCAGGTGTATACAGATACCACCCACGACAATGCACGTATAAAGAACGGCAGGCTGGTGATTGTAGGGAAGAAAGATTTTCCCAATGGCAATACCACCGAGCCATGGTCTTCCGCCCGCGTGATCTCACAAGGCAAAATGGATTTCCTCTATGGTAAAGTAGAAGTAAGAGCAAAACTGCCCAGGGCGCGTGGTTCCTGGCCGGCCATCTGGCTCATGCCTACCACCAGTGCTTATGGCGGATGGCCCAGGAGCGGCGAGATAGACATCATGGAACATGTGGGCAACAATTTTGGTAATGTGCTCTCTACCGTGCACACCCAAAACAACAACTGGACCAATGGCGGTCACCTTTCTGCATCGCGCTCCATACCGGATGCCGATACCGCCTGGCATGTATACAAACTCGAATGGTCGGCAGATACCTTGCGTTTTATCTATGACAGCACAGTTTGTTATACTTACGCCAATCCGCATACCGATTGGAAGGACTGGCCTTTTGATCAGAAGTTCCATGTCATCCTCAACCTGGCCATCGGTGGCGGCATGGGTGGCAATATTACTGAGGCCGATTGGCCCGATAGCATGTTGGTGGATTATGTACGCGTATACCAAAAAGGATTGGGTACGCCCATGCTGGACAGCATAGCTGTAACACCCGCCGATCAGTTGACCCTGCCCGGAAGAACAGTTCAGTACACTGCCAAAGGCTTTGACCAGGATGGCCGCGCCATCACCATCAATCCTTCATGGAGCATTACCGGCACTGGCAACAACATCACTGCCGGTGGATTGGCCACCATTCAAACAGCAGGCATCGTTACCGCAACAGCGACCGTAGACACGATCACAAAAAGCGGGCAGACCAATGTAAACGTACGGCCTACTAATTATAAGTTGATACCTGCCCGTATAGAGGCAGAGAACTTTGATAATTCCAATACCTGCTGTACAGAAACAACTGCCGATACCAGTGGCAATCTCAACGTAAGTTATATAGGCGCCAATACCTGGATGGAATATGATATACAGGTACCCACCTGGGGATTGTACAGGGTTCAGTTTCGCGCGGCTGTCAATACAGCTACCAGTCTGAAAATGCTGATCGATACAAATACACTCGGTACTGTGAACCTTCCAGCCAGTGGCGGTTGGCAAAACTGGAGTACCGTAAGCTCAGCGCCCTTCCTGCTGTCACCCGGACAGAAAACTATCCGCATACAATCCAATGCATCCGGCTGGAATTTTAACTGGCTGAAGTTTATTCCTGCCAACGCAGTTACCCTTACAAAGATCATAGTGGCGCCCGACAGCAGCACCGTCATGGCCCGGCAAACTAAGAAGTTTACCGCAGCAGCTTATGACCAGAACAATGATTATATGAACCTATTGCTGGGTCCCTTCTGGCATGTTTCTGGTACCGCCAACAGGATAGATCAAAATGGATTATTAACAGCAGGTGATTCCACCGGCTTCTATACCGTGCGGGCCATCATGCCACAGGCAATTGGCAAAGTGGCTGTTAAGATTGTACCAGTGCCTGTATTGACACGCCTTGCCCTCACACCCGATTCGGCCACCGTGCCACCCGGAGCTGCCCACCAGTTCAGGACCACGGGCTATGATCAGTTTGATAGTGTAATGACGATAACGCCTTCGCCCGTATGGTCGGTTACTGGTACAGGCAATACTGTTGATACAACGGGTATTGTCACTGCTGGTAATACCATCGGCAATTATACACTCACCGTTACCGCAGGTGCTGTCAGCAAAACTGCCTCCGTAAAAGTAGAATACGGATGCACCGTCAATGGAAAGTATGAAGCAGAAAGCAGTTCCAATGTAGCAGCCGGTCCTTACCTGCAGCCCTGTACCGATATTGGCGGTGGACAGAACTACGCAGGCCTGGCGGTGGGTCATTATTTTGCTTACAATACCTTGAATGTACCCGTGGCAGGCAAATACACCATCAGTGTAAGGATATCTACCACAGCGCCCGCACAATTGAAAGTAGGCCATAGCGGCCTCACCTTTGGTATCATCAACCTGCCCAATACCAATGGCGCCTGGCAAACCATCAAGAGTACCATCACGTTGCCCGCATTGACCTATACCGGCATCCATGTGGTGTCAGGAAGTTTCAAATTCAATTGGTTCTCCATCGACAATTGTGCAACACCGCCACCCGTACTCACCCGTATTGAATTATCACCCGATAACGTACAGGTGCAGGGCGGACAGGCACAGCAATTCATCGTTACCGGTTATGATGCAGACAACAACAGCATGCCCATAGATACCCTTAGCTGGACAGTTACCGGTGCCGGTAATACCATTAGTACTGCTGGGTTGTTGACAGCTGGTACTACACCTGGTGTATATTCTGTAATTGCCCAAGCCGGCGTCCTCGCCGATACAGCACAGATAAGTGTGTACAATATCAACTGTACCGTCAACAACAAGTATGAAGCAGAGAGTACGTCCAACCGTTCTCCCGGCCCTTACCTGCAGGCATGTACGGATATTGGCGGTGGACAAAACTTCGCAGGTCTCGCTCTCAATAATTTCTTTGCCTACAATACCCTCAGTGTTCCTGCTGCAGGAGTATATACGGTAAGCCTGCGCGTATCCACTACGGCCCCTGCACAGGCTGGGGTAGGGCATAGCGGTGTGATCTTTGGTCTCATTGATATTCCCAATACCGGCGGTGTTTGGCAAACCATCAAAGACACCATGACGCTGCCCGCACTTACCTACACCGGTATTCATGTGAAAGCAGGTTCTTTTAAATTCAACTGGTTCTCCATTGATGATTGTATCCTCATCACCGAAGGCGGCACTGCCGGTAAAACTGTATCCGCAGCAGCAACATCTGATGAACTCAATACAAGCACCAAAACGGTCGTATTCCCCAATCCTACCGAAGGGCCATTTGTAATGGACCTGTCTGATCACCAGTGGCGTACACTCAAGCTCCTGGATATAAATGGCAGGATGGTCCAGAAATGGAATATCAGAGTAGGAGCGTCGCGCATCAGCAAAGACATCAGTACATTAAAAAATGGCGTATACTTATTAAAACTGGAAAGCCAACAGCGATCCACTACCATACGGTTGATCAAACATTGATCCTTCCCTACGAACTATAACTAAAAAGGGACTGCCGGCAGGCGGTCCCTTTACATTTGTATTATCGAAAAGAATTAGTTTCATCTATAAAAAACAAGCCCTCGTCGATCAAATAACCCATTTGTTTTTACAATGGATCCCTTTCTGTTTATTGCGCTATTGAATCATCACCCACGATGCGAGATAGCAATAGCCATCCTTTTAAGATCAACATCGACAGTTTTAACCAACTATTCAGGGAACATTATCCTGCACTCCGGGCCTATGCCGGTCTATTGATCGGGGAGGAGGCTGCCGAGGATATGGTGCAGGATGTATTTGCGGCCACCTGGGAAAATAAGGATACCATTACCATTCACAGTTCTATAAAAGCCTACCTGTTCAGGGCTGTCCACAACCGTTGCCTTAACAAGGTCCAACACCTGAAAATGGTGCAGGACCGTCAACGCCAGTTGCAATATGCCTGGAAGGAACAGGAGATACTGTCGTCGGATCCCGATAAGAACCACATCATTCAAAAGCTATACATGAGTGGTATACAATCGGCCATCACGCAGGCCATTGCCAGCTTGCCCGAGAAATGCCGCGAGGTGTTCAAATTAAGTTACCTCGATAATTACAAGAATAAAGAGATCAGCGAACTTCTCCATATTTCTGTGAGTACGGTTGAAAAGCATATCAACCATGCCCTGAAAACCTTGCGTAAGGCCTTAGAGCATATCCACCTGCTGCTCCTTCATTTCTTTTTTTAAACACTTATGGAGGTTTTTCTTTCTCCCTATGTCTTATATACGGGCATCTGATTGCCCCATACAATATGGACGAACAGCCGCTTGAACAAATAATGATCAGGTATTTACAGGATACCTGCGCACCGGAAGAAAAGCAGCTTTTTGAGGAATGGCTGCAGGGGTCTGAAGAAAACCGTCAACAGTTTTATGACACCAGACTGGTTTGGCATGCTTCGAGGATCGGATACTTCGGATCGAAGGGGCCACTGGACAAAGCCCTGGCCATCTTTAACAAAAACATTGGGCATAGCCATTCTCCTCTACGCAAACCCATATACAGGCTGGTGATGCGGTATGCCGCCATCCTGACCGGTCTGGTGGGCATCTCCTGGCTGGTATTGGTGTTGGCCCATCACTCCGTCAATACACCGGCCTTACAAACAGCCTCTGTATCAAATACCGATAGCAGCAAACTGGTGGTGCTCAGTGATGGCACCCGTGTGTGGCTCAACAGCAATAGCAAGATCACTTATCCCGCCCAATTTTCCGGTGGGCAACGTACGGTGTACCTGGAAGGCGAGGCCTACTTTGTCGTAACACATGATCCGGCGCACCCTTTTATTCTATCTACTTCCTCCATCCAGGTCAAAGTATTGGGCACCACTTTCAATATGCAGGCCTATCCCGGAGAAGACCATGCGGAGGCCGTGTTGGTAGGGGGTAAGATAGTCATTGCCGATCATGAAGGAAAGGAGCTCCACACCATAGCGCCTGGTCAATTGGCCCGCTTCGGGCAAAGTGATCATAGCCTCAAGGTGAGCGATGTGGACACAGGGCCCTACACTGGTTGGCGCAACGGGCAGATCGCGCTGTATGGCGCCAACCTGAGGACCATTACCAGCAGGCTGGCCGGCCTGTACCAGGCAAATATTTCCATCAGTGCCTCCCAGACAGACACTGCCCGGTATAATTTCATTTTTTCCAAAAAGAAGACCCTGCCCGAAGTAATGGAAATGCTCAGCTTTATTGCTCCCATCCATTACCGGGTACAGGGAAAGGAAGTTCAGATCACCAGGTAATAAAAAAGGCCGGTCTTATGTTACGAGCATATTGACCGGCTATTATAATTCAATCAAAAAAGCGCTTAAGCATTCAAGATCAAATCCCGGCAAAAGTATGAAAAATAATTGCTGTCATTTACGTATGCGGCTGATGCTTCTTGTTGTCCTTTATGTAGTAAGCACGCCTGTCAAAGCACAAAACAAACCCATTACCTTACAACTTAAAAACACATCACTCCTGGCTGCGTTGGATTCCATCCGGCAACATTCTCCCTACCGGTTTTCTTATAACCTGGCCCTTGTTCCCCTATTAGAACAGACCCGCGTGTCCATACATTCGGCAGGGGATCCCATGGAAACTGTGCTTGCCAAATTATTTACAGGAACAGGCATCAAACACCGGGTCATGGACAGTATGGTGTTGTTGTCAAAAAGCGATACCCTCCGGCCGGTAAAGACTAACCCGCCTTTATTGATGCAAACTGTGAAGGGCAGGGTAATGGATAAAGAAAGCCATATGCCCCTGGCCCATGTGAGTATTGGTCTTATCAATGTACCTACCGGCAGCGGGACCATTACCGACAGCAACGGTCTCTTTACCTTAAGAACCTCCGTAGGCAGGCAAAGCCTGTTGTGTACCATTGTTGGATACCATGATTACGTAGTGGGCGATATGATGGTGATCTCGGGCAAAGAAACATTTCTGACCATCGAAATGCAGGAGTCGGTGGAGAAGATGCAGGAAGTGATCGTACAGGCAGCAGAAAAAAGAGACCGATCCCTCAATGCGATGGCTACGGTAAGCACCCGCATGTTGACGCCGGAAGATGCGGCCCGCTATGCGGCAGGCTATAACGACCCGGCCCGGATGGTGACGGCCTTTGCGGGGGTAATATCGGGTGGCAATAGACGCAATAATATGGTGATCCGGGGCAATTCGCCCAAGGGCCTATTATGGAAACTGGAAGGCATCGAGATCCCGGCCCCTAACCATTTTTCCCAGGGGCAGGGAGATGCCGGTGGCATATTCAATATCATTGCCGGGGACATGCTTTCCAATTTTGATTTCTTTACCGGCGCCTTTCCTGCTGAATATGGCAATGCCCTGTCGGGTATACTTGACCTCAATTTACGAAAAGGCAATCCTGATAAAGCGGAGTATGGCCTGCAGTTGGGTATGATCGGCACGCAGGTATCCCTCGAAGGCCCAATCAATAAAAGCAGCAAAAGTTCTTACCTGTTCAACTACCGCTATGGCAATTTGCAGTTCCTGAATAACCTGGGCCTTATTGATCTGGATGAAAATGAGAAACCGGCCAGGTTCCAGGACTTCAACCTGCATATCAATTTGCCTACCCGCAAAGCCGGTAGTTTTTCCATTTTTGCAATTGGGGGCGTTAGCACCACGGGCCAATTCAGTACGAAAGATTCGATGGCCTGGCGAGGGAACCGGGACCTGCGCCATGAGGAGACGGAAAAGCACCAGATGGGTGTACTGGGTATCAAACACAGTTTGTTGTTGCGGGACCAAAAGACCTGGCTGCGATCAACCCTTGCCCTTTCCTGGCTGAGCGATCATTACACCAGCAGTGAGCTCAATAACAATTTACAACCGGTACCTGATGACAGCAGCCGGTACAGCTATCCTACCATAAGGCTTACCACTACCCTGAACCATAAGTTCAATGTGGCCAATGTGATCAGAACAGGATTTACCTATAGCCAGTTTTTCTTTGATGTGTATGGCAAAAAGCACCTACCCAATGTGGGGGATCATACTTATCTCGATCAAAGTGGCAATACTGCTTCGGTAGAGGGTTTCTTTCAATGGAAGCATCGGTTGGGAAAGGGGCTGGAGATCAACAGCGGCCTGCATGCTACTTACTTTTTATTGAATGAGGATCTCGCTATTGAACCCCGCCTGGGAGCGAGATGGCAAACAAGTCCCAATGGTTCCTTCAGTTATGGGTTTGGTCTGCACTCCAAAATTGAGTCCATCTCTTTGTACTTCGCAAAAATAGCCAACCGGGCTGGCGTGATCACCCAGCCCAACCTTGATCTGAAAATGACGAGGGCCCTGCATCAGGTGTTGGGCTATGAGTTCTCCCTGTCGAAGGACCTGCGCATTAAAGCGGAAGTTTATTACCAGTATCTGTATAAGGTGCCGGTGGTGGATGATACGGCCAGTGCTTTGTCGACCATTAACACGTTGCGGGGCATTACCGATTCGGCCTACGTGAATAAGGGGAAGGGATACAATAAGGGCATTGAAGTAACGATAGAGAAATTCTTTTCGGATGATTATTATTTCCTGGCGGGGGGGACTGTATTCGACTCAAAATACAAACCAGCCAATGGTAAAAAATACAATACCTATTTCAATACCGGCTACCAGTTAAATTTTCTGGCGGGCAAAGACTATAGATCGGGCAATGCAAAGCAACATATTTTCAGCATGAATGCAAAGGTCACGTTGCATGGCGGCTTCCGGTATTCACCCGCAAAGGGAGGCACCGATGCCAATGGAACTCCTTATATGTATTATCCCATTGCTGACACCTATTCGATGCAAACACCCCGGTTCATGCAGTTTGATGCCGGCTTTAAATACAGGCATAATAACCAGCGTTATTCCTGGATCCTATCACTGGATGTACAGAACCTTACCAACCGGAAAAATGTGCTGGATTATGAGTCTGCGCCGGCTCCCGATGGCAGGATAGGGTTAATGCCAACCACCGATCTGGGGATCATTCCCATCCTCAACCTGAAAGTTGAATTTTAAGCCAGTTGCGTTTTCCAGCGGTGGTATTATTAGTGATGCTGGTGTTCTTTCTCGTCGCTTGCTTTTGTTGGGTCCATTTTAAAATAAGGTTTGTAGGCCAGCAGTCTTTCTAAAAGGGCTTTGTTGGATGTTATGATGCTGGCTTTTTCAGCATCGCCGGCTGGAACGATGATGTAATTGAATATGGAATGTTGTTTATCTAAAATGTCTCCGCTGTTGATGACAAAAGGATTATGTCCATCCCATTTTCCGCCAATGTCGTCATTGTCTATCCTTGGCGCATAAAACATATAATGAGGTAAAATATTATTGATGATGCCCCTTTTTTCGTCTAAATGCGTACGCAACATCGGGCAAAGCATATAGGATAATCCCATTCTGGCAGGTGCTTTATAGGTGCCGTTATTCACCCTTTTGAGTATGGTATCTCTGATCTGCTTTGGTGTGTATTTGCCGGTAGCCCTCATTTCTGCTACTGCAAAATAAACAGGTAAGTAAGTCTTTACCCCTTCGGCATCGTAGCTTACTGCAGCATAGGTGTCTGGTACAAATTCGGCCCATTCCCATTCTGTGCGGTTTATAAAAGTGGCAAAGCCATTGGTGCCCCGCCTTCCGATGTAATAACCTTTTTGGGGATTGAGCAAATAAACCGTTGCCCCATCACGCAAATGCGGGGGCAAGGCACTCAATGCATAGTCTGTTTCCAGATCGGGGGGCATCTTTTCTAATTGCCAGCCTTTTGTTTCCTGAGCATAGCCCATCGCTGAACAAATGATGATCAGGGCGATGGTGAATAGAAGCTGTTTTGGATATAGTTTTTTCGAGGTGGTCATGCCTAAAGTTCGATGTAAGTGGCGTATTGTGACAGGTTTTCAGTACATTAAAAGATGCAGTATAAACGCAGGAAAGCTTCCTCCATTTATGAAAAGCTGCTGTCTTTTGCAGCCTTACTGCTTCCACCTGAACTGTACGCCTCCCATGAACCAGCGGCCCGGCATGGGCGTGCCCAGCAGGTCGCTGTAGGGGCGGTCGAACACATTGTCAACCTGCGCAAAAACGCCCAGCTTATTGTCCAGGAATGCGTATTGTACTTTTGCATTGGTGAGGAAGTAATCGCGCGAGAGGGCCGCATTGATGGCCGCTGCTTTTTGTTGCTGCCGTTGTTTATACAAGCCATTCACACTCACCGTCAGGCTGCGGTATTCGTAGATCAGCGAAAAGTTGGTGAGGAATTTTGCATGAGAAGAGATATAAAAAGAGGGCGTGGTATCGCTGCTATTGCTCGATAGCCATACCAGGCCGGCTCCGGCGGTCAGTTTCTGTCCATGGCCAAAGTCGTGGATGTACTGTACATCCGTTTCAAAGCCCGTTGTATTTACTTCCGCAATGTTTTTGGCCAGGGCATAAGTGCCGGTAGGAGATAGGTTCGACTTGCGCGGCATATCCGCATAGGCCGTCGTGCTGTAGTCGATCAACCGCTGGTGAAAACGCTGGAAGAAAGTGACCGATACTTTCAACTTTTCTTTCAGAAACCAGTCGCCCCCTACTTCAAAACTCAGCGAACGTTCTGCCCTCAGGTCGGGATTGCCTACCCGGCCACTCGTTACCAATGCTTTGTTATAATTGTTGTAGCGTTCTGTGAAGTCGGCATCGCGGATGGTTTTGCCCACGCTGCCCCGCAACTGCCAGGCGCCGATCTTTTGTGAGAGGTCGAGCTGCGGTACCAGTTCATTATCGATGTTCTCGAAATATACCCATTGCAGGGAAGGGCGCATCGTAAAACCTTGCCAGAGCTTTTGAGACAAAGAAACGAAGGGCGATACCTGGTAAAGGTTGTGGTGGCCACGATCGTTGGAAGCGATCTTTTTTTCCAGGAAATTGACACCCCCTACAAGGCCGGTTCTTTTGCTGAAACGGTATTCATACAATAACCTCGACTGAAACAGCTTCGATACGCTGCTGTTGGCGGCCGACAATTTATTGAAGGCATATTGATCCGTTACCGATTTGAAAGCTGCATCCAGCGAGAAGCTGGTTTTGTCTTTTTCATAACCGATGTGGACCTGGTGCCAGCGCGATGTTACTTCTTCTTTGGCTGTATCGGACAGGAAGGTGGTGTAATAATTCTGCGCGGCGAAATCACGGGTATCATAGGCAAAACGATAGGCAATATTCCATGCCGGGCTGAGCCAATAATTGGCCGATAGGGAAGCCGTGGTATTGTTGAAATAACCTGTAGTGCCCCGTTGTTGTACGCCATCGGCCTGGTTGGTGAGCACGCCGCCTGCCAGGTGCAGCCGGTTGTTGCTGTATACCATGCCGGCATCGGCACCCCACAAGCCGTACTCCCCGGCCTTTGCGCCTGCTGTAATCTTTGTGCTCTTTTGCCCCATCCTGGCTGCAAAGGTTTTGGTGACAATATAAACTACTCCACCCACGGCATCGGCCCCATAGATGGCGGAAGAAGCCCCTTTCAATACTTCAATGCGTTCGATCTCTGCAGGTGCAATGGGTATATAACTATTGAAGTGACCCGTATTGGGATCATTGAGGCGCATACCATCGAGGATCACGAGCACCTGTTGGAAGGTGCCGCCGCGCAATACAATATCGCTTTGCGAGCCCATGGAGCCACGGGCCTGTATCTCTACCCCTGGTACATAGCGCAGAAGATCGTCGAGCGAATGCACCGGCAGGTTGTTGAAACGATCGCCGGGAATGATGGTAATATTGCGCCCGGTTTCCGAAGCGCGTTGCTGACTTAATGATGCCGATACTGTGACCGGGTTGAGTGTGCTATCCTGTGCCTGTGCCATCAGGCCACACAGGCTCCAGCTTATGATCGATAGAAGGGCGCTCTTTTTCATCATCCGCAAAAGTAGGAGATGTAGGCTGAATACGCCCCACCAATTGCATGGGTAAGATCAAAATTGATTTACTTTACAGCTTTACCAATGATCATGTCAGTATCACTGCAGTTAGAGCACCTGGAAAGGCCAGGATATACCATCGATCTGTTTGTTCCCCATGCAAAGGAGGTACAGGATAACTACCTCCGGCAAAAGGTGGGGCAGCCGGAACTGCCTTTCCCTCACTGGAGCAAATTATGGGCTGCCGGGCTGGCCATGGCCGACTTTATTCACCAGCATCCGGAAATGGTGCAAAACAAAAAGGTGCTGGAGCTGGCTGCGGGGCTGGGCCTTCCTTCGATGGTGGCTGCCCGCTATGCCCAATCGGTTTGTTGCACCGACTACCTGGCCGAGTCTGTTGCTACGATGACCAGATCGGCCCGGCATTTACAGCTTTCCAATGTTACCTGCACCTTGATCGATTGGAACTTCCTGCCCGATGATCTTACTGCCGATACCCTGTTGCTGAGTGATATTAATTACGATCCTGATCAGTTTGACCAGCTTTACCAGGTAATGCAACGCTTTATCCAACAAGGCACGCGCATCCTGCTAACGACTCCCCAGCGCCTGATGTCGAAACCCTTTATTGAAAAGCTGCTGCCTTTTTGCAGTCAGCAAGTTGAAATGTCTGTATTGCATCTTCAGCAATACACCCCCATCAGTTTGCTGGTGCTTGGTGCTTCTACCTGATGCCCCATTTAGTAGAAGACGATACAAAACAAGAAAGGCAGTGTAGAACGCCGCCTCTTACTAAGCTTGCTTATGAGAAAGCTTTAGCCAAAGATGAATTGAGCCGGATACCCGTACCTGGAAGAGAATTAATTTCCAACTCGTTTAAAACTGGTGAACGATCGATACGCCCACTACCCCCTGGTTGTAAAAAGGTGCGGCTATGGTGGCGCTGCGTTTTTCTTTTACAAAAAGCTTTTTGACGGAAGGATATAAATAATAGGCCAGATCGGTTGACAAAATGCCGATGCCTGCCCCAGCCGCTACATCACCGAGCCAGTGTTTATTGTTGTACATACGCAGGTAACCGGTAAAAGCGGCTACCGTATAGCCGGCCACTCCATACCAGGGGGATACATCTTTGTATTCTCTCCTGAGAAATTCGGCGGCAGCAAAAGCATTGGCAGTATGCCCCGAAGGAAAAGAGAGTTTATCAGATCCATCCGGCCGCGATTGCTGGCTGAAGTTCTTAACAGCATACACTGTAGACGACATGATAATGGTGGATAGACCATAAATAATGGTACGGTCGCGAAAATTGTGCGCTCCTTTGATGCCCAGCGCATTGAGGCCGTATACCGCTGCGGCAGGGGCCCATTGCAGGTAGTTGTCGAGGTGCTTTTGCCGGTGTGAACGCTCAAGCCATAGCTCTTCCTTTACCTCTTCATTCACTTCTTTTAACTCTTCGTTGCCGATAGCGGTAATGCCATAGGCGATCAGTGTGGCAGGCACCAGCAGCATCTGCGCAGGGAAAACCCTTTTAGGAGGGGATAGCGTGTTGTCATTCAATAAGATCAGGGAATCTTTTGCCTTTGAACCGATATGGATACCTGAACCTGGCCCCTGTGCATTCGAAACACTTACTACCAGTAAGAGTATCAGCAGCATGCTGCTAAATATTTTCATGTATGAAGTTTAAGGTGCTATTGTTGTTTGCCGAAATTAGCAGGCGAATCTGTAGAAATACTGAAGAACTGCCAGTAATTATCATGTGATTTAAATCTACCTGTAATCATGGCTGTCGATGCTGCAGAACTTTGGTGGAACAGGCATTCAGAATGTTTTTAGAATTGTAGAATAGGTTTGCCTGGTCCCGCCACTAACTCGGAGTACTGTTCCTTCGATCGTGGCGTAATAATCAGACATAATAGACCCCATGCAGCTAAAAATATTTCCTTATGCTTTTTTATTATTGATCACCGCTTTTGTACAGGCACAATCGGTAAAAGTAACCTTATCCGGATCAGTGAAGGATGCAAATAGTAAAGTAGCATTGGCTTTTGTGAATATCACACTCAGTTCGGCTAAGGACAGCCAGTTTGTGGCGGGCACTATTTCCCGGGAAGATGGCCGGTTTCAACTGCCGGATGTTGCGAGTGGTAATTACCGGTTGCTGGTTTCGTATGTAGGTTATGGTTCCAAAACCCAACCGGTATTGATCGGGCAGTTAAGTAATTTCCTCGACCTGGGTGCGATAGAACTGACGCCCGAAGCCAAATCGATGAATGAAGTGACTGTGACAGCTAATCAGGGAGCGGTTTCTTCTAAAATGGATAAAAAGACTTTCAACCTTGCCGACAATATCAGTCAGACGGGTGGGTCGGCGCTTGAGGCCATGAAAAACCTGCCGGGGATCACCACCAGCCAGGATGGCAAAGTGCAATTGCGGGGGAGCGACAAAGTGATGATCTTAATCGATGGCAAACAAACTGCGTTAACGGGTTTTGGCGGACAGACGGGCCTCGACAATATACCTGCTTCGGCCATTGAGAAAATAGAGATCATCAACAATCCTTCTTCCAAATACGACGCCAACGGTAATGCAGGCATTATTAATATCATTTACAAAAAGGAAAAGAAAGAAGGGTTTAATGGCAAGGTGGGCCTTACCGGAGGATTGGGAGCGCTGTGGATCAAAAAGGAAAACTACCCAACCATTCGTCCGCAATACCAGGCAACACCCAAGATCAATCCTTCCCTGTCGCTCAATTACCGGAAGAATAAAGTGAACCTCTTTTTCCAGGGGGATGACCTGTACACAAAAACACTGAATAAAAATGAATTCGTGGACAGGTTCTATGAGGATGGTACGGTGGTGAAGCAGCAAACGAAAAGAAACAGGAGCACCAATTTCCTTACCTTAAGAACGGGGGTAGATTGGTTCTTAAACAACAACAATACCATCACGGTTTCCGGGCTATATGGCACTGAAAAGATACTGGACCGGGGCGATGAGCCTTTCTTCAATAAGGACCTGGTAAAGCGGGAACGCCTGTGGCAGTTCCTGGAAGACGAGCTGAAGATAACTGCCAGCGCTACTGCCGGCTGGCAACACAAATTCAAACAGGCAGGCAGGCTGCTCAATGTAGGGTTTAACTATACCTTCCACCGGGAGGACGAGAAATATAATTTTACCAATATCCTGTCCAATTATACCGGTCTTGATTCTTTCAAATTACTGTCTGATGAGCATGTGGCAGATGTAAATGTGGATTATGTGCAGCCGCTGAAGCATGGCCGTTTTGAAACGGGCCTGAAGTTCAGGAGAAGATGGATACCGGTGAATATGCAGTTTAAGCCGGGCCTGCATTCTGCCATAGATTCCAGTGCAGGTGGTCAGGCTAACTATGCAGAAACGATTCCCGCCATCTATGGCAACTATGTGTATGAAAGCAACCGCTTTGAAATAGAGGCAGGTGTACGATTGGAGTATGTGCACCTGGAATATGATGTAAACCCCAACCATCCTGTTTATAAAAGTGATGGGTACAGTTATATGCAACCCTTTCCCAACTTAAGGCTGGCGTATAAGATCGATGACAACAATAAGCTATCACTGTTCTTCAACCGCCGGGTAGACAGGCCGAATGAAGTGGACATCCGCATCTTTCCAAAATATGATGACGCGGAGATCATTAAGGTGGGCAATCCGGCGCTTCGTCCACAGTTTACCAATACGGTTGAACTGGGCTACAAAACCAATTGGCGCAATGGGTACCTGTTCTCCTCTGTTTACCACAAAAGAATGGAAGCAACCATCATCCGCATCGGCAGCATTGTACCGGGCAGCACGCTCATCTATAATATTTTCCAGAATGCAGGCAAGAGTTACAACACAGGTATTGAACTGATGCTCTCGCAAAACGCCGCCAAGTGGGCCACCTTCAGTCTCAACCTGAACGGTTACGAAAATGTGATCGATGCCTTCACCGTTGAGAATAAATACCCGGTGGAGCATGTGTATTCAGCGGGCAGGGAAAACATCTTTTCGGGCAATGCTAAATTCAATGCCTTGTTCCACCTGCCTAAAAAAGTGGAGGCACAATTGACAGCCGTGTACCAGGCGCCCGACCTGGTGCCCCAGGGTAAAACCTTCTCCCGCTTTTCCATTGATGCGGGCCTTAAGAAGGGGATTCAGCAAGGCAAGGGCGAAGTGTTTGTGAATGCAACGGATATCGCCAATACGCTGCAGGTGAAGCGGGAAGTAAGGGGCAACGGGTTCCGGTATGTGAGCACGGATTATTATGAAACGCAGGTTATCCGGCTGGGGTATAGTTATAAGTTTTAATCGTTAATCCATGAGTAGGCGCTGACCAGGTGTTTGCCACATTGCGGGAAGGGCATTAATGGAGTCTGTCAATCGAAACATTCGTTTCTGTGGTTCTGTCAATTTATTTAACCCTGATGACGACCTTCCCTTTTGTGCGCCCGCTCCCGACATAGGCCAATGCCTCTTCGGTTTTCTCAAATGGAAAGACCTTGTCAATAACTGGCTTCATGATGCCTGCATCAATCAGTGCAGTGATCTTGCTCAACTGGCTACCTTCCGCCCGCATAAAAAGGAAGGAATAGTCTACGCGCCGGCGTTTTGCTTTCCTGCGTACGGCAAAGCTCAGCAGCCACACGACCATTTTCAGTGGCCAGGCAAGCCGGGCCTCTTTTGCAAAATCAGGGTCGGGCGGACCGGATATAGAGATCAGCTTTCCATTTGGCTTTAGCACCCGGAGGGATTTTTCAAGTGTCCGTGTATCCTGGCTATTCAACACTACATCATAATCAGACAGGATGGTTTCAAAATCTTCCTTTTTATAATCAATTACCACGTCTGCACCAAGCGCTTTCACCCATGCCAGATTAGCAGTACCAGTGGTAGTTGCTACCGTTGCGCCCATGTGTTTGGCCAATTGAATGGCGATGGTTCCAACACCTCCAGAGCCTGCCTGAATAAAGACCTTTTGCCCCTTTTTCAGGTTTGCCTTTTCAACAAGTGCCTGCCAGGCCGTTAAGGCCACCAGGGGGATAGACGCCGCCTCTTCCATCGTAAGTTTTTTTGGTTTAAGCGCCACATCGGCTTCATCCATTGCAATTAGCTCAGCAAAAGCGCCGATGCGATGATCTGCCGGTCGTGCATACACTTCATCGCCGACTTTAAAGCGGCTGACCCTGGCACCTACTTTTGTGATCACCCCTGCTACATCGTGTCCAAGCACAAAGGGTGTTTTATAGGGTAGGATAAGCTTGAACTCGCCATTCTTAATTTTGGCATCCAATAAATTCACACCAGCAGCATGTACCTGAACCAATACGTCATTTTCTTTTACATCCGGTTCTGCGATCTCATGCAAGTGTAGTTTTTCTTTCTTACCGTAGCGATCTATGATAAATGCTTTCATCGTGTAGTCTGTTTTAAGATTTCAATGACTGGTAATTTTTTGCGGGATTAACCAGGCCGAAAGCTATTTTAGGAAAAAGGCGGTTGAGTTTATACAGCAATTTTGTATCGCCCACACGGATAGTATATTGGTCCTTTTTAAGCCCGGCTATCAATCCTTTTACCAACGCTTCTGTAGTCATTTTTTTGTCATCCCTCGCAGCAGTCATTTCTGTAGACACCAATGGCGGCAGCAGTTCAAATACTTTCACGTTGCTGTTTAAAATCTGTAAATGCTCCCTGAGGGCCCTGGTGTAAAAAGCTAAAGCTGTTTTCGATGCCGAATAAGTAGCTTCTATCAGCGAAGGTACATAGCTAAGTATAGAGGTTGTATTGATAATGGCCGCTTCCTTTCTCGATTTCAGCATATCCATAAAAAGGTTGTTCAGGCGGATCACCCCCAGGTAATTGACATTCATTTCGTAAGCTGCCCCTTCCCAATGTTTGTCGTTGGGAATTCCCAAATTTAAAGGGGGAACGCCGACGCCTGCATTATTGTACAATATATCAATACCGCCAAGATCCTTTACCTGGCTGAATAGCGAAGCGGCATCACTGGCATTGGCTACATCACTGTTGATGGCAACCAAGGCCGGATTCGTTTTTTGGGCAGCATCCAATTTCTCCTGGTTCCTGCCTGTAATAATAACCCTGGCGCCATTGGCTAAAAATTGCTTAGCCGCTTCCAGGCCAATGCCAGCAGCACCGCCTGTTATCAATACTGTTTTTTCTTTTATGACCATGGTGTTATTATATGGGTTAAAAGCTGAAGAATTCCCTGTCACTAAAATTGTTTGTTTGCATTTCTGTTGCGTTGTACCTTTACTTGCAGTTTGCAAGTACAAAGATATATATTACTTGCAATGTGCAAGTAATATTCTAAAGTTTTTTTATGTCCAATGCCAAAAAAAGGTCCGATTGTCCTGTTAGTTGTTCTCTTGATATTTGGGGAGACAGGTGGTCACTATTGATTATCAGAGACTTGATGTTCGCAAAAGAATGCACTTATGGAGATTTTTTAAAGTCTGCGGAAGGGATAGCTACTAATATATTAGCCGCCAGGTTGAAGGCGCTGGAAGAAAATGGGATCATTAAAAAATCAGAGCATCCGGATAGTAAAGTCAAAGTGTTGTATAGGTTAACCCCCCAAGGGATCGACTTACTTCCCTTAATGATTGAAATAAATCTATGGGCTGAAAAATATTTTTCTATACCAGAGGATAGGAAAGCGCTGTTGAAAGAAGTGAAAAAGGACAAGGCCGGATTTATTAAAGCGATGACTAAAGAATTGAAGAAATAGTATTTTTTACCTGCTGCCGCCATGACAGGGGTACTGTTCCAAGTCTCGCTCAAATATCCTCCATAAACGAGCGGCTGCCTTCATTGAAGACAGCCGCTCGTTTAGTTATGCATCAGCACAGTGCAGTATGTTTAATTGCCCTCTTTAGCTTCCGCCAGGAAACTCACTAAATCCCTGATCTCTTTTTTCGACAATAAGGTTTTCATGTCGGGCATGCTGGAAGGGGAGAATGTTTTTTTAACGATCTGTTCATTGGGGATCAGCCTTTCGGGCTCCAACCCTTCCCTGATCTTTAAACCCGCTTTTGTTTCCCCCAGGAAAGCAGCGGTGAGTTTTTTGCCGTCTTTCAGTTCAAGCGTTACTGCGCCAAATCCGGGCGATAAGCGTGCACTGGGCGCTATCATTGCTTCCAGTATCTGTTGACGGCTGATGCGTTTGGCTATTCCGTTCAGGCGCGGGCCTGCATTGCCTCCCTGGTCGTCGTAGGCATGGCATTTCATACATTGCGCTTGCTGGTTGTTGTAGAATATTTGCCTGCCGCGTTGTGGATCTCCTCCCTGCAGACTGCTGGCATAAGCGGCCATCAGGTTGTCGGGAGACAGTTTGCTACTGATGCTTTTGTATTTGGTGATCAGCGGTTGTATGCCGGCATTATCCAATGCTTCTCCCAGCTCAAGGTGTAAGCCCGGACTTAAACTGCCAGCGGCCATTTTATCGGTCAATGCTTCGAAGGCTTGTTGGGTATTTTCCTTTGGCAGCTTGCCAAGGGTTAAAATAGCTGCCTGCTGTTCTTCTATGGTTCTGGAAGCTATTACCTGATTCAGCAAGGTCACCATCACCCCTTTTGTCATATTCGTTTTCTCCAGCAGGTCGAGGCCTGCTACACGCACTTTTTTCTCTTTATCGGCAAGGGCCTGTTTGATGCCCTGTTCGCCAAGCGGACTCTGGATAGCCACGAGTGCCTTAAGTGCCGCTATCCGCATGTCGGGTTCCTTGTCGTTTTTTATCACGCTCAGTAAGTTTGCGTCTGCACCGTTAATGTTGAGTTTTGTGATGGCTTTCGCAGCGCTTAATCTTACGGGCAGTTCCTTACTGGTAAGCAGGCTGGTAAGTGTGGCGCCGCCAGCGGTGATCACACCGGAAGGGTTTCTGGTAACCGGTCCGCGAAGGCGGCCATCTACTCTGTCGAGTACGGAAGGTTTGGGCCATACGCTTAATACATCTACTGCTTCGGCGCGCATGGCGGCGGGATTGCTGTCTTTTGCGGCATATGCGATCAGTGCCTGCATGGTAGCATCGGTACCTACTCTCAGGTTGGCGCTGATGGAACGGCGAAGCAGTGCTTCATTCTTAAATGCTGTTGTATTCAGCAGGGCTGCCAGTGCGGGTAATGCGTCTTTGATGGAAAGGTCGTCGTTGATCGCCCGGGCAGCTTCAGTAACTATCCATTCATCTGCATCTTTCAGGAACGTTGCCACACCTGGGTTTGCCATTCTCCGTAGGGCTACTACTGCCGCAATTCTTAATGCTCTGGATGGGTGGCCGGATAGGGCGATCACTGGTTCGGCTTTGCCTATACGTGCCAATGCCAGGCTACCTGCATGACGCAGGTATACATCTGCATCGTTGTTTTCGGCCAGCATGCTGATGATAGGCTGGATGGCAGGTTCGTATTTAATTCTGCCCAATGCTTCAGCTGCAAAAAAGCGCACCCTGCCGGCCGTATCTTTTAACAAGGGAACCAGGGAACCGCCTGCTTCGCTGTAGCGGATATCGCCCAGCCATTTAGCAGCCTGTGCCCTTAATTCCGGATCATTGTCTTTTAATGTGGGGAGTATGAGGGCTGCATACTGTTTATCCTGCCGGGCCATCTGCGCCAGTCCCCAGATAGCATGCACCCTGGCCAACTGATTTTCATTTTGTAATAAAGCCTGTTTGAATGCTTCTGCGCCTGCTCCTTTTCTTTTGGCCAGCTCAAACTGTGCTTTCATTCTCACGCGCATATCGGGATTTTTCAGGATGGCGCCCAGCTCATTCTCCTTCTTTTTGGTGAGGTCTGCCGTTAGTAATGCCTGTACTTCTTTGCGGACAGCGGAGGTTTTGGCATCTTTAGTATCGAGCTTCCAGATACGGCCGTAATTGTGGGTTCCCCAGCCTTCTATCCAGTCTGCCACATACAAGGCCCCATCAGGCCCAAAATCGAGGCCCGTGGGTAATATGCCGCCCAATACCTTCTTTGTTTCTCCCAGCTCAAACCCGGCACCTTTGGGGTTTAGTTTGAAGCTGTGGATGCCGGAAGCGAAGGGGCTGCCTACAAACTCTGCTATAAAAAACGAGTTTTTATATTCGGGTCCCATAGCAGTACCGGGATTGTACACCATTCCTGCCGGACCAGATACATAGTTGGCAATGCAGGGAACGATATAAGCTGCCTGACCTTCCCAGCGGGGGAGGTACATCTTTTCATCCATCCATACCTTGTAGCGATTGTTGTTTTCATCGCGGTATTTACCATACTGCCAGTTGCTGCGCCAGCCAGCGTCGGAACCATTTACGATATACACCAGTCGTTCGCGCTCACCGGGATGGTCGCCATCGTTGTCTTCGCTGATGAGATTGCCATATTGGTCGAATACAAATTCGTGGGTGTTCCGTATGCCGTGGGCAAATATTTCAAAGTCGCTGCCGTCCGGATTGGAGCGGGCAATGACGCCGCTGTTGGGATGTTCCCATTTGGTACCATCCGGCCCTTTGCCGTTGAAGCCGATATCGCCTATCTGCCAGTAGATCCTGCCGTCGGGCCCCATTTCTACGCCTGACATGCCGTGGCCGCTAAAACCTACGTGGACGGCGTAGCCAGTGGAGATGGATGTTTTTTCGTCGGCAATACCATCTTTGTTTTTGTCTTTTATGCGCCAGAGATCGGGGGCTACTGCAACGTAGAGGTCATCGCCGTCAGCCAGTACGCCGCCTGCCACATCGGTTACTTCGTCGTGGAAGTCGTCTACCACCAGCTGGGACCTGTCGGCTATACCGTCGCCATTGACGTCATCGAGGCGGTATACGTGTTCTTTTTCAAGCGTGAGGTCGCGCCAGTCGTGCGAACTGTCGCCGTTGAGGTCGGCCAGCCAGCCGTTCTTTTTACTGTTTTCGGGCGAAAGTTCCTCGTGCAGGAAAGCCCTTCTATCTTCTACGGTTTGCAGGCTGATGGATCGAATTTCCCAATCGCGGTGACCGCGGATATCGAATTCTGAATTTTTCTGCCGGGAAGTAGTGGTATAATAAAGCTGACCCTGGTCGTTGATATCAATGGCGATGGGTGATATCACCAGCGAATCGATGCCCCATAACTTCAGGGTGAGCCCTTCGGCCACTTCTGGTTTAACGGAAGAATCAATGGCAGCAGCAATGCGGGCTGTTTGCAAGGTGTCCATTGTTTTGATGCGTAGGTCAACCGGCGCTCCCTCGCTGCAACCAGTGAGGTATACCAAGGCCAACAATAATGGAACGGACAGGAGGTTTTTGGCTTTTCGTGTAGAAATAACAATTAATTTCATATGTAACATTTGGCGCCGGTATGCGTAACAGCCGGATCCGGGTTAAAGAAGATCAATATAGAGAAAAATGAAGGAATAGAAATGGTGAAATATGAACAGCCTGGCTGTACTGTTGCCGGACTTAAATATTGTCAATCAGAATGATCTTGTGGTGGTGACAATACTAAGGGCGGAGGCATAATCTTTGAATGGGAAATTCACATGAGTAGTCAAATTTTTAACAGATCCATTAAAGTTGACGGGATCGATATTTTCTATCGTGAGGCCGGAGATAGAAAAAATCCATCCCTGTTACTGTTACCTGGTTTTCCAACCTCGTCCGTAATGTTTAAAAATCTGATGATCGCTTTATCAGACAGGCTTCACCTGGTGGCGCCGGATTTTCCGGGATTTGGATTCAGCGCTTTTCCTCCTAAAGATCAATTTGAATATACATTCAGCAATATAGGGGCTTGTATCAACAAGTTTACGGATGAAATAAACCTGCCATCATTCACCATCTATCTCCACGATTATGGATGTCCGGTGGGTCTTCAGGTGTGCATCAACCATCCCGAAAAGATAGAGGGAATCATTGTACAAAGCGGCAATGCATACGAAGAGGGTGTTGAAGGTATATGGGATGAAATGAGGGAGTATTGGGCAAACCCTACTCCCGAAAAAAGGGAAAAGCTATATGCATTCCTAAGTGAGGAAGGGGTGAAGTGGCAATATACTGCAGGGTTGCCCGAAGAAATGTTACCAACGCTAAGTCCTGAATTATGGGTGCTTGACTGGGACTCAATGAAAAGGCCTGGTAATATCGACATGCAATATGAACTGAATTGTGACTATCAGCATCACATGAAAATGTTCTCTGTCTTTCAGGAGTATTTCCGTGTTCATCAACCTCGCGCCCTCGTGATATGGGGAAAATATGATCCGTTCTTTAATGTGGAAGAGGCTTTTTGTTACAAGAGGGACTTGCCTGATGCCCAGGTTCATATTCTTGAGGGTAGTCATTGGGTGCTTGAAACAAATTTTGATGAGGTGTTGAGCCTTATCAATGATTTCTTTAAGTAGCGTGGGCTTCTGACAACAGAAGGTCCAAAAAACATATATTTGCTCCTTAAACCTGTCGTCAACCCTAATTTATGTCTCTATTGAAACAGTCAGCCACTGTGGTGGTATTTTTGCTCATTGTTGCTTTTTCTGCTTGTAGCAAGCCGGTTGATGACGATCCTTCCACCGATCCTCCGATCGATTCAACGAATACCAATCCTCCTGTAAACAAGCCCGACTCAATACGGTTGTTAACCAGGATACAAGGGAGCGGAAGCCCTGGTACCTTGCAGTTCGAGTATGATAATGAAAACCGATTGGTAAAAGTTATCAAACCTTACAATCAGGCATCTCCTATCCTGACTTACTTTTTTTATAAGAGCGGAAAACTCAGCACCGTTATTTCAGAAGACAATTTTCAAAGTGATAAGGCATCTGCTGTTATCTATTATAACCCCAACGGTACCTGTAGCAAAATAGTTTATAAAAGGAAGAAAGGCTGGCCAATCGAAAACCCTTATTATTATGCGGTTTCAGACAGTAATGATATAGATTCTTACGATACGCTTATATACAATTCAAGTGGGCAATTAACGAAATTATATACCCAGGCTGTCACAACTTCTTACTCAAAGGATGTTCGATTTACCTTTAACTCAGCCAGTGATAGCATTCCCTCACAGATTGATCAGACCAGTTATAATAAAGACGGAAGTGTTTATGGGCGTTTTGGATTGTTAGTATATACCAATAATTTATCGCATCCAGGACTAAAGAATATGTGGATACTGTATCCTATGAACAGTACTGTGTATATAGCTGGTTCATCTTTATGGGTTATGTATCCTATTCTTTTCGACGATCTCGGCGGGGCCGAGATGGCAAGGTATCTTACTTTCTTTTCCAAATGTGTAACCTCCTATAAGATCAGCCAGAATGGTACCTGGAGCAATGGGCTGGGTGGTTTTGTGTATAGCTATTCAGCAGATTCTTCGGTATTTCGGGGCATGGTGCCTAACGCATGGCCTGCTGTTAATGCGGAGTTTACGTTTACAAAGGCGAAGAAATAGGAAAGCACAAGTAAGAAAAACGGTTCTTAAAGTTAGTGGAGGGGCCTTCCTTACCAATTGGTTCCCATCTCATTCCCCTGCATCATTCCCTGTTCAATCGCATTCATAAAATGAGAAGCTGCCTTCAGTTTTTACTAATTCCCCAGGAGTCCGTGATATTATGCTACGCGTTTGCGGGGTGGCTTTAATTGGGCGGCCTCTATTTTGCGCCAGCGTTCTTCTTGTTCCTTCCAGCGGCCTTTGAGGCGTTGCTCTTCTATCCAGGCAAGGTGTTCTTCGCGGGCTATGCGTTTGCGTTCCTTTTCCAGCACTTCGGCGGAGTTGTCGTAGCTGCTATGCCAGTGATTGCGGACAATGAGCTTGCGATAGCGCCGGCACTTGGGATTCTCTGTGCGGTGCTTAAGCCTTGTCTTGTAAGTCTTGGGCGCCCTTACAGGCTGTGCCTTGCGGCCTGTTTTCAGTTTGATACCGGTGGTTTGTTGGTAGAGGACCCAATATTCCACGTAAGTATGCCAGAGATAGTTGTAGGCTTCCTGGGGTGTCAGGTCATTATCAAGCATGGTCATGGCTTCGCCGGTGAAGTCGCGGAACATCCAGAACTGGCGCCAGTCGGTTGGCAGGTCGCTGTAGATGGAGGAGGCAATCTTAGAAGCTATTACCAGCCGGTCGGCATAGAACCTTGTTTTAGCGAAAGTATGGTGTTTGAGGACCTTTTCACGGGTGAGGCGGCTTTTCTTACGCACATAGTACTTCCCATCCATCTTGTAGAAGGTAAGGTCGTCCCAGGTGCACTCCAGAAATATAGGTCCACATTGTTTGGCCATGACGGTTTGTTTTTACAGATCAAAATTACTAATGAATATTTGATTTTGGGATACTGGTGACTGAGATGACCTATAATGACCGGTTATGTCCTGTTATGACCTGTTTTAGTGGATCGCTGATTAAGGGATCTTACGGATATTGCAGATTGCTGGACTAAGGATTGGCTGGGGAATGGAGGTTAATGAAGGGGCTTTGATCCTTTAATGAGATAGAGTATTAATCATGTATTATTGAAATAGGCGTGATCGGGCACTTTACCGGCTTTCTATATTTATAAAAGTGCGCCTTTTATTCGGGTGCGGTACGGAACGACTAAGCATCATGCTGGGAAGCTCCCGTTGGGAGATACGGGAGAAGAAGGTGTTGGAGAAGGTTGCTTTGAATGGGGAGAGAAGTGACACGTGAAGTGTGTCTCTTATTCTGGGCTTAAATGGATTTGGCGGTAGCCTCGGTTGACCAGAGGTACTAAGGGTTTAGGTGGGAAGCTGAAGGGAGACGTTCTTTTAAATTATTGATTATGTTTTAATTGTGAGGATGATGCTGCCTTGGAGATGTCAGTTTTTATGAAAATGCGACTTTTGTATGGCTTCTGGTCGGCTTAACTATGGATTGAACTGGGAATAACATACCGGGAGATATGGTAAAGGTGAAGGACAGGAAAATGGGTTTGGGATCAGTCAGCTTGCTTCCGGATTTGCTTTTTGAGGGAAAAGGTGTTAAATGGACAGTGGACAGATTATATCCAACGATGAGGGTTTCTTATCCTGGCATTACTTTTCCCGCCCTGCGGGAAGGACACTATAGTGTAAAGCCCACCCTGCATCCTTGCCAGCTGGGTAAATATAGTATTGGCAACAATTAAGTAGGCAAAACAATATCGAATTGGTTATCTCTGTAGATAACTTTTGTAAGCCGTGTTTTTTCTGTTATGTCCCAGTTATGAATCAGTGCAAATTCAATCGCCTTTCTAATAAATGCAGGAGATATTATCCCAGGATCATAATCAAGGGTCGAGGTTAATTTTTCATTCATATGCAGGAAAGGATCAACCCAGCCAATATCCACGATTAATTTGTTAGCCTTGTTGGAAGCAGGACACACTTCGATTAGAGCATTAAACCGCCAGTTAAATTCTTTACCGTCAATGACAATTTTTCTGAAGCCTCTTTTCTTTTGAGGAAGTGACATTAGAATGTTCTTATTAAAAGTAAAAATAAAACCCTGTCCGAGATAGGTTTTTTGTTATTCGTAGTGCTACCGGGATCATTATTAAATCAAATTTTGCATGACCTGATTGCTCTTATCGAGTTAGGAGAACGATAGCGTCCCCCAACTGGACAGTTTTTGAACCAGTTAGTGCTTGATTTAGAGGCTTTTGCCGATCTTCCGGAATGACAGCATGACAGAACCATAAGGAACGGGTGGCTCCTGCTGTGGGAAGCCAAGGGTGGCTGATGTACGGCCAAAGGTGCAGTTTGACTTTAGTCCACAGCAGAATTTACAGCCCGTTTCAAAATCAAATCCCGCAAACGGTCTTGGTGTGCATCACCCCATTGCCCAAGTGCGCCAATCACAGGGATCAATGTTTTACCAAATTCGGTAAGGCTGTACTCTACTTTCGGTGGCACAACAGGATAGATTTTTCTCGTAACTAATTCGTGGGCTTCTAATTCTTGCAATTGCATATTCAACACACGCCTTGTGGCATCAGGGATTTTTCGTTGTAATTCGCTGGGGCGTTTGTGGCCCTGATCAATAAACCATAATAAACGGATTTTCCATTTGCCGTAAAGCACTTCGCCAATCAAATCAAGTCCGCAATTCAGGTTGGGTGATGTCTTTCTTTCGTACATGTTGCAAAGTTATACATATGTCTCATTTTCTGCAATAGGGGATAAATTTATCCCTATGTGAATCGTAACTCCGTACTTGTTCTATCATCCTTTACGTCTCAATTTTGCCCTATTATCAATTTTTAAAACAGGACAAAAACAATGGAACAGTTCAATTTCAACGATGAGTTATCAGGCAAGATTACCTTGGTAACCGGTGGTACAAAAGGCGCCGGAAGAGCTATTGCAGAAAGGCTGGTACAGGCTGGCGCAACGGTGGTTATTACGGCCAGAAACGCCCCGGAAAAAGAAAGCAGCCAACTGCATTTTATTGCTGCCGATTTAAGCAAGGCGGAAGGAACAGCAAAAGTAGTCAGCGAGGTGTTATCGACTTATGGAAGGCTGGATATTCTTGTGAACAACCTTGGTTCTTCAACAACACCCGCCGGTGGTTTCGCCTCGTTAACAGACGAAGACTGGATATCAACGCTGCAAGCCAACCTGCTTGCTCCGGTTCGACTGGACAGAGGATTTTTACCGCAAATGATCGAACGAAAAAGCGGTGTCATTATTCACATTGCGTCCATTCAGGGCAAATTGCCTTTGTATGATTCCACTTTACCTTATGCCGCTGCGAAAGCTGGCTTAAGAAATTACAGCAAAAGCTTATCCAACGAAGTCTCCCCAAAAGGTGTTCGGGTGCTGACCGTTTCGCCAGGATGGATAAATACAACAGCATCGATAGCCTGGTTGGGCGAGATTGCAAGAAATGCAAATAGTACCGTAGAAGAAGCTCAGCAAAGCGTCATGGATGCATTGGGTGGAATACCTTATGGCAGGCCCGCCGAACCGGAAGAAGTAGCCGAATTGGTTGGCTTTTTGGTTTCGCCAAGAGCCGCTTATTTGACAGGAACGGAGTATGTTATTGATGGCGGCACCGTACCAACCATCTAATCACTATTTAAAAGTTTACAAAATGAACTTACCTAAGGTAGTATCCAACTTAGTAAAGGCACAAAACGATTTTGATAGTACAGCCTATGCAGATTGTTTTTCCGAAATAGCCGTGGTGCTTGATGAGGGAAAAACCCACACTGGAAGAAAAGAGATAGAACATTGGATTGATGATGCAAATAAGCGATACAAAGCCGTAATGAACCCTGTGGGCTTTGAAGAAAAGGAGAACGAAAGCCTTTTGAAGGCAGAAGTTTCAGGAGAATTTCCCGGAAGTCCAATTGTGATGACGTATCATTTACAATTAGCTGATGAATTAATACAGTCATTGAAAATTACAGGTTAGGCAGGAATGGCTATTTTAGCCATTCCTTTTTTACCACAAAGAAAATAGGTACATCATGTCTTATTGCGCAGCCATAGAAACCATGCAGCCTGGAGAAAAAAAGTTGCTGCACAAATGCTATCATGACAAGCTCTATGGTTTTCCGATTCATGATGACAATGAATTGTTTGGAAGGTTGATCTTAGAAATCAATCAGGCTGGATTGAGTTGGGAAACGATTCTGAAAAAAGAGCAATCTTTCATAAAGGCTTACAGCAATTTCAATATCAAAAAGGTGGCCGCATATACAGAGAATGACAGGGAGCGGCTGCTGGCTGACGCAGGAATCATCCGCAACAAACTGAAAATAAATGCAGCCATTGAAAACGCAAAAGCAATTCTTGCTTTGCAAAAAGAATACGGCTCATTTGAAAAATGGCTGAAACACCATCACCCGAAAACCAAAGAAGAATGGGTAAAATTATTTAAGAAGACATTCCGTTTTACAGGCGGTGAAATCGTAAATGAATTTCTGATGAGCATTGGTTATTTGCCAGGAGCGCATGCTGAAACTTGTCCTATCTACAAAAAAATCCTACAGCAGAAACCTATGTGGGCGAGACAATAACTGCAAAGCAACGAGATTGTTTGATATAAAATGTGCAATTTGCAAGTCAAACTTGCAAATTGCATGTTTTGATATCCTTACCGCCCCGCCACTTGCCCCTTCCCCGCTACCTTCCTCACCAACTGATCACCCACCTTATTTCCCTGCACCATTCCCTGCTCAATAGCATCCATGAAATGAATGCCGCCGTAAAAACGGCTGATGGCCGCTTCTTCAGCAGCCTGGCGGAATGAAGTAAAGCTGCGCGCTGGCAATCCATAAGATACTTCCACGCTGTCTTTGTAGGCAAACTGGTTGCCAAAATAATGGGAGAGGATGGTGGCCGAAGCAGCAGAGATCACGGAATGACCGCTCAGGTATTCCGGAAAAGGAGGTGTTTGCAACAGCGGCTGCCAGTGGGGATCGACCAATTGGCGGATAGCCGACTCCGGACGGATGCGGTTACTCCTGAACTTTTCATCCCAGCAAGTGATAAAGGCATCCATCAATCCCATCGATACCATGGTATGTATTTGCAGACTTTCCGCAAAACCCTTCTTTGCCTGTTGACAAGCAATACCAGTAATACCCAGCCAATGCGCGCCGGGCGAGATCTTTTTCAATCCGAGTATCAGGTGCCCGTCATCTTGCACGGCAAAAGGATTGCAATCCCAGAAAGCAGCAATCACACGGTATTCCATGGGCATCTCTTTCGTGACGGTATAATTGCGCATCATCAACCGGTAGAACTCAGCATTCTTATCGGTAGCAAAAGCTACCGGGCGTGCCGGTATGAACTGGGATGCTGAATCCAACGTAAAAGGCCTCACGGTATTGAAATAAGGCTCCACAGCCGGCATATAGGCTGGCGCGGTAGGATACCAGCAGCCCGGCTTATTCAGCGGCGTATAGCGGGGATAATTGCTGATGCGGTTATAACGGTCGGCCTTGGCATAAGCCAGTATCTTTTTGCTTACCCAGGCAGCATAGCCCAGGGACTTCTCCACTACCTCCTCCGGAAAACCAATTTTCTTACAGGAATCCATCAAGCGCTGCTCATACTCGCCGATCATCTTACCCGAAGGTTGCATCTTCTTCGCGGTTTCCATCATCGCCAGCAAAGCACTCAACTGCAAATGGTACCCTTCCAGTGAATCGGGTTTCTTTATCTCTGGATAACCATTCAGTAAGCCGTGTAGACCCGTGACAGCAGAATCATTCTGCGCCAGCACTTCGTACCCCGACAAGCAGGCATAAGAAAAGAAGCGGGCCGCCAATGGCGGATTGGTAATATCATGGATCATTACCTCGGTCATTCTCGTCATCACCTGACTGATATCACCCGTGGTAAAAGCCGGCAATGGTTTCGGCGCCTGCCGGCAGCCACTGAAAGTAATCAATAGAACGGCTATTGTTTTATAGATAATACGCATGCTTACTGGATTGTATAGGCTTTGATGGATTGTTGATTGATGCCGAATAGCAGTGTTTTGTCAAAGGAAAGTACGCTCCGTACATCACCCGACAAATGAAAGCCCGATGCCTGCTGAGGTGTATAGGTGAAATGACCCTTGCCATCTCCACGCAGCAGCACCCCAAAATTGGCATCATACTTTCCAAACCGCAAACGGGCATGGTTGATATTGCCACACAACAGCAGGTCATCCGCACCATCCTTATTGTAATCGAGCCGGGTGATGGTATACACGGGCGAGAGCTGTGCTTGCAAAGGCAATGATCGTAATTGAAACTTACCGTTCGCCCCGCTTTCAAAATAGGCCGTGGCCAGATAGTTGGCCTGCAGGTTCTTAACGCCCGCCAATTCTTCTTTGCTGAAGATGCTTTCGATGGTAGCATCGGCATAGCTTTTATAATCGGCAAAACGGGTACGCATCATGCTCATCTGATCCAGCAGCTCATCACGCGTTACATAAGGATAACTTTTACCCTGAATATAAAAACAGAAAACAGGATCTATAGAACCATTGTCATCAAAGTCTTTGTAATAGAGTGTGGCAGGCTCCTGCTCGCTGGCCCGGCATTGGGTGTTCAACCCCAGGTTGCCGATCACCAGATCAGGCTTTCCATCTTTATTGAAATCGCCCACAGTAAGCCGGTTCCACCAGCCCGCATAATCCTTGTCAAAATATTGCCGGGTAGACACTTCCAGTTTATTGTTGTGCTGCACAAATATCTGTACGGGCATCCATTCGCCAATAACGACCAGGTCTTTCTTTTGATCCCCATTGAGGTCTATCCAGGCGGCATCGGTTACCATGCCTGCCTTTTGTAAGGCTGGCGCCAGGGCATTGATCTGATCGGTGAAATGTCCCTTGCCATCATTGATCAATAAATAACTGGCCGGTATTTCCGGATACCTGGCCGGTATCACGCGGCTGCCTACAAAGAGGTCGGGAAAGCCATCGCTGTTCACATCATTCACACGCACACAGCTTTTACTTGCCAGCATAGCAGGCAATGCACCGGTACTTTTAGTGAAACCTCCTTTGCCATTGTTGAGGTAGAGCCGGTCCTGCAGCAAGGCATCCTCCGGCGTATAATTATGGTAACCTCCACTGGCTACATAGATATCCAGCTGTCCATCGCCATTGGCATCCAGGAAAGCAGCGTCAGCATCTTCACTGGCTTTATCAGCTTCAAATGCTGCCTGCGGGCTGGCCACAAAATGACCGCCCTTTTGTTGCAAATAGAGAACGGCGGCCTGTCCGCTGCCACCACCTGCATACACATCTTCCAGTCCATCCCCATTCACATCGCCTTTCACCAGGCAAGGCCCGCTGAAAGAGAGGGGGTTCAACAGCAGCGGTTGTCTTTTAAAATCATTGATAGTATTGGTCGTATAAGTGTGCTTAACAGGGGAGGGAACTTCTTTAAATAAAGGAGCAGCCAAGGCCGGGTGTCGGTATTGACCGGCAGCCTCCTTTTCCTGGAGGGTAAGCACCTGGTTGGCTTTCATATTCCTCAACACCTGTTCTTTGCCTCCCAGCCAAACAATGCGGAGGGAGTCTATGCGGTCAGCATCGCCCAGCCCGGCATGCAATACGGGCGATACGGTGGATAAGTAACCACGGGAAGGCATTTGTTCCAGGTATTGTTGCTGACCTTTGTTGTACAGGATCAGTTTCGCGCCAATGCCTTGTGTATTGCCCCCTGCCCCCTGTAGTTTTATTTGGAGGTAATGTTGCCTGCCATTGCTTTCATTGCGGTAAATAAAGGCCGGCTCATTGATATTGTTAACCACCAGGTCGAGATCGCCATCATTGTCCAGGTCTGCGTAGGCGGCTCCATTGCTGTTGGAAGTTCGTTGGATGCCCCACTGCCGGGTCTTGTTGCTGAAACTGCCATCGCCATTATTGGAAAAAAGATAGCTGACTATATTGGAGGCTGGTATCTTTTGCACCAGGTCGAGTACATCTTCTCTTTTTAACCTTCCCTTGCTTTGTACATAGTCATTCATGTACTTCATGAAATCCATATTGGTAAAATCGCGCAGGTAACCGTTGGATACAAACAGGTCCTTCCATCCGTCATTGTCATAATCTGCCAATAGCGGCGCCCAACTCCAGTCGGTATTCGATACGCCTGCCAGTTGTCCCGCTTCACTGAAGGACACATTTGCCCCTCCCCGGCCTGCCCCTGAAGGGGAGGGAGTGGTTCCGTTATTCAACTGCAGCATATTGCGCATGTACTGGTAGTGGAATCCTGAGCGGATATTCAGTTCAAACTTTTCGTAGTTGTCGGGGGCAAAGAGTAATTTCTGCCGGCGATTGTCTTCCGGCAGCATATCAAGGGTATAAATATCAGGAAGGCCATCGTTGTTTACATCCGCAATATCATTGCCCATGGAGAACTGGCTGTTATGGCCTACACTGCTGCCCAGTTTGTCGGTAAATGTGCCATTGCCGTTGTTGATGTATAAATAGTCTGGTACGGCATAATCATTGGATACATAAATATCTTCCCAGCCATCTCCATTGATGTCGGCAATGCCAGCGCCCAGTCCGTAAGTGAGTGAAGAACTGCTTAGTCCCGCTTTGCGTGTTATATCGGTAAAATGGTTTTGATCGTTTTGGAAAAGCCGCACACCCGTAGCCGGGTCTTCTGCCCGCAATAACACGGAGGTTCTTGCTTCATCCAGTACGGGCAGTGAGTTGGGATTGTGGTTTAGCAGGAACATATCCAGGTCTCCGTCGCGGTCATAATCAAAGAAGTATCCCTGTGTACTATACGCTGTATCTGCCAATCCATATTGCACAGCTTGCTCACTGAAATGAGGTTTTCCCTGCGCATCGTTGCCTTCATTGATAAACAGCTCATTCCTTCTTTTCTCTGCCCGCACCTGTCCGGAATAACATACATAAATATCCAGTTTGCCATCGCCATTCACATCGGCAGTTGTTACGCCTGTTTTCCAGGGTCCCATTCTGCCGCCTACGCCCGCATCGTTGGTAATATCTTCAAATACCAGTTTTCCTTTGTTGAGGTACAATTTATTATCGGTCATATTGCCGGTGAAATAGAGATCGGTCAACCCATCTCCATTCACATCGCCGGCAGCTACACCACCACCATTGTAAAAATATTCATACATCAATACATTCGTATTGAGTCCTTCTGTCAGTGTGTTGCTGAAGCTCACACCTGATTCTTCCGGTGTTACTAAAGTAAACAGGGGAGCAGTATCTGGGTCGGCATTGTTGGAAGTTGCAGAGGGCTGACAACTGGCCATTGCCATGAGCAGGGCGGCAATGATGCCGGCCCGGTTAGAGTTGGTTAAGTGAAAAGCTGTCTATTTTAATAAATTAATATACGTTTTAAAATCAAATAATAGGCAGTTTTTCTAAAATAAGTCCGGTCGCTGTAAAGCGACCTGACTGTACGTAAACGAAAACTAAAACACCAAACGAAAATTGGCTTGCTGTATGGAAAAGGTCATGGTAATCGATCAATAACCTGGATTCTGAACCAATTTGAGATTGGTATTCATCTCATCTATTGGTATAGGCCTGAAATACATCTTATCATCCCATTTGCGGCTTTCCAGTGAATTTACTTCAATGGGGGTATAGGTGTAATTGTACTTTGTTTTATCGTATTTGTAAGGTGTGGCAGGGGTAGCTCCGGGCTTCAACATTCCTACTACATCGATATACTGGATCTTTCTGCCGAGGGTAGTGGGAGCGATCATCCAGCGTCGTGCATCATGATAACGTTGGTCCTCAAAAGCCATTTCTATCCTTCTTTCATTCCGGTAGCGGTCTTTCAGTGCCGCGCCGGTTTCTGTGACAGCGGGCATGCCGGAACGGAAACGGATCTTGCTAAGCCAGTTCCTTGCTTCTGTTTCTTCTCCCAATTCTATACAGGCTTCTATATAATTAAAGACAATCTCAGTATACCGGAAGAATGGCCAGGGAATTGTTTGCCGGGTGTTATTGTCTGCAATGGCGGGATCGGGATCGGTAAACTTCCGGAAGTAATAACCAGTCCAGCTTCCATTCCAGTTTTCAATGCTGCTGGCCCTTGTGTCGAGGCCTGAAGCGAGTGTGCCGCCGCCTGCATCATACCGGCCACTCTGTATCTGGCTGGCAGGGTCTACATTACCCGATACTTTATCGCGGGGCTTCCAGTCTGCACCATCATACAAAATAGTAGCATAAAAACGGGGGTCGCGGCTTCCGTAAGGATCTGCCTTGTGTTCGGGATCATTCCAGTTGAACTTCTCTGGTCCATTGGTAGCATCCATATACTCATAATCATCCACCAGCGCCTGGATGGGGGCATTGCCTGCCCAGTTGTGGTAGCCATTGGGGCCATTATACAATCCGATCTGCATGCCGCCTTCTTCTTTGGCCAATGTAAAATAGCGTCCGAACAATATCTCGTTTTTGGCCGATTCATCCACGCCCGGACCTTTACTGCCACCACCCATGGCCAGGGATATATAATTTTTCCTGCCATCATCTTTCGACACGGGTGCGATCAGGTCGAGCTTGTAACCTTTGCTGGCAGCTTTATCCATAATTGCTTTAGCCGCCGCTTTGGCTGCTGTCCAGCGGGCATTGCGGTCGCCGCTCAAATATCCCAACAATTCGGGTTTGGCAAAGGCGGCAATAACCGTCGATTTTGCCTTGGCAGTAGGTAAATCATGCAGGTCGCTGGCCGCATAGAGGAGCATACGCGCCTTTAATGCCATTGCGGCCAATTCATTGGCTTTACCGGCAGGGAGGGTCAGGTCTTTTAATTCTGTGATAGCGCTGTCGCAATCCTTGATGATAAAGTTTACGCATTCATCCCAGGTGTTGCGGGCTATGGAATAGTCTACATTCAAGCCATAGGACTTATCAATAATGGGTACTGCGCCATAATAACGTACCAACTGGTGATAATAAAAAGCGCGCATAAAATGCGTTTCGCCCTGTAAGCGTTTCTTGAGTCCGCCTACGTCTTCAAAAGTGGCGGTACGCAGGTTTTCCAGCGCCAGGTTAGCATGTCTTATCCTGCCATACATATCGTTTTTGCCAGCATCCTTACCCCAGCGATAGTTAACATTTACCCATCCAATGTTGGAAGGGTTGAGCGTTCCTTCATTGACCACGTTAATACCCCTGCCCGGATGGGTAAACACCGCTTCGTCGGTAAGCGAGGCCAGCATCTGTTCATCAAAACCACCCTGGCCCAGCCCTGAATATAAACCGGTAATAAATGCTTCGGCCAGTGCGGCATCTTTCCAGGCATCGGCTGAAGAAACTTTATCAAGCGGTTTTGTATCGAGAAACTCCTGTTTGCAGGCAGTAAGCAGGCTGCCGGCGAAAAGGGGAATGGAAATGTATAAAAGCAATTTCTTCATCTTGTTCAGTTTTAAAAGGTTACTCTTGCACCAACGTTGATAATTCTTGCCTGGGGATAATATTGACCGCTGCCACTGGTGGACTCCGGATCCCATATTTTCATTTTGTCCCAGGTAACCAGGTTGATACCATTCACATACAAGCGCAGGTTACTGATACCTACTTTTTGACTGATCTTATTGGCCATATTGTATCCTATCTCCACGTTCTTCAGACGGAGGTAGTTACTGCTTCTCAACCAATAGGTATTGGCGCCAAACGCACCACTTGCATAATACGTATTGCCACGGTTGGCCAGGCGTGGATCGGTGCTGCTGGGGTTTTCTACACTCCAGCGATGATCATAAGAATATTGCAGGTAGTTGCCGATGGTGCCTGACTCTGTTCCGAAGAACAGCAAGCCGCCAGCGGCGCCCTGGAACAGGATGGTAGCGTCAAAACCTTTATACTGCAGGTTGATATTCATACCGCCTGTAAACAGCGGATCGCGGTTCTTATCGAGCCTTACGCGGTCATCACCATCGATCTTGCCATTGCCATCCACATCCCTGAATTTCATATCTCCCGGACGAAGTTTGGCGGTGGTAGCTGCACTATAATTAATCGTATTCTTGTCTACCTCTGCCTGGTCTTTGAATACACCGTCGTATTCATACACAAGGAAAGCGACACCGTTGGTGCCGAAAGTATGGCCCTTGGATAACTGATAAGGTTTCAGTCCAGGTGTTTCAGGCAGTTTTACCACGGTATTTTTGGCATATCCACCATTAATGCTAACGGTATATTTGAAGTCTTTACCAATTTTATCGCTGTAGCTCAATAAAAATTCAAATCCATTGTTCTTTACCTTACCCAGGTTCTGTGGAGGCAGTTCCATACCGGCAGAAGCGGGTACCTGTCCTTCGTTGGCCATCAGGATCTTGCTTCTTACGTTATAGAAATAATCCAGTTCAAATGACAGCTTGTTTTGCAACAGGGAGCCTTCAAGGCCTACGTTTGCATTGTTGGCTACTTCCCAGGTATAATCGGGATTGGGTACGCCACTTTCACGGAGGGTCTTCAATACGCTGTTGCCAGCTACATAGGTATTGAATTCATACACGGAGAGATATTTGTATTCCTGCAGTACACCATTGAAGAAGATATTGTCATTACCCATCTGGCCATAAGAACCACGCAGTTTCAGGTTGTCTATGAAAGAGAATTGCTTCATGAAGTTTTCTTCAGAAATTCTCCAGCCCACCAATATGCCCGGGAAGAATCCCCAACGGGAGTCTTTCGGGAACATATAGGAACCGTCATAGCGCCACAGGAACTCTGCGAGGTATTTTTCCTGGAAGTTGTAATTAACACGGCCGAAATAACTCAGGCGGGCGCGTTCGAAAGCGCCACCATTGTTGTCTTTCTGGGGATCGCCACCTGCAAACAATTGGTCAATAGAAGGAGAGATATAATTCCTTCTGAAGGCGTTGAAGCTTTGGTTGTTGATCGTTTCCCTTGTTACAGCAGCGAGGAAATTAACCGTATGGGAGCCAAAAGTTTTGTCGTAGTTAAGAAAGGCGCTCAGGTTGATATTTAATTGCTCTTCCTGTGATTCCGATAGCCGGGGGTCGGTAAAGGTGGAGCGAAGGAATTTATCGAGCTTAGGCGTCACACCATCTGCTTCGTATGATTTTTTGTCCCAATTGTACAGGTACCAGGGTGTTTCCCACCTTTTTGTACGCTTGGTGTATTTGTCCAGTGAGGCAAAGCCGGTTATTTTCAATCCGGTGACGCCCGGAATTATGACCTCCACCTTTCCATTGCTTTGGAAATAGTCTCTTTTGTCCTTGTCGTAGCCGGTTGCATTGGTGGTGATCACTATTGGGTTTTCTCCATTCTCAATATCAGGTCCTGGTAAGCCATTGGGCCAAACCTCAGGTTCTGTTGGTTTGCCGCGCATCAGCATCCGGAAGATGGTGCCGGCGCCCTTGGTAGGGAAAAAGCGTGACTCTTCGCGGGCTGTGAGGCCAATGCTGGTACTGATGTATTTGTTGACTTTAGCATCGAGGTTAAGGCGCATATCATACTGCTTATAACCCGTAGCGGAGTTTTTATAATAGCCATCCTGGTTGTTATAACCTATAGATGCCAGGTATTTAACGGTTTCGGTACCACCTGATATTTGCAGGTTGTGTCTGGATTGTGGCGACCACTCTTTTAAAGTAGTGCCAAACCAGTCGGTATTGGGGTATTTCCAGAGATCAGAACCATCGCCGTGTTTTTTAATGGCATCTGGTGAATACGTTGCATTCACCGGGGTAGTTGAGCCAGTAGGAGTATAGGTTCCGGTTTCTTTTAATGCTTTCCATCCTGCTGCCCACTGGCTGGCCGGCACATTCTCAAATAATACTGACTCATTGATGAGGTTGGCATAATCGACCGCATTGGCCATTTTGGGAATACGGGTAGCTTGTGACCAACCCTGGTTGAAGTCGTAAGAAAGCACTGGTTTACCGGTTTTACCACGTTTGGTGGTGATGAGGATTACGCCATTACCGCCGCGGGAACCATAGATGGCCGCTGCCGCATCTTTCAAAACAGACATGCTTTCAATGTCTGCGGGGTTCAAACGTTCCAGGCCACCAGCACGATCGGGCACACCGTCGATTACGATCAGGGCGCCACTGTTATTGGGGGTATTGGAACCACGAATACGGATAGTAGATCCGTCATAGCCAGGCTCGCCCGTGGCTTGTATGGCTGTAACACCTGGTAAACGACCTGCCAAAGCATTCGACAGATTCACAGTGGGTGATTTAGCCAGCTCAGATCCTTTGATCTGGGCAACGGCGCCGGTTACAGTAACCCTTTTCTGGGTACCATATCCCACTACGACCACATCACTCAGCTGGCCGGCAACGGGTACCATCGCAATGGTCACCGTAGCCTTGCCCGTAATATCTACTTCCTGTGGCTGGTAACCTATATAAGAGACCACCAATATGCTTTGGTCATCGGGTACTTTGATGGTGAAGGAGCCGGTGGCATCGGTATTGACGCCCTTCACGGTTCCTTTTACTACCACACTTACGCCTGGCAAAGGGCTTCCCTTGTCATCTGTTACCTGTCCCTTCACCTCTTTGTCGGCCGATACAATGCTCACCAACAGTTCCTGGTCTTCCAGCATTCCGCCAAAAGTGGAACTCAGGGATTTGGGTCTGTATAAAACAATGCGGTCTTTGACCATTTTATAATTGATGCCAAAAGGAGCTAATAGCTCTTCCAGCACATCACTCAGCTTTTTGTCTCTTGCTTTGATGGAAACCTTGCGGTTGGCTTCAATCGTTTTGGAGCTGAACACAAACCGCGCTCCTGTTTGGGTTTTCAAGGAATTGAATACATCTTTCAGTTGTCCTTTGTCAACAGACAAGGTTACTACTTTGTCCATTATCCCCTGAGCATCAGCATGGTGGTCGTAAGCCATGGAAGTCAGAAAAAAGACCAGGAAAATCTGTATGAACGCTATTCTCATTGCAATGGCAGTTAAGGCAACAAGTCGTTGTTTTTTCATAAATTTGATTGTTATTGTTCGCTGAATTTCAAGGCACGTACAATAATGTATCCCGCTAACTGCGGGATGCCCGGCTGGCAATGTTGGTAGCATTGTCAGCTTTTGTTTTTGGTGGTGTTTGGTTGGGTTATGTTATGTAGTGTAGGAGTTTCATATACGCTTAGTTTTGGTGAGTGATAGGTTTTAAATATTAGCCGTTTAGTTATCTGCATCTCCTTTTACAAGTATCCGGGTGCCACGTACTTCATAAGTGGCTTGAATTGACTGGCAAATGATCTCCAGCTGATCGTACAGGTTTTGTCCTTTGATATCACCCGAGAACAGGCTCTTGCCCAGGTTGTCGTTTTCTGTAATGATCTCAATATGATAGGCTTCTTCCAGGAATGATAATACCCTGGAGATAGGTGTTTCTTCAAATACAAAATTCAACTCGGTCACCATTTCCTCCTGCTGGCTATTGGGTAACAATGGTAAGGGTGCATCTATCAGGGTAGTCCTGAAATGGCCATCATTGCGGTTGTAGATCACCTTCTGATTAGGCTTTAAGATCACACCTGTTGATTCTTCCGTTCGCTTACTGCTGTTGGCCTGGGATTCATTTTCATAGACTGCTACTTTGCCAGTGCGCACGGATACTTCCACATCCTGGGTGACTGTATTCGTCTTTACAAAAAAACTGGTGCCCAATACCTGTGTAACGATATTGTTGCTGTACACATAGAAGGGCGATTTGGCGTTCTTGGTTACCTTAAAAAAAGCATTGCCTTCGAGGTATACTTCTCTTTTTGTCAGGGCAAAACTGTCGGGATAGTAGAGTTTGGCGCCAGGCTCCAGGATCACCATGCTCTTGTCGGGCAGGTAAAGGGTATCGGGGGTAGACAGTTGGTTAATGGTGCGTGTTAAATCTTCCCGGACAATGTCTTCCTGGAAGGAGGGAAAGCCTGCGTTGCTGGTAAACCAGTAACTACTGACAGATATGGCCGCTAAAACGGCCGCTGCACTTATCCAGCGTACATAAACTGGTATGCGTCTTACCCGCTTTTCAGGAACAGGCTGGACAGGTTGTGGGAGTGTTTTTTCCTTGATAACGGGCCATAGCCGGTCTACGGTTGATTTTATTTCTTCGTCACTAACAGCGGCTTCATGGTCATCATCCAACAATTCATACCACTGCTCCACCAACTTTTTTTCTTCGTCGGTGCAGGTGCCGTCTGAATACCGCTGTAGTAAATCATAAAAGGCTCTTCGGTTCATGGGAGATAGTTAAATCCGTCTTCGGTGGAAGGACTTAGCTATCTGTCGGTTAAGTGAAGCGGTACCCTAAAAGAAATAAGAAAAAAGCTGGAAGCTACCAGGTGTTAGCTCTTTCTACTGTACATCCAACAAAAAACGTGTAAAAGCACCCATTGAGGTGCTCATGAGGATAAAGTCGCGCAGGTGTAGGCGCATGAATTTAAGTGATTGGGTTACATGGTATTGAACAGCTTTTTCGGAAAGGTTCATATACTGGGCGATCTCCTTTACGGAGCGGTGTTCATAACGGCTGAGCCGGAAGATCTCCTGGGTTTTTTGGGGGAGTCTTTTGATGGTATTGTCTATAGCGATACTTAGCTCTTGTAACAAGAGCTTTGATTCGGAGGCGTTTTCGTCAACATTCAATTGTTCTTTGGCAAACTGGGAGTAACGTTCCCGGAGGATCTTTGACCTGATATAGTCAATTACCTGGTAGCGAACAGCGGTATGAAGGTAGGCTTCCAGTTTTTCAATGTGGGCTTGCTCTCTTTTTGTCCATAAGCTAATGAACAGGTTTTGAACAAGTTCTTCTGCTACTTCCTTTGAGCGTACCTTTCTGAAGGCGGCCAAAAATACAGCCTCGCTGTACCTTTTATAGATCTCCTCCAGGGCAGCTCCGTCACCTGTCTTAAGCAGTTTAAGCAGTATCTCGTCGTCAAATACTTTGTAATCCATATGGTTGGGCAATGCAGTAAGTTGGAATCGTTCATCCAAGGTAAATCAAAAAAACGGAATAATCCAACAAGCTTATTATGCAAAGAGTATGAACCAATGAACGACGCACTTAGGCATACGATTGCATAAATTTGTTCTGCTTACTGCTTGTTGCAGGATGAATGAAGTTGAAAAGGCGGGCATTTATTTTGCAACAAAACCTGGAATATTTTATACGGCATTGTTATTGAATTGATGATGTCGTGTGTGCAGGGTGGAATACCGGGACTTTCCGCAGTCCTATTTTGGTCAAAGTTGAATGGATATTATCTTATGAATGTAAGGCCGCAGCAATCGCTTACTGAACAGGAAGTACAAACTGGTTTAAGGCTGGTGATCACGGAAGGATTGGCCACTGAAGCAATGACGACACTTACGGGCGGGGCCTTCCTCGTAGCCATGGCCTTGTTGTTGGGTGCATCCAATTTGCAGATCGGGTTGCTCGCAGCCTGGCCCACCTTTACCAATATATTCCAGCTATTGTCGATCTGGCTTGTGCGGCGTTACAATAACAGGCGCGCCATCAGTGTGGTATGCGCCTTGCTGGCACGTATACCGCTGGTGGTAATAGGCGTGCTGCCTTTTTTTACAAAAGGCTCGGTACAGTTTCTGATCATTTTTCTCTTCTTTTATTACCTCTTTGCTTCTATTGCAGGCTTAAGCTGGAATGCCTGGATGAAGGACCTGGTGCCCGGCAACCAATTGGGTACTTATTTCTCCAGAAGAAGCAGTTATATGCAGATTCTAAATGTAGTATTAAGCCTTTGCCTGGCCTTTGTGATTGATTATGTAAAAGACAATTATCCTTTTTACGAGCTTACCACTTATTCCGTAATGTTTATAGTGGCGGGCCTTATTGGTATTTGTGGTGCATTCGTGCTGTCGAAAGTGCCCGAGCCACAATCCTGGCTTGCCCGGGAGAATATATTCCAGCTGTTTAAACGTCCATTGAAGGACAGTAACTTCAGAAAATTACTCCTGTTCAATTCAGCCTGGGTATTTGCCCTGAACATCGCTATTCCTTTCTTTACGGTTTATATGCTCAAGCACCTGGGCCTTTCCATGACCTATGTAATTGGCCTTACAGTAGTAAGCCAATTGTGCAGCATTTTCACCATCCGTATGTGGGGCCGCTTTTCCGACAGGTACAGCAACAAGACGATCCTGGCCATTGCTGCCCCGGTATATATCCTTTGTATTATTGCCTGGTGTTTTGTGGGGATCTATTCCCGCTTCATGGTCAATATGGGACTGCTTGTCTTCATCCACATATTCACGGGTATTGCTACTGCAGGCATCAACCTATCGCTTACCAATATCGGTTTAAAGCTGGCGCCTAATGAGCATGCCATCGTTTACTTATCTACCAAGAACATTATTACTGCCGTTTTTTCTTCGGTGGCTCCGCTGATAGGTGGTATACTGGCGGATTACTTTGCCGATCGTTCGCTCGTCGTCAATGCTGAATGGGCAGGCCCTTCGGTCAATAAGGTGCTGCACCTGGTATCGCTGCATGATATGAACTTCCTGTTTTTAATTGGAGCTGTGCTTGCCTTTATATCCCTGGAATTTCTAATCCGCGTAAAAGAAGTAGGAGAGGTAGAAAAAGATGTAGTAGTACGCATCATGCGCAGCAGTATAAAAAATAACCTCAAAGATTATTTCCTCATCGGCAACCTGATTTCCTGGCATGATCAGATATGGGGACTGTTTAAAAAGAAAACTCCCTGACGGGCAGCTTAAGCATTGAGGGAGTAAGTTTTGAGCTCCTGCGCTACCAATTGTCGGGTGGTGCCTGTAAGATCGGCCATTTCTTTAAAGGTAACCAGTTCGTTGAGCTGGTAGATCTGCTGATAAGCATCTATTACGGGTCTCGAAAGCTGCTGGTATAAGCGGCGTATGCGTTGCCGGGGTTCATAAGAAGTGATTTCCTGTAAGCGGCATTCGGTTTTAAACCACCGTGAAGTGATGGTTGCCATAAACCAGTCGGAGGCTATCGGGTCTCTGTTGATAACATCTTTAAAGAAATCAATTTCATACAGCCTTACTTCACTGGCTACAATGGTCCTGCTGTGTTCGGCAAATGGCTTGGCAGGTAAATACCTGAAATTGCCAAAGTACTCTCCCGGCTCCAGTAGCTCATGGATCACATCTTCCTTATCTGAAAAACAACCCAGCTTCACCGCTCCTGAAATGATCTCGCATACATAATTCATCCGCGTGGGCGGCGCATAGATATAGGCGCCTTTCTTGTATTTTTTTACAAGTACATGTTGCGCTAGGCGGCTATCGTGTTTCCACTGCAGGTAAGCAAACAGACCATTATCGCGGGGGTGTGCCATGAGTTAACGATTCATTCACAAATTAGTCAGCCTATGTTACCACAATATGAAAAGTGCCCCTGGAGGCAGGAGCACTTTTGCACATTGTGGTATTAATAGATATGTTTTTGACTGGTATTGGATCCTAAAACGTACTTGTATTCAGACAGAGGTGACACCTTTCGTTTGCTTGGCAAGGGTAAAGGTGTCACCTCTGTTCAATGGGAAGATGTCACCTCTATGCTTTAGAAGCTGTAGCGTGCACCGATCTGGACCTGGTAGGGTGTACCATTCCTGGTGGTAACACCCACATTCTCATTCACCCGGTATTGGTATTCTTTGGTAGCCTGGTTGAAACCGCTGACTGTCAGCAGGGTCTGAGCGCCCAGGTTGTAATTGCCGCCCCACTGCTTATTGAGCAGGTTGGCAAAGTTGAATACATCCACGCTCAGGCTGAGCTTATGTGTCTTGTACAATTTGAAGTCTTTGGCCAGCCGTACATCAATGGTGCCTGTAAAAGGATTCTCTCCGCCATTCCTGTTGGCAATTTTGCCCAGTGATTCCTGGATATGTTTCTTTGCCCGGTTGTTGGGATTGGCCAAAACCTTGAGCATGGATTCACGGATGGCTGTTGCTGTTTTGGGATCATTGGGGTCAAATACAAAAGCCAGGTCATTGTCGTTGCCGGGGCCACCCACAAAGTCGCCGTTGATGTCGGCATCTACTACTAAAGAGTAACGTGAACCTCCGAGGCCGGTAAAGCGGCCGCTCAAAGAGAACCCTTTGAAGGTAGGGGTAGCACCATAAACAACTACCTTATGTCTGAACTGGTTATCAGAATAGTCCATTTCACTCAGGCTGCGTGGGTCTGATTTGATGGGGCGGAAGGTAGAGGTGTTGGCTACGTTGCCATTGTAAGAGGTATTGTCCTTCGTAATGTTATAGGTATAGCTGAAGTTAATATAGCCATCCCGGAAATAGCGGTATTCACCATCTATAAAGGCAGCCAGCTGGTTGATCTTAGCGCCATTGGTAAATTCAAGGGTGCGGCCTACCAGTTGTGTTTTTCTTCCTTTTACGTTGTCTGTAATACCTGCGGTAGTGATGGTGTTGGCGGGTACGAATACACCACGGCCTGCTTCATTGGCCAGTGTGAAGTAAGGCTGGTCTACCAGGTTGCGGTCGAGGTAAACATAGTTGTCCCAGGTGTGAGCATATTGAACATTGAAGCCCAGTCTGAAACGGTTGCCAAATATTTTATTGTAGCTGATATTCGCTTTAAAAATACTGGGCACTTCCAGATCAGCATTGTTCAGGTTGATGGTAGATACTGTGGGCACACCTTCAATGAGGCCTGGTGCGGTAGCAGGATCGTTGCGATAGCTTGGGAAATTGGGCTTGGGTACCAGGTTGGTACCTGATGAAGGGCGGGTAACATCAATGGCTGCTACCTTCGTTCCACTGTTCTGAATATTGTTTACCTGTGCGTAGGTGATGGGGTTGGCTGAGAAAATGCCAGCGCCCAAGCGGATGATGTCTTTCTTATTGCCTTTTACATCCCAGGTCAGTTGCAAACGCGGCTGCACATTGTTCCAGTCACTTGCATTGTTGTCTGTACGCAATCCCAGGGCTTGGTCTACCACGGCATTGTAATCACCTTTGGTAAGATAGCTGGTGACATCGTAGCGTACACCAAATACGGCATCTACATCTTTCAGCAATTCAAACTGTACCTGACCAAACAAAGACGCATTCAATACCCATTGTTGTACAGATGGTTTTCCTTTTAAGGGTACTTCGCGGGCATAGCGGGAAGGATTGAGGTTGTCAAACTCTTCTACACTGTTGAAGATAAAGCGGCCATTCTGTTCATTGGATATATAGGTATCGAGGTAAGTGAGTGTATTGTCTGTTCCAAAAGTGAAGTTGTACTTGCCTTTAGAAAGATAAGTAGTGTTGACCAATTGGTATTGACGCTCCAGGTTGTCTTCGGGGTTAAAACGCTGGCCACCCAACTGTACGGTGGTATTGCCCATGGTGCCATTGGGCAATTGGGAACGTACGGTTACAATTGCGCGGGGAATATTGGCGGATGGCAACTCGCTGTTGGGAACATAATTGCGGGTAGTGACCTGGTATTGGAATTTCAGTTCATTCAATACATTTGAATTTAGCTGGCTGCGCAATGACAAGAGCAAGCTGTTTTCCCTGGATTTGAAATCACCATATACCTCATAGAGGTTGATGCTGCTATTGTCGCTATTGCTGACCGGGTTTTTCCAGTCGCTGTAGTTATTGCGAAGTGTTAACCGGTTGCGTTTATCAATTTGCCAGTCAAGACGGCCAAAGAAAGTGTTGGCAACCGTTTTTCTGCCAAACTCTCCCACCTGCTTGCCATTGCCCAATCCATACTTGCGGCGGCCAATATCGATCACATTGTCGAGGGCGGCTTTGCTGATGCGCAATGAATTGGCATCATCATCGTCCTGGATATCGGCGATAAAAAAGGGTTGTGATTCATCCTGCCTGTCGAAAGCGGTAAAGAAATGCAGCTTGTCCTTGATGATGGGGCCACCTAAACTAAAACCATATTGATTGGTGGTAAAGCTTTGTGTACGCTTATTACCCCGGATATCGTAAGGGCTGGCGAGGAAGTCGGCGCGGAAATAATCGAATACGCTGCCTGTAAAAGTATTGGTGCCCGATTTGGTTACGGCACTGATGGTGCCGCCGCCAGCGCGTCCCTGCGTTACATCATATACATTCGTGATCACCTCAAACTCACGGATGGACTCCATGGACAAAGAGTAGGGACCACTGCCCACTGCACCGCTGGTAAGGTTGTTGCGGGCGCTCACACCATCTATCTGGTAATTGGTGGAAGAAGGAAGCTGACCACCTACGCTGCTGCCATTGGTAGTAGGCGCCAGGGCGCTCAGGTTATTGAAGTTCCTGTTTTGTGTGGGCAACTGTTGTATCATCCGTGCAGAGATAGCGGTAGAAGCGCCATAGCGGTCAATACGGCTGGTTACGGAATTGGCTTTTACTACGACTTCCTGGAGGGAAGTTGCTTTCTCCTGTAGCTCAAAGTCTACTATTAACTGATCGCCCAGGTTGAGGGCAAAGTTATCTTTCAAGGCATTCGCAAATCCCACAAAGGATACCTGGATGGAATAGGGTGATCCCAATGGAAGCTGGCGAAAAAAATACTTACCATCTTTCATAGTAAGGGTGGTTGCCTGGAAACCTGTAGAGGCGTTTTTGAGTATTACGGTAGCGCCTTCAACTGGTTTTTTGTTGGCAGTCAATACCACCCCTCTCACGGATGCATCAGTTCCCTGTGCAGCTGAAAGCAGTGGAAAAAAAGTTAAAGCAGAAAGAATTAGGGCAAAAAAAATCACGCAGCCCTGTTGGAGCCGGTTTGTTGCTATCATACTGTTGAGTTTTGCGCAAAAATATTCCAGTAAAAAAGTGGGGTATGTCAGATTCTAACATGGCCGGCTGGCTTAATAATAAGTTAATAGATCATGGTACTATACCAGGAAGTATCTTTCTTTGCGTAATGGAATTGAAGCAGGCCATCCAACTTATTCGTACACCACACATTGAGCATGCATCCGCACAAACCTGGGCCGACCTGGGCGCCGGCACAGGCCTTTTTACCAGGGCTCTGGCTCAGTTGGTCGGGGAGAATAGCACCATCTATGCAGTGGATCGAAAGGATGCTGATCTCCAACAGATCAGGGACACAGAGCACGTAACCATTCAAAAGATGGCAGCCGACTTTATTAAGGATGACCTGAACCTCCAGGGATTAACAGGTATCCTGATGGCCAACTCCTTACACTATGTAAAAGATCAACCCTCCTTTATCAATAAGCTGAAAACTTCCTTTGCAGGTGAAGGGCGCTTCCTAATCGTGGAATATGATACCGACAAAGCCAACCCCTGGGTGCCTTATCCCCTTAGTTTTGCTTCGTTGATCAGCTTGTTTGAGCAGGCAGGTTATTCCACCATAGAGAAGATCAGTGAAACGCCTTCGAGGTTCAATGGGAGCAATATCTATTCGGCATGGGTGAGCTAAACATCAGCGTCATGGGATATTAAGTTTGTGTTAAGGAATCGTAAACAACCCACTGGCAGCTTACTTTAGCGGATCGAATTCACCTGTGCTTATGTATGATGACCACTTTCCAGCAAAACACCGCTGCCTTTCTCTGTTCCTGGTCTTACTGTTAACCTTCCTCACCAGTCAATCCCGAGCACAGCAAAAGCAATGGCTTTTTACACTGGACCAAACAGAACAATTGGCCAAGCGTCAGCCCGATTCAGCGTATATTATATTAAAGGAGCTGGTGGCAACAGCCCGGGAAAAGAATGATGCGCTGGTAGAAGCTATCTGCCTCCAGCAGTTGGGCCATGTATTTTATAATTACAGCAACTTCACGCAATCCATTGACCATTTATTACAGGCGGAAAAGATCTTCCGGTCCATCAGTGAATCGGACAGGCTGGCTGCCACACTCAATTACCTCGGTACGGTATACTATTCCAACAAACAGATAGAACTGGCGGGCCACCAGTTTACGGAAGCGCTGAAGATCAATATTGCCCGCAACGATAAAAAAGGGCAGGCATTCTCTTATGGCAATATCGGCCACTGGTACGAAAAGAAGCTGGTGTATGACACAGCCTATCAATACCAGCAAAAGGCCCTGGCGCTGTACCATCAACTGGGCGACAGTATCGGCATGGCCAAGATCTTCGAAAACATGGGTAGCATACTGGAAGATTATGCCCGCTACGACTCAGCCCGGCTTTGCTTTGAGCAAGCCCTGGCCATTAATAAACAGAACAATGATGCCATTGCCCAGATCGAAATATTGAACAACCTGGGCGATGTGTACCGCAAGACGGGCCATTACCGTGAAGGGCTTGTTTATACCCGGCAGGCATTGCAGCTGGCCTTGCAAACGCAGTCGCAATATCAGCAGGCCAGCGCTTACCGCGATATGGCCCGGGGATTTGAATTGCTGCAGCAGTTTGACAGCGCTTACCAATACAATGAGCAGAGTCGCAACCTGGTAGAGAAGATCTATGCGGCTGCCAATAACCAACAGATCGCTTTCCTGGAAACGGTGTATGAAGTAGAAAAGAAAAACCATGAACTGGTAAGGCTCACCTCGCAGAAAAGGATCAATATCATTATTGCCATCGCTATTGCACTGGTAGTGGGCTTGCTCATCGTGCTTGGTCTTGTGGTCATTAGCCGCCAGCGGCTCAGGATCAGGAATGAAAAGGCATTGAATGAGCAGAACAAGGATATCTATGAGAAAGGCAAGGGGCTGATGCAGGCAGAGATCAGGAACAAGCAACTGGAAGAGGAAAAGCTCAAAACCGAACTGGAAGTACGCAGCAAAGGACTTTCGGCCCATACGCTGCACCTTATACAGAAAAACCAGTTGCTGGAAGAACTGCGCAGCAAGCTCCATGAAATAGCAGAAGATGACAAGCGTGACCAGAAAAAGCAATTGCGGCAGTTGGTACAAAAGATCAGCCTCAATTTTAGCCAGGACAATTATTGGGATGATTTCAGGGCCATCTTCGACCAGGTGCACCAGACCTTTTTTACCAACCTGAAACAACATGCAGAAAACCTGACCCCTGCCGAGCTGCGCCTGGTGGCGCTGTTGCGCATGAACCTGAGCTCGGGCGATATGGCTACGCTGCTGGGCATTTCCCAGGATAGCCTCCGGGTAGCACGGTACCGGCTTCGTAAAAAGCTCAACCTCGCAGAAGGGGAATCGTTGACCGCTTTTATACAGGGGTTGTGATAGCAGGAAACATTGCCTTAATCTTCCGGTAACAATTCCTTAATGGCTGTTTGTTCATTACTCAACTAATTGATCTCAAGTTGCTTGCGGCAATTTGCTACGGGCTTGTTGCCCCTTTGTTCACGCAGTGCGCGGCCTTGTATCCCTTTTGTTAACGCGTGTTTCTTCCGTTCAAGCAGGCCAGCGATCATATTTGCGCATCGAACAAAAAACGAATTATGATAACAAAATGGATCACCTGTTGCTTGCTCCTCACCATCAGTTTGGGTGCATGGGCGCAACAGGCAATTATCAAAGGAAAGGTTACCGATGCGGTCAATAAAGAGGTCCTCACAGGGGCTACTATTTCCTTGTCGGGCACCAACAATACCACGGTTGCAGATGTCAACGGGGAGTTTTTAATTTATGCCCCTCCCGGCGACCGGCAATTGGTGGTCCGCTACCTCGGCTATCGGGATACCAGCTTCTCCCTGCAATTGAAAGCAAATGAAACCCGCGCATTGAATATCGGTTTGTCCAGCTCCTACGCCCGCCTAAGCAGTGTGGTGGTGATGGGCTTACTACAGGGCCAGGCCAAGGCGCTCAACCAGCAAAAGAATGCGGATAATATTAAGAATGTCATTGCAGCCGATCAGATCGGCCGTTTTCCCGATCCCAATGCGGCGGAAGCATTACAACGGGTGCCTGGTGTGAATATAGAACGCGACCAGGGCGAGGGCCGCTATGTATTTGTGCGTGGCCTTGCTCCGCAGTTCACCAATGTGAGTGTGAATGGCGAACAAATACCTTCGCCTGAGGCCGATGTGCGCTATGTAGCCCTTGATGCCATTCCGGCCGATCAACTGGCCTCTATTGAAGTGAGCAAATCCTTAACGCCCGATATGGATGGGGATGCGGTAGGTGGTTCAGTGAACCTGATCACCCGTACAGCACAGAGCAAAGTGCCCCGCATCAATGCGTCGGTAGCCGGTGGTTATAATCAGCTCATACGCAAGGCCAATATCCAGGGGCAGTTGCAATACGCACAAAGAGTAGGTAAAAAGGAAAAGCTGGGATTAATGTTCAACAGCAGCTATTACCACAATGAGCTCGGATCAGACAACGTAGAAAGATCACCGCAGGACAATGAAGTGGAGCTGCGCGATTATCAACTTACCCGTACCCGCCTGGGATTGAGCAGTACGCTTGATTACAAGTTCAATCCCCGTCATGAAATATACCTGCGTGCTTTGTATAGCCGCTTCACCGATCGTGAGTGGAGAAGGGCTACCAAATTTGTTCCGGAGGATGATGAGATAGAGAAAGCTACCAAAGACCGCTTTGAAGCGCAGTCCATTACTACGATCAACCTCGGCGCCAAACATACTTTCAGCAAGTTCTTCCTCAACTATGAGGTGCAATACTCCATGGGTCGGCAAAATACCCCTTACGATAATGAGATCGTATTTGTAGCCGGTCTTCCTTCTACGCTGGCTTACAACAATCCCAAGTACCCTTCAATTATAGCCGATAAGTTTACGGATAACAAGGAATACGAATTTGACGAGGCTGGCTTTGGCCATACGCTTGCCAAAGACCGTAACATCACGGCTAAGTTTGACCTGGGCATTCCTTACAAGCTGGGCAGCAACAATGGCCTCATCAAGTTGGGCGGCAAGATGCGTCGTAAAGAGAAGAGCTACGCCATTACCCAGGATTATTATGGCGCTATTGCTGATATTCCTGGTGCGGATGCGTTTGACGAAGATCAGCCCAAGAAGAAATTCATGGATGGCCATTATACATTGGGCAGGCCATTGTATGTGAGTTCTTTTATCAGGTATTTCAATGCCAACCCTTCGCAGTTTGAGGCATCTATCGAAGACAAAGCGATCGATGAAGCTTTGGAAGCCTACGATGCAACAGAAAATGTGTATGCAGCTTATGTTATGGCCAGACAGCAATTCAAAAAAATAATGGTGCTGGCTGGTGTGCGGTATGAGAAAACAACCGTGCGTTATAACTCAAAAGATGTAGTGATCGATGGAGCTGGCGACTTACAGGAAATTGTTCCTGTATCCGGCAGCAGTAACTACGACTTTTTCCTACCACAGGCCAGTGTACGTTATCAGCTGAGCCGTTTCACCAACCTGCGCGCGGCAGCTACCTTCTCTTATGCCAGGCCCAACTTCAGCGAGATCATTCCTGCACAGGAGATCAACCGGGAAGATGAAGTGGCTACTGCCGGTAATGCTGCACTCAAACCGGTGAAGGCCTTCAACCTTGACCTGCTGGCTGAACATTACTTTGGTAATGTAGGTGTATTATCCGGTGGCTTCTTTTACAAACGGCTGAATGATTTTATCTACCGCCGTGTATTGTTCAACAGTCCTTACCCGCTTACTGGTACCCCTTATATCAACAGCATTGATGTGGTGCAGGCCCAAAACGGTAATGAAGCCAATGTGGCAGGTTTTGAACTGGCATTTCAGAACAACCTGAGTTTCTTACCAGGTGCACTTAAATATTTCAGTCTTTATCTTAACTATACCTACGCTCATTCTGCTGCCACGCTGCAAAGCCGTTCGGCTGATGAAGCTGATCCTAATGCTACTGAGAAGTTGCGGCTGCCAGGGCAGGCTACGCATGTAGGTAATATTTCCCTGGCTTTAGAAAGGAAGAAATTCACTGCCCGTCTTTCGTTCAACTTCAATGGAGAGTACCTGAGTGAAGTAGGCGCCACCCATGAGGAAGATATTTTTGTGAAAGACAGACTGCAGGCGGATATCAGTGCCGGGTATGCCTTTAATGCACACTGGCGTGTATTTGCAGAAGCCCTCAATTTAACCAACCAACCATTTGAAAGGTATATGAATAATAAGACACAGCTCATTCAGCGGGAGTATTACCGCCAATGGGGGCGCTTTGGTGTCAAGTTCGATTGGTAGACGTCGAAGAGGCAACGAGGCAACAAGGCATCCAGGCAGCGAGAAAGCTTCGATAGCCTTTCGACCCGGGTGCCTCCGTAAATCGGGACAAGCTCTGGAGGGCGCCCCACCATTCACGGACCAAGGGTGGGTCGCCTTTGAAAGGCGGCTCACCCGGACCCCAAGGCAGCTCACCCTACAGAAAAATCTTATTCATTCTCTCAAACTTATTGATATGAAAAAGTCATGGATACAATTATCTATATTGGTTGCCCTGTTGGGTACAGCAGGCTGTGACAAAGAAAATGATGACCTGGTAACCCCCTTGTCTGCCGATCAATTCCCACAGGTGGTCGTACTGTCTGATGAAGGGGATGGTGGCCTGGAGGATGAAGATGCTTTCAGCTTTAAGATCACGCTGGCCGACAGGGTGGATAGCTCCGGGAAAGAACTGGGTGGAAAAGTAGTACCGCTCAAAGAAGCTGTAACGGTCAATTTTAAGGTGACTGACTTTGAAGGTTTTTCAAAGCTGTCTGATTACATCAAAGATGCGGAAGCGTATTATGAAATAGATGATTGCACAACCTCAGCTGATGAAGGCATCGATGTTCCCCTTCAGTTTGATATCGCTACCGGTATTGGTACTGTTACTTTCCCGGCTGGTGTGGAAGAACTGGAAATTGAATTTGAAGTAGACGAATCGCTCTTTGATGACAATACCTTCAATACAAAAAAGCGTGCATTGACGATTCAGCTAACGGGAGGCGGAAACGCTCAGGTGCAGGTTAATAAGACAGCGGAATTCACTTACCAGGTGCAGGATGATGAGGGCATTTATGGTGAATGGGAGCTGGACCATACGGATCCGGTAGCTTTTGCCAGGTTCAAACAGCTCTTTGGGCTCATCAATGAGGATATTAAGAATCTGAAGGCTGCCGATGTGAAAGAGATCATTATGGAATATGAATTTGAGGAAGTAAAGGCTGTGGTGGTTTTAAAGGCTACAGAACAGGTTAATGACTGTGGGAAAATTAAGACTGAAAACAAGGTCATCGAAGTAGAAGCGGAAATAGAAGACCTGGATGATGATGAGACGGAAGGCGACATAGCATTTGGCGAAACACTGGAACTGGATAATGGCCAGTTTAAAGAATATGTTTATGCCGGTTCTTTTCATATTGCAGGTAATAAATTAACATTGGAACTCGAAGGTGAGCTGGACGACGATAAGACGGGCACGGTTGTTCTTACCCTTGAAAAATAATTACTCAGTAATCACACTTTACACATGCGAAATTTTGCTACGACTTTCATTATACTATGTTTTATTGTAAATGCAGCTTGCAGAACAACCAAAGGAATGACAGGATTGAATGCCGGTGATATCATAAAGCCGGTTATCATTACGGATACGGTACGATATGATACGGATGATCCTGCCATTTGGATCAATGAGGCCAATCCGGCGGCCAGCCTGGTATTGGGAACGGATAAAGACCAGGATGGAGCTTTGTATGTATTTGACCTGCAAGGGAAGATCATACCCGGTAAAACAGTACATAACCTGCAGCGTCCCAACAATGTGGATGTAGAATACGGACTGAGCCTGCAGGGCTGGCCCACGGATATTGCGGTAGTAACAGAACGGTTTACGCATAAGCTGCGCATCTTTTCGGTACCGGATATGAAACCTATTGATGGCGGCGGTATTGAAGTATTTGTAGGAGAAACTGAAACGGAGTACAGGGACCTGATGGGAATCAGTCTTTATAAAGATCGCGCCGGTAAGGTGTATGCGATCGTAGGCCGAAAGACCGGGCCGCGCAACGGAGGCTACTTATGGCAATACTTACTGGAAGATGATGGCCGGGGTATGGTAAAAGGTACCCTGGTACGTAAATTCGGTCTGTTCAGCGGCAAGAAAGAGATCGAATCGATCGTCGTAGATGATGCCCTGGGTTATGTGTATTATTCAGATGAAGGATACGGTGTGCGGAAATATTATGCTGATCCGGCCAAAGGAAATGAAGAACTGGCTGCTTTTGGAAGAAAGGGATTCAGACAGGACCATGAAGGCATCTCCATTTATCCAGTTACTGACAGTACAGGGTATATTTTGGTATCTGACCAGCAAACCAACCACTTTCAGATCTTTTCACGGGAGGGCAGTAGCGGCAATCCACACCAGCATGTGCTGATAAAGTCTGTGCATTTGTCGACCCTGGAAAGTGATGGTTCGGATGTGGTGGCCCGGCCATTGAACAGTACGTTTACCAAAGGCCTCTTTGTGGCCATGAGTACGGACAAAACATTTCATTATTATCGCTGGGAAGACCTGATGCAATAACAATTTCGGATGTAGGATTGTCTACGTGTTTACATATTTCCACTTGAACCCATTCCATTGCGAGTAAACGCCTTTGGCTACCTGGATGATCTCTTTTTCCCCGATACCTGTTTGGCGGGAGGCTTCACTTACACTTTCGTATTTGGCAATTAGTTTGCCCCGGTGGGTATATTGCTTAATAGGTTTGCGGCGGGTGTAGCCTCCATAGGTTTTTGGCCATTTGGAGCGGTCGGCTATTTTGAGATAACTATCCTGCCGGTCGCGGGTGAATACCCGTTTTTGCTTCTCACTTTTGGTGACGAGCTGCAGGTTCTTTACTTTATTGTTGTAACCATTGCCGTCTTTGTTGATCACATACAAGCCGTCTTTTTGGTAATTGATCTTTTTATTGATAAAGGTGATGTAGATCAATCGCCGCGTATTGAAGTAGTGTTGTACGCCATCCATACTTAGGGATACCCGTAAGTCGATCATGGGCTCACCTGTTTTGATGTTGTGGTTTTCAGCAATTGACTGGCTTAAAATTCTGCCGCCTACAAATTGTTGTCCCAGGCGGGCGTGGAGAATGGTGCGGTCCAGTGATTTGATCCGGCCAAAACTGGAGGCCTGGTAGATACCTTCAAAACCAGGTATATCTTTCCATTCTTCGTTTCTGATATCTTTAATAGACTTGTTGTGGAAAGGATATTTATTTCCGGGCATAGTTAGTTGGCTTGGGTTATACATTTAAACAGTATTCCAATTTACCGGCAACCTGCCTCGTAACTCTCCGTAGTATTACTTATTTTTTGCGGGACGCTTTCTGAAGGTTATTATTTTGTCTTAAATCAAGTTTTCGGGCATCATTAAGTGTCAGGGTTACCTTGTTAAAACCTGCGGTCTACTGGTTTTCACTTATCATTATTGATCTCGATCCAGTATCCGTCGGGGTCCTGCAGGTACAATTGCTTCACGCCGTCTACCCGGGTGGTGACGGATTTGTTGTCTCCCTGCCAGTTGGAATAGGGGATATTGTTCTTTTCCAGGCGTTGGATGAAATCTTCAATAGATGCCACGCTGAAGCATAAGTGTGTGCCTTTGGCCGGCACAATGATGGGCGTACTGTATTCTATCAGGTGAAGGTGACTGTGTGCAGCTATGCTGAACCAGGTATGCTTGCCATCGTGAAATGGTTCGGGAATGGTATCGAGTTGAACGATCTTGCTGTAAAAGGAGGTGCTTTTGGCCAGGTTCTTTACCGAAAGCGCAATATGATTCAGTTCAGGCTTTTTGGCTTGTGCAAAAGAAGCGGCAGGCAACGCAATCAGTACCAGGCAGGCAAGTATACTGTTAAGGAGGATCTTTTTCATACCACCAATATACTGCGAATTTTACTGTCAGCAAAAGGCCGCAAAAGGCAGCATTAGAGGTCAGCATTAGAGATGACACCTTTCGTCTGCTTCGCAAGGGTAAAGGTGTCACCTCTAATGTGATCACCCTCCCCCCAAAAAAACATCGGGATACTTTGCAGTACCCCGATGAATAACACCTGAAATAAACCCTATGTAAACCCTGAAAGAAAATCAGTTTATAAAAATGCCTTCTTTACGTTGTAGGTGAGCAGGAATACACTTGCACTGATGGAAAGGAAAGACACTACTATCAGTCCTGCAGACAATATATAGTTACCTTCTCCAAAAATATTAAAGCTGGCTATACCTGTAACAACAGCGATGAGCGGCATCAGGAATGTTAAGATCGTTTTCATAATTTTATGTTTAAATAAGTTAATCAATCATTTGAGAAGCTTCCCTATTAAGACCCCTCAGCGAAAGAAAGGTTTATTAAAGAAATCATAATGTAGGTTGTTATAGATCAGTTAAAAGCCTCAACTTTAATACATGAACTACCATATATTAGGTCAGTCCACACTGGAAGTCAGCGCGATAAGCTTTGGTTGTATGTCATTGGGTGAAGATTATGCAGTAAATGAACCTTTGATCCATGAGGCTATCGCCAGCGGTATTAACCTTTTTGATACAGCCGATATTTACCAGCAGGGACGTAATGAGATCGCATTGGGTAAAGCGATCGCTGCAGCCGGCAAGCGACAGGAGGTGTTGATCGCCACCAAGGTAGGCAATCAGCCAAGGGCAGATGGTAACGGCTGGGATTGGAACCCGCGTAAGGAATATATCCTGGCTGCAGTAGAAGAGAGCTTACAGCGGTTACAAACAGATTATATTGACCTCTACCAGTTGCATGGTGGCACCATCGATGATCCTATTGATGAGACCATCGAGGCTTTTGAACTCTTGCAAGAGCAGGGGAAGATCCGTTACTATGGAATATCTTCCATCAGGCCCAATGTAATACGGGAATACCTGCAACGGTCAACAATTGCCAGTGTAATGATGCAGTACAGTCTGCTCGACAGGCGGCCTGAAGAAAGCTGCCTGCCCTTGCTAAAGCAAAACAATATTGGGGTACTGGCAAGAGGCAGTGTAGCAAAAGGATTGTTGATCAATAAGCCGGCGGCTCCCTACCTTAATTATTCAGGAGATGAAGTGTCAAAAGCTGCCAGAGAAGTTCATTCCTTAACCACCAGTTTACGGGGGGCTACTCAGGTAGCGCTGCGTTTTGTACTGCAACAGCCAGGTGTTACAGCAGCCATTGTGGGTATACGTACCAAAGAACAATTGGAAGAAGCGATAAAGACAATGAATGCGCCGATGCTATCGGAAGAGGAACTGAATATTTTAAGGCAGTCACTTCCTGTCAATCATTATGACCAGCACAGATAGTGGGTTACTTTTTCTCCAGCTTTTTCAATCCCTGCTGAATGTATTCCTTGTTCAGCCACCTGCCTGCCAGGCATACTCCTTCAATATCCTGGGTAGCGCTGATATTGGTGAGGGGGTTGCTGTTCAGCAATACCAGGTCGGCCAGGGCGCCGGATCTGATCACGCCTGCATCCTCCCGTTTAAAGAAGGTAGCGGGATTAACGGTGCCGGTGCGCAGTGCTTCGTAAGGAGTAAGGCCGGCATTTACCAGGTATTGCAATTCGTGGTGTAATGAAAAGCCTGGTACATCAAATATCTGTGGTGCGTCGGAACCCAACAACAAGCCTACACCATTCTTCTGACAGGCATAGATCAGCTTTCTGCGTATTTCAACAAATTGCCGCACTTCTGCCGGCTTGTATTGAGGATTACTCTGCAGGTTCTTTTTGGTATTGACCCAGTTGGTGAGGGTATTGGGCGCCATATAGACCATCTCAGGTTCCTGGCTCAATGCCTCGGGTGTTTTATCGGGAGAAATCCATCTTTCTGCCAATGACTGGGTGGGTACCACCCATATATGATGGTCGCGCAAGCCCTTCATCAACGCTGGTATACGGGTGGTATCTGCCTGGTAGCCGATGAAGGTGGCAAAAAGGCCCGTTTGCTGCTCCTTCATGCCGGCAAGTCCTGGTACCAGGCTTTCTACAAAGCCATCCATATGATCAATGGAAGCATAACCTGCATCGATGGCCCGCCATACGCCTACATCAAAAGATACGTGGCCAGCAAATGGAATGTTTACTTCTTTGGCAGTTTGTACAATGGCATTGAAATTGGGCACGGTGAGGCCGGGATGCAACTTTAAAAAGTCATAGCCGGCAGCTTTCTGTTCCCGCACCATCTTCATGGCGGTAGCTTCTGTACTGGCTGTTTGTCCATTAATGGAAGGCCCTGAGGTATACAATCTTGGTCCAATGATCTCTCCACTCAGTAGCTTGCTGCGCAGTTCAAGATGTCTTGGGTGGCCCAGCATACCCCGGATGGTAGTAACTCCTTTCAGCGCAAAGAGCATTACCACTTCTTTCATGGGTTCTATATCGTCGATGGGCGGCACGTGGGCGTGCATTTCGGCAAGACCGGGCATCAGGTATTTTCCTGTGCCATCGATCACCAGGGCGCCGGCGCCATATTTTACCATGCGGGTATCTCCGATGAGGGAGATCTTACCATCTTTTACAATCACTACCTGGTTGGTGAGCACCTGCTCCTTATCCATGGGGATCACATTCACATTGCGGAAGACAATTTCCTGCTTCCGGGAATCCGGAAGTTCCTGTGCCACCAAAGAAAATGTGGTTGCCAGCAGAAGGAGGGGGAGTAATATTTTCATGGAAGGCTATTTACTACAAAGTAACCAAAGTCTACCGGATTAAGGTGATGTCGCCTGTTTTACGTTGCGTTCTTCCATCGGTAAATACGACATCGAGGGTATAGGTATACACGTCCATGGGCTGCAGCTTGCCCTGGTAGGTGCCGTCCCATCCCGTACTGCGGCTGGAGGTCTCAAATACTTTTTGGCCCCAACGGTTGTAGATGCGCCAGGTCATTTTGCCGATGCCAAACCCTTCCACTTTTACAATGCTGCTTCTGTTGCCCCTGCCCGGTGTAAAGGCATTGGGTACATCCAGCAGCGGATCGATCAGCGCTTCCACCGTATGCTCTGCGGTATCTGTACATTCAAATTCGTTATAGACGATCAGATGGGCGGTATACGTGCCGGTAGCATTGTACTGGTGTTTTACATTCTGCATATCGGTAGTGATGGTACTGTCTCCATCGCCAAACAGCCATTTATAACGAACGCCGCCGATAGCCTGGTTGAGGAAGGTGGTCGGTTTATTTACTTCCGGTGTGAGGGGCGTAATACTGAAGGCGGCTGTAGGCTTTCTGTTAACTGTTATTGTAAAATCGAGGGTATCTCTTTTGTTGCAGGTATTGGAATCTACCACGATGAGCCGGATATTGTAAGTGCCAATATTGGGATAAAGATGGGTAGGGCTCATTTCGGTAGACAAAGGAGATCCATCTCCAAAATCCCATAAATAATCATGGCCGCCCAATGATGTATTGTTGAACCAGGCATCATAAGGTGCACAGCCCATGGCTGGTGTGGACACCCTTGCTTCTACATTGGCCACTACGCCCAGGTTCAATGGTTTCCAATCGCCCTGGTTACAAAAGTTGGTATCCAATAATATCAGCCTTACCGGATAAGTGCCGGGTGCAGTATAGGCATGGGTAACAGGGGCATCACTGGTAGGGGTTATGGGCGTGCCATCACCAAAATCCCAGGCAAAGCTGGCAGGGCCAAAAGGTTTACCTGTTGGATGCTTTGAGTTGTTAATAAACTTGAATATCAGCGATTCACAATTGCCGTCTTTAATGGCTGTAAAATCAATATCGGCCGGATCATCCCTTACCCGGATGGTAATGTAAGCTGTATCGCGCTCATTACAGGTGGAGGGGTCAATGGCGATCAGGCGTACCCGGTAACTACCGATGGTATTGAAGGTGAAGGTCTCCTGAAAATTAGTGGTCACTTTATCGGTAACCCCATCTCCATCAAAATCCCATTCATAGCTTTTGGCATTGCGTACGGTATCACGAAACACGAGGGTGAAGGGAACGCAGCCCATGGTATCGGGCAGGTTATTGAAAAAGGCTTTGGGGCCTGCGGCTACTCCGGCAAAGTTGAACGAGATCTTAATAGCTGCCAGGTTACAATCCCTGCTGCCATTGGTAGGGGCCCATACACCCGGAGTAGTGGGGAATCGTTTGGTAATGGGATAATCCCTGTCTTGTGCGCAGTTGGCGCAAACAGCCTGGTAAATAACTCCCTGCTCATCGTAGCGGCTGGTGCCTCCGTCTACGTGTTCACCAAAACCACCCTCTTGTCCAAAATAAGAGCCATACAATAATCCGGTAGCATCTTTCTTGATCACAATGAAGTAGAAGTCACGATTATCTGTAGTTGTTTTAATAGCATCTGGCGTTATGGGCATATTGCCCACGCCATCCATATTGGCATTGTTGGGATTGGGTACCAGCCAGCCGCCCCATCCTGAGATGTAGACATTCTCGCAACGGTCTACCAGAAAGGCTACCGGCGATATATTGGGTTTGGCCGATCCATTGCCGAAGACAGTAGAATAGACAAAGCCCGAGAGGTCAGGTTTTAATTTGGCTATAAATTGCTTTGAGTTGGGAATACTATAGGCCGCATTCATTACAGGCCAGTTTCCTTCTGTAACACCCATGATATAAGGAATGCTTGCTTTGTCAAAGTGGATGCCATAGATCGCATCAAAGGAAGCGGTACCCATATAGGTGGTGCTGATCAGGGTCTTGCCATCATTGGAGATACGGGAAACAAAGCCATCCGTTACCCCTCCGCCATAAGCCGATTGATAAACCCCGGGTTTAGCTGTTGGCGGAAAATCAGTGCTGGTGGTAGCGCCTGCCACATAAAGTTCCTGGTTGCCGGGATTGAGGGCCAATACAAAAGCTCCATCCGTTCCACTGCCGCCCAGGTAGCTGCACCAGGTGATATCTGTACAACTGGGGTTGATCTTGATAACGGTACCATCCTGTCCGCCGGCATTGGTAAGCTGAAACACGCCGGTTGTTACGGGCATGCCATCTGTTGATCCGGTAGATTGTGTTTGAGCGGATAAGTAGATATTATTTCCCTTGTCGAGGATCACTTCACTGCGTGAGTCATCGCCATAAAAGCGAAAAGTAGCATTGGGGGTCATGGTGGCCCCCAACTGATCTTTGATGTTTACGCCATCATTGGATGTGCCTCCGATGCGCAAAGAACCAATGATGGCAGTACCGGCAGCATTCAGCTTGGTGACGGCTATATCAGAACCGCCGCCCTTGCCTTTCAGTGTGCCGGGATAATTGGTAGAGAATGTTTTGCCCATGATCACCAGGTTGCCCTGTGGATCGCAGATCAGACTGTGCGGATAATCATTGCCATTTCCACCCAGGTAAGTGGCATAAGCGCGCTGACCATTCGGCGTGAATTTGAAGATACCCATATCAACGCCTTTTCCGCCTCCGCTGCTGGAGCCTCCCTGGAAGTCTACCTGGTAGGCGCCTGTGGTAACAGGAAATCCTTTGTCAAATACGATACCACCTGAATACAGGGAGCCATCGGGTCCCGGTGTGGCCGTATAGCCATATTGATCGGCCGAACTACCGGTAAAAGAACAAAATACCAGGGTAGGGTCGATAACCAGGGTACTTGTTTTGGAATAATTGGCTACCCTGAACTTTATGGTATTCTTGTCTACCAGTTCGTAATTACAGGCTACTTCCTTTTTACCCGTGCTCATATCAAACTCGTAAGAGTAGGGATACAATTCCTTGAGGTCGCCAACAGAAGTCTTAATGATCAGTTCATTGTTCTTCACAGATAATTTGTCAGCCCCTTCATATTGCATGGCTATTTTGGTCACATCGCCACCGGGACGGATAATAAGATCGTATTTCAACCTGCCGTATTCTGAATAATAGCGAATATCAATATTGGGGTAGATGTCTTTATACACGATGGCCTGATATACGGGTACATCCGTAGCCCATTGAGCAGGATCGTTGCCTATGAAATAGCTGGTGTGCGTGGGCACCGGTTTGTCGGGTACTACTGTACTGTTCTCATTGGCGCCTATAAACCGTACCCGGTAAGCATGAGAGCGAATGACTGTTGGGGCAGGGGGTGGGGTAGAAGGCTGGCCATGCGGGCCCCTGTCGGGCCGTCTTATCCGGATATTACCGCCTGCATTGCGTTGGTCTCCTTCATGGTTGCCTTCAAAAAAACTGTTCAGGTCATCACCATTGTGTTGTACTACGGTAAATCCGTTTTGCTGGAGGAAGAAGGCGCCGGTAGACAAGGTACTCTTGAACCGTACTTGTTTTTCCCACTGGCCTTTGTTTTCGGTGAATTCAAAAGAAGAAGCTCCACTCTGTGCAGTTAGTTGCAGGGCGGCAAGAAGGATAGGAATAAATATTAGCTTTTTCCTGTTCAATGGCATGCTTTTACAGTTGCACAATAAATGAAGGCTGTGCTGCTGCACAACCTCTATGCTATACCACGTATGCTGTATTCGTTGCTATCTATGCTGTACGTTCTGATTGCTATGCTATACTAAAACGTTGGACACAGGGACTGCCTTTTGTCTCCATTGTATTCATCATAAAAGCCCCTGTTCATCAAAGCAAATTCATAAGCGCCCCGGCTGTTATTGTATTGTTTCAGAGAGGAGGTAGTTGCGTCGTAAGTGAATGTAAGCCGTATGTTTTTGTATTCAAAACCGATCATGGGAACAAAGGCATCTCCCGGCCGGTAATACAAACCGCCCAGTACCTGCATTTCACCCCCTTCGCCGGATAAGTTATATTGTATATTGGCGCCGGCCACCAGCTCATTGGATTTTGCCTGCATGCTGTAATAGGCCATCGGGTTCAGGATCAGCTCATCGGTCACCTTCAGGCTGGCATTGACAAATGCATTGTAGCGGGGCGATATGCGGGAATCATAACCTGCGGGATCAGCACTGAAGAAAGATTCCCGGGGCCTGTTGATATGCCAGGCGCTTACACCTGCATTGACATATATCTTATCAGTTGGAAAATACGCGTAATTCACGCCCACCTGCACATCAAAATAATTGATGCTGGTGGCGTCGGGTATACCATCGGAAGGGAAATTGGAGTCAAAGAATTTGCCGTCAAACTGGTCGGGAAATTTCAGTGCACTGGTATTGATGCGTTTGTTGGACCAGCCTACGTTGAAACCTGCTGACAACAGGTGGGAGATGCCGATCATCTGGTGATAAGCAGCAGATGCATATACTTTGGTAGAGGTAAGCTGGCTGGAGCCTGCTACATCGCGTAAGATCACACCACCCAATCCCAGCCAGCCGCTTTCAATGCGGTTGCGGAATACCTGGGCGTCGCCCCAGATGCTATAGGTTTTGTAAGGAACGGACATCACGTTGGACCATTGGTTGCGGTAATTGGCGCCTATGCGGTAATCGGCATCAGGAATAAAGCCTGTATTGGCCGGATTGGTTGTAAGGGGAGAGTTGAACCATTGCGAGAAATGGAGATCCTGGCCTGCCGAACGGTTGCTAACCAGCAATCCGCAGAGCAAAAGCACGAATGACGTTTTGATACAATATGACGTAGCACTGGCCGGGCCCTCTGCTGCTTCCTGATGCATCTCGCTTTGTGCACACATAGTCATTGTTTTAATGTTACGGTTTCTAAATCCCCTACGACCGCTCTCTTACAATATACGTTTATTGCCGCTGTTCCGGTTGGCTGAAATGGATCTTTCGGACAACAATTATAAACAAGTGCCGGCAACCTCCGGACCAATAACCAACAATTAACGAATTAGCGTTATATCGCCTGTTTTCCGTAGCGGCTTACCATCTGTAAACACCACATCCAGCGTGTAAGTGTACACGTCCATAGGCTGCAGCTTTCCCTGGTAAGTGCCATCCCAGCCGGTATTCCGGTTGGTGGTCTCAAATATCTTTTGCCCCCAGCGGTTATAAATGCGCCAGGTCATTTTATCAATGCCAAATCCGGCCACTCTTACTATGCTGCTCCTGTTGCCCCTGCCTGGTGTAAAGGCATTGGGCACATCCAGCAGCGGATCTACCAATGCTTCTACTGTACGCCGGGCGGTATCAGAACAGCCAAACTCATTATAAGTGATCAGCAAGGCTGTATACGTGCCGGTAGCATTGTATTGGTGCTGTACATTTTCCATGGTTTTCGTAGAAGTAGAATCTCCATCACCAAAGAACCAATGGAATAAGTTGCCTCCTATTGACTGATTCAGGAAGATAGCCGGTTTGTTGACCTGTGGCGGTACGGGCGTTACACTGAACGCTGCCGTAGGTTTGGTATTCACGGTGATGCTGAAATCGAGGGTATCCCTTTTGTTACAGGTATTGGAATCCACTACGATCAGCCGGATATTATACGTGCCGATATTGTCATACCGGTGGGTGGGGCTCATTTCTGTGGACAAGGGAGATCCATCTCCAAAATCCCAGGAATAATCATGCCCGCCAAGGGAAGTATTGTTGAAATACGCATCGTAAGGGGCGCAGCCCGTAGCCGGTGTCTCCACCCTTGCTTCCACATTGGCCACTACACCCAGGTTTACCTGTTTCCAGTCGCCGCCATTACAATAATTCGTATCCAACAGGATCAGCCTGATGGGATAAGTACCCGGCGCTGTAAAATAGTGTTTTACGGGATCGATGTTGGTAGGAACGATGGGCGTGCCATCACCAAAATCCCAGGCAAAGCTGGTGGGCCCAAATGGCTTGGTTCCCGGGGCGGTGGATTTATTGATGAAATTAAATCCCAACGATTCACAGGGGCCATCCTTTACAGCTACAAAATCAATATTGGCCGGATCATCCCGCACGCGGATGGTAACATAAGCCGTATCCCGCTGGTTGCAGGTAGTCGGGTCGACGGCAATCAGTCTTACCCGGAAATTTCCTATGGTATTGAAAGTGTAGGTTACATCATAATCGGTGGTTACCTGATCTGTTACCCCATCTCCATCGAAATCCCACTCATAAGATTTTGCATTGCGTACTGTATCGCGAAAATGGAGGGTAAAAGGCACGCAACCTACGGTATCGGGCAGGTTGTTGAAATAGGCCTTGGGCCCTGAAGCTACGCCTGCAAAATTGAACGCTATCTTAACAGCAGCCAGGTTGCATTGCGGGCTGCCATTTCTTTCGGCCCATACACCCGGTGTAGTAGGGAATGATTGGGTGATGGGATATTCCTGCGACCCAAAACAGTTGGCGCAGATGGCCTGATAAATAACTCCCTGGGCATCATACCGGCTGGTGCCGCCATCTACGTGTTCTCCTTCACCGCCACTTTGTCCAAAATAAGTACCATATAATAATTCAGTGGCATCACGTTTGATCACGATGAAATAGAAATCACGGTTATCTGTAGTGGACTTAATGGCATCGGGTGTGAGCGGCATATTGCCTACGCCGTCCATATGATAGGGATCATTGCCTGGTTCCAGCCAGCCGCCCCATCCTGAGATGTAGACGTTCTCGCAACGGTCTACCAGGAAAGCTACCGGCGATATATTGGGCCGGGCTGAGCCATTCCCAAAAACGGTGGAATAGATAAGTCCTGAAAGATCTGGTTTCAGCTTTACCACAAACTGCTTTGAATCTTTGATGCTCCAGGCTGCGTTGATGACCGGCCAGGCTCCTTCGGTGACACCCATGGCATAAGGAATGCCTGTTTTGTCGAACTTAAGGCCATATACAGCATCAAAGAAACCGGTGCCCAGAAAAGTGGTACTGATGATCGTAGCGCCATTGTTGGAGATCCTGGATACAAATCCATCTGCTATGCCTCCCTGGTAACCTGATTGATAAGCGCCCGATTTATTGCCAGGAAAGCCAGCGCCATCTGTTGTAGCGCCGCCAACATACAATTCATTGTTGATGGGATTCAATGCCAGTACAAAAGCGCCATCATCTTTTGTGCCTCCCAAAAAGCTGGCCCATATAATATCACTACAGTTGGGATTGATCTTAATGACCGCACCATCCTGTGCGCCGCCCGGATTGCCCTGGAATACGCCGGCCGTTACGGGAAAAAGGCTGCTGCCGCTGGTTGACTGCGTTTGAGCTGCTATGTAAATGTTATTCGCATTGTCCAGTATTACTTCACTGCGGGAATCATCGCCATAAAAACGTACGGTAGAGGTTTGGGAGCCACCGCTTTCGATCTGGTTGCTAATGTTTACGCCATCATCCGAGCTGCCGCCAATTCGCATTGCGCCGATCAATGCGGTACCTGTTGCATTTAATTTGGCTACGGCAATATCTGATCCGCCGCCTGTGCCTTTGAGCACACCTGGCCAGTTGGAGGAATAGGTTTTGCCCATAACTACCAGGTTGCCTTGTCCATCTACCACCAGGCTGTGCGGATAATCATTTCTGTTACCACCGAGGTAGGTAGCATAAGAGCGCCTGCCATCGGGTGTAAATTTAAAAATGCCCATATCAATACCCCCCAGGCTGTTCACATCATCACCTCCTACATAGCCTGTTTGATAAGCGCCGGGGGTAGTGGGGAAACCACTTCCAAAAACGATACCGCCTGAATACAATGAACCATCGGGCCCGGGTGTAGCCGTGTAGCCGTATTGATTGGCCGGACTGCCGGTAAAAGAACAGAATATAAGTGTAGGATCGATGACAAGGGTGCTGGTCTTAGAATAATTGGCTATTCTGAACTTCACGGTGTTCTTATCTACCAGTTCATAATTACAGGCAACTTCTTTTTTGCCATTGGTCATGTCGAACTGGTAAGTATAAGGATACAATTCCTTCAGATCGCCTACAGAGGTTTTTATAGTGAGCTCATTATTCCTGACCGATAATTTGTCGGCGCCTTCATACTTCATGGCAATATTGTTCGGATCACCACCGGGATGTACAATGAGATCATATTTAAGGCGGCCATATTCAGAATAATAGCGGATATCGATATTGGGGTAGATATTTTTGTATACGATGGCCTGGTACACGGGTACGTTGACAGCCCATTTGGAAGGGTCATTGCCAATAAAATAACTGGTGCTTGTTTGTACCTGCTTATCGGGCATTACCATGCTGTTCTCATCAGCGCCCAGGAATTGTACACGGTAAGCGTGGGAACGGATAACAGGAGGGGTAGGAGCGGGTTGGCCTGAACCTGGTTTGCCCGAACCTGGTGAGCCCGGTTTGCTATTGGGACCCCGGTCGGGCCGGCTTATTCCGGTACTCCCTTGTCCATCGGCCTTATGGTGGCGGTGAAAAAAACTGTTGAGGTCATCGCCGTTATGCTGTACTACTGTAAACCCATTTTTCTGGAGATAAAAGGCGCCGGCAGAGACCTCGCCTTTGAAACGTACCTGCTTATCCCACTGTCCTCTGTTTTCCGTGAATTCGAAGGAAGAAGTACCACTCTGTGCAAGAATCTGTAGGGTGGCAACAACGAAGAGCACGGTAACTATCAAACTTTTCCTACCCAAAGATTTATTTTTTACAAATTACTTAATAATAACGTCAGCTGACCCCGGTTCTTATTGGTAACGGGGAGATTTTAATCCAATTTTTAAGCAGTATAAACAGTCGATTATGGGGCTAATAAAGAGTAGCGTATTTTTCATGGGATATGGATACGGTATATCGAATGTTGAACTTGAAATGCAAATTACGAAATCTTGCTCCAGGCCGTTTTGCCCTTCAGTGATTGCAGGTATTCCAGCAAGCGCAAATTTTCCGGGGCACTGAGTTCGGGGTCATTGTCTGCGATCTTTTCTGCCACTTCCCGGGCTGCTTCCAGCCATTGCCTGTCCTGCAAAATGTTGGCCAGTTTGAAATTCAATGCACCACTTTGCCGGGTACCCTCAATATCGCCTGGTCCGCGCAATTCCAGGTCTTTTTCTGCCACTTTAAACCCATCGGTGGTCTCACACATCGTCTTTAACCGTTCACGCGCATCATTGTTGAGTTTAGTGCTTGTTAATAATATGCAAAAACTCTTTTCTGCGCCTCTTCCCACCCTTCCACGCAACTGGTGCAATTGTGATAAACCGAATTTCTCTGCATTCTCAATCACCATTACGCTTGCATTCGGCACATCTACACCCACTTCAATCACTGTGGTTGCCACCAGGATCTGAGTATCGTTGTTCTTAAAACGTTGCATATTGGTTGTTCGTACATCGTTGGTTTGCCGTCCATGTACCATGCTCATCCAATACTTCGGTTCGGGAAAATAAGCCTTCACATTTTCGTATCCTTTCATCAGGTTTTCATAATCCAGTTTCTCCGATTCTTCGATCAGGGGAAACACGATGTATGCCTGCCGGCCCAGCGCAATTTCGGCCTTGATAAAGCCCATTACCTGACTGCGCGCCGTTTCATATCGATGTACGGTTAAAATGGGTTTTCGGTTGGGAGGAAGCTCGTCCATTACGCTATAATCCAGGTCGCCATAGGCCGTCATGGCCAGGGTGCGAGGAATGGGGGTAGCCGTCATTACCAGTACATGGGGCGGCACGGTGGCCTTGCTCCATAATTTGGCCCTTTGGGCCACGCCAAAGCGATGTTGCTCATCCACAATGGCCATGCCCAGGTTTTTGAACTGCACGGTATCTTCTATCACGGCATGGGTGCCCACCAATAACTGGATGGAACCCTCCTCCAGTTGTTTCAGTATCTCCCGGCGTTCTTTTGCCTTGGTGGAACCCGTCAGGATGCGGATGGTGACGGGCAGGTCCTTCAGGAGATTGGTAAGACCGGCAAAGTGCTGGCGGGCCAGGATCTCCGTAGGCGCCATCAGGCAGCTTTGGTAGCCATTGTCGGCTGCCAGCAGCATGATGAGCAAGGCTACAATCGTTTTGCCGCTTCCTACATCGCCCTGCAGCAGGCGGTTCATTTGCCGGCCGCTGCCCGTATCCTTTCTGATCTCTTTGATCACCCTTTTCTGGGCCCCTGTAAGCTCGAAAGGCAGGTATTTTTCGTAAAATGTATTGAAAATATCGCCCACCTGCCCAAATATGACACCTTTGGAATAACGGTGCCGCCTCGACTTTACCAGGTTCATTCTCAACTGGGCAATGAAGAACTCTTCAAACTTGAGCCTGTTCATGGCCTGGGTCCAGGCTTCGGTAGAGGGCGGGAAGTGGATATGGGTGATGGCCCGGTAACGGGGCACCAATTGAAGTTGTTGTAAAACATAGTCCGGCAGGTTTTCCGGCAGGTCTTTTTCGCGCAGGTGCAGGAACAGGGCCTGGGTGAGCTTGGCGATCTGCCGGCCGCCCAGTCCCCGGGCCTTTAATTTCTCCGTGGTAGAGTAGACCGGTTCCAGAAAGTTGCGGCCGGTGGCGCTTTCTTCTGCCAGGGGCTCAATTTCCGGGTGGGTAAGTTGGGGCAGTCCCTGAAAAAAGCTCACTTTCCCAAATACCTGGTAGGATTGCCCTACGAAGAGCATCTTTTCGATCCAGGTGATGCCCTGGAACCAGGTGAGCTCCACTACGCCCGAAGCATCTTTGATCTCGGCTACCAGTCTTTTGCTGCGTTTTTCACCCATGATGCCCATGCTGGTGATGCGCCCGGCTATCTGGATAAAATCCGTTTGCGGCCCGATCTCGCGGATGAGGCTCACTTTGGTCTTGTCGATATGGCGATAGGGGTAATGCTCCAGGAGGTCTTTGAACGTAAAGATCCCCAGCTCTTTCTGTAAAAGCTCGGCCCGTTGGGGGCCAACCCCCTTCAGGTATTCAATTGGACTGGCCAGGATATGTGTGCCCCTGCTACTGATAGTGAATTCTTTGGCGCAAATGTAAGGGTGGAATCCCCATTTTCAGGCGTTCGGGTATTTTATGTAAGGGGACTGGGTCGGTGAGCCACTTTGGATGGCCTCCAAACCGGGTGATCATCCTATAAAACACCTTTCCGAATTGCACTGAGACCGCCTAAAATAGGCCATGTACAGAGGGGAGCCAGTGCAATTCGGAGGCAATGTGTAGGCTATGCGCAGGCAATGCCCAGGCGCTTCGGGGAGTATTGGATTAGCATCCCCGAACCTATATGGTACCTCCTTTACCTCTTATTGCGGCCCCGTAGCCGGCCTGACTGCTGGCCTGCTTGCAGGTTGCGAAGGACGGGTAGCTGGCCGGGTTGATGGCTGGACAGCAGGTCTCGTAGCTGGCCTTGTGGAAGGCTGGGTAGGCCGGGTGGATGGCCGGGTACCGGGCTGCGTTGGCCTTGTACCGGGTTGAGTAGGTCGGGTGGAAGGATTTGTTGGCCGGGTTACCGGTCGGGTAGTCGGATTGGTAGGTTTGGTGACCGGTCTCGTGGATGGATTGGTAGGCCGGGTAACGGGCCTTGTAGTTCCGGGATTCGTGGGCCTGGTGACAGGCCTCGTTGTGCCGGGGTTGGTCGTACCGGGGCGGGTAGGCCGGGTAACGGCTGGCCTGGTTACCGGTCTGCCCCCTTTATCGAAATTGGGTAGCCTGTTGTGGACTGAAGGCGCTTTGGGATGATCTCTTTTGAACATGGCCGAGCCCTGTTTGGCCAGATCGGGCCGGGAATAGGTATTCCTGTAATACCCCTGTTGCACCCTCACCTGAACGATCGGCGCCCTCCGGCGGAAGCTATTGCCGCCATAATAACTGGCGCGCCAGCCTGGCACACGATAGTGAGGCCAGCGGCGGTAATGACCGAAATAATAATAGTCCCAGTAATAGTGATAGGTATAGTATTGGTGCCAGTAAATGGGTCTCCATGGCCGCCAGTAGGGTGGATGATAACCCCAATACCAGGGAGAGCGCCAGCCTACATAGGCAGGACGAAACATGAATAGGACCACGGGCCAGGTAGCTACCTGGTAGGTAGTGGTATATTGAACAGTAACATTGTTGTTGTTAGCACTGGAGGGATTGACATTGCCCGAATAACCCGGATTGGGTGTACCACCGGTGGCATTGCCATCTGAATCGTAATTGGGTTCTACGATATAATCCTTGCCATAGAGATCTTCATCGCCTATGACCTGGATGGTAGCCTGCCCGTCTTTGTCTTTTTCCACTACGATCACCGCCACATCCTGGTCTTCATCTTTGCTCACGGGCACTTTGAGGGTAATATTGTGGATATTGCCTTCTACATTATCAACTACTTCAATATAGTCTGTTTCATTATCGCCGTTCAGGTCGAGGTTGTTGATGTTGTTGGATTCATCATTCAACGATTTCTCAAAGTCTTCCAGGGTGGGAGCCGCCTGGAATATCTTCAGTACAGCATATAAGTTTAAGTTATCGCCTGGAAGGTCCAGCCTTTCCTGTTCTTGTTGGGCGCCTGCTCCAAAGCCCAACAGGCATAGTGCTGCAGTAAATGGTAGCAGTAGGTATTTCATTGAATTAGTTTAAATAAATATACTAAAATAATTCAATGCCATGCTGTTAAAACAGTGGACCTAAGCTGAGCGTCCCCGAACCCCGAGTCTGAAACACGCAACACTAAAACCAAAACCTTTATGGCTTCACATACACTTCCACCCAGGCATCGGTGCTGGGCTTGCGGGGCGCCACAAATACATCCACTCTTTTGTAGTTGGCCTGCAGGGCTTCCCGTATTTTGAAGGGATAGAAATTGTTGAGGTAAGGAATGTATTCAAACAATACCAGGTCGTAATGCTTGTTTTGAATGCGGTTGATAAACATATTGGTTTCCTTCTCAAACATGCCCACGCCTTTATGGAACCACAGCGGGTATTCAGGTCCGCGTTCCAGCTCATAAGGGATCTCAGCTGCCAGGGGGGTAAGCTCCGACATGTTGAGCACCTTCAGGTTCTTACCGTTCTTCACCAGGTCCATATTCATCAGTCGCTCGATACCATCTACTGTAGGGTTGGGCAGCAATACCTTTTCAAAAGACTTTAATTTGGGAGTACGCCATTGGTCCAATGGAATATCTGTGGTATCAAGTCCGATCATATAGGTATTGCGGTTCACCACATTAGCGTAGGTATGACCTTCATGCGTCATGGTGGTATAGGAATCTCCGCTGCCTTTCAATACAAAGCGGTCAATATAACGCCAGTATACATGGCTCCACCAAAGCATTACACCTGATGCGCAAATGATCACGGGCTTCCAGCTGTCGAACTTTATTGGCAGCAGCAGCGACAACAGGGATATGATGAATACAAAAGCAAAGCTGTGGAAGAAGATATTGTTGTCAACCGGTACATAACTGGTCACCTGGAAAATAGCCGCCTGTGCCAGGATGCCCAGGGTGAGCAGGGTGAAGATCATTTGTTGCTTATTGAGCCAAAACTCCTTCCAGTTCTTGATAGCCACCATCAGCAGCAATACAATGAGGAAGAGGTAAAACTTGAGCCATTGGGAGCCCGCCAGGAAATCGCGCAATATATCACTGATCGACATCCGCGAACTATGGGGCGGCTGCCCATGGTTGAACCAGTAACCAAAAGTGCCTGTGACAGGCAGGATCAGGGCCAGACCGGTAATGAACACCGTACCGACAAAGATCACCAGCGGCAACCATTTCTTTTCTGTAAGGGCCAGGTACCCCAATAAGGCCAGGCAAATGAGCAGGGCCAGGCCACCGCCATCCTGTTTGGTAAAGAAAGAACAGAATATAAAGAAACCGGAAGCTACCAGGGAGGCGTATTTCCACTTGCTTTCGGGTGAAAAGATAAACTTCATGAGGAAGGCCAGGCCAATAAGCTCATACACGATGACGGTATGATTGTACCAGGGCCAGTAATTGAAGAAGGTATAGGAGAGGCAAAAGACCAGCACGGCCGAAAAACGAATGCCGGGCGCCACCCCCAGGCTCTTAAAAATAGAGCGAAAGGCCAGTCCGGACAGCAGGTTGATAAAGGCCTGCGCCTTGATGAGGGTGATCAGCTGCGGACCGAATATCTTAAAGAACATGGCCGGGATGACCCAGTACATATAGCCAACCGGCATGCCGAAATCCTTATACGGTACCTGTCCCTGGTACATGCGGTAAGCCCCTTCCCAGGAGAGGAATATATTAATACGGTATGGGAAGCTGGCAAATACGGGTACCATGGCAATGATGACAATGACCAGTATCTCTGAATAGGAAAGAATTCGTTTCATATCGGTTGTAATGTGATGAAGCGATGCCGGATGGCGGTTTTAAGGTTACGCGAAAGTAGCCTATGAAAAAATAAATTGCAAGTAATAATAAGGCGTTTGTCAGTTTGAGCTTGTCGATGGTTGAAGGTGGGTCGCCCTGCAGCGCCACAAAGCCGTACGGTTCCGCAGTATTGCGGGAGCCCAGCTTTGATCTAAAGGACCCTGCCGAAACCCTTTGTCAGGCTGGGTTAAAGATAAAATTGGGTTTTAAGCCTGTGTACCTGCTACTAATGGGGAATGGGTAAATTGAGGCGCCGGGTATGAAATTATCTTTATTTCATGACAACTGTCAGCCTCAGGGGCTTGCATTAGCGCTTTTTGTGCTGTATCTTGTGCCCGGAATTGACGAATCAATGCGGGATTATATAAAATTATTACGACCTAAAGACTGGGCAAAAAACCTTTTCCTGTTCATCCCCTCTTTCTTTGCAGGCAAACTGTTTAACCCCTCGGAGTTCAAAGAGCAATTTTTGTTGCTGATTGGCGGCTTTATTGCTTTTAGCTTCCTTGCCAGTAGTATCTACATTATTAACGATTACAGGGACATTGAGGACGACCGTAAGCATCCTAAAAAGTGTAAGCGGCCGCTGGCTTCCGGCAAAGTAAAGAAAGGAACAGGATTGGCTATCTGTATCCTGCTGGCTATCGTCGGCCTGGGTATCAGTTACCTGCTTGACCCTACTTTTAAATTCCTGTTCATTACCTGTATCTATTACCTGCTGAACCTGGGTTATTGCTTTGGATTGAAGAATATCTCCGTTGTTGATATCCTGATCGTTTCTGCCGGTTTTGTATTGCGGGTAAAAGGAGGAGCAGCATTGGGTGATATACATACCACAGAATGGCTGATCATCATGACCTTCCTGCTGGCCTTGTTTATGGCCATTGCCAAAAGGCGCGATGATGTAATGCTGAAAGTGGCTACCGGCACCGATATGCGGAAAGCCATCAAAGGTTATAGCCTGGAATTTCTCAATACCCTGCTGGGCCTTTTTTGCGCCATCCTGATCGTTTCTTATATCAATTATACCGTGTCAGGCGCCTTGTACAAAGAGTTTGGACACCGTTTGTATTATACTTCTCTGTTTGTGATCGCGGGCATTATGCGATATTTGCAGATCACTTTCGTTCTGAACAGAGCAGGCTCACCTACCGAAATCCTTTATAAAGACCGTTTCATTCAGCTTACCCTCGTTCTATGGATAGCCAGTTTTTATTTTATCCTTTATCTGAAGGATATCAATGTATTTGACAAATAAAAAACGACTATTCGCATGAAAAAAGAAATTGCCAACTGGGGAAATTACCCCGTGATGGAAAGTAATGAACAACAGTTCAGCTTTGACGACCAGTTGCAGCAACTTGTAAAGGATTCCCACCACTTTATTCCCCGTGGGAACGGCCGCTGTTACGGCGATGCCTCTTTGGGAGGTCAAACCATTTCTACCCTCAAATACGATAAGATACTTTCTTTCGACATACAGCATGGCGTGTTTGAATGCCAGAGTGGCCTGGTACTGGACCAAATACTGGAAGTGATTGTGCCCAAGGGCTGGTTCCTGCCGGTAACGCCGGGTACCAAATTCATCACCGTTGGTGGCGCCGTAGGCAGTGATGTACACGGTAAGAACCACCATGTGGATGGTTCCTTTTCCAATCATATTGTAGAGATGGATGTGGTACTGGCCAATGGCCAGGTGATCACTTGTTCTCCTACCCAGCATGCCGACCTGTTTGAAGCTACCTGCGGCGGCATGGGCTTAACAGGCATGATCAGCCGGGTAAAATTCCGCCTTAAAAAGATTGAGACCTCCTACATCAAGCAAAAGCAGATCAAGGCGGATAACCTGGAGCATATCATCCGCCTGTTTGATGAATACAAGGATTATACTTATTCCGTGGCCTGGATCGACTGCCTCAAAAAAGGCAAAGGTTTTGGCCGCAGCATCCTGATATTGGGTGAGCATGCCACGGTGAATGACCTGAATGATAAGCAGCGTAAAGATCCCTTGCAACTACCCAAAAAGAAGCAGATCACTTTCCCCTTCAACCTGCCCTCCTGGGTGCTCAACACCTTCACGGTAAAAGCATTTAACTTCCTGTACTACGGTAAGAACTTCAAGAAGGAGATCAACAATGTAGTAGGGTACGAGCCTTTCTATTATCCGCTGGATGCCATTCTGCACTGGAACCGCGGTTATGGCAAAAAAGGATTTATCCAATACCAGTTTGTGGTGCCTATGCATGCCAAACAGGGATTGGTCGAAATACTTCAACGCATCAGTGATGAAGGGATTGGTTCTTTTCTGGCTGTATTGAAAGTATTTGGCAAGCAGGAAAGCCTGATCTCTTTTCCGGAAGAAGGCTATACCCTGGCGCTGGATATTCCTGTACGTAAGGGGCTTTTTGAATTCCTGGATGAACTGGACCAGATCGTGTTGAAATACGGCGGGCGTCTCTATATGAGCAAGGACGCCCGTATGAAACCCGAAGTGCTGGAAGCTGGTTATCCCCGGCTGGATGAATTTAAAGCCATTGTAAAAAAATATAACCCGGACGGTAAGATACGTTCTACCCAATCGGACCGGTTATTATTGACCACCAATTAATGAACTGTATCTCATGTCTACTGTATTGATCTTAGGGGCCGCGTCTGATATGGCTGTGGCTATTGCGAAAAAATATGCCGCCGAAGGCCATGCCATTCAATTGGCTGCCCGTAATATTCAAAGGCTGCAGCCACTGCTGTCGGATATTTCCATCCGTTACAATACGACTTGTACGGCCCACGAATTTGATGCGCTGAACTTTAATTCGCACCAGGCATTCTTCGACCAGTTGCCAGTAAAGCCTGATATTACCGTATGTGTATTTGGTTACCTTGGTGAAAATGAAACTGCCAGGGCCAATTGGGCCGAGAGTGAAAAGATCATCCATACCAACTATACGGGGGCAGTGTCTATTCTCAATGTAGTTAGCAATTACTATGCTGCGCAGAAAAAAGGCGTGATTGCCGGTATCAGCTCTGTTGCCGGTGAGCGGGGCAGGCAAAGCAATTATATTTACGGCAGTGCCAAAGCTGGTTTTACCGCTTATTTATCGGGGCTGCGCAACCGTATGTTTCCCGAGCATGTGCATGTGGTAAGTGTGCAACCTGGTTTTGTATATACCCGCATGACAGAAAACCTCACCTTGCCTCCCTTGTTGACGGCGCAGCCGGAACAAGTGGCCAATACGGTGTATAAGGCGGTGGCCGGAAAGAAGAATGTGGTGTATGTAAAATGGTTCTGGCGCTGGATCATGCTCATCATTAAGAGCATTCCGGAATTCATGTTCAAAAAACTGAAATTGTGAGTCAGCCTATTGCCTTCTTCGATTTTGACGGTACCATTACCACCAAAGATACCCTGCTGGAGATCTTTAAATACCGGCATGGAAAGACCCGGTTCTTCCTGGGCTTCCTCCTCAACAGCCCTTTCCTTGTAGCCTACAAGGCAGGTGTTATTTCAAATCAGCTGGCCAAGGAAATGACACTGAAGTTCTTCTTCGGCGGTATGAAAGCAGATGAGTTCAATGCTTTTTGCGAACGGTTTGCAACGGAGATCATTCCTTCGCTGGTGCGCAACAAGGCACTGAAGGAAATAGACAAGTTGAAGAAAGCTGGCGCCGAAGTGGTGATCGTTTCAGCTTCTCCCGAAAACTGGCTGCAGCCCTGGTGTACTGCGCACAATGTTAAGTTGATGGGCACACAACTGGAAGTAAACAACGGTAAGATCACCGGCAAGATAAAAGGCATTAACTGCCATGGAGAAGAGAAGGTGCGCCGTATCAGGGCCGCTTATGATCTTACTGCCTATAAAGAAGTGTATTGCTATGGCGATACCAGTGGTGATAAACCGATGCTGGCATTGGGTACGCATGCTTTTTACCAGCCTTTTCGGTAAATTGCTGGTATGCAACCGGAACTAAGTCAATTTCTTTCACAATATGCTCAGATCCCTGAGCAGGTATTATTGGAATTTACCGACAGTTTCAAAGAAAAGAGAATTGCTAAAAACAGTTTCTTACTCAAAGAAGGCCAGGTGTGCCGCCACTTTGGATTTGTAAAGAGCGGTTGTTTGCGCCTGTACTATACCGGTGAAAAGCAGGAAGTGTCGGTATGGTTTGCGTTCAGCAATAATTCAGCCATCGAGATCTCCAGTTATTTAAGCAATGCTCCTTCGGCTTATGCTATTCAGGCTATTGAAGACAGTACCGTATTATACCTTCCCAAAGAAGAGTTGGAGCACCTATGCGCCAAACATCCTGCCCTGCAGGAGATGATGAGAAGGTATTGGGAAGTAGCAGTACTGAGTCTGATCACGCGCTTTACCTCCCTTCAAAAAGACAGCGCTGAGAAAAGATATAAAGACCTCATGCTCCAGACGGAGTACCTCCAAAAAATACCCCAGAAGTACCTGGCTTCCTTTATCGGCGTTACGCCTACCTCCCTGAGCAGGATCAGAAGAAAAGTAAAATAAATCCTTCATCTATTTGTTATCCTGGGACAACTTTACGGAAAACAGATACCCCTAGCTTTGGCTTTCTAAACTGGTTCTATATGACAATTCAAAAGCAAAAACTAATAGAAGCGGAGCAGATTGCTGCGCAATTATTTGATGAGATAGAAAAGCGGCAGCTTATTCAGCCTGGAAAAACAGAAAGCCAGGTGAATAATGAGGCCTTTCAATTGGCAGAAGAGCTTTTTGGCATCAAAAAGCACTGGCACAAAAGGATCGTAAGAAGTGGCCCCAATACCCTGCATCCCTATAATGAGAATCCGCCCAATTTAGTGATACAGGAAGATGATATCCTCTTCTTTGATTTTGGTCCTATTGTAGAAGATTGGGAAGCTGATTTTGGAAGGACCTATGTAGTAGGCAATGATCCATTCAAACTAAAGCTGCAGCAGGATGTGGAAGCGGCCTGGGAGGCGGGCAAAGCATGGTTTGAAAAGCAAACGGAAATAAATGGCGCTGATCTCTTTCACTATATAAAAGGACTGGCCGATTCCTATGGCTGGGAATTTGGTGGTGAAATAGCGGGGCACCTGATAGGTCAGTTTCCCCATGAAAGATTAGAGTCGGGCAATTATGGATTGTATGTGCATCCGGAAAATCCCAACAATATGTTTTTGCCCGATGCCAACGGCAACAAGCGTGAATGGATACTTGAGATCCACTTTGTGGACCGGGAAAGAAAGATCGGTGGCTTTTTTGAGCAGCTGCTTACCTGATCAGTAGGTTAAGGTATCAGGCGGTGCTTCCGGATAATCTCTTCCAGCTTTTGGCTGTTTTCCCATACTTCTTTGTATATCCAGGTATAATGATCCTGTTGCCAGAAGCTGATCACCTGGAATGTTTTGAGTTCTCCTATCAACTGTACCAATGCCCTGTATTCGAGGTAGCAAATGAGTACATGGTACCAGGTGCTGGTGGTATCGCCACTGCTTAGTGGAAAGGCCCCTGGCGGATTGGGATACAAAGCTTGTATTTCCTTATAGGCAGCCTTGCTGCCAGCGGCAGTGTCGATAAACCAATGAAGCTGTTCATGGATATAAGTGGCCAATAACAATTCGTCGTCTCTCAGGTGCCGGGTATTGAGGGTTAATACAGGGTGACTATGCGGTGATACATTGAATCCATTTTCAATAGTAACTGTTTTGGTAAAGGTCCATTTCGACAGATCATATACATTCATCAGCCTTACCAGTTGTTCTTTGGTTTGGGCCTCCCGTGGGTGGTTGGACTTCAGAACAATGTTAAGCGGATAATTGTTGGTTTGCGCCTGCAGGCTGCAGGTAAGCAGGATGGCAAGCAGGAATGTGCAGGCGGGTTTGGTTGCTTTCATATTCGATGGCTATTTAACCTAACGAATATATTATTAATTCGCTAAAAAGAGCCAGGCCGCAATAAGCGGCCTGGCATGGAAATCATCATTCATGGTATGTTTCGCTCCAAAAAGCTCTTTACCTATATCGGTTCGTATTAATCTGTTTAATCCGAAATGCTAATTCTTTACGACCTTTCTGATCTCGCGTAATTGATCACCAATTGTTACTTCCAGCAGATAAATGCCAGCTACCAGTTGCTTTACATCCATTACTGTGGTAATGAGCTCTTCTTTCTTCATCCACTGTTTCTGTATCATTACCTTGCCATCTATACTGAGGAGGCGTAGCTGTAACAATCCCTTGTGTTCGTCATTGATCAACACCGAAATATTATCCTGTACAGGATTGGGGAAATATTCCAGCCTGGCTTTGGTACGATTGTTTTCTACACGCACCACAGGGGAGTACATCGTTGTTTTACCACTTGTATTCACCAATTTCAACCGGTAATACCAGGCACCGCCAAATTCCTGCTGATCGGTATAAGCATAAGTTTGTTGGATCATACTGTTGCCACCCGCCGGAACAACACCAATGGTATTAAAGAATTTTCCGTCGACACTGCGTTCTATGGCAAAATGATCATTGTCTTGTTCCTGTGCAGTCGCCCATACCAGTTTCGTTGCGCCTGTAGCAGCGCTACCCTTAAAATAAGAGAGCCTGACGGGGAGCATGGTGGCAGAAGAATATACGGCTACCACATCCTGGGTTTTGGCCCCCTGTGCATCCGTTGTTTCCAACTGGAATTCATAGGTGCCCAGCAGCAGGTTGGTAAGGTCTGGGTTGGCTACTGCATCATTAGAAAGGGAGTATACAGCAGGGCCTGTTTTTTTGGTCCACTTGTAAGTCAGGGCTGCACCGTCCGGATCATAAGAATCACTGCCATGAAGGGTTGTACTGGATACAACGGTGTTGATATTGTCGCCGGCCTCTGTTACCGGAGGAATATTGGATGCAGCTCCGGCAGTTACTGTAATGGTAACAGTTGATTTTACAAAATCGCCCCGGTCGTCTACTACAGTCAATTCAAATACATAGTTGCCAGCAGTAGTAAGACTATTTATCCTGGTCAATCCATTGGTGGAAACGGAGGTAACAACGGAACTGTTGGAAGGGCCTGAAGTCTGCTTCCATACAAACCTTTCTATCTCGCCATCTGCATCGGTGGAATGAGCGCCACTCAGGTAAGCAAATCCCTGTGTAGCAGAAATGGTGAAATTGGACCCTGCATTGGCCACCGGGCGCACATTCACGGGCTTGCTTTTATCCTTACCCAGCAGCCATTCATATACGTTGGGGTTTTGATATTTATACGCTGTATCAAATGCCCTGTCCCAAATACCATGTCCGCCATCGGCATACATGGTCATGTAGGCTTTTACAGCGGCATTGCAAGTGGTATTGATGCCATTTATAATAGCGCTGGTGCAGTTGGCCTGTGTTGTCCCATCATTGATGGCATGAAAAGCCCATATAGGTAATTTGGCATCGGCCAGGTTACAATAGGTATTGGTTTGGCAAGTAGGGCAGCAGGGTGCTATAGCATTCAGTTGCCTGCCCTTTACCGGGGTTTCACCTGGATAATCCCATACACCACCACCACCGAGGCTAAGGCCCACAAGTGAGATACGATTGGTATCGATGTTAAGGTTGGCTTTGGCGTAGTTGATCATCTCTTCTGTATAGAAATTGTACCACCAGCCATAATTATTACTCAACTGCGGTGATAATACCAGGAATGTTTGCCATTTGCCATTCCAGAAGAAGCGCATTTTATGGCCTGCATCAATATACTTGGGAATGGCATTGTTTTTTACCTTGTATAATTCGGTAGTACCATTACCACGCTCTCCCATGCCATGGAGGAAGATAATGAGGGGATACTTTTCGCCTGTAGGATTGTAATCGGTAGGTGTGTACTGATAGAAGCCAATCTTAGTACCATTGGCTGCTGTGAGGCTTTTTGCAACCTGTTGTCCCGATGCAAGTACAGACATGAGGATGCCTGCCATGAGTAAAGTGGTTTTCATAGAGGATCGATTTTGGGTAAAGAACAAGGGGTTTATTTTACTATGTAATGCCGACCATTACATAGTGCCCCGATACGGATTAATGTACCTGCCTTATTTTAACAATTACTATACCATACGGGCTTTTGTACTGTTACTATTCATGAAAACGGCCAAAATCGAGGGGTTTTGCAGGGCCATAGTAGAAGTCACATCCTAAAGCTGGTAAAATTCATGTCCGGAAAATAACATCCGCGCTTTCCTGTTTGACTTAGCGCAAAGCATTACCAAACTGGGATTAAGGGCAGTTTGTCTAATGCCTTTAGAAACAGCCTGCTCATTTCATACATATAAGCGGCATTTATCATTATTGTCCGTTTATCTTTGCGCAAACATGTCCAACTACAAACCCCTCACACATCGCATCGCCGCCTCCTGCTTCTTCTTTGTATGCGGGTTTGTATTTGCTACCTGGGCATCGCGCATTCCTGCTATCAAGGACCAGTTCAACCTGAATGAGGCGGAACTGGGAGCGGTATTGTTTATGCTGCCCCTGGGCGCCCTGGTGGCGCTGCCCTTTGCAGGATGGGCCGTATCGGTGTTGGGCAGCAGGATCATGAGCTTTGGAGCGGCTATTGCCTATGCATTGGTATTGTTGTTCATTGGAGTGAGCGATACCATCTTCCTCTTGTCTACCGCTTTGTTCTTATTTGGTTTTTGTGGCAATGTGCTCAATATTGCCATGAATACGCAGGCCCTGTTGGTGCAACAGGAAATGTACAATAAATCACTGCTTTCTTCCTTTCACGGTTTGTGGAGTATTGGCGCCATGACGGGCGCTGCATTAGGAGGCTATACCATGAAGACAGGCGCTGGCACCCTGCAGCATTTCTTAATAGTAGCCATCGTTGTTACGATCCTTTCCCTGGTGTCGGTTTTTTACCTGATCCGGAAGACCAAGCCGGCGGTTGAGCAGAAGATCTTTGCCTGGCCCGATAAAATGCTTTGGCTGTTGGGCGCTATTTGTTTTTGTTGCGCCATTTGTGAAGGGGCTATGGCCGATTGGAGTTCCTTGTACTACAAGCAGGTATTGAATGATCTGCATCGCGTGAGCACCACTGGTTATATGGTGTTTGCCTGTATGATGGCCCTGGGCCGGTTGATAGGTGATGCCATTATTGGCAGATTAAGTTATAAAGGAGCATTGATGCTGGATGGGATACTCATCACAATCGGCCTGTTACTGGCTACCTTGCTTTCTTATCCCATCACTGCGATCATTGGTTTTGGATTGATCGGTTTTGGTGTAGCTACGGTAATACCTATTGTATATAGCCTAAGTGCCAAAACATCTACCATGAGTACCAGTGCAGCGCTTGCCGCAGTGAGTACTGTAGGATTTTCCGGCTTCCTGGTGGGGCCACCCATGATCGGTTTTATTGCGCATCAAACAGGTCTGCGCATCGCCCTGATGTTGTTATCACTACTTGGCCTGATCATCTTTTGGCTCTGCCGCAAAGTAAAAGTGTAAGAGTATTTAATCATTAACGTCTGACTCCAGATTAAGTTTGCCCCCATTTTTTAATGACCTTTTAACATTGTTATAGCCCTGTTAAGTCTTGTTTTTCAATAAACCCTGGCATCTCTTTTTCCGTCTAATAGGCGTAAAAATAACGCAATGAAAAACATATTCTTAACGATTAGCGCGGCGGCGGTGATGGGATTGTTGGGCAGTTGTACCAAGGAACCACTCAACAACATCAACGAAGACGAGAGCCGCATCTACATTACCAACTACGATAGCACCGCGGTTTTTGGCGCGTATAAAACATTCAGCATTGTCGATTCTGTCTCGGTGATCAGTAACAACAAATTGGCTCAGAAAGCCATCACGGATTATGATGCAGCGGTTATCGCAGCATTGAAAGCCAGGATGGGGCAACAGGGATATGCGCTGGTCAATAAAAACCAGGACCCCGATCTGGGAATTAACGTCAGCAGAATTTACAATACCTCTACCGGCATTGTTGGTTATCCCGATTATTGGGGTAGTTATTATGGTTACTGGGATCCTTTCTATTGGGGGTATCCTGGTTATGGCTATGGATTCCCGACTTACTATGGTACCTATCAGATCACAGAAGGAGCTCTTTCCATTGATGCGCTCGATCTGAAAGATGCAGGCGCCGATAAAAAGATCAAGGGTGTGTGGATGGGATTGGTACGCGGATCCGGTGTTTTCCGGACTGCCAATGTGCCCAATCAAATCAACAGTCTGTTTGATCAGTCTGGGTATTTCAAAGCGAATCAATAATTCCCTGCACTAATAAAGCTTATAACAATGAAAACTTCCTATAAAATAATAGCGGTGCTGATTGCGGTTTTTTTTACTGCAGGCGCCCTACAGGCTCAGGAGGGACGGTTGAATCTGAATATCAATTATTCGATCAATACGCCCACCGGAGATTTCAAAGACTTCGTGAATAAGACATCTTATCGCAGCTGGGCTGCCAGTTTGTTATATGGGATCAATGATAAGTTGTCGGTAGGTTTAGGAACCGGGTTCCAGGATTACTACCAGAAATATCCACGCCAGGTGTATAAACTGGAAGGTGGTGGTGATGTATCGGCCGTGCTTTCCAACTCGGTGCAGGCTATTCCCTTATTGGCGCAGGTGCAATACAATTTCACTCCTCAGGCAAGGGTACAACCTTATGTGGGTGTAGGAGTAGGTGGTAACCTGATCCTGTACCGTCAATACCTGGGAGAATTTGGCAGCAGTAAGAACAAGTTTGGTTTTGCTGCAAGGCCCGAAGCTGGTGTATTTGTTCCCTTCAGAAAGGGTGGTCCGGCGGGTATTACCTTGCGGGCCGACTACAATTACATGCCGGTCAATTACAATGATCTTCAGGGAATGGATAACTGGGGCGCCGGTATTGGCGTCAAATTTCCCTTACAATAGATTTTTAGGTGCTGAAAGTTTGATGAGAAGGCCCTGCAATTCATTTGCGGGGCCTCGTTTTTTATACCAGTAAGATTGACGTTTATTAATTCAGTTGTGGGTCAATCGGGAAATTGGCCATCATTTCGTAGTCACCACCAAGATGTTTTAAGGCATCTCTCCATATTTCTTCTGTATTGCGGTGGAATACCAATTTCTTGGTTGCTTCGGCAGTTAGCCAGGAGTTTCCTTTCAATTCATCATTCAGCTGGCCGCTGCCCCAGCCCGAATAGCCAATAAAGAAGCGGATTTTGGCTACGTCAATTGATCCATCACGGATAAGATTGACGGCTGTTTCGAAATCGCCGCCCCAGTAGATGCCATCCAATACCTGGAAGCTTCCGGGGATCAGGGTGGGGTATTGGTGCAGAAAGTGAATGGTGTCCATCTGAACGGGTCCGCCGTAAAAAACAGGCAATTTCAGTTCATCCAGGTTATTCATTAACTCATTCAGCGTGTGCTCATAAGCCCGGTTTAGAACAAATCCAAAACTGCCTTCCTCCTGGTGATCACAAAGGAATACAACCGTGCGCATGAAGTTAGGGTCTTTCAAAAAAGGCTCGGCTATCAACAGCGTTCCAGGTCCCGGTTTTATCATATTTCTAAATTAAGATTTATATACTGCTGGCAAAATGATTGTTTAAAAAATGGGATTCGTTAAGTAAAACTTCATAAGTTAGCGGTCAGGTACACAGGAGAATACGTGCAGGCGGGCAGTCCCGAAGGGGGCAATCTCTCTGGATGATGGTAAAACTTAGTTAAATCAAATCCCCTGAACCTGTATCTATGGCGGTTCTGTAACCAGTTTATTAAATTTGCCGATTGTAAATTACCTGCAGGAGAAATTGACGATGACCAGGGCTCACTCTATAGCTGAGTTGTTGAGTAACAGGCAGGTAAATGGACGTGGCGTTAAAATCATATCAGTTGCAATTACGGAAAGTATTTCCTATTATCATTGTGTTGATCAGCTTATCGCTGATAGGAACAATTTATGTGCAGTATAACTGGCTGCAAACAATGCTGATTGATAAACAAGAAGAGTTCAAGTACAAAATGACGCGTGGCATGGATGATGTGGGCAAGTTGCTCATGGACCAGAAAGGAACGCTTCCCTCTTTGAAAAACTACCGCACCAAGCCAAACTTTAACTGGCCATCAGAACAGTTCCAGATGGAACTGATGAAACCTCCCACGATTGCACAGAAATTCACCGAATTTGAAGTAGACGAAAGGTTGCGTAAAGCATTTGACAACCAGGGTTTGCACCACCTGAAATTTGAATTTGCCATTACCTCCAATCTCAACCTGCTCTCTTTTGAACTCAAATCCAAAGGATACCTGAAAGCGGAGGAAGATATCGATACAGCGAATGGTAATAACCTGATGTTTATCTATATTTTCCAGCCACCCAGCGGCAGCGACCTGGAAAACCTGGTGCCGGAAGAGATCATGTCGGTGATCGTGCCGAATGTAAAAAAGATCATCCTGCAACAGATGAAGTGGATGATTGTAGGCGCCGTGTTTTTTACCATCATGATCATTGCTGCCTTTTATGTGACAGTGACAGCTTTGTTGCGCCAGAAAAAGCTGAGTGAGATCAAGAATGATTTCATCAACAATATGACGCACGAGTTTAAGACGCCGCTCGCTACCATATCGCTGGCGGTGGATGCCTTGCGGAATGACAAGGTATTGCAGGACCGTACCAAGATGGACTATTTCAGCAGCATCATCAAGGAAGAGAACAAGCGGATGAACAAACATGTGGAGACTATTTTGCAGGCAGCGGTGATGGACAGGCAGGAACTGCAACTGAACAAGCAGCCCATTCATGTACACGACCTGATCCACGAGATCATGGACAATTATACCTTGCAACTGGACGATAAGAATGGCACGGCCGACCTGAACCTGAGCGCCCGCCAGGATTATATAGAAGCCGATCCGGTGCATTTCCGCAACCTGATCTCCAACCTCATCGACAACGCGGTTAAATATTCAAAGGACAACCTTGAATTGAAAATTACTACGCACAGTACCAATAAGAATTTAGTGATCCGTGTAGAGGACAATGGTATTGGTATGACTAAAGAAACGGTGCGCCGCATCTTCGAGAAATTCTACCGTGCCCATACCGGCAATATCCATAATGTAAAAGGGTTTGGCCTTGGATTGAGTTATGTAAAAACGATCATAGACGCCCACAATGGAAAGATCAAAGTGGAAAGCGTACTTGGAAGAGGCTCAGCCTTCACCCTCGAATTGCCACTACTAAAGAAGAAAGCTGTTAACGAAACAGCAGACATCCATCTCCATAGCTAAGAAACCGGAATTCATGTTCCAGTGCATACTCGTAAATGTTTTTCCATTGTGTGCCCACAAAAGCAGCTACCAGCAAAAGCAGGGTGGATTGTGGCTGGTGGAAATTTGTTACCAATGCCTTTGGGATGCGAATGGTATAGCCCGGCGTAATTAATAATTGTGTGCGGGTGATCAACCGGTCCCATTGTTGTTTTTTCATATACAGCAACAGGGAGGTCAATGCTTCCTGCACAGAAATAGGGTCTGCTTCCAGTTCATAGGGGTCCCATTGGTTCACCACCAATTCTGCGGGCGTAATAGCCGGGGTGAGGATCGTTTTAACCCCCAGCCAGTAAAGGCTTTCTACCGTACGCAGGGAAGTAGTGCCTACCACGGTGATAAACCTGCCGGCATAATCAATGAGTTGTTGGATCAGGGCGGTGGGTACATCAATAAATTCTGCGTGCATATTGTGCCCCTCCATATTTTCACTTTTTACCGGCTGAAAAGTGCCGGCTCCTACATGCAGGGTAACATAGCTGCGTTGGATATTCTTTGCCTGCAATCTCTCGAAGAGAGATTCAGTGAAATGCAATCCCGCCGTGGGTGCGGCTACGGATCCTTCTGTGAGGGCATAAATGGTTTGGTAGCGGGTGGCATCGCCCGATTCTGCTGGTCGTTTGATATAGGGCGGCAAGGGAATCATGCCGGCTATGTGCAATAATTCGGCAAAGCTAAGCGAAGCCGGTGTCCAGGATAATTCAATAGCGAAGCTGTCCTTTATTTTCTCCAGGTATTTGGCCTGTAATACGATCGTTTCATCACCATGCGGGATCTTCTTTTCCAATAGCTGGCCGGTTTTCCATTTGGAGGCGCCGCCGATCAGACACATCCAGGTTACCCGCTCTTTTTGTGTCATGGCGGTGGTAATATCCGGATACCGGGGATGCGGTTCGAGGCAAAAGACCTCGATGGAAGCGCCGGTTGGTTTTTGGAACAACAATCTCGCTTCTACAACCCGGGTATTGTTGAATAAGAGCAGGGAATCGGAAGGCAGGTATTGATCGATGTGGCGGTAGGTATCTTCAGTGATATTGCCCTGGTTGTATACGAGCAGCTTTGAGCTGTCTCTCTCCGGTAAGGGATATTTTGCAATCCGCTCTTCCGGCAATTTATACGTAAAATCTTTAATGGCTAAACTCTTGGGATGCATATTGGGTACGGCATAAGGCCGTTGTTTTTATCGCTTTGCTTTGGGTACTACCAGCTTCAGGCCACTCCATTCTTCACTCACGGCACAAACCTTTATATCAACCAGATCATGTTGCAGCGCGTAGTGGCGGATCACATCTTCTGTTACATCAGTGGGGATGCCTGCACTTTTCTTATACCAACTGACCCAGGTAATAACGGATGAGTTGCTCTTGTATACCGCTTTCAGCTGTTGCATTTCTGTTTCGAATTGCTTTTTGCTGGTCACAAACAGGTGGATCAGGTCGGGGATCTCCTTTTTCCCGGCCAGCTGTGCATGGATATCATGGGCTAATAATTCCATGTAATTGCCTGGCGCATGTATCAACTGCACTTTCATATTTTCCGTGATACCCAGCTTTTTTAGAAGCGGTGTACCTGAATAGCCTGCTGTTGCCATGGCTGGGGGATTTTGTGGGAACTAACCCGACTGACCTGTTTCCGCAAATTTACTGGCCAGCGGGCATACTATCCAACCCCCGCATAAAGAAGCCTGTTCCGCCGGTTCGGAAAGAGGGAGAAATTCCAGGAAAACAGGCAATGCACATTAAAATGGCAGTTTTCCACAAGATATGCGCATCAATTCACCGCAAATGCACAGGGATATTGGCTTTCGCCAGGATTTCAAGGCTGTAACGAAGTGGCATGGCTGCTTATGAACAAATCAAGACTTGTGGAAAAAATAAAGTTTCCAAATCGACGTTAGAAAGTGGGAAAATGTGTTATTTTGTGGTAATTAAAAGCGATACGGTGTTAAGTGATTAGAAATGAATGGGTTTATAGGTGAATACGAAGCAACTTTAGACGCAAAAGGTCGCTTCCTCTTACCGGCGGGCTTTAAAAAGCAGTTGCCGGAAGAGGCCGGAACCCAGTTTGTTATCAACAGAGGGTTTGAAAAGTGTCTTACCCTGTATCCCATGAAAAGCTGGGACCCTATTTTCTCTGAGTTGGGCAAATTGAATGATTTTGATCCCAAAGTTCGGGAATTCAGGAGATACTTTCTGAACGGGGCAACGGTGCTGGAGCTGGATAGTGCGGGACGATTGCTGGTGCCACCGAATTTGAAAGAGCATGCCGGGTTGGAAAAAGACATTGTGCTGGTGGCGGCTATGAACAAAATTGAGATATGGGACAAGGATAAGTACCAAAAGTTCTTTGAATCTTTTTCACCCGAAGCTTTCAGTCAATTGGCGCAACAGGTGATGACGCCAGGCAATCAGCCGGGAAATCAGCAATAAGACGATGAGTGAAAATGAAAACCATAACGCTGAATCCGCTTCTTCCGCATCCGGCAACACGGACTATCATGTTCCGGTATTGTTACAGGAAACGGTAGATGGGCTGAATGTACAACCGGATGGCATTTATGTGGATTGCACATTTGGTGGTGGCAGTCATTCCGCTGAAATACTGAAGCGGCTTGGTAAAAACGGGCAATTGCTGGCATTTGACCAGGATGCGGATGCGAAACAGAATGTGCCGGATGATCCCCGGATCATTTTTGTGCCGCACAATTTTCGGCACCTGCAAAGGTTCCTGCGTCTTCATAAGATCACGCAGGTGGATGGCATTATGGCCGATCTTGGCGTAAGTAGTCACCAGTTTGATGAGGCAGACCGTGGTTTTTCTATTCGTTTTGAAGGTGATATGGATATGCGAATGGATAAGCGACAGGAGTTGACAGCCTTTGAAGTGGTAGACACTTATGACGAGCAACAATTGCACAAGTTATTTGAGCAATACGGCGAAGTGACCAATTCCAAAACCCTGGCCAGGACCATCGTGCAGGTTCGTCAGACAGTGTCGCTGAAAACAATTGCCAATTTTAAACAAGCTGTACAGGCAGTGGTGAAAGGGAATCCCAATAAGTACTTTGCCCAGGTATTTCAGGCATTGCGCATTGAAGTGAATGATGAATTGGGGGCTTTGAAAGAAATGCTGCAACAAATTCCTTCGCTATTAAAGTCTGGTGGCCGTGTGTCCATTATTACTTTTCATTCATTGGAAGACAGGATTGTAAAAAACTTTTTCCGGAAAGGTGATATGGAAGAGGCAGAGTCTGCCGACCCGTTTGGGCGCAATGTTCCCGCATCACCGCTGAAAGTAATTACCAAAAAACCAATCACTGCTGCACAGGAAGAGTTGAAACGCAATCCGCGTTCAAGAAGCGCCAAATTGCGCGTCGCGGAAAAGGTGTAGCCAGTCGGTCAATCACGAGTTCTTATCATCAAAATAAAGGGTACAAATTCCAATGTCTGTATGAAAACCGAGTGAACATTCAGCAATTTCATTAGCGGTTGAGCGGTGAAAAACTGTTCAGCCGCTAATCTTAACATCATGAGTGAAGAAAAAGAACAAGGAGTCGTAAAAGAGAAAGAACGCAAGCGGGAACGGAAGAGACTGTTCAGCTATCGCTGGATCGTAAAAAATATTCCTTTCTTCCTGTTCCTGTCGGCGTTGGCAGTTGTATATATCTATAATGGACACTATGCGGATAAAACGATCCGTAATATTAATAAGGTGAGCAAGGAGTTGAAGGAAATGCAATACGAATACAAGACGCTGAAGAGTGAAGTGATGTTCCGGAGCAAACAAAGTGAGATGGCCAAAGCAGTAGAACCACTGGGGTTGAAAGAGCTGGTAGTGCCTCCGATCATTCTGGCAGCAGATTCAGTTAGCGATAAAAATAATCAGTAATTACATAGACCGCCTGTCCCTTGGAAGTCAAACGCGATATATTATGGAGAGTGTACCTGTGCTTTATCGGCATAGTGGTATTTAGTGTGGTGATCCTGGGGCGGGCTGCCTACATTCAACAGGTACAGGGAAAGTACTGGATAGAACAGGCAAAAGATCAGCAACAACAATTTGTGGAAATAGATGCCGAGCGGGGAACGATCTACAGTGAAGATGGCAGTATGCTCAGCACATCGATCCCGTTCTTTAATATATACATCGATTTCATGGCCGAAGGCCTCCGGGAAAAGAACGGTAAGCGATTTAAGGATAACCTTGATTCGTTGTCCATAAGTCTGGCAGAGTATTTTAAAGACCGGAATGCGGGTGAGTACAGGCAATTGTTGCAGAATGGGTACCGCAAAAAAGACCGGTACTTTCTTTTTAAAAAGAATCTTTCTTTCCAGCAATATAGGTCCTTACGTACCATGCCGCTGATCAAACAGGGCAGGGACAAGAGCGGCTTTATTCCGGAAGTGAAAGACAAGCGCCTGAATCCATTTGTACTGCTGGCCAACAGAACGATCGGTTTATCCAGGGAGTACATAGACAGCGATGGCAAGATCAAGAACACGAACGTAGGATTGGAGAAAACATACGACAGCATTTTGAAGGGTGAGAGTGGCAAGCGGTTGATGCGGAAAATAGCAGCGGGTGTATTTGTGCCGGTAGATGGTTCTGAAATAGAACCGCAAAACGGAAAAGACATCATCACCACCCTGGATGTGAACATACAGGACATTGCGGAGAATGCTTTGCTGAAGGTGCTCACGGAAAATGAATGTGAATACGGTACCTGCCTGGTGATGGAAGTGAAAACTGGAAAGATCAAAGCGATCGCCAACCTGGGCCGGAGAACTGATGGCAGCTACTGGGAAGACATGAATTACGCCATCCGTGCTTCTGAACCGGGGTCTACTTTCAAGCTGGCTACCATGTTGTCGCTGCTGGAAGACAAATACATCTCGCTGGAGCAGCGAGTAAACCTGGAGGGGGGCACCTGGAGTGTAAACGGCAGAACGGTATACGATAGTGAGAATCACGGATATGATGTTTCTATACGGGAAGCTTTTGAAATGAGTTCCAATGTGGGTATGGCCAAGCTGGTCATGACGCACTACTCCAAGAAGCCAGTGCAGTTTGTAGATCATTTGAAACGGATGCGCTTTCATCAATACTCCGGTATTGATCTGCTGGGTGAAACAACACCCATCGTTAAGACGCCTAAATCGAAGACCTGGAGTGCTACATCATTGCCCTGGATGAGTTTTGGATATGAAGTGTTGGTAAGTCCTCTTCAAACATTGATGTTGTACAATGCCATTGCCAATGATGGCAAGATGATGAAACCTTACCTGGTGAATGCGGTGAAGGAAAATGGCCTGGTGGTAAAGGAGAATCAACCGGAAGTATTGGAACAAGCTGTTTGCAATGAGCAAACATTGAAATTATTGCAAGGGTTATTAAAAGGAGTGTGTAACGATCCGCACGGAACAGGGTTTACCTTGTTCAAAGGAGCGCCTTACACCGTAGCTGGTAAAACAGGTACTTCCTTAATGGCAAACGGTAATCGCGGGTACGCCGATCATATTTACCAGTCATCTTTTGCGGGTTACTTCCCGGCCGATAATCCACAATATAGCTGCATCGTAGTAGTGCGGAACAAACCATTTGCCCGCTTTTATTATGGCGCCAAAATAGCCGGACCGGTATTTAAGGAATTATCGGATAAACTGTACGCAGTGAATGCCGACAAGGATAAAAAACCACAGCCCTTCGCTGTACCAAAGAAGGATAGCTCTTACTATTTATATGCAGGCGGCGCCGAAGAGATGCAGCAGGTGATGAATACCCTGCAGTGGAAATACAAAGATTCTGTGGGCGCTCATGAATGGACCAGGTTGTACGCGGTGGACTACGCGCCGGTACTGAATGGTCAGCCGGTAACCAAAAAGAATATGCCCGATGTGCGGGGTATGGGATTGAAAGATGCTTTGTTCCTGCTGGAAAATATGAAAGCCAAAGTAGTGGTGAGGGGAAGAGGGAAGGTAAAAACGCAAAGCATCGAACCCGGTGCGGCATTTGTAAAGGACCAGCCCGTTACTATTGAATTGAACTAATTATTAATACTGTTGATCATACCCTTGGAGCAAGAAAAGGGCATAATGTTATATGGCAATTTTACAGGACATATTGTATAAGGTAAGGATACGCTCTGTGCATGGCAATCTGGCCGTGAAGGTGAAGGCCTTGCATATGGATTCCCGTAAAGTGACCAAAGGCGATGTGTTCATTGCCATCAAAGGGGTGGCTGCCGATGGGCACCAGTTTATCGACAGTGTAGCAGAAAAAGGAGCGGTAGCCATCATTTGCGAAGAGATGCCGTCAACATTAAAGGAAGGGGTAACCTATGTGCAGGTAGAAAACAGTGGCGCAGCTGCCGGGTACATGGCGCATAATTTTTATGGCCAGCCTTCTGAACGGGTAAAACTGGTAGGTGTTACCGGCACCAATGGCAAGACTACGATTGCCACTTTATTGTACAAGTTGTTTACAGGCCTGGGATATAAATGTGGCTTGCTCAGTACGGTACAGAACCATATTGGTAATGATATTGTACCTGCCACCCACACTACGCCCGATGCGATCAGTCTGAATGAGTTGCTGAAGCAAATGGTAGACGCAGGTTGTACGCATGTATTCATGGAAACGAGTTCACATGCGATTCACCAGCACCGGATAGCGGGGTTGAAGTATGCCGGCGGCCTGTTCAGCAACATCACGCATGATCACCTGGACTATCACAAGACCTTTGATGAATACATAAGGGTAAAGAAATCCTTTTTTGATTCGCTGTCATCAGACGCCTTTGCGATCTCGAATGCCGACGATAAAAGAGGCCCGGTAATGTTGCAGAATACGCAGGCGCATAAATACTATTATAGCCTGCGCACCCTGGCAGAGTTCAAAGGAAAGATACTCGAAAACTTATTGACAGGCCTGGTGATGACGATCAATGACCAGGAAGTACACTTCCGCCTGATCGGTGAGTTCAATGCCTATAACCTGCTGGCGGTATATGGCGCAGCCATCTGCCTGGGTGAGGACAAATTTGAAGTATTGCGGGTGCTGAGTGAGTTGACGGGAGCAGAAGGACGGTTTGATTACATCATATCGGTTAAAGATAAAGTGATCGGTATTGTGGATTATGCCCACACACCGGATGCCCTGCTGAATGTGCTGGTGACGATCAAAGGACTTCGGAAAGGTCATGAGCAGATCATTACAGTAGTAGGATGTGGCGGTGACCGGGACAAAACAAAGCGGCCGGTGATGGGAGAAGTAGCCTGCGAGCACAGTGACCGGGTGATCTTTACTTCGGACAATCCACGCAGTGAAGACCCGGAACAGATACTCCTGGATATGGAGACAGGGTTGAATACGGCAGCCAAAAGAAAGTTTATCGCCATTGTAGATAGAAAAGAAGCGATCAAAACAGCGGTGAACCTGGCCGGGCCGGATGATATCGTGCTGATTGCGGGGAAGGGACATGAAAAATACCAGGAGATCAAAGGGGTGAAACATCCTTTTGACGATAAACAGGTACTGACAGAGATATTTAACCTTTACGAAAAATAATTTTCACGGACGGTTCCCAATAGCTAAGAGTAAAAAAGAGCGAAGGAGAAGTGAAGAGACAACAAGAAGAGAACGAACTGAAAAGAAAGCAAAAGAAAAAGAAAGACCTGAGAAACCCTGAACGAAAGTAGCTTACCTCTTTCTCTCTTTCTGCTCTTTAACTCTTAGTCAAACAAGCCAACATGCTGTATTCTTTATTTGAGTGGTTCAAGGAAATGGGTGTAAAATTCCCGGGTAGTGCGCTGTTTCAGTTCATTACATCCCGGGTATTGATAGCGGTAATCTTATCGCTGGTGATCTCAGCTGTGTTTGGTAAAAAGTTGATCAATTACCTGTTGAAAAAGCAGGTGGGAGAAACGGTCCGTGACCTGGGACTGGCTGGTGAGCAGCAAAAGAAAGGAACACCTACCATGGGGGGACTGATCATCATCCTGGCGATACTGGTGCCTACGCTGTTGCTGGCCGACCTCAACAAAGCCTATATCCGGGTAATGATCTTTACCACGATCTGGCTGGGTATTGTTGGATTTATCGATGACTATCTCAAGCTAAGGGCAAAAAGAATTGCCCAGCAGCAAGGGATCCCCTATAAGAAAGGTGATAAGGATGGATTGGCTGGATGGTTTAAGATACTGGGGCAGGTAGTGCTGGGTATTGTGGTAGGAACGGTGTTGATGTTCAATGACAATACCAAAGTGTGGCGGGAATATACGGGTGTAGTAAAACCCGGTGATACTACGATCATCAAAAGAACACTGGACGGAAAGACGCAATACTTTGTAGAAGCAAATGAGCCGATCACGACCATCCCTTTTGTGAAATCGCATGAGTTCAACTATTCAAAATTATTGCCCGAAGCGGCGAGAGGGCTGACCTGGATATTGTATGTAGTGGTAGTGATCTTTATTATAACGGCGGTTTCGAATGGTGCCAATATTACGGATGGTGTGGATGGACTGGCAGCTGGTGTAAGCGCCATCATAGGAGCTTGTCTGGGCATCTTTGCCTATGCCAGTGGCAACCTGCGGTTTGCGGAATACCTGAACATCATGTACATCCCCAACCTGGGTGAACTGTCGATATTCATTGGTGCGCTGATCGGGGCCTGTGTGGGATTCCTCTGGTACAATGCCTATCCGGCGCAGGTGTTTATGGGCGATACGGGCAGTCTTACCCTGGGTGGTATCATTGCGGCCCTGGCCATCATCGTGCGCAAGGAGTTGCTGATACCGATATTCTGCGGCGTATTCCTGGTGGAGATATTGAGTGTGACATTGCAGGTCAGTTATTTTAAATACACCAAAAAGAAGTATGGGGAGGGGCGACGGATATTTCTAATGAGTCCCCTGCACCACCACTACCAGAAGCTGGGGTATCATGAAGCGAAGATCGTGACGAGGTTTTGGATTGTGACCATTTTGTGTATCGTTTTTGCGATTGTGACTTTAAAGATCAGGTAAGAAGTTTATAGTAGTAGTTATAGGTTTAGCCTCTGAGCAGTACGTCAAAAGTTCCTCTTACGAAAAACCAACATAGTAGTTAGCGTAGTTGGAGTAAAGTTCAAACTACCGAAAAACCCCCTTAATCCGCTTCGTGGATATTTCCATTGAACTGGCCGGCATGATATGTCCGGTGAATGATCAGTAAATGATTTTGGCAGATACATGAGCAAACGATTGGTTATACTGGGAGCAGGCGAAAGTGGAGTTGGTGCGGCCATATTGGGCCAGCAACAGGGATATGAAGTGTTTGTATCTGACGGAAAAGCAATCAAAGACAATTACCGGGAAGAATTGGAATCGTATAACATTCCTTATGAAGCAGGCCAGCATACGGAAGAAAAAATTCTGGATGCAGATGAAGTGATGAAGAGCCCGGGCATACCTGAGAAGAATGAACTGGTGAAGAAGATCAGAGAAAAGGGTATCCCCGTGATCAGTGAGATTGAGTTGGCTTACCGGCATAAGGGCAACAGCAAGATCATTGGTATTACGGGCAGTAACGGAAAGACGACTACCACAGCACTTGTGTATCATATCTGTAAAGTGGGCGGATTGGACGCAGGACTGGTGGGCAATATTGGTTATTCTTTCGCCAAGCAGGTGGCCCTGGACCCCAAGCCCCTGTACGTAGCAGAGATCAGCAGTTTTCAGTTGGACGATATACAGACTTTCAGACCGGACATCGCCATATTGACCAATATCACGGAAGACCATTTGGACCGCTATGATTATCAGTTCCGGAATTACATCAATAGTAAGTTCCGGATCGTGGAGAATCAAACAGAAAATGACTTTTTTATTTATTGTGAGGATGACCCTGTGACTATGCAGAACCTGGGGCATTTTACTATCAAATCTAACCCACTACCATTCACTATGAGCAGAGAAATTAACCGCGGCGCTTTTATTCAAAATGGGAAAATGACGATCGCAGCAAGTGATGAGAAGATACAGATGAGTATTTATGATTTTGCCCTGAAAGGGAAACACAATCAATATAACACGATGGCAGCAGGTATTGCCGGCTCAACGATCGGGATCCGCAAGGAAAAGATCCGTGATGCTGTACAGACGTTTGAAAGCCTTGAACACCGGATGGAGCCGGTGTCTACGGTACGTGGGGTAACATTTATCAACGACAGTAAAGCCACCAATGTAAACAGTACCTGGTATGCATTGGAAAGTATGGAAAAGCCAACCATACTGATCCTGGGTGGTGTGGACAAAGGGAATGATTATTCTTTGCTGAGTGAACTGGTGAAGGAAAAAGTAAAAGCCATTGTGTGTATGGGAACGGATAATCGGAAGATCCATGAGGCTTTTCAAAACGAAGTTTCTGTGATGGTGAATACGGGCAGCGCCCGGGAAGCGGTGCAAGCTGCTTTTCACCTGGCCAATAAAGGAGATATTGTATTGCTGAGCCCGGCCTGCGCCAGCTTCGACCTGTTTAAGAACTATGAAGACAGGGGCGAGCAGTTTAAGCAAGCGGTGAGGGAGTTGTAGGACTTGAATCGGCAGTCGTTTGCTTCGATAACGAATGTGAATATTGAGTAGGAAACGAAGAGGTGACACCTTTCGTTTTCGTAGCCAGGGAAAGGTGTCACCTCTGAATAGGGTAAAGGGATGGATGAGTATAAAAAAAGAAATGAGCAACTCAAAAGATATACGTTTTGAAGAGATGGCTTCTATAGGAAGAAGCCCTGGTAGTCTTTTGAGCAGGACGAGGGGGGATAAAGTGATATGGGCGATCGTACTGGTGCTGGCGCTGGTATCCATGCTGGTAGTATACAGTTCTACCGGCTTGCTGGCGTACAAGTACAATCGTGGCAATACAGAGATTTACCTGTTCAAACAGATCATGTTCATCATTGTGGGCATGGCGGTGATCTACTTTTCGCACCGGGTGAATTATTCTTTGTATTCAAGAGTGGCAAGGATATTGTTTTTGATATCCATTCCACTCCTGATATATACATTGTTTTTTGGGGTGAAGCTGAATGAGGGTAGCCGATGGATCAGGCTGCCGATCATCAACCTCACTTTCCAGACTTCCGATCTCGCCAAGCTGGCCTTGTTTATGTACTTAAGCAGGTTGTTGAGCAAGAAGCAGGATAAGATCAAGGATTTCAAACAAGGATTTATACCGGTGATGCTGCCGGTTGTCGTCATTTGTATACTGATCGCACCGGCCAATCTGTCTACTGCTTTGCTGGTAGGCGCTACGAGTATGCTGCTGTTGTTCATTGGCCGGGTAAGTACCAAACATTTGATGATGACCATTGGCTTACTGGCCATTCCGGTAGTGATCCTGGTTACTATAGCCGTAGGGTATTATGATAAGGAAGAAGGCAAAACAAAAGACCTCCCGGCAGTGCTGGAAGTAGGGCGTTTGCCCACCTGGATCAAACGGGTACAAAACTTTGTTTACGATAGCAAGGCATCGGATAAGGATGAGAATTACCAGATCAATCAGTCCAAGATCGCGATTGCCAAAGGTGGCATGCTGGGACTGGGACCTGGAAATAGTGAGACCAGGAACTTCCTGCCACATCCTTATTCTGATTTCATCTTTGCGATCATTATAGAGGAGTATGGTATTATCGGAGGGGCTTTTATCATTTTGATCTACCTGTTGTTCCTGTTGCGCAGTATCCGGGTATTCCGGAAATGCCCTTATGCATTTGGAGCATTCCTGGCATTGGGGCTGAGTTTTACTCTGGTGATACAGGCCTTGATCAATATGGCAGTAACAGTGAACCTGTTTCCGGTAACAGGGGTCACCTTGCCACTGGTGAGTATGGGTGGTAGTTCATTTCTGTTTACCTGTCTTTCGATAGGGATCATCCTGAGTGTAGCGAGAAATGTGGAGCAGTCGGAAGGGAAGTTGGCAGAAGCGAAAGCTGCTGAAAAAGCTGAGGCGAAGTCCAAAGTGAAACCGAAAGCAAAAGCCGTAGCAGAAGAGGAAGAAGAAGAGGCGTGAGTTGGGAGTCGGAGGTTAGGGGTCGAAAACGAAAAGGTGACACCTTTCGTTCTCGTGGCAGAGGAAAGGTGTCACCTCTTAGAGGACTCCCTTAGCAGCAAATAAAAATCGATAGAAGAACCTTGAATAAAAAGATCATCATAGCAGGCGGTGGTACCGGCGGGCATATTTTCCCGGCGATTGCCATTGCCAATGCGTTAAAGAGAATGGATTCGTCCATTGATATCTTATTTATAGGTGCGAAGGGAAAGATGGAGATGGAAAAAGTGCCACAGGCAGGTTATCCTATTGAAGGGCTGGATATAGCCGGTTTTAACAGGAGTTCATTGCTGAAGAATATCGGTTTGCCGATCAAACTGATCAGGAGTTTTTTCCAGGTGAGAAAGATCATTACTGATTTTATGCCGGATGCGGTGGTAGGAGTGGGTGGTTATTCCAGTTTCCCGGTATTGCGTTATGCGCAGGCCAGGGGTATCCCTACTTTCATTCATGAGAGCAACTCATTTGCGGGTAAATCCAATATGATGTTGGGGAGGAAAGCTACCCGCGTATTTGTAGCTGGTGATGGCATGGAGAAGTTTTTCCCGGCCGATAAACTGATGATCACCGGCAATCCGGTACGCAGTACGATCGCAGCCAATGCTATCAGTCGTGCAAAAGGTATGGAATTCTTTGGCCTGGATGCGGCCAAGAAAACAGTGTTGGCCACCGGCGGCAGCCTGGGGGCCAAAGGCATTAATGAAGCATTGGATGCAAACATTGACCTGTTTGCTAAGAACGATATTCAACTGATCTGGCAATCGGGTAAACCTTATGTAGAAAGAGCAAGTGAACTGGCGGTAGAGAACAGGAATATCTGGGCCAATAGTTTTATTACACAAATGGAATATGCCTATGCAGCTGCCGATATCGTGATCTCCCGGTCGGGTGCAATGGCCATTGCCGAATTGTGTGTAGTACAAAAGCCTGCCGTGCTGGTGCCCTTTCCTTTTGCAGCAGAGGATCACCAGACAGTGAATGCCCAGCACCTGGTAGATAAACAAGCAGCCATATTGGTGCGTGACAGTGAAGCGAAAGAAAAACTGGTGCGTACAGTGGTAGCGCTGGCTAAAGACGAGCAACAACAGGCCCTGCTGAAAGAGAATATCGCAAAGCTGGCCATTACCAATGCAGATGAAGTGATTGCGCGGGAGATATTGAAGGTGGTCAATGAAAATGTAGGAGGAAAGGGGTAGTTATGATCGATATAAAAGATATCAGGAAGATTTATTTCATCGGGATAGGTGGTATCGGCATGAGTGCACTGGCGAGGTATTTCAAATTTCATGGCCGGGATGTAAGTGGCTATGATAAAACAGAAACCCCGCTCACAAAGAAACTGGTGGAAGAAGGAATACCGGTGCATTATGAAGAAGACCTGACCAAAGCGCCCAAAGATGCACAGCTGATCGTATTTACGCCAGCGGTACCGAAGGCGCACCAGGAGTTGGTGTATTATCAACAGAATAATTATCCCCTGCTAAAGCGAAGCGAAGTACTGGGGTTGATTACCAATAGTTCTTTTAATATCTGTGTAGCAGGCACGCATGGCAAAACAACGGTGAGTACGATGACGGCCCACTTGCTGCGGCACAGTGGCTATGGTTGTAATGCATTTCTGGGCGGTATTGCTGTGAATTACAACAGCAATTACTGGAGCAATGAACGGAATGTATGTGTGGTGGAAGCGGATGAGTACGACCGGAGTTTTCTGCGCCTGAGTCCTGATATTGCAGCGATCACCTCCATGGATGCTGATCACCTGGATATATATGGTACGCCAACAGCGATGGAGGAAGCTTTTATAGAGTTCTCGGGAAAGGTAAAGCCGGGGGGATTGTTGCTGAGTAAGTTTGGTTTGCCCCGGTCGGGTGATCTGAAAACAGCCAACCACCTGCAGTACAGTTTGC
>CBIHOV010000032.1:0-104412 GCA_966211765.1 uncultured Paraflavitalea sp.
GAACTTTGACACAGTTTAACTTACATACCCGAGAACACCCCCATTTGACACATGGTTGGCACAAGGATGAGGCCACTTTCACAGAAGGTTGGCCCACCCCTGCGGGGCAACAATACCGTCCCAGAACCTGGTTTTGTAGGGGGCTTGGTCGGAGTGGAAATTAACCGTGGATGAAGAATGGACAAAAAAAATCAGTCTTACTGCTACAGATGCTCCAATTTTATCGTCTTCCCCGGCGGCAGGCAGCGGCGGCAGGCAGGGTGCAGAAAAAACGCCTGCAGCGAGAACTCCCATTGCTATAGCTAAAAAATATTATATTCGTCAGACCGTTAAACCAACCCATGCTTATGATCCGTTCGGCTAAAATTGACTTAGCAACCAATATTCTGGCGCTCCGCCAAGAGATACTGGTGTTACCCAACTCATGGTCGCCCCATTTCAATACTTATCATTACGAAGGCGAATGGACTGTTTTACCCCTTCGTTCACCCGGTGGTCACCAGGATAGGATCATTCCCGACCTGATGAGCGAAGACACCTATGCCGATACGCCCCTCATGGATCAATGCCCCGCTGTAAAAGAATTGATGGATTCTTTTCAATGCCCCATAAGATCTGTACGCCTGCTGAACCTGAAAAGCGGCGCTATCATTAAAGAACACCGCGATCTCGACCTGGCTTTTGAAAATGGCGAAGCCAGGTTACACATACCCATTTTCACCAATGAGCAGGTTGAGTTCTATGTACAGCAGGAACGTATACAAATGGAAGTGGGAGATTGCTGGTACATCAATGCCAACCTTCCACACCGTGTGGCCAACCATGGTCCCAGCGACCGCATTCACCTCGTGATAGATTGTACCGTGAATGACTGGCTGCGCCAACTGTTCGACCGCTCTGCGAAAACCCATGTGGCGGAAGAACGAAAAACCGGAGAACTCCTGAAAATGATATTTGAACTTCGTCTCCAAAATACAGCAATAACCAACCGCCTGGCCGATGAACTGGAACTTAGTTTATTGGAACAGGCGTAATTTCCCGGCATGGTACTTATTCAATTAACAGGATTGTCCGGCGCTGGCAAAACATCGATCGCATTTCGCGTTCAGCAAATGTTATTGCAAAGAGATATTGCAGCTGAGATCATAGACGGCGATATGTACCGCAAAACCATTTGTAAAGACCTTGGCTTTACTCCTGCCGACAGGCGCGAGAATATCCGTCGCCTGGGTGCAGTGGCACAAGCCCTTGTACTTCGCAATACGATCGCCATTATTGCTGCCATCAATCCCTATGATGATGTGCGCAAGGAATTAAGAGATCGCTACAATGCCCGCACCGTGTGGATACATTGCGCCCTCGATATCCTCGTGGAAAGAGACACCAAAGGCTTGTACAGGAAAGCCCTGTTGCCCAGCGACCATCCTGATAAGATAACCAACCTCACCGGTGTAAATGATGTATACGAGATCCCCATTGGGGCCGACCTTGTTATCTACACCCATACCGAAGACCTCGAAACATCGGCTGTAAGACTGTTTGCTTTTATACTCGATAATATACTGGAAACCGGATCATGATGACTTCCGCAACGCCTCTACCTGTTGATAGAGGTTAGTGACCGCCTGCAGACTGGCGGGTAGTGGCTCTGTGGATGCTGGCTCCTTGAATACCTGGTCGGGATATTTGGCGTGGTAGCGGCTGCGTTCCTTCATTTGCTCCAATTCATTTTCCTCGATCTTCACGCCTGCAAAATCTGCTATTTTTTGCATGGTGGATAAGATAGGCTCCTTGTAATTGATCAGCAGAGAAAGCGGGTCTTCCTGCTTTATTTCAAGCATAATAGTAAAATAACGTTCCAGCACTTTTACCATATAGTCGTCCAGCGTATCGAAATGGATCGCTTCATTATCAAAGCCAAAAATTGCTGGTTCTAAAATGCCCTGCACCGACTGCATGCCCCTGCGCCTGCGCTGCGACAGGATCACTTCATCCGGCGAACGGTACAACAAAATAAAAGGAACGGCAGGATACAATGCCCGCAACTGACGGTAAAAGCAGAGGTGCCAGCTATCGGCTTTGATGAACAGGTGCGTTTCATCGCCCCTTCTTTTTTGTCCATACATCCGGATGGCGGCAGGCAAAGCCTCCTGTAGCAGCGGCCTGTCAACGGCATTGTCTTTAAACGGCAACCGCAGCAACTCATCCAGGAAAGGCGTTTCTGCCAATACGATATGTTGCTCATGTAGTCCCAGCAACTGCGCCAGCAGTGTTGAGCCACATCGTGAAACGTGAAAGATAAAAGCGGTAGGCGGTACTGCATCGAACTTTGCGGCCCAGGAGGGAAGGAGTTCCAGTGAACTGAACCCCTTGAAGCGGCTCGAATTTTCCGGCAAACTTAAACACGCACTGATGGTCTCATCAAAAAAAGGCGCCGTATAACGTTGGTTGCCCGTGTATAACCAATAATTGTGGGGCATATTATCCACCATTGATAACTTATAAGGTACCCAGTTGTGAAGCGCTGAGGAGAGGGAGTCTTGCATAGTTTATTGTGCCGGTAATACTCTAATGTAAACAATTTTATCATTGACTTGTTATTTCCAGTCCCTGGTTTTAGTGAGCTGCTGTACAGAACCAAAGCTGTAACTTGCCCCGCATTTCCTTCAACCGGTACGCACATTTCCGTTAATTGCCAGTCATTTAAAATTAGCTGCAGGTAGATCCTGTAGCCGGGGAACCTGTTTTAAGCATTGAGCCATGACAAAAAAGAGATATTATTTCCTGGTGATACTATTGGGAGCATTGACCACCATTGCGCCCTTTTCCATTGATATGTACCTGCCAGGATTTACAGCCATTGCCAAAGACCTTCAGTCCAATGTGGCCGAAGTGGCACTCTCCTTATCTAGTTTCTTTGTCGGCATCTCCTTAGGCCAGTTATTATATGGTCCCCTCATGGATCGCTATGGCCGCAAGCGGCCCTTGTACATCGCACTCACATTGTACATCATTGCTTCTTTGGCCTGCGCCTTCTCCACTTCCCTGGATATGTTGGTAGCAGTACGTTTTGTGCAGGCAATGGGTGCTTGCGCCGCCACTGTTGCCGCCAACGCCATGGTGCGTGATCTTTTCCCTGTAGAAGAGAATGCCAAGGTCTTTTCCATGCTGATGCTGATATTGGGTATATCACCCATTATTGCCCCTACTGCTGGCAGTTACATCACCGCCTTCCTGGGATGGCAGGCGGTATTCATTATCCTGGCGATAATCACTACCCTTATTTTTATAGCCATTTACTTTGGATTGCCCGAGAGCAGCAAGCCCGATCCCAATTACTCTTTAAAGCCTGCTGCCATTGTCCGTAGTTATTTAGCGGTGTTCAAAGAACCCGTATTCTATACCTACACCTTTACAGGCGCCATTGCATTTGCTGGCTTATTTGCCTTCTTGTCTGGCTCGCCTTATTTATACATGGAGCTGTTTAAATTATCCGAAAGAGACTATGGGCTGGTATTCGCTTTGTTGGCCGGCGGTTTAATATTGGCCAGCCAGATAAATAGGTTCCTGTTAAAGCGATACAGAAGCGAACAGATCATTACTGTTGCGTTGATCAGTATGAGTATTGTTGGTTTACTATTGGTGTTTACTTCCCTCAGTGGATGGATCACCCTGCCGGGCATGTTGCTGATGCAGTTTATTTACCTCAGTTGCCTCGGTTATATATTGCCCAATTCATCAGCCCTGGCGATGTCGCCTTTTACGACGGGCGCCGGCAGTGCGGCTGCCTTGATGGGTGCTTTGCAAATGGGTATTGGCGCTGGTGTGAGCATTGTGCTGAGCCTGGTGCAAAATGGTACTACCATTCCCATGGTCACCATCATGGCTATATGCGCCCTGGTATCCTTCCTGATATTGATGGTTGGTCACCGCATGATCCGCTACAAACTCAACGAAGCGTAGTAGTTATCCGCCTCCTGCCACCAGGAACTCCAGCACCCCCGCTTGTAGTTCCACCGTTACCCGGGCCGGTTCCTCCAGGCTGATCATTTCATCATCCACATGCAGGAGCTTATCTTCTGTATGGATCTCCACCTTGCTACCTCCAATAGACCGGAAATCATAAGCCGGGTCTTCACCCCCCACTTTCTTTTTGATCCACGCAGCCAATGCTTCCCGTTCATCTTCCGATACCAGCACGATCTCAAACTGGCCGTCACCTGGATCAGCCTGCGGTGACAGATCCAGATTGGGACCAATCGACCGGCTATTCATCACCTCTACCAGTAAGAACCGCCCTGAATGGTCATTGTCATCTATCTGGATATGGTAATGACGTGCTTCTGCAGAAAGTATAATATGATGTAATTCTTCCAGCGCTGTTTGCAAAGCTTTCTCCGGCGTATCCTTTTTATCCTTGTCTACCTTTTTCATCACCTTCATCAAGCGGGGGAAAACGCCATAGCCAAAGCCCTCTACCAGGAAATGGGTTGCTTCCAATCCTTCTATCCGTCCGATATCATACTTTTTTACAACCCCCGTTTTCCAGGCAGCAATCGTCTCGGATACTGTACCCGTTATGCCCAGGGCTTTGGAGATATTGTTGGCCGTACCCAATGGCAATACCGCAATGGGTAATTTCTTATCAGAGAATTTGCGCTCCAGTAAGGTCAGCGCCGCTTTGCGGATGGTGCCATCTCCACCAGCCACTACCACGAAATCAGTATCTGGCTCTAACTTATCCCATCCTTTTTCTTTTGTAGACGAATATCTACATTCCCAGCCTGCTGCCTCTATCAGTGGGATGAGCTCCCGCTTCGTGTGATCTTCTTCGCCAGCCGTAGGATTGTGCAGGAGTTTGACATATTTCATGATCTGTGTTGTTGGTTATAACCAATCCCTTAACAAATGCGTACCACCAGAGGCTGGCACAATTATATTGACAAATACCGGTATGAGAATACTTGTTACCAACGACGACGGCATTTATAGCCCGGGCATTGCAGCACTGGCCAAAGTAGCATTACGGTTTGGCGAAGTACAGATCGTAGCCCCTGATGTAGAACAATCTTCCATGGGCCATGCGATCACTGCCTCGAGGCCATTATACTATAAGAAATCACCCATTACTTTTGAAGGGTTGGACGCCTATCGTGTGAATGGCACACCGGCCGATTGCGTGGCCCTGGGCACCCACCTTTGGGCAAAAACAGATGTGGTATTGTCCGGCATCAATATGGGCTTGAACCTCGGTAATTCCATGTGGCATTCCGGTACCCTGGCTGCCGCCAAGCAAGCCGTACTCCTGGGTATGAAAGGCATTGCCATCAGTACCCCGGCCGGCAAAACAGAACCTGATTTTGAAAAGCTCGCGCCCTTCGTGGAGAAAGCATTGGCCGCCGTGATCGAAAATCCGCACCTCAACCTCATCAATATCAACCTGCCGCCCGATCCCAAAGGATTGCAGTGGACAAGACAATCAGTGCGTCTCTATGATGGTAGGATCGTACCCGGCATCGACCCCATGGGGCGCAAACATTATTGGTTTACCGTCATTCCCCTCGAGCCTGCCGAGGAAGGTACCGACCGCTATGCCGTGGAAAATGGGTATGTATCCATTACCCCGCTGCGCCTCGATCTTACCAATGAGGGGGAGCTCACCAAAGCCCTTCAAACTCAACCTGTTTCCTGATCGCAATATCCCTTTACCGGCGAATAACCTGTTTTTTCCCCCGAAACGACCCTCTTTGTCTCCCAACCGCCTGCAAAACCTCCTAAATTTGGTAGCCTACCCAACGCTTCCGTCACAACTTTACGTAATAATTAACAGTTAAAGGCAGGCTTAAAACGCAGGTGCATAGCCATATCTGCAATATTTGCTGATAGAATCCCGTTCGGGATAAATACGGTAAATTACTCTTGATGGACATGGCTTGCAGAAAAATAAACAAAAGCTTATTTGGCAAATAGTATTGCCGATACGGAGCTGATTAACGGTTGTATTAACAATAGCCGTCGGGCGCAGGAGCAGTTGTATAAACAGTTCTATGGGCCCATGGTATCCATATGCCTGCGCTACACCCGTAACCAGGAAGATGCAATAGAAGTATTGCACAATGGTTTTTTGAAAGTGTATAAGAACATCCATACGTACGATTCGGCTAGAGCATCCCTGTATACCTGGATACGAAAGATCATTGTCAATACGGCCATTGATTTTATCCGCGCAAGGGAAAAATTCTATACAAAGATCGAACTGGAAAAAGCCGAAGAGCCTGCCATAGAAGCGGATGCCATACAACGCTTGAGCGCCCAGGAATTATTACAACTGGTCCGGAAATTATCACCCGCCACACAGGGGGTGTTTAACTTATACGTAGTAGAAGGATACAATCACCGGGAGATCGCCACCCTGCTGGGTATTAGTGAAGGCACCAGCAAATGGCACTTGAGTGAAGCCCGAAAGCAACTGAAACATTTATTACAAACCATGCAAGTGTAACCGTAATGAACGAACGACAACCATACGAAAAACACTTGGCAGACAAACTGCAGAATCTGCCACCACCGGGAGAGCCAGACCAATCCTGGGTACAGATGAGAACTTTGCTGGATAAAGAAATGCCACGAGGAGGAGCCATGCCCGGCCGCCGGCAATGGTGGTTCTTTGGCATAGCTATCGGCATACTATTCCTGGCCACCTGGTTATCCGGAAGGTCTTACCTTGACAAAGAAAAAGCAAGTTCCGTTGCGCAGACTACCGTGTCACCTGCTCCCGCTACTGGTAAAGTAGCTTTGCCAGCTGATAAGGGATTGCCAACACCCGCTGCTTCTCAACCGGCAAGTGCCGATGGCAGCGCGCCAGCTGCAGCACTCATAGATAAAGACAAGCAGCCTGCAGCGGCATCTGGTGAACCAATCGCCACCGATAGAGGAGTAGCCCCAAACCGGGCTGAACCACCAGGAGTATTGGATACCAGGTCACCGGATAATAAAGGGGCTCCTATAGCAGCTGCAACGGATAACAAGAAATCCAACAGCATTAAACTTAGCAACAACCGTCAACCCAACGCCGATGAAGCAATAATTACTCTAAAAGATAAACGTACAGGAAGGAACAAAGACAACTACAATCCGCGTAGCAATACCCGGGAAAAAAATGGACCAACTGGCAACAGTAAAGAATTGAAGGAGTCCGCCAACAGCACAGCAACAACCGCAAAGAATAACCGCGGCAGCAGCGCAGGTGAATATGCCAATGAAGCTTCCAATCCCGAGTCTGACCTCAACCAGTTCTTGTCCAAACCCTTTGTGGATAAGGTACAGGCTAGCAATGTAAGACCACCACTTCGTTATATAGATCAACCAGGGCCTGTGCTTGCCGCTGGAACCACCATTGAGAAAGATTATGCAAGAAAGCGCGCCGGACTGCCCGAGCCGCCTGCCGCTAAAACAGCTAAAAAGAAATTGCTGAAAACCCGGGAGGCCGGTACAATGGCATTAGGATTTACCCTGCCATTGGCATTCCCGCTGGGCGATCAGCGGGCCATGGGATACAACCTTTGGGGTGGGCATAATACGGTATCCGATTACCTGCCGTCACCTTATTTGCAATATCATCTCAGCAACAAAACGTTCTTACAAACAGAGGCCCAGTTCGTATCGCCCCAGTTTATAAGTTCTACCCTGCTGTCGTATACTACAACGTCAACAGGGCCCAATTACTATACCAGCAATGCCGTGTATGCTAAGAAACTGTATTATTTCAATCTACCCGTAAGTATACACCATAGTCCTTTCCCTGGATTTTATATGGGAACAGGTCTACAGTTCTCCTCGATGATCAGTGGAGTGGCTTTATCGGAAGTAAGAAAATGGACACCCGGCGGGGCTAATATGCTCGTGAGCGAAACTTATACCCGCTTCAAAGGCGATAGCTTATCCCAAAAGATCAATGGCAATGAACTCAGGGTGCTGCTGGACGCAAACTATTACTTCAACAACTTTACGGTGGGCTTGCGGTACAACCAGGCATTGAGCAATTACATCAGCTTCCGCCTGGCGCCCGGTATGCCTTATCAGTTCGACAAGAACAGGGCCCTGCAATTTTACATGCGGTACAACTTATGGGAGGAAAAGAAGAAAGCAAAAGCCAACAAAACCATGTTAACGCTTAAATAGCTGTTCCAGGTAGTCTCTTTTGAATTCTATATAAGTAGGATTGCCACCCGCTGTTACATTGGGTTGCTTACACGCAAACAGGTCATCGATCAACCTGCGCATTTCCTTTTCTGATAAAGCCGTACCCGGCTTAATGGCTTGTTGCCAGGCCAGTGAGCGGATCAGCTTTTCCCTTTTGGAGAATTTGAGGTCCGTACTAAAGTGTTTGAACTGCTCCAGCAAGTTTTCAATGATCATCTTTTCATTGCCCTGCTCCAGGTCGGCCGGTGTGCCTTGAATTACAAAAGCATGATTGCCGAATGGTTCGATCAGATAACCCAACAGGTTGAGGTCACTCATCAATTCATTCATCAATACCGCATCAGGCGGCGCCAGTTGAAGTGTGACCGGAAACAGGCTGCGCTGCGTAGCCATCGCTTTATCCGTAGCAGCCAGTACAAAACGTTCATACAGGATACGTTCATGCGCCAACTGCTGATGTACCAATATAAACCCCCGGTTGGTAGGTACTACAATATATACATGGTGCAATTGTGTCAAAGGAGCATGCTCGGCGATCACCAGTTCAAGGCGTGCCTGCGGACTGTGTGATGTGGGTTGTGAGTTGAGTGGGCTGAGTTGCGAGTGTCCGGGAAATCCGCTAATGGCACCCTTGGAAGGCTCATCCGTCCTCAGCTGATCCAGTAAGGAAGTAAACCTCCGCTCCCCTTGCTGCTCAGCAGCCGTAGCTTGCTGGTCGCCCGCTTCTGTATTCTGAATTCTGAATTCTGTATTCTTCTCTCCCGTCCCCTCATAAAAATCCTTCCAGTGCTTCAGCTCACTTTTATCTGTAGGCTGAATAAAATGCGCCTGGTGTTTCTGGCTGAAGTTCTTGAACAGTGGTGAGGCCGTGGCAGCCTCCTGTTGGTCGCCCGTAAAAGGCTTATTGATGGCATCCAGTGATTGTATATTCGGGTCCAGGTCAAACTCCAGTGTAGGCGTCACGCTGAATTGTGCCAGTGCATGCTTTACAGCTGCCTGTACAAAAGCATAGACTATCTTCTCATCTTCAAACTTGATCTCCTGCTTTGTAGGGTGCACATTGATGTCCACCTGCGAGGGGTCCAGGTCAATGAACAATACATACAGCGGAAAACTGTCGGGCGCGATCATTTCCTGGAAGGCGTTCATCACCGCGTGGTTCAGGTAAGGACTACGGATGAAACGGTTGTTGACAAAGAAGTACTGGTCGCCCCTTGTCTTTTTAGCGGCTTCGGGCTTACCCACAAAACCATAAATATTGAGGTAATCTGTTTGTTCCTGTGTGGTTACCAGCTTGGCATTGTACTGGTGGCCCAGCACCTGCACAATACGTTGTTTAAGTGTGCCTTTCTCCAGGTGGAACATTTCTGTTCCATTCACCGTAAGAGAAAAGAATATTTCCGGGAAAGAGAGTGCTACGCGGATGAATTCATCGACGATATGTCTCGTTTCAGCTGCATTGCTTTTGAGGAAGTTGCGCCTGGCCGGGATATTGAAGAACAGGTTCTTCATGGCAATGCTGGTGCCTGTATTGGCGGCGATGGGTTCCTGTCTTTTCACCAGGCTGTTTTCCACTTCCAGGAAGGTGCCTGTGGTGTCTTCAGCTCTTTTTGTCTTTAGTTCTACCTGTGCTACGGCGGCGATGGAAGCCAGCGCTTCCCCGCGGAAGCCCATGGTGCGGATGCGGAACAGGTCGTCTATCTGGTGTATTTTGGACGTGGCATGCCGTTCAAAGCACATGCGGGCATCCGTTTCACTCATTCCTTTGCCATTGTCCAGCACCTGGATCAGGGCTTTACCGGCATCCTGGATCAGCAGGCGGATCTCTGTGGCGCCGGCGTCTACAGCGTTCTCGAGCAGTTCCTTCACCGCGCTGGCCGGCCTTTGGATCACCTCTCCGGCAGCGATCTGGTTCGCAATATTATCGGGCAATAATTGAATAATGTCTGGCAATCTTTCTGTCTCCTTATTTGGCAGCGAAAATACGGGAATAATTTGGGGGAGGAAGAAACGGCCGCCTAATCCCAGGCAGGGGTGAAATCTACTGAATTCAGCGCCTTTATTTTTCTACATCTATTATCATTACAATTAGGAGAAATCCTGAACTGGTTAGCAAACAAATTGAATAATACGGCCAGATTAAATTGTGGAATAGGCATCCGGGAAATAAGCTGCGGGTATCGATCCTGTACAGAAGCGCGCGGGGGAGGGTATAAAAGAAAAAAGGGTCTGAATAGAAATTCAACCCCGTTTTAATCCAATATCCTATGAAAAACCGAAGTAGTATATTCAACCCGCGTGCCAACTTGTGAATGCCCTGTAATCAATGTGTTACAATGACGTGATCTTCTCAATCCTTCCCACGGCAGGAGTCTTTTTCTCTAAAAGGGAATATTGGCTTCAAAACGGGTGAAATTGTTGTCAAAGGGTGGGTCGCCCTTCAAGGGCGGCTCACCCTGTCAAAAGATTGTCGGGTCAAAGGGTCTTCATGGCCCATCGAGGCTAAAGCTTTGTAGAGATCATGTCAAATGGTATTCATGCCCCTTTAGGGGCTACCGCTTTGTAGAAACGAACGTAGACAGATTCTTTTACCCCATCGGGGCAACCCGCTCCTTGCCTTTTTTCCTCGATGCCTTGTCGCCTTTGTGCCGCTCATGCGGTTATCTGCATGAGATAAGAAGGAAGCGTGAATCATTTAAAAGACGTGCATTCATAACGTTGCAGCTTTATTAAAATTGAGGCCCGATAAAGCTCCGTTCATCCCTTTTGTGGGTGTTTCTTCTTAATTTCAGCGGCTAAATTCGCTTTTTAAGTTCATCATCATGAAGAGAATCCTTTCGTTTGCTATTGTTTTAATGACGATCTCCACCGTTCAGGCGCAGCGTTCTTCCTTCCTGCCCGCCAATCAATGGGTAGACAGTGTGTTTAAAACACTCACCAAAGAACAGAAGATCGCCCAGCTGATGGTACTCCGCTTGTCGTCGATCGGCGCTAACCGCACCATTACCTTTTTCGACAAAGAAGTGGAAGAAGCGATCCGTAAATACAATATCGGCTCAATCTGTCTGTTCCAGGGCGGCCCGGTAAAACAGGCCAACCTCATCAACTATTTTCAAAGCTTTGCCCAAACACCCCTCCTCGTTTGTATCGACGGAGAAAATGGCCTCGGCATGCGCATGGACAGCGTGCAAGGACTGCCCCGGCAAATGATGATGGGCGCAGTACAAGACCCCGCCCTCATCTATGAATACGGACGGGTAGTAGGCGAACAGTGCAAACGCATCGGTATCCAGGTCAATTACGCTCCCGTTGTAGACATCAACAACAATCCCAACAACCCCGTAATTAATGACCGCTCCTTCGGAGAAGATAAATACAGAGTGGCCGAATACGGTATCCAATACATGAAAGGCATGCAAGATGCCGGCACCATGGCCTGCGCCAAACACTTTCCCGGTCATGGTGATGTAGATGTAGACTCTCACTACGACCTGCCCGTGATCAACAAAACAAAAGAACAGCTCGATTCACTCGAGCTCTATCCCTTCCGTGAAATATTCAAAGCCGGGGTAGGCAGCGTAATGATCGCCCACCTGTCTATACCCGCTATCGACAATACCGCCAACAAGGCCACTTCCATTTCCAAAAAGAACGTGACCGACCTCCTGCGCAAGGAAATGAAGTACGAAGGCCTCACCTTTACCGACGCACTCGAAATGAAAGGTGTAGCCAAATATTATCCCGATGGTGAAAGCTCCCTGGAAGCATTGATCGCCGGCAATGATATGCTTTGCCTGCCTGGCGATATTCCCGGCAGCATCGAAAAGATCCTCAAAGCCATCAAAAAACGTAAACTCTCCTGGAGTGCCATCGATGCCCACGTAAAGAAAGTACTGCACGCCAAATACCAGTACGGCCTGGCCAACTGGCAGCCCATCAATACAAAAAATCTTACCGAAGACCTCAACAGCAAAGCAAGCGAAATGCGTCGCCTCATTGCCGAAAAAGCATTGACCCTCCTGCGCAATGATGACTATGCCATCTATCCCCTCAACAAAGGAAAACGCGTAGCGTATGTTGGTTTCGGGCTCACCAAAGACAATGTATTTGCCGAACAGGTGCGCAAGGACTATGATGCGCAGGTATTCTATTTTGATTATAAACTAGATTCCTCTAAAGTTGGCCCGATGCTCGAACTGTTTAAGAACAGGTATGATGCAGTGATCATCGGCATGCACAATTATGCCCGCTATCCCGCCAACAACTTTGGTATCAGCAATGCCGCCATAGCATTGGTGAAAGGATTACAGGAACAACACAAAACTGTTACCCTGGCCTTTGGCAATCCCTACCTTATCAAAAACTTTTGCGATGCAAAAGTGCTCGTAGCCTGCTATGAAGATGATGATATTACACAAACTGTAGCTGCCGATATGATCTCCGGCCGCCTTGTGGCCAAAGGAAAACTACCCGTCACCGTTTGCGAATCCTTCAAATATGGCGATGGTATTGTTGCCAAACGTTTATTACCCATAGTGCCAAGCAGTAAACTGGGATTTAAACAGGCACAAATGAACAATGCCATCGACTCTATCGTAACAGATGCTATCCGGCAACAGGCCATTCCCGGCGCTGTAGTACTGGTAGCCAAAGATGGTAAGATCGTTTTTGAAAGGGCCTATGGTTATTTAACTTACGACAGTTCGGAGCCCGTATATGAGGAAACCATTTACGACCTGGCATCTGTTACCAAGATCATGGCCACTACCGTGTCGGTGATGAAATTATATGATGAAGGAAAACTTGACCTCCAAAAAACGCTGGGCGATTACCTGCCCTGGGTAAAAGGCTCCAACAAAGAAGGACTGAAATTATGGGACATTATTCTGCACCAGGCCGGTCTCAAATCATTCATTCCTTTTTATAGGGAAACGGTGAATGTTACTGATGGCAATAGTCCCAACTGGTCTTTCTACACACAGAAGCCCGATTCAACACACGGTGTGCGGGTGGCTGATCATATGTTTATGCGCAGCGATTGGGTGGATACCATCTATAGCCGTATCCTCACCAGCAGCCTGGAGCCCGGTAATAAATACATCTACAGCGACAACGATTTTATCTTCCTGGGCAAGATAGTAGAAGCCATTACCGGCATGCCCCTGGAGGTATATGTTAAGAAAACCTTTTACGACAAGTTGGATATGACTTCCACCGGCTTCAGGCCACGTGAGCGGTTCCCACTTAACTATATAGCACCTACCGAAAAGGAACCCGGCTTCCGCCAGCAACTTATCTGGGGTGATGTACACGATCCCGGTGCTGCCATGTTTGGTGGTGTGGCCGGCCATGCCGGTTTGTTCAGCAACGCCTACGACCTGGCGGTGCTTTCACAGGTATTTCTGAATGGCGGCGTACTCAATGGCCAAAACTTCTTCAGTAAGGCCACCGTTGATTATTTTACGGCTTACCACAGTGACATCAGTCGTCGCGGCCTGGGTTTTGATAAACCGGAAAAGGACAATGCTACCCGCAAAGAGCCTTATCCTACTTTGTCTACTTCGCCCCTCACTTTTGGCCATACCGGATTTACCGGCACTTGTTTCTGGATCGACCCCAAATACAACCTGGTATATATATTCCTGTCCAACCGGGTGAACAGTCCCGATCCTAATAAATTCGGCCGTTTAAGTGTGCGTCCCAAAGTACATGAAGCCATCTACCAGGCATTGTTACATTAATCCACAATATTCATATCTTAATAGTAAACCAGGCACTACTGCCTGGTTTTTTGTTATTTTACATAATCTAAATCACGGATATGACCTTAGCAGAGCGATTATTACTGGAAAACAAAGCCTGGGCTGCAGAAAAAGTGGAAGAAGATCCTGCATTTTTCAGCCGGTTGGAAAAAATACAAAACCCTGAATTTTTGTGGATAGGATGCAGCGACAGCCGCGTGCCTGCCAACCAGATCACCGGCACTCTGCCCGGCGAATTGTTTGTGCACCGCAATGTGGCCAACCTGGTGGTGAATACCGATGTAAACCTGCTGGCTGTGCTGGATTATGCCGTGAACCATTTGAAAGTAAAGGATGTGATCGTTTGCGGCCATTACGGTTGCGGCGGCGTAAAAGCAGCTACTACCAACCACGATTATAAACTCGTTTTGAATATGTGGTTGCGCAATATCAAAGATGTGTACCGCCTGCACCGGCAGGAACTGGACAGCATTCCCGACGAAGACAGTCGGGTGGACCGTTTGGTAGAACTCAATGTCGTTGAACAATTGAGGAACCTGGCCAAAACCTCCATCATCCAACGTGCCTGGAAGGAGGGAAACCGACCCCACCTCCATGGATGGGTATATCGTCTCAGCGACGGACTTATCAAGCCCCTGCTGGATATCGAAGCCAATACCGATATTGACCCTGTATATAGGTATGACGATCTCTGATTTTGAGCAAAATCGACCGATCTTCCTGCCTGAAATATTAAAATCTTCAAATTGGTTTTTGTAGGTTTGCGACATGTCAATTGAAGTAACCCGGCTAACCAAATTGTATGGTGAGCAAAAGGCAGTGGATGATATTTCCTTCAAAGTTGGTAAAGGCGAGATTGTTGGTTTCCTGGGCCCCAATGGCGCCGGTAAATCCACCACTATGAAGATCATTACCGGCTATCTTCAGCCCGACAGTGGCACCACCATTGTATGTGGAATTGACGTACAGCAACAACCCCTTGAAAGCAAAAAGAAGATCGGGTACCTCCCCGAAGCCAATCCACTCTATTTTGACATGTATGTGCGGGAATACCTCGACTTTGTGGCCGATGTACATGGAGTAGGGGATAAGAAAAAAAAGATCGAAGAAGTGATCGAAACAGTAGGCCTTTCCCTCGAAAGCAAAAAACGGGTAGGCCAGCTGTCAAAAGGTTATAAACAGCGGGTGGGCCTTGCAGCCGCCCTGATCCATGATCCGGAAGTGCTCATCCTCGATGAGCCTACCACAGGCCTCGATCCCAACCAGATCATTGAGATCCGTGATGTGATCAAAAAGCTGGGGCAACACAAAACCGTGCTGTTCTCTTCACATATACTACAGGAAGTAGAGGCCATTTGCGACCGTGTAGTGATCATTAACCGGGGGAAACTGGTGGCCGACGATTCTGTAGACAAGCTTCTCCACCAGACAGCCGACAATGAGGTGCTGAAAGTGAGCTTCCGTGAAGCACTTGAACCAGCCTGGCTCGAAAAACTGAGCAGTGTACGTGCCGTGAATCAAATAAGTACCTATGAATGGGAATTGATCTGTGCCAATGCACAGGACGCCCAACGCCAATTGATGGAACTGGCCCTGCAGCAAAAACTTAACATCGTTTCCCTGCAGGCCGGCAGCCAAAGCCTGGAAGAAGTATTCAGATCATTAACTAACAATTATAATAAAGATGGGAACCTGGGGACACAGAAACTTTGAAAATGACGCAGCACTGGATTTTGTAAATGAAGTAGAAGACAATGGAATAGATGTTATAGAAGATACCATTCAGCGGGTAGCCAATCTTCCGGAAGAAGATTACCTGGAAGACGATGACAGTGCTTCCGTACTGGCCGCTATTGAGTTCATTGCAGCCGCCAAAGGAAATCAATCAGAAGATTTTCCGGAATCTGCAGAAGAATGGCTCGGAAAAACAGACCCCGCTGCCCTGCTGGCCCATGATAATGTACGGATCAGCAAGATCATTGAAAGGGTGCGGAACAACTCCGGTTTGCGCGATGCCTGGCAGGAAGAAGGTAGCGAACCTACCGAGTGGCTGGCAGTACTAAGCGACCTGGAAAAAAGGGTTAGCTAACACAGACCTCAATTAATTAATATAAACTTCGTTTCTTTGCCGCCGGATGCAGCATTCCGGGGAGGAGCCTGCGTTGTACTAACGATCGTTTGCCAGCTATTTTAAAACCAACAGCAAATTACAAACAACGAATCATGAGTTACATTGCCGACATTCATGCAAGACAGATATTAGATAGTCGTGGTAATCCTACAGTAGAAGTAGATGTAGTTACCGACAACGGCATCATTGGGCGTGCTGCTGTACCCAGCGGCGCTTCTACCGGAAAACACGAAGCAGTTGAACTGCGCGATGGCGATAAAAAAGTATACGTAGGCAAAGGCGTTTTGCAAGCCGTAAAAAATGTGAACGATATCATCGCTGATCAACTGATCGGTATTGAAGTAGTAAAACAAGCATTTATCGATGGTCAGCTGATAAAGATCGACGGCACTGAAAACAAAGCCAAACTGGGTGCAAATGCTACCCTGGCGGTTTCTATGGCCGTAGCCCATGCTGCTGCACAGGAAAGCAACCTGCCCCTGTTTCGTTACCTGGGTGGTGTAAATGCTACCGTACTGCCCATGCCTCTCATGAACATCCTCAACGGTGGTATGCATGCCGATAACAAGATCGACTTCCAGGAATTCATGGTTGTTCCCATTGGCGCTCCTTCGTTCAGTGAAGGTCTCCGTTGGGGCGTGGAGATCTTCCACAACCTGAAAACTGTACTGAAGAAAAAAGGATACAGCACCAACGTAGGCGACGAAGGTGGATTTGCTCCTGATATCAAGAGCAATGAAGAAGCTATCGAAACCGTACTGGAAGCCATCACCCTGGCTGGATACAAAGCCGGTGAGCAAATTGGCATCGCCATGGACGCTGCTACTACAGAAATGTTCGACGAAAAGACAAACAGCTATAAATTCCACAAGAGCTCAGGCAAATCCATCAGCAGCGATGAAATGGTAGCCTTCTGGGCCGACTGGGCGAAGAAATACCCCATCGTTTCTATCGAAGATGGTATGGCAGAAGATGATTGGCAAGGTTGGAAAAACCTCACCACAGCGATCGGCAGCAAATGCCAGCTGGTAGGTGATGACCTGTTTGTTACCAACGTAAAACGTTTACAGGAAGGTATCGACAAGGGGATTGCCAACAGCATCCTGATCAAAGTAAACCAGATCGGAACAGTTACAGAAACCATCAACGCGGTTCAATTGGCCCAAAACAGTGGTTACAATACCATCATGAGCCACCGCAGCGGTGAAACTGAAGATACTACCATCGCTGACCTGGCCGTTGCCCTCAATTGCGGACAGATCAAGACCGGTTCAGCAAGCCGTAGCGACCGGATGGCCAAGTACAACCAGTTGCTCCGTATCGAAGAATTACTGGCCGAGAACGCAGTTTATCCTAAAGGAAAGATTAAATTTGGTAAATAAGCTCCAAAGCAAGAAGCGGGAAGTCGGAGTAAACACGCTGACTTCCCACTTTTCACTGCTCACATCAAATGAAGCTATTACAACACATACCTGCCTGGCTTAAAAACAAGTACCTGCTCACCTCCCTGGTGTTTGCAGTATGGATTTGTTTCTTCGACGACCAGGACATTATAACCACGCATTTTAAGCACAAGCACGAGCTCCACAAACTGGAGGAAAGCCGCGATTATTACCTGGGGCAGATCGAAAACACAAAAAAAGAATTGGAACAACTCAAGTCTGATCCCGCTACCCTGGAGAAATATGCCCGGGAAAAGTATTGGATGAAAAAAGACAATGAAGACCTGTTTATCCTGCCCGAAACAAAACAATAATACCTCTCTGCAGGCCCTTTTCAACTTATTGAAATATAATTATTTAGCACGGAGCTACACTGGGCGGAACGCTGGAAGCTTGACATTTGTCTACCCGATTTGGGCCAGGCCTGACTGGTATACTATAGGGTACCTGTTAGTAGATTTCCTACTGTTATTTTTAGATTATTTTCTCTACCTTGCTTCCGGATCTCGCAACTCCTCCCCCAATTTCCTTATCCTATACAATAAGAACAACTCAACCAGCGTTTATAATCTCGGACGGACTCCGAAATTGACTCTTTCGGAAATTTTATAAGGACATAAATGGATTTTGCCTATGACTATTCTCTTTACACCAGAGGAGCTCATACAGTATTTGTATCAAGAAACCTCCCCAGAGAAAACAGCAGCTATAGAAGCTGCATTACAGGAAGACTGGACACTTCGCGAGAAATTAGAAGTACTGAAAGCATCTGTAAAAAGCCTTGACCGGGTAGTTGAATCTCCCAGGCCACAGGTTATTCTCAACATTTTGAACTATGCCCGCGAATCGGCCATAGAGTCTGTTGAGTAAACAGTTACTTCAGTTTTTTTATTGATTGCCTGATGCTCTTCCCGTAATTTCGCCGTCATTCCAATAAAGAATGACCAGGAAAGAACGCTTTAATTTCGTTATCAGCTATTTTCAACAGCACGCTCCCAACGCGGAGACGGAGTTATTGTACGACAACCCCTACCAATTGCTGGTAGCTGTTATCCTTTCAGCACAATGTACAGACAAAAGGGTCAATATGACCACGCCGGCTATTTTTGAAAAATACCCGGATGCGGCCAGCTTGTCTAAAGCCCATTTTGATGAACTATTTCCGCTGATCAGGAGCATCTCTTATCCCAATAACAAAACGAAGCACCTCATCGGCATGGCCAACATGCTGATGGAGAAATTCAATGGCCAGGTCCCCCTGACCGTTGAAGAACTCGTGCAACTGCCAGGCGTAGGCCGTAAAACAGCCAATGTGATCACCTCGGTGGTGGACCAACAACCCAATATGGCCGTGGATACCCATGTATTCCGCGTATCAGCCCGTATTGGACTCACCGTGGGCGCTACCACCCCCCTGGCCACCGAAAAGCAATTGCTCCAGTTTATTCCTAAAGACCTGGTGTTCATTGCCCACCACTGGCTTATTCTCCATGGCCGGTACACTTGTATTGCACGCAACCCCAAATGCGACCAGTGCGGCCTCACCACCGCCTGCAAGTATTTTCAGAAAAATAAGGCCAAAGCAGCCTCATAAACCCTTCCAAATCAACCGCTATACAGCATGATACCGGAAATACCGGATGCCTGGTCAACTTTTATTTGTCCATTGATGTTATTAAAGGACGATTAAATTACCCCGGTATCGGGGATAGCCAGCCCTATAAAAATCCCTAATTTTACAATATCCAACCTGATCAACCGTCTACCTGTTTATAGCATAGAAAAACAAAAAGATATTTAAATGGACAAAACTTCTACATATCATATTCCTATTACTTCCTCCCTGTCATTCAGGCCGCTGATCAGGGCCCTGGAGAAAACCATCCAGGAAGGAAGAGAGGGCGTTGGACAGTGGTACAAAGAATTGCTGGAGAAAGTATACCAACACCCCGAACTCCTGGAACCCATCCGTGATCTCGACCTGCTGGACAAGCACAGGCCGCTGATCGAACAGCTGATGTCTACTGTATTTCCTGTTACCCTGTCTGAAAAAGACGACCTCTATGGAGGCTCAGTACCTTTCCAGATGCAGATGTTCTATGCCTCCCGCAGAATGCAGCAGGAATTCCTGGAATCAGACGGGCACAACATCATCATGCCCGATTGCGCTACTGAAGAAAGAGTGACCGACGATAAGATAATTGGCGCCTACCAGATGATCCTCAACCGGTTTTTCAACGCCAATATCAATAATGGCATCATACACAGTGTCTACAACTTTAAGTGTACTGAAACCGGCCTCGACAAATACATGGAGCTGGAACTCGATTCCCGCTTTATTGATATACGCGCCAAAGGCGATCTGCCCAACCTGCCTATTGACTGTGCCGCCCATTGTCATGAAGTGACCGACCTCATGCCTTTGGAAGCCCTCAAAGATTTGTTGCCCCTGTCATCTTTTGAATTTGAAGGCATGGTGCTCCTCAGGTTGCGCGATGTAACCGAGCGTGAAGTATTGAACATCATCCGTAACCGCTTGCTCGACCTGCATACTTTTTCCGATTCCAATGTATTCCGTGAATTACAGGAGCAGGTGCAGAACCTGATCGGTTTGCCGGGTATCAATACAGCAGTGAAACCCTTTTTCAGGGTCAACAATCACCTGGTGCTGTCTGAAATATACAGCAGCTCCAATATCAATAAAGACGGTAAGAAAGAACCCACTCCCGAGCAGTTACAATATATCTACCAGGCTGTGGTGAAAGCCTTCAGAAGTTCTGAACGGCCATTGCTTATCCCACAGATCAGTGATGAAACGGTGATCCGCTATCCCTTCCTGACCATGTTGGCCGAGTTGGGTTATAAGAGCGCTATTATTTGTCCATTATTTGCCGATAACCATGATATGCTGGGTGTGCTGTTGATCGTGAGTGAGACAGCTGGTACATTTACCTCAGCACATATTGCTAAAATAGAACCCGCCATACCGCTGTTCAAACTGGCCATGGAAAAGAGCCAGGAAAATCTTGATCACCAGGTAGACCGTGTCATCAAAGACCAGTTTACCGCCGTGCAGGATGCCGTGGAATGGAGGTTCACAGAAGAAGCTTTGCGCTACCTTACCCGCAAGAGCAAAGGTGAGCAGGTGAAGATCGAGCCCATTGTATTCCAGAATGTTTACCCGATGTATGGCGCTATCGATATCCGCAATTCATCAGTAGAACGTAACAATGCTATCCAGCTCGACCTGCTGGAGCAATTGAACCTGGCGAAAGAAATTATTCAGCTGGCCCGGAAGGAACATCCTTTCCCCCTGCTCGATGAAACTTCTTTCAAGCTGCAGAAATACACGCATTCCGTATCCAATATATTGTTTGCCGATGAGGAGATTGCCATCCTGCAATTCCTGCGGGTGGAGCTCATCAACCTGTTCAAGCACCTACAATCCATACTGCCGGCACTGAACAAAGACATCAATCGATATTTTGAAGCGATCAATTCTCCGGTAGAGATGGTTTACCACCACCGCAAAGAATATGAAGACAGCATTACCACCATCAACAATGCAGTGGCGCGCTTCATCGACCGGGAACAGGAAGCTGCACAGAAAATATTCCCCCATTACTTCGAACGCTTTGTGACCGATGGGGTAGACTTTAATATTTACATTGGCCAGTCCATCAGTCCGGATAAGAAATTTGATTTCTTTTACCTGAAGAATCTGAAGATCTGGCAGCTGAGCACCCTGGCCAAAGCGGCCCGCCTTACCCACCAGCTGGAAAAGGAATTGCCGCTGCGCCTGCAAACCAGCCAGCTCATATTGGCCCATAGCCATCCGATCTCTATCAGCTTCCGCACAGCAGAGCGCAAGTTTGATGTGGATGGAGCTTACAATATCCGTTATGAGATCATCAAGAAACGGATTGATAAAGTGCATGTGAAAGATTCCAACGAAAGGCTTACCCAGCCCGGCACCATTGCCATCGTTTATTCCCAGCCACAGGAAGCCCAGGAATACCTCGAGTATATTGAGTTCCTGCAGAACCAGGGATTGCTGAAAGGTGAAATAGAGAAATTTGACCTGGAAGAACTGCAGGGTGTAAGTGGCTTGAAAGGTATGCGCGTAGCCATCAACCTGGAAGAAGAAGCACCCCAGGAGCTTAAGAAAGAAAGTAAGAGATCTACCAGTTTGAGTAAGTAAAATACCAGTACATCCTGGCCATCATCAGGTGGCCGGGATGTATTATTTTTCCCACCTAAGGTATAGACTACAGACCTCCGCTCTTAAAGTCGAAATCAAATTCAAACATTTTCTTCGGATGCAGGTTCATCGCAGTGGCGATGGTCACCACCGTAGCAATGGTAGGGCTGCTTTCCCCTACTTCGATTCTGTACACCTGCTTGGGTTCAATACCTGCCTGAGCGGCCAGGGCCTCACGGGAGAGTTTCTTGGCAGTCCTCAACCTTTTAAGGTTGGCGCCAAATGCTTTGTTGTATGCTTCGTTACGGATATTCACGGGTGTGAAGGTCTTATTTATGTGAAATTAAGTTGCGTCAACTTTGACGCAACGTTGATTTTTCTCCTGCTTCCTGCACAAGGAGCGATGTAATAACACCCTATTAACAGGCTTCAGTGCTATTTTCCCGGCTTATATGGAAATTTCAAGATAGTGCCTTTGCCATTCACGCCTTCATTGGAGATAAACATATCGCCATTGGGCGCAAAAGTTATTCCTTCCGGCTGGGGAAACTGGTCGGGATTCAGCTGCCACGCGCCTTCTATCTTTCCATCCAGCGTGCATTGCAACATGGCTTTGCCTACTGAAGCAACTATAAAAAGCTTGTGCGTGAGGGGATGAATAGCCGCAGCGGAAGGTTTGAATTCGGCATTATTATCCTTAAGATGCTTATGGATCTCTTTGCGGCGTATTTCATATAAAATACTGTCAGAAAATTGCAGGCTGTCCAGCGAAAAGGTATAAGTGATCACCCCCTTCTTGGTTTCCCGCTGTTCTTTGGACATCAAAACCAGCTTTTGGAGATTGGGATCATAATAGATCGTTTCAAACTCGATCTTCTTATCGCGGGGAAATTCAAATTCCTCTTCTGTATTGGCAATACCTATCGGCACACGATGAATATTGCCATTGCTTTCCAATACATAATAATAATTGCCTACCACGGCCACATCCTCATAGTCCCTTTTCCTGCCAAATTTGGTCACCGTGTAATCTCCGGTGGTGCTGTTGACCAGGAATACTTTGCCGTCCTCGTCATTAATAGCGGCAATCCTGGAATCGGGCAGGTAAAACATTCCCGATATTTCCAGTAACTCCTTATCCAATACGATCACCTGATGGTCCACAGTATGGTAGCCCGGTAGGGAAGGCACAAAAGATTTGCCCTGACGGCTACAGGCCGAAAAGGAAGAGACCAGTAATATATACAACAAAAAAAAGAAGTTCGTAACTTTCATAAAGCCAATGGCATTAAAGTACAAAGTTGCCGATTAATTCTTCTAAATATACAATCTTTTATTGCTTAATTTAGTCAGCTAAAGTAACCCAGTCATGTCCATGGACAGTCAATCTTTATTGCAGGAAACAGAGCGCTTCGTCACCCATTTTTTTGCTACCCGTGTAAAACCGGAATTTCTGTTCCACAATATTGATCATACGAACGATGTGGTGAAAGCGTCCACTACCCTGGCCAATTACTACCAGTTACCGGAAAGTGAAAGACTGGTGCTGCTGCTGGCCGCCTGGTTTCATGATACCGGTTACTCCAGTGGCAATGCCCGCTGGCATGAGACAGTAAGTAAAGAAATTGCCACCGATTTTCTCCAGCAGCACCAGGCAGATGCCGATGTTATTGAAAAAGTAGGCAATGCCATTATGGCCACCCAATGGCCTCAATGCCCGGTCACCCTCACCGAACAGATACTTTGCGATGCCGACCTCTTTCACCTGGGTACCGATCAGTTTGATGAAAAGAACAAATTACTGCGGAAAGAGTTGAACATGCTGTTCGACAAAAAGCTCAGCAAGAAGGAATGGCGGCAAAAGAACATCTTCTTCCTGCAACAGCACCGCTACTTTACCGATTATGCCCGTAAAAGCCTCCAGCCCGTAAAGGACCAGCATTTACAGGAGTTATTGGACAAATCGCCTGAGGAGCAGGAAGACACGGCCGCACAGGCCATTAAGATGATTCCACCCAAACCACCGGAAGAGAACATTCATCCCGATCATCATAAAACAGCCAAAGTAAAAGTAAAGGCCGATCGTACCACCGATCGCGGTATTGCCACCATGTTCCGGATCATGTCGGAAAACCATGTGAACCTGAGCCAGATGGCCGATAGTAAAGCCAATATCATGATCTCGGTGAACACCATCGTTATGTCCATCATGGTGTCCGTATTATTGGGCAAACTGCAGTTCTATCCTGAATTCATCTGGCCCACCATTGTGTTATTGGCGGTGTGCCTGGGAGCTGTGGTGTATGCTATCCTGGCCACCCGTCCCAATATCACCAAAGGAACCTTTACAGAAGATGATATAAAGAATAAGAAAGTAAACCTGCTGTTCTTTGGCAACTTTTACAATATGTCGCTGCATGAGTACGACTGGGCTATGAAGGAGATGATGAAGGACAATGAATACCTCAACAGTAGCATGATCAAGGATATCTACTTTCTGGGTGTGGTATTGGCCCGCAAATACAAATTCCTGCGTATTAGCTATAATATTTTCATGTTTGGGTTGATACTGGCCATACTGGCCTTTGCCATCGCCTTCCTTTATTCAGAGAAGAACTTACCGGCCAATTAAGAAAGCATTTCCCGCAGTTTCATCACCAGTTCTGTTTTGGTAATGGGTATGCCCATGATCTTGTTGTAGGCTTTAGCGTCTATAAAGTACTGGTCGCGGATGATCTTAATAAGCTGGCCATTGTTGATCTCTGGGATCAGCACCTGGTCAAAGCGTTGAAGCATATCTCCCAGGTTTTTGGGGAAAGGCCGCAGGTGCCTCAGGTGGGCATGGCTCACGGCAAAACCTTCGGCTTGTAATTCAGCCACCGCGCTTTTAATGGCGCCATAAGTACTACCCCAGCCCAATACCAGCAGCTTGCCTTTTTCAGGACCACTGTCCAGTTGTTGTTCGGGGATATAGTCGGCAATCTTTTCTACTTTTTCCTGCCGGATCTTTACCATCAGCTGGTGGTTGTCCGGATCATAACTCACATTACCCGTAATGTTTTGCTTTTCCAGTCCGCCAATGCGGTGTTCCAGGCCGGGCGTGCCGGGGATGGCCCAGGGGCGTACCAGTTTTTCATCCCGCAGGTAAGGCTGGAAGGTAGGTTCCAGATGTCCCAGTTCCGTCTTGAATTTGGCGGTTATCGGAACGAGCTCCTCACTTTTGGGAAAGCGCCAGGGCTCGGCGCCATTGGCAATATACCCATCGCTCAGGAAGATCACCGGTGTCATATGCTGGATGGCGATACGTACCGCTTCATATACAGCAGAAAAGCAATCGCTGGGGGTAGAAGCCGATACGATCGGCATAGGACATTCACCGTTGCGGCCGTAATAGGATTGCAGCAGGTCACTTTGTTCTGTTTTGGTAGGCAGGCCTGTAGAAGGGCCGCCACGCTGAATATTACAGATCAGCAGGGGTATCTCCATCATCACGGCCAGGCCCATGGCTTCGGCTTTTAAAGCCATACCTGGGCCCGAGGTAGTGGTTACGCCCAGAGAGCCGCCATAAGCGGCGCCAATGGCGGAAGTGATGGCTGCTATTTCATCTTCGGCCTGGAAGGTCTTTACGCCAAAGACTTTGTACTTGCTCAGCTCATGCAGGATATCCGACGCAGGTGTAATAGGATAAGATCCCAGGTATAGTGGCAGTCCGCTTTTTTGGGAGGCGGCGATCAGTCCGTAGGACAGCGCCTGGTTGCCCATGATAGAGCGGTATACACCCGGAGGCATCTTGGCTTTCTCCACGCGGAAGGTGGTGGTAAAGGTTTCTGTAGTATCACCGAAATTATAACCGGCCTGTAGTGCGCGGATATTACTCTCCAGTATTTCTGGTTTCTTGCCGAATTTATCTTTGAAGAACTGGATCGTATTGGCCATATCACGGTTATACATCCAATAAAGAAAGCCCAGTACAAACATGTTCTTGGCGCGGTCCTTCTCTTTGGTGCCCATGGTAATATCCTTCAGGGCTTCACGGGTCATTTTAGTAACGTCTATCCTGATCACCTCGTAATTGCCGAGACTTTCATCTTCTAAAGGATTAATGCCATCGGGATAATTGGCCAGCCGTAAATTCTTGGAATCAAAGCCATCGGTATTGGCAATGATCTTTCCCCCTTTTTTCAGTGCTTTGAGGTTTGTTTTGAGCGCAGCGGCATTCATGGCTACCAGTACATCGCATTCATCGCCTGGCGTAAATATCCGGTCGCTGGAAAAGCGAAGCTGGTAACCGCTTACACCCGGCAGGGTGCCTTGCGGAGCGCGGATCTCGGCAGGGAAATCCGGGAAAGTGGCCAGGTCGATGCCCAGCAAAGCAGTATTGTTGGTGAACTGGCTGCCTGTCAATTGCATACCATCGCCGGAATCTCCGGCAAACTTGATCACCACATCCTGCAGTACTTCTTCTTTACGGCTCATTGGCAAGTGTTGTTACTGTAAATTTAAGGTAATTCATCAATCATGGTATCGAAAAGCTTCGGCATCCGATAGCCGCATTTAAACAATCTTTAACCAAAACTATTTGTATTCAGGCCCTTCCCTGTTATAACTTAATAGTCTAAAATTTCCCCTAAACAAGTATGGAAACCCAAGATGACGAAGGCGGTCCCACCGCCTTTGCAACCTACCGCCCGCTCCTTCTTTTGCTGGTATTGATGGCCTGTGCCCAATCAACCCGGAAAAGCGATTCAAACAAGTTTTTACTCACCATTCAACCAACCGTCAAGGCCGTGGAGAAAACAACTCCGCCCGTACGTAAGAAGAAAAAGAAGAAGATCTATCTTACGTTTGATGATGGTCCCAATAAAGGGACCCGCAAAGTTTTAGGCATTGTACAACAGGAACAGGTACCTGTTACTTTCTTCCTCATTGGCGAACACGTATTTGCCAGCACCTCTCAACGCGCTACCTGGGACAGTCTGCGGGTAGACAGCTCCATCGAATTGTGCAACCACAGTCATACCCATGCGTGGCACAACCGGTACAACAAATTCTATGAAGAGCCCGATTCCGTAGTCAATGATTTTAAGCGCTGCCGGGATAGCCTGGAACTTACCAATACCATCACCCGTACGCCGGGCCGCAATATCTGGCGGGTAGACACCCTGAGTTATACCGACCTGAAGAAAAGCGCCGCCGCCGCCGATTCCCTGCAACAGGCGGGCTTTACCATCATCGGCTGGGACCTGGAATGGCATTACGACCATAAAAGCTTTACGCTGAAAAACAAGTCTGATGAGCTGCTAATGCAGATCGACAGCCTGTTTGCCGGCAACAAAACCAGGATACCGGAACACCTGGTAATACTGGCCCATGACCAGGTGTACGACGATTCGAATGATTCGGCCGAGCTGCACCAGCTGATAAAGAAACTGAAAGCAAGGGATGAATATGAATTGCTGGTCACCAGCAGGTACCCGGGCGTGAAGCCGGAGTAGTGAATTGTTTGTAAAAGAAAAGCCCGGCTAAGCATTGCTTTCCGGGCTATTTCAGGGGTACACAGACTACCATCACAATATAGCGTAGGCCGGTTCTTTAACCGGCGCTGCAATGTCATATACGGGTTTCAGCAAGCCATCTTTCAAACCATATACCCATCCATGGATATGTGGCCGGGAGCCCTTGTCCCATGCCCGGCGGATCGTATCGGTCTTCGACAGGTTGATCACTTGCTGGCGAACACTGAACTCGGCCAGAAGGTTTACCCTGGCTTCCGGATCGGTAATGCTGTCGATCACCGAACGGTTATCCTGGTAGGTGTTTTTGATATTGATGAGCCATTTATCCAGCAGGCCCAGGCTTTCATTGCCCAGGGCGGCTTTCACGCCACCACAGCCGTAATGGCCGCACACGATCACGTGTTTTACCTTAAGGTGGATCACAGCATATTCCAATACACTCAGCAGGTTGATATCATTGTCCACCACCAGGTTGGCAATATTGCGGTGCACAAATATTTCACCTGGATTGGTGCCGGTGATCTGGTTGGCCGGTACACGGCTATCGCTGCAGCCTATCCACAGGAATTCCGGTGTTTGGCCTTTTGACAGGCGTTCAAAAAAACCGGGATCTTCCAGCTGGGTCTCATAAGCCCAGGCTTTATTTTCGAGGAGTAACTTTTCAAATGAGTTCATAATAATTAGTTTTTGGATAATACAAGATCTTTTGGATGGGTATTATTAAATCCCTGTTCCTTATACACGCTTTTCTTCAGCTCCACCGTAATGTTCTTCAACGGGGCATGTTTCTGAAAATCTTCTATTACTTCAATAACGTCCTTGTCTATAAAGTCGGCCCTTGCCGCGTCGATCAGCACATAGGAGTTTTCGGGTACTTCTTCCAGCTTTCTCTTAATGATCGGCTTATTCAGGAAGGATACATCTTTCCGCAGGCGGAACAGGTACTTGTTGTCATCGTTGACAACAAATACCGCCGATTTGAAATTACTGCGGAGTACGAAGATCAAGCCTATGCAACAGCCGATCAGGATACCTATCAGCAGGTCTGTCAACAGGATGGCCACTACAGTGATCACAAATGGCAGGAACTGATCCAGGCCTTTCTTGTAAAAGGCTTTGTACAATGAGGGCTTGGTGAGTTTGTAACCGGTATAGATCAACACGGCAGCCAGGGCAGAGAAGGGGATCAGGCTCAGCAATCCCGGTATCAGCGCCACACACAAGAGCAACAATATACCATGTGATATAGCAGATACCTTGGTTTGTGCACCCGCATTCACGTTGGCCGAAGTACGTACCACCACTGAAGTAAGCGGTAAGCCGCCTATGAGGCCCGACACGATGCTGCCCACTCCCTGGGCTTTCAATTCCCGGTTGGTAGGCGTAACCCTCTTATAAGGATCCAGTTCATCAGACGCCTCAATGTTGAGCAAGGTTTCCAGACTGGCTATAATGGCAATGGTAAGTGCGCTTGTCCACACCGTTATATTACCCAGATAGCTAAAATCGGGATGGGTAAAGAAGGACAGAAATTCCTTCGGTGTGCTGGCCATAGGGATAGACACCAGGTGAGATGCTCCCAATGCGAGGTCGGGCCTGTTGGCCTTCAGCCATTCATTGGTCAGCACACTCGCGATCACTACGATCATAGCCGAAGGGATCAGTCTTAATACTTTCGACTTTTTGGATATCTTTTCCCAGATAATGATAATGGCCAGTGAGCCCAGGCCAATGGCCAGCGCTACGGGCAATATATTCTTGAAGGCATAAAACACCTGGGTAAAAGTATTGTTACCATCGGGTTGTTTAAATGCTTCATCACCCTGGAAATCGGCTTCATCACCCAACAGGTGAGGTATTTGTTTTAGGATAAGAATAAGACCGATGGCGGCCAGCATACCTTTAATAGCTGCTGCAGGGATATAATCGCCCAGTACACCGGCTTTCAGATAACCGAGAATGATCTGGATGACCCCTGCTAATACCACCGCCACCAGGAATGCTTCATATACCTGTAGCTTGGTAATGGCGGCCAATACAATGGTGGTAAGGCCGGCGGCGGGTCCACTCACACTTAATTGCGAGCCGCTTAAGGCGCCAATAACAATACCACCAACAATACCTCCGATAAGGCCTGCAAATGGAGGCGCACCTGACCCTATCGCAATACCAAGACATAAAGGCAGGGCCACCAGGAATACAACCACCGAAGCTGGTAAGTCAGCTCCCAGAGAACGTAAATAGCTTTTAGGCTTTTGAACCATAACAATAATTTAGAAAAAATGAGATAGGATTGTATGCCGGCGCCCCTGTTAAAACCGCGTTGAACACGATCTTACCATTGCATCGACAGCAATACCTTTTCCAGTTACCGGAAAGGGATTAATAAATAAAATTGGATGAAACGTACTGGTATGACAAGCAGGGAGAAAGATTACGCTTTGGGAGGTGGCGTTATCAGTTCGAAGTGAACGATCTGTAATTTCTCTGTTTCATGGATCTTGTGGGCAAATAACGGATCAATCCAGAATGGATGGTCCAGGTCGGGCCCTTCATGAATATATTCTTCGTTGACAGAGACTGGCTTGTTAGGAGCTTTTTCATCCGGACCGGAAGGCGAGCAGGGATTGTTGGTCTCCGGCGATTCTTCATCGTTTGTAGACGCCCAGCAGGCTTTAATGGATGATTCGGGAGAAGCATAAATAAAGAAGTTCATGCTGGTAAGCAGGAGCAATAACAGCATCATGCCTACCGCCGGAAAGACCTTCCGGGGCGAGACTGCCTGGTATTTTTTACGTGCCTGCTTCATAATCACTTTACTTACAATGCAAATATAACCCGGGAACCGGGGAATTGTTATGCCGTTTGGTTTTTTTTAACAATTTGATGACGCTGCCCAGACAGTTCCATTGCGGATGAATGGGTTCTGCCTGTTGTTGGCATTAAAACGGTCAACGGCTGGTTTATTGTGCTGTTTATTAAAGATTTACCGGGAGTTCCGGATTTTCCAGCTTTGCTTGTAGGATCATAGGTGACACCTTTCCCATTCGTCGCAAGCGAAAGGTGTCACCTATGATCATCCCGAAGGTGTCACCTTTAATTAAAGCTCATTCGAGTTTTCGGGAAGATGCTGGTATTCACCCTTCACGGCATAATAGCCAAAGATCATGAGGCCGATGGCAATAGGGGTGAAAATGGTGATAATGATCACCCAGATGACGGGGTTGTTGATATCTTTCTTTCCGGCAGGATCAATATGTGTAATGGCTCCCTGAACCAGGAAATAGATGACCACAGGCCCCAGCAACAACCAAACAACACCTAATAATTTCTTTATTGAATTCATACAATTAGCTTTAATCAGTTACGTCTTTATCAATTTTGTTGCTCAGGTAAATGCTGCCGATCACAAAGCAGAGGGCGGCAATACCGATGGGGTAATAAAGGCCCACCAATGGATTTTGAGGAAAACTGGTGGTAAGCAATAACCCGATAAAAGGTACCAGTCCGCCAAATACCCCGTTACCGATGTGGTAGGGCAGGCTCATGGAAGTATACCTGATCTTGGTGGGGAACATCTCTACCAGGAAGGCGGCAATGGGGCCGTATACCATGGTCACAAGCACGATCATTACCCACACCAGGAAAGTGAATTTGAAATAAGTGGTTGTGCTAACTTTCTTGTTTGTTAAAACAGGATTGGAGAGTTCAAAATACTTACGCGGGGCACCAGCGTTATTATCGATAAGGGTATCGGTAAATAGCTGGGTATACTTTGATCCATCGGGTGTTTCAAAATGAGCAGTCCGGTGAACAATGGAACCTGCTGCGTAGGGCATTATCTTCCTGTCTTCCTGTATAAGCTTGTTTTCTGTTTTATACCATTCTTTGGAGTCAGTATCTTTCAGGAAGGTAGAAAAGATAGGATAGTACAATATAACGCCCAGGAACATGCCCGTGAGCATGATCCATTTTCTGCCGATCTTATCACTCAGCCAGCCAAAGAGGAGAAAGAAAGGTGTGGCAAAAGCAATGGCCCACAGCATAATGGTACGGCTTTGCTCAAATTCGAGGCCGCATTTTGTTTCCAGAAAACTCTGGGCATAGAACTGGCCGGTGTACCAGATCACCCCTTGTCCCATCACCGCACCAAACAAAGCCAGCAATACCATCTTAAAATTGGCTTTATTGCGGAAGCTTTCTTTCAAGGGATTGGAGGACGTTTTTCCTTCTTTTTTCAGCTTGGTAAAAATAGGCGACTCTTCCATCTTCATCCGGATATAGATAGAAACGATCACCAGGAAAATAGATACCCAGAAAGGATAACGCCAGCCACCCCAGGGGGCGTTGAATTGCTCATCGGTCATATTAAGTTTTACCAGCATGATCACACCCAGGGCCACAAATAAACCCAGGGTAGCGGTGGTTTGTATCCAGCTGGTATAATAGCCGCGTTTATTGGCGGGAGAATATTCTGCCACATAGGTGGCCGCGCCGCCGTATTCACCACCCAGGGCCAAGCCCTGTACCAACCTGAGGGCTAATACCAGCAGGGGGGCGGCGATGCCGATGCTTTTATAATCGGGAACGAGACCAATGAGGAAGGTGGAGCCCCCCATCAGGATAAGCGTCAGAAGGAAGGTGTACTTGCGACCTATCATATCGCCGAGACGGCCAAACACAAGGGCGCCAAACGGGCGAACGATAAACCCTGCAGCAAAGATGGCCAGGGTGCTCAACAAGGCAGCGGTAGCATTGCCTTCGGGAAAGAATTGGTTGCTGATCGTTTTGGCAAGCATGCCGAAAATGTAGAAATCGTACCATTCGATCATGGTGCCTACGGATGATGCAATGATCACCTGGCGGATTATGCTTGCGGGTGCAGCAGTCGTTTGATTCATGCAGGGAAGATAATTTGAAAAGTTGAATATCCCGCACGGCAAAGCAAGTTTTGAGATTGTGTAACCAATACAGTATTGGGTGACTGACTAACAGCATAGTCTATCAATCTGCGGGAGTTTGTTATAAGATCATCAATTTTTTCCCGTACACCTCCCCTTTATGGCAGTAAGCGGCAAGGCTCCTGTAAATAATTTTCAAATTTTCGATTCCTCCCATTTTCAAATTCAAACTGTTGTATTTTTAAGGCCCAAAAACAAGGAAAACGATCAGTCTATGTCATATCCCTACCAGATCAGGTCAGCAGAGCAGTACCAGGCAGCTTATAAAAAGAGTGTGGATCATCCCGAAGAATTCTGGAGTGATGTAGCATCCCATTTTCAGTGGCGTAAACCCTGGGATAAGGTATTGGAATGGGATTTCAAGAAGCCCACGATCAAATGGTTCAGCGGAGCCAAATTGAATATTACAGAGAATTGCATTGACCGTCACCTGGAAAAGCTGGGCAATAAACCCGCCATCATCTGGGAACCCAATGATCCCGAAGAATACCACCGCGTACTTACTTACCGTGAATTATATAATAAGGTAGTGCAGTTTGCCAATGTGCTGAAGAATAATGGCATCCGCAAAGGCGACCGTGTTTGTATCTACATGGGTATGGTGCCCGAGCTGGCCATTGCGGTACTGGCCTGCGCCCGCATAGGCGCTATTCACTCTGTGGTGTTTGGTGGTTTCAGCGCACAAAGTATTGCCGACCGCCTGCAGGATGCCAACGCCGAGTTTGTGATCACTTGCGATGGCGCTTACCGGGGTAATAAAGAGATCCCATTAAAAGGTGTGATCGATGATGCATTGGTACAATGTCCTTTTGTAAAGCGCGTGATCGTATTGACCCGTACCCGTACGGCTGTTTCCATGATCAAGGGCCGTGATGTATGGTGGGAAGATGAAGTAAAGAAGGTAGAAACACAAGGCAATCCCGACTGTGCCGCCGAAGAGATGGACGCCGAGGATATGCTGTTTATATTGTACACCTCCGGTTCCACCGGTAAACCCAAAGGCGTAGTACATACCTGCGGCGGATACATGGTGTATACCAACTATTCCTTTGTAAATGTATTCCAATACCAGCCTGGTGATGTGTTTTTCTGCACTGCCGATATTGGCTGGATCACTGGTCACAGCTATATTGTATACGGTCCCTTGAGTGCAGGCGCTACGAGCCTCTTGTTTGAGGGCGTACCTACCTGGCCCGATGCTGGTCGTTTCTGGGATGTTGTAGACAAGCATAAAGTGAATACACTGTACACAGCCCCTACCGCCATCCGCAGCCTGATGGGCTTTGGTCTGGGACCTGTGGAGAAGCATGACCTCAGCTCTTTAAAGGTATTGGGAACAGTGGGTGAGCCCATCAATGAAGAAGCCTGGCATTGGTACGATGAGCATATTGGCAAGAAGAAATGCCCCATTGTAGATACCTGGTGGCAAACGGAAACAGGCGGTATCCTCATCTCAAATATGGCGGGTATTACGCCGGGCAAGCCCTCTTTTGCTACTTTGCCCCTGCCAGGTGTACAACCCATACTGGTGGACGAGAACGGGAAGGAAGTGGAAGGCAATGGTGTGAGTGGTAACCTTTGTATCAGGTTTCCCTGGCCAGGTATGTTGCGTACCACTTATGGAGATCATGAACGCTGCCGCGTGAATTACTTTGCCACCTACGACAACCTGTATTTTACAGGCGATGGCTGCCTGCGTGATGAAAGCGGTAATTATCGCATAACCGGCCGGGTAGATGATGTATTGAATGTGAGTGGCCACCGTATTGGTACAGCAGAAGTGGAGAACGCCATCAACATGCATACAGGTGTGGTGGAAAGTGCGGTAGTAGGATACCCTCATGATATCAAAGGACAGGGCATTTATGCCTATGTAATCTACCAGGGCAGCAGTGACCACGATGATAAATTAACGCGTCAGGACATTGCTCAAACCGTTTCGCGCATCATTGGCGCTATTGCCAAACCCGATAAGATCCAGTTTGTAAGCGGTTTACCCAAGACAAGAAGTGGTAAGATCATGCGGAGAATACTACGTAAAATTGCAGAGGGTGAAACTAATAATTTAGGCGATACTTCTACCCTTTTGGACCCTTCTGTAGTGGAAGAGATCAAGAACGGAAAATTATAGCGCAATACATATAAAAGAAAACCCCATGGCTGGAGTGAATATGGGGTTTTCATAGAGACGGAAACATTGGCCGTTTTCTGATTACCAATGTTATATGGATTGTTCTATCTCCCAAAGTTAATTGGGTTCTTCAAGGATACGATCTGTACGCAATATACGAGCGATATTCATGCCAGATTCTCTGGCAAAAGTGACAAGAGGATAACCCATTTCAGGCGATCATAAAGACGTCTGTAAAACTACTAAACCTATTCATGAGACTATTACGAAGAGCTTTGCGGGTACTGATCGTCCTGATTGTTCTGCTTAATATCATGGCCGTATTTCATGCCTGCCGGTTCACTTACTTCTATGATGATAAAGATGCTGTTGTAAAAAAGCCCGAGCAAATGAATGGCTGGGATAAAACAAAAGTGATCTTGTTTGGTCTGCAATATCCCAAGTCTGTCAACAATACCCTACCCAACATTCCTTTTGATACGCTTTCTTTACTGACTGCCGATCAACTGCGCCTGCGTGGCTGGTATATACCGAAGGCAAGCGCCAAAGGAACGGTGATCTTATTTCATGGGCATGGATCATCCAGCGGCAGGATACTCGACGAAGCTTATTATATGCACAGTCTTGGGTTCAATACCCTGCTGGTCGATTTCAGGGCGCATGGGAATAGTGAAGGGAATGTATCGACCATTGGCTATCGGGAAGCGGCTGATGTGAAAGCCGCTTATGATTATATACGCGCTAAAGGGGAAAAGCATATCGTGTTGTGGGGTGTTTCGCTGGGCGCGGCCACCATTACGCGTGCTATTGCTGAATACGATGTGAAACCCGAAAAAGTGATCCTGGAATTGTCGTACGGCACCCTGTCGGCAGCTGCCAAAGGCAGGATACGTACCATGGGATTGCCGGAACAACCAATTGCCGCCCTGCTCACCTTCTGGGGAGGTACGGTTAGGGGATTCTGGGCTTTTGGCCTTAGTCCCGAGGAGTATGTTAAAAAGATAAGCTGCCCGGTGCTGGTGCAGCATGGCGCGCAGGACGCGCGGGTTACCTTGGCCGAGACGGAAGCCATCTTCCAGCATCTGCCACAGGTGCGTAAAAAGCTGGTAGTTTATGAAACAGCCAAACATGAATCCCTGTGCAAAAGGGAGCCAGAAAAATGGAAACGGGAAATAAAGTCTTTCTTACTGAATAATTGAGCCTGGGAATGCTTTCCCTGCAACCACCTGTATTCAATGCCCACGGCTTAACGACGCACAATTACTTTGGTGCCTATTGGTAAATAAGCTTCCAGTTCATCGAGGTCTTCATTCTTTACGGCTATGCAGCCATTGGTCCAGTTGGTGAAATCATCTACTACAAGATTGTCATTGGGCCAGGTGCCGTGGATGGCGATACCGCCACCTGGTTTGGCATTTTTGGGAATTAGCCCTTTGGCTTTGCGTTGGTTGAATTTGGCCATGCTTTCCTGGTTGGGATAATCCAGCATCAGCATTTTATGCCATTTCTGATGGGGCTTTTTGGAAATGATCTTAAATGTTCCTTCGGGTGTCTTGCGGTCGCCTTCCACCATTTTATCATTAAGGTCTTTATTGCCAAATACGACGGGGTAGGTGGCATACCAGCCTTCCTCATCATACACCTGCAGCTCATAGTCCGATTTGTCGACGATGATGTACACTGTACCTGTAGGCTCTTCACTTCTAAAGAATCTTTTCTTGATTACCCTTGTTTCAATCGTTTTAAAGGCGGCTAAGCCGGCAACGGATACAAGGAGTAGCGCGACGAAATGTTGGCGTTTCATGGTTACCATGGTTTTGCGTAGAGACCAGGCGATGGTAAGCTATTTAATGAATAATGTTTTTAACAGGATCACCTCATTTATGTAACGTATGAGGAAATAAAAATATTTTTCATGGGGATAAGTTTTAACATACTAAACAGGCAATAATGGATAGGTTAAGTGCTCCGGGGAATTTTATAAGCAATTTTACTGCCATTTCTGGTTAAGGGATTGTTGTACGCTCTGTTTTCTGGCAATGTTGCAACTTGCTTCCCCAGTCTCAATTGTAATTTTCCATGATATTCATGAACTTGCTGTCTTAAACTAAAACTGTACATGAAATTGCTTTTTTATATACTACCTGTGTTGGCCGGGGTAGCGATGACCGTTCAATCGGGGATCAATGCCCAGCTCAGGGCAGCTATCAGCCACCCTTTATTGGCGGCATTTATTTCTTTTTTAGGCGGTACACTGGTGCTTGCGTTGATGTTATTGTTCTCCAAACAGGCATTTCCTACTTTATCGGCCTATAGTGATATCAGTTGGTATAAGTTTACCGGGGGACTGCTGGGGGTGTTTGTGGTAACAGTAGTGTTGCTGTCGGTGATGGAGATCGGAGCAGCCAATATGTTTGTGCTCATTGTTGCGGGACAATTGGTGACGGCCCTGCTGATGGATCATTTTGGTGTGCTGGGGATGAAGCCAAGTCCCATCACTTTGCAGAAGATGATTGGTATTGTGTGTTTGGTTGTGGGTGCTTACCTGGTGAACAGGAAATAAAAAATCGCTGAGGTGAATCTGGTTGTTCAACCTCAGCGATCGTACTTTCATGGCTGTACTCTTCACTGGCTACTACTATCTTACCAGCTGCTGATCCTGATGCCTACGCTGTAGGGGGTGAGATCCAATCCGCGTTCGAAGATGCTTTGTGAAGCATAAGAACCATATAATTTTACAGGGCCCAATCCCAATTCGGCTAAATATTGCAGCTTCCAGGGGCGGAGGTCAAATTCATCGCGCTTCTTACGTTTGCCATCTGCATCGGTGATGGTTTTCTGACGGCTGGCGTACAGGTAGCCTGCACTGGCGCCGAAGGCGATGCCAAATCCTCTTTCACGCTGGGGGGTAAAGTTGAATTCCAACAACATGGGCACGGTTACATACTCCGCCACCAGTTTGTTCTTGCTGTATTCGGTGCTCAGGTCCATGATCACCGTAGTACGTGGTTCGGTCAGGAACTTAACAGGCTCTTTAAAGCGGTAATTGTTCATATCAATGCCCAGTCCGTATTTCAGGTTCACCACATGCTTGATGAGGTTGAGGCGCTGCATGAAGAACCAGATATTGACATTGGAAGATTTTACTGCTTTCAGTTTAAACCAGTCTTCATTTGATAAGGGTGCAAAAGCCTGTGCTTCGATGCTGCTATAGTTGGTCTGGTCGTTGAAATTGGTGAAGCCAAGGTCGAGGATCAGCCAGTTGGTGCTGATATTGGAAGGCTTGTATTTACGGCGGTAAACACGGGTCCTTTCACGGTCATTGTCTTCTTTGGCGCTGCCTGCGCCTGAGCGCACGATGATCATCTTTCCTATCCGGATTGTATCGCTTTTAGGTGCCTGGGTGCTGTCTGTTTGAGCCATTGCTGTACATGCCATACCTATTCCCGCCAGGAGGGTTAACATCCTTTTCATACTTCAAAATTTACTTGTGTAATGGAGATTATTTTAACGCGAATTCGAAACTTGCTATACGGATGCTTGATTTTTCATGGTCCGTATCGGCATTGGTTGCTTTGTCAAAAACACGGGACACCTTCCGGAAGAAGCCACGCATTTTGTTTTTCTTATTATCGGGTTCAGTTGGATAGAGTTCATCAATTTCACCAGGTTGGGGTTTTATCGTAGGATTGCGCATTGCCATACTTTCGTTGATATTTATCTCTATTTCTCTTGCTGTTGATACTGTAGGAGTTGTATTGTTCTTGTTGATCTCTCCTACCGTGGTCGCTGTTAAAGGCTTGTTCGTTTTTTCTTTATCCAGATCATTCATCGCAACACTCTTCTCTTCTTGTGGTACGTTTATCCCCTCGGGAATGTTACGTGGAGTCTCGATATTTTTCTTTTCTTTATTGTTAACGGCCGCAAGACCTTCTGCTTTATTGTCTTTAACAGGTGATGGTACTACCAGTGCAGGTTGATCCTTCTTCTTGTCCTTTTTATCGGTAGTTAAGGCAATGTCAGGTGCTGTTGGCTGTTCGGGAGCAGTTACTTTATCAGGAGCAGTAGCGGCAATTCCCTGCTGCGTTTGTTCTTTGTTGGCTGTTGCAGGTTGTTTTACCTGTGGCGTATCAGTGTTTATGGCGAGACCCTTTTCTCCGCCTGGCTGTACCTTGTCACCTTTGGTCAAGGTATACCAGGTAGTTCCTCCTATCAACAAGAGTATTGCCGCTGCGGCAGCTATTTTCCACCAGCGCATCCTTACTACAGGTACTCTGTCTTCTTCTTCGCTGCGGTATAAAGCATATTTATCTGCAAATACGATGGAAGTATCGGGCATCAGGCGCACCTGTTGTAACAATTCGAAACCGGCCTGAAACTGAGGGTTCCTGTATACAAATTGTTCTACCTGGTCTTTTTGTTCGTTGGTGAGCTCATCATCGGCATACAGTACAAAATATTCTTCGCAATTGGTTTCATTGACGGGGTTGGGTGCTGAAGAAGTTCTCAGCAGGGATTCTTTGTTCATGAACGTGACTGGCTCATCAACCGGCAAAATTGATTGCTGCAACATGACCAGCTCGGTGCGCAGATCTGGATTTTCTTCCACGAAAGCTTCTACTGCTTTACGCTGGGCAATGCTTAGTTCATTGTCCACATACAGCAGGAAGAATTCTTCGTAATTATGGCGTGTGATGTTCATGCTATAACACATTTTCAGGGCTGACTAAATAATTTTTCAACTGCACACGGGCACGGTGTAAATATACTTTCACCTGACTTTCCTTCAAACCCGTGATCTCCCCAATCTCTGTATAAGAATAACCTTCGTAATCTTTGAGCAAAACCAGTGAGCGTTGTGTTTCGTTGAGTTGGGCCAGGGCCATTTCCAGCACTTTGCGGGTATTGTGCATGGGCCGGTCGTATACCTTGGCATCATCGCGAAACTCATCTTTCAGGGTCACCCTTTTGGCTTTGCGCAGGTGATCAACCATCTGGTGGTAGGCCACTGTAAACAAATAGCTCTTGCATTTGGTACCATCTACATCCGCCCGGTTGACCCACATTTTCTCGAATGCCGTTTGTACCACATCCCTTGCGTCCTCCTCATGCCGGAGGTTTTTCAGGATGAACCGGTACACGTTATCCGCATACTCTGTGACACATTGGTTGTACTCTTTTTCAGTCATAAGCTAAGTCCTGTCTCATTAAATGTGCAAGTAAGGTTGTATTCTAGTTATACGTGGAAGGGTATTCAAATGTTACAGTACCCTGATTCTTTTTGCCTTAAAAAATAAAAAGAGGCTTTCATGGCCTCTTTTATATCATAAAAATCTGATAATCAATGTCATTTATTGGGCTGTAACCATTACTGCCCGGTTGAGGGCTTCCAGGATCATGAATTCTCCCTGGGCCTTTGGCTTTTCGCATTCGTCCTTTGATTCACTGCACACACCATCTTCCGTCGTTTTGCCTACCCGGCTGGCGGCAAATACCAATATGCCGGCTGCCAATGCCACCAGCATAATTAAAGCCCGTAAATAGGATTTGCGAAACATAAGGGAGGCCATTTGATCTATAAGACGAAGTTATAGCCAAAATGTTACAGGAATGGTAAAGAAATCTGAAAATTGGTTGCTTTGGCCGGATTACCGGTAAAAAATACCCAATTCCCGCTGGACGTATTTGACCTTGCACGGGCCTTTTATGAATAGTCTTATTAGCCTGGGCTGATCCTGGAGGAGGATTTTTCTCCGCTTCTTTAAGTAAGGTTGTTGCTATCAAACAGGGACCAAACAGGGACCAAACTCGGACCAAACTCGGATCAAACCCGCATTGTGAGCGCATTTAGTCGCTGTTTGACCCGGGTTTGAATATTGCTTATTTATAATGTATCATATTTGTGTATGCTTTGAGGATAGTCCCATCTGTTACCCAGGCCTGATTGTAACCTCATTCCTTAGAAAATTTCAAATGAGCAGCTTCCCAAATTGCTATTTTTGTGCCCTTATCTAAAAAATCTCTCCTTCCATGAATGAAAATTTAGTCAAAAGACTGGCTGCAGAGCTTGAAGACATCAAGACTTCCGGACTGTATAAAACAGAGCGAATCATTGAATCTCCCCAGGGAGCTGAAATAGTAGTGAATGGTAAGACAGTGTTGAATTTCTGTGCGAATAACTACCTGGGCTTGTCATCGCATCCCAAAGTGATCGAGGCTTCTAAAAAAGCCATTGACCATCGTGGCTATGGTATGAGTAGTGTGCGGTTTATTTGCGGTACGCAGGATATTCACAAAGAACTGGAGGCGAAGATCTCCCAATTCCTGGGTACAGAAGATACGATCCTGTATGCAGCAGCTTTTGATGCGAATGGCGGGGTATTTGAACCCCTGTACAATGACCAGGATGCGCTTATTTCTGATGAGCTCAACCACGCTTCCATTATTGATGGAGTTCGTTTGTGCAAAGCACAGCGTTACCGCTATAAGCACAACAATATGGAAGACCTGGAAGTGCAGCTGAAAGCAGCCCAGGCACAACGCAGCCGTGTTATTATCACCGATGGTTCATTCAGCATGGATGGCACCATTGCACAACTGGATAAAATTGTAGCGCTGGCAGAGAAATATGATGCGGCTGTTATGATCGATGAATGTCATTCCAGTGGTTTCCTGGGTAAAACAGGCCGTGGTACGCATGAGTACCGGGGAGTGATGGGAAAGATCGATATCATTACGGGTACACTGGGTAAGGCGCTGGGCGGCGCTTCGGGCGGGTTTACCAGCGGAAGGAAAGAAGTAATTGAGATCCTGCGTCAGCGTTCAAGGCCCTACCTGTTTTCAAATACACTGGCACCCAGTATTGTGGGCGCATCGATTGCGGTATTGGACCTGCTGACAGAAACAACTGAATTAAGGGATAAGCTGGAATCGAATACCAAATACTTCCGCAGCAAGATGACGGAAGCAGGCTTTGATATCAAACCGGGCGATCACCCCATTGTACCTATTATGTTGTATGATGCAGTGGTAGCGCAGAATTTTGCCGCCAAATTGCTGGAAGAAGGCATTTATGTAATTGGCTTCTTCTTCCCTGTAGTGGCCAAAGGTTTGGCAAGGATCCGTGTGCAGTTGAGTGCCGGCCACGAGCAACGCCACCTGGATAAAGCGATCGCTGCCTTTACGAAGATTGGCAAGGAATTGAATGTATTGAAGTAGGAAGAAAGAATATAGAATATAGAATACAGAATTCAGAATACAGAAGGCCGAAAGGCCGGAAGCGTGCTACTGATAATACAGCATACTTCCAGTCTTTCGGCCTTTTATTAATTTTCGGGCCATATTTATGAAGATCTATCTTGCTTACTGACTTCCAGTCTTTAGCATTCTCTACTTCCGGACTTTCGGAATTATCGACATGCAGACTATTTCCCTGCAATTACACTGATCTCAACATTCACATTCTTGGGCAATCCTTTCACCGCTACGGTTTCGCGGGCGGGGAAATTGCTTTGGAAATATTTGCCGTATACTTCATTAACTGAAGCAAACAAACTCATATCGCTGAGGAAGATGGTGGTCTTGGCAATATGGCTGAAGTCCATACCAGCTTCTGCCAATACAGCTTTGAGGTTATGCATCACCTGGTGGGTTTCGCCAATAATATCGATAGCATCAATATTGCCAGTGGCGGGATTGATGGCTATCTGGCCGGAAACGAATAGTAAGCCGCCCAATTGAACAGCCTGGTTGTATGGGCCAATGGGGGCCGGTGCATTGCTGGTATTGATGATCTTTTTTTCCATGGACCAAAAATACAGGAAGTTTCGGGTTTCGGGTTTGAGGTTTCCTATAGCCGGACCCGGAAAAGCCGGCAATTGCCGGGGACTATTGCTGGCTGCCGATTGCCGATTGCGGATTACGGCTTACTTTGCGTAAATTTTTTGCCATGATCATAGCCATACTGGCCGATAAGGTGCTGAAGGAAGAGTGGCTTGCCAGGGAAGCAGCGGCAGGGGTGGAGTATGCCTGGGCTGATTCGCTTAGCTCGCTGCTGATGATCGAAGCAGATGCCTATTTTGACCTGCTGTACACAGCCGATCCGGAAAGAATGGCAAGGTTGAAACCAGTGAACAGTAAACCCATCTTTGTAAATGCGGTGCCCTGGACAGGAAATGTAACCGGTACAAATGTAATACGGATCAATGCCTGGCCTACCTTATTACGCAGGCCTTTAATTGAAATTGCATTGACAACTGCCGGACAGGCGGAAGCGGTTAAAAGCATTTTCGATGCATTGCAGTGGCGTTATCAGCTGGTGCCGGATGTATGCGGTATGATTACACCACGAATTTTGGCTATGATCGTGAATGAAGCGTATTATACACTGGGAGCGGATGTAAGTACCAGGTCCGAAATTGATACTGCCATGAAGCTGGGTACCAATTATCCGATGGGGCCATTTGAATGGAGTGCTGCCATTGGGCTGGGAAACATTTCGGTTTTGTTGAAGGAATTGAGTCGTTCTGATGAACGCTATGCCCTGGCGCCAGCCCTGGAACGGGAACTGGCATTGGGTGTAAGCTACCCATAATGGGCTGCAGCAAGCCGGAAAGAATCTTTTTGAATGAGTTTTATGTATTTTATAGCCTTCCGGCATCTAAGAGGGGCCGTATTGCATTGATTACACATTGATTATTCGTTTTTGACAATGGGGTTGATATTGAATATAGACACAGCTACGCAAAATGCCAGCATCTGCCTTGCAACCAAGGGCGATTGTATTGCGACTATGGTAAACCGTGAACAAAAAGATCATGCGGGATGGGTGCAAGCCGCCATTGCGCAACTGATGCGGGAAGCGGGTTATACTATGCAACAGCTGGAAGCAGTGGCAGTTACAGAGGGTCCGGGTTCTTATACAGGCCTGCGGGTAGGGTTGGCTACAGCTAAGGGATTGTGCTTTGCACTTCATATTCCGTTGATTACCGAGAGTACATTAAAAGTGATAGCTTATGCAACGCGGGAGGCTATGGGGTTGTCAACCGGCCAATCTCCTTTGGAACCCACCTTATTATGTCCTATGATCGATGCCCGCAGGATGGAAGTGTTTACCGCCGTCTATAATATGGACTTGGAGGTAGTTATTCCGGGTGGTGCGCGTGTTTTAGACAATAATTCTTTTAACAAAGAGTTAGAGAATAATCGTTTAATTTTCTGTGGAAATGGAGTTGGTAAGTGGAAACCCCTATGTGAGCATTCAAATGCAACGTTTTATGAGGGAGAAGATTATTCCGCTGCCGACCTTGCGCGGCTTGCTGAGCAAAGGTTTGAGCGGAAAATGTGGGCAGACCTGGCATATGCGGTGCCCGCTTATCTCAAGGAATTCTACTCTCATATAAAAAATTAAACTAAGTGAAACTTTTATAGACCTTTAATTCACATAGTATTTTTTTTCTTGTAAATTTGGCACTCGCTTATCCTATTAAATTTTTAAAAGCTCTGATGTGCACATGAACGTAACAAGCAACTACTCCATGGTGCTGAATGCAGACGGCGTACATGGGGATTCCGTAAAGGTTGACTTCCTAAACCTGAAAAAGGCCGCAATGATCCTGCGGGCGCTCAACCACAAGTTGCGCCAGCAAATCCTGAAGCTCATTGATGAGCAGAAGCGCCTCACCGTCACTGAAATTTACGTGCGGCTTAGACTTGAACAGTCCGTAGCTTCACAACACCTTGCGATTCTTCGCAGGGCTGGGATCGTAAAAACAGAGCGGGATGGCAAGTTCATCTACTATTCTGTGAATAGTGCCCGAGTGGCACACATCATGGAATGTGTTGAGGATCTGAATAGCTGATCAGTCGGTTTAACCTTTTGATAATCTGCTTATAAAGCAGGACATGGAACCCCATGTTCTGCTTTTTGCTTTTTAAGAATTAACTTTGCATCCATGTTTATAAAGCAATTATACACTGGCTGTTTAAGTGAAGCAGCCTATTACATTGAAAGTAAAGGTGAAGCAGTGATTATTGACCCCTTGCGGGATATTGCTGGTTACCTGGAGTTGGCGAAGGAAAGAAACAGTTCCATCAAATATATCTTCGAAACGCATTTCCATGCCGACTTTGTAAGTGGTCACCTCGACCTGCAAAAAGCTACAGGCGCGCCTATCGTATATGGCCCGGCTACGGAAACCAATTTCCCAATCCACCTGGCAAAGGATGGTGAACAGTTTAAGTTAGGAGACCTTACGATCGAAGTGTTGCATACGCCCGGTCATACCCTGGAGTCTACCTGTTACCTGCTGCGCGATGAAAATAATGTTCCTTATGCCTTATTTACGGGTGATACCCTGTTTGTAGGTGATGTGGGCAGACCCGATCTAAGCAGTGGCAATCTGAGCAAAGAAGAACTGGCTTCCATGCTATATGATTCTTTACAACAAAAGATCGCTACCCTGCCCGATGCAGTAATTGTATATCCCGCGCATGGTGCCGGCAGTAGCTGTGGCAAGAACCTGGGCCCCGAAACACAGAGCACCATCGGTGAGCAGAAGCAATCCAACTATGCCTTACAGCCACAAACACGTGAAGACTTTATCAAGGCGGTTACGGATGGATTGGGCTTGCTGCCTCAATACTTTCCAATTAATGCGCGAATCAATAAAGAAGGTTACGATAGCCTGGATGGCATATTGAACAAAGGATTAACGCCCTTGTCGGTAGCTGCTTTCAAAGAATGGATGAAACAGGAAGAAGTGATCGTACTGGATACACGAAAAGCAGTTGATTTTACTTTACAGTTTGTACCCGGCTCTATCTTCATTGGCCTGGAAGGCCGTTTTGCTGAGTGGGCCGGCAGCTTGTTGCCTTTTGATAAACCGATCATTTTGGTTACGGAAGCAGGACAGGAAGAAGAGAGTGTAGTACGGCTGGCGCGGGTGGGCTTTTCCCAAATGCAAGGTTATCTGCAAGGTGGTGTGGAAGCATGGAGAGCCGCCGGTGAGCAGATCGACCTGATCATTGATGTGGAAGCGGATGAACTGGCAATGGATCTTCCTTTTGACAAGAACCTGGTAGTAATAGATGTACGTCGTGAAACAGAGTTTGCTGATGGTCATATTGCCGGCGCTGTAAATATGCCGCTGAATGAGATGAGCGATCCTGGTGTGATGGCCAATATACTGGAAACACAAAACCTGTATGTGCATTGCGCCGGTGGTTACCGCAGCGTGATTGCCGCTTCGTTGCTGAAGCGCCAGGGCATCCACAACCTGCACAATGTGCTGGGCGGCTGGACTGCGATCAAAGAGCAAAAGGGCATTGAAGTAGCGAAAGAGAACAGTGTGTTGAATTAGGAAAGAACAAACACTCAATAAGTTTATAAGAAGGCCAGCGATTTGCTGGCCTTTTGTATGCATATCAGATCTGCACTATTCCATTCTTGATGGCGTACAATACCAGTCCTACCCTCGTTTTGGCATTCAGCTTATCAAACAAAGCATCCCGGTAGCCGTCGATGGTGCGGGGGCTCAGGTGCATTTTATCGGCAATCTCGCGGTAGGTAAGTTCTGTACAGGCGAGTTTGAGGAATTCTATTTCCCGATCGTTTAGAGATATAAGTGGCTTGATGCTGTAATTGTCGTCTTCGAGGTTGTTGAGTGCATGGATCATTTTACCGGTCACCATCTCCGAATAGTAATATCCTTTGCTGATCACCGAATCGAGGGCGCACTTGAATTCTTTGGGTTCTGTTTCTTTCAGGATATAACCCCTGGCGCCATTCTTCAGCATGCGGATAATGGATTGTTCATTATCATACATGGAAAGCGCCAGTACACGTACATCGGGATGATGTTGTTTGAGCCATATGGTTGTTTCGAAACCATCCATATCGGGCATGTTGATATCCATGAGCACAAGATCGGGTACAGTGCTGTTCTTCAACTGGTCGATAAAATGCCTGCCGTTATTCGCTTCCAGCAATACGGTATAGCCGTCGAAATTCCTGACCATGCTGGCCAGCCCGTTGCGTAATAAAACATGGTCATCGATAAGGGCTACCCTGGTTTTGTTCTCTTGCATAGTAATGCAGGTTTAGTGATTTGAAAATGGAAAACTGATATGAATAACTGTTTCATTCTTTGATGGGTGGTCTATCTGCAACCGGGCGCCAATAAGGGCCGACCGGCCTTGGATCTTATGCATTTGGTCATCTGTCTGAGGGTAAGGTTGTGCTGTTTGCTGCTGCATTTCTTTATTCGAAATACCGATCTTCAAAACATCATCATGGCATTGTATTTGGATAGCTATGACAGATGTGCTGCTGTGTTCTATGAAATAACGAATACCCTCCTGAACAATCCGGAACAGCATCAACTCTACTTCTTTATTCAATATCTCCAAACTACCCGTTATGGTCAATAGCGGATCCGCTGCCCTTTCTTTAGGCATAAAACCAAGTTCATAGCTTATCGATTTAAACAAGCCTACCCGGCTGATATGATTGGCATCGAGGTGCCTGGCCAGGTTGCGCAAGTCTTTGATCGCCTTGCCTATTAATTGGTTGCTGTTAAACGTTTTTTGAGCTACTTCTTCAGGCTTTGAAAAATCCAGGGTCCCTAAATGTAATTTAGCCAGACTTAATATTTGGCCAATATTATCATGAATTTCCTGTACGATGTTTTTTAGTGCCTGTTCTTGTATTTCAAGCTTCGTTTTGATAATCTCATGTTCGTGTATGATCCCCATTGTGTTTCATTTGATACGAAGACGCATTATGTAATTTACAGAATTGGCCACAGGTTTGATCTATGTCATGCAGAAACCGTGTTTTGTGGAGTGAAATACGAGAAAAACACCTTTGTCATAAAAGGCTGAAATACGCGAAGTTGCAATGTAGTGCAGGGGTGCGGGGCAGAGCATGACCGGTTAGATTGCCCTGGCCTGGTTCATGGAGAGGGGCAATTGCAGGGTGACGGTTGTGCCGGCGCCAAGTGTGCTGGCAATGGAGAAATGCGCACCAATCAGTTGCGCCCTTTTGTGCATGTTACGAATGCCCAATCCAAACTTACTGTTGTTGCCGGCATTCAGCGGCGTGAGGTCAAATCCCGTTCCATTATCATTTATTGCTATGCTAAAGGTGTCTGATTGATAGGTGAGCAGTATCAGGATGGTACTTGCTTTCGCATGTTTGATAATGTTATTGATCGCCTCCTGCACCATGCGAAAGATGATCAATTCCTTTTGCGCTTCGAGCTTAACCGGCAGACCTTCTGTTTTCAGGCTGGTGGTATAGGCGCCGCTTTTGCGGATCATCTCCAATTCATAACCAATGGCCTGTACCAGGCCCATCTCGGATACATAGTCGGTATTGAGGCTTTTGGATATATCGCGCAGGTCCTGGATGGCTTTCCCGATCAGTCCTTTGGAATCTTCCATTTTTTGCTGCAGCTGATCGGGCTGGTTAATATCCATGGTGCCCAGGTTGAGTTTGGCCAGGCTTAATACCTGCCCTATATTATCGTGTATTTCCTGGGAAATGGTTTGCAGGGTTTGCTCCTGGATCTCCAGTTGAGATTCGAGCAGGATCTGCTGAAAACCGGTTTGGAGATCGGCTTTTTCTTTGATAAAGCCCTGGTGGCGTTTCTGGTAAATAACAATGAATGTAATAATAAAGGAGATAATAAGCAGCGTGAACAACGTGCTTAAGATAATGGCAATTATATCGTGTGGAAAACCTTGCATCTGAATCCTATTGAAAAAGCAGTACACATAGGTACGAATATAATGTTATGAACAGTCCATAGCATGCCTGTATTGGGCGATTTATTCAGGGTAAGGAATTTAAAACTAAGAAAAATAAAGAAACAGCCGGCATAGTAAATAAACAAGCCGCTTATAAACCAAAAGGACCTGGTATTGGTGATGTTGGCTATGTCGGGCCGTTTTAATTTTGCGTAGTAGTATAAAATACACCCGGTACAGATGGATAAAGCGACCAGGCTGTAACTGTAGCTATTGAAGGCGTCGTCGTGACTGTCATAGTAAATGAGCGCGAGGATAGTCAGTGATAATAAACCGATTGCCATAGTAGCCTTACGGTAATTGCGTGGCGGGATATGGGGCTTCCATTTGTGCAGGAAATAAAGACTGAGGGTGATAAAGGAGAGGAAGCAATTGGCTTTATACAAGTAGATATTCTTGCCGCACTCGCAATGCATGATGATCTTGATCCAACTATTTAATACCAATTGTATCAATAGGAAAACGACAATATAAATATGCTCCCCCAGCCGTTTTTCTTTCCTAAACAAGGCAATGAATAGCGCTGCCAGGGGAGCTATGATATCCAAATGGATAGTAATGGTATGTAAGAGACTTTTACTCAACCGGTTTACTTAAAGGTGGCAGGTACCAGGCCGGGAGTAAAGCTATGCGCTTTCACTGCCGGCATTATATAGGTGCCATTTTTATTCTGACTGGTTAAAGATATAAAAGGTTCCAATCCTTCATCGGTAATTTCTCCTTCCAGGTATACCAGTACCTGTTTCATCATTTCGGGTTGCCCGTTTGCATTGACGCCTATCATCTCAAAATTGTTTTGTTCCACCACAGGAAGCAGGAGCTCTTTGGCGATGGAAAACCTGGGCGCCAGTTCCAATTGGCTTTGTTGAATGGATGGAGGGTCATTGTCGCATTGCCATCCCGGAGGAACGGGGCAAGCCTCCTCGCCGCCCGCGCCGGCAATATCCTGGGCAATAATAGGAACTCCTTCGCCGTCATGGGCCTGGGCATAAATGTACAGGTAGGCTTCGGTGTGTGGTCGCTTAATGAGGTTTACGAGCGAAAGGACAACGGTCTCACAGCCGGGTCGGTTGATCAGTGCCAACAAGCGAGCCTGGTTAAATGCGTACGTAAGTGAAGTAGCCATAGGTTGAAAATTTTACTATGAAATAATAAAGTTGCTACTTCGAAGATAGCGGCGTACGCAGGCACGAAAGATTGGATAAAACACTGTATTTCCTGCCTTTATTCACCTGTTCATTTGGTTGTAAACACGGTGAGGCAACCTGATTTACACCCCTGGGTATATAGGTGTAATCCCCCGATTGGAAATGTTGGTGGTACTTTAGGAGGGTGGCTGATCCAGGCCTATCCACAAATCACGGTAGGCTGGGTTCCAGGCATGTTTCCATCTTCTATGGCTCCATAACCACATGTCGGGATCCTGACGGATGGCTTTTTCAAGAAAGGTGATATAGCGGCGGGTGAGTTCGCCTTCAGGCAGTTCTTTTGGATTTTCCGCGCCTACTTCCAGGTGGGCACGGTAGTAACCCCGCTTCACTTTATACAGTTTGGCAAAAATGACGGGTATGTCACCGGTGCGGGCGCCGCTCTCCGGCCCACGCACAAACGGAGTAGGGCGACCAAAGAAATTAAGCCAGTAAGCTTTGGATACATTTCCCGGCGCCTGGTCGGCTACCAGTGCAAGTTGGTACTGGGTGTTACGATAAGGTACAATGGCATTGCGCATATCGGTAGCAGGTAACATTATACAGCCGGTTTGCGTACGAAGCTGCATAAACAGCCGGTCTATGGCTTTGTTCTTAATAGGCATGTATACCGCTATGAAAGTGTAGGGTGTGTATAGCGGCATGGCCACATTGGCCACCTCCCAGTTGAAATTGTGACCCAGGTGAAACTGGCATTTGCGCCCTTCCTTGAAAAATGTAGTAAATGGATCACTGTCCAGCACGAAATGTTTGGTAATAAACTTTTTTCCGCCCGACAACAGTTTAAGCGTCTCTATGAAATTGTCTACAAAGTTCCGGTAAAACCTTTTTCCAATGGCTATACGCTCCTGCTCGGTTTTCTCCGGGAAGGCAATACGTAAATTATCCAACACCACCTTTTTCCGGTAGCCGAATACATGCCAGGTCATGGCGGCCAGGAAATCCGATAGCAGGTAAAGTACCTGCAAGGGAAGCAGGGACAGCAGATAGAGCGGAATATAAATGAGGTAATACATGGTTAAATAGGCGATATGTAATACCGGTTATAACAGGTCACGGGGTAAATAGTTGAAGGAATTAATTAACCCAATCCTTCGCATCCTGTACATGGTGCTTCAGCTGGATCTTTACCTTGAATTTATTGCGCAGGTGACGGGCCAGGGCATCTGCTGCATACACACTGCGGTGTTGTCCGCCGGTGCAGCCAAAATTGATCATCAGGCTTTCAAAGCCCCGGCGTATATAATCCTCTACTGCAATGTCTACAATGTCAAATACACTGTTGAGGTAATCAGGCATCCGGGTTTGCTGCTCCAAAAAGTCTTTAACGGGCTTATCGCGCCCGGTTTGCTTCTTGAATTCTTCCAGCCGGCCAGGGTTCAGGATACCGCGACAGTCAAATACAAAGCCGCCGCCATTCTCGCTTTCATCAGGAGGGATGCCTCCTTTTTTGTAAGAGAAGCTGCTAACATGTACCACCAATGGCGTTTCGTCCGTAGCCGTAAGCGGGGTAAACCGGTCAATAATATCATCCCCCACACATATTTCCAATACTCTTTTGAATTCAGGTACGGCTATGCCTAAACTTTGGTTGTCAATAAACCACTTCAGGTTGTGCAGGGCCTGGGGAATGCTGGTCAGGAACTGTGCTTTGCGCTCAAACAATCCACGGAAACCATAGGCGCCCAGCACCTGCAACAGGCGTATGAGTACATAACCATTGTACTGGCTTTTGAAAATACCTTTGTCCAAAGGCTGACCAATAATCGATTCAAAGGAATCCATGTAATCATTCAGCAGGTTGGCCTTCCAATCATCGGGCAGGTTGGCACGTGCCTGCCAGATCATACTGGCTGCATCGTATTGGGGTGCGCCCCGCATGCCTCCCTGGTAATCGATAAAGTGAACAGAATTATCGGGCTTTACCAGTATGTTGCGGCTTTGGAAGTCGCGGAACATAAAATATTTGTACTCCGTAAAAGTGAGGTAGGTACTTAGGGCTTCAAAATCATCGATCAGCTTTTGCTTGTCATAGGGCTTGCGCAAAGCATCCAGGAAATAGTATTTGAAGTAGAGCAGGTCGGCCATGATGGCCTGTTTGCCAAATTCCTGGTTGGTAAGGCAGCGCGTATAGTCAAGTCCCTCGTGTCCCTTAACCTGCAGCAGCGCCAGTTGGTGCAGGCTGTTGCGGAAAAGTTCATATACTCCATCGCAGAGACCGTCACTTTCCAGGCGGTTCAGCAAGGAGGTATCACCAAAATCTTCCTGCAGGTAAATGGTCCTGTCTTCACTGATAGCCAGTATTTCAGGAATAGGAAGTTCTTTTTCTCTGAAGTGCCGGGAAAAATAGAAAAAGGTGTCGTTTTCCGGGATATTGTTGCCATAGGTAGCAATGAAAGTTTTGCCGGCTGCATACACCCTGAAATAGCGCCTGTCGGAGCCCGATTGCGGCAGCACTTCCACCTCGTCGCAGGGCTGGCCGCTCCAGGAGGTATATAATTCTTTGATCGATTCTATCGTGAATTGCATGTGGTTGTTATGGTATAGAAAGTAAAAATAATGTATGCAGGGCCTATCACAAAAAAAGATAGCTATGGAAACATGCCCTCAGCTATTGCTACTGCTTCGGGTTTTCCTACATCTATAAATTTAGAATAGCTGTGATCAAACCCTTTGATCGTATGCTGTTTGGCCAGGTGCAGGTACACGTCCACCATCGAGAATTTTCCTTCCTGCGTGATCAACGGAAAAAGAGCGGGGTCTATAATATGAACACCACTAAAAGCTTTTTGGATCAGCGGGTCAACGGAGCGACTGATCTTTTGCTCACCGGTCTTTACATTCCGCCACCCGCAAAGGGCATTGGCTTCATCAAATAAGAAATAACGGGAAGAGACCCGGTTGGTGATCGCCAGCGTGGCCAGCGGAGCTTCCAGTTCATGAAAACGGATCATAGCACCAAGGTCGAGGTCGGTAAGGATATCCACGTTGATGATGGCCACCGGTGCGTCGTTGAAAAAGGGGGCTGCCTTTTTGAGGCCGCCGCCGGTTTCCAATACGGCGTCTGTTTCATCACTGATCTTTACCTGACTGCCCCAGCCATCGTGCTGCTGAATGGCATGCATGATCTGGTCGGCAAAATGGTGCACATTGACCACTACTTCGTAGATGCCGTATTGCTGTAAATATTCAATATTGCGTTGTAAGAGCGTTTTGCCATTCACAACGGCCAGGGCTTTGGGGTGCTTGTCGGTCCAGGGTTTGAACCGCGTGCCCAGCCCTGCGGCGAAGATCAGGCCCTGCTTGATGGTGTTCATACTTGTATAACGTATTTACAGCACAATATTTTGTACCAGTGAGTTTTTGTAAGGATAGTCTGTATTGAAATGCAGGCCACGGCTTTCCTTGCGGAAGTTGGCGCATTTGACAATAAGATAGCTAACGGTGATCATGTTGCGCAATTCACAAAGCTGGGGCGATAAGCTGGTGGTCTGGTACAAAGATTCCGTTTCTGTCCAAAGCAGGTCCAGCCTTTTCATGGCGCGTTCCAAACGGGTATTGGTGCGCACGATCCCTACATAATCACTCATGATCTGCTGCACTTCTTTCAGGCTTTGTGTGATCAGGATCATTTCCTTGGGTTGGGTAGTACCCGTGGCATTCCAGTCGGGGATCAACCCTTTCCCGATCGCCATTGGGATGCCGTTGACGGAACTGGGACTTTTAGTTTGTATTTTTTGCGTGGCATCCATGAAACTACGGTGAGAAAAGACCATGGCTTCCAGTAAGGAGTTGCTCGCAAGGCGGTTGGCCCCATGCAGGCCGGTACTGGCGCATTCACCGGCGGCGTAGAGATTGTTAATGGAAGTACGACCCCATTCATCTGTTTTGATGCCGCCGCAACTATAATGCGCTGCCGGCGCCACCGGTATCAGGTGTTTGGTAACATCGATTCCCAGGGATTTACACTTCTCATATATATTGGGAAAATGCTCGGTGAACTTTTCCAGGGATATATGCCGTACGTCGAGGTACACATGTTCAGTACCGGTGATCTTCATCTCGCTATCAATGGCCCTGGCTACAATATCCCGCGGGGCAAGGTCCTTCCGCTCGTCGTACCGCTCCATAAAGGCTTCGCCATTCTTGTTGCGCAGGATACCGCCATCGCCCCGCACAGCTTCTGTGATCAGGAATGCCTGTCCACGTACACCGGGTTCGTAAAGGGCCGTAGGGTGAAACTGGATGAACTCCATGTTCTCGATGCGGCCTTTGGCGCGGTACACCATGGCTACCCCATCGCCCGTAGCAATATAGGGATTGGTGGTGGATCGGTATACCTGCCCGTTACCACCTGTTGCCAACAAGGTAGTATTGGCCAGTATCTTTTCGATCTGATTGGTTTCGCGGTTCAGCACATATACGCCATAACATTCAATATCCGGGGTGGATTTGGTGACCAGGTAGCCCAAATGGTGCTGGGTGATAAGGTCTACTACAAAGCAATGCTTGATCACTTCGATATTCTTGTAGGTGGCCAGGGCATCGAGCAGGGCCCTTTCCATTTCACGGCCGGTGACATCCTTGTGGTGAAGGATGCGGAACTCACTGTGACCGCCTTCCTTACCCAGTTTATAATCGCCGTCTGCTTCTTTGTCGAAGCGGGCGCCCCAGTCAATGATATCGCGGATGCGGTCTACCCCTTCTTTTACCACAATTTCTACTACGGCCTTGTTGCAAAGCCCGTCACCTGCTATCAGGGTGTCTTCAATATGTTTATCGAAACTGTCTTTTTCAAAATCTGTTACCCCGGCAATGCCTCCCTGGGCATACTTGGTATTGGTTTCATCGGCCTGCGTTTTGGTGATCACCAAAACCTTTTTATCGGGGAACTGCTGGGCTGCTTTCAGGGCAAAAGTGAGACCGGCAATTCCAGAGCCTATAACTAAAAAGTCTGTTTGCATATAGTGCGGTTAGAATCGCCAAAATTATGACTTTTCACGTCTCAGCTTCTAGTATTCCAGCGTATAGGCAAATTTGTCCGGGCTTTCCAATAAGTCAAGCAGGTTGTACTTCATGGTAACCGTTTTCCTGTCATCCGACAATTTGAGCAGGTCATTGTCCGATTTCTTTACGGGGCGTGGCAGCTTAATGGTGGTGGTGTATAATATTTCCATACCCGAGCTGCTCATTTTTTTCACCTGGTCCATTTCCGGGCGGGCCAGCAGGGCTTTGTATTTTACTGAATTGGTCTTTTTACTGATCAGACCATTCTTAACGGTCACATCGTATATGCTGGCAATATCCTGCATATCGGGTTCTTTCGCTTCATCGATGATCTGGGTGGTATCCGGGGCCGGGGTTTTGGCGTCGCCAAAAAAACCTTTGAACATATTGGTCAATCCTGCCCCGCTGTTGCCTTCTCCTGCCATCAGTTTTTGCAGGTTGTCGTATCCGGAATAGGGGAAGTGGAGGTCCATCTTAAACAGCTTCTCCTTGATGTTCATCTGCATTTTCATGGTGCCATTGGCCATCAGTGCTTTTTGCTCGGGGGTAACATCTTTGGCAGAATCCAGCATATCTTTCATCCGGATGGTGGTGTCGATGGCTTTGTCCAGACCCTCTTTGGAGAGCTCTTCTTCACCTGCAAAGGATTGCATCATTTCAATCAACTGGCCCATGTCCATTTTGGTCAGGTAAGTGCCGGTACCATCTGCATTGATCACGATCTCTTCATTTACTTCGTAGCAACTGGCCAGAAAGCCCAGCATCACCAGGACAAGGGTATATCTCAGGAACTTCATACACACAATATTTGGCGGCAAAGTACTCGTTTTATTCCACACTCAATTGGTACCATACGTTAAAAGTGGCAGTATGGCGGGGCGCCAGCAAAGTGAGTCCCATACCATTGTTAAAGCAATCCGGCGCACCGCTCAGGTTCTCAATGGCGATGCTTTTGCGGTGGTCGGGGGTATAAATTTGCAGGTATGGATAATGCGCATTGGTAAAGAATGTCAGCGTCAGTCCATTTTGGGGATTGCGCAGCACGCAGCAGGGGGCTGTTCCTTCCTGTATTTCCAGCAAAAAGCAATTGTCCAGCTGCCGGTCTTTCAGCAGTGCGGGCTGCCAAAAACTGGTTTCTTCCAGGAGCTGGCCGGTAGGGATCAGGTGCTCATTGAATTCCAGCATGGTATGAGAGCTGAACTGTAGTTCATAATCATTAATAGTGCCACCCAGGGTGAAATAGGGATGCCAGCCATCGGCAATGGGAATGGAATGATCGTTCAGGTTCAGCAAGGAGGTTTGTACCTGCAATACCCTGTTGGGATGTAGGGTATAACGCACTTCGCAGATATAATCAAAGGGGTAGCCGTCATCTTCGCGCTGGTAATGATAGCGAAAGGAAGCAGAGGCCGATTGGTCATCGGCAAACTGCTGCAGGAAGTTGAAAGGTTTATTGGCCAGCAAACCATGGATAGCAGACCCATCCATGAATTTCCGGCTGAACTCAAATTCATGGTCCTCAAAGTGGTATTTACCGCCGGCAATGCGGCATACGAAGGGCGAAAGCCGGGCGCTCTTATAGGAAGTGGTCGACCCAAGGTCTGCCTCCTGCTTGCCCGCATAGTTGTCAATGACATTAAAACTTTTTCCCGCCAGGGGAATTTCAAAGGCATGCAGCAGTGCGCCATAAGCAGGTAAAATAGCTACCATTGCTCCTGTTGCATTATCTTGCAGCCGCAATAACGATAAGTCGTTAGTCTTGTACCTGTCAATAGTAAAACTCATACTTCAGTTAATAGGAGACTAAAATTAATTTTTTTGTAGTTATGATTGCAGACCAATTACGCCGGCAATTCCAGGAAAAGTACAATAAGAATCCGTTGATCATTGCCGCTCCCGGACGTGTAAACCTGATTGGAGAGCATACCGATTATAATGAAGGCTTTGTATTACCCGGAGCCGTAGACAAAAAGATGTATGTGGCCATGGCGGAAAACAATTCCGGCACCGTGAATGTCTATGCCAACCAGTTCAATGAAACCTACTCTTTTCCACTGCAAGGCATCCAACCGGTGGACGGCTGGATGAACTACCTGCTGGGTGTTACCTTTCATATCCAGGATCGTGGTAAAACCCTGCGTGGTGTGGATGTGATCATTGATGGTGATGTGCCGGTGGGCGCTGGTATGAGCTCTTCTGCCGCATTGACCTCCGCTTATGGATTTGCCCTGAATGAAATATTTGACCTGGGCTTTAGCCGTATGGACCTGGCCTTTATTGGTCAGAAAACAGAGCACACTTTTGTGGGTGTAATGTGCGGTATCATGGACCAGTTTGCCAGTCTGCACGGTAAAAAGGGCCACGTAATGAAGCTGGACTGCCGCAGCCTGGAGTATGAGTATATTCCTTTTGATTTTCCCGATTACAATATTGTGCTGGTCAATAGTATGGTGAGCCATTCCCTGGCTGGTTCTGAGTACAATGTACGCAGGCAGCAATGTGAAGAAGGGGTAGCCATCCTGAAAAAACATTACCCGGGTATCAATTCCCTGCGTGATGTGAGTATTGAAGCTTTGTATTTACACAAGGGAGAACTGCCTGCCATTGTATATGACCGTTGCTGGTATGTGGTAAGTGAAAAAGAGCGCCTGATGAAAGGTTGCGAAGCTTTGCAAAAAGGCGACCTGACGGTTTTTGGTCAAATGATGAATGCTACGCACCAGGGACTAAGCAAGCAATACAGCGTGAGCTGTACTGAGCTTGACTTTCTGGCCGAGCGGGCAGGCTTTATTGAAGGCGTAGCGGGATCACGTATGATGGGTGGCGGCTTTGGTGGCTGTACCATCAATATTGTGAAGCGGGAAGCAGTAGAGCATTTCACGAATAAGATACAGCAGTCCTTCAACCAGTTGTTCAAAGTAGTGCCGCATGTGTACGTAACACAGATAGAGGACGGCGCAAAAGCAATTTAGAAGAATACAGAATACAGGAGACAGAATACAGAAGTTTTACAACTGAAGATATTAGAAAAGGGAGCGGAAACGCTCCCTTTTGTTTTGCTGCCATTGGTAAAACGGCAACCTTCTTGTTCTTCGTGGCTATATGTTTTTTATTTTAAATGACGCCCATTTGTACCTGGACCACATTGTATTGCTGTTGCTGAAAATCGATATTGAGGTACACTTCCCGGCATTCTTCTGTCATGGGTATTTTATTGGCGTCAATATGGTGCATCACTTCCTGGTAGGTTTCAGCAAGTGTGTCCCAGGTACCTTCATGGGTATGTGTAACGGCCCTGAAAGCCGGTAACTGTTTGATAGCGAAGCGGGAAGGTTGAAATTGACCCTGTACGGGGATGGCTATGGTGAGGGTGAAAACAGTGTCGGGCTTGCCATCCATGCCATGGTAGATCCAGAGCGGGGCACCGCTGATCAGGGCATTCTGTTGAACGGCTTCAGCACAGAGGTCCTTTACCACCGTACCAATATACTGGCTCAATTGGGAGAGGGTGGTCTGGTGCTGACTGTAGAGCACCGTTACCGGGGGATGTGTTTTGACATACATAATGCTTTGATTTATTTAATACAAAGCAACTATGGGGTAGTGACAACCCTATGTCAGTAGGGGGGAGAATTATTTAAAAGAATTAAGGTGGACCGCTCCCGAAAAGCGGGACTAGCTCTGCGGCGTTGCCACAACCGCCCGGCAGGGCGACTTACCTTATTGGTAGTGGTCCTTTATTTCGGCCGAATACCCCTGCATCATGGAGTGGAGGGTGGCGGGCAATTCGACCCTCACGGCATTGGTAAACATCAGCAGCCAGCGGGCCAGGCCTTCCAGGGAGCCAGTCACAAAATACATGCGAATGAAGTCGTTCTCCTCTTCCTCCCGTACAAATCCATACCAGTATTTCTGGTTCTGCATGTATTTAACAACGTCTTTATCAAAGCGCAACACTACTTCATGGAGCGCATGGCTGCTGGCCATCGTTTTGATATAATCCTGTAAAGAGGGGTGTACAGAAATGTCGAATTGCTCATCTTTTAGTTGCAGCCTTTTAATACGGCTTACCCTGAAATCACGATAACCATTTCGCAACCGGCACCAGCCGATCAGGTGCCAGTTGGCACTGTAATGGCATAGGCCAATGGGTTCAATGACCCTTTCACTTACCTCTTCGTTGTAATTAGAATGGTAGAGGATAAAGATCGAGCGTTTGTCGGCAATGGCTTTCTGCAGGGCGGTAAGGTGTTGGCTGGGCGCCTCCTCTTCCGGTACCCTCGAACGAATGATCTCGATATGATCACTCAGCATGTCCATCTGTTCTTTATCGGTAGTACGTAAAACAGCTTTGATCTTGAAGAGCGCTGTTTCAAAGTGTTTTTTCACGGAAGCGTCTGTCATATGGGCCGCCAGTTTACCTCCCAATAGTAAGGCGGCGGCTTCTTCCTGTGTGAACATCACCGGAGGCAGGCGATAGCCTTCCATAATGGTATAGCCACTGCCAGCTTCACCAATAACCGGAACACCACTTTCGTCCAAAGCTTTGATGTCGCGGTACACAGTTCGCAGACTCATGTTGAAACGGTCTGCAATTTCCTGGGCCGTAACCCTCTTTTTGCTTTGCAGGTGCGTAAGGATGGCGTGCAGTCGGTCTATGCGGTTCAAAGGAAAATAGTTTCGAGTTTTGTGTTTTGGTTTTTCTACTCCCGATTCTGTACTCCTGGCTCCCGGCTCTATACTGCTGGTTCTACCCAGGCCTCATTGTCCTTCAGCAGGTTCACCAGTTCTTCTACAGCAATATTACTGTCCACATTCCGCTTCACCACTTCTTTGCCTTTGTACAGCGTGATCTTACCGGGCCCACTGCCCACATACCCAAAGTCGGCATCGGCCATCTCACCGGGACCATTCACAATGCAGCCCATGATGGCGATCTTAACGCCTTTGAGGTGATTGGTGACCGAGCGGATCTTCGCAGTTGTTTCCTGCAGGTCAAATAAAGTACGGCCGCAGGAGGGGCAGGAAATATATTCTGTTTTGGAGATCCTGGTACGTGTGGCCTGCAAAATAGAGAAGGCCGTATTATTGGTAAACTGGTAAATGTCTTTGATGGGAAGATAGGTTCTTCCTGTGGCCTGGATGTTTTCCATTTGCGCCTTACTGCCATAACCCAGGCAGATGCCATCTCCAAATCCTTCCAGTAATAAAGCACCTGTTTCCGTGGCAAAATGGATCAGGTGTTCATCGGGCGTTTGCCAGTTGCTGTCGGTGATCAAAACCACGGGGTTCTTGATCTTCCGGCTTTGCAGTTCCACCACCATCCGGCGTACCGATTGCATAGCATTTTGATTGGTACTGCTGAGGCAGATGACCACTGTGGGGTCATTGGCCAATGCATCCAGGTAAGTATAATTGTTGACGGGCGTTTCATCATTGAAACAATCCACCATTACAAAGTTGAGGTGATCGCTTTTATCCGATGCGCTGGCAAAACCACTGTCGCCAAAGATGGGCAGGTATTTAGCTTTATCCGTAGCGGTTGCCCAAGTGGCGGGATAGGTAATTACTTTCAGCGTGCCGGGTAATGCAAAAGGAACCAGTTTATTGCCGGTGAAAACATAATCGGCCGCCGCATCGCCGATATTCCACTTGTCGGTAGGCTCATCGTAAGTATAGCCCACACTTTGCAGGGAATCAGGGGTGATGGTTTCCAGCTTGCTTAGGTCGGCAATAACCACAGGTACCTGCTTGGCACCGATATTGTCTACCGCGAAAGTCTCTCTTCGTTGATATTGAAAAGGGCTATACGTAATATTTTCTATGGGAGGTACTTTGGGCTCTTTGCCCGCAGCCGCTGGCTCGTAGCTATACTTTTTCAACAAGTCCTTACAAACCGGTATTTCAAACTCAGGGTCTTCAGTAAGCGACACGCGAATGGTATCACCAATGCCATCTTCCAATAACGTGCCGATCCCAATGGCCGATTTGATACGTCCATCTTCACCGTCGCCGGCTTCTGTAACACCCAGGTGCAGGGGATAGCATTCCTGAAACTCAGTCATCATGCTTTGTACCAACAGGCGGTAAGCTTGTACCATTACCTGCGGGTTGCTGGCCTTCATGCTCAGGATGATCTGGTGGTATTGCTCATCACGTGCAATTCGGAGGAACTCCATGGCGCTCTCTACCATGCCGATGGGCGTATCGCCATAGCGGCTCATGATGCGGTCGCTGAGTGAGCCGTGGTTGGTGCCAATACGCATGGCGGTACCGTATTCCTTACAGATCTTCACCAGAGGGGTGAACCTTTCCCTGATACGGTCTATTTCTTCCGCATATTCCGAATCCGTATAATCTATCTGCTCAAACTTTTTCTTGTCTACATAGTTGCCGGGATTCACACGCACTTTTTCTACAATGCGGGCAGCGATCTCGGCTGCATTGGGTGTAAAGTGAATATCGGCCACCAGGGGTGTATGGTAACCTCTTTTATTGAGTTCGTTTTTTATGACGAGCAGGTTCTCCGCTTCTTTTTTACTGGGGGCTGTGATGCGTACCAGTTCCGATCCGGCTTCAATACAACGAATGGATTGTTCCACCGTGGCAATAGTGTCCATGGTGTCTGTAGTAGTCATCGTTTGCACCCGGATGGGATTGAAATTGCCCAGCAGCAAATGGCCGATCTTTACTTCACGGGTGGGGAGGCGCTTGTATTCTGTCAGAGATTCGCAGTAAAGCTGCATGTTAATGTGTAATTGAGGTGCAAAGGTAGCTATTAGCTGCGAGCTTTGAGCTATGAGCTATGAGCGAAAACCTTTGGCAGATTGCCGGAAAAAACAGAGCTATGCATTGAAAATCAATGCGTAATTCGATATTTGATGGCAGTAAATGACTTTGATTATACTATTTGTATTGCTCGCAGCTCACAGCTCGTGGCCCGAAGCTTGTCTCCCTACCAATCTTTCTCCTGCTGACTGGCGGCGCGGGTCTTGTTTTGCTGCATTTTACGCTGTACTTCCTGTTCTTTCTGTTCCAGCGATTTGAGGAATTGTTCTATCTTTTTCTTGTCGAGGTTTTGCTTGGGCTGCGGTTTGGGCTGTTGCTTTTGTTGTTGCTTCTGATCCTTCTTGTCCTTCTGTTCCTTGTCCTTCTTGTCTTTCGACTCATTCTGCTTTTTCTGCTCCGCCAGTGCCTTTTCCAGGTTAAAGCGGGTATCCTCGTCCTGTGGATTTAGCCGCAGCGATTTCTTATAGGCGTCAATGCTTTCCTGCAACTTCTTCTGTTTGGTTAAAGCCACCCCTTTATTGTACAATGATCTTTGTTTGAACTCATTGGTGGTAGCCGTGGAAGCCGCATCCTCGAAATTCTTTTCCGATCCCGGAAAGTCTTCCTTGCGGAATTGGGCATTGCCCAGGTTATAATGCGTAACCGGATTGTTGGGGTTTTGTGCTATTGCCTTTTCGTATTCAGGCAAAGCCTTATCATACTTGCCTTCTTTGTATAGCTTATTGGCTGTTCGGATCGTCTTGTTTTCAGTCTGAGCCTGTACTAAAAAGGCCATCCCGCCCAAACATGCTAATATGAATAACTGCCTTTTCATGTGGTTTTCCGCTTGCGTTCAGGATAGAAGAATTCCAATACCAGCAAGAGCAGTGCTCCACCCAGGAACCAGAGAAAATAGTTCTTGAAGTTTTTAAAGGCACTGTCGTCCATGGAAGTTTGTTCGATGGTACCCAATTGCTTTTTCATGGTATCCACCGCCGTTTCCGTATCAGCCAGTCTTATGTATACGCCTTTGGTGGCGGCAGCCAGTTGCTGCAATTCTGGTTCGTTCAATTTTGTGATCACCGTATTGCCGGCCTGGTCTTTCTTATAGTCATTGGTAACAGGATCGAGGATGGGCGAACCTTCCGGTGAACCAACACCCACCGTATTGATCATCACCCCATCCTGTGACAGCTGCTGTGCGAGCGGAACAGCACCGGGGTCATGATCTTCTCCATCGGTAATCAGTATAATGGATTTGAACTTTCTTTCTTTACTATTGAAAGCCGTATTGCTCATACGCAGGGCTTCTGTGATCACAGTTCCCTGGGCAGGCACTACATCCGGACTAGCCTGCTGTACAAACATACGGGCAGCGCTGTGGTCGGTCGTGAGCGGCATTTGCATATAGGCCCTGCCGGCAAACAGTACCAGGGCAATGCGATCGTCGGGCAACCTGTCCATCAGCTTATATACCATCTGCCTGGCACGCTCCAGACGGTTGGGCTTGATGTCATCGGCCAGCATACTCTTGCTCACATCCATGGCAATCACAATGTCTACTCCTTTGCGTTGCACCTGCTCCATAGCTCCCGGCTTTTGCAGGTTGGCGGCGCCGGTAATAATGGCTGCCAATGCTACTGCCAGAAACAGGAATTTAAACAGGAAATTTTTAGGAGAATAATTGCTGGTGAGTTGTTGTACCAGCTTTTCATCGCCGATCTTTTTGGTCGTTTTTTTCTTCCAGCGCAGCGCCCACCAAAATAAGGCGATGACCAGCGGGATTGCCGCCAGTCCGATGAGGTATTCTATATGTTGAAATCGAAAGTCCAAATTCACGATAGTGTTAGATCAATAATCAAACCACATTAGAAAAGTAGCATTATTTTACCACATAAACAGAAGTATTACAGCTATTTATCAGGCATTTAACCATTCTTGCCGAAACATTATTTCTTCCCTTCCATAAAGCCGTACAACTTCAATATATCTTTCAATATTTTAATACGGGCAGCTTTCATATCATAATTGCGGTCGGGAGAGTCCAGTTGCAAAGCAAAGAAGTAAGGGTGGTTATTTTCCTCTATCCAGCCCACGATCCAGCCGATAGCATGGTTCTTTTCATCAAATCCCCAGCCTGTTTTATAACTAAGGGTATAATTAGCGTCTTTTTCCCACAACATCATATCCCGCACGATCCGCTGAGAGCGTTTCTGAAAAGGCAGTTGATCAAAATAGAGTTTCTTCACAATACCCAGCTCTTCGTCGGCGGTTACTTTAGCCGAATTGTCGAGCCAGAAAGTATCGAGGTTGTTGCCGATGGTAAACCTGCCATAGCGGCGGGCATAACCCAGGGTATCCAACCATTTTTGCATAGCTGGCTTGCCGATGCGGCGAGCCAGTTCCTGGTACCAGGGCGGGCAGGAAATACGGAAAGCATCTTGCATACTCATATCCCTGTTGCATTCCGTACGGCCACGGTCTATTCCATCCCAGGCAATCACCGTGCTGCTGTCCAGCGCCTGGCCGGTTTCCAGGCCAATCAGCGAATTGATGATCTTGAAAGTAGAAGCGGGTAAATAAGTGCTGTCTGAAAACCGGGGTAAATTATATACCGTGAAGTGACCCAGGCCGTTGTCAAACAAACCGAAAGTGCCCGTCACTTTATTTTCGTCAAAATATTTCTTCAGGTCATTGTCAACCGTCACATTATTGGGCGAACAGGAGAAAATAACGATTGGCAGCAGACAGCAAATAATCCAACGGCTCATGGTAAAAATTTGTGCGAAGGTATTCGAATTTGCCCTATTTCCTGCGAAGCACGGCCTGCTGGTAGGAGCGGATATGGTAACTATCTACTTTAGGTGAATCTTCCGTGCCCAGGCCCGTAGTGGCTATGGGCTTTGCGGGGTAAGCATAAAACTCCAGTGTAAGCTGACCCTTCTCCATCCAATAACTGTTGAGGATCGTAGTACCACCTACCGTAAAAGCGCCGGAGAATTTGCCGCCCCTCCAGTATTGGTCCAATACAATGCCATTCACTTCATCAATCACCCAATGCCCTTTGGCGGTATCTACTGGCTTGAGCAGGTAAGGGCGGTTGTCTTCCGTGGCTTTGCCGTAGATAATGTTCCAGGTATAATGCCCTGCACTGTCTTTGGAAGGTTGAATGTGCAGTTCCATATTGATGAGCTTGGGTGCGGCAGTACCTTCTGTGTACCAGTTGAGTGTTCCCTGCCAGTGTCCTACAAAATCTGCCGGAAAAGAACTGGGCTCCTGTGCTATCGTTCCCATGCTGGTGAGTACAAAACCTAATAATACTACAAGTGCCTTCATCTTGCCTGTTTAGGTAGCAACATACTGCTTAAAGTTTTCCGGAGCAAGATGATTCGGTTGAACGGTGGCAATGCCCCTAATCAATTCGTCTCTTTGGGTAAGCCATATTTGTTGATCAGTTTCAGCAATACACCATTGGTCCAGCCAAAGCCATCCTGCCCCGCATATTCCCCGCCACCGGCTTCCAGCTTTGTATCCGATACATTGTACTTTTCCATCAGTTTGCCGGTCCGTTGAAATACATCCACATTGAGTTTGATCCACCGGTCGGCAATATCCCTGGCCAGTTCACGCTGTCCACACCGGTCGAGGCCCCAAATGGTCATCCATTGCAGGGGCGCCCATCCATTGGGTGCATCCCATTGTTCGCCGGTGGCATTGGCCGTGGTTTGAATGCCGCCATCTCTCAGCAGCTTTTCTTTGATCACCTCACCTGCCCGGCGCGCCAGCAGGCTCATATAATCCAGTTTCCTGTTAAAAAGACAGAAGGGATACATACCTGCCGGTGACACCACGGTCGATTGCTTACCTGTGCGGTAATTATAGTCAGTATAAAAGTTGAGCTTTTTACTCCAGCAATATTTGTCAATGGCCAGTATCCGTTTGTCCCCTTTTTTACGGAACGCAGCGGCTACACTGTCGTTGTGGTTCACCATATACCCTTTAGTGATCACTATTTCCAGTTTGTACAGAAGGGCATTGAGGTCAACAGGAATATAATTGGTTGTTTGAATGGTCACCAGCCGCTTGCTATCTGCAAACCAGCGACTGCTGAAATCAATGCCACTCTCCGCGCCTGCACGCAGGTGCTGGTACATCTCTGCTTTATTGCGTTTTGATTTTTCGGCCGTCTCTATATCTTCCCGGTAGCTTTCCTGCCTTGGTGCGGGATTGTCATCCCAATAACGGTTCATGACCGTGCCGTCCTTTAATTTTACTACCCTTTTTAACGATTTCCCAGGGGCAAGTTTGGCAGCGCCTTCCATCCAGTAATTGTATTCCTTTTCCAGTTCCGGCAGGAAGGTGGCATAGATTGAATCGCCTTTTATTTCGGCCAGCAGTTCCACCATCAGCGAAAAGAAGGGAGGCTGGGAACGGCTGAGGTAATAGGTTCTGTTGCCATTGGGAATATGGCCATAAGTATTGATGAGGTAGGCAAAGTTCTTCACCATGTTCTCGATCATCACATGCTCACCGCTTTCCTTTAAACCCAGCATGGTGAAATAGGAATCCCAGTAATAGATCTCCCGAAACCGGCCGCCCGGCACAATGTAAGGAAAGGGCAGTGGTAATAAGGAGCTGCCTTCTTTCCCTGCGCCTCCCGTGGCGGGTGAAGCAGGACCCATGTCCGGCTCGCGGCGCAATACGCCCCACAGGTTCTTGATGTGCATCACCACATCTTTCTCGCGGGTAATATAATTGAGCTGAGGTGTATGCGGCAGTTCGAAATTCTCTTCTACAAATTTCTTCAGGTCCATTTGAGGCCCCTTGCGTAAACCGTAATCATACATGATTTCCTTAGGGCTGCGTTTGGGAATACAGTCCACAAAGGTCTTTCCATCCGGGAATATTTTGCTCATCTGTACCTGGTGAAACAACTCGCCATAGATCTTATCGGGAGTGGCGGGCAACTGGGCCACAGCCGACAATAGATACCCCACTAACGAAATAAGCCATATCGTTCTTTTCATACGCCGACCGGTTTGGATACTTCTAAATTAAGCATAATATCTGCCACATAAAAATGCACCCCCGTAGAAACGGGGGTGGTGCCATTTATAACTACTATAGACTAAAAATTAAAGTATCGTTTAAGTATTTCTACTATGAAGAAGATCACTAATTGCCCGCCCCATCTATTTTAGCGCGTTCTACGGCATAGTTTCCAATATTCTTACCTACCTGCAGACCTATTTCACAATCGGCCCGGTAGTGGATACCGCCATACATGCGGGAAAGAGAGGCTTCAGAAGCCATAGCATTGTAGGCAGTTGCTTTTTCAGGCACTATATGTGATAGAATGGCTGCGGCGGCGCCACTGAAAGTGGAGTGGCCCGATATGTAGGCTGGGAAATTAGGAATACCCGTAAGCGTTTTTATCCGTGGGTCCAGCTGTGTGGGACGTGGGTTGAAATAAAAATACTTGGTATCCCAACATACAATGGCGGCATCCATCAGCGACATATTCAGCAAGGCCATGTTGCGTGCCCAACGCAGCTCACTATAGTTTTTTGTAATGAAATCTTCAGCGGTAATAGCATCCCAATGCCCTGCAGGCGTATAAGTGCCTGCCCCATCGGCCCAGAAATGTATAATGCGCAGGCGATCACGGGTTGGGTTGTTGACATAATCGTAGATCTCGTTGGTCTCCTGTTTCATCTTATCGCTGCCGGTCAAAGGTGGTGGCCCCGGCCTTAAGGAGACAGCTGTGAGCGAATCAAACAGGAATGGCTTTACTTTCCCAAAAATTGGCAGCATAGGAGGGCGTCTCGGAACTTCCAGGCTATACCAGGGTTTTTCTCCCCGGGCAATACAATCAGTTTCCATTTGTGTCCATTGGGCCTGGTTGCCGATGGCGGCGCCTGCCCTGTCGCCCCGGGCACGTGTCACAAACTTCTGTGCCACTGCTTTGCCCAATGCTTCACCAGCTTCTATATCACTGCGCACATTAGCGCCTGCAATGAGGCGGGCACGCTTGTGCTCTTCTGCTTTTTGTTGGATATAGTCCTGGTCGCCGGGAAACAACAGTTTCAGCACTTCTACAGCAGCGCCCACCACCACCGCATCTTCCGAAGGATAAGAAGGCAGGTCTGTTTGCGGTACCAGTACATTCAATGTCGCATCCACTTTATAAGGGGCCGGGCGGTTGTATAATTTTTTATAATGCCAGGCGGCTACCAGGGCATCATATTGTGCTGCACTTACATAAGCATAGGCACGGGCCGCATAAGGCGGATTGGAAAAAGGAAATTGTGGATAGGCCAATGGGTTATTGGCATTGGGAAAGGGATAGGTGCCATCCTCATTTTGATAAGGCGGCAAGTTGTGTTTGGCCACCAGTTCTCGCAATATTTCATTCCAGCGAAGGATAGCCCCGGCACTCCAGTATTTGACAATGGCTTTTTCGTTATTGGTAAGATCAGCCTGCCAGGTCTTGATCTCATTGATCTGTGCTATATAATCGGGTGTATTGGTAGCAGCAGGGGCAGGTACGGCAAACTCTGCCGGGCCGGTTAGCAACACCGGTTTCCAGAGGCCGCCATCAATATCTGTTTTGGCTGGTTGCAAAGGGGCGGTATCATCTGTTCTTCCCTTTACATCTTTGGAACAGGAAAGTGGAATGGACATTGCAACTGCTATTACGATAGTGAGAAAAAACAACAGCTTTTTCATATCAGTTAGTTTTTGGAGATGAAGGTTTGGTAGCCGATTTTTTTCCATTAAAGTTGAGGATATAGAATATGCCACCGTTTACAGTAGTGGCCTGTCCCATATTCCTGCCGGCAATCGTATAATTCCCTCCACCTGTTACCGAAAGCCCCTGCACAGCAGCGATCTCATATTTGAAATTCAACCCCAGTTTTGTAGCATTCATCTCATTGCTGGGGAAGGGCATATTGTTGCGGGTAATATCAAATCCACCCAGGGTGGTCCAGTTGTCCAATACAGCTTCCGCGATAAAACCGCCATACCGGTAGCCGGTGCGGAAATTAAAAGAAGCTGCATCGGGCATATCTACTTTATTCGTCAGGTGCATTTCTGTGGTATAGTAGGCTGAGCGGTCAATCTTGATATTGCTGCGCTGTACATATGTGCCCGAGCCGGTAACAAAAAAACGCCCCAGCTGGTAATCGGCCATGGCACGCAGGTAAATATTCCGGCTGCGCAAACCAATGGACAAGGGAAGAAAGTCGGCAGCATAATTACTAACCGGAAGGGAATACCCGCCAATAGCATAAGCGGAGAAATCGCCTTTGCCGATCTTCTTTTCTATGGGCATCCATTTTACGTACAAGCTCAGGTCTTGTACTCCTTCCAGGCCATGCAAAGTACCGGCAGAAGCTTTCGTGGCCACATAAGGCAGGTTGAACAGCACATTGAGTTTGTCCGTTATGCCATAGTTGCCCATTACGCCAATCATTTGCGTGGATACCCGACCCAGGTTCAGGTTCTCGCGTTTTAGTTTTCCTTCCCAATAGTTGGTCCAGCTGCTATAGCTGTACATCAATCCGGAACAGAAATTGTTTTTGGTCATCATGATCCCATCAATATCCGTTTGCGCTGTGGCAGGCACATGGAACAATGCCAGGCAGCTTACGGCGATCAAAAGGCGTTTGCAGTAGTTCAGGCAGTTCATAAAATTATTTAAGCAGGTTAGTAATGGGCACTGTATCGGCTACAGCCTGAAGGAAAGGCCAAGATTGATCGAGTAATCAGCAAAGGCGGCATCGCCTTGTGCATAGATACCGGTGATATCTGTCCTCCGTTTATCGGCATAACTTTGTGTACGGTCGCGTTTGAGTGCCACCGGTACTGTGGCAAAAGCGCTCACTTGCTTAAACCGGTATACTACGCCCGGTTCAGCAGAGATCACATAACCCGGTCTTCTGAAGCCACTGCTGCCGCCAATCAGGTCCTGCGAAGGCACACATTCCATACGTATGCCCGCAGATGCCGTAAACCGGTCCACAGATACATTGGCGCCCGCCCTGATCATGTATTGATCAGGCACACTCATCACACTGCTCCCATAAGTGATGGCCGTTGCGGAAACCGGGCTGCCGCGGCCGGTAGATACTCCATTTTGCTCTCTTGGATTGAAGAGATAATAAAAACTGCCGTATACACTGATCAGTTTCGAGAAATTATAATAGGCATTTATTTCAGTGGTGAAACCTGTACCTCCATCGCCCAACTGGATGGATTGATCTACTGGTCCCAATACCCTGGTTGTATCGTTCTTAACAAAGAAGTCTTCATATTTATAATCCCCTGTCGGCAGCTTGATCCCCAGCCCCAGCTGTATATTGGCATTGGGCGATTTTGCAGGATCGAACAGCCAGTAGTAGCCCGAAATACGAATATCCCCAATACCGAAAGAATGTGTCTTATGGCGGGCATTCTTAGCCGTATTGCCACCATGCTCATACAGGGAAGAGCGTGCATTGGACAAGATGGGCAGGTCGATGGCCATTGACCACTGGCTGTTGAAATGGCGTACCAGTGCCAGGTCGAGCGTATGCTGCCAGTTGATCACTTCAGTATTTTTTTCCAGCCTTTCTTTTTGTTCCTCTGTTCCTACAAAGTGGCGGAATGACCTGAAATAGCGGTAGGAAGTATTTAGCTGCCAGCCTTTTTGCGCATCTGCAGCGGCATCGGGTTTGGTGCATACTGCGCCGGTGCTACGGATGGCAACACAGCCTTGCGTATAGGCACGGCCGACTGATAGCAGTAAGAATAGAGTACATAAGGTGAGTAACTTTTTCATATGCAGCAGTTGTTGGTTAATTGGTTATTGAGCGGCGAGTTTAGCTCGTTGCTTGTCGGTTTGCAGTTTGGTCATCACATAATTGCCCAGGCGTAAGCCCTGGTCCTTGGCTACCGCTATAGAGCGCCGGTAATGAATGCCTCCATAAAACCGGCTCATACCGGCTTCATCAGCAGCCTCGCGCACAGATCGAAATGGGCGGTCGGGCCAGCCCCAGGCACGCTCCGTGGAATCTCTGAATGATACTTCCGTACCATACAGGTGTTCCAATACCGTAGCGGCGGCACTGGAAATTTCGGAGTGGCCGCTGGTATATTCGGGGAAAGGCGGTGTTTGTAAAAAGGGCTTCCAGTTGGGATCAATGTATTGATTGATCACCGATTCAGGACGTATCAAAGCCCATGTATATTTGGCATCCCAGCAGGAAATGAATGCATCCATCAAAGCAAAGGATACAGTCGTATAAGTGTGAATGGTCTTGGAGAAATTGACTTTTTTGTCTTTACAGATGATGCCGATAATGCCCATCCAGTGACCGCCCGGCGTCATGGCCTTGGTAGCAAACATGGCATGACCCACAATATTTACTTTGAAACCATTACAGTCCCAGAAACTGGCAATGGCCTTTTGTTCATCCGTAAGATTGTTTACCGTATCATAAACCTGTTTGGCCCAATGAAAGAATTCACTGGAGGAATCCTTACTGAAACTGGCCGGAGGAGGTGGGGCAAACTGGTTGGCACTGTCCATCACGATCGAGCGGATCGTGCGCCAATGCGGTTCTACCGCTTGTATATAGGCCGGTGGTGTAGGTATCCATTTACCTTCTTCTTCCGGTACCGTGTATTTGGCAGCCGAACGGGTTTGCGCATAGTTGTCTTTCTTACCCCAGGCCAATACCGCTTTGGCTACACTAAGGCCATAAGCTTTGGATTGTGATTCCATCGAATCGGGCATGCCGTGTTCAATAGCCAGTAACTTGAGTGAATGCACAATACTGTCCATCGTAGCATTCGAGAAGGTAAGAGTTTTACCTACTTCCATCATGGCGATCATGGAGGCGTAGGGATAGTCGATCTGTTTACCCGCTTCCGGTTTGGGAATATTAGAAAAGCCTTTTAATTGTCCGTCGAGGGAAGCATAATTGCTGTCGCCCTGCGCCATCACCTCATAAGCCGCCAGGTGCGAATAGGCATATACCCGGCTGGCAACCGGTGGCGTAAAGATGTTGAAAGTCATTATTTCCGTCAGTTGCCCGGTGAGGTTACTATACAGAAGGGGATCGTGAATCACCTTTTGATAGTCATTCGCACGGTTACAGGAAACTGCTATAGCCAGCACAATAATGGCATGGAAGATCTTGCGCATGAAAGAAACAGATAAGTTTGAATGACCATGCTTTCAGTGTAAGGCGGATAGCCAAACGATGAAACCCTGGACACAGAAATGAAACGTCAATAATTGGAAAGTCCTTGTGAACCGGTCATACGGCTCCCTTTGGTGAGTAGTGACTTAGCATTCAGGAGGCTGTTCAGGTGTGGAAGTATAACAACCTGATTTTACGAATGCAACTGCATTACGATAGTGTAGTGGTTGATCCAGGAGTGCAGCGAAATACCAATCATTTTTTTGTGACCAGTATTCTGCAGAGAAGTTATTGAAGGAATAAGATTGATTGTTGTCAGATTTCTTGTTCTGCGATGGATGTTGCAGGTCATTGACCAGTTTGAAGAAATCATCGCGGGCAGTTTGCAGGCGCATCTTCGCCTCATTCGGTACACAGAGCAGCACCAGTTGTCCATCCTGCACTTTGCGCTTAACATATTTGTAATGGATACCTTCGATCTCTATTTCGCCATCTACCCGCTCAAAATCTGTCCAGTTGGTTTGATAGGGTAGATTCAATGTTACCCGCATCTCAACTAATTGCGACTCATCATAGTCGTGTTGATCGAGGCGGGCTTCGAGCTCAATATCAGCTTGTTGTTGTAGAAAGTCGGCCAGGAGGCGATAGCCGAACCAGTTGAAGAATAGTATTCCCAATAGCAGTATGGCAGCAATTTTTCTCAAAGCATTCGTTCGTGTGATCCATACACAATATATGAAATAATGCAATAAGTTCCAGAAAAATCTTACCTCACAACAAACGTCTTTTTCCCGACCCCTACACCTGTGATCGTGAGGCTTTTCCATTGAGAAGGCAAGGTAGATCGTACCTGCACAATGCCCTTGGGTGTAATGTCCAGTCCGCCAAACCCCATTAGCACAGTTTGTACCAGCCCCCCGGCGCCTGTAGCAAAATAAGGGTTGGTGCCTCCCTTCGTTTCTGCGATGACCCTGAAGGGTGGGTTCAGATTGGGCAGGTAGGCATCTTTAAACACCCGGTAAGCTTTTTCTCCATCACCCAGGAGCGCATACAATAATGCAAAAACAGCTTGCGTCATAGCTGGCGTGCCCTGGTCGGGTACTCGGCTTTCATAGTATTCCAGGTCTTTGCGTATTTGTTTAGGGTCAGTGATCTCTTTGAATGGATAGGCCAACAGGTTTACATCTGCCTGCTTAATACCTTCCCCTTTGTAGGTAGCATGTTCTCGCGTTACCCCATTATCCAGTTTGAGAATAGGGATATTGTTGGCTACTTGTATCCAATCCGGATCAGGCATAAGCCCCAATATTTTTGCAGCTTCGGTAGCATATTGCAGGTTGGCTTTGGCCGCCGCATTGGTAAAAGCATTGTTGTCAACATTTTCGGCCCACTCATCGGCTGCTACTACATTCTTAATATCATAATGGCCGGGGCCATTACGTTCCACCCGGCTGGCCCAGAAATCGGCTGTGGCCGAAAGGATCGGCCAGCCTGTGCTGCGTAGCCAATCCTTATCCTGCGTTACCGCAAAATAATTCCAGGCAGCAAAAGCCACATCAGCAGTAATATGATGCTCAAAGGGACCGCTCAATGCCCATACCGGCGTTTCTTCTACTCCTGTGGCGGCACTTTCCCAGGGAAACATGGCGCCTTTGTAACCGTGTGCAAAAGCATTGCGCCGCGCAGCCTCCAGCCGTTGGAATCGGTATTCTACCAATGATTTTGCAATTTCCGGATGCAATACCAGCAATGCCGGATACATCCACAATTCCGTATCCCAGAATACATGACCATTGTATCCCAGGCCGCTCAATCCCATCGGAGAAGGAGATAGTGCTGTGCCTTCCCGGCTGAAGGAATACAAGTGATACAACATGCTGTGAACATCCTGCTGACTTTCTGCGTCTCCTTCAATAGTAATATCGCTTTTCCAAAGTTCATCCCAGGCTTTGTGGTGAAACTGCAGCAGGCGCTCCCGGCCTTCCAGCTTTGCGAAGATCGTGAGGCGCTCTGCTTCATTGAGCGGATCATCGTGATGGGCCGAGGTAATGGAGCTTCCGGCAATGGAGAACCGGTAAGACTGACCCGCATGGAGCGTGCGGCTAAACTTCATCAGGTGCATATTGTTGTCCCACATTTCATGGATCACCCGGGGTTCTTCCCCATGCTTTTCCGTAAACAGGAAGGTATTCGATGCACACAATTGCAGTTTGCCTGTAGGACTTTGGGCCGTGGAGCTAAGCAGGCTTATCACCACATGCGGCCGGTCTATTTCATTGTAATAGTTCTGAACCTCTTTCAGGGCATCGGGTGCCTCCATCACACTGGCGGCGCTCAATGTGATGTTCTTTTTAGCCGTTATTGTAATGTCCATCAGTACCGTAAAGGGCAGGTGTCGCAGGGAATAATAAGTATAGGAAACAGTGGCCTTGTCGCCATAATCGAAAGAGGTGGTGAAGCCGGCGTGCCGCAGGTCGAGTTCCTGCTTCATATTACCGATGCCCTTGCTGCTTACCCGCTGACCGTCGATATCGAGGTACATATTCAACAGGTTGAAGCTGCGCAGGAAATTACTAACCCGGCCCCTGCCATACAAATCATAAGCGCCGGCCAGTACAACGTCTTTTACTTTAAATGGTTCGGGCGAGGATACGATGCCGATCATACCATTGGCCACTGTAATGCCATAATAATCGGCGGGGTTGATATTCGTGGCGCTCACTTTCCAGGGATCCTGAGCTTGTGACAGCGAAGGACACAATAATGCAATGCACAACAGGCAACAGCAGAGCAATCGTATCAGCATGGGAAAAGATTTTTTCCTTTGTCATCCCGAACGGAGCGAAGCAAACCTACGCAACCCGCCAGCTGGCGGGAACAACTCACCACTCACAAACTATAAAACGCCACTGCATTCAGCCCAAACACTTTCTCCCGGTCTTCCGGCGTATAGTTTTCCATGTATTTCTCCAGCAGGCTTTTCCATTGCACATAAATACCGCTCACCAGGATCACCGGCCAGTCGCTGCCATACAGCAGCCGGTCTGTTCCAAAAGCTTCAAACACCACATCCAGGTAAGGATAGAACTCAGCAGCGCTCCAGGTTTTCCAGGCCGCTTCTGTAAACAGGCCCGACAGCTTGCAGCTTACCTGCGGATTTTGCGCAATCTCTTTCATGAGCACCTTCCATTCGTCTATCTTTTTGTGCTTGATATCCGGTTTGGCGCAATGGTCAATAACCAGTTTCTGATCAGGGAATTTCGATACAAATTCGATGGCTGGTTTCAGCTGGCTGGGATAGATCAATACATCATAAGTATAGTTATAAGGCTTCAGGGCCTGTACACCATGCTGAAAGTTGGGACGCAATAAAAAATCATCCGGTTCTGCCTGCACTACATGGCGGTAACCACGGATGCTGGTGTATTGCGTGAAATGCTCGAGGCGTTCCGCAATATTATCCGCCTGCAGGTCGATCCATCCCACTACCCCTTTGATTTCCGGGTGTGTTTTGGCCAGTTCTGCCAAAAACCTCGTTTCTACTTCTTCCTGGCTGGCCTGTACAGCCACTACGCCATCCACACCATTTCTTTTGAGCGTGGGCGCCAGGTGCTCCGGCAGGTAATCCTGTTGCAGGATCTTCATATTATCTGTGATCCAGGCATCACGTACCTTGTCGTATTTCCAAAAGTGCACATGCGAATCAACCACCATGAGTTTATAACTTTTAGACTCCTAAGCTACTCCTTTTTAACCGATTAGGGAGGCAAAACACTAAAACAGGTCATGAAATACTAACACTCATTAGTATTTTGAACTAACTTCGTCGCTGGATCGTAATTACTACTTGATATGAGCTCCATCAACAATACTGTTCGGATCGTAACGGCAGCTTCCCTTTTTGACGGGCACGACGCTGCCATCAATATCATGCGCCGCATTATGCAAGCCAAAGGCGCTGAGATCATTCACCTCGGTCATAACCGCTCTGTTGCTGAAATTGTAGAATGTGCTATTGAGGAAGATGCACAGGGCATAGCCATTACCAGCTACCAGGGTGGCCATGTGGAATTCTTCAAATACATGAAAGACCTGCTCGATGAAAACGGCTGCGGCCACATCAAGATATTCGGCGGCGGCGGCGGTACCATCCTCCCCCAGGAAATTGAAGAACTGCACCACTATGGCATCACCAAAATTTACAGTCCTGATGATGGCCGTAAACTCGGCCTGGAAGGAATGATCGAAGAGGTGGTTAAAATGTGCGACTTTCCCTTGAATGGCAACCCCGCTAATTTTAATACTGAGATGAAGCTGGGCGAATGGAAAGATATCCGGCGCATAGCCCGCAGTATTTCCAATGCCGAGAACAATAAGAACAATGGTGAAGAACCACCTGTCGCTACCGTGGCAGGCCACCCGCCAGTCCTCGGGATTACAGGCACCGGCGGAGCGGGTAAATCATCTGTGACCGATGAGATTGTACGTCGCTATCTCAATACTTTTATCGATAAAACCATTGCGGTAGTGTCTGTTGACCCCTCCCGCAAGAAAACCGGTGGCGCCTTGTTGGGCGACCGTATCCGGATGAACAGCATCCACTCTCCCCGTGCTTATATGCGCTCCCTCGCTACCCGCGAAAGCGATGTAGCCCTGAGTAAATATGTACAGGATGCCGTGAATATCTGCAAAGCAGCCGGCTTTGATTTCATCATCCTCGAAAGTGCCGGGGTAGGACAAAGTGATGTAAGCATCCTGGATTATTGCGACCTGAGCTTGTATGTGATGACACCAGAATATGGCGCTGCCTCCCAATTGGAGAAGATCAACATGCTCGATTATGCAGATGTCATCTGCATCAATAAGTTTGATAAAGCAGGCGCCCTCGATGCCCTGCACGATGTACGCAAGCAATACAAGCGCAATCACAACCTCTTCATGGCTAAAGATGAGGAAATACCAGTCATTGGTACCATTGCTGCCCAGTTCAATGATCCCGGTGTGAATGAATTGTTTGAGAAACTGATGGTGGTGGTGAAAAAGAAAACCAATGTTGAATTTGGCGCACTCACCCTGCATCCCCATACCAAAGATACCAGCACCAAAAGCCAGATCATTCCGCCCAAGCGCGTTCGCTATTTATCAGAAATAGCCGAGGCAAGCCGGGCTTATGATCAGTGGGTACTGGAGCAGACAGCAATTGCATCGCGCTTATATCAGGTACAGGGCGTAATAGAAGCCAGCGGCCCAAATGCTTCCTATACCAAAGACCTGGAGCAACTGAAAAAGGATTTCGAAGCCAGGCTCAACCCCGCCTGTAAACAACTCATTGACCAATGGCCATCAATCGTAAAGAAATACAAGGCCGACTTTTTTGAATACCAGGTACGTGATAAAGTGATCAAACAGCCACTCACTACCACAACACTCAGCGGCACCCGCGTGCCTAAAGTTGTATTGCCCAGGTTCAAAGACTGGGGCGATATACTGCGCTGGCAATTGCAGGAAAACCTGCCCGGTGAATTTCCCTTTACAGCCGGTGTATTTGAATTGAAACGCCAGGGCGAAGACCCTACCCGCATGTTTGCCGGAGAGGGTGGTCCCGAACGTACCAACAAACGATTCCATTATGTATCGGTGGATCAGCCAGCCAAACGCTTGTCTACCGCCTTCGACAGCGTAACCCTCTACGGAGAAGACCCGGCTCATCGTCCCGATATCTATGGTAAGGTGGGCAATAGTGGTGTAAGCATCGCTACCGTAGATGATGCCAAAAAGCTTTACAGTGGTTTCGATCTCTGCGATCCGAAAACCTCCGTGAGTATGACCATCAATGGCCCCGCCCCCATCCTGCTGGCATTCTTTATGAATGCTGCTATTGACCAGCAATGTGAAAAATGGATTGAGGCCAACGGACAATGGGAAGCCATCAACAAAAAGATCGCCGCTAAATACAAGCATGTACCCAAACCGTTGTATTATAATCCCGCTTCACCCGAACGCCTGCCTGAAGGCAATAGCGGACTGGGGCTGCAACTACTGGGATTGAGTGGTGAAGAAGTATTGCCTGCCGATGTATATGCCAAACTAAAGGAAGAAGCACTGACTCAAGTGCGTGGTACCGTACAGGCTGATATCCTGAAAGAGGACCAGGCCCAGAATACCTGCATCTTCAGTACCGAATTTGCCCTCAAGCTGATGGGCGATGTACAGCAATATTTTATTGAGCAGAAGGTGCGCAATTTCTACAGCGTGAGCATCAGCGGTTACCACATTGCTGAGGCGGGCGCCAATCCTATTACCCAATTGGCTTTTACCCTTTCCAACGGTTTTACCTATGTAGAATACTACCTCAGCCGTGGTATGCATATTGACGATTTTGCGCCCAACCTGTCTTTCTTCTTCAGCAATGGCATGGATGCAGAATACAGTGTGATAGGCCGCGTGGCCAGGCGTATCTGGGCCAAAGCCATGAAGGATAAATACAAGGGCAACGACCGCTCACAGAAATTAAAATACCATATTCAGACTTCCGGCAGAAGTTTGCACGCACAGGAAATTGACTTCAACGATATACGTACTACCCTGCAGGCCCTGTATGCGATTTATGATAATTGCAACAGCCTGCACACAAACGCGTATGATGAAGCCATTACCACGCCTACCGAAGAAAGCGTGCGCCGGGCCATGGCCATTCAGCTCATCATCAACCGTGAGCTGGGTACCGCCAAAACAGAAAACTTTATACAGGGCTCTTTCCTTATTGAAGAACTTACCGACCTGGTAGAAGAAGCGGTGCTCACCGAGTTTGACCGGCTTACCGATCGGGGTGGTGTACTCGGCGCTATGGAGCGTATGTACCAGCGCAACAAAATTCAGGAAGAAAGCCTTTATTACGAAAGCCTCAAACACAACGGTGAATTGCCGATTGTGGGTGTCAATACCTTCCTCAATAAGAAGGGAAGCCCTACCATAATTCCACAGGAAGTGATCAGAAGTACGACCGAAGAAAAAGAACAACAGATACAAAACCTGCTGGCCTTCCAAAAGCGCAATGAACACAAATGCGCGGAAATGCTCGAAAGGTTAAAGACTGTAGCTATTAATAATGGCAACCTGTTCACCGAATTAATGGAAACAGTAAAGTACTGCTCCCTCGGTCAGATCACCAATGCCCTGTACCAGGTAGGAGGGCAGTATCGTAGGAATATGTAATTAATCTAAATAGAACATCTTAAAGTCGCAATTTGCGACTTTAAGTTTTTGAATTGGATATTACAATCTGTGATATCCAATTCACCTATACAGCACCTGACAACGCTCACAAAAGAAGCTCCGTCGCTTCCCCTTCCCGAAGTACTCTTTATGGAAAGGGATATTATCACGCGGACATATCTTTTTCGCATGCGCCTCCCAATGCTGTTTTAACACAAACGCTTTCTTCCATTTGAGGAAATCAAAAGCATACAGATGTACCTGCTTTACAATCTCAGTAAGCTTGCGGGGAGGAATATTACCTACAGTACTTTTGGGATGAACACGCGTGCGAAACAATACTTCGTTTTTGAAAATATTACCGGCGCCGGCAAAGATCGTCTGATCAAGCAGCGCATCGCAGATCAACATATCGGGATTTGCCTTCAATCTTTTCCGGGCTGCTGCTGCATCCCAATGGTTATTCATTACATCCACGCTCCAGTCGTACACCTCATCCAGGCTTTCGTGGATCTCTTTAATACTGCAGGAATAAAAATAGAGGGATCCATTGGTGAAAGTGAGTGCAAGACGGGGTTTTCCCTGTCTGGTCTCATTAATGCTGTACTTGCCAAATAGTAGGAAATGGACCCGGAGGGTAAGTTTAGGCAGGCAGATCAGGAAATGCTTTCCCCAGGTTTTGAAATCCACTACCTGTTTGTTTACCAATGCAGGAATGTCGATCTGGCTATTACCACTTGCCATGAGGATCTTCTTTCCCTTGAAAGCTTGCACCTCCTCTTTCAGGATCACCATACTTGGACCTTCTGGCATGTTTCGAATGTTTCCGGTATACCTGCAAATGCCCCGCCAGACCTATGCCTCTCTCCACTAGCCTTTTCTGTCGACGCATACAATTCATTATTCACCTTTAATACCCTTTTTCATCTGCAGAAGGACCATAAATAGAAGGAACGGCGATATCATTTAGCCGCATATATACCGTAAGTTGTCCGCGATGATGCACCCAATGGTTAATGGTAGAGCCAATACTTTCCAGCTTGGCCCCTTTGAACAAAAGTTTGCCCGTGTTCCTCAATTCAAAATCTGTCTTCAGACTTTCATTGGTGATCGTTTGCAAAGCATTCATGGCGCCCGCCAGGTTCTCATCATAATGTGCCAGCAACTTATCGGCCGTGCTTAGCTGAAAGTGCTGATAGGTAGCAAAATCAATAATAGAGTCTTCGATCATCGATTGTACCCACTTTGGTATTTCGGCAACCAGTAAAGTGAGGTATCCCATTTCCATGGATTTCTCATGCGGCTTGAATTTATAAACGCTTTCCGGAATGCGTTCCAGGCATTTACGGGTCGCAAATGACTCAGCCTTCAATTCGGTGGCAAATACTTCGCATAATTCTATTGGGTCCATAGTACAGGTTTTTTGCCCAAACCGGCAAAAATATTATGCCAGCTAATCTATCCTTATCCGCTGACTCGCAAACAGTCCTGGCGCAAGTTTGCAGCCTGGCAGATACGTGCCGGCGTACTTGTGCCCTCAAAGTCTCTTCGCTACCCCGGCATAAAATTTTAGTGAAATCATTCTACCAACACTCAAACTTCATCCATGATACAAATGAGACGCAAACGGCTCACCAACAAAAACAAAGTCTACACCCCAAAGTCCGAAACAACCATTTCGCTCAATTATTCCCCGGTTTCGGAAGTGCTGGAAGTGGAATTCACGGGAGGTAAAATTTACCATTACCTCGAAGTGAGGCCCGAAGTGTGGGACGACTACCTGACCGAAATCAGAATGGGCGGCTCTTCAGGCGCCTTTGTCAATGCACGCATCAAACCCTTTTATGATCCTGTAAGACTGGAATGATAAAACAGAAAAGCCATAGTTGTTACCAACCACGGCTTTTTTTATGTTCATGCACTGAAAACTAATGGCGAGGTCCTGGCGTATAGGCCGCCGGAGCATGCTGGCCTTCCTTTATCTCTTCGATCATTTTTTTGTTAAATGCCTCCAGGTCTTTAGGGCTACGACTGGTAACCAGTCCATTATCTGTTACTACTTCCTTGTCCACCCAGATCACCCCGGCATTTTGCAAGTCTGTTCTAATAGACGGGTAAGAGGTCATATTACGGCCTTCGATCATGCCTGTTTCTATCAGCAATTGGGGCCCGTGGCAAATAGCTGCTACCGGTTTGCCCAGTTCCAGGAACTGTTGTGCAAATTCCACACAGTGTTGGTTGGTCCGCATCTGATCGGGGTTGATCACCCCTCCCGGAATCATCAGGGCATCATAATCCTCCGCCTTTGCTTTTTCAACAGATACATCTACCGGTATGTCAATTGACCAGTGATCATGGTCCCAGCCCTTTACCTTTTCGTTCTGGGGCGATACGATGTCCACTTTAGCGCCTGCCTCTTCCAGCGCCTGTTTAGGACTGGTCAGTTCCACTTCTTCAAAGCCATTTTCCGTAAGAATGGCCACCCTCTTTCCGCTTAAGCTTCCCATACAAATATTTTTAAGTGAGCAAACGAATGTTTTTCTGGAATGCTTTCAAAAACGATACCACCGGTAGGGGCTTTTAGGTGATTACTATCCTTCAATAAACTTTTGAGATGGATTTCGTTTCCTCAATAATTATTTGACATGTATAAGTATTTAATATTAAGACCAGTGTCGAAACACCCTTTGCCACTCGTGGGTAAAATCAACCGCTGGTGTATAGATTGTCACAAAACTGTAACATCCGGATAGCTTTGCCGACCAAATTTGAAAATAAAAATAGCCATGAGAAAGTTGACCTTATTGACTTTACTGCTAATGTTATGTGCTGCCATCACCCAGGCGCAGAATATAACGGGTACTGTCAAAGACGAACAGGGAAAAAACCTATCCGGTGCTTCCGTAGCACTTAAAAAAGTAAAAGACTCCACCGTTGTAAAATTAGGTGTGACCAACAGCTCCGGTCAGTACAGTTTTACAGGTATCAATGCAGGCCAGTACTTTGTTAATGTTTCTTTCGTGGGCCATGAAGTTAAAAACTCCCCCTCCTTTGAATACAGTGGAAGTGGCGATGCCAAAGGCCCCGATTTTTCTTTAACAAAGGCTTCCGGCAACCTCAAAGAAGTAACAGTTGCCTATCGCAAACCAGTTATTGAAGTAAAGGCTGATAAAACCATCCTCAACGTAGAGAATAGCGTAAATGCCGTAGGTACGGATGCCCTCGAACTGTTGCGCAAAGCACCAGGCGTACTGGTCGATAAAGACGATAACCTCAGCCTGAGTGGTAAGAATGGCGTACAGGTATACATTGATGGCCGTCCCACACCCTTATCGGGTAAAGACCTTTCCGATTACCTCAAAACCATCCAGTCTGCTTCCATTGAAGCCGTCGAGATCATAACCAACCCCTCTGCCAAATATGATGCAGCAGGTAATGCCGGTATTATCAATATCAAGCTGAAGAAGAATAAGTCTTACGGGACCAATGGTTCGATCAATGGCGGTTATGCCATTGGTACATTCCCTAAATACAATGCTGGTATTTCTTTGAACAACCGCAACAAGTTCCTGAACGTGTATGGTAATTACAATTACAACAACAGCGATAACAGGAACAATATGTGGCTTTATCGGGCAGTAGATGTTTCTAACCCGGCAGATGGTATTAAAGACACCCTTTTTGATGGTGCTACCAAAATGAATATGAAGAGCGAAAGCCATGCTTTCAAAGTAGGCGCCGATATGTCGCTCAATAAAAGAAGCACCATCGGCATCATGGTCAATGGTAACCTTAATAAGAGTGGCTTTGACAACTTCAGCCGCACGCCCATCAGCTATATTCCTACCAAGACGGTGGATAGAATACTGGTGGCCAACAATACCAGCGATTCCAAAAGGGATAATGCCAACTTCAACCTCAATTATCGCTATGCCGATACAGCTGGCCGTGAGCTGAGCATGGATGCCGACTATGGTCTGTACCGCATCAAGAACGACCAGATGCAGCCCAATGTATATTATAATCCTACTGAGACAGCCGTTCTTTCAGAGCGTATTTTTAATATGATCGCGCCTTCCGATATCGATATTTATAGTTTCAAAACAGATTACGAGCAGAATTTTAAGAAAGGCCGTCTTGGCGTAGGAGGTAAAGTCTCTTATGTACAAACAGCCAATGATTTTGCTACCTACAATGTGTACAATACAGGTAAGGAAATTGATAAGGGGCGCAGCAATGATTTCGATTATAAAGAGAATATCAATGCGTTGTATGTAAACTACAACAGGCCTTTCAAAGGATTTATGGTGCAATTAGGCCTGCGTGCTGAAAATACCAATGCCGAAGGTACTTCTGAAGGATTGAAGTGGGATGATGATAAGGACGAATATGTACCTTATGACTCTACTTTTAAACGTAACTATACTGACTTCTTCCCCAGTGCAGCCGTTACTTTCAACAAGAACCCGATGAGCCAGTTTACGGTCACTTACAGCCGTCGTATTGACCGCCCGGCTTATCAGAACCTGAATCCCTTTGAATTCAGGCTCGACGAGTATACCTATCAAAAAGGTAATACCAATCTTACGCCGCAGTATACCAACAGCTACGGTATCACGCACGTATACAAGTACACCCTTACTACGACGTTGAACTATAGCCACGTACAGGACATCTTTTCCCAGATACTGGGCGTAACTGAAAAATCGAAAGGTTATATTACTACTGAAAACCTCGCTAAGCAGGATATCGTGAGCCTTAACGTCAGCTACCCCTTCCAGTACAAATGGTACAGTGTGTTTGCCAATGTCAACACCTATTACTCCAGGTACAAAGCTGATAAAGGTCCGCTGGGTAAAATAGACCTCGACGTCTTCTCGTTCAATGTATACGCACAGCAAACCTTCCGCCTTGGTAAAGGCTGGACAGGTGAACTGAGCGGATTCTATACCGCTCCTTCTATTTACCAGGGTACCTTTAAAGCCATTGGCATGGGCGGTCTGGATGGTGGTCTGTCCAAGGCTGTGCTGAAGAACAAGGGAACTGTGAAGATCGCCGTAAGTGATATGTTCAAGACCATGAAGTGGAGAGGAGTTAGTGATTTAGGTAGCCAATACACCAGGGCGAATGGTAACTGGGAAAGCCGTCAGTTCAAGATCAACTTCACCTACCGATTCGGTAGCAATGAAGTAAAAGCAGCCCGCCAGCGCAAAACTGGTATGGAAGATGAAAACAAACGTGTCAACAGCGGTGGCGGTGGCCTCGGTGGTAACTAATTGTTACCCTGGGCGCGTCGAAACCAAATGTCACCTTGAGCCTGTCGAAAGGTGCCTTAAATAAGCAATAGGAGATTAAGCATAATGCCCCGAATCCCCCTTTTTTATAAAGGGGGATTTTTTATGTTATCTTTACAGGAATTGGTTTTTAGATAACATCGTATTTATATTCAATTCGTTTAATGAATTTTACAGAATTTGGACTTGATCCCGCCTTGATGGAAAGCATAGAATCGACTGGTTATGAGGTTGCTACACCCATTCAAGAGCAGGTTATTCCTATCATTTTAGAGGGCCGCGATATCATCGCCTGCGCCCAGACCGGAACAGGCAAAACGGCAGCCTTCCTCCTGCCGATCATCAACCGCCTCCTCCAGCACAGCAACGACGGACAGGTAAATTGCATCGTACTGGTGCCCACCCGGGAGCTGGCTATTCAGATAGCCCAGAACCTGGAAGGACTGTCTTATTTTACTTCCATCAGTTCAATTGCTGTATACGGAGGAAACGACGGGATGAACTTCAACACAGAGAAAAATGCACTCTCCAAAGGAGTGGATTTTGTGATCTGCACTCCCGGCCGCCTGATCGCTCACCTCAACATGGGCTATGTAAAGCTCACCGGCCTTCAATACCTGGTATTGGATGAGGCCGATCGGATGCTCGATATGGGCTTTCATGATGACCTCATGAAGATCATATCCCACCTGCCGGCCAAGCGTCAGAACCTGTTGTTCTCCGCTACCATGGCCGAGAAGATCCGTTCCCTGGCTAAGAAGATACTTCACAATCCTGCCGAAGTAAATATTGCCATTTCCAAACCACCGGAAAAGATAGTACAGGAAGCATTTGTTGTGTACGAACCACAGAAACTTCCTTTGATACAATACATACTGCGGAATACCCATTTTAAAATGGTACTCATCTTTTGCTCCCGCAAACAGAATGTAAAGCAACTCAACAGGGAACTTCAAAGAGCAAGGTTCAAAATAGCCGAAATGCACTCCGATCTGGAGCAGGCCGACCGTGAAAATGTATTGCTGGACTTCAAGAGCGGACGTACGCCCATAATCGTGGCTACCGATATCCTCTCCCGCGGTATTGATATCGACAATATTGACCTGGTTATAAATTATGATGTGCCGCATGACGGCGAAGACTATATCCACCGTATCGGCCGTACAGCAAGAGCCGAATCCGATGGCATGGCCATTACATTCATAAGCGAAAAAGAACAAAGGCGGTTTGCCGATATTGAAGCCCTGCTGGGTAAGCCCGTTAAAAAATCCATGGTTCCCCAGGAACTCGGTCCCGTACCGGATTACCGGGCAAGCCATTCATCATTCCGCTCAAAAAGTAGCAACAACAAAAGAAGATACGGACCTCCCCAACGCAGGAAGTAATAAAATTCACCCGTTTATGCAAGCTTTAGCCAGGCTATTGCCCATTGTTTGTATTTGCCTTTCATTTATGGCAGCTATCAACAGTTGCTCTCCCAATCCTTACGCTGGTACCAACAAAGTATATAAGAAACAGTCCAAATCCCTTTCTAAAAGTCTGCAGCCCCTGCCGCCGCCCATAACGATGGACTCCATCCTGTCCCCAAAATATTCGGTAGGCACTGTCAACTTCGATCTGCGGAAACCCAATTTTGTCATCATCCACCACACGGCCCAAAACTCCTGCGAGCAAACGCTCAAGACCTTTACCCTGGAGCGTACCAAAGTGAGCGCCCATTATGTGATCTGTGAAGATGGCACCATTCACCACATGCTCAATGATTACCTGCGTGCCTGGCAAGCAGGTATCAGCAAATGGGGCAACAATACAGATATCAACTCTTCCTCCATTGGAATAGAGCTGGACAATAATGGCTATGAACTTTTTGCCGAAGCGCAGATCGTGAGCCTGCTTAAGTTGTTGGATACCCTCAAAAGGAAATACGCCATACCTGCCGGCAACTTTATTGGTCACAGCGATATAGCGCCCAAGCGTAAAGTTGATCCCAATGTGTTTTTCCCCTGGCAGCGCCTGGCGCAGCGCGGGTTTGGGCAGTGGTACGATGATACCACCAATGTAGTCTTGCCCCCTTCCTTCGACCGCCTCCTGGCTTTGCGCCTCGTAGGTTATGACCTGGCCGATACCACCGCCGCTATCCGGGCCTTCAGGCGGCACTTCCTGCAGGATACCCTGGGCCGCGAACTCACCCCACCCGATGATAAGGTGCTCTATCAGCTAATGAGGAAATACCAGTAAAACCCGGGCTGTCTTCGCTACCCACAAAAAATCAACATTACCCTGAAGGGGCAATCCTACAAGTATAATCCGGTTATCTTTACGCATGAACTGGCAGCAACTCTACAGCACACGGCGTACAGGCTCTGAAAATAAATCGACTACTTATTCCGATGCCCTCCGCACCTCCTTTCTGAGGGATTATGACCGCATCATCTTTTCCTCTCCCTTCCGCCGTTTGCAAAACAAAACACAGGTATTTCCCTTGCCAGGATCCGTTTTCGTACACAACCGTTTAACCCATAGCCTGGAAGTTGCGTCCGTAGGGCGTTCCCTGGGCAAGGCCGTGGGCGATGCCCTCGCCGCCAAATACCCCAATGAAGGAGAAGATTTCAAAGAGTTCTATAAATATGAACTCCCTTCCGTCATAGCGGCCGGCTGCCTGGCCCACGATATAGGCAATCCCCCTTTTGGCCATTCTGGCGAAGATGCCATCCGCACTTTTTTCCGTGAACTGACCGGCGAGGCTAAACTTCGTTTTGAAAGCCAGCTCACGCTTAACCAGCAGCGTGACTTTCTCTACTTTGAAGGCAATGCCAATGCTTTCCGTACACTCACCAAAACCTTTGGTGAAAATACCACCGGGGGTTACCGCCTTACTTATGCTACCCTGGCTTCCATTATTAAGTATCCTTCCGATTCCCTGAGCGGGTTCAACAAACAACAGCTCGTTACCAAAAAATCGGGCTTCTTCGATTCAGAGATAAATACTTATCAGCACATTGCTGAGGAACTGGGTATTCCTCAACTGGAGCCCGGCAAGAATATCTACGCCCGCCATCCCTTTGTATACCTGGTGGAAGCGGCCGATGATATCTGCTATCGCGTTATTGATTTTGAAGATGCCCACCGCCTCAACATCATTTCCATTCAAACCCTCAAAGACCTTTTCCTTGCTTTCTTTGACGGTGGTGAAGGCTATGATGCGCGTGAACGCGTTGAAGAGACCTTCAACAAGATCAGTGATGATAACAAGAAAGTAGAATTCCTGCGGGCGAGACTGATCAACCTGCTCATCAACCGTGTGAGTACCGTGTTCATGGAAAAAGAAACAGAACTCCTCAACGGTAGAGTACAAAAAGCATTGATCGATTATTTACCGGAGCGGGAACTGAAGCTGGTAAAAAGCATTGATGAATTTTCTGTAGCTCATATTTATAACCACCGCTCTGTGGTGGAAATCGAGATCGCAGGTTACAATGTGATCGGTGAATTACTCAAAGAGTTTTTTACTGCCGTGGTTACCCCCACCTCTGCGAAATCCTTTAAATTACTACAACTCATCTCCAAACAATTTGTGGTCACCGGCCAGCCGGATAAACTGTATGAAGACACTCAATCCGTGGTGGACTTCATTGCCGGCATGACCGATCTCTATGCCGTCGACATGTTCCGTAAGGTCACTGGTATAACTTTCCCTAAGATCAGATAGGTAATAAATGCTGCCAGAATGGCTGATTTTTAAGCAAGGCCTATAGTAGGCCCTGGCTCGTCATGGGGTAATGAAAAGTGCAGGATATGCAAAAGATTATCCCGGGATAAAGTAGGGATAAGCCATAGATTAGCCTAAGATCAACCTACTGGGAAGTAAACCGAAAGCTAACCGGAAGTAAACTGCAAGTAAACCGAAAGTAAACTGAAAGGTATTTTTGTTGCCTTGCTGAAGGATTCCAAGGCCGAAGCGCCCTGAAGGGACGGGCAGGATAGTCGTCCAGCTATCGGCAGGAAAGGAGTCGCTGCCGTTGAATGGAATGCTATAAATTGTACCTAAGACCATAAAAGAAAGTTACGAAAAAAGTGACAAACTGTCGGCAGTAATATCATTAAGTTATCGGCCGGATCGGCCTGGTAGGTCGGCATCTATTTTCCTCCCTCACTCCAGCTCTTCGCAGGAATACCCCGCATGGCTCAGGGTATTTTCAATCACCCGCGGACTTAGGTTTTGCGCTTCGATCCGCAATATCCTGTCCTTATCATGCATGTCCACATTCCACCGGATAATACCCTGCAGGGAATCCAGGTGTGAACTAATTTGATGGATATGCTTCCGGTAGCGGAGGTTGGTTTTGAAAACTAGGATGTCCATATCTGGCAGTTGAATCAGGAATGTCGTTTATTCGGCAGCCATGCCGGGTTGCTCTTTGACAGCTTCATCTTTGCGGGTTTCGTTCTTGTCATAACCCGGAGGGCACCAGCGGCGGCCAAAACGGCTTTGGAATGTTTCTTTAAACTTCATACGCTCCTCAGGTGTCATATCCTGCCATTTCTCACCTAATTTCTTCTTCCATTCATGCTTTTTATGCCCCCAGCCTCCAAAGCCGCCAAACAATATCTTTGACAATACCAGGATGCCCATTGCCTGCCAGAAAGTAATCGTACTTACATGCAATACATCTGGTAAAATAGCATTCCATAATTTCATCACGATAAAGCTGAACAGCGATATAAACGCTACCACACATACCAGTATCATGAATGCTTTTCCTCCCCTGGATCTTCTATGTCTCATACTTGGTCTCATAACACTCATTTATAGGGTTAATAATTTAATAATTCATCTTTTAATACACTCAATCGCTCACGCAGATGGAGCACCGCATAACGCTTCCGGCTGATCAGCGTATTCACTGTTTCGCCCGTTTGCTCCGACAACTCTTTAAAAGGAGTGCCTTCCATCTCATGCTTGATAAACACATCTCTTTGTTCGGCAGGTAATTCGTCCAGGGCGGTATTCAATTCTTCCCAAAACAACGTGCGCAGGTATTCCCGTTCCGGGTTATTTGTAGCATCAAACAACAACTCGCTCCAGTTGATCGACTCTTCACCATCTTCATCCCGGAATACATCTTCCAGTGCCTCCGGCTTGCGTTTGCGCTGCCGGTCCGTGATCTTGTTGCGGGCTACCGTAAATAGCCAGGCACTCATTTGTTCAATGGGCTGCGTATTACCCACAAACTGGTAAAACACATCCTGCAACACATCCTCGGCGTCAGCCTCATTGGTCACCCGCTTACGAATAAAACCCATCAGCCTTTTGCTGTAGTCATTAATGACCTGGGTGATATTGCGTTTCGTTTCTCCAGCCATGCCCGGTGTTATCGTCAGGGTCTTCTCCATTGTATAAAAAGGTAGACGCACAAAGACCCCGTATATTTTAAAGATGCGAAAAAAATGCTAACCAATTGATTGTTTGAACATTATCCTGACCCCGGAAGAAAGGGCTAAACACTTGTATCCTAAAACATTATAAGTAGATTTGGGCCCACAAAATAGTTATATGGATTTTGGAAAGCTTCCCCAGGATCAGCTCAATAGCATCGACTTTACCCTCCCGGCCGAACCGGCCGGTAATAGCCTGGTATTAACCGGCAAAAAGGCCACCCGCCCACAGGTGTATATGGGCGTTCCCCGCTGGGGCCACAAATCCTGGATAGGCAGGCTGTATCCAAAAGGCACTAAGGAAGTTGCTTATATGGAGCAATATATGAAACAGTTCAATGGGGCCGAGCTCAATGCCACCCATTACAAAATATACACGCCGGAAGAGATCGGCAGATGGGCGGCCAAAGCGGCCGGCAAAGATTTCAAATTCTGTCCCAAAGTGCCCCAGCTCATCAGCCATTACAGCAACTTCAACAATGTCTTCGACCAAACCTCCGCCTTCCTGGAAGGAGTTCTGGCTTTGGGTGAGCACCTGGGCCCCATATTTTTACAGGTCAGCGAAAGCTATGCACCCAACCGCCGGGATGCTTTATTTAAATACCTGGCTTCTCTGCCAACAGACCTCTCCTTCTTCCTCGAAGTACGGCATCCCCAATGGTTCTCTGACCCCATCATCAACAAGGAGTTATTTGATACCCTACGGTCATTGAATGTGGGAGCTGTGATTACCGATACCGCCGGCAGAAGGGATTGTGCGCACATGCATTTGCCCGTCCCTAAAACATTTGTGCGCTTTGTATGCAACCTGCTCCATCCAACAGATTACACCCGCTCTGATGCCTGGGCCGATCGTATTATACACTGGATCAACAATGGCCTGGAAGAGCTTTACTTTTTCATTCACATGCCCGATGAAATGTATTGTCCGGAACTCGTGGCCTATATCATTGACAAGATCAACCCGGCCTGCGACCTGCACCTGCAGAAGCCACAGTTTATCCAGCCCACTAAACCCGCAGGCGGTACCCAGATCAGTTTCTTTGATTGATTAAAAATAACCAGGGTGGGTCGCTTTTAAAAAGCGGCTCACCCTGGTTGGAAAAGTTGTTTCAAGGTAACCAATAACCTATTTCAACTCACCCGCCGGCTCATTGTCCTCATATTGCTTACGCAATGCTACCAGGTCCTTCTTCATCCTGGCAATGATCGACTGGTGCACGGCAGAGCCGATAAGGTTTTGTTGCTCCTGAGGGTCTTTCTGCAGGTCATAAAATTCCCATTCGTTTACCGTATAGAAATAGATCAGCTTATACCTTTCACCGCGTATTCCCAAGTGCTGCAACACCGTATGATCTGCCTTGTATTCGTAGAAATGGTAATACAGATGGGGGCGGTTCAGCTTTGCCAGCTTGCCCGTAAGTACAGGCACCAAATTCAATCCCTGCATCCAGCTGGGAACAGCTACTCCTGCAGTCGCCAACATAGTGGGTGCAAAGTCTATATTCTGCACCATGGCATTGCTTACCGAAGCGGGTTTAATATGCCCTGGCCATCTTACCAATAAAGGCGTTTGCATGGAAACATCATACATCCATCTTTTGTCGAACCAGCCATTTTCACCAAGATAAAAGCCCTGGTCGCTTGTATACATCGTCACCGTATTCCTGGTTAGGCCGGCGCTGTCGAGCCAATCCAGAACGCGACCAACATTTTCATCGATACTGGCCACACAGGCCAGGTAATCTTGCAGGTACCATTGGAATTTATACCGTAATAATTTTTTCCCGGAGGGTTGTTCCCGTTGAATGATCTCTCCCCGCTTTGCATAGATAGCTTTAATGCGGCTGCGGTCTGGTTCGGGTATCCGGTTCATGATGCTATGGTAATACGCCGCCTCAGCCGAATCCGGCTTCAGTGCGGGGATATTCATCAGGTACTTGGGGTCAACTTTCAGGTCGCTGGAAAGCTTGAGATCAGGCAGGATGCTCATCGTTTGCAGTTGCCAGGCTTTGCCATGGCCTGCCGTGTCCGTATACAAGGTGGCCGGCTCCGGAAAGGTTTTATCCTGGTATTGCTCAATGTATTTAAGCGGCGGCAAGAAATAGCGGTGTGGTGCTTTGTGATGCAATAGTAACAGGAACGGTTTATTTGGATCCCGGTGCTGCAGCCAGTTCAGTGCTTCATCTGTGATCACATCCGTGGCATAGCCTTTAATGGTGGTCGTGTCGCCCGTCATATTGATCATGCGCGGGTTGATGTACAATCCTTGTCCTGGTACAATTTTCCAGTAGTCGAATCCTGTAGGATAAGATTGTAAATGCCATTTGCCTACCACAGCTGTCTGGTAGCCGGCCTGTTGCATCACCTTTGCCATATTATCGCGGGTACCATCAAACCGGTCGCGGTTATCACGAAATCCATTCTTATGCGAGTGCTGGCCGGTGAGCAGTGTAGCACGCGAAGGACCACAAATGGAATTGCCTACAAAAGCCCGCTTAAACAGCATGCCTTCTTTGGCCAGGCGGTCAATATGAGGAGTGGCTATTAATGTTTTATTATATGCGCCGATAGCATCGGCATCATGATCATCACTCATGATGTACAGTATATTGGGGCGTTGTTGGGCGGAACTATTCAGCGATAGCAATAGCAGGAATAAGGATGCAAGCCGCATGAATTATTTTTTGAGCAAGTTACACTTTTAACTCACTTCGAATAATTCATCCCATCGGGTGGTATAGCGGGAACTATGCAGTTCCTGCCTCATTTTCCAGTTGCGGGTCGTGCCTACCGCGGCAAACTTCAATATATCATCCCGCATACTGAAGTTTACATTGTCCACGATGTCCATTAAAAAGCGATTGTTGTTCTTTTCAGGCGTTACAAACAAATTTCCTTGTATCGATTCATCCGGCACCAGCCCGCTGAGCATCACCCCGGCTTTTTTATATTCCTTGCCTCGCGTAAATAACTGATCTACCAGGTCCACAGCCGGCTTGATCAACTCCTGCGTATTGGAAGTGGGGATGGGCAAAGTGGTATGGGTGCCGATAGAAGCGCCGTGGTGAAAGTCGATCAGGTGGTCTTGTTCCTTGCTTACGATGAATACACTGATTACTTTGGCTGCACTGTGTTGACGGCGCAGTTTTTCTGCTGCCCGCGTAGTATAGGTGGCCACTGCTTCCTTGATGGAGCCGATATCTCCCACCGGTTCTCCAAACATGCGCGTGGTGGCGATCATCTTTTTAACTTTCAACGGTTCTTCCAGGTCTATAGCGGGAATGCCTTTCAGCTCCCGTATCAGCCGCACGCCCGTTATGCCACCCATATGCCGGTGGGCCCATTCTTCCGGCATTGTACTCAATTCCCAGGCGCTGGTAATACCCTGGTTGATGAGCTTATTGGCAAAAGCACGGCCCACTCCCCACACATAGCCCACCCGGGTGCTTTGCAGGGCCTGGGCCAGCTGCTCCGGGGAAGCCAGTACTTTGATGCAATTGCTGGCAGATTTGTTTTTCTTGGCGAGGTAATTAGCGAGCTTGGCCAGCGTTTTGGTAGGTGCCACCCCTACAGAAACGGAAATCCCTGTCCACTCCTCCACGGTATGGCGAATATGAAGTGCTGCAGACTCCAGTTCATCAACAGGCACATGACTAAGGTCCAGGAATGCTTCATCTACTGAATATACTTCCACCATGGGCGAAAGCGAGCGCAATGTCTCCATTACACGCCAACTGAGATCGCCGTAAAGATGATAATTGGATGAGAAAACAGAAATATTGTGTTGCTGGATAATGGGACGAGCCTGAAAATAAGGACCAGCCATTGGAACGCCCAGGTCTTTGGCTTCATCACTGCGCGATACAATACACCCGTCATTATTGCTGAGCACCACCACAGGATGCTTCCTGAGATCAGGCCTGAAAAGCCTTTCGCAGGAGCAATAGAAACTGTTACAGTCAACAATTGCTTTCATCCGTTTTTGTTTTTAATGCTGCATTTATCATTTCGACGCTCCCCTCCTTGTAATCTGCTATCTAAGCAAACGATTCGCAACTCACCACAAAAATGGGCCGACCAAAAGTGTTCGTATAAAACAATTCATTCCAGGTTATACTAAAGGTGCTTTTCTGATTCACTTACCTGTATGTTTCACTCACTTCTTAGTCGGCCCCTGTCCTTAGGATAGGTTTAATGGCATGGACAGTTCTTTGAATATTTTGCACAATTACATTTATGGCGCATGGATCACCCAGGTTACCACCCCCCATACTTCAAAGGAATCACAGGAGGGGTCTATTTCAATGGTTGCCAGTTTAGCGGTCTCCGGTATAAGCCTTAATTTATTAAATGTTTTCTCCATCCGGCGGATCAGCATTTCACCATTCAATACGGCTATAATTACCTTGCCGCTCACCGCCTTCACACTACGGTCTACAATAACGATATCGCCATCATGAATGCCGGCATCCACCATCGCATTGCCACGTACACGCATAAAATAAGTGGCCGGCTTATTATGGATCAATTGCTCATTGAGATCAATGCCTCTTTCCATATAATCATCTGCTGCAGCGCCAAATCCGGTTGCATCAGCAGTCTTCACTTCCCATTGGTTGTATTTCTTGGAGCCCTTATATGCAGGGTTGTAATAAAGTTCGTCCTCCATAAAAATTAATTTTGATCTACTAAATAATTTAGTAAATTTATGCTAAATTAATGATCAGGTAAAAATTTATTTATGGAACCTGCAAAAAATAATACACACCAAAGTTGGGCAGAATACGGCCTGTATGAATACCTCTTGGTGGTAAATCCCGATGCAGCAGTACAGGATAAAGTGCTGGCGCAGAAACAGGAATTTTATGATGAATACCACGAAAAAACGGCCATCAAATCGGGCCCGCATATTATAGTGGCCAGCTTCCTGGCAAGGGAGGCCATGGAAGACACTTTAATACGCTGGATACAACGTATTTGCGACCAGCATCACCCCTTCCTCGTTACCCTGAATAATTACAGTGGATTCCCGCCACACACCATTTATTTAAGAGTGCAGGATCCCGTACCCTTTATACACCTGGCTCAAAAACTAAAGGCAGTAGACGATCTGGTACGCTCCTCCTCCTGCCCGCCCGTAAGGCTCATGGCCAAACCGCACCTGAGCATAGCACCCCGCCTGCCTGAACCTGTGTACACGAAGGCCATGTTCAACTATTCCCAAAAAACCTTTCATGAGTCCTTCATGGTAAATGATCTGCGATTGCTGAGAAGAGCTCACCAATTCGATAACTGTAAAATGATCAATGTCTTTCCCTTCGCCCCCGGCTCCCAGCCCTGGTCAGAAGTGGCCTGATATAAACCTTCTAAAAAAATGTTATGAAAAAAATGCAAATAAACCCAGTTAAAAAAGTACATGGCACTCCCAGGGCTTTTTATGACGACTACACCAGTCAGCTAAGGCTGAATGAATACATGTTGGTACTGTTGCCACATGAAGAGTTGCGCAACCGGGTGCTGCAGGCACGCAAAGATTTTTATGAAACATACCAGGCCCCCTCGGCATTGGCAGCCAAAGTGCACCTCGCACTGGCCACCTTTACCCAACTGGAAATAATGGAAGAGCGTATCGTCAACCGGCTCAAAACAGTAGCCATGGGATATCACCCATTCAAGGTAGAGCTGAAAGACTACGGCAGCTTTCCCAGTCATACCCTGTTTATCAACGTCACTACCAAATTGCCCATACAAAACCTGGTCCGCGAGATCAAGGGATCGCAACGCCTCATGAAACTGGACAATGAACACAAACCACATTTCTTAGACGATCCGCACCTGGCCATCGCCCGCAAACTCCTGCCCTGGCAGTATGAAAAGGGATGGCTCGAATATTCCCACCGTCACTTTACCGGACGGTTCATTGCGGATAGCATGTTATTGCTGAAACGAAGAGCAGGGGATAAAACCTATCAGATCGCACAGCGGTTTGAGTTTATGAACCTGCCTGTAAGTACCAAACAAGGGGAGTTGTTTGTCTGAGCTTTTTCAGCAGCATTACACACCTAACCTGATTCCTGTCCCCGCTGGCCCGCCTGTTTCCACAGGTGCCTGCCGGGACGGGAGGGTGTGTTTAACTAAAAGATTAATACAATGGAAACACCACAGGAAGAAACACCCGATACCTACCTCAAAGGAAGAGGAGCCCAGATCAATACCAAAAACAGGTTCCTGAAAAACGAAAGAGTAAGGGAGCACATAGAATCTATTGACGACTGGTCCGATCCCAATGTAGCCACACAATACCTCGAAGAACAAGCCAAAAGCTTTGTCAATAAAGTAGAGAGCCCCGATGTGGGTATGTACTACAGCATGAATCCCTACCAGGGCTGCGAGCACGGCTGCATTTATTGCTACGCCCGCAACTCTTTTGAATACTACGGATACAGTGCCGGACTTGATTTTGAACGAAAGATCATCGTAAAGAAAAACGCGCCACAATTACTGAGAAAGTTCCTACAGAACCCCAAATGGCAATGTGTGCCCCTCAGCCTCAGTGGCAATACAGACTGCTACCAGCCCGCCGAAAAGAAGTTTGAACTTACCCGCCAATGCCTCCAGGTTTGCCTCGAATTTAACCAGCCCGTTGGTATCATTACCAAGAATGCCGGCATCCTGCGCGATTTGGATATACTGCAGGAAATGGCCAAAAAGAACCTCGTCAGTGCACTGGTGTCCATCACTTCCCTCGATGAAGACCTCCGCCGCGTGATGGAACCCCGTACCACCACCGCCTCCCAGCGCTTTCGGGTCATTAATGAACTGAGCAAAGCCGGTGTGAGGATGGGCGTAATGCTGGGTCCCATGATACCAGGGCTTAATGAACATGATATGCACAATATCATCCAAAGAGCAAGTGAGAACGGTGCTACCTTTTCTGCTTACACCTTCATCAGGCTCAACGGAGCCATTAAACTGCTGTTTCACGACTGGCTTTATAAGAACTTCCCCGACCGCGCCGATAAAGTATGGCATATGATAGAAGCCAGTCACGATGGTAAGGTCAACGATAGCCGCTTTGGCACACGTATGCGTGGGGAAGGCAATATTGCCGAAATGGTAGCCATGCAATACAAAAAATACACCCACAAATATGGGTTGAACCATGAAAGGTTGGAGCTCGACTGCTCGCAGTTCAGAAGGCCTGGTGAGCAGGGAAGATTATTCTAACCCGCCATGAGGCTAAGCCAGGTAGCCTGCCTTCAGGTTGAGTTTATTCAATGCTTTCTTTGCCCGGATGATCTCATGGCATACAGCCGAGATCTCCCGGGCATTTTCCATTAGGTTCAATCCCCTCAACCGGATACTTAGCTCCTGTATCCTTTCAAGGTTATACCCTCTCATGATCTCCAGGGAATTGCCCAGGTTTATTAAAGCCGGAGAAGTATTGCGGTCAATAGCAAGTGCTGGTGCTTGTTTGGCGATAGGTGGCTGTTGGCGTTTCATGGTGCACAGTTTTAAGTGATTTGTTCATTCGCACAGTAAAAAATACGGTTTAGGGCTGGAGCTTGCTATCGAATTAAGGCGGGTCAAAAAATTAAGAATACCAAAGTTGTTATAATAAATCAGCATTGCCAAGCGATGAAGTACCGGAAGTAGATCGTAAAGTGTGTAGGTAAAATAAGTAGTTCTACGTGAAGGGTGGCTGGATGTTTACGAATATCTTTAGCCACTGTTTGACTGTTTAAACCTCAAAAATCAGTTTTATGACAACTAACCTCAAAAAATCATTTTTGCCGTTGACCCTGCTAATGACCGGGGCAGTTTGCTTATCGCTTTTGATCGTATCCTGCGGAGGACCCAAGGGAGATGGTGTCTGGATCCCCAATCCTATAGACACTTCCGAACTGGGTATCAGGGACCACTTTATTCCCAGGGATTCTATTGCCGCCTACAGGAAACGTTATGACGCGATCAGAGATACCCTGCAGATCAAAATGCCTACCTTGTTCATCCCCTTTTCTGAAGCCTACAATAAGCGGAGCATATTGGAGCTGATGAAGGATACCGCTTGTGTTGGCATCAGGGTTTATTATGGCGCTACTGCCATTAAAAAAGATGGCAAACAAGACCTGAGGCTGATCCTCGTAGGTGTAGACAAGCTCGGAAGAGACCTTTTTGTAAAGAAAATGTCGACCGATGCATCTAAGGTTGGTGATGGAGGCGATGGTGGCTATGAATATGGCCAGTGCGCACCGCCTTGCTACGGCGATTCATCAGGTTACTAATCCAGCCCGTCATGTCAGTTGCTTTCTAATTTTATACCCCATGATATTTTGCTAATGGACAACACGGTTCACTTTGTTCTAAGCCAAAGCATCCTAATTGCCTTTATAATAGGGATAGTAAGGTACCGGAAGATCGATCCGGCTTACTATCCCTTCTTCTATTATACTTGCATTGCTGTGCTGATGGAATTGCTGGCCCATATTTTCACCCTGTACAACCGGCCGGACCTGCATCTCCCTGCCCTACATATTTACTCTTATATTGAGTTCTGTCTCTTTGCCTGGCTCTTCCACAACTGGGGCCTCTTTAACCGGCAGAAAACAGTGTTCATATCAATCCTTGTGCTGTTCTTTGTCATCTGGGTAATAAGTTCCTTTTTTGTTCACGGATTCAAAGAATTGAATTATTACTTCCTGACCCTGTATTCTTTTGCACTTATTTTCTTTAGTGTCAGTACCTTTAACAAGGTGGTGGTACATGAGCGGGGGAATATATTCCGCAATCCAAAATTTCTGATCTGCCTTGGGATCATTATATTCTATACTTTTTTCATTCTCGTTAATGTAACATCGCTATCTGTATTCAGACAAAATGTTAGCAAGAGTTTCAGGGCAAACTTGCAGCAGATTAATGTTTATACTAATTTACTGGTTAATTTACTTTATGCAGTAGCGATACTATGGATTCCTCGGAAGCAAAACTTTACGACTCCCTTCTCATCGTAATAGCAGTAGTAGGTATCATCCTCTTCTACTACATCATTACCATTATCCGTTATCAACGAAGGAGCCTGCGCATGAATAAAGAAAAGATACAGGCCGAAATTGATACATTGGAAAAAGAACGTAAACGGATAGCCTCCGATCTGCACGATGAACTGGGCCCCCTGCTATCAGCCGTTAAACTCCAGATCAATAGCCTCGACACCGATGATCCCGGCGATCAGGAAGTGATCGGGAAATCAAGCACCCATATTGATACCATCATCGGCAAGCTGCGGGAAATATCCAATAACCTGATGCCCAATACCCTGGTCAGAAAAGGCCTGCAAAAAGCCATTGAGGAATTTGTGAGCAATAACCAGCAAACCTACGGCCTGCAGATCAAATTCATCTGCGAGCAGGAGCTCCATCTCGATCAGCACAAGGAAATCAACATCTACCGCATTATTCAGGAAGTCCTTCACAATACCGTAAAACACGCAGAAGCCACCTACCTTATCATTAAAATTGTGATTGAAGAAGACCGGCTTTTGCTCATGACGGCCGATAATGGCAAAGGATTCAATTATTTTACAAAAGTAAAAGATAATCCAGGCCTTGGACTTCGTAACTTGCAAAGCCGGGCAGAGGTGATGGGAGGCGAATTGAGTTGCCAGTCTGAATCCGGAAAAGGTACCATGTATACATTTGACATCCCTGTCTGAATCTAACCTATTTGTATGAAAATACACGGCAATATAAAGGTGATTATTGCTGACGATCATGAGATATACCGTGATGGCTTACGCATGGTTTTGGTAAAACAACCAGATATTGAGTTGATAGCCGAAGCAGCCGACGGCAAAGAACTGATTGACCACGTAAAAGCCTTGCAGCCTGATATCGTGATCAGTGACGTTAAAATGCCCAATATGGATGGGGCTACTGCCACACGTTATCTCGCGGAACATCACCCGGAAGTGGGCATCATTGCCCTTACCATGTTCGATGAAGAAGATCTCATTATAGACATGCTGGAAGCAGGCGCCAAAGGCTACCTGCTGAAGAATGCTGATAAATACGAGATTGTGGAAGCGATTAAATCTGTATATAACCAGCAGCCCTATTACTGCCGCCATACCTCCAACAAACTGGCCCAGATGGTGGCCAAAAGTAAATTCAATCCCCACAAACTCCACAACAAGCCCGAATTCAGTGAAAGGGAATTAGATATTATTACCTTTATCTGTAACGGACTCACCAGCAAAGAGATTGCAGAAAAAATATTCCTGAGTGTTCGAACAGTAGAAGGACTACGTATGAAGATCATGGAAAAAATGGATGTTAAGAACACTGCAGGCATCATCATTTATGCCATCCGGCATCACCTCTATAAACCCGGAAGAGTATAGCCGAAAAAATATTTTTAAGAAAAAGTTGGTGGAAATAAAAAAATAATTACACCTTTGCACTGTTAAAATTATTTAAAACACAGAATCATGTCACGCATACAAATGCATATTGAAACAGCGAAATGGTTTAATCCCGGTCAGGATTTAACCAGAGTTGCGGGGCATGTTATGTTACCAGGTTATTTGTAGAATTACGAAACCGAAATATAACGAAAGCCCCGCCTGACGCGGGGTTTTTTGTTTTTTAACTATGCTGAAACAAACAATCACCATACGATTTATGGTACTGGCAGAAGCGTTTACGCGCTCCAGTCAGCCTTGGTATGTCCTCACCATGCAAGGCATGAACAACAATCGTATTGACCAGAAACGAGTACATAAACGACCGGAATATATTCCAACACAGCTGTAAACTGTGTTGTCAAGAATACAAACCCGGTCAATTCATTGACCGGGTTTTTTGTTGCCCCGTATAAGCAACAACGAAAGGAGGTAACCATGAAGCTGATACTAGCTGTATTAACGATCCGGTTCATTATAGAACTGATCACAAGAAACAGAACGGGGAAAAATAAAGCCACCAACCATACAAACGTTGGGAAAGTACAACACCCCGCAGAATTTGAATTGCGCTAAATAAGAACCATTGCAGTAAACCTGCACAGTCAAAGTAAAATGTAAGGAGGGTATAGCCATGAAATTTAATACCAGTATGCGTAGAAAAGCTCCGGCCTTTAATTATGAAGGCGAAAGAGCTTTTGTATTGAGTCCGGAAATGGAACTCTACACCGCTGTGGTCTCCACAGCCCTGAGCGACAAGTACTATGAATCCGGTAATGAGCGCTTGGAGCGCATTCGCGCTTTGATCGGAAAATGTAACCCGGCTTTTGTGGCCAGATTGGCCGTCTACGCCCGGGAAGTATTGAACCTGCGCAGCGTACCCCTGGTACTTGCGGTAGAACTGGCAAAGCTTCACCAGGGTGATAACCTGGTGAGCCGCCTGATCAGCCGGGTAGTATTGCGTGCGGATGAGATAACCGAGCTGCTGGCCCTGTATGGACAGGCCAACGGGCGAACTGGCACTAAGCAACTCAATAAACTGAGTAAGCAAGTGCAGAAAGGACTGGCAACAGCTTTCAATAGGTTTGATGAATACCAGTTTGCGAAATACAACCGGCCTGCACAGGTTACCCTGAAAGACGCGTTGTTCCTCGTTCACCCCAAGGCAAAGGACGATGACCAGCAAGCCTTGTTCAATAAGATCGTGCAGGATGAACTGGAAACTCCCTATACCTGGGAGGTGGAATTGAGCGCCCTGGGTCAATTGAGGTATGTGAGCGAAGCCGTGAAGCGTGCCGCTTTCAGTGAGAAGTGGGAAGAACTCATCTTCAGCAAAAGGCTGGGTTATATGGCTACACTTCGCAACCTGCGCAATATACTGGAAGCTGATGTATGCCCGGAAGCCATCAATGCGGTATGTGAATACCTGTCCAATGCAGGCGCTGTCGAAAAGAGCAGGCAATTGCCATTCCGTTTCCTGAGTGCTTACCGCGAACTGAAAAGTGTGCAGCATGGACAAGTGAGCACGGTACTCGAGGCGTTGGAAAAGGCTGTCTTGCACAGCGCAGCTAACATCACCGGGTATGATGAAGCCACCAGCGTAGTGATAGCAGCCGATGTGAGCGGAAGTATGCAAAGAGCCATCAGCGACAAAAGCAAAGTGCAAAATTTCGATATCGGTCTGATGCTGGCTATGTTGCTGCAAAACAAGTGTGGCAATGTGCTCACGGGTATGTTTGGTGATAAGTGGAAAGTGATCAACCTGCCACGCACACAGATACTGGCAAATGCAGAAGAGTTTCACCGTCGTGAAGGAGAAGTGGGATACAGTACCAATGGGTACCTGGTAGTAAAGGACCTGATCGATCGGGGGAAGATGGTAGACAAAGTGATGATCTTTACCGATTGCCAGTTGTGGAACAGCAACAGCAGCAATGAGAGCATGGCCGGTCTGTGGAAGCAATACAAACGCTTCGCGCCACAGGCAAAGCTCTACCTGTTTGACCTGGCCGGATATGGCACCGTGCCGCTGAGTGTGGAAAGGGATGATGTGTACCTGGTGGCAGGTTGGAGTGATAAAATATTCGACGTGCTGAATGCTGTTGATCAGGGAGACGACGCTTTGAAGATGATTGGTTCAATAGAATTATAAACATACTAGTTGCAGAAAAAGGAGGATACAGTAGCCCTTCCGCGATGCTGTGGGAGGCTACTTTTCCAAAAAGTTAAACACGATGAAGGAGGATTTTATGAGTAGGATTAAGACAGAACTCACCACCACTTTTGATGAAGTGTATGGCTGGTTCAGCGTGCCGGATGACAGATTATATTATTCGCCGCAGGATGGCGGATGGAGCATTGCCAAAATATTGGAACATATAACACTCACCAACCACTATTTGCTGATTTTGATACGCAAGGGAACCATAAAGGCATTGGAAAAGTCCAGAGCTGAAAGCTACCGGGATTTGCTGAATGATTATGAGTTGGATTGGGACAGGCTGGAATTAATTGGGCAACCCGGTGCATTCAAGTGGCACAGGCCGGAGCACATGGAGCCGGGCGGTACAGCATCGCTTGAAACCGTGAGGGCGGATATGCAGCGGCAGATAAAGGAGTGTCTTGACCTCCTGGATCAGATAAAACAAGGAGAAGGTGTTTTGTACAAGACCATGATGACAGTCAACGGGCTTGGTAAGATTGATGTGTACCATTACATCTGTTTCCTGGTTCAACATGCTAAGAGGCATATCGTACAAATGCAAAAGTTGGATAATAGGTTATCGTAAATAAAGTATTCATTAGGATGTCGTAGAAACGAAATACTTCGCTCCAATTAGGGGGAGGAAACAGGAAGTAATTTCTGTTCCGGGTTCGATTCCCGGTTTGCGTACCCCCGTTTTTGTTTCGCTTGTTACTCCTGATAAAACAAATTGAATGATGCCGTAGCGCAGCGTTACTTCGGTAAGAGCAATCTGGTAGGATGCAGATCAAACCAGGGAGGTCGCGGGTTCAACTCCTGCTCCTGCTGTAAGGAAGGGTAGCTCAAGGATAACAGTCGCTGTGCGTTTGTAGCTCATTCAACAGTTATAGCAGCATTCCAATTGGTTGGATACTTCGCCTGGAACGAAGAGGATGCAGGTTCGAGTCCTGCCTGCTATACAAAGGTGCCGTAAAGAAGGGGTACTTCGGCTCCGTTAGTTCAACTGGCAGAACATGTATGAACAATACAGATGCGGGTTCGATCCCCGTATGGAAAATAGCCCTTCTTGATTTGTTGCCCTTTATGGTCTGTTCGTTCAATGGTCAGGACGCAGGGTTTTCACTCCTGAAATGAGGGTTCAATTCCCTTACAGACTACATAGCGTGTCGTAAAGCAGTGTTACTTCGTCTTGAAAACACAAAAACACTGCTTGCCTATTACCGCTATTGTTTATTAGTCTATTGGTGTAAGGGTCAACACCCCGGATTGTCGATCCGGAGAAACGGGTTCGAATCCCGTATAGACTGCCATTAATTAACCAATACCAGGTAGTGTAACCGGCCAACATATCACACTTTGACTGTGATGTTCTCAGTTCGAATCTGAGCCTGGTGACAAACGTTGTCTTTAGTTTAACGGGAAAAATACCTCACTGTGAATGAGGAGGAAAGGGTTTCCCTCCGAAAGGCGGGAGGGACAACCAACACGGCTTATAGTTCAAAGGAAGAATAGTACGCTACGAACGTACAGACAGAAGTTCGAATCTTCTTAAGCCGTCAGCAGGTGTCGTAGGAAAGAGATACTTCGATGGGATGCATCTTACACAAGTTCGAATCTTGTATCCCGGAGTTCCGGGATTAGCTCAGTGGTAGAGCAATGTAAAAAGCCTCTTTCCGATTGATTACCCTGTTTGGGAATATAGTTCAATGGCAGAACGCTCCGCTGTTAACGGAAGAACGGATGTTCGATCCATCCTGTTCCCGCAATTAAAAAAGGACGAATAGCTCCAATGGTAGAGCAGCCCGTTGAAGCCGGGCATGTACTGGTTCGAATCCAGTTTCGTCCGCCATTTACGGGTTTAATGTAACTGGAAACAACCCGGACTCCAAATCCGGACATGAAGGTTCGAATCCTTCAACCCGTGCTAAAAAATAAATACGATGCGCACACTTGTAATGAAATAGTGAACAGTCCTTAATGTCTGCCCGTGTAAATACACAGGCAGGGTAATTACTGGTTAAACTATTTCAACTTTTAAAAATGGACAAAATTATAGAACAGAGAATTATCAGTGCCAATAGCATATTTGATAAGTATTATATCGACAGCAAAGCATTGTACATGTATTGCTTTACAGGGGTACCGTGCATAGATTTCATCGATGATATAGAAGGCGAAAAGGCATTCAATGCATTTCGCGAAAAATACAACCCGTTTATCCAATCCGTTCACACTTACCGCAAATTCAGGCGAAAGCAGAGGAGGGTGAATTTTGACGACACGGTAGTTGTATTAAAAGATCATTGTGTCATGGAGTTTTCCAATGGCTATTGTGAGATCCTGCACGATGGACGCAACGGATCATTCTTTACAGAAGTGATCAGCCTGCTGCAGTCTTTCAAAGAAAAGCAACGGAGAAAGCCGCTGGAGATCAACCTGATCGTAAAAACCAATGGCTACCTGGAGCTGAAAGC
>CBIHOV010000033.1:0-103739 GCA_966211765.1 uncultured Paraflavitalea sp.
GGCAATCGGCAATCGGCAATCGGCAATCGGCAATCGGCAATCGGCAATCGGCAATCGGCAATGCAAGGACGTAATTAAATGTATCAGCTTGCTTTGGGGATACCCTACTACTTATAAATTCATTATTACCTACTGCCACATTCTGGATTCTGGATTCTATATTCTGTATTCTAAATTCTAAATTCTGTATTCTTCCCCCTACACCATCGCCTCCGATACCTTGCCTTTTATTTCTTCGCTGGACGGTGTATCGGGCGACAAGACCTTTCCTTTTGCAATGATCCCCTTCGCTACCCATATTGAGCATAACTGCAAGAGGGCTATGATGACCACGGCATACCGCAGGGCAATTTCGGTAGAAATACCATATGCCAGCAGCAGAAAAGTGCCGGCGCCGATAAACCTGCCTACATACAGACCTGATTCGTGGTTGAGGATATAAGCGTATTCAGTGCGTTTTTCAATAGCCGCCACAATTTCAATGACCCTGAACTGGATGGGAAAATAAGCCAGGTCCAGCAGCGGTTTGGCAATGAGCAGCAGGAGGATGAACAGCACCACACCTGCCTGGTTGAACAAAACACCATTGAGGATGGCGCCAAGCGCGAATAAACTCAATCCCACGGCAAAGATCTTGATCCTGTCGGAAGGTTTGGTAAGCCGGCCCAGGATGTACATGATCACAGCAGCAATGATGGCGCCAATGGATTGGGCAGAGCCCAGGGCGCCTTCTTTTCCCAGCAACAGCATGATGAGCATAGCAGGGGCCGTGACCAGAAATCCCTGTGCCAGCCCCTTGAGCATGGCGAGGGACAATAACTGGTACCAAAGGGGATGGAATTTAAAGAAGACGTATTTCTTTAACTGCGGATTGGTAAAAGTGCCCCGGAAACAAACGATGGAAGCACAAACGGTAATGGCAAATACAATGGCCGTAATGATGATGTAGGCGGTATGCGACTGTCCGCTGCCGCCCCAGTATTCAATGAACCAGCCAATAGAAACGGGCACCACCACGGCAATGATCGTATAAAAGAAAGTCTCCAGGCCATAGTAATAATTACGGTTGCTGTCGTTGGTAATGGCCAGTGCCAGGTAATCGCGGTTGGCCCAGTAAAAACCAAAGGACAATCCCATGGTGAGCCCCGCCACACCGATGCCTACCAGGTCGAGGGTCTTCAACGACATCATGATGATCATGGAGATACCGCTCAGCATCATACCAGCGGAATAGAGCTTGCGAATATTGACATGCTTCAGCAGCCATCCGTTGAGCAAAAAAGTGAGGGGTATGCCTGTGTAGATGGTGAGCTGGTAGATGACCACCTTGGTGGGATCATTGGAGTTGCGCATCACATAGGCCGCTACAAAAATATCTATCACCGGCAATACGAGGGCATACACCAGGTTGGTGAGCGTTAGTATGCGGAAATTATGGGGCTGGGCATTGAAGTGCCTCACCTCTTGTTTCAACTTATTGAGCATGGTCGAATTTTAAAGATGATAGCATTACTGCCAAAGAGAAGTCAGCCGCACACACTACTTCATCCGATGCACCATAATACACCGTAATGGTGTCGCCATCGGGCTGCACGATATGCCCGTTGGTAAATACCACATTGCCAAAGAAGCCTGTCAACTCATAGCCAGCAGAAGGCACCATGATGGGATCCTCCGACCGGGCGATCACTTTGGAAGGATCGTTGAGGTCCATCAAAAAGACACCCAGGCAATATTGGTGCGCCTCATTGGCGCCATGGTAGATCTCCAGCCACCCCTGTGGGGTTTTGATCGGTGCAGCACCCGCTCCTATCCGTTTACTGTCCCAGCTATTCTTGCGGGTGGTGAGCAAACAACGGTGATCGCCCCAATGGATACCATCGGGCGAAGAAGCCAGCCAAATGAAATTGCCGCCTATGTCTACGCTACTGGGACGATGCAAGGCATAATACTTACCATTGATCTTTTCTTCGAAGAGCGCACAGTCTTTGTTGTGCGGCGGCAACATCATACCATGCGATTGAAACTCCTTCCAATTGACAGTGGTGCGCAGTCCTACCCCTACCCCATTGGGCGATACGGCCGTAAACGTGAGGTGGTATTTATTTTCCAGCCAGCTTACACGGCAATCTTCAATACCAAAGGTTTGCAGGATGCCTTCCCCGGTCAGTTTGGGATACCCTTCCGGCTCATAGAAATGTACCCCATCCTCACTGCACACGAGGCGCAGGTGAGAAAGCGTAGTGAGGTAATCCAGTCCTTTGTAATTGATCACCCGCGGATCACTGGCATCCAGTTCCGGATCATTGATGGGTATTTCCATGATGGTGATGCCACCGGTATTGGTAAGTACCGGAAAGGATATGATACCTTCTTTTTGAGTTGGCCTTTCGGCCACCCTGATCAGCAACCATGTCTTACCCTCGTATTGAAATACGCCGGGATTCAGTAAACAGGCTATTTCCAATCCTTCGATACTGGGTTGGAGGCTGGCTGGCGACAGCAGGGGGTTTCCGGGAAAGCGTTTTGCTATGTCTTTCATTACATATTCTTTTAGAGAAGCGCAGGCTTGTGTTGTATACCGGCCTGCGCAGTTTTCATCAACGGGCAATTACTTTGCAGGTATCACAACGTCTTTTCCTGCGTATAAATAGACAGTATCTCAGCTGCACTCAACGCTGTGTTGTAGATGCGTATATCGTCGAGCGAACCATTGAGAAAACTTTCACCCCAGTAATAATTCGGATTGCTGTCGCTGGTGAGGTTGTACACACTCTTCGGCAATTCATTGCCAATGGACATATTCACGGGCGGATTGACGGTGATGGGCGTACCATTCACAGCTGCCGTTTTCACCAGGTCGCCGTTCACATAAAACTTCATACTGCCATTGGTGTAAGTGATGGCCACCTGTGTCCACACATCCTGCGGTACGGTGCCGGGGTTGGCATCCACATCGTGGTATCCATTGTTCGAGTCCTGGAAAGTGAAGAAAGGGAAATTGTTGCTTTGCAATTGGAACTTGTACCCGTTCCAGCGGTTAAGGGACACCAGGTAGTTACTGGCATTGGTAGTATGACGTTTCACCCAAAGGCAGATGGTGAGGTTCTGCGGATTCAGCTCGGCGCTATACGGCACTTCAACAGTAGCACCGCTTTTGAAATCGTAGGCCATGCCCGCTCTTCCAAAGCGGTCGGCCACTGCCAAAGGCAATACGCCTCCATCTTTGGCCACGGTGGCCGAACTGCCGGTGAGCCCGGTAACGAGGGCGCCATGGTGACCATGCCCGGATGAATCATTGGCATTGCCGTTGAATTTCCAGAAGGCCATCAAATTGGCAACCGATACTTCCTGCAGCAATTTGGTACTGAAGGTGGCTCCTGCACCAAGGAGGTTCCCCACTGCATTGTTCACCTCCTGCTGTGTATAGCTGCCGGTATATACCTGGTTGCCGAGCAACAATACAGAGTCAAGGGCTTTTTTAGAGCCTATTACATATTGTCCGGGTTTGGAACCTTCGACAGATTTGCCGGATACCATCGTAAGGCTATCGATGACCTGTTTAAGCCTAGTCTTATTGGAGTTGTAATCAGGCGTAGGGTTATCATCCTTTGAGCAGGAAGCAAGACCTATGATGGATGCTGCCAGTAAAAAGCGGCTGATGCATTTTATGGTTTGCATAATATTATTGTTTGGCATGAAGCAATTATTTGAACAGGTTTGGATTAGCATCGCGTTCTGACTGTGGCAGCGGGAACCATTTGTTGCTGTCGTAATTAAATGCAGGCGCACCTGGCTTCAGCGCTGCCTCGGCATAGGTCTTCCCATACCGCACCACATCAAAGAAGCGTTGGAATTCAAGGGCGAGTTCCGACCTTCTTTCCTTGCGGATGATATCACGTAGTTGTGCCTGATCGGTGGTCGCAATATCGGGCAGCAGGCCGGCAGGCACGGTACCAAATCCTGGTAAGCCACTGTCGTACAGGTAAGACTCGCGGGCTCTCTTGCGCACGGCATTGAGAGGCGCCAGGGCGGCAGCGCTTTGACCGCTTTCGTTGAGCGCTTCTGCTTTTACCAGCAATATATCGGCAAGGCGCAAGGCTTCATAGTTAACAGTGCCTACATTCTTTATACTGCTTCCTACTTCTGATAAAGGCTGCACCATCTTTTTCGTAATGTAACCGGTGGTGGTCCAGGAGGGATCGAAAGGGGTTTCAAAATACGAATGACCGCTTCTGGCCAGGGTATAATCGAGCCGGGGATCTGCTTCTCCACCCGTTGCTTTTTCATAATTGTCCACCAGGCTCTGGGTGGGATAAAAGAAGCCATAGCCATTGAGTGACCGGGGAGCAAACCAGGCATTGAGCTCATTGCCGAGGCCCAATGTACCGGCAATATGGTTCACCGATAATATGGCTTCAGTATTCTGTTTGGTGGCACTGCTGAAATTGTCGTAATACTTATTGGTAAGCTTGTATCCCAGCGCTTCTACTTTTACCACTGTTTGAACGGCCAGTTGGTTGTGGTTGGCCAGGGAAGTATGGTACAGATAGGTCTTGGCCAGCAGGGCCAGGGCAGCGCCCTGCGTAGCTCTTCCAAAGTCCTCACTGCCCGGCACCGGAAGGCCGGCCAGGGCATCCTGACAATCCCTTTCTACCTGGGCATAAATGCTGTCCTGGCTTACGGCAGGTGTTTGCGCTTCTACTGCCGTCTCCACCTTCAGGTGCAGGGGAATTTTACCATAAGTATTGGCGAGTATGAAATAATAATAAGCCCGCAGGAATTTCGCCTGCGCTACACAGGATACGCGGGTGGCTTCACTGATGGCTTTGTTGTCGGCCGTTACCCCATCCAATACTACATTGCAGAGGTAAACCCCATTGTAATAATTTTTCCAGACTGCTTCTACCGCCGAATTGGTGGTGAGGATATTGAATTTATCCACGGCATCGAAATCGGCCTGGTCACCTTCATTGCCTCCTTTGATGGCATCATCAGAAGCTACGTCGCCCAATACCCAGATGGCGTTGTTGGCCCCGGCATTGAAAGTAAGTGGCCGGTAGGCGGCGTTGACGGCCAGCAATGCATTTTGATCAGAGGTAAAATAATTACCCGGCGTATAACTGCCCTGTATATCCTGGTCCAGTATCTTACTGCAGCCGGTGGCTCCCAGCAAGGCCGCAGAAAGTAGTATGCTATAATTTATTTTGTTGCGCATAGCAAATTGATTTAACCGTTAGAAATTAACATTGATCCCTACTGTCAGTATCCTTGATGAAGGATAAGTGCCCCAATCGATACCAGCGGCTTTGGCGCCTTCGCCTCCTGCATTGGCGCTGGTGGCTATTTCAGGATCGAGACCAGTATACTTCGTAAAAGTGAGCAGGTTCTGTCCACTCACATACAGCCTGGCCGAACCGATATTCATTTTGGTAGTGAACTTCTTCGGCAGGTTATATCCCAGCTGCACATTTTTCAGGCGCAGGTAAGAGCCGTCTTCCAGAAAACGGGTGGAAGTGATCTTGTTGTTCTGCGCACCTGACCATGACAAACGAGGCAGGCTATTGCTGGTACCTTCGCCATGCCAGCTGTCGGTAGCTACCCGCTCTGTTATGTTGAAGGAGCGGTAGAAACCTTCGATATCTGTATTGATCTGGTTATATATCTTATTGCCCTGCACGCCCTGGAAGAAGATGCTCAGGTCAAATGCTTTATAAGCAACCGTGCCGGTAAAAGCGTAGGTGTACTTGGGAATGGCGCTGCCGGCAAATACCCGGTCATTCTGATCGATCTTTCCATCGCCATTCACATCTTTAAACTTGACATCACCTGGCTGAATATTCGCACCCTGGCTGGCATGGGTAAATACTTCCAGCGCATTTTGAAAAATACCTTCCTGTTCCAGCAGGTAAAAAGCGCCAATGGGCTGACCTACTGCCACAGCGGTGGCGAAGATGCCATTGTCTACCCGGCCATAAGCCAGTTGCTGGTTGTTGACCAGTTCCAATACTTCGTTGTGGATGGTAGAAAGATTGGCATTGATGCCAATATTCCATTCTTTGGTAATGGCCTTTTTATAATCCACCTCGAAATCAAAACCGCGGTTGAGTATTTTACCATTGTTGATCCAGGCGGGAGAGGCTACTGTACCAGCACTGCTGGGATCAGCCGGATTGACCAGCAGGTCGCTGGTGACCTTGCGGTAATAATCGATGGTAATGTTCAGGTCGCCTTTCAGTAAACCAATGTCCAGTCCCACATCGGTGGTGGTGCTGGTCTCCCATTTTACATTGGGATTGCCTTTGGCGTAAATGGTATAGGCCGATGCAGCGGTAGTACCAAAGGGATAATAACCATAACTGCCAATCAGGGAAGTATAATTGTAATAATTGATCTCCTGGTTGCCCAGTTGACCAATGCTGCCACGTAATTTGAGGTTGGAGATCCAGTCCACATCTTCCATGAATTTTTCACTGCTGATGCGCCAGCCCAATGAACCGGAATAGAAATTACCCCATCGATTGGAAGGATCGAGCCTGGAAGAACCGTCTCTTCTGAAGTTGAAGGCGGCGATATACCGGCTGTCATATTGGTAATCTACCCTTCCGAATACAGAGGATAAAGAGGCGCTTGATTCATTGCCACCGACTCCCGGAGTAATACCTGTTCCATTACTGAGGTAAACGAAATTGGGCAACTGGTTGGGGAAATTGGTATTGGAGGCACTCACCAATTGCGAACGGTTGAAGATGATCTCCGTACCGGCCAGGAAGTTGAACTGGTGTTTGTCGAGTTTCCAGTCGTAGGTAGCCGTATTCGTCCAGTTATAATTGAAGTTGTTGGTATTGGATTGCGCCAATGAATTGGGTGAGTTCTGCAGTCTTTGCGGACTGCCCCAGGTGGGGTAGAATTGTTTGTAATCTGTAATGATATAATTGGTACCGAAGTCTGTTCTCACTTTCAGGTGTGCGATGGGCGTTATTTCGAGGTATACATTTCCCAATAGCGAGGAGGTCCTGAAATTACGGTCGGTATTTTGCGCCAGTCCAACGGGGTTGAGGCCATCACCGAAAAAGGAAGAAGGATTGGGAATGTCTACCAGGGTACCTGTCTTATCATAAACAGGGCTGGCAGGAGAACGGAACAAGGCATAGCGCATTACGCTGGCGCCGGGGTTGCCCGATCCAAAGCCATCGCCGGAACTACCTACCTGCCGTGTTTTGTTGTAGGCCAGGTTGATGTTGGCACCCACGCGAAACATATCATTGATCCTGCTGTCGATTGAAGTCCTGATATTGAAGCGGTCGTTGGAAGAGTTCATGATCATACCTTCCTGCGTGAAATAACCCGCGGAGATAAGGTACTTGGTATTGTCCGATCCGCCGCTTAATGACAGCTGTATATTGCTCATGTTGGCATCGTTCAATACTTCTTTTTGCCAGTTCACATCCGGCAGGGTATCGAGCATGCCCAGCGGTATTTGCTGCCGGCCATCATTGGCGGCAGCCGTATTGAAAGCGGTTACATATTGCCGGGTATTGGCCATTTTCACCAGGTTCACCGGTTGCTGCACCCCCGTGTAGGCATTGAGGCTCAACTTAGGTTTTCCTGTTTTACCTTTTTTGGTAGTGATGACCACTACACCATTGGATGCCCTGGCTCCGTAGATGGAGGCGGCAGCAGCATCTTTCAGCACAGAGATGGACTCAATATCATTGGGTGATATCTGGTTGATACCATCTTTGGTGGGTACCCCGTCAATAATATACAGGGGATCGTTGTTGTTGATGGTGCCGATACCCCTGATGCGTACCACTACCCCATCGCCGGGCGCGCCGGTATTTTGGGTAACGGTCACGCCGGCTGCTTTACCTTGAAGTATCTGGTCCACCCCACCTACAGGCAATCCTGCTATATCGCTGGTGTTGACTGTGGAAACAGAACCCGTCAGGTCTTTTTTACGTTGCGTGGTATAACCTACCACGATCACATTGTTGAGGGTATTGGCCTCTTCCTGTAATGTGACAGGCAATTCTGTTTTGCCGCCCACTCCTACTGTCAGCGTTTTAAATCCAATGGAACTGAATTCGATGCTGTCGGTGGATGCTGCGTTGATGGAGAATTTGCCGGCGGCATCGGTAGCAGTACTCACCGTACTGTTCTTTACCTGCACGGTAACGCCGGGTATAACCGTGCCCTGCGCGTTGGTTACTGTACCTGTTACTTTGCCTGTTTGCGCCATTGCAGCGCCATAAAAGAGTAAATAAACGACCAGGCAACAGATCAGCTTTCCCGTAGGATGAAGCTGCCTTGGAAACATTTTTTTCATAATGCAAACTTTTTAGATAGTCCGAAAGTCCGTCCCTATAGTCATAGAGAGGAAAACCCGTCTTAACCGGAAATAGTTATTATAAATGCAATAAGAGGTCCATCAGGATAAGGTGCGTGTTGTGTTGGGGCTATCCGGGCCGGTTATAAACTGGTAACGAAAGGTGGTGACCGGCTGCTATGATGGTTGAAATAAGAAGCGGGAGTTGGCAATGGATCGTTGGCATAGTGGCAATAATTGAAGCCGGAAAGCTAGTTCGAAACACTTCCTTATCGCTACACTATAGTAACATTTTAGTGTACAGGAGTAACATTAAGTGGCTGATTCACAAATATGTGCAGGTGTAATGACTTTGTGTAGAGGTGACAGCTTTCCCTTTCGACGCGGACGAAAGGTGTCACCTCTATTTACACCATATTATATGACGCCTCTTTTTTCCCGGTACTCGCCAGGGGCGCAGTGGTATGTTTTCCTGAACTCCCGGAAAAAGTAAGATTGGTTGTTGAACCCGGTGCGATAGAATATCTCCATCACACTTAACTGTGTATTGACCAGCAGGGCGGCCGCATGCCGGAGGCGGGTAAGCCGGATAAACTCACCGGGGGTCATACCCGTCAGTGTTTTCAGTTTCCGGTACAATTGCATTTTGCTGAGGTTGCATTCTTTTTCAAGCAGCAGGGCATTCAGTTCTGCCTGCGCCAGGTTTTCTTCTATTATCTGTATCACTTTTGCCAGGAATACTTTGTCATCGCCTGAGAGATCGGCCTCCTCCAACTCCTGCACAGTCTGACCTTTCCTAAATACGGCTACCAGTTTTTGCCGGTACTCCAGCATTTTACGTATCCGCAACTGAAGGTGTGCTGCATGAAAAGGTTTGGCCATATACGCATCGGCGCCTGATTCATATCCTTCCATATGGTGGTCTTCTGCGCCGCGTGCAGATAACATAATAATTGGTATATGACAGGTAGCTGGGGCGTTTTTTACCCGACTACAAAAATCCAGACCATTCATGTTGGGCATCATCACATCGCAGATGATAAGATCGGGCATGATCAATTGCATCTGTTCGAGGGCTTTGAGGCCGTCCATGGCTTCGTGGATAATGTACTCTTTTTTCAATATGTCTTTTACCAGGAACCTGATATTGGTATCGTCTTCCACCAGCAGGATGTTTTGCCGGCTGCTGGTTTGCAATGTTTCAAGAATAGCCTGTTTGTTGTTCTCGGCTGCCGATACAGGAGTGGCCGGTTCGGGATGGGTAGTCACTGAGCGATACAGCAAAGAGGGCTGGTGGCTCATGACCTTTACCTCCAGGGGCGACTTGTTCTCCATGTCTTCTGCGGTGATGGGCAGGCATACTTTGAAGGTGATGCGTTCCTGGGCATTGGCTACTGCGATGCGGCCTTTGAGCAGGGACACCAGTTGCCTGGTAAAAGCCAGGCCAATGCCTGTGCCGAATTTATCAGTAGTGGCCGTAGCAGAACGGCTCACATAGAATTGCTCAAAGAGCTGGTCGAGCGCTTCCTGGGACAAGGCATCACAGGAGTTGATGACAGTAATTTCCAATTCCTTTGTCTGTATGTTCTCTGCCGCACTGAAGAATACCTGTTCATTTTTGGTGGAATGCTTGAAAGCATTGGACAGGAGATTGAAGATGATCTTTTCGAGTTTATCCTTGTCCATCCATCCGGTGATGCCGGGTTGAATGCTGAGCTCGTATTCCATCCCGTGCTTTTCGCTGAGGGACATGAATGGCTCTGCCAGGTTGTGCAGGAGAGCGGAGATATCGATGAAACTATATTGGTTGTTGGAGAAACCGGCTTCTCCTTTCCTGAATTCAAGCAATTGCTGCACCAGGTAAGTAAGACGGGAAGCTTGCTGGTGGATGAGCGAAAGAAAATAGGGTTTGTCTTTAAGCGCTGAGTCAGGATTGGCCTTGTCCATAAACCGTTCTACCGAACCCATGATGAGCGTGAGCGGCGTTTGCAGTTCGTGCGCAATATTGGTGAAGAAGCCGATACGGCTTTGGTGCATAACCTCATCCTTTTCGCGCAGGCGGTGTTCAATTTCCAGCTGATGCCTGATCTCCCGTTTGTTCTTGCGGTAGCTATAGATCATGTAGAAGATAAATGCAGCTACCAGTCCATAAAATACCAATGCATACCAGCGCAGCAATACATATTGCAATACCGTGGCAGTGAGTAAGGTCGTTTCCGGCGACCAATTGCCTTCACCATTGCTCCATTTGATGTGCAGGGTATAATTGCCGGGGGCCATATTACTGTATATGATCTTGCCGGAAGTACCGTTGTAATGCCAGGCTTTATCGTAGCCTTCCAGAAACCAGGCGTATTCACATTTTTCTGCATTGAGGAAACTGATGGCTTTCATGTCCAGTTCAAAGAAATTGTCCTTCCGGCTAAGGTCTATGTGAAAGGGTTGGCTGTTGGTAGTGTCCAGTACCTGGTATCCATTGAGGCCGGTCTCTTTACCGCCTACCAGCATACCCGACAATAAAAGGTTGGGCTGCCAACGGGTATCCCGTATTCCAGCAGGAAAGAACTGATTGAACCCATAGGTGCCTCCAAAGAAAAGTCGCCCATCCTTGTCCTTCCATACAGCACCATCGGAGAATTCATTGCTCTGCAATCCATCACCTTGCTGGTAATAAGCCACCTGTTCTGCAGAAGCACTAATGCGGGACAGCCCTTTGTTGGTACTTACCCAAAGTTGCCCGGTACTGTCTTCCGTAATGGCGTGGATGGTATTGTTGGGCAGTCCATTGACAGTAGTGAGTTTGCGAAACCGGGGCTCCTTGCTTCCGGTCTGCGCTGCATCGATCCAGTTGAGTCCATAACTGGTGCCCACCCACAAGCGGTTGCGACTGTCTTTGAAAAGCGACAGGACATCGTTGTTGGACAAACTGCCTTCGTAGGTAAACGCTTTGAATGTTTTGAATAACCGGGTGTGTTTATCAAAAAGGGAAAGACCGCCATAGCGGCAGCCAATCCACAATTGGCCATTTCCTGCTTCAGCAAGCGCATAGATAATATCGTTGGCAGGGCCGGTATTGCTGTTGTTGTATACGAATCGCTCCAGGTAATCAACAGACAATTGTCCGGACCGCTCTCTCTTTATCCTGAGATGTACCAATCCGTATCCGCTCGTGCCCAGCCAAAGCGAAAGGTCATCATCCTGCCGGATAGCATATACCGATCCAAATGCAGGATAGATTCCCGCACCTTTGATATCGGACCACTTGTAAAACTTTTTATTGCCGGGATCGTATACGCCGATGCCCCGGGCATCGGTGCCAATGTATACCAGTCCATCGATCCCTTTGGTGAGTGCGTATACCGAATTATTGTCGAGCGAGGCAGGCGCCGTCTTATACTCCTGCAAGGTTGGGTCCTTCACTTTCCAGAACTCCTTCAGGGCCATGATGCCGCTGCCCTTGGTGCCCACCCACAAATCGCCGTTCACCTCACAGAAAGAACGTACGGCCCTGTTGTAAGGCATGCCATTACCGGCTGTGCCGATGGTGCCGAATGATTTTGTTTTGGGATATACTTTGATAATGCCATTGCCATCGGTGCCATACCAAAGAATGTCTTCACTGCCAGCAGCCCAGGAAGTGATCCTGATGTCCTGCAGCTGCTGTGTGGGTTGCTGCAAAAAATCATCTGTACTGAATTGCTGGTCATACACCGCATAGCCTTTGGTAGACCATGCCAGGAAATAATGTTGTTTGTAAAAAGTAATAGCAGCAAGGGGATGTGGCAGGTCCATGATCCATTCGGGCAACCTCGTGGCCGTATTCAGCCGGTACAACTGATCATCGATGGTGGTGTAAAACAATTCCGTTCCTACGCGAAAGAGGTTGGCTGCAGGCGCTTTTGTATTTACACTTCCTGCTACTGTAAAACGATGACCGGTCAGGTTAAAGACGCTAATGCCGCCATTGGCATCCAGCGCCCACAGCTGGTTCGCTTCATCAAAGCTGAGCTTATTGACCAGTGTTTTTTGTAGGAGGGTGCCGGCATTGCGGAAACTATCGATGGCCGCATCGTACCAATGGAGACCTGTTTTCTGATCGAGACACCATATATTGCCTGCTGCATCGGTGGTCAAAGCATATTCCTGCTCACTTACCCTGCCCTGCTGGTGCTGGCTGTAGAAATAATTGTAAAACCGGCCCGACTGTTTTTCATACCGGGAAATACCTTCGATGGTTGTGACCCATATATTGCCTTTCCTGTCTTCTGTAACCTGGCGAATGACATTGCTGCCAATACTTTTAAAATCGTTTTCCTTGCTATAATTGAATACGTGGAAGGTATTGCCATCGTACATATTGAGGCCATCCCAGGTGGCGATCCACAAGAGATTGCTGGCGTCCTTGTAAATGTAGTTGATGGCGCTGTTGGAAAGTCCGTTGCGGTTATCGTATTGTTGGAGAAAAAAAGGATCAGCTTCGCCGGCCCGTACAACAGGGGAAATTAGAGCCGAAGTGATCAACAGGCAGGCAAGCAACCAGGTGAACCTCATGGTAACCGTATTTTAATTCCTTCTTAATGTGGTGCTGCACAGAATACCTGGATGTATAAAAACGGATACTAAGGTAGGTAAATACCGGCATATGAATTTTTAAGGGGTTGTTATTGTGAAAGTACTCCGGAACTTACCATACCCTTCTTAGCTGCTCAGGGCCCGGTTTATTTCGACAAAAAATTGCCCGGCAAGCGCATGCCCTGCTCATCGAGGACTACTTTTTCCATTATTTTCTGAAGCTTGTTGGGGATGAGGTCCTTTTGTTCCTGGGTAAGTAGATGGGTAAGCTCGAAAAATTCATCCTCCTCATCATAATACCCAAAATGCAGTTCGTACCGGTCAGCTCCGTGTACATGCAAGGCGATCTCTTTATCTTCTTCATAGATATGCATGCTTATCGACGACCATTGCTCGTTGTCTTCAAAATCAAAGAGAACCTCGAAAGTATCCTTGGTGATCACTTCCGTCACCAGTCTTTCGATCATTTCACCGGCATGGTTCTTTAACAGTTCTTCATAAGTCATGTGCATCTATTTATGTTTGATAAAAATAGATAATAGATGATACATTATCACTTGAGTTGCGATATTTTTAATAAAAGTTTGTTTTTTGAACGCTTTATTGCGCTTCCTTAAGCGGTAATGTTTTGAGGTAATTGATGGAGGAGGCGCAGACGGCTAACCAATACCGCGCCTTTTCGAAAGTAATGACAATACTTTCTTCCTGCAGTGCATAACGAATGCTGAACATCATATTGGGGTTGGTGGTGATGGGCAATTCGGTTTCGCCGCTCACCCGACGGGAAGGATATTGCAACATCATCCAATCTACTGCTGCAATGGCCTCGATGATCGCCTGGCGATAATCCGCATCTTTTCCTGCGGTTAGTATTTTAAGCGCTGCTGAAAAATGTTGCCGTATCGGTTGTTCAGTAGTTTCGTTGAGCACTACATTTTCAATTTCGTCCAGATCGTTCATGGATGCAGGTTTCACTGTAGCATTTTCTTTTTGTATAGATTTCTTCATGACAGCCATTTTAATGGTTGTTTATAGGTATTGATTTCACTATTAAATTAGGATTAAATCCAATAATTGCACCCTTCACTACAAAGGCTTTAGCACAACTTTAAGAACCCATACGTTATATTTTAACATAAATGCCAGAAATACCCCAAAACGGCCAGGCTACGCCCCGAATAATGGGTCTTTTTTTGAGTAGATTGCCTACAGGTCTGTGGCTTAAAGCCATTCAAAATTGGCAAGAATCGGATTGATCAAACCTGCCTGATGGAGTAGCTTTGTAATATAATCGTATTTGACAATGGCCGACCGGTTGTATAATTATTACAAGATTGAAAAAGCGATCGGTTACCTCACCGAAAACTTTTCCCGGCAACCTGAGCTCCAGGAGGTGGCGGAAAAAGTGTTCATGAGCCCCTTTCATTTTCAAAAAGTATTTACAGACTGGGTAGGCATTAGTCCGAAGAAGTTTTTGCAATACCTCACCATTGATCACCTGCGCCATAAAATTGCTGAAACAAACAATATGATGGAAGCTGCCGCACAGGCAGGTCTTTCCAGCCAATCGAGGGTACATGAATTGTTTGTAAAAATAGAAGGCGTAAGTCCACAACAATACAAGAGCGGCGGCAAGGGATTGCATATTCTATATGGCTACCACCCTACCCCATTCGGACTTTGCTTTATTGCTGTGGCAGAGAAAGGGATCTGTGCACTGAAATTCATAGATGAAGAACAAAGCAGGAATGAATTTGAACTGTTTGAACAAAGATGGCCCTTTGCAGCACTTGAGCATAAACCATCTGCCACGCAGGCCTATGTAAAGAAAATATTCAACCGCCATCCTGGTGAAGCAGAAAATCTCCAGGTGCTGGTACAAGGCAGCCCGTTCCAGCTCAAAGTATGGGAGGCCCTCGTAACGATCCCATTCGGATCTGTCGGTTCTTTTCAACAGGTGGCACAAATGATAGGACAGCCAGGGGCTGCCAGGGCCGTGGGCGCGGCCGTAGCCGCCAATACCATCCTCTACCTGATCCCCTGCCACCGCATCATTACCAAAGAAGGCAGCATGGGCAATTACCATTTTGGTAAGGTACGCAAGCAGGCCATGATCGGCTGGGAGATGGCGCACACAAAAAATCAATAAAACATATGCAAGCATTGATCGTCATTGATGCGCAGAATGAATTTTCTGCGCAGGGGCAGCGACCTGTCCCTGATTTCCTGGCAGCTATTGAAAGTATTTTCCAACATGTGGCCATAGCACGCCATGAACAAAGACCTATTGCCTGGGTGCGGCATTTTAACCAGCCGCATGAATCGGCCGCTTTTGTACCGGGCTCCTGGGGCGCGGAGTTCTTCAAAGACCCAGGTGCTTCAGCAGACAATTCGTTGGAAAAGTTCTTTACCAAAAATGTGTATGGTGCATTTACCGGTTCTGATATCGGTGCATGGTTAGCAGAACAAGGTGTGGATGAAGTATTGATCACCGGCTTTTATACTTTTGGCTGCGTATCTACCACCGCCAGAGAGGCGATTATGCGTGACTTAACAGTATGGCTTGATCCAAATGCCACAGGCGCCTGCGCATTGGAACATAAAAAATTGGGCGCCCTGACCGCCAGTGAAGTGAAGACTGCTGCCTTGCTTCAACTGGTTGGTATGGGCGCCCACCTGTTATGATAAACTATATTCTTGCTTAATTCGATTCCGGTCTTCTACGGCCTCCGCCAGTAGCATTGCCGCTTTGCTCCAACTCACGGTTCATTTGTTCAATGTCAACAGGCCTTTCAGTCGTATCACCCATTAAATACAGGGTGAAATAATCGGCCATGCGCCAGAAGAAATATTCCGTCATATCGGCATAACCATGGCGCTGACCGGGCAATATCACCAGGTCAAAACGTTTGTTGGCCTTGATGAGGGCATTGGCTACACGTATAGTGCCGCCGGGATGTACGTTGTTATCGATATCACCGGTAGTAAGCATCAGGTGACCTTTGAGGTTTTTCACCAGGTCCTGGTTCTTTTCGATACTATAGGCAAATGTAGTATCGCCTTTGTCGGTGATCGTTTCCTTTACGCCATGGTGTTGCTCACTCCACCAACGGTTGTAAATGGAATTGTCGTGGTTGCCGGAAGATGATACGGCCACTTTAAAGAAATCAGGATATACCAACATGGCCGCTGTGCTCATAAAGCCACCGCCCGAATGTCCGTGAATACCTACGCGGTTCACATCAAACCAGGGATAACGGTCGGCCAGTTGCTCGGCTGCTGCTTTTTTATCGGCCAGACCATAATCACGCAGGTTACCATAACCATAGTTGTGGTACCATTTGCTGCGGGAAGGATGGCCTCCACGATTGCCCATGGTGATGACGATAAAGCCCAGGTTGGCCAGCCGGTCGGTTCTGTCCATGCCTCTTCCAAATGCTTTGTTCACCGCTTCTGTTTGCGGGCCAGGATATACGTATTCGATCACGGGGTATTTTTTCGTGGAATCGAAATCCATTGGTTTGTAGATCACACCATAAATATCAGTGATGCCATCATCAGCCTTTACCTTGAAGGGCTGCGGAAATTTATAACCTGTGGCCAGCAGGGAAGAAAGATCGGCTGTTTCTAGATCCATTACTTTGCGGCCATCGGTTGCAAACAAAGCAGATCTGGGTGTGGTATTGACCCTTGAATAATTGTCTACAAAGAAGGTTTCATTATCGTTGATGCTCATGGCGTGTTCAAACTCGCCAGGATTGAGCAGTTTGAGACCACTGCCATCGAAATTTACCCGGTAGGCATGCAAATAATAAGGATCCTCCCCTGCTTCTTTGCCATTGGCCGAGAAATACAATACCCTTTTGACCTCATCAATACCGAGGATGCTTTCCACATGCCAGGTGCCGGTGGTGATCTGATTCTTCATTTTGCCGTTTTCATCATAGAGATAGAAATGACCCCAGCCATCACGTTCACTCCAATGGATCAGCTCTTTGCCTTCATTGATGAGGCCAGCTCTTTTTATTTCGATATAAGTATTGAACCTTTCTTCAATGAGGGGCTTTACCGTTCCCGTATTGATGTCTACCAGGCAGATGTCTACCTTCTTCAGATCGCGGCCCGTGCGGGTGAAATAGAACTTGCTGTTGTTGCCCAGCCAGGTGATTGGCCGCCAGTCGTCATCGCGGGTATTGGCAGGAATGGGTGTGGACCAAATGGCCAGGTTCTGGTCTTTGAAGGCCGACACTGGCATTTCTTTACTGGTCTTAGCCGTCATATCGAATAAGTACATATGATCTACCGGCGCTTCTTTTTCGCCGGGCATCCAGTATTTATACGTCTCCAGCGTGGGCCTTGGATCAGCAATGCTGTTGATGACCCAAAGGTCTTTTACTTTGCGGTCGTCCCTGCGCACCAGTGAGAAATATTTGGAATCGGGCGACCAGTAGGCCGTTACTGATTTACGTTTGTCTTTATTTTTTTCTTTGTCCACATTGTTCTCATTGCCCATACCACCACCACTCGAATGATAGCTATAGTACTCTACACCATCGGTGGTGAGTTTATTCTCCACAATGGTGGAATCATCTTCTTTCTTCAGGGCTTTTTCATAATTGGATTTGTCCATCCAATAGAGGTTGTAATTGCGGCCAAAGAGGATGGTATTGCCATCGGGTGAAATGGCAGCCCAGGAAGGCTTGCGTTTGGGCTTTTTAAAATCGGAGAGCTCGATCAACTCGCGTGTATTGATATTGTACTCAAAGTAGAATACTTTCTTTTCTTTTGCGGGCGGTGTAGCGGCTGCACCTCTTCTGCCAGTGGCAGCTGCTGCGGTATCTTTCTTTTCTACTTCTTCTGTGCTTTTCACTTCAAACTGTATCCAGTTCTCATCTTTAATAAACCGCATGCTGTCGATACCGAGGTGTTGAGCGTCGAAAGGGTCTTTAACGATCCGTGTGATCTTAGCTGCCAGGTCGGCATTGTCGAATAGTAATTTCTTCTCTCCTTTTACCGGATCTACGATGTACCACTTCCTGCCATCGGTGGTCTCATATTCATACCAGAAGCGATCGCTCTTCTTGAGCCAGTGCGGGTCTACGCTGGCGCTGAAGATGAGCTTGTCCAGTTTCCGGGGGGCAAAGCGGGCAGCCTGCTGATAATTGGCTTTGGTAACAAGGTTATTTTGTGCGGATACTGCTGTAACAGCCAGTAATAAGATCACCAGGAAAATACTTCTCATGTGCGGGTTGGGTTGATATTGTCACGAAGATCGTGATTTCGATCCTTGCCCGGCAAAACATGCGCAACCGGTTGTCAGGAAATATCACCTCCTACATAATGGAACAGCTGTTAGCGGATAGCTTTCAGGTATTATCTAACTACTAAAGGCTAATTGCTGACAAGCGCAATTCCCCGTGGCCGTCCGGCCATCGCTTTGGCCGGAATGGTATATTTTATGTCCTGGCAGACAGGCCTGCCAGCCACTACCTTTAGGTGGAATTAAATAAAATATTATGAAGAAGGTAGCTATTAACGGATTCGGAAGAATAGGCCGTATGACTTTAAGGGCTTTACAGGATAAGCCCGGTATTGAAGTAGTAGCAGTTAATGACCTCACCGATGTGGCCACCCTGGCACACCTCCTGAAATTTGACAGTGCGCATGGAAGATTCCCGGGCACTATTGCTGCCACTGACAAGGAGCTGACCGTAAACGGAAAGGCTATTAAGATGCTGAGTGAGAAAGACCCGGCCAAGCTTCCCTGGGCAGCGCTGGGCATCGATGTAGTGATTGAATCGACCGGCCGCTTTACCGACCGCGCCGCTGCACAGGCGCATCTTACTGCCGGTGCTAAAAAAGTATTGATCACGGCACCTGCCACGGGTGGTGTAAAGACCATTGTACATGGTATCAACAACGAACTGATCGGCAACGATGATATCTATTCCACCGCTTCCTGTACCACGGGCGGCATCGCCCCCGTGCTGTATATACTGGAGAAAGAGTTTGGTATAGAGAGTGGCTTTATGAGTACCGTGCATGCTTTTACAGCCGACCAGCAATTGCAGGATGCACCACACCGCGATCTGCGGCGGGCAAGGGCCGCTACACATTCCATCATCCCCACCAGCACCGGCGCGGCCAAAGCGATCGGTGATGTGTTGCCTGCCCTCAAAGGCAAAATGGATGGTTATTCTTACCGGGTGCCGGTGATCGATGGCTCAGTGGCTGATATCACGGTGAATCTTTCCAGGGCCGTTACAGCAGAAGCTTTGAATGCGCTCTTTAAGCAATATGCGGAGGGTTCGTTGAAAGGCATTCTCGAATACACCGAAGAGCCATTGGTATCGGCCGATATCCTCGGCAATACCCATTCTTCCATTATCGATGGCAAGCTCACCAAGGTGATCCAAAAGACAGTGAAGGTGGTAGCCTGGTACGATAATGAGATGGGTATCTCCAACAGGATCTCAGAATTGATCACAGAACTGTAACAACCTATCTATAGCCGCTCTACATTTGCTAAAATGGATGTTATGGCAACTACCCGCAAAAACAAAAAGAAGGTCGTTCTTGTAGCCATGCCCGGGGCGCACCTGCTCGATGTAGCAGGCCCCGGGGATGTTTTTTCACTGGCGTCTAAAGTAGCGGCGGCCGCTACCGGCAGTGATGCCGCAGGCTATGAGATCATGCTGGCTTCTGCCACCCGCTCGAAGCGCGTGGTATCAGCTTCAGGTATTACCCTTACCTGTGCGGTGAATGTGGTGGATATTGATTTCGCTGTTGACACGATGCTGATCGGCGGTATGTCGTTTGCTACGGCCAGTCAGCTGCCACCCGCTTTCTTTGAGTGGCTGCGCAACAACCAAAAACGGGTGCGAAGGATGGGTTCTGTATGTGTGGGTGCTTTTGCGCTGGCCAAAGCAGGATTGCTGGATCATAAACATGCCACCACGCATTGGGAATACTGTGAACAACTACAATATGATTATCCGCTGATACAGGTAGACAGCAGTCCTTTTTATGTGCAGGATGGCAGCATCTATACTTCAGGCGGTCTCACCTCAGGTATGGACCTGGCGCTCGCATTGGTAGAAGAAGACCTGGGCCGTGATATTGCGCTCACAGTAGCCCGTAAGCTGGTCTTGCATTTGAAAAGGCCGGGCAGTCAAAATCAGTTTGGCCAATCCTTGCCACCGCTGGAATTGACAAGTCCTCTCGTAAGGGCTATTCATCCCTGGCTCCTGCAACAACTTCACCGTGCCCTGCAGGTAGAAGACCTGGCCACCCAGGCCAATATGAGTGTGCGTAATTTTAGCCGGGTATTCTTTAAGGAGACCGGTCTTACCCCGGCAAAGTTCCTGGAGAAAATGCGGCTGGACACCGCCCGCAAATTCCTTTCCGATTCAGACCTCAACATAGAGCAGATCGCTGAAAAATGTGGCCTCGGCGGCATGGTATCCATGCGTCGTGTATTCCTGCGCCACCTGAAAGTAACACCCAGTTCTTATCGCAGTACTTTCCGGACTTCGTTGGTAAGGGAGGTGGAATGACGCAGGACGCCAACCTGGCTATCACCCCTTCCGAAACAGGACATCCATTGTATCAAAATCGAACATTGCGGGACGATAAGTTCGCTTTAATAAACTGATTATCACGCCATCCGAAAAATGGTATGGGTTATGTATTTTATACCGGTCCTCATCCAAACATCAACCCAACCATTTCTCTATGTGGCGCAACTACCTGAAAACCGCCTGGCGGAACCTGCTGAAAAATAAAGTATACAGCGTGATCAATGTATTGGGGTTGGCAGCCGGTATGGCCGTGGCCCTGTTGATCGGCCTGTGGGTTTACAATGAATATTCTTACGACCGGTTCCTGCCGGGCTATCAGCAACTATACCGTGTGCAACGCAACTATGACAGCAATGGAGATACACTCACCTTCCGCACCACTTCGCCAAAGCTGGCCATTGCACTGGCCAACGATATCCCGGAGATTGAGCATGTTGCCATCAGCGATTGGATAAGTCAGCGCGGATTGATGGTGGGAGATAAAAAACTGTTTTTACGGGGCGCGCAGATCGGAGACGATTTCCTGAAGATGTTCCGGTATCCTCTTATAAAAGGCAATCCTAATACCGTATTCAGCGATCCCTATTCTATTGTACTGACGGAAAGCACGGCCAAAGCCTTGTTTGGAGACACAGACCCCATCAACAAGATGGTACGCTACAACAATCAACACGACCTGAAGGTAACCGGCCTGCTGAAAGATATACCAGTCAATTCCACCCTGCAATTCAACTTCGTTGTCCCTTTTAGCTACCTGGAGCAGGTGAACCCGGGCATGAAGGAAGGCTTCACCAGTTTTGGCGACAATGGATTCCAGCTATTTGTACAGCTAAAGCCTGGCGTTGCCCTCGCACAGGTGGCCGGCAAGATCAGGAATATTGAGCACAGTGAAAAAGGGAGTAAAAATGCCATGAACTCCTATATTACCTTGCAACCCCTGGAGCGCTGGCATTTGTATTCAAAATATGTAAATGGACAGGATACTGCAGGTTTCCTCGAATATGTGCACACCTTTACGCTGATCGGCGTACTGGTATTGCTGATCGCCTGTATCAATTTCATTAACCTTACCACAGCCCGCTCTGAAAAAAGAGCACGCGAAGTAGGCGTCCGGAAAGCCATCGGTTCAAGCCGGAAAAACCTCATCCTGCAATTCCTCGCTGAATCATTCGTGTTGACATTGATCGCCTTTGTGTTTTCAGTGATCTTCGTACAAATGGCATTACCTGCTTTTAATACGCTTACAGGCGGCCAACTGGCATTGCCTTTTTCCAATACAGGCTTCTGGGCCTTGTTGCTGGCCGGCGTAGTGGTCACCGCACTTATCGCAGGCAGCAGGCCGGCCTTCTATCTTTCATCCTTTCAGCCGGTGAAAGTGTTGAAAAGCAGTATCGGCGGCGGCAAAACCACTTCTCCTTTCCGGAAGATACTGGTGGTAGCACAGTTCAGTTGCTCCATTGCTTTGATCATTAGCACCGTCATTATTTACCAACAGGTACAACATGCGAAAAGCCGCCCGAGTGGTTATGACCTCGACCGCCTGGTGATGACGCCCTCCAGCTCCGACCTGGTCAAAAACTATACAGCACTGAAAAATGAATTGATCGCAAAAGGCATTGCCTCCGGCGTCACCACCGCCAGCAGTCCGGCAACCGATGTATACTGGCATTCTGATATTGGCCAGTGGCCCGGTAAAAAAGCAGATGAAACAGTAGAGATGGGGATTATCCTGGTATCGGAAGACTATTTCAAAACGATGGGCATGCAAATAGCACAAGGCCGCGATTTTACCGGCCTGGCAGATACCAACCTGGTGATCTTTAATGAAGCAGCCATCGCCCGTTTGCGCATCAAAGACCCCGTTAACCAAACCATCCGTTGGGGAGGCAAGGCAAGGCAGATTGCCGGCGTGGTAAAAGATGCTTTAATGATCTCGCCTTTTTCTGCCGCCGATCCCACGATGTTCGTGATCGATCCGGGTGTAAAGGATCACCTCTTATACCGCTTGTCGCCGGATATTAATACCACCGACGCCCTGGCGCAACTCGGGACTATCTTTAATAAATACAACCCGGCTTATCCCTATCAATATGAATTTGCGGATCAGGGATATGCTTTCAAATTCAAACTGGAAGTCTTGATCGGCAAACTGGCGGCGCTTTTTGCCGGCCTGGCCATTTTTATCAGTTGTCTGGGCCTGTTTGGCCTGGCAGCCTATATCGCCGAGCAACGCACCAGGGAAATAGGTATCCGCAAAGTATTGGGCGCATCGGTATCACAACTGTGGCTGTTGTTATCAAAAGACTTTATTATACTGGTATTGATTAGTTGCGTTATTGCCGCTCCAGTCACTTATTACTACCTGCACGGCTGGTTGCAACAATACGAATACAGAATTACCATCCGGCCCCTGGTGTTCCTCATAGCAGCCATGACCGCTATTGTGATCACCATTATCACCATCAGTTTCCAGGCCATCAAAACGGCCCTGGCCAACCCGGTGAAAAGCCTGAGGACGGAGTAACATTGCACGCATAGAAAAGATAACCTATTTTGTGGCCGGGCCGCTATGGCCCAGGCTGAACATTTTCTATGACTAAGATCAGGCAATTATTTACGCTGTTACTACTCGGTGCTTGCATGAGCACCCTTGCGCAAACAACCCCTCTGCCTTCAAAAGCCCCGGGAGCTGCCAAAAAAGGTCCTTTCCAACAAAAGGACACAGCTTATTGGATCGACAATTTCAGACAATTCCGGGATGCTGTATACCAAAAGGATATTGGCAAAACAAAGGCTTTCTTTAGCTTTCCGGTCCTACGGGAGGGCAACGAGATCTGGTACCTGGCTTATGACGGCAATGAGCAGCAACTTAAAGCACTCCCAGATAAGCCCAAACCTTTTACAGAAAAAGACCTGGAGAAATATTATAGTAAATTATTTCCCAAAGGGTTTATCAACAGTTTACTGAAAGTAAAAACAGATATACTGTTCAGCAAAGGAAGTTTTGAAACGCCTGCCATTAAAGACGGCGCCCAAACTTTTATACTGTATGCTGATTATGATAAAACCTCCCGCACGCTGACGCTGAACCTTGCCTCTAAAACACCTGTCGATTCCGGCAATAACGAAGTGGAAGTGGGTGAATTTAATATCATTTATTCGTTCAATGTATTGCCCAATGGACATATTCAATTCAGCCATGTAGCATTGGCAGGATAGCCTGCCCTTCCCAAACCTGTGCAACCGTATGCACAGCATTTATCGCCTTCCCGACAGTCTTGCTACCCAATTAAGCCTTACCTTATGGGCCAGATTCATGAAGCATGACTAAAAAAATATTCTTCGGGTATACTTTACTAATACTGGCAGGCATTACCAACGCAACAGCCCAGCCAAAGTCTTCGCACAATCTTTCTTTCAACAAACTGGCCACGCGCTGGGATGAAGCCATGCCCCTGGGCAATGGGATGTTGGGCGCCCTGGTATGGGAGAAGAACAAACGGCTAAGACTTTCTCTCGACAGGGCCGATCTCTGGGACGACCGGAAAGCGCTGGACCTTACAGGATATACCTTCAAGTGGGTAGAAGCGCAGGTTTTGAAACAGGATTACCAGCCGGTACAAAATGCGCTGGATGCCCCTTACGACAGATCGCCCTACCCTACCAAATTACCGGCTGCCGCCATCGAGTTTGACATCTCCCCCCTGGGTAAGGTAGTGTCGAATATACTGGACATCAAAACAGCGATCAATACGGTGCGTTTTGAGAACGGAGCAAGCTTTAGCTGCTATGTTCATGCCAATGAACAACGGGGTTATTTCCGTTTTGAGCGCCTCCCTGCCGGTATCACTCCGGCATTGATGATGCATAACTACAGCGGCAATACCAATACGACCAACGATAATAGTCATGCCGGCGAAGGGCTGCAAAAGCTGGGGTATGAAAAAGGAATACTTACCCAAAGCAACCAAACGATATTGTACCACCAACCCACTGCACAGGGGAAATATTATGAAGTGCTGGTGAAATGGGAGATCGATAGGTCAGGTACACTGGAAGGGGTATGGACGATCACCAACAATGAACGGGCGGCCATCGCCCCTGTTACCATGGTAAAAATTGATGAAGCACATAAAGCAACGCATATCAATTGGTGGCAGGCATTCTGGAAGCAATCTGCAGTTTCCCTGCCTGATACTTTATTGGAAAAACAATATTACCTGGAATTGTATAAGCTGGGCAGTGTGGCCCGCGCAGGCGCTCCCGCCATCACCCTGCAGGCAGTGTGGACGGCCGACAATGGCAGCCTGCCACCCTGGAAGGGAGATTTTCACAACGACCTCAATACACAACTTAGTTACTGGCCTGCCTATACTGCCAACCACCTTACAGAAAGCGCCAGCTTTACGGATTGGCTCTGGTCAATAAAGGATAATAACCAGCGCTACACCAAACAGTATTTTGAAGTGCATGGGCTCAACGTGCCGGGCGTAGCTACCATCAGCGGTACCCCCATGGGCGGCTGGATACAATATGCCCTATCCCCCACAGTGGGCGCCTGGCTGAGCCAGCATTTTTACTGGCAATGGAAGTATTCGATGGACCCGCAATTCCTGGCCAACAAGGCTTATCCTTATTTACACGAAGCCGCCACTTTCCTGGAAAATATTACGCGATTGAAAAACGGGGTACGTATGCTACCCCTGAGCTCCAGTCCTGAGTACCACGACAACGATATCAAAGCCTGGTTCCGGCAATGGAGCAATTTCGACCTGTCGCTGGCGAAGTTCCTTTTCAAAGCAGCCGCTGAAGTAAGCAAGGCCCATGGCAAGGAAAAAGAAAGCCAGCACTGGCAGCAGCTATTGAATGAGCTGCCTGCCTTTGAAGTCAATGAAACAGGTTTCACGTTAGCACCGGGACAAAACCTCGATGCGTCTCATCGCCATATGAGCCAATACATGGCTATCTATCCCCTGGCATTACTGGATATCAACCGGCCGGCCGACAGGCCCGTCATTGAAAACTCGCTCAAACGGATTGAAGCCATGGGCACGCGAGCCTGGTGCGGTTATTCTTTCAGCTGGATGGCCTGCCTTTATGCGCGGGCTTATGAAGCAGACAAAGCCGTACAACAGTTGCGGATATTCGCATCCAATTTCTGCTCACCCAACAGCTTTCACCTCAATGGTGATCAGAAAGGCGGACAATACTCCGGCTTTACCTACCGCCCTTTTACACTGGAAGGCAATTTTGCTTTTGCGCAGGGCGTACAGGAATTGCTCTTGCAAAGCCGGGAAGGATATGTAGAAGTATTTCCTGCTGTTCCGGCATCCTGGCAGGATGTATCCTTTACCGGGCTGCGTGCAGAAGGAGCTTTCCTTCTCAGCGCCCGAAAAGAAAAAGGTGTACCGGTATATGTAAAGGTTACCGCCACGAGGGATGGGTCACTCAATATAAGGTTGCCCTTCAAAAAGTACAGGATCAAAGGCAAAAAGGATCAGCCTGGTTCAACAGCAGGCAGTGAGCCCCTGTCCTTTCACCTGAAGAAGGGACAGGCAATAGAATTTGTAAGTTATTGAGCAGGCCTTTCCGCTGAATAACCGGCAAAGGTTTTTCCATCGTAACGGTACAAACCTACATTCCTCGAGCCAATCCAGATATTGCCACTTTTATCTTCCAGCATGTTCCATACAGAACTATTGGCAAGACCATCAACCGGCAATCGGGTAAAGCTTTTTCCATCGTACCGGGTTACGCAGCCTTTGGTTCTGCCAGCTATTTCTTTGAAGGTGCTGCTGAACCAGATATTTCCTTTTTTATCTTCCAGGATGGAGGTGGTATTGTTGCTGCAAAGGCCTTCTTTCTCGGTATAAGCTGTAAACGAGCTCCCATCATAGCGATATATGCCATCGTTCCTGGTGCCAAACCATATACTGCCTCCTTTATCCTCCAGCATATAAAACACATGGCTTTTATTCATTCCTTCAGGAGCCAGGTGGGTAAAGGTTTTTCCATCATAACGATATGCACCTCCATGAGAGATGGCGCTGAACCATATATTACCAGCCTTGTCTTCCAGGAGACATTGAATGGCATTTTTATAATTGGCACTACTGACCTTTGCACTATCCTCCGACAGCATTCCCCAGACATCCTCTTTGTATTTAAACCGGGTAAAGGAGCTTCCATCGTAGCGGTATAAGCCCAGCACAGCCGTCCCCAACCACAGGTTGCCTTTTTTATCTTTGATCATACTAAATACCTGTTTCGCATTGTGTGAACTTATTTGCGGATTATTCACCGTAGTCACACCATTGAAACGGGAAGCATTAAGATCATCCATTCCCGGAAGGGTTATATAATTAAAGGTTTTTCCATCGTAGCGGCAAACTCCCCTGTCGGTACCGATCCATATATTACCGGCATTGTCTTCTGCCATGCAATACACGATATTATTGCTCAGCCCTTCTTTCTCTGTAAAATTGACGAAGGCTCTCCCATCATAGCGATAAATACCAGCCCCGGTGGTACCAAACCACAGGTTACCGGCCTTATCCTCCAACCCGCATCGGATGCTGGTATAGGGATCAACGCCTGCGGGCTTTATCATTTTCAGTTGCGCTGCCGGGCCTTTGTCCTGTGCCTGACAGGAAGCAACAAGGGCTACTACTAAAAGCAAGGGGTAGATATGATTCATAGAACAAACATAGTTTTGATTTGATTGGCAGCCTGTTAGCAAGAACTTATCGACTTGTTACCAACCTGTTAACGAGGAATATGACAAACAAAATGGTTACATTTGAAACACTCAATGAAACTAAACCGCAGTACAATTCTTATCATCCTTTCTTCCCTTGCATTAGTCATAGTGCTGGTCATTCAATTGAACTGGATCCTCCAAACTGCCCGGATCAAAGAAGAATTATTTACTGAGAAAGCCAATATGGTGCTGTCAAGAACCACCGAAGCGCTGACTGCTGATCCGGCCATCTGTAAGAAAATTGAAAGTTTCGTTTCCCTGGACGGCGCCACCGGTAAGGATGCCAAATTAGGTAACCGTGAGATGCGTACCATTGATTCGCTGCTTACCCAATTTATGAATTTTTACAATTTTCATATCGACTATTCATTCGAGGTCAAAAAACCAACTGCCTTCGCTGCGCCACAGAAAACCGCCATACCTTTTAAGTTGTATACACAACCAGCAGGCTTCTATCAAAAGAACATCGCAGAGGTAGCCAGCAAAAATGGTTTCGAACTGAAACTGCACTTCCCGGAGAAAAAGCAATTCATTTTAGCAGAGATGGGCACCCTGTTTATCACTTCGGTTATTTTAATACTGGTGGTGCTGTTTATGTTTTGGCGTACTGTACTGTCGCTTATAAGGGAAAAGAAAATAGCGGAACATACCAAAGACTTTCTGAACAACATGACCCATGAGTTTAAAACACCCTTAACCAATATTGCTTTGGCCGGGAAGATGATCATCAAGGGAACTGCTGCCAGGCAGGAAGATAAAACAAAACATTACTCTGAGATCATACTGGAAGAAAATGAGAAATTAAGATTGCAGGTGGAGCAGGTATTAAGTATGACGGCCTTTGAAAGGGGTGAGATCCCTTTACAAAGAACAGCATTGGATCTTCACCAGCTCATCACGCGCTCCCTGAGATCCATGAACCTGCAGATCGAAAACAAGCAAGGAGCGCTGACTGTAAACCTGCAGGCTGATCAATTTGTTGTGACAGGCGATCAAACACATCTCACCAATGCACTGTGCAACCTGATCGATAATGCCATCAAGTATTCGGGTGAGAAGGCAGTGTTGTCTATCCAGACATCCAATATTGGTGAGCACGTATTGGTTGAAATTGCCGACCAGGGCATTGGTATCAAAAAGGAATACCATAAGCAGGTGTTCGATAAATTCTTCCGGGTTCCCACGGGCGATGTGCACGATGTAAAGGGCTTTGGCCTCGGGCTGGCCTATGTTAAGAAGATCATCGAATTGCACGGAGGGAATATTGCCTTGCAAAGCGAACCAGGAAAAGGGACCATATTCACCATTACATTACCCCATGGCTAAAGAAAAGATCAATATATTATTGGCAGAGGATGACCTTAATTTAGGCGTCCTGTTGGTTGACTATCTCGAAACGGAAGGTTTCTATGTAAAGCTGTGCCGGGATGGCGAGCTGGCATTGAGGGCGTTTGAGAGCCATCCATTTGACCTTTGCCTATTGGATGTAATGCTGCCTAAAATGGATGGTTTTGCACTGGCAAAAGGGATCAGGCTGAAGGACAAAAAGATACCCATGATCTTTATTACTGCCAAATCCCTGAAAGAGGACAAACTAAAAGGCTATGGATTGGGGGCTGACGATTACATCACGAAACCATTTGATGAAGAGGAACTGCTTTGGAAGATCAGGGCCATGATGCGCAGGATCACCACGGCACACATCAATGAAAGAAAAGCGGCTATTGTTTCGATAGGTAAATATCTATTTGACTTTAACAATCAATCCCTCGCTATCGGTGGTAAAGTAAAACGGATCACCGAAATGGAAACGGATATCCTTAAATACCTGTCTGATCACCGGAACCAGGTTATTAAAAGGGAAGACCTCCTACAGACCATTTGGGGTGAGAATGATTATTTTATAGGCCGTAGCCTGGATGTGTTTATCACTAAAATGCGCAAGTACCTGCAGGAAGATCCTGCTGTCAATATTGAGAATGTATTTAGTGTGGGATTCATTTTAAATGTTCCTGCGGACCTTGCTCCTTCCCATCAATAATGTGTAGATCGCGCTGCGGGAAAGGTATCACAATACCTTCTTTCCGGAATGCTTCATCTACCAGGGTGATCACTTCACTGCGCAAGGACAGGTAATCGCGTACGTGCCCAACCCAGAAGTAGAGGTCGAGATCAATAGAGCTGTCGCCAAAAGCTTTTACCGATACCACGGGCTCAGGGTATTGCATCACATGGCCATTGGTGGTGAGTACCTCCTGCAATACACTGATGGCATTTTTGAGGTTGGTGCCATAAGCTACACTGATCACAACATTCAACCGGCGTTTGTTATTGCCCATGGTCCAGTTGACGAGGTGATGGCTGAGCAGGTCGCCATTGGGAACGATGAGGCAGGCCCCATCAATGAGGGTCACCACACTGCTGCGGAAACCGATGGATTTCATTGTACCCAGGTTTCCATTCACTTCAATGATATCGCCTACGTTCACCGGTTTCTCAAAGGCAATGATCAGCCCGCTTACGAGATTGCTCACGAGCCCCTGCAAGCCAAGGCCGATGCCCACACCCAGTGCACCCAATACAATGGTGAGTTTATCCAGCGGTATGCCTGCGGCCGCAATGGCTAAAAAGAGGCCCAGGGAAAGAATGAAGATCCTGATCAGCAGCAACCAGCTGCCCAGGCCCGGCTTGCGGGCCTTCTTATCCTTATTGCGCTGGTCGCCCGGTTCTCCTGCAAAGAAGGAAATGATCTGTGAGAGGATGGTAGACACCGCAATGATGATCACAAAAATAAACAGGCTGTTGATGGTAAAAGTATAACTGCCCACCGTTCTGTCGGTGGTCAGGAATTCCATGAAGGGGGTAGCGGCCTGCTGGAAAGCATAAAAATTGCGTCCCACCAGGATGAACCATCCCACTACGAGGAATACATAAAAGAAATTGGGCACTTTTTCACCTACCCGGTTAAAATCAATATAGAATAGTTTCCTGTCGGGCCGGCGGTAAATACCCGCGATCAGTCCCAATCCTTCATTGATCAGCCGAACGGTCCATAAGAAGAGAATGGCGATCACCAGCCCGGCATAACCACTCACCAGCAGGGTCTTGGACAGGTTGTACCGGCCTGCAAAATTAAAAATGGCAGAGAGTACTTCCATGACCACCATGAAAGCGATAAAATACAGGATACCTTTTTCTTTCAATTCCTTAAACTTACCGCCGCGCAGGATATACGCGCCATAGATAGCGCCGCCAAGAGATAACAACAGCATCCACCATCTTTCTATACGGGAAGCCTGCAGCAACATATTGGTGCCACCGGCCAGCAGAAAGAATCCTACCATCACTATCCAGAACCGCATCCAGAAAGGCGTTACAAAACGATAGAACAGTATGCCAAGGCTGATGGCAGCCACCAGCCACAGGATAAATCCAAAGATAAAAGGCGGTTGCAGGAAGATGAATTGAAAGATGCTCAATACCAGGATGAGGGCCGACCAAAACGGATAACGCAATACCAACTGCCCCTGGAAATGAGGATCGAGCCCCTTCTGTTCCACCCATTGTTGTTTGAGCGAACGCAGGAAGTACCAGCAGGCAGCTATCAACAGCACCAGGATGATCAAGCGCCCCTGGAAATCGCGCAAGTAATAACGCAATGCCAGTTTCTCTTTGGCTACGGAAAAGTGTACGATCTCGTTGAATGGCCGGTGATGGGAAGGAGACTCCCACAGATAAGCAAACTCCTTCTCAAATGTTCTGGCTGTTTGCTGTTTGCGCAATTGTTCTACTTCTTCCAACCTTGACCGGATATCAAAGACCAGCAGGTCAATATCTGTTTGCAAAAGGTGCAGGGAGTTGACCGATCTTCTGAGTGCTGAATCAGCCGGTCCCAGGTCTTTGGCAACTACCCTGATCGTTCGGATATACTGGATCGTTTGTGCAGAATCGAAAGGGAAAGTATAGAGCGCGGAATCGGCTGAAAGGGAATCGATCCTGTCTACAAAGTCCGTCAGTGTTTTTATATACTTGCCAAGGCTGGTCCTCCGCTCGTTCATTTTGAGCAGCAATTCGCTGAGTACCGCCGAACTGACTGCCAGGTTGCGGGTGGTATGCCCGGCGCCCTGGTTCACGAAAACACCGTCCTGTACAATGGCCATTTCGGCCTTGGTTTCAGCCAGGTCGTTGAGGTAACCAGTCGTATCGATGCCTTTGCGCAGGAAGATACGTGCACGCTCACTGGTATACCGGAGTTCCTGCAGGAGTTTTTCCTGTTGAATGGCGATCTTGCCATTCCGGTATTTTTCAATACTGCTGATGGTCTCCTTTTTCCCGAAGCTGCGCATCCGGTTCAGAAAGCCGCTGTCCTGTCTCTTTTGCAGTACAGCAGTATCAGCCTGCCGGGCGCTGGCCATGGTGCACAGCAAGCCCAACAATAAAATGCCCAATAATTTCCTGCAGGCTGTGACCATCAGGCAATAGATTATTTGGTGTAGAGGGGAGAACGTTTCAACAGGTATTCAAGTGTATTCTTATAGGCATCCTGGGTATTCCAGAAAGAGGTGCGGTCCTGGGCATAAACGCTGGTGCCTTTGTCGTTGTACATGTTGAGTGTAAGCTTGGTCTGGAAATTCTGGGTAGACGTACCATAGGAATAGTTATTGTACTTCTTATCCTTGTTGTTGTCACCCTTGTTATCGTCTTTGGTAGTGGAGGAACCAGTATTTGACAGGGAGGTCGTTTGGGTAGTTTTGTTCATATTCACGATACCCTCTACCACATATTCCACACCAAGTATATTGCAAAGATCATCCATGGTATAGCCTTTTACCGTTTCCTTGTTTACGCCCGCCTTGATGAGCAGGGCATTGGTGGTCCGGGGAGGCAATATGTTGAAAATGCCGGCATGTTTGCTCATAAAGGAGTAGCATTCATTTTGTACCTGCTCGCTGATGGCGTCATCGGCGGCCTGTCCGTCACGAACAAAAGTAAAGGGAAGTACGGCTACTTTATTGTGGTGTTCTTCCAGACCGGGGCCATCCTTTGAGGTGCCTGAAGAAGTGGGTTGGCTCTTTGCTTCGGAAGGCAGGGGCTGCTTGTTGAATACCTCAATGCGGCCACTGCTGTAAGTGATCTTCATGATATCACTCTTTTTGATATTGTAGACCAGGGTCTCTCCGGCATAAGAAAAATCAATGTCGCCGTCATTGATCTTTAATACTTTCCCAGCCAATTCTTCGCCGTTCAATTTCAGGATCACATCATTTTTAGCTGTTTGTTGAGCAAATATTGCCATACTACTCATAATTACTAAACAGAATACCCATATCTTTTTCATACAGTTTCATTTTGGTGATTGGATGAGGTGATCAGTTTGCAGTTATAATTTAATGAATTATATGATAACTATCATTGGCATTTCGTCGTTTGCTTCAATTTTTTCAGCTTGACATTGGCAGAATTGGTAGTGTGGACAAATTTCATGCCTTACATCCCAGGCATGCTTCTCACTACATCAGTTTATGCCCACCTTCTTCGCGGCCTTTTGTACGGTCTCATTCAGCCATTTCGGTGCATTGAACCGATAGCCGATAAAGGCCTGGAAACTGACCCTGTTGTCCTCAGTAGTCACCGGTGTATTTTGCTGGTTGAAGGAGGAGGCAAACAGGTCCATATAAGCGCCGGCAAAAAAACGACGGTTGTTGTATCCCGCTCCTGCCCTTCCGTCGAGCCTTAGCTCAAAATTGCGCTGGTTGCCCCTGATCGTTTCAGTGGCACTGCGTGAAGTAATCCGGGTAAACACATAGCCCGCGTTGGGCGTAAGACCAAGGGAGACATACCAGTTTTCCTTCGCCACAAAAGTGTAATGATACCCCGCGCCGAGCAGCAATTCCAGGTGCTGTCCTTTTTGGGTAAACCCATTGGGCGTTGGGGCGGAACGGTCATCACTGATATAATACCGGTAGCGGAACTGGGGAATAAAGCTGCCGGCACTTTTCAGTTGTCTTTCGGTTTGAAAAGTGATGGCGCTAATAGAATATTGGGAATTGAAGTTATAAGCGGTGAGCCCGGCGTATTGGGTAAATACCAGATCAGGGAACTGCTTATAAGCTTTGCCCGACGTCCAGGAGGGATCGAAGTCGCCGGTATTCTCGAGGTAATAACCCCTGGTCCTGTTGTAACTGAAAGCATTGAGCCAATGCTTAAAGTTGAGACTAAAGGACAATCCTCCGCTACGGGTCTTTCCTTTGGTAGCATTGTCATCATTGCCGGGCAGGAACCTGGGCACATAACTCACGCCCACATAAATAAAACGATAACTGAAGGAGAGACCGGTGACGGTGGCTGCATTGGGACTAAGGCGTATATCGGTACCAGTGGTCACCACGGCCAGCTTTTCAATATCCGAGCTTTGGGTCAACTTAAGGGTGATGAGGTCATCCAGCTTTTCGACTTTGACATGCCTGATCGCAGCGGTATCAGGTGTAGTAACCTGCGCAGCCAGCCGGAAGCTCATCAGAAAAAAGGGAAAGATGATCCATTTTCTCATACTCAAAAATAACTACTTATTATACTGAATAAGCAATTTCAGTCAACCAGTCTTTTATAATACCCATACACCATGTACATTTTACGGTTAAGGTCAACTTGCCCATTGAATGCATCCTTCCGATAATCCATACAAAGAATGGCATGATTTGTCAATTGCTCCGGGCGTCTTCGGGGGATAGTTTTGTAATGCTAACGACCACAAAGATAAAAGTTAGTTCTCTTTATTAAATCATCTAACTCATAACAAATGGAGAAGTATCCACTTCACAAAACAGCATTGGTACTGGTCGATCCTTTCAATGATTTTCTGCCTGAAGGAGGAAAGCTATGGCCGGCCACACAGGAAACGGTGAAAGGCGTGGGCCTTGTTGCAAATTTGAAAGCGTTGATCGAGGCAGCCAGGAAAAATAAGGTGCAGGTAGTTTACGCTCCGCATCACCATACCGTAAAAGGTGATTACCTGAACTGGAAGTTCCTGGCGCCATCACATGCGGGCAGCAAGAAGACGGTACTGTTTGAAAAAGGCAGTTGGGGTGCTCAGTTCCATCCTGAACTGGAAGCACAGGAAGGCGACCTGATCGCTCAACATCACTGGACCGGAAGTGGCTTTGCCAATACGGACCTTGATTTTCTCCTGCGGGCGCATGGCATAGAGCACATCGTACTGGCAGGCATGAGGGCCAATACCTGTATCGATTCGACGGCCAGGTATGGCGTTGAGCTGGGCTACCATGTTACCCTGATAAAGGATGGTATCGCAGCCTTCTCCTGGGAGGAGATCAAAGCTACTACGGAAACCAATTTCCCCCATTACGGTCACGCTATTTTTTCAACAGAGGAATTCATTAACATCATCAATAGTTAATCATGGATATTCTTGCTGATAGTACAACAATTGCGCTGATTGATGCCCCGGCAGAAAGTATTGATCTTACAACATGGCTCTTCACACTTAAAGACAATGAATACCAGGCCTGTTCACCCGACCATCTTGCTGCAGGTTCCTCGTTATCTGAAGATGGGAACCGGAAGTCCCTGAATGTAGAGGTGATTGCCGGCAATTTACTGGTGCAGCATTACCTGGAAGACATCAGCCTGCGGGAACATTGCAGGGTGAATTCGATCTCAGACTCCTTTTCACCAGCCGGCCGCACTACCTTAGGCATTACCTGGGAACTCACCGTACGCAAGATCTCTGACAAACAGAGTGAACTGTCCAATCGAGTGATCGTACGCCTTACAGGCGATTTCGCCGATCTATTAGCGAAAGCAAATATTACAGATCTGGGTCCCATAAAGCTCAACATGGCTCAAAACGCTGCAGCACACAATCAAGGGGAAACACCGCTTTTCGCAAAAGATATAGAACGTAAAGCCCTGGCAGGCGCCTGGAAGCAGTGAATTGGAATCAGTCAACTTTCAAAAAAACATACAATGAAAAAAAGATCAGGAACAACAAAGATGATCATGGCTATGGTACTGATGGCCGTACTCACGGGTTGGGGGAATATGGCAATTGCCCAAACGCCGGTAAAAAACATCGTATTGGTACACGGCGCTTTTGCTGATGGATCGGGATGGGAAGCCCTGTATAAAATACTAACGGGTAAAGGGTACAATGTAAGTGTTGTAGGCAACCCCAATACCTCCTTTGCAGAGGATGTAGCTGCCACCAAAAGGACCATTGACAGACAAACAGGGCCCGTGCTGCTCGTTGGCCATTCTTATGGCGGCGCCATTATTACAGAAGCCGGTAACAATCCGAAGGTAGTGGGCCTGTTGTATATCGCAGCTTTTGCTCCCGACGCCAATGAGACCCTATTGCAGTTGTTGCAGGCAGGACCACCGGCACCCAACTCAGGTATACTGCCTCCCGACGAAAATGGTTTTATATGGTATGATATGAAAAAATACCATTCAGGTTTCTGCGCTGATCTTCCCAAAGACAAAGCTGATTTCCTCGCCGCCTCCCAGATACCCGTCTCTGCCAGTGTATTTGGCGCTACGATTCCCAATCCGGCCTGGAAGACAAAGAAGAGCTGGTACATTGTAGCTACAGAAGACCAAACCATCCCACCGGATGGAGAACGATTTATGGCCAAGCGCGCCAATGCAAAAGTAACCGAGATCAAAGGCAGTCACCTGGTCTTTATGTCGAAGCCCAAAGAAGTGGCTGATATTGTAGAGATCGCAGCAAAAGGATCTGCCCAATAAGCTAAAGCCAATACTCATGTGAAAAATAACTTTGATCTGTTGTTTTCACATGAGTATTGCCTTAAGGACCGGAACCATGAATTATACTACAGAATCCGGAGTTTATGCAATGATCATATCAGCAATGGGTGCACGCCTTAAGTATCTTGCAGGCATACTCTCCAACCATGCGTTGCTACTTCATTATACTGGTCCTTTATGGACTATTCTACGCCCCTTCTGCCACGGCACAACCAACCGATATGCGGGAACTTGACCAATTGCAGGACAAATTGGCCAATGCCAAAAAAGATACTGCGCGGGCCAGACTGCTGTACCTGATATCAGAATTTTATTATAACAAGAGTACCAGTATCCCTCACTGGGATGATAGTGCTCTCCGGTATACCAATCTTTCGATTGAGCTTTGCCGGAAAACGGACCTCAAGCTTATTTATGCGTGGGCACGTTGGGTACAGATGGACGTATTTGTGGTGCAGGGGCATCATAAAAAAAGCGTGGCCGCTGCTGAACAACTGAATGACAGCAATGCCGTAATGATGCTTGGGGGTTGGGGAAACCATTATAGTGAAGGTTATCCCAAAGCGAGGAACCTCGATTCTTCCTTGTATTTTTATCAGGAGGCCCTTGCTATCAGTGAAGGATTGAAGCTCCCTAATTGGACCTTCCGGAATCAACGGAGGCTGGCTGTTGGTTACTGCAGGAAACAAGATACAGTGACCGCCCTGAGATATGCAAAAAAGGCGGTTGCCTGGTACAACAAACCGGATAAGGAGATTGCCGATATGTGGCATGATATGGGCATTGCAGTGGAAATGATAGATAGCTTATATTCATTTAAACTGTCCTGCCTGCAACGCAGTTTAGCCATCAACCTGCAGCTGGACGATAAGATCACCCGGGCAAGATTGTACATGGATATTGGTGACCTGTATGAATACAGTGCGCAGGATTCCCTTGCCAACCGCTATTACCTCGCTGCTGTTCCCTTATACAAAGAGACCAGAGAGAAGTCTATATATGAGTTGTATCAGCTGCTCTATAATTTTTACTTCTTTAAAGGCATCCTTGACAAGGCAGTGTATTATAGCCTGGAAGCCCTGAAGAGCGCTGAGGCTGCCGGCCTTCAAAACCTGCACCTTTTTTACCTCTATCTTGGCAACTCCTATTTCGAAACGGGCCAGGTAGACAAGAGTATTGATGCCTATACCAAAGGGTTTGCCAGTGCACGTTCCAGTAACAGGATCATCAATGGCGTATTGATCAAGCGGATGGCCAAATCAATGGTAGCAGCAGGCAGGGCGACGGAAGCATTTAAGCTAGTGCAAAGCGCCTGCCAGGAATTCATTGTTACGCACGCCCGCGATTCTATGATGATAGCAGAAGCTTTCGGCATTTGCCACAATGCGCTGGGCAACTATGCAGCAGCAGAGCAATACTACCTGCAGATGGAGTCTTTTACCCCTTCCGTGAACAAGCTGTTTGCAGCCATCTGTCCCTATGTACTCGGCAAGTTTTACTACGAAAGGGAACAGTATGGGAAAGCCATCCCCTACCTTAACAGTTGCCTTCAATTGCCTGTTAACTACATTCCGCGGACAGGAGTGAGTGATGTATACCTCATGCTGTACAAGATCGATTCTGCCCGGCAGCTATACAGTTCGGCCCTCAGTTATTACCGCAACCACCAATTGATCAATGATTCAATTTTCACCACCACCAAAAACAGACAGATCGAGGAGTTGCGGTTACAATATGATATGGAAAGCAAGGACAAGGAATTGTTACTGCGTGGTAAGGACATTGAACTGCTTACCAAACAAAAACTGCTGCAACAATCGCTGGCCGAACAAAAAGGTAAAGATCTTTTGCTGAAGCAACAGAATATTGACCTGCTGATGCAACAGGCATCCCTGCAACAACTGACCACGAAGCAACAGGAACAGGCGCTGCGTCAGCAGGAAAAGGACCTCCGCTTCCAACAGGAGCATATCGGCTTGATGCGCAACCGGGAACAGTTGCAAAAGGAACAATTGGAGCAGGCCAACTTCATTAAGAAAATGACGTTCGGGGGCATTGTGCTGCTGCTCATCATTGTAGCGCTGTTGTACAACCAGTACCGCATCAAGCAAAAGAACAACCGGCAGATCAGTGAGAAAAATGACACCCTGCACGGCCTGCTGGAAGAAAAAGAATGGTTGTTGAAAGAAGTACATCACCGCGTGAAGAATAACCTGCAGGTGGTGCTGAGCTTGCTGCAATCGCAATCGGCCTACCTTAAAGATGAAGCACTGGCGGCGGTAAATGACAGTCAGCACCGGGTGCAGGCCATGTCACTCATTCACCAGAAACTATATCAGTCGGACAATATCGCCACAATTGATATGAACATGTACATCCCCGAGTTGGTGGAATACCTCAAAGACAGCTTTCCTACACTTGTCCATATCCGGTTCCATTTGAATATTGCTCCGGTGCAACTGGACATCAAGCAGGCGATACCGCTGGGCCTTATCATCAATGAAGCAGTGACCAATGTGTTCAAACATGCTTTCCCCAACAGACAACAAGGCCAGGTAAGCCTGTCATTGCAGCCACTGGATGCCGACAGGCTGGTGCTGGATATTTCGGATGATGGCATTGGCCTGCCGCCGGGGTATAATCGGTCACGCAGGGGTTCATTGGGCATGAGCCTCATGAAAGGGCTGTGCGGCGATTTCCAGGCACAGTACAGCATTGAAAGCCGGGAAGGCACACATATACAAGTGGTGTTTGCCTGGCGGTAACTGACAATAAGAGGCCCGCCTTTTGTGTGCATTGCCTCCGGATTGCCTACGGATTGCCTGAACGCTCTATGAAAAGAGGGCCAGTCCCCTAAGGAGCGTAGGCAATCCGTAGGCACTAAGCAGGCCAACAGGTGGCCGGCTAATTCAGACCACATGGCCTGCACATGTTCTACACATTGCCTGAACGCTCTCTGTAAAGAGGGCCAGTTCTCTAAGGAGTGCAGGCCATGTGTAGGCAGTAGCCAGGCCAGCAGACTGCCGATGCCCGTTAGCCTCGACATCATCGCGCTATAATTGGTTACTGGTGAATTGGTAGTTGATAACATATCCATCCATTTTGATAACACAAAACTGAAGGATCTGCAGAAGAATTTCTATATAGCTTTATTAGGTAGTAAAGATTTTTTTTTGCAGCAGCTGAGCAAAAAAATGAATAAGCTTTAGCACATTTCCATTATTTCAGTCCGAAAATGCCAAGCCCCATAAGTAATATTTTGCACATAAACTATAGAGTAAGTAAAAAATATAATTGCAACTATTATTCAGGTATGGGCATAAAAAAAGCCATATCAGTTTGTTTTTAATCTAATAACGGTAAAGGAATAAGCTGGTAATCCGATCTTCGAAATATCAGCCACCGGCATGGTAGCCGTTACCGGCCGGGCATTTTTATCGGCGGGCTGTCCCTGTAGCACAGTCCTGGTGGCCGTAGTACCTGTGGGCTTTATGCTACCAAGGTCCATGGATGTATTTACCTGCACGGGAAGGAGGTTGACCAGTTTGATGATCAGGTCCTGCGATTTGGTATCGCGCACCACGGAATATGCCACTCGGTTCTTCACCGCTTCCTGGTTATTGGACAGGGTAATGACCGCAGGCAGGTATTGATCGCCGGCATGGAGGCCATAGAGTTTTTGTACTTCATAACCTACCGTGGGTTTCACTTCGCTGTTGTTGAAATAGATCAGGTCGGGATTCCACTGGGTATGCCCTTCCTTGGCCAACAGGGGTGCATAGGAACTCATTGCCACCACATCGCCGTTGCGCTCGAGGGCGGTGAGGTAGAGGGCTTCTGCCAGTGCTGTCTCGAGGTTATTGGGCCTGCCGGGCAGGTGGGCTGCATATTCGCCCAGGTACACCTTCGATTTACTGCGGTCGTATTTATCGTAATAATCCTGGTTGTGGATGAGCCAGCCGGGCGACACATAATAATGTTCATCCACCATGGGCACTTTGAGTTTGTCAGCCAGTTGCCATCCTTCCTCATAATCGGTGCCTTCCCAGAAAGGCCCTACGGTACCGATCACTGTAATAGCAGGATATTTTGCTTTCACAGCCTGGTAGATCATAGTAAAACGTTGTTCAAAAATATCAGTGATGAGGTCTTCATTTCCGATGCCAATGTATTTGAGGTTGAATGGTTGGGGATGCCCCGCTTCGGCGCGTTTCTTTCCCCAGGTGGTGTTTATATCGCCATTGGCGTATTCTACGAGGTCGAGGATATCCTGTATGTATTCATCCATTTGCTCCAGGGGCAGACCGCCCTGTTGTCCACCGCCGGTAGGACTGCTGCCGGAATTCTGGCAAGGCACGCCTGCAGATAGTACGGGCAATGGCTCGGCGCCAATATCGGCACAATAGCGGAAGTATTCAAAGTAGCCAAGACCAGCGGTCTGGTGATAGCCCCAAAGGTTGCGCTGAGGAATACGGGCTTCGAGTGGACCAATGGTATTTTTCCAGTGGTATATATTGCCGAGGCCATCGCCATGGGCTACACATCCACCGGGAAAACGGATGAAGCGGGGATGGATATCTGCAACGACCTGTGCGAGATCGGCACGCAGGCCATTGTCTCTTTCTTTAAATGTTTTTTGTGGAAAGAGAGAGACCATGTCGAGCTGGATCCGTCCAATGGATAAAGGCTGTAATTGTAAACGCGCATCTGCTGCATCGGCATTGGCTACCAGGATGGCTTTGGTATTCTTCCAACCGGTAGTGGAGGGTGTGATGGTTGTTTGGGCCAGCAGTTTCCCTTCTCTGCTTACCAATTGTACCAGGAGTTTTCCCTTGCCGGTTGTTTGTTTGGTAAACAGCGACAATTTGTATTGTTCACCTTTCCGGATAGTGATGCCATCAAAGCCAGTATTGACCAATGAGGCGCCGGGTGTTTTGGTATCCAGTACCGCGTAATGCCGGTTGTTGATATGAATGGGTGTAGTGGTATCTATCGTGAAGCTGGTATGATCGCCTTGCAAGGTCCAGGAGTGGGTGCTTTTCCAGCTGGTATCACGTCCTTCTTTATCGCCGGGGGCATATTCAAAATCGCGATTCTGAATCAGCTCAGCATAAATGCCGCCATCGGCTGCATAGTTGATGTCTTCAAAGAATACACCGGTAAGCAAATTGCTGATGGGCTTGGCCTGAGCTGGCTGAAGGGAAAGTTTTACTTCCACGGGCTTGAGGTTGGCAAAACGTTGTGCATCCTGGGCTGTTTGTTCGCCGTAGAGGGTATTCCTGTATTGCTTTCCCTCCCAGTTTTTGATGAGCTTATCGGCAGTGGCCCAGGGCACGCGGTGCAGTTGACCGGTGGCGGGCCCTGCAGGCAGGTTGATGGTGGTACTGGCATCTGCATATTGCGCTGCAGATACGGTGGCTGCAGGCGTATAGGTCTTGAAGTCTTTGGTTGTTACCTGGAAATACTTGCCCGAGGCATCGGTATAGGTGATGCTGTATTGGGCCTTTTGCGGGTTGTATTGAATGATGGGTTTGAGCACATTGGCTCCTGCGGTCATCAGGGGATAGCTTTGGCGGCCCCAATACAGGAGGTCGGGCGAGGAAGCATGGGCAAACAGTTTTTCCCGGTCGTTGAGGGCCCATACACATTGCCAGTCGCCATTGGGTGTTTGAATAAGGTATGGGTTGAACATTTTCTTTTCTGAACCCCAGCGGCCATAGTCACTCTGCAGGAAACCAAATTCATTGCCGATCAGTTGCCAGTTGATCTGATCGCGGCTCCAGGCAAAATGGAGGCCATTGTGGTTATTATTTTTAAGTGTACTGTAGGAGAAGAGGTACACCGAGTCGGCACCGGCGCCAGCCTTTGGAGGCTGGGCCTGCGTAGTGCGGGTGGCCAGGGAAAGCAGGCCAATAGCAAGAAGTAGGATATACCGGGCGGGTGTTGTTCCTGATCTCATATGCAAACAAGTTGGGTGGACAGAATATAAATGTCAATATTACAATTATATTGGCAAATACAAAAGCAGCGGATTGCCCCTACAGGGCAAATGAATTTGTTGGCATTCATTTCTACAAAGCTGTCGCCCCTAAAGGGGCATGAATACCCTTTGACAAGTTCCAGGGTGACAGCTTAATTCCAGACAACCCACGAGGACAGATTATTAATAGCAGTCCATCAGCACCTGGCCATGGGATTGGTAATGGCTGATGCTTTTGCCGTTTTTCTCCTGGCAAATGGTCTCGAGCCAGGCAATCACATCATGTTGCATGGACAGGGAACCACACAACATCAGCACGCCACCTCTTGAAAGCGTTTGCGCCACAAAGTCAGCATCATTTGCCAACAGGTCTTTCACATACTGTTTTTCCTCTTCCCTGGAATAAGCAACCTGCAAACCGTCCAATTTGTCAGTAGCCATATGTCCGGCCATGGCTGCTGAAAATGGTTCAAATGACAGCTTGTAACGAAACCCACAGTACAAATAACATTCTGTCAGTTGGTTGTTCTGTTCTATCATACCAAGAAAAGGAGCAATGCCTGTGCCATTGGAGATCATGATCACAGCGGGCACGTTTTGGGGAAACTGAAAATGTGGGTTGGGTACCACACGCGCCTGTATGGTATCGCCCGCATTGAGCTGGTACAGGTAATTGGAGCCCAATCCATCCGGGTGGCGTTTTACGCTGAGCTGGATAAGGCCACCCACTTTACCAATAGAGTAAAGCCGTTCCCGGTAATCACCGGCGGGGTAAACCGCCAGCAGGTCACCGGAAGTATATTTATTCCTCCAGGAGGGTTTGATGCGTACAATAAAAGGTTCATCAGCATGGGTGATGTCGGTTTTATCAATGACCGTCATCGTCTCGAGGCCAGCTGGCTTTTGTTTCATTGTTTCCGGCAAAGCAATACCGGTAAGTCCCACTTTTTGCGACCAAATCACCAGCCATTGGTTGAACTGGTCGGGCGACTTATCATTGATGGTATGTATTTCCAGCAGCGGCACTGCCCAGGGCTGCACAGACAGCAGGTTGTTGACCTCAAAAGCAAATTGACAGAAATCGGGATAGGCATGCGAGCCAAAGCCTACCACAGAAAAGTGGACACCAGGCTGCTGCTGGTATTTTTTGACGAGCGAGGAGAAGCGGTTGGCATTGGTAGGCGCATCACCCAAACCATAAGTAGAAGTAAGAATGATGATATGTTCCGCCTTGGGGAATGACTGGTAGTTATTGAGTTCTGTAAAATAAGCCATTTCACCATTCGCGATGAGTTGGCCCTGCAGGGCTTTGGCAAATGACATGGTGCTGCCGTTCTCGGAACCTGCCAAAATGATGAAGCGGCATTGCTCTGGTTTGTATTTGTTTCTGCTACGGGCTGCCAGCCGTTTGAGGCTGATGGCAAAACCAGAGTAGATAAAGAACAGGATGTTGAGGGAGGCGATGGCTAAGATGATGGCCCATATAATACTTGCGCGCCCCGTATGCCAGTCGAGGCTCAGGTGCGATAAAGTGGTGGTCATCGGATACACCACTTCACTGAGCTTTTCGCCGGTGAACTGGTTTACCACGATCTCGCGGTCTTTCAGCTTAAGGGTATAATAATCTTCGGGAAATTCGGAAAAAGGATATTCAATACTTTGTACCTGCGAAAGCTGTACCTGTTTAAAAATTGGAAAGGCTGCCGGTTTGATGGCAGGCTCTTCTTTGATCGCATCCTCATCAATGTGATGAACGATCTTCTTTTCATCTAACAACCCAAAACGGGCCATGGACAACCAGGTGCCGGTGAGCGCGATGAGGATAATGGGAATAAGCGAGAGGCGGCCCAATACCACATGGTAGTATTGTGCAAAATTGTCTTTGACGATCCTGGTAAAAAAACGTTTCCAGCCCCGCTGGCGCTGGATCACCAATATAGTTCCTGAAATAGCAATCAGTAATAAGAGAAAAGAGGCCAGGCCAACAAAGAACCTGCCCACTTCATGCAAGAACAGGGAACGATGCAAGGCCGTTACCCATTGATAAAAAGCCTGTTGTTTGTGCGGCTTACCCAAGAGCTTGCCGCTTGCAGGATCGACATAGGCTTCCAGGGGTTTGCCACTGGTATCGGTTCCATTCACCACCACAAACTGGTTGGCGTCTACACTAACGGTGGTAATAGTGGAAAATGACTGTTTGAGTGCGGGGATGGTCTCCGCCAGTGTGAGTTGGTTAAAGTGATCAGCTCTATAAGAGGGTATCTTTCCTGTGATGGGCTCAAAAGAAAGGACAATGCCGGTTATAGCAGCCAGTGCAATAAAAAGAAAAGAAGATACGGCCAGTGCGAAGTGGCTGTATCTCCATACAGAAATGGTCATGGGCACTTAATTAGTTTTGAGCCAGCCGCACATAGCGAATATACCCGGTGCCTTCGCTTTTGGCAGCCAGTCCCTCGGTTGTGAGGGGTATCTCCAGGTCTTTTTCGTAATACTTCTTGTCTTCTACGGCTGTTTCAAACCGCAGTTTATAGCCCGCATTTATTTTTGCATTGTCGATCTCCAGCACGGTAACAGAGCGATCGCCACCCGTAACGGATGCGCCGGTAACGGCATCTACATTGGCGGGCTTTTTGGAACGGAACTCATGCCATGATTTAAGGCTTGGGTACCATTTTTTATCGGAGCCCATCACGCGCAATGTCTTTTCGTATTTGCCTTTGGGATCGATCAGGGAAACCACGATATAAGCGCCTTCACCCACATAGTTGGTCATCTGCACCATGCATTTGTATTGTACGCTGCCGGCATTTTGCGCGGAGCTTATACCAGGGATCAAATACATTGTTAACAATACCAGGATCAGCTTATAGGAACTCTTCATCATTGTTATTTTAAGAAATCTACAGAAACATTGGACTTTGAAAGGAACTCGTTCTCTTTGGCCAGTTCATAAGCTGTTTCCTTGAACGTGGTAGTAGCGTCTTTCTTCGCGCCGATCGACAACAGGTATTTCAGGATGGTATCGTCTTTGGAAAGCATGGCCGCTTTGTGCAGTACGGTGAAGCCTTCTTTGTTTTTCGCATTAACATCCACCTGCAGGGGCTCAATCTTCTTTAGCAGTGCAAGGTCGCCCCTGGCGATGGCCAGGTGATACAAGGTATTGCCATCTTTTTGAGGCGTGGTCAGGTTAAGGCCTGCCTGCTGCAGCAATTTTAATTTAGCGCTAAAGAGGTCCTGTGCACCAGTTTGTGCATTGTAAGATTGTATAAGGTAGTAAGCCAGGTTATTGCCTGCTGCGTCAACTGAATTTATAGATGCGCCTTTACCCAACAGCAATTGAACGATCTCCGGTGAATTGCCTCTCACGGCCATTGCGAGTGCCGTAACGCCTTTTTTGTTGGCCAGGTTAATGCTTTTCGCTGTCAAGAGCAGTGCCAGGGTGGCAGAGTCCTTGTTGGCAGCAGCTGCATTCATGAAGGGTGTATTGCCTTCGTTGTCTACCTGGTCGATTTTTACGCCGCGGCCAATAAAATAGCTAATGATCTCCTGCTGGTTGGGCTTGCGCGCCAGGTTGTGCAGCAGGTTTTCGCCATTCTTGTTTACTCCCGTAGGTTTCAGGTTGAGGCTTTCGAGGTATTGGTATACAGCCATGCCGTTACCTACGCCTCCCCTGCCTCCCTGGCTGGCCATCAGGAAAGCCTGGTCGGTGGGTTTAACGCCTTTTTGCAGGAGCGACTTCATCAGGTCGATATTGCCGGATCTTGCTACATAATTGAAAGCGGTATTGCCTGCGGCATCGGTATCCTGTAAGGAAAGTCCTTTTGATATAAAATAGTTGGTGAGCGCAAAGTCTTTGTCATTGGCAATAGCCGTCAAAAGCAGGCTGGCGCCTTCCGGGTTCTTTTGTTTGATATCGGCGCCTGCGCGTACCAATGCATCAAACACTTTTGTATTGGCTTGTGCTGCGTTGGCGGCGAAGCCAAGGGGTGTACTGCCGTGGCTGTCTACCAGGTCGAGTTTAGCGCCTTTGCTGATGAGGTATTCTACAACAGGGAGGTTGCCCCGGGCGGCCGACCAGAAGATATACGTACGGGAGTCGTGCGTTAATTTGTTGACATCATTGCCTTTTTGTTCCAACAGGAAGGTGATCACTTCGGTGGAGGCGTTGGCGTTGATGGCGAGGACCACGGGGTCGAAGGAAGACCTGTTGAATTCCGAGGGGCTATTGCCTTTTTCCACGGCTGCCTTTACGGTGGCCAGGTCGGGGTTGGTTTTCCAGAAAGCCTGGTCGAGCAAGGTATTGTTCTGGGCCTGGGTGAGCAGGGATGCCCCTAAAAAAAGGACTGCCAATAGTCGTTTCATCTGAGTAGGTTTTGCCTGGTATAAGTGTGAAATGAATGATCGTGTTGATAGCATGGGCTGAACAGTGACTGATTTGGCGGCAAAAGTAGACATCAGGACGGCTTTTCATTTACAGAATCGGGAAATTCGTAGAGCGGATTCGGGAAAACCGGAAGATGGGGCGGAGGGGGTTGATATTCATCAAGTTGGGAGGGGAGCTAGAAAAGGGGAGCAGATATCCGGGGCCGTCTGTTGCGGAGAGACTTCCCTGCATGGAAGAAGATGAGATTTATAGGCAAAGCAAACACTACATGGCAGAAAAGCCATGCAGTGTTTGTAAAGAATTATTAACGCGCAGACGGTGGCGGCGGTGGATTCAATACAGCTTGTGGCACGAGGTTTTTGACAGGCTTAATGGTCTTCAGGTATTCGTAAATAGCCTTTACATCTTCATCCGTCATTTGAGAAAGGGCTGGTACGGGCATGGGCGGCATGAGGGGCCGGGAATTTGCCACACCACGGTATTTACCTTCCTTGATGGCTCTCCTGAAATTGTCATACGTCCAACCGCCGAGACCGGTATCATCTGGAGTCAGATTGGCTGCATAGGTAATGCCCCAGGGGCCTACAGCCGCCGTGAGATCACCTTTCATCAGCGCCCATCTTCCATCGCGGGTAATGGCGGTATCAAACTGGCCAAGGGGGCCAGCAGCCACATCATAGCCCGACAGGAGTTTCGTCGTATCAGGCACAGGGCCTTGCGGGGTCATGATCTTGGGCGTGTGGCAATCACCACAGCCGACTACTGTTACAAGGTATTTGCCTCTTTCTGCTAATTGTGCTTCAGTGGCTGCTTCTTTACCGCCTTCTTTGCCGGCAGTTTCGTTACAGGAAATAAATGCTACGCTCATGGCTACAATAGCCGGGTACACGAATCGCTTCATATTGGTTTGATTTAAGCTTTTGCTTGCACTAAATGGTGCTTGAGGAATAATTGGAGGATCAGGAACCCGTCTTATTTGGCGAATAAGTCGGTGCTCAACTGAAAGAAAGGTCCTTCCCGGTCTACCATCAGTGAGGGGCTGACGCCGGCAAACTCCTTGAAATCTCTGATAAAATGGGCCTGGTCGGCATAACCATGGTCATAGGAAAGCGCCGCCCAGGATATCTCTTTCTGTGCTGTGTGCCGCAACTGTCGGTAGGCATTCCTGAAACGGATGATGCGGGTATATGTTTTTGGGCTGGTGCCCAGTACATCGCGAAAACTGCGCTGCAACTGTCTTTCACTCACATAAAGATCTTTGCAAAGGGATTCGATGGAAACCTTACCTTTTGCCTGGCGGATGATGCCGGCGGCCTGCTGCCAGTAAGACTGCTGATGATGCACTTTTTTCAACCGCTCCTGCAGAGAAGTCTCTGATATGCGGATAAGTGTTGCCGGATCTTCTACGCCGTACATCCGATCGACCATTTCATTGACGGCAGCATCGCTGAAATTATGGACATCCGTATAGTTATTAAACAGGGTGGCAGCAGGTACCCTGAACAACCGGATGAAATTTTCAGGTTTGAAATTGATCCCGAAACATACAGAATAGCCTTTGGTTTTCCAGGTCACCATATCCCGGTACACGCCTGCGAAAAGTGCCTGTGGCAGCGGTTGCCAGGCGCCATCAACGCATACCTCACACCCCTGCTGGTTAACATGTACAATGATCTGCGTCATGCCAAGCGGCAGGCACACCTGCTTGGGTGATTCCTCGGTGGGATCGCCATCAAATACCTGTAACCAGTAGTTTTCTACATAAGGCTGCAGGGCAACGGAGGGCCTGAATTCTTTATAAGCAATAATCATTATACTTCCTTAGCGCTATTGAACGTGGACAAAGATAGCCGCCAGAGTTGGCATGTCATTGAAGAAAAGCGACATCTTTATGTGGTTTTGTGTGGTAATTAATCACTGGAGGCCAATCAATGGGTCCAGATCATGGCCTGGGGATTGAGGTTCCAATGGTATTTCTGCGCATCGCCAAAAGTGGAGAAGTCCATGCGCTCGCCAAGGATGATCTCCTTGTATGCCTGGAACATTTGCCGGGCAGCAATGATTGGTTGCATGCGGCCAACTCCTGTACAAAGACCTGGCACCGCTACTGAGGAAATTCGATCATCCCCTTTTGCCTTTATAAGGATACCTTTCATGGCCAGGTAAGCATTGATCGATGTATCTATGTTGAAGTTCGTAGGAATGCGCATGGTGGGGGCTGAAATAAGGAAGGGCACGATCCTGTCACCTGTTTCTATCAGCAAAGCTTGTCCTATCAATAGTTCTCCTTCAGGAAGGGCTTTGATCTGCTGTTGCAGCTTCTTTTCCAGGTCCCACCCGAATCTTTCAGACAAAGCATAATCAAGACCTCCGTCCATAAATCCAAATGAGTTGGCGGGGCTTACGATCGCATTACACTCTGTGCGGGTGATGTCGCCTTCAATAATGAGTACGTTTGGTTCATTGTCAAAAAAGGCTCTCCAGGCTTCTACCATTTTGGAAGAGAGGTCGGCTAATATGATTCTCATGCGTTGTTTTTTTGGCCAGCGCCTCCCAAAGGCTTAACTGGAAATTCTTGTGCACAAGATAGTGAAGGATCGCTGATTTGCTTAACTTGTATAATGGGTGCCCTGCACCTTTAAACCTGCTATATGAAATCACTTCGCTACCTGCTGTTTTGGACATTGCTTACACCTGCTTTTATCAATTGTGCTGAAGCCCAAACCGACACTGGCCTGTACAATGAATTATACCGCCCTCAACTCCATTTTTCGCCCAAGGCCCATTGGATGAATGATCCAAACGGCATGGTGTACAACAAAGGCGTTTACCACCTCTTCTTTCAATATTACCCGGATGGCACTACCTGGGGGCCCATGCACTGGGGACATGCTACCAGCCCCGATATGCTGCACTGGAAAGAGCAGGCGATCGCGCTGTACCCCGATAGCCTGGGTTATATCTTTTCGGGCAGCGCAGTAGTGGATGCAAAGAATACCAGTGGATTTGGCAAAAAAGGGCAGGCGCCGCTGGTAGCTATTTATACGAGTCATGACCCCGTGGGGGAAAAGGCGCGTACCAACAAATACGAAAACCAAAGCATCGCCTATAGTCTTGACAATGGCGCTACATGGACTAAGTACGCCGGCAACCCCGTATTGAAGAATCCCGGCATTGCCGATTTCCGCGATCCTAAAGTAATGTGGCATGAGGCTGGCAAAAAATGGATCATGACCCTGGCCACGCAAGACCGCATTACCTTTTATTCATCACCCAATCTCAAAGAGTGGACCCGCGAAAGCGAGTTTGGCGCTAAAGCAGGGGCGCATGGCGGTGTATGGGAATGCCCGGACCTGTTCTCCCTTACTCATGAAGGCAAGCAATATTGGATACTGATCGTGAACATCAATCCCGGTGGTCCCAATGGCGGATCGGCCACACAATATTTTACCGGCCAGTTTGATGGACATACTTTCACGGCCAACCATACAGATATCAAATGGCTGGACTATGGCCCCGATGAATATGCCGGTATTACCTGGAGCAATACAGGTAAACGAAAGATATTCCTGGGCTGGATGAGCAACTGGGCTTATGCCGGTGAAGTGCCTACACATCCCTGGCGCAGCGCCATGACGATTCCCCGGGAACTGGGCCTGGCCAATGTGAATGGCCGGTTATTGATTACGTCATCACCCATACCGGAATTGAAAAAGCAGCGCTCTCTCCTCGTATCTATTACTAATGACCTGGTGAGAACGACTACAGACTCAAGCATCAAGCATAACGACCAACCTTATATGGTTACCCTATCGGCAGATACCATTAAGGATTGCACAGTGACATTGTCCAATGCGGCTGGCGAGCAGGTGATCGTAGGGTATGATGCTGGCGCCAACCAGTATTATATTGACCGGACCAATTCGGGCCAAACAGACTTCAATAAAGGCTTTGCCGGCCGGCATGTGGCGCCACGCTTTGCCACCAACAAAAAGTTGCGGCTTACGCTGGTCGTAGACCGGGCCTCTGTTGAACTGTTTGCCGATGACGGGCTAACAGTAATGACATCTATCTTCTTCCCGCAAAGCATATTGAATCTTGTACATGTACAGAGTACCACGGGTTTGGAGGTAAAGCGATTAGAAGTGAGCAGGCTGGGGAGTATGTGGTGAGGGATTGAAAGAGATCACAGCAATCACATCTATTTGAGATAAGGAAGTAATTATAATGTAAAACCTGAGTTGGCAACTAAAATTGGATAGTTGAATATGATGCTATAATCGTTTCATATTATCTGTGAAATGGGTATTCACACCCTTCATAATACCCATTTTCGGAAACATATGCGGTGACATAACGTAGAAATAAAATCATTCGAAGATTTGGAACCTTTTTTATCTTTCTAATATGCCAAGAACTTTTACTGAAAACTTTGCCGACGATAGCAATGTAGTTTCCTTGCTAAACAGGCTTATTGATAAAAATACTGAAAGCAAAGAATATGGCAATACGATGTTTGAACTTGGCTATATATTAGGGAGATTAATTTCCTTAAAAGTAGATGAGACATTTCCAAAAATAACGTTGGCCTGTACAGTAGAAGACGCCGACTATTTAGCGAGAGGGATTATCGATTGTTTGGAAAAAGACGGGAAAGAAGTGCTCCTGACAGTTTTCTGGAATAAAAGATTTACTACCGATTTGGAAAATAACCTTACCGTGGCCCCAATCATTAAAGAGTTCCATGAGTCAGGTTATCAGGATTCTCATTTGTTAGTAATAATAAAATCAATCATTTCAAGCTCCTGCATTGTAAGAACAAATCTCACCAAACTAATTAATGAGTTTGAACCGACAAGAATAATGGTTGCTGCCCCGGTTTTATTAAAAGGAGCAACCACCAACCTGGAAAACGAATTTGATCCGAATATCAGTAAAAGATTTGAGTATATATATTTCGCAACCGACGACCAAAAAACTGCTGAAGGATGGGTTGATCCGGGTATTGGCGGAGATGTTTATCAACGACTTGGATTAAGTAACGAAGAGGCAAAAAATAAATTCATCCCGTTAATTGTAAAAGAAAGAAGAGTCAGGTATAGTCATAAATGATAAATATTCACATCTTTTTAGGCATCAATACTTAAGTATGGTCATATCGACCCTTCTTATCCCCTGCCATAAATATCGACTTTCACGACCACGCTAAAAAAAACGCCAACATGTTGGCGCCCCTCTGTATAATAAGCTGCTATAAGTTCGTTGTTTTTACTTTTTGCAAAAAATTCTTCGCCTGCCCGACCTTTTCAGGGAATAGGATTTTGCCTTTAAGTTTAGAAGCAACTAAAGACAAAAGCTCGGACTCGGACACCTTCACCATTTTATTTGATCTACTCTTTAATTGATTCATTTTGATGTGCAATGTTCGCCCTATATACGACGAAGCCGGGATTGCAGATTTGCAATCTTCACAATTTCAAGAATTTGCTCCTTCGATTACCCCGGTGTATAGTTAAACCAAAGAACTCAAAATCATATACCTTATCCCGTATCCTTAAAAAAGGGGAAAAACACCCTGTTGACGGAATAAAATGGTTTAGTAATTTAGTGTGAGCAAATAAGAACTACAATAGATCTTCTCAGAAATCCATATCCGGATTCTACCCAACCAAAGGGATTGTTCTAAAATTTATATCCTTCGTAAATCATTCCACAGTCGATCGCAGATCAATTGACTAGCGTCAAAACATTGTAACTATTAAATCAAATACTATGGGTGCTTCTTACCGTAAGAACATCCAGGGATCGCTGCATTCCTGGATACTAAGGTCTTTTTTTGCTATTTGCCTGCTCGTGCTGATCGTGCACTGTAAGAAGGGCGATACAGGCCCGGCAGGCCCCGCCGGAAATGCCGGAGCCGCCGGACCTTCAGGGCCACAAGGCCCCAAGGGAGATACGGGCACGGCCAATGTTATTTATTCGCCCTGGCTGGATGTGCCTTACCTGCCCGATACGATCCATATCGGAAGCGTTATCGACACGCTGGGCTTTTATGCCGACATCACTGCACAAAAGTTATCAGCAGCTATATTGTCGAATGGCGAAATGAAGGTATACCTCAACTTTGGCACTACCACCAATCCCGATGTGGTTCCCCTACCCTATTTTGATGTCTATACGGGTATCAATATCAATGTAGACTTCAAACTGCAAAAGATATCGCTGTATGCCAATGCTGATGCCGGCACAAGGACGGTGAGCGGCGCTAAAGTGCTGCAGTACCGTTATATATTGGTGCCGGGATCGGTACCTGCGCGTATGGCGCATCCGATCGACTGGAAAAACTACAACCAGGTGAAACAATTATTTGGCATACAGGATTAATACACTGCTTATATGAACTATACATACATCATTAGGAACAGGCTGTACAAGTCTGCCCCTATCACGCCGGTATTGATCATCCTTTGGCTATTGCCGTGCTGGTCAGTTCTTGGACAACAAACCGAATATCCGCTGGTACGTACACCGCAGGTAACGGTACAACGTACCTTGCCCGGCAATATCCTTGCTGCCGGTGCAGCCATGCCAGCTGATTTTTCAAAAGACCCAACAGATGAAGAGATCTTCCGGGTGCATTTTTTTGAAGAACCACTCGTGCCCCTGGATAGCCCATCGATAGCCGGAGAAAATGCGGCATTGGTCTATGCGCTGGCTGCTTATTCGCAAAGAAAAAATGCTGACGACTTTTCGGGCCTCCTCACATTTCTACAAGCTTATCCGCGCAGCCGGTGGCGGGGATCCTTACTCGCCTCCATGGGTATTGTGTACCGGCGTACGGGTTATTTCGACAAGGCGCTATTGGCCTGGCAGGAGTCGTGGAAATTATTGAAAAGCCAGGATAAACAACCCCTGAAGGTATTGGCCGACCGGGTAGTATCGGAATTATTATTGCTCAATGCCTGGGTAGGCCGGTATGAAAGTATGGACAGCCTTTTTCAGGAAACGAAACACCGGGTGATGGAAGGACCTGCTTCGGAGCGGATCATAACGGTGCAGGAAGGTCGCTGGCTTATGAAGACCAACCCGGGCATTTCATTCAAGTGCGGCCCCTATGCTTTGCAGGCATTGCTTAAGCTGCAGCATCCTACGGGGGCATTCAATGAATTGCTCACGAAGGTGCAGTCGACAGAAAAAGGTTTTTCACTGTCGGACCTGCAAAAGATGGCGCGCGATATTGGCCTGTTGTATCAGATGGCTTTCCGGCAACCCGGCGCACCCATTATACCACGTGCAGTAGTACACTGGAAGCTGGACCATTACAGCGCACTGGTGGAGGCAAAGGATGGCCATGTTCAATGCGAAGATGCAACAATGGGTACAACATACGGTCCTCAATGCTGGCTCACGCAAGCAGCGCTGGACTCCAGCGCCAGTGGTTATTTCCTGGTGCCGGCAGGCGCCCTGCCCACGGGCTGGCGCGCAGTAAGTGCAGCAGAGGGTATAAATATATTTGGCAAAGGGCAGGTACCTGCAGACAATGGGCAGCACGTATCGGATGATGATGAACAAGTGCCTAAACAATGTAATGGCAATATCCCTATGGCGCAAAGCAATGTACATGCTTCTTCTGTGAGCCTGCACATTTATGACCGTCCTGTATATTATACACCACCCAAGGGGTCAATGGTAAGCTGGGATGTAGATTATCATCAACGGGATAGCTACCAGCCTGCTAATTTCTCCTATTCAAATATGGGCCCGAAATGGACCTTCCAATGGCTGTCTTATATACAGGACAATCCCAACAGTGCCTCGGCCAACGCAATAGCCTACGTGAAGGGCGGCGGCGTGCGGGTATTCACTTCCTACAATGCCACTACAAAAAGCTACGCACCGGAAATACAAACAAATGATGTACTGGTAAGGATATGCCCTACCTGCTATGAATTGCGGCATGCCGACGGTTCCAAAGAAGTGTATGCACGTCCTGATGGTAATACTTCCAATGGCAGGAAGATCTTCTTAACACAAAGCATCGATGCAGCCGGCAATGGCATCACGCTTTCCTACGATGCCAACCTTCGCCTGGTCGCATTGCAGGATGCACTGGGGCAGGTAACCACCATCGCTTATGAAAACCCTTCAGATATTTATAAGGTAACGAAAGTGACGGATCCATTCGGCAGGTCTGCCAGCTTTGGCTACGACAGTCAGGGCAAGCTGCTCTCAATCCGTGATATGATCGGCATTGTATCGGCCTTTCATTATAGTACGGGTGATTTCATAGACGAAATGACCACGCCTTATGGCATTACACGCTTTGTGAAACAGGAAGGTTCGGGTAATACAAAGGTGTTGGAAACGCATTACCCGCAAGGAGAAAAAGAAAGGGTGGAATTCAGGGAGAATGCGCCAGGCATCTCTTTTTCCGAAACGATCTATCCTACTTCTTCGGTGTTGCCCATGTTCAACTCCTACATTACTTACCGGAATACCTTTTATTGGGACCGGAAGGCGATGCAGGAAGCGCCGGGTGATTATAAGAAAGCCAGGATATTGCATTGGCTGCATGGATCGGGCGCCACGGGCGAGAACGGATCGACCTCTCCGATGCTGGAAAGTATCAAAGAACCTTACGAGAACAGGGTATGGTATTATTATCAAAATGAAAGCAGTGCGGGCTTTGCCAATCAGGGCATGTCTTCAAGACCTTCCATCATTGGCCGGGTACTGGATGATGGCAGCAGCCAGTTCATGCGGGCCACCTACAATGCACTGGGCTACGTAACAAGTACCACGGACCCGCTGGGGCGTAAGTTTAGTTATGTATACGACAGTACGAATATCAACCTGCTGGAAGTACGGCAAAGTACGGGCACCAGCAATGAGCTACTGGCCCAATATACCTATAACCAGCAGTTCCTGCCCAAAACCATTAAGGATGCATCGGGCCAGGTAACCAGCTTCGCCTACAATGCTGCCGGGCAACCGGAAACCATCACGAATGCCCGGGGCGAGAAAACAACTTATACTTACGATGCCAATGGATACCTTACGCGCATCACTTCACCTACCGGCGGCTTTACTCAATTTGCCTACGATGGCTTTGGCCGGGTACGTACGGTAACAGACCCGCAGGGGTATACTGTGACCACTGACTATGATGCGCTTGATCGTCCTACGGTAGTGACCTATCCCGACAATACGTATGAACAAACGGTATACGAAAAACTGAATGCGGCGCATTTCCGTGACCGCCAGGGAAGAGTATCACATACGACCTACGATTCACTGGCCCGTCCGGTAAAGATAGAAGATGCATTGGGCAGGGTTACGCAATACAAGTGGTGCAATTGTGGTTCGCTGTCGCAGATCATTGACCCACTCAATCGTGTAACCAGTTTTACGCGCGATCTGCAGGGAAGGCTGACGGAGAAGAAGTACCATGATGGCAAGACGATCGCTTATACTTATGAATCTACTACTGCGAAGTTGAAGCAGGTAGTGGATGCAAAGGGGCAGAAAACGCAATACAGTTATTATGCTGACAACAACGTAAAACAGATCAGCTATGCAAATGCGCAAGTACCTACTTCTGCGGTAAACTTTACGTATGATCCCCGATACAACCGGATTGTTACGATGACGGATGGTGCAGGGGTAACAGCCTACAGCTATTACCCGGTTGCTTCGGCGCCGGCGCTGGGGGCCGGACGCCTTTCGGCAATTGACGGAGTGTTGCCGAATGATGTGATCACCTACACTTATGATACGCTTGGGCGGTTGAACGGAAATAGCATCAATGGTGTTGCTTCATCCATTCAGTTTGATAGCCTGGGCCGGGTATCGGCAGTAAGCAATGTGCTGGGTGATTTTGGTTATGGCTATCTGGACCAGGGAAGCAGGCTTTCGTCATTGCGTTATCCCAATGGGCAAAGTGCTGTTTTCAGCTATTACGACAACCTTGGAGACAACCGGTTAAAGCAGGTATCGAACCAACGTACCACCACCAGCAGCCTGTCGGTGTTTGATTACGGATACAATCCGGTGGGCCAGATAACCCAATGGACACAGCAGGCAGGCAACTTCCGTAAACAGTATGAACCAGTATATGACGGAGCTGGTCAGTTAACAGCGGTGAAGTCGCCCGGCCGCAATCCCTTGCTTTCCACCACGCCCTTCTCCTATTCCTATGATAGTGCCGGCAATAAACTGATCGAGCACAACAATAACCGTGTGCTCGTATCTGAATACAATGGGCTGAACCAGCTTACCCGGCAATGGCATGCAGACTCCCTGCGCTCGAATGCAGGCATTCCGTTGTTGACAGCCGGCAGTCCTGACAACCTGCTCACCTATGATGACAACGGAAATATGCTTACGATGTCATCGCCGGGTGTAAGTTATGATTGGGATGCAATGGACCGGCTGGTAAAGATCACAAGCGGCCATGCGGTAACAGAATTTGTATATGACGGGCTCAGCAGGCGGGTGGCTGAAAAGCTTAATGGCAGCATTATTCGCCAATGGGTATGGGATGGAACCCGTATAGCAGAAGAAAGAGATGCATCGGGCAGTAATGTAGTGAAACGTTTTTTCGCCCAGGGTGAGCAGATCAACGGAGTCAATTATTATTTCACGCGTGATCACCTGGGTTCTGTGCGCGAAATGGTGGATGCCGAAGGTAAGGTAAGGGCGCAGTATGTGTATGACCCGAATGGCAACAGAACCAAACTGGCCGGCGACCTGGATGCTGACTTCGGGTTCACAGGTCATTATTATCATAGTAAGAGCGGGCTGCACCTGGCATTGTATAGGGCCTATGACGCAGGATTGGGAAGGTGGATATCCAGAGATCCGATCCAGGAACAAGGCGGGCTTAATTTGTATGGATATGGGCTCAACAACCCGGTAAATATGATTGACCTATTGGGACAAGACGCCATTGTGATCAATTATGATTGGTATGACGTGCAAACAGGAATGGGATTTACGCTTCCTTTAGGGCATGGCGGAGTAGTATCAATCGATCCCAAGTCAGGAATAACCAAGTATTTTGAATATGGGCGGTATGATGCGGCTAAACATGGGGTAGTCATGCAGCGGAGTATTCCAAACGTAACAATTGGTAAAGATGGAGCTCCTACGCCCGAATCATTGAGTAAACTATATGATTTTCTTTCTAAAAATTTTGGTAAGGGAAGTTCTATTAGTCCTACTTATTTTGATGATGCTGATTATAGCAAGGTCAATGACTACGCAACTACCTTAAAGAATGATCCCAACAGGCCAGAGTATGATTTATTCACGAACAATTGTAAGACGTTTGCCAAGGCCGCTGCGCAGGCAGGAAGAAAATGATCATTGTAAAACTGTTTTTCTAAAAAGAAATAAGATGAAAGCTATTTATTTTATCATAATCATTCTAATAAATGCCCCTGCGTTTGCCCAGTGCCCCGAGGGTGGCCTGCGCATACAAAGTGCAGCTTGTGAAAACCCGTTCAATTTGCGGGCGATACCAGGCGACTGTCCGGAACTGACGCTGAGCTGGCAGGGCAGCCAGCCGGCCTACCTGGTAAAAGCCACTGTTACCGATTCGGCTACGGGCCAGGTGACGGAATCGGTGATCGAACAATACCAATGCGCCAACAATGGCGCCTGCCGGGCCTCCCTCAAAGTGAAAGCAGGCAACAAAGTATCCTGGACGGTTCAGGCTATCTGTACGGAAGGCAATTCGCGGTTGTACAGTTATGCTGTGGCAGGGAGTGGTGCGACAGGCTTGCCATGCGCCGCGCCCAACCGGGGCGCCTCTACTGCCCTGCTGCATGTATACCCCAATCCCTCTACCGGGGAATTGACGGTGGATTATCCTTATGCAGGAAGTGGTGTGCCGGTGTTTACAGTGATGGACATCAGTGGTAAGAAAACGCTCTTCCTCACAGGCAAAGAAGTAACACGCACAGGTACCGGCTACCAGTTGCACTTGCAACGGTTGTTGACAGGTGTATACCTGTTGAAGATCACCGATGGCGGGCAAACAAGCCAGGCCAAATTTATCATGGGCAGGAACTAAGAACCTGCAAAAGCTTTAGCCGATACATGACTACAATAGCCGCTCTGTGTAACAAGGCGGCTATTGTATTTCAGCTACATCATCACCGGAGAATGACCCATTTGCCACAAGTTGTGTATATTTATACCATAGCCATCCAGTCCACAACAAGGGGAACATGACATTTATAAAACATATTCCGGGCGACTCCCTGAAGCCTTATATCCGCTCGATGATGATCATTGAAAGTAAGAGCGGTATGGAAAACTCCATTCTTCCGGATACCTCCATCGTTGCAGCCTTCCGCCTAAAAGGAACGGTGCAGGACAAAGCGCAGGAACAGGACCATCGCTTGCCACCCCTTGTATTCTCTGGATTAAGAAAGCAACCCCGCATCATCCATTACGCTCCAGATACCGCCACGCTGCTGGTAAACTTTACGGAAGGAGGAGCCGCCCCCTTCTTCAAAACACCGATGCATGAAGTATTTGGACAAAACATCCCCCTGGATGACCTGCTGCCACGCGCTGAACTGGCCATGGTCTTTGATCAATTAGCAGCTTCAACTTCCCACTCTCAACGCATAGCATATATCGAGCAGTTCTTTAAGACAAGGCTTACAGAACCCGCACCTGACCTTTTAATAGCAGCGGCCGTGCGCAGGATCAGGCAGGAGAATGGTCAGGTTAAGATCAGTCAGCTGATAAGAGACCTACACATCAGCAAAGATCCGTTTGAAAAACGTTTCAGGAAACTGATCGGCGCTTCTCCCAAACAGTTTGCCAGCATCGTGCGTTTCAATCACACCATCGACCATTATCATGAAAAGAAAAGCCTGACTGAAGTAGCTCTCGAGGCAGGCTATTATGACCAGTCGCATTTTATTCATGATTTTAAACTGTTTACCGGAGCAACCCCTTTCCGGTTCTTCCACCAGTAGTCTTCCTGAAAAATGCTTTTTTACAATTTCTGCCCCGCCTGAATATCTTCCTTTGTGTGGTAATAATTACACCATGACACAAAAGATCAAACCACTACGTTTTATCGGAATTGCCTTATCAGTAAGCTGCCTGGCATTTTCTTCCACCAGCCACATTCATCATTCACCCCGTATTGAAAAACAAATGGAAACAAAAACAGCAACACCCCAGGAAAACAAACAAGTAATCCGCACGCTTTACGAGAAGATCCTTAACCAGCGGCATTTAGAAGAGCTAAGTACGGTGATCGACGACAGTTACACCGGCGTGCGTGGTCAGAAAGGGGCTGAAGGATTCAAAGCAACGGTGACCGGCCTGATTACTGCTTTTCCAGACATCCAATGGCATATTGAAGATTTAATTGCCGAAGACGACAAGGTAACGGTTCGCTGGAAATGGACGGGCACCTTTCAGCATCCGTTTCGTGGCATTGCTCCTACGCAAAAAACAATCACCAATGAAGCAATGGTAGTCTATCAACTGAGGAAAGGCAAAGCCATTGCAGCCTGGATACAATCGGATCAGCTGGGGTTTTTGATCGAGGCGGGCGTCATTTCGCCTTCTGTCATACCCGGAGGGACTGGCCAACCAACACCCGCTAAACATTAAGATAGCTTTCAGGAAGAAACCATATCGTCCAAAGCCTGAAATATGTTCAAAGGGTATTCTGCAATGCGATTGCAGAGATACAAGTACCATTCTTTTCCGTATACAAAGTAAAGTTTTGCCGGATACCCTTCTTCTCTTAAAGCGATCAACTGGTTTGTCTGGATGCCATACAGGCTTTCAAATTCATACAGCGACCTGTCGGGCTTATATTGCTCAATCAATGCCTTTGCTGCCTGCTGTACTTTATGGTGATGGGTGGCAATGGAACATTTATGACCGCTGGCGATCAATTGATCAATATATTCCAGGTAGGTATCATCCAACTTTTCTCCTCTTGGCAAGGAATGTCCTGCCGGTGTTTCAAACGCTCCTTTTACGATGCGTATCCTGCCTTTTTCTTTGATCAAGTCCTGGAAGTCATCTTTTGTCCTGTATAGATAAGCTTGCAGGGTAATGCCGATATTATCATTGTTCTGCCGGGCCTTCTTATAGGTTTCAATAATGTGATCGGTCCTTTCAACAGCTTCCGCACTAATAATCACTTCTATGTTTCCGCTTTTCGCTTCCCTGCAAATTGAATCCAGGTTGCTCAAACACAATTCCTTTGAAATAGCCAGCCCTATATGTGAGAGATCAAGGGAAACGGTTGAATGAAGGCCCCTTCTTTTAATTTCCTGTGCTATGCTGATGAATTCAAGGGTGGCTGCTGCCGCTTCTTCAACAGTTTGGGTGCTTTCACCCATAAATTCTATGGAGCACTTAAACCCCTCTTTATTCTGCTGCATTACTTTTTCGATGGTCTCTTCCAGGGTTTCACCTCCGATGTAGCGGTTGGCTGCTTTTTTGAATGTTTTAAACAATGGTTCATTGTTCAGTATAAATTCTTTGGCTTCGATATTTAAAGCCGCTCTTCTTAGTGCGCTTGCCCCTTTTTCCAACAATTCATTCATAGAAAGCCTTTTTTATTATTTATGATTTTGTGCACCTGCGCTAAGCCCGGTACGCTCCCTGTTGGCTACCAGGACAGACGAAGGTAGGATAAGCAGGGCCCACCCCGGGTACAGCCCGCTTGAATTGTGTAAAAAGCTGTATGGACAGTATCATGATAAAGGTAGGGTGAAGACGCCGTGCCAGAGAAAGGCTCAGCTTCTTTGTTTACCTTATCCCCCGTATAAAAATTTTAATGCTTAGACAAAGGTATTAGCTGTTGAATTGTTCTTTGTAATATCCCCACTAAATGATAACTTAGAAGAGCTATTCCATTTTGTTGCTGTCATTAACCCCGCCGTACCTTGTCTTACCTCATTCCTTGAAAACTCCCGTTAAACTGTACATAAACGACTCTACGACATTTTTATCAATCACCCATTCGCTATCCCATTGGCGAATTAAAAAACACGTTTATGCAGTATCCATTACTCATTTGCCCCATCATTGCGATCATCCCTGGTATCAACAAACCTCCGGCACAGGCATCTACCGCCATGAAGCGTAGATCCTGATCCAAATCATAGTTCTCCTTACGCTGCTACTATATCAGAAAAGGCAAGGGCCAATATCTTATACTTCGCTTGCTTATCTCCTATTTACAGGATCCAATTTTAAGCTACCGTTTTATTTCGCGGCAGGAATTATTGGCACAGCGATATTTCGCAGTGCTTATCTATCTGTCGAAACATTAACCCATTGACAAATAACCAATTAGGGTAATGGCATCTTGTTTGAAATGATGATACCCGAACAAGCGTGTGATAGACAATTAATCCCTAAAGGATATTGCCGAAAGAAAAGATAGACTGTTGCTAGTTCTGCACCGTGCTCAAAATGTGACGCAGGTCACGTAATCCTCCCCTGGTTTCGACTCAACTTTACACCATAATAAATCAGAAACAAATGAACAATCAAAAATTTGAGATCGCCGTTGCCCAGAGCAATATCGATTGGACAGGCCGAAAAGTAACCGGCTCACATTTTGGCACCATTGGCATCAAGGAAGGCTCGCTTACGGTAGCTGATGGAAAACTGGCGAGTGGCCATTTCATCGTTGACACTACTTCCATTAAGATCGACGACGTGACGGACCCGGCGCTCAATGCGCAGTTTGCCGGTCACCTTGCTTCTGACGACTTTTTTTCGTCAGCACAATACCCGGAAGCCAGGTTTGAGATCAGCGCTGTAAACAACCAACACATCGAAGGCAACCTTACGATCAAAGGGATCACGCATCCCATTGGATTTGATGCGAACATCAACATCGCTGGTGATACTTTAACTGCTACCGGTAAGATGGTGGTAGACCGCACGAAATACGCGATCAAGTTCCGCTCGGGCAATTTCTTCCAAAACCTGGGTGATACACTTATCTACAATGATTTTGAACTGACTGTAAACATCACGGCCAAGGCTGCCGCTTAAGCAGCGTTGACCTAAAAACCTATAATTATGCCATTTGTTAAAATTGAAGTGACACGCGAAGAGGTCACCCGCGAACAAAAGCGACAACTGATCAAAGGTGTGACAGACCTGATCACCAATATACTTAACAAGGATCCGCATCTCACGCATATAGTGATACAGGAAATAGACCTTGATAACTGGGGTTATGCAGGCGAGCAGGTATCTGTATTGCGTGAGCAGGGAATCACGGCCGATAAAAAATAAAGATCACCATCCTTATTGACATGAAAAAGATGTTATTCACCGCCATAGTGTTCTGCAGTTTGTGGAACGCTATGGCCCAAAAAAATTTCAAAATGGAAACGCAACAAACAGATTCAATAGCCATTTCACAGGTGTTGGAGAACTATTATTTCAAAGGCATTTTCGAAGGTGATGTGAAGACGCTTAGTCAGGCTTATCACCCCGGTACGCTGCTTTTTGGTGATGTACAAGGACAGCCTTATGCCAAAAACCTGGAGCAATACCTGGACGGTGTTAAAAACCGTCAAAGCCCCCGGGATGCAGGTTCCCCTTTTAAAGGTGATATCCTCAACATCAGGGTGGTCAATTCGATCGCTGTGGCAGAGGTAACGGTAAAAATGTATGCCTTCAATTACCATGAGTTCTTATCCTTTCACAAGTTCAATGGGCAATGGGTTATCGTCAATAAAATGCTCACGGACGTCACCAAGTAAACATTACAAAATGAATACTACAAAGGTATGGTATGTTACAGGCGCCTCACAGGGGCTTGGACTTACGCTGGTAAAGAAACTGCTGGAAAGCGGTTACCGTGTGGCCGCCACCTCGCGCAATGCGCAAAAACTGAATGATGCGGTGGGGGTGATTGATGCGGATCGTTTTCTACCATTGGCAGTTGACCTGAACAATATGGATTGCGTGGATGAATCCATCCGGCAAACACTCAGCGCATTCGGACGCATCGATGTGGTGGTGAACAATGCCGGCTATGGTTTGGCGGGAACGGTGGAAGAGATCAGTGAAGAGGATATCAGGAAGATATTTGATGTGAACGTATTGGCGGTGATCAATGTTGTCAAAAGTGTGTTGCCCGTATTGCGTAAGCAAGGGTCAGGTTACATTATTAATATGGGCTCTGTAGCCGGACTGGCAGGCGCGCCCGGCTGGTCGGTGTACGCTGGTACCAAGGCTGCTGTGGCCGCTTTTTCGGAAGTGCTTGCGCTGGATCTCCGGGAATTTGGGATTAAGGTGACGGTGGTGGAACCATCGGGTTTTCGCACGGGTTTTCTTGACCAAAACTCGTTGACGTATGTTGAAAGCAAGATCGAGGGCTACCTGGTAGTGAAAGACACGCAGCGGCGTTATTTAGCCACCAATGGCCTGCAAGCCGGCGATCCCTTAAAGGCTTCGGTGATATTGATAGGGCTCGCAGAAAGCGATCAACCACCGGTCCACTTGTATTTAGGACAGGACGCTTATAAGCGGGCATCGGAAAAACTCGCAGGCATGAACGCGGAATTGGAAGCGTGGAAGGATACCACTATTTCGGCAGATTATCAATAAGGCAATCCTGCCTCCCTGCAGATGGCAGCAAAAAAATTACATGACGAATAAAAAAAGTCGACATGAAATACCAATCTAAAGTAACCGATTATGTTCTCAATGGAAACAACCAGTATATAGTAAACACCACTGATACCAGTCCTGAATTAAACTTCCCACAGGGGTCTGGCAAAAAAAGTTTCCTGGTCTTCAAGCACAACAAATACCTGGTGATACCCACTGAAACGATCGCGTTGTTTTATATCAAATACGACACGACGGTGATCGTGACCTTTGACAAGCAGGAACATTCGGTGAATTACTCCTTAGAGCAGGTTCAACACCTGTTGCCCGTGGACCAGTTTTTCCGGTTGAACCGGCAATACCTGATCAATGCCAATGCCATTAAAGAAGCAGAGCATTATTTCGCCAGAAAGTTGTTGGTCATACCTACGCTGCCTTTCCCCGACAAGTTAATTGTGTCGAAAGAAAAGGCGAGGAACTTCCTCGTGTGGCTCGAAAGGCGTTAATCCCTCCCCCGAGGTGGACAGTAGAAGGTTGAAAATGTCCGCTTCAGCTACGACTTGGTCCGCTCAACCTGTTTCCTGCTTGGCTCCAGGCCTTACCCGGTGATACTTTTACAAAAGATATTTAAAAAATCAACTCATGAAAAAGACAAAAAATATTCTCGCCAGTACGATGCTCACCGGAGCATTTGCCTTGCAAGGCAGTTTCGCCGCAGCACAATCCAGTGAAGCCATCCGCCCTTTTAAGGTGCATACTTCGGATGCGGACCTTAAGGACCTTCGCCAACGGGTATTGGCCACCAAATGGCCTAAGAAGGAAACTGTTTCGGATCCTTCACAGGGTGTGCAGCTGGCCACGATGCAGAAGCTGGCGCACTATTGGGCAACAGGTTACGACTGGCGTAAGATGGAAGCAAAGCTGAATGCCTTACCACAGTTCGTTACGAATATCGACGGGCTGGACATTCATTTCATCCATGTTCGTTCGAAACATCCGAATGCGCTGCCGGTGATCATCACGCATGGCTGGCCGGGCTCGATCATTGAGCAACTGAAGGTGATCGACCCGCTGACCAACCCGACGGCCCATGGCGGAAAAGCTGAAGACGCTTTCGACGTTGTGATCCCTTCACTGCCAGGTCATGGTTTTTCAGCACAACCTACGGCCACAGGCTGGGACCCTAACCGGGTAGCGCATGCCTGGATAGAACTGATGAAGCGGCTGGGATACAAAAAATATGTAGCACAAGGGGGAGATTGGGGCAATGCCGTTTCTGAAACGATGGCATTGATCGCACCTCCTGAATTGGCTGCCATCCATACGAATATGCCCGCTACTGTGCCGGCGTCTATTACAAAAGCGCTGTCATCCGGTACGATGCCTGCTGATCTTTCGGCCGATGAAAAGAATGCTTTCGGACAGCTGGCGTATTTCTTTAAGTATGGCTTGTCGTATGCACAGGAGATGGGCTATCGTCCGCAAACGCTTTACGGCATTGATGACTCTCCTATCGGACTGGCCGCCTGGATGCTGGATCATGATATACGCAGCTATGAGCTCATTGCACGGGTGTTTGATGACAAGCAGGAAGGACTCAGCAAAGATGATATTCTCGACAATATTACCTTGTACTGGCTTACGGGTACAGGGGTTGCATCGGCCCGCCTTTATTGGGAAGCTTTCCAAACTGCCAAGGGTGGCTTCTTCGATCCACGAGGTGTAAAGATCCCGGTTGCTGTGAGTGTATTTCCGGATGAAATTTATGCCGCTCCGAAAAACTGGGCAGAGCAGGCTTATTCCAAACTCGCCTATTTCAATAAGGTTGACAAGGGTGGTCACTTCGCTGCCTGGGAACAACCGGCGACTTTCACCAATGAGCTTCGTGCAGCTTTCAAATCATTCCGTTGATTGTACTCATTGTACAAATTTCAAAAAGATAAACAATGGATCAGGCTAAGCATATATCGGCAGGTATGGTCATTAAGGCAGCAGCAGTACAGTTACGCCCTGTATTGTATAGCCGGGAGGGAACAGTTGAGCAGGTAGTGAGTAAGATACGCGAACTGGGCATGCAGGGTGTCCGGTTCGCTACCTTCCCGGAAACGGTGGTGCCTTATTATCCTTATTTCTCGTTCATTCAGCCGGCCTGGCAGAGTGTTGGCGGCGGCGAGCAGCTCCGCTTACTTGATCAGGGGGTAATGGTACCTTCTGCCGCCACGGATGCCATTGGCGAAGCTTGCAAAGCAGCGGGCATGGTGGTGTCTATCGGCGTCAACGAACGTGACGGACATACCTTGTACAATACGCAATTGCTCTTCGATGCCGATGGTGAGCTGATACAAAGACGCCGTAAGATCACGCCTACTTATCACGAGCGCATGATCTGGGGGCAGGGCGATGGATCGGGCCTTCGCGCCGTTGACAGTATGGTAGGCCGCATCGGCCAGCTTGCCTGCTGGGAACATTACAACCCGCTGGCGCGGTACGCTATGATCGCCGATGGCGAGCAGATACACGCAGCGATGTATCCGGGGTCTATTTTCGGCGAGCTGTTTTCCCAGCAAACAGAGATCAATATACGGCAGCATGCGCTGGAGTCTGCCTGCTTCGTGGTATGTGCCACGGCCTGGCTGGATCCGGATCAGCAGGCGCAGATTGCCCGGGATACGGGTGGCAATATCGGACCGATCTCCGGCGGTTGTTTTACCGCGATCGTAGCGCCGGATGGTTCGCTGCTGGGTGAACCGCTCCGCTCGGGAGAAGGGGTGGTCATTGCAGACCTCGACTTTACGCTGATCCATAAACGCAAGCTCCTGATGGATGCGCGCGGGCATTACAGCCGGCCTGAATTGCTCAGTCTGCTGATCGACCGCACCCCAACGGCCCATGCACATGAACGGACTGAATATGCCCGCCCAACAACTCCACAAGCAACAGAAAGATATACCAGCAAGGAAGGGATGGACAGGCAAGGCGCGGATAAACATTCGATCAATTAAATAAACAATAAAAAAAGTAAACTAATGAAACAGGTTAAAAACATCCTTGCCGCCACTGCGCTCTTCGGAACACTGGCTTTGCAGGGCTCTACCGCCAATGCACAGGATGAACCTGTCATCCGCGCTTACCAGGTACATATTCCCAAAGCCGACCTCACGGACCTTCGCAAGCGAATCCGTGCAACGAGATGGCCCGACCAGGAAACGGTGGCCGATCGATCACAAGGAGCCAAGCTTGCGCAATTGAAAGGCCTGGTACAATACTGGGGTACGGATTACGATTGGCGAAAAGCAGAAGCGAAGCTGAATGCGTTGCCACAGTTCATGACGACGATCGACGGTGTTGATATTCATTTTATTCATGTTCGCTCCAAGGAGCCCAATGCGCTTCCAATGATCATCACGCATGGATGGCCAGGTTCTGTATTTGAATTTTTGAAAGTCGTTGGTCCTTTAACAGACCCTACGGCCTATGGTGGAAAAGCAGGAGATGCCTTTGATGTAGTGATCCCTTCTTTACCGGGCTTTGGCTTCTCGGGCAAGCCTACGGTAACGGGCTGGAGTCCTGACCGCATTGCGAAAGCCTGGGCTGAACTGATGAAGCGCCTGGGATACACCCGCTATGTTGCCCAGGGAGGCGATTGGGGCGCTGGGGTCGTCAACTCAATGGCTCGTCAGGCACCGGCAGGGTTGCTGGCGATCCACAATAACTTACCGGCAACCGTACCTGCAGAAGTGGGCGCCGCACTGGCCGCCGGCGGACCGGCGCCTGCCGGGCTTTCGGACAAGGAACGCGCTGTATTCGACGTGCTGCTTGCATTCAACAAAACAGGCGGCACGGCCTACCAGGTGACGATGGCCGGCCGGCCGCAGGCGGTGGGTTATGGAATTACAGATTCTCCGGCAGGCCTGGCAGCCTGGCTGCTGGTACATCCTGGTTTTGCACTGTGGACCTATGGTGAGCAACCTGAACAGACACCGTCGAAGGATGAGGTGCTGGATGACATCACGCTGTACTGGCTCACGAATACAGCCACCTCAGCAGCCCGGATCTACTGGGAGAACATGGGAAAAAGTATTATCAGCGCCGGAGCACAGAAGACCAGCGAGATCTCCCTACCGGTAGCCATCACGGTATTTCCGGAGGATGTGTACAGAGCCCCGGAAAGCTGGTCAAGGCGGGCCTATCGCAACCTGATCTATTTCCATGAAGTAGACAAAGGCGGGCACTTCGCCAGTTGGGAACAGCCACAGCTTTTTGCAGCAGAAATGAGACTGGCTTTCCAATCATTTCGTTAAGGGTAAACAACAAATCTTATCAAGCATCTCTTCAAATAAAAAATCATGAAATTATTAGCTATCGCCAGTATGAGCTTATTGCTGGCATCAACAGACTTAACCAGCAATGGCCAACCCGTGAAACCACAGCAGCCGGGCATCAAACGCACGGAACTGCAGCGGCACGATATCAGTACCCGCGGACACGAAGCAGTACAAGTGCGCATTGACTTTGCAGCAGGCTCTGCCTTTGGCAAACATACGCATCCGGGTGAAGAAGTGATCTATGTGCTCGAAGGAACGCTGGAGTACCAGGTAGAAGGCAAGGCCCCGGTAACGCTTAAGGCCGGCGAGGTACTGTTCATTCCGGCCGGCGTGGTCCACGCGGCAAAGAATGTGGGCAAAAGCAACGGCGCAGAGCTCGCTACTTACATTGTAGAAAAAGGAAAACCCATTGTAACGCTAGTGAAGTAAGTATTCACTGAGCATCAATACTTAAAACTATGTCCAGAAGACTCAGTTACCCAGGCGGTATGTTGTTGACGGCCTCCACGATCTTGTTGTCGGCGCTATTCGGATCTGCCGGGCAAACGCATAGCAAGGAAACCTACCGGGATAAGCCTTCGCTGAGCGGGGCCACGGGTTGGCTCAACACGGCCCCATTAAACCTGGCCGATCTACGCGGCAAAGTGGTGCTGATCGATTTCTGGACCTATACCTGTATCAACTGGCGACGCACGCTTCCCTATATCCGTGAGTGGGCTTCCAAATACAAGGAGCAGGGATTGGTGGTTATTGGTATTCATACGCCTGAGTTCTCTTTCGAACAAAAATGGGACAATGTAAGCAGCGCCATCAAAAGTATGGACATAGGCTATCCTGTAGCGGCGGACAACAATTTTGAGATCTGGCGTTCTTTCGACAATCAATATTGGCCTGCGCTTTACCTCATCGACGCCAAGGGGAAGATCCGCTATCAAAAATTTGGAGAAGGGGATTATGAAGCATCAGAAAAGATGATCCAGCAGTTATTGAAAGGCGTTTCTACCAAGGCTGTTCCTTCTACTATCGCAACGCCGCTGGCGGAAGGCTATGAAGCCGCTGCCGACTGGCAAAACATTGGCTCTCCCGAAAGTTATTTTGGTTATGACCGCGCCCAGGGTTTTGCCTCTCCCGGAAAGCCTGGTGTAGATAAGCAAGTAGCTTATATGCTGCCTAAAAAACTGTTGCTTAATGAGTGGGCGCTTTCCGGCGAATGGACGATCGGCAAGGAACGCATTTTAGTGAACAGCGGAACAGGCAAGCTCATTTATCGTTTTCATGCCCGCGACCTTCACCTGGTGATGGGACCGGCGGAGCCAGGAAAGGCGATCAAATTCCGGGTGCTTATAGACGGCAAGCCGCCCGGTACAGAACATGGAGTGGATACGGACAGCGATGGGAATGGAACGGTTACTGAGCAGCGTATGTACAATCTTATTCGGCAGCAGGCGCCCATTACGGACCGGGAATTTCAAATTGAATTTGCAGATCCGGGGGCGGAAGTATTTAACATCACCTTTGGATAGACCAAGGCATGCAATCATTCATCATTCATCATTCATCATTAAACATACGATCATGGGAACAATCACACAACCCAAAAAGGTATTGTATACCGCTAAGACGCATACGACGGGTGGCCGCGAACGGGGCGTTGCCCGCAGCTCAGATGGCCACCTGGACATCAGATTGTCTACACCCGGCACGGATGGAACAGGTACCAACCCCGAACAATTGTTTGCTGCGGGCTGGTCGGCCTGTTTTGAAGGAGCGCTGGATATCGCTGCCCGTAAAAGACGTATTGCGCTTCCACCAGAAACGGCCATTGATGCGGAAGTTGATCTCTGTTCGGATAAAACAGGGTTCTCGCTGCAAGCCCGGTTGAATGTGAGCATTCCCGGGGTGGACAGGGACATTGCGCAGCAATTGGTAGAGGAAGCCTATCAAACCTGTCCTTATTCCAAAGCAATCAAAGGGAATGTAGAAGTGGAGTACAATTTGGTGTAGTGTTCAATAAAAATAAAAGCCATGGATCAACATTCAGTAAGGGGGTTCGCCAGGTATGGTGTGTACGAGCCCAAAAGGACGGGTATTCTGCTGGTAGACCCGTACAATGATTTCATCCATCCGGATGGTAAATCGTATAACAAATCAAAGGAAGTAATTGAGGGGGTTCACCTGCTTCAAAATATGGGCAAGGTGATCAAGACAGCGCGTGATATGAAAATACAGGTGTTCTATGTTCCGCATCACCGCGCCGAACCGCGTGATTATGTGGATTGGAAATACCCGACGGGGAGCCAGCTTTCGACCGGTGAGCGGCAGGTGTTTGCGAAGGGTACCTGGGGTGGTACATTCCACGATGACTTCCAGCCACAACCGGGTGATATCATCATCAAGGAACACTGGGCGCAAAGTGGTTTTGCCAATACGGACCTCGACCAGCAACTGAAGCAACATGATATCGACAGGATCATCCTGATCGGTATGCTGGCCAATACCTGTATCGAGTCGACGGGTCGTTTTGGTATGGAACTGGGTTATCATGTTACGCTGGTAAGAGATGCCAGTGCTGCCAATACCTTTGAAAATATGCATGCCGCCCATGAAATCAACGGGCCCACTTTCGCACATGCTATTCTCACTACGGAAGAACTGTTGGACGTTCTTCATGGCAAACCGGTACCGTCGATCTATGAACCATCCTCCACCTCCAAATAATAAACAATAAAAAGATCAAGCCATGAAAATAGCAGAACAACTGGTTGATTCCAGTTTCAGTGCCATCATCAATGCACCCATTGAAAAGATCAATATACCGGAATGGGCCTTTAATTTGCCGGAGGCAGAATACCAGGGTTGTTCGCCGGCGCATGTTTCGGCAGGACAAACCATCGGGCCCGACGGACGGCGCATGTCGATCAATGTAGAAGTGCTCGGTGGCAGTCCGATGGTACAGCATTACCAGGAAGAATTGTCGCAGCCTGATCATCTTGTGCTGACGTCTTTCTCGGATGTATTTTCGCCCACGGGCCGTTTGGTAATCCATGTTCAATGGGAACTCTCCGTGAAAGCCATCAGTGCTACGCAATGTGAATTTACCAACAGGGTGGTAACGCATGCTACTGAAGATATGAAGCATAGCCTGGAGCGTCAGGGCATTCCTTTCGAATTGTTCAAAGCACAGCGGCAGCCTGTTTCCATCGACCACAACCGGCTGGAAACACCTTTATTTGCGGCAAGCCTTGAGCGGGCGGCACTGCGTGCGTAAAAAATATTGGAGTCAGGCTGCTGCTGTCTGGGAACAGGGCATTCGTTTTCCGGTAAGTTTGGTACATTCGTCATAAACCAGGGAGGCATGACGAACAGGCTCTTAAGTATTGGATTTCTTATGCTGTTACTATTACCTGCAAAGTCGCAGGTAGGGCCTTCTACGGCTGAGGAAAGGAAAAATGCACTCCTGGCAGTAATTGACAGCTGCAAAAAAGCAGGCGATAAGCTGAAGGAAGAAGCGACCTGGAAGGAACTGGCCGTGGAGACGGGCATAGAACAGTCGTTGCTGCCCTTCAAACAAAGCTGTTATGAAAATGCCATGGCATTGGCCGCGCAACGGGATGATAAGAATGCGGAAATGGATTATTTCAGGAATATCGCCGACATTCATTTACAACAAGGCAAGCTTGACCTTGCTGAGCGCGAGTTGTTCGGGATATTAAAGGAAGCCAAAAACATAAAGCCTGTTTATACGATGTATACCTACGACCTGCTATCCGCGGTGTATATATTCAAAGGGCAATATGATAGTGCGCTTTCCTATGGACTCAAAACGGTGAGGTTGATGCAGGCTATCGGCGATTCAGGGCAGGCGGCTACCTTTTATGACCGGCTTTCAGCTATCTATGATCATCTTGGTAAACCAGCGGAAAGTCTGGAATGGGCAAAGAAGGCCCTGGTTCATGCCGATGTTGAAAATGCTGGTTCAGACCGGTTCACAAAAGTCAACTATGTAGCTTATCGTTACCTCAGGCAAGGAAAAGCCCGGGAAGCGTTGGCATTTATGCAGGAGCAATTGGGCAAAAAGAAACCGGTAACAGTTGATGACCAGCGAAACGTACAACGAACATTGGGTGACTGCTATGTTGCCGTAAAAGATTATAACCAGGCGGAAAGATCTTATCTCGAAATGCTCAGGCGGGGTGATGAGCAAGGGAATGACCTGGCAGCTCAGGACAGAGCGTACGACAACTGTTCCATGGGGACTTTCTATTATGGCCGGGGTAACTATCAAAAGGCACTTTTTTTCATAGAGAACGCATTAAAGAACTATGAAAAGAGCGGGCTGCTTCCGCATAGAAAGTTGATGCATTCGTACCTATTTAAAGTAGACTCCGCTTTGGGTAATTATGTGGGAGCCATCAAACAGTTGAACGAAAGCAACAGATTGGGGGATTCCATTTTTACCATTGAAAAGAACCAACAGATCGAAGAGCTGCAGGTCAAATACGAAACGGACGAAAAAGACAAGAACCTTAAGCTGCTGGAAGGAAAGGAAAAACTGGCGCAGGCAAAACTAGCGCATGCTGTAAGCACCCGGAGCTGGATCATTGCGGGCGCCTGTATGCTGCTGATCATTGCGGGGCTGCTTTACCGGCAGACGCGCATGCGAAAAAGGAACAACAGGATCATCCACAACAAAAACGATCAGCTACAGCATTTGGTGAAGGAAAAGGAATGGCTGTTGAAGGAAGTACACCACCGGGTAAAGAACAATTTACACACGGTGATCGGCCTGCTGGAATCGCAGGCGGCCTACCTGGAAGATGATGCGCTAAAGGCGAACGAGATCAGTAAACACCGCATCTATGCGATGTCGCTCATTCACCAGCAATTGTACAAAGCAGAAGATATCAAGACGATCGATATGTCGGTGTACCTGCCTGAACTGGTGGATTATCTCGGTGAAAGTTTCGGCACCGGGCGGCAAATCCGTTTCCAACTGGCTATTGAACCGCTGAAGCTGGGTGTATCACAAGCGATCCCCATAGCGCTGATCGTGAATGAAGCGGTTACCAATTCGATCAAATACGCCTATCCTTCCGGTAAACCAGGCACCATCAGTGTGCGCCTCCAACAAACCGGTGAACAGATCAACCTGGAGATAGCAGATGACGGGATCGGGATGGATCCGGCCATTACGGAGGCGGAATCCACTTCGCTGGGATTGAAACTGATGAAGGGGCTTAGTGAAGATATTGACGGAGTGATCAGTTTTACCAATGATAAGGGCACCAGGATACTGATCAGTTTTAGTCCTGATCCATTGAATGAACCCAATGACCTCTCAAAATACAACTAGTTCTGGGGTAAAATTGCTATATTCCTGATAAGAATAAAGGTTGGCGGGCATTCCTCATCAAAGATGCAGGCATGAAAAAAATGTTTCTATCATGTGTGCTTTCTGCTTTCCTGGTGTTACCAGGGAAGGCGCAGGTAAATTCCAGCTATAACAACCGGCTGTTAAAGGAGTTTGCACAAAGTAAACCGGACAGCACCCGTATCGACTATTTCCTACAACTGGCTAACTATTACTTTGATAAAACCGACCTGGTGAACCACCTGGATAGTACGGCATTCTATCTGAAGGAGGCGCAGCAGATGAATGAAAGCTTTCCTAGGGTGGATCTCAAAAACCGGACAGCTCTTCTGTCGGCAAGACTTTATTGCAAACAGCACCCCGATGCTGATGTGAAAAAGATCTTTCTTGCTGTGATAGACAGTTTCAAAAGATCAGGTGATCTGCTTCGGGAACAAGAAACCTGGGTGGAATTGGGCATGCGGACCGAGCTTGATCAGCAACCTTCGGCATTCAAAATAACCTGTTACCAAAATGCTTTGTTATTGGCCAGGCAACGGAATGACAAGGACGCGGAAATGTCTATATCGAGGGATATCGCAGATTTCCATTTACAACAACAACAGTTTGAACTTTCTGAGCGCGAGTTGTTCCAGATATTAAAAGAAGAGAAAAAAATAAGGCCCCATCATATACTGTTTACTTACGACCTGTTGACCGCCTTGTACACCCAGAAAAGCGACTTCAATAAAGCCCTGGTGTATGCATTTAAAACACAAAAAATGATGGAGACTACGGGTGATTCGGCGTATGCATTCACCTTTCATACCCGGCTTTCCGACATTTATATGTTGTTGAACAAACCAACCGAGGCTATCAAATGGCAAAAAAAGGCCTTAAATAATGCCATTTATACTAATGCTACAGGATTCTTCTCTGCGGTATCTTCAATAGTTGATATCTTATTAAAGGAAAGGAAAGCACAGGAGGCATTGAGGTTCCTCCAGCAACAGGTGGCAAAAAGGAAACCAACAGAGATCGAGCATCAACGGATGGTTCAAAAGGCATTGGGCAATTGCTATGATTCACTCCAGCGATATGAACAGGCAGAAACCAATTATCTCGAAAGGATCAGGTTGGGCAATGCACCCAGTTTTAATTACTTTGATGAAGCAAAGGCATATGATAATTTCCTGGTAGGAGGCCTTCATAAAAAGTTTAAAAGTTACCATAAAGCCCATCAGTACCTGGAAGCTTCATTAAAAATCTATGAAAAACTGGGGATCATTCAGAATATAAGTTATATTGATCTATGGCTTTTTGAAATAGATTCTCTTTTGGGAGATCATGTAGAGGCCATACAACACCTGCAGCAAAGCAACAGGCTGGCAGACTCTATTCATACTTTGTTAACGAACAAACAGCTCGAAGAGTTACAAATTGCCTACAAAACGGATGAAAAAGACAAGAGCATCAAGTTCCTTGAAACAAAGGGGAAACTGGACCAGGTACAATTACAATATGCCAGGAGTGTAAGAAACTGGATCATTGCAGGCGCATCTATGCTCCTGATCATCGCAGGGCTGCTATACCGGCAGGCCAGGGTGCGGAAAAAGAATAACAAAATCATCAAGCATAAAAATGAACAGCTGCAGCATTTGGTCACAGAGAAGGAATGGTTACTTAAAGAAGTACATCATCGTGTAAAGAACAATTTACATACGGTGATCGGCCTGTTGGAATCGCAGGCGGCCTACCTGGAAGATGATGCGCTAAAGGCTAATGAGATCAGCAAACACCGGATCTATGCGATGTCGCTCATCCATCAGCAATTGTACAAAGCGGAGGATATTAAGACGATCGATATGTCGGTATACCTGCCTGAATTGGTGGATTACCTCAGTGAAAGTTTTGGTACGGAAAGGCATATTCTTTTCCAGCTTGACATCGAGGCGCTGAAGCTGGGTGTATCACAGGCCATACCGATCGCGCTGATCGTGAATGAAGCGGTTACCAATTCGATCAAATACGCCTTCCCTTCCGGAAAACCCGGTACGATCCGTGTAAGTATGCATCAAACGGGTGAACAGATCAAGCTGGTGATAGCAGATGATGGGATCGGGATCGATCCGGCCATTACGGAAGCGGAATCCACTTCGCTGGGTTTGAAACTGATGAAGGGGCTTAGTGAAGATATTGAAGGAGCCATCCGTTTTACCAATGACAAGGGCACGAGGATCGTGGTCAGTTTTAGTCCTGATGCATTGAATGAACCTACTGGGTTTTCCCAATAGCGCTGGTCCTACTATTCTATATGTTCTCTCAGGATACCCAGTTTTTTCATTTTAGACTTTAAAGTAGACGGGGGTACATTCAACAGTTCGGCGGCGCCGCCTGCCCCCCATACCCTGCCATTGCATTTTTTCAGTACGGAGATGATATGGTCCCTTTCATTTTCGTCGATGGTTTTGGGACGCAGGTCTTCCCTGATGGCAGTGCCTTCCTTTTTCTGACCTGCAGGAATAGCGATCTCTTCAATGACTGTTCCTTTCGCCAGCAATACGGCTCTTTCTATCAGGTTTTCCAGTTCGCGGATATTGCCGGGCCAATGATAGGTTGCCATGGTTTTTAACACTTTATCAGAGAGTCCCGTGAGCTTCTTTCCCGCTTTGCGGTTATAATGGTTCATGAAGTGTATGGCCAGGGCGGGTATATCTTCGGGACGTTCGCGTAAAGGAGGTAATTCCACGGGGAAAACGTTGAGGCGATAGTAGAGATCGAGTCGGAAACGTCCTTCTGCTACTTCTTTTTCCAGGTTGCGGTTGGTGGCGGCAATGATCCTTACATCCACGGGCATAGGATCGCGGGCGCCGATGCGTTCAATGTATTTCTCCTGTAGTACTCTCAGCAATTTGACCTGGAGGTCGAGGGGCATCTCTCCTATCTCATCCAAAAAGATGGTTCCTTTGTCTGCTTTTTCGAATTTACCGATGCGTTTATCCATGGCGCCGGTGAAAGCTCCTTTTTCATGTCCAAACAATTCGGATTCGATAAGGGTGGGCGGCAATGTGGCGCAATTGACTTTTACAAAGGGGCCGTTCTTACGGGGAGAAAGCTGGTGAATGCTATCAGCCAGGCGTTCCTTGCCTGTGCCGCTTTCGCCCAGGATGAGCACGGAGGTATCGGATGGCGCTACCTGGGTGATGAGGTCAAATACATCCAGCAACAATGGGCTTTTGCCAATAATTCCTTCAAATTCCTTTCTCTGGATTACCTGGGCGGAGGGGTCCTTATCGATCGTTGCGGGGGAAGTATTGACGGGGCTGGTATTGCCAGGCTCCAACAGGCTTTCCATACTGCGGGACATGGACTCTTGCAAGCGGTTGAGGAATCCAATATGATCTGCTTCGTAGGCAGCTGGTTTGCGGCTGTAAAAACCAATATTAAAACCACCTCCATTGGACAGTTGGAGTGGTAAAGATATCCTGGACTTCAGCTGAAAAGTATCGCCCAATAATTTGTCGAGGGAAGGGTTCCCGCTTAGCTCTTCAAATTGCGCCCCATCGAACCTACCCGGTGTGCGATCTACACCCGGGTTATTGGCCAGTTCAAGTATGGCCCTGGTGTTGAGGCCGGTAATATTTTGCAGTTCGGGCAGACCGATCTTTTGGTATTCTTCGTATCCGACCCTTAGAAAACTCAATGCCTGGATGGGCAGCTCATTGGTGGCATTGAACCCGGCGGTGATATAATCAAATGAAATGTGTGATTGAAGGGCCCTGGCGATGTACAGCCATTTATTTTCCCAGGATTCCTTGCCTTCCAGGATGGCGGTTATCTTCTCTTTCAACCCTTTTTCTCTTCTGAGCCTGGATTCTGTGCTGTGCTCATGGCGGTAGCGGGCGATCTCGAGGGTAATGAGCAGGTCTTTTTCGCGGAAGGGTTTTACCAGGAAGCCATAGGGCTGTGTTTCTTTGGCAACATTGAGTACTTCCTCATTTGAATTGGCAGACAGGTATACAAAAGCAATATTGTCTTTTGTCAATTCGCCGGCGAGGTCGATACCTGTTTCTTTTCCTTTGAGGAAGATATCGAGCAGTACAAAATCGGGTCTTTGTTTACTGATGAGCTCGCGGGCCTGGGGTACAGAACGTGCAATGCCTGTAACCTCGTATCCGGCTTTGGTGAGCATCAGCCTTACATAATCAGCTTCAACAAACTGGTCTTCTACGATCAGCACCTTTTCCTTCATGGTTGTTAATTGTTTCGGTTGAATTTTTCCTCTCAAAAGGCACCAGGGACTTTTGGTAAGCAAGGTAGGTTTCAAATTTACTGTTTTATTTCGCGGTAAAATGGCGGGGACCGCGATATTTCGCGGCGACCGCTGAAAAAACCGGCTGGCTTACAGGTGATATACAGGCAATTACTGTACTGGAACAGGATTGGCATTCAATCTGATAAACCGGGCACATGTCGAACACCTTAGCTAAGTCAGTCGTTTTTATTACCGGGGCATTTATCAGTCATACCTGCTGGGATGAATGGGTAACCTATTTTGAAGAAGCGGGTTACCATTGCCTGGCGCCCGCCTGGCCACACAAAGATCTTCCTTCTGAAGAGCTGCGCAACCGGCCGGCCCATGATGCGATCGCATTGAACACGATCGGTTCTTTGACGGATCATTTTGCCGCTGTTGTAGCAGCATTGCCGGAAAAGCCGATACTGATCGGACATTCCTTAGGCGGACTGGTGGTACAGCTGTTGTTGCAAAGGGGGCTGGGCGCTGCCGGTGTTGCTATTCATTCTTTCCCTCCCCAGGGTGTCAACCGATATAGGTTCTCCTTTTTGAAAGTGATCTGGGGAACGATGATGTTGTTTACTTCGAACCGGGAAACCTACCTGATGTCTTTCAGAAAATGGAAATATACGATTGCCAACGGGTTGACCTGTGACGAACAAAAAGAACTGTATTATAAATATGTGATCCCTGAATCGAAAAAGATCATCCGGGATACTTTCAAATGTGCTACCAAAATAGATTTTAAGCTTCCGCATGCACCCTTGTTGTTTACATCGGGCACGAGTGATAAGCTGGTGCCTGCTTCGCTGAACTATTACAATTTTAAAAATTATGCCACGGGGTATCCGGTCACCTATGCGGCCTTTAAAGGGCATACGCATTTGGTGTTTGGGCATGCTGCCTGGAAAGTGGAAGCTGATTTTATTCTTCACTGGTTGGGTGGACTACCTGAAATAGCTGTCGATTTTTGAAGGCTGGAAATGCCCGGCTCAGGGTCGATATGGTCCATGTAAGCTGGTTCCTTATTGGAGGGAGGGGATGGTCGGGATTACTTTCGTTTAAACAATTCAGCATTTTAAAAAAGTACACAATGAAAAAGCAAACAACCAGGATCGCCGGCGCCCTGCTGACGGGTGTTATTATTGCAAGCTCCGGGTTAAGCGCTATGGCCCAAGGCGGAGACGCCATTCGTCCCTTCAAAGTCAATTTTTCCGAAGCAGCCATTACGGACCTGCAACAACGCCTGAAGGCAACGCGGTGGCCGGATAAGGAACCGGTCAATGACCGGTCGCAGGGTGTGCAGCTGGCCAGGTTCAAACCGTTCATTGACTATTGGGCAACGGGCTATGACTGGCGCAAAGCAGAAGCTAAACTGAATGCTTTGCCTCAATTTAAGACCAGGATCGACGGGCTCGATATTCATTTCATCCATGTGCGTTCACGCCATGCCAACGCGCTTCCGCTGATCATTACGCATGGCTGGCCCGGCTCGATCTTCGAATTGATCAAGGTGATTGCGCCGCTAACTGATCCCACGGCTTATGGCGGTAAGGCGGAAGATGCTTTTGATGTGGTGATCCCTTCGATGCCCGGTTATGGATTTTCCGATAAGCCGTTGGAACATGGCTGGGGACCTGACCGTATTGGCCGTGCCTGGGATGTATTGATGAAAAGGCTTGGATACAAAAACTATGTATCGCAAGGTGGTGATTGGGGTGCTGTGATTGCGGATGCCATGGGAAGGCAGGCGCCAGCGGGCTTGAAGGGCATTCATGTAAATATGCCTGCCACTGTACCTGCTGATATCGCCAAAGCGCTCAGGAATGGTGATCCTGCACCGGCTGGCTTGTCGGCTAAGGAGAAAGCAGCTTACGAATCGATGAATCGTTTGTACACGAATGGCGCGGGCTATGCAGGGATCATGATCACGCGTCCTCAAACGCTGGGTTATGGCTTATCGGATTCACCTTCGGGGCTCGCCGCTTTTTACCTGGACAAGTTCAACGACTGGACCTATTCAGGTGGTGATGCAGAAAAAGTGCTTACGAAAGATGAGATGCTGGACGATATCACGCTGTATTGGCTCACGAATACGGGGGCTTCTTCTTCGCAGCTTTACTGGGAGAACAACAACAATAACTTTAATGCAGTGGAACAGAAAACAGGGGAGATCAGGATACCTGTTGGTATCACGGTGTTTCCTGGTGAGATCTACCAGGCGCCCAGGAGCTGGGCAGAAAAGGCTTATCCCAAGCTGGTCTATTTTCATGAAGTAGACAAAGGTGGTCACTTTGCAGCCTGGGAACAACCACAGCTCTTCACGGAAGAATTAAGATTGGCTTTTAAATCCATGCGGTAATGTGTGATGGTGAGCGGCGCATACCACCTGCGCCGCCTTCACTTTCGTTTGACTGAATTATTCCTACTATTAAAAACGCTCAACCATGAACGTCTCACTTAAACTTCAACATTTATATAACTCCAGGCTGGGTCTTTCGCTGGTATTTACTGCTGCTGTGCTGGTAAATATCATGATGATCTTTTCTCCGGGAGCAGTAAGGGAAGAAAACCTAGCAGGCATGGCTCCTGTTTCAACAGCTCCTGTAGCCAAATCCCCCCGGGCAGCAAAAAATATTGTGATCGTGCATGGCGCTTTCGCCGATGGTTCGGGCTTTGCAAAAGTATACGGTATCCTTACGAAAAGGGGCTATAAGGTTACGGTTGTCCAAAACCCTTTGACCTCGCTGCAGGATGATGTTGATGCCACGCTTCGTGTATTGGATAAGCAGGATGGCAATGTGATCCTGGTGGGTCATTCCTGGGGAGGCACGGTGATCACGGAAGCGGGGGTGCATCCGAAGGTAGCGGCACTGGTGTATATAGCAGCTTTCCAACCGGACGAGGGAGAAACAACGGGACAGTGGGCGGGTTCGCTGCCTGCGGCTCCGGAGAATGGCATATTACCGCCGGATGAAAAAGGCTTTGTTTATTTTGATCAGGCTAAGTTCCATGCAGGTTTTGCGGGAGACCTCCCGAAGGAGTTAGCTGATTTTATGTGTGCCTCACAGGGTCCCATTGCGGCAGGTTGCTTTACGGCTCCGGTGAAGGCAGCAGCCTGGAAAAAAAAACCAAGTTATGGTATTGTGGCCACGGAAGACAAAGCTATTAATCCGGATATTGAGCGCAATATGTACAAGCGATCAGGCGCCCGGATCACAGAAATAAAAGGTAGTCATGTGGTGTTTATTTCGCAAGCAGGGGCTGTAGCAGATGTGATCATGAAGGCTGCTGAACAACAATAATCATTTCAATTAAAAATAGCTGATCATGGAAACACAAAAAATATGGTTTATAACGGGCGCTTCCAAGGGCCTGGGTTTTGAGATCGCGCGGGCTGCGCTGGCTGCAGGAGATAAAGTAGTGGGTACGGTGCGAAAAGATGCTTCCACGCTCTATACCTCCCTAGCAGCGCATCCCCATCTGCTGGTGGTTGAAATGGATGTGACGAAGGAAAAGGAAGTACAGGCGGCTGTACAGCAAGGGATCGATCATTTTGGCAAACTGGATATTGTATTGAATAATGCGGGGTATGGTATTGTGGGAGGGATTGAAGAAGTAACGGATGCTGAAGCGAGGAAGCAATACGATACGAATGTGTTTGGCTTATTGAATGTGGTGCGTGCTACGCTTCCTTTTTTGCGCAAAGCAAAATCGGGCCATATCATGAATGTGTCTTCGCTCTTTGCATTTGACCCGCTGCCGGGTTGGGCGCTGTATGCTTCCACCAAGAATGCGGTGGAGGGGATCACGGTGGGGCTGGCCAAGGAACTGGAGCCTTTTGGCATCCAGGTAACGGTGATCGAGCCGGGCTTGTTCAGAACGGGCTTTACGGGTAAGGATTCTTATTTCGTGGCACAACATCCGATCGCCGACTACGACAATACGATGGTGGGTTATATGCGCAAGGGTACGGATGCCTACCATGGTAGTCAACCAGGTGATCCTTCGAAACTGGCGGCCGTGGTAGTGAAGCTGGGGCATGCCTACCATCCGCCTTTGCATTTGCCGATTGGCACAGACGCTGTCAATAGTTATTCTATCTACCGGGAGCGGCTGGCCAATGATGTGAATGCCTGGATGAAGGAATCATTGAGCACGGAATATATTGCGCATTAACGGGTGGGACAAGTACCCGTTGAAGTTAGAGGTCTATGATGTCCTTTGCTACCCGGTGGAGCTGGTTGTCCATTTGGTGCCCGCCGCTTTCCATTTCGCGAAAGGTGGCCGCCGGCAGCTCCTGTTTATAAGTAGCCATATGATCAAGGGGTACCACGTCATCATCCTGGCAATGGTAAAAGAAGAGGCGGTACTCTTTGGGAATGTTTGCGGCGAAATCTTTTTGAAGTATTAGTCCCTGTTTCCATGACTCCTGACCACTCCAAAATGGGGGCACCAGGAGAAAGATGCCGGCTGCCTTTTTTGAGGGCTTGTTTTCGGAGAGCCATTTCAACAGTGTTGAGGCCCCCACTGAATGGCCCACCCAAATGGCATTGTCGCTGAGTTTTCCGATCTCTTCTCTGATCAGCTTCACCCAACCAAAATCGGGTGCTTCTTCATCATCCTCTACCTGGGGATAAATTACCTGGTAATCTTCTCCCAATGCCTGCTGCAGAGCGGCGGCCATCGCTGCGTCGGCGCTGTAACCATCGTCGCCGCCGCCGTGTATAAACAGTACTTGTTTTTTCATGGGCAGGTAAGATCAAAAGTTGTGCCCAGTCGCCTTCCCGTTGTCTGATATTCGCAAACCGCCATTCATATTGTCGCAATTGCCCCTGCTGAGAAAAACCCGTAGTTTTAACTTTGTCCGATCACTCACCTAACAACAACGACTATGAGCAATATCAACCATACGCTTGCGCAACTTGAACTGGCTCAGATCGGCTGGGTGGTGCCGGACATTGAGGCTGCGGTACAATTCCTGTCGGGCGCCCTGGGTATTGCCGGCTTTCATCCACCGGCACATATGAGCGCTGAGGAACTGCATATGAGCTATTATGACAAGGTGGTGCCTGGGGAATGGCTGACCACGCAGACGTATAACGGGGGCACTTTTATCGAACTGGTGCAGCCGCTTTCGGGCCAGAGCATGTTCCATGACTATCTTGCCAAATATCCTGCAGGCGGCACGCAGCACCTGGCCTTTCGTTTGCCCGTAAGTGAATTCGAGCGGGTGACGAAGGAGCTGCGTGCGCAAGGTTATGTGGTGCTCAGCGAAGTGGACCATCCCATTGCGCGGATGGCATTCTTCGACACTTATGCCACGCTGGGTGTTGCCACGGAGATCACGGGTATTACACCGGAAGGATTTACCGCCCTCGAGCAAATGAAGGGAGGCTGAGCTCATCACGGCATTCAATTAAAAAACGGTAGCAGTCGTTGACTCCTACGGTTTCCTGAAAGCCCAGACGGGTTACTATTTTAGTTTCTCCACATCTCCTAACTTCCATGCTTTGGTAATGAAAGTTTTATCTGGCCCGTAGAAGCGGCCCATCAGTTCAAAGGTACCCTTGGATCTCCTTTGTACGTGCATCGGGATCAAATGGCTTTCCTTGTTGCCCGCAGCATCAGGTCGAAGTTAATTGCTGACATACCCCAGTTAGCAGCTTCTATAGCGCGACTGTAGATCATTTGCTCCTTCATTGGCCGACTTAAAAGAAGGCCCTTTTATACCCCATAAAGGAAATCAAATTGGGCCAGCATTGAAAAAAAAGAGCCTGTTGCCTTTAGTACAGGAAGGGGGTTTAGTTGTTATAATAAAATGGATAAGACTTAATGGTAACAAATTTGATTAGTGTCACCCTGTATTTCTATGCGGGGTGATTTGATTTGTGTGGAAACAATCGAGTTAACGACTCTGTTGAACCGGATCAACTGTAAACATAGCAAAAGCCCCATGTCAAAAACAACATTAATTACCTGGACAAAGAAGACAATATTACAGGCATTTAAAAGCATTCATACTGATACAGGACGTATACCAACCATGAAGGTCATAAGGAATAAAAATCCTTCATTAGCAAATGCTATAGAACAAACATTTGGAGGCATCACAGTATTGAAGGAAAAAGCCGGACCCTATTACACTCCCCGTAGTAAATTAACCGAAGAAGAAGTAGTAGTGGTCCTGAAGAAATTCTGCAAAGCCAACATAGAAGCACTAAAAGAAACTCATCTGTGTACACTCTTACATCATGCGCGTGAGTATAGTTTGTATAAGTCTATATTGAAGTATGGCGGTCTACATCGACTCAACGCCAGCTATCAGCTCGGATTGCAACTAAGATGCTATAGTCGTTCTAAGGAAGATATCCTGGAAGCGTTGAGGAAAATTAAACAGGACGGCTATCCGATCACTCAAACTTCGATAATCAATATTGGCCAATCGGGAATACTCCAAAGTATAAGAAAATATGGCACGCTCAGCCAATTTAAGGAACAACTGGGCATTTCTGTCAGACATACCAAGAGGTGGAGTAAGAAAGAAATAATAAGACTTTATAAATCACTACATAAACAGTGGGGGCGGATACCTAGCGACAAAAGCTTATACGACGCAGGTTATGGAAATCTTAATGGCGCTATCCGAATATATTTCGGAGGTATTGTTGCGCTTAGAGATGAAATAGGCCTGGCTAGTTATAAAAAGCCTGATCATTACTGGACATTAAAAAAAACGCTACAGAAATTCAGGAAATTTATCAGGGATAATAAAATGGAATTGAAGAACAGTTCTGTATACGGCCTGCTGGAGGCTAAAAAGTTGCATGGTTTGCGTACTGCTATTGGGCTATGGGGAGGATTAAGAAAACTAAATAAAGAGTACAACTTAGGGCTTTTATTGAAGGGTGAAAAATGGACACGCGAAAAGGTCTTAAGAGCATTAATACACTTACATGAAAAGGGAATTGCTATTACACAAAAGTACCTCATTCAAACCGGGCGAAGCGATTTGCTGGTAGCAATTCACAAGTATGGATCAATGAATGAGTTAAAAAAGGAGCTTGGAATAAAGCTTAACCGACATAAGTACTGGACGGATGATAAAATCATAGACGAATTGAGCCCTCTCGTTGCAGCATTGGGAAGTATGCCGAGCACCTCCATGCTCAATGCTATGGGGAAAAGTGACGTAGCACGGGCAATGGCCAAGCGGGGTGGACATACAAAGTTTTGTAAATTATTAAATACAAGGATATCCAAAACGCATCGCTCATGGGATGGGTATTTTCTGCAAAGTGCATACGAAAGCATATTTGATAATATACTTTTAAAATACAATATACAACGTAAAGTACATGTAAGGATATCGGACGATCATAATTATAAATGCGACTTTCTGATCGGGGATACCTATATTGAAATAGTTGGATTTTCAAGAGAAGAGCATCCATTGTATTATAAAAACCTGGAGAAAAAAATCAACTTATATACGGATCTGAAGAAAGACTTTCTTATTATATATAAAAAAACATTTACTAAGAATATTAAACAGATAGAGAAAAATGTGCTTGCTGAATTAAATCGTATACTGCCAGTTAAACAATCTATAGATAGTTGTGCCAGCTCCATTGACATCAGACCAGTCGTATATTGGGCGGATATTGAAAATATTAAAAGTGAACTATTACCGCTTGTAAAAAAGTATGGAAGAATGCCGCTGGATATAGAATTAAGAAGGGAAAAAAAGGCAAGCCTGATCGGAGGAATCTACAAATATCACAACAATTTTTATGAGCTTGGAAAAAGGTTGAATATATCTGTTCTCAATAAGCCTAAAGGATATTTTACTTATGAAAAAGCATTGTGTATATATAAGGAGTTGTCGATAGAACAGGGACGACACCTCACTTACAAGGAACTTGCCAAAATGAAACTATATGGAGTAATAAATATTATACAGAAGAATGGAGGCATATATGCGGCAAAAAAAGCCTGCAACTTGAATTTTGCCAACGAGCGAAGGCCCTTTAGGATATGTGACATAACTGAGGCTGTAGCGGAATACACGAAGCTAAGCCTGGAAAAAGGGTGCTTTGTGAAGGATAAAGAATTAAAGGCATGCAACGGTACTTTGGCAAATTATATTCGAACCCATGGCGGGTATTATGAAATTCAAAAGTTGACCAAACTTTCTTTTTCTCCGGAAGTGCTGCCCAAAGGATACTATTCGCAGGATCAGGTGGTAGATCATTATAAAAGGCTTTGCCTGGATAAAGGATATTTTCTTACTAAAAGAGAGGCATTAACAATGATGTCGCATAAAATAATCGGGTATATAGAAAGAAATATCGGGTTTCAAAAATTGCGTCAGCTAACCGGTCTGAATCTGAAGGTGAATAAGGAAATACGTAGAACACCTGCAGCAGCTATAGATGCTGCGGTAGACAAATACACACAACATTGCATTAAACAGGAATGCCTGCTTACCATGAAACAACTAAAGGACTTAGGTGAAGGGAAATTGGCAGGTTTTATTATACGGGAGATAGGTACCCGGGAGCTATATAAGGTTGTTACACCCCGTGTTCCTGTAAAACCTCTTGCGCTTATTATCAAACAAAAGAAAAATATGGAGAACCAAGCGGATTGCGTTGAGCGTTACAAAGCGTTATGCCTGCAGCATGGGCACCCTCTTTCTGATAAGGAATTATGTAAAATGGGACAGCATTATCTTGCTGGCCGAATCTCAAGAAATGGTGGATTTGCTGCGTTTCGTAAAAAGGCTAACCTTGAGTATCAACAACAAGCTGCCAGACATGGCTACAAAGCAGCGGATGCTGTTGCGGAATACAAGGAAATAAGTGTCCAGGAAGGTACTTTTCCTACTCACAGGGAATTACTCGCTCTAGGAAAACCAGCATTGAATAGGGCAATACGGACTTTTGGTGGTTATCATAAAATGAGAGCGCTTACAGGATTAAATAAACAGGTCAAAAAATTAGTGAAAGCGAAGGAGCTTAATATGAAAGAGGTATTGGATATGTTCAGGCAACTGAGTAGTAAAAAAGGGCAATTTTTTTCCAAAAACGATTTTATTGCTATAGGTGAGCAGCAGTTAGCCTGGTTTATTCAAAACAATGGCGGTTATCGCAGGTTTCAAAAGCTAAGCGGATTGAGTATAAGAAAAATGCATAAACCAAATCAGAAAAAATCATAGAAAGGGGGCACGCCTGAATTTTTATGGTGTATTCTATAAAATCAAACAACTCATCGGGATAACCGGGCCGGAACTTTGCGTAGTTTTCTGCACGGTTAGAGAACCTGCTGGTTGAAAGTACGGTGTTTGTAGATTTGCCCATCTTTAGGAAGGTTATGGAATTTATAGGTCTTTGATGTCTTTTGCTACCCATTTAAGGTTGTTATCCAGCTGGTGCCCGCCGTTTTGCAAGTCGCGAAAAGTGGCCTCCGGAAGCTCCTGCCTATAAATTGCCAGCTGTTGAAGAGTTACCACTTCGTCATCCTGGCAATGGTAAAAGAAAATCCTGTTATTTTTTGGAAGGTTTGCGGCAAAGTCTTTTTGAAGTTTTATTCCCTGTTTCCATGGCTCATGACCGCTCCAAAATGGCGGAGCCAGGAGAAAGATGCCGGCTGGCTTTTTGGAGGTCTTATTTTCAGAGAGCCATTTCAACAACATTGACGCACCGAGTGAATGGCCGACCCAAAAGGCATTGTCGCTGAGTTTTTCGATCTCTGTTCCGATTCCCCTCCCCCATCCAAAATCCGGAGTTTTGTCCTCCCATGGCATAGGAGGATAGATTATCTCGTAATCCTGCCCTAATGCAGCTTGCAGTGCCGATACCATCCTTGCATCGCACACATCCCCCTCGTCTCCGCCGCCATGAATGAAAAGTACTTGCTTTCTCATACCCAGGTAAAATCAAAATGTATGCCTGGCACCTGCCGTAACCATGAGAATGCGACCTGCATATTCCTTTTCAAAAGCCGCCCGCAAGGACCTGCCTAAGATGAAACCGCGGCACTGCTCAATCCCGATAGCCATCGGGACCATAGCACAGACGGTACGAGGGATGTATGCTTCGCTGGTGGTAGGTGGTGTAGCGGGTAGGCCTGAGAAATTGTGGTTCTTTTTACCCGAATCAGACTGTGGTTAATTTTAGTCCCGGATATTGTAGGTTTATAAGCGCTCTAAAGAGACCTGGTTATTAAAACCTGTTGTAATGCCAATTGGGAGCTAATGGTATAGTTTTCGTAGAGCAGCCAACATAAACCTATTGCATGAGATTCATTCGTAATAATAGTTTATCTATAGTGTTCCTGCTGCTATTCGTGGCTGCTATGGTGGGGCAGTTCCTGACAGGCTTTGCTCATTACAATAAGGAACGTACGGAAGAAGGGCTGCAACCGGTTGATTATGCAGCGTACATGCACTCTGGCCATTTTATCCAGGCGACTTTTGAAAACTGGGAGAGCGAGTTTTTACAAATGGCTTTTTTTGTTGTCTTTACGATCTGGTTACGCCAAAAAGGCTCCTCTGAATCAAAGAAATGTGAAGGAAAGGAAGCGGTGGACCGGGAACCCAATCCAAAGCGCAAGGGTGCGCCCTGGGCTGTACGAAAAGGAGGATGGATACTGAAAATATATAAACACTCACTGACTATAGCTTTATTGTTGCTATTTGTATTGTCTTTTGGTTTACACTTGTATGGAAGCCTCAAGGACGAGAATGATCAGTTGTTGCGGAAAGGAATGCCTGCTGTATCCATCTCTGACTATTTTGCAGATGCCCGGTTTTGGTTCGAGTCTTTCCAGAACTGGCAAAGTGAGTTTTTATCTGTATTTGCCATTGTAGTATTTTCTATCTTTTTACGGCAGCAGGGCTCTCCGCAATCCAAACCTGTTGATGCTCCCAATGCAGAAACCGGTGAATAATTCATCAGTAAAAAGCCGGTTTCGTTGAGAAAGTATCCCGCTTGCGGAGGCTATCCAGGATCGCTTTGAGTTGTTTTTCCTTACGCTTATGATAAGCATGATGCCTTGAGAAGGCAATGACAAAAGCAATTGTTACCAATAGCAAAACAGTAAAGCCAGCAGCAGCCTTTTTATTCATATCAGTAAAAGGATAAAGCAATAGTCGATCGGGGCCTGGGTGGCGCCATAAGAAACCTGTCAACACTTTTACTGTCGCATGCCTGTTTTCCTACGCTTTGTCAGGGCTCCCGTAAAATACAAGGATAGGATAAGGACCGGACCTTTCAGATCCAAAACTATTGAAAAGTAAGCAATAGGAATTGCAAATCATATGCCAGGGGGAATGCGGTGTCTTTTAGGGTGCTGTATTGTTGCTGCTACCTGGATGGTGGCATTGCAGTGGCGGTATTGGAGGCGGGGTAAATATCATCTGCTGTGTGTGGGACACCATCGATACCTACTGAAAACAAGCTGTACTTGTCGCCTGTTTTTTCATAGTGAAAATTTGAATTTAAGTTTTTATCCATCCTGCGAAGAAGGAGGGGATCCTTAATATCTACCATTTCGTCTATTTCTCTGATCTGTTCCAGGCTATCAGGGTATACTCCCCTCTTCACTTTATAGTACTCAACAATATTGGCCAGGCTGTTGATTTGCTTTTGAGAGATCTTTGCATACGCTCTTGCGGTATTGGCACCATGCCGCATATCGTAGAAGATAAAATACCAGGTGGCTACAGTGATCATTACACCTGCAAAACCTATTGCCACCAACAGCTTGCTTTTATACCTAAAAAAGCCCCAATAAATCAGTACGATGCCAATCAATGCGCCTATTAATGGAAACAGGCAAAAATAGCCAATCCAATAGGGCGGATTGTTTTGTTTATTATTCATCTTTCTCTTTCATTGGTTATTTATATATCCTCCTGGGCCGGTCAATAGCACCAAGGGCAAACTGTCTCCAAAACCAAGACCATAATAAATATTACAAATATACCAAGCAAAGCCATGCGTTTATATTTCATGGGTTTCGTTGTGGAATGCAAGAGATTCCGCCATGTTCATGGCTGTTATTTCGGGAAGATGGGCATCGTTATGTCTTCCTTAGCTGTTTAAACATTAAGCTAAAAATAGTAAAGTTCATCATCCATTAAAGAAAGAAGGGAATTGTTCGAAGGTAGTGGCTGTTCGTCGGGCAATATAATATTAGGAGAGGCCGGGCTCAGGAGGCGTAAGCCGGAGAAGCGGGATTAACCAACTCCCGAATTTACATCGGGAGCGGCAGGTGGTCGAGATCGCTATCAATGATCCCATAGTCAATCCACGCTTCTCCAGAAATTCCTACGCCCTTCCGCTTCGTTAACGAGGCGGTCCCGTTTTTGAACGTTGTCCCGATGTTGCTATCCCCACAGCCACATGACAACAAGTTGATACAGTTGAGGGAGGGGTTTATGCAAGGCTGTTTGTAAGCCGAGCTTTCCTGCTAACTTAATGAGGTATTGTACCCGGGTGAACATGGAACCAGGCCTGTGCAAATCAATGCGACCATACCCGGCTTGAACAATCATCCTCATTATGATATAGGAATGCGATAGCCTTGACCAATGTAATGTGAAAAAAGTAGTAAGGAGGGCCAGGCATAGCCGGCATTGAAGAAGATGTAGTGACGAACGATGAAAGGAGCATCGTAGTAATACGAAGTTATAGCATTCAGTTATATAAGCCAAGAAAATATATCAGGGGGAAGTGGCGTAAGTAGCCGCCTCAGACATTGACAGATTGCCTACCTTTCCTGCTCCATTATGAAAGAAAGAAACGGAGATCCGGATTTCCTGGTGGCGGGGCTCGGCGCTTCGGCCGGAGGCATACATGCCTTAACTTCTTTTTTTGAGCAGGTGCCTGCCGGGAGTGGTATTGCCTATGTGGTGATACTTCATCTTTCACCGGACCATGACAGTCAACTGAGCCAAATACTACAAGTGCATACCTCCCTGCCCGTTATGCAGGTGACGAAAAAAATAAAAGTAGCACCGGACCATATTTATGTAATACCTCCGAACCAGCATTTGCTGATGGAGGAAGATTGTATTGCAGTATCGCCGAATATGCAGGTGGAAGACCGGCGGGCGCCGGTGGACATTTTCTTCCGGACGCTTGCAGAGACGCTGGGCCCGCGGGCGGTATGTGTGGTGCTGTCGGGTACGGGCGCCAATGGCTCGATGGGGCTAAAGCGGGTGAAAGAAAGAGGCGGAGCTGTCTTTGTACAAAATCCGCGTGAAGCGGAGTACAACGAGATGCCCCGCAATGCCATCGCCACGGAACTGGTGGATGATGTGCTGCCGGTAGCAGCGATACCCGGCAAGATCATTGCCTACCGGCAAAGCCTGACGACGGTGCGTATTCCGGAAACAAGCCGGGAGGAGCTGCAAAGCATGAATGAAGAGTTGCGCACGGTGAACCAGGCGTTGAAAGTAAAGATCGAGGAAACGAACCTGAACAGCAATAACCTGGAGAACCTGATCAATTCGGCCAGCATCGGCACTATCTTTTTGGACCGCAACCTGCGCATCGCTTTGTTTACGCCTGCTGCCCGGGATATCTTTAATCTTATACCCGGGGATCACGGAAGGCCGCTATCGGACATTACGCACCGGCTGGAATACAAGACGCTGATACAGGATGTGGAAACGGTGATGGAAAAACTGACGGTGATGGAGCGGGAGATCAACAGCCAGCAGGGGTTTACCTACCTGATGCGGATCTTGCCTTACAGGACGGCCGAAGGGCCTATCAATGGGGTGGTGATCACATTTTTTGATATTACCACCCGCAAAAAGGCTGAAGACGACCTGCTGGCGGCCAAGAATGAGTTGTATGGAGACCTCCATGCGATGATCAGGCTGCAGGAATTAAGCGTGCGACTCACCGGTATTACGGACATTAGATTGCTGCTGGAAGATATACTGGATGCCACGATGGAATTTCAGGGTGCGCAAATGGGCGCTATTCAACTGTACCAGCATGACCTGGACAGGCTGACGATCGCTGCGCAACGGGGATTGGGAAAAGCATTTCTGGATTATTTGAATGAAACTGTGGACGATGGCACGCCCAGTTGGCGGGCCTTGAAAACTTCGGAGAGAATGGTGATAGCGGACGTGGAAAAAAGCGCTGTGCCTTCCGCTTACCGGTCTGCTGCAGCTGTGGCCGGCTTCCGTACGGTACAGGCCACGCCGGTGTTTGACCGGGCCGGTAATCCATTGGGAGTATTGTCTACTTATTTTCACAAGCCCCATCGTCTTAGTGTACGCGAACTGCGTCTTACAGACCTGCATGCCGGCCAGGCTGCAGAACTGGTGGCCTTAAAATTATCGGAGAAGGCGCTGGCGGAATCGGAAGAACGGTACCGTGTGGCGATGTCTTCGGCAGGCATGGGCTTCTGGGACTGGAATATACCGGAAGATTCGGTGGTATGGAATGAGAATGTATATCTTTTATTAGGCCTGCCCCCCGACAGCAAGGCCAAGAGCCTGCAATTCTTCCTGGAATTAGTACACCCCGATGATGTAGGCACGGTAAAACAAGCTATCCAAACGGCCATCCAGAAAATGGGTGTTTACCGCACGGAGTTCCGTATTACAAGACCAGACAACAAACAGGTGGTGTGGATGAGCGCTTATGGCCGCCTGTTGGAATACGAGGAAGGCAATGCGAAGCGAATGATCGGGGTCATATATGATATTACACACCACAAAAAGCTGGAGCAGCAAAAGGATGAATTTCTTACGATCGCCAGTCATGAATTAAAGACCCCTGTGACTGGCATTAAGGCCTATACAGAACTGTTGCTGCGGTTATTCAGGCAAGCGGGACAGGAAGAGCCCATTGCGCTGATGGAAAAACTGGATGGCCAGGTAGACAGGCTTACGGAACTTATCAAATCCTTGCTGGATGCCACGCGCATAGCAGAAGGGCAGTTGCCGCTGCACAAAGAAAGGATTGACCTGAATGCCATGATCACTAATTGTGTGCAGGACCTTCAGCGGCTATCGCCGCAACATACGCTGGTTTTTATACCCGGCGAGATAGGACCGGTGGTAGCAGACCGGGAGCGCATTTGTCAGGTGATCACCAACCTTATTTCGAATGCGGTAAGGTATTCGCCCGGGGCCAAAGAGGTGAGGATCGCTACGGTGGCTTTCGAAAACGGTGTGAAGGTAAGTGTGCAGGACAAAGGCATTGGCATTCCGGCCGAATTGCTGGACAAGGTGTTTGACCGCTTTTTCCGCATCGGGCGGGAACAGGTAAACACTTTCCCCGGTATGGGCCTTGGTCTGTACATCAGCGCGGGTATTGTACACCGCCATGGCGGCCGTATTGTTGCGGAGAGTACACCCGGTGAAGGTTCGCTTTTTTATTTCACGCTTCCTTATGCCGGTAAAGACGAATAATGAACAGTATGAAACAAGTGATCCTGGTAGATGATGATCCCGCTATACAAGATGCTTTCGGCCTGGTACTCAGGGGGGCGGGTTATGGTGTAACGATCTATTCCAATGGCCATGCTTTGCTCAACAACGCGTTTATCGCACCAGACCTTATTGTGATGGACAAGCAGTTATCGGGTGCAGATGGCATCGATATTTGCCGCTCGCTTAAGCAAGATCCAGCCACAAAGGGTATTCCTATCATCATGATGAGCGCCAGTCCTCATATACAAAGGCTAGCGGAAGCAGCAGGCAGCGACGATTTTTTAGAGAAGCCTTTCCGGTTGCAAGTGCTGCTGGATATGGTGGTGAAGTATATTGGAGAAGGGCAATGATAAGGACGGCATCCTGCCGTTAGTTTTTGTGAACGGGAAAGTAACAATGAAAGGCTGCGCCATTACCGGGCCACCCTTCGGCTTCTATAAAGCCATCGTGGGTAAGCATGATCTTGCGGCAGATGGCGAGGCCTGCACCGGCCTGCTGCTGCGGTGTTTGGTGGGCCATCATAAACATGCTTTCAGCATCCTCCTGTTGGAAGCCGGCGCCATTATCAATAAAACTGACCTTGTGTAAGCTGCGCCCCGTCAATTGTTCAGCTTCCCGGGCAGGATAAAGGACCTGTTCGCTTTTTATAGTAACGTTGAGTTGCTGGTTGGGCTTCCTGAAGCGGATGGCGTTGCCCAGGAGGTAATAACAGAGGTAATAAAGCATATCGTGGTGGCCAATGACGGTGGGCAGGTCTCCGGCGGTTACCTGTACGCCGGCAGACTGTAATTTTTCTTCCTGTTTTGTGATGGCTTCCTGTAGTACCTCATTGAGCTTTATTGGTATTCCGTCTCCGGCCAGGCTGTTGATACGGGCGAGGGCCACGATATCGTCGAGCTGGAGGTTCATACGGCTGAGTGAGCCCTGCATGCGCCGGAGACTGGCCTTACCGCTGTCGGACAGGGCTTTGGCTTCGGTTCTGATCAATATTTCGATGAAAGAATAGAATTGCCGCAGGGGTTCTCTGATATTGTGGGTAGTGATATAGGTAAAGGTGGACAATTCCTCATTGGCCCTTTCGAGCTGTTCATATTTCTTTTTGAGGGCGATGTTCAAGCGTTGTAGTTCCTGCTCTGCCTTAAGCCGGTGTGCTACATCGTGCATGATGTTCAGGACGCCGATGATGTGGCCTTCCTGATCCTTCAGTGGAATAAAATGGTTCTCATAATAGTGCCTGTTAAAGTGGTCTTTATAAGCAGGGACAGCAGTTTTGGTACCGGCCATGGCCAAATTGAGGGCTTGCATCATTTCAGGATCTGCAGCAAATGCAGGGAATACTTCGAGCAATTTTTTTCCATACACTTCTTCCTTAGGTAAGCCTGAGATTGACGCAGAGGTTTTATTCCAGGCAATGATGCGCCAGCTGGTATCAATGGCCATCACGCGGTCAATACTACAATCGTTAAGCATATCGGCAAAGCCTTCGACAGCCACGGGGGGCAGGTCACGGGAGTTATGCATTAGAGCAATTTAAGTTAAAGGCGCCATAGGTTTATTGTCTGGCTACAATTTTAATTTTCGAATCGGGAGCATTTTGACTCGCTCTATAAACACCCGCTTGAAATGGAGAAGATCAGGTACGAAAAGTTAAGGCAATACTGATGACGATACCGGGGTGAGTGCGTGAGCGGTTGGTTGGGCCTGCGTTGCGGGGGATGGCAGAGAAGAAATGAGACCGGCCCTAGGAATGCAGTGTTTCCACTTTAAAAAGGGCATTCAACTGATCGATGAGGCGTGCTACATCATTGGGTTTTTGGATACAACCCATGGCGCCAGCTTCTTTGGCCTTCAGCATGGTACCTTCATTAACATGCGTAGAATAGATCATTTTGGGGATTAGCGCAGAGGGTCCATACTTGCTCAATTGCTTTATACAGGCAAATCCATCTACAATGGGCATGTTGATGTCGACCAGAATAATATCCGGGAGCACGTGGTCCAGCAGGTGTATTGCCTGCTCCACTCCGTTGACCCAAAGGCATACTGCCGGCAAATTGCCTTCGTTAATAGCTTCGTTCATGATGTCAAGTTCTTCCTGATCATCATCTATCAACATAATCAATTTTTGCATAGGTTTTAATTTGGGGTGTGGTATAGTATGGTCATGGCTTCAGTTGCAATGTTTTAATAGTCAATATAAAGTTGGTTTACAAACAGCTGAAGACTGCTATGGGAGATGTAGAAGCAAACAATGAGTGGCTCATTGTAAGTATCCTAAAGTTATTTAAAAAAAACGACCAATTAATTACCAATGGAATTTATTTTACGCCACAGGTTGTCATACTCCTTGATGGGATCATCGGCCACCAGGTGAACGTACTGGTCAAGAACACCGAATGTTTTTATTGGCCCCGCAAAGTCTTAAGGGCTTTTTTACCGCTTTCGCTCTTAGGATTTATTTGAAGTGATTTTTCGTAATACTGTATGGCTAAATCTTTTTTGCCGGCTTTTGCATAAGCTTCTGCCAAACTATCCCATACATTAAATGATTCAGGAAAAAACTTTGTATTTAACTCAAATACCTGAATTGCCTGATCAACTTTTCCTCCCTCCATAAAAGCGTAACCCGCATTGTTTAAGGTTAGCTCTCCGGCAGGTTTTTTATACATTGATGTTTCGGTTGTCATCAGGGTCGCTATTTTCCATTGTCCATTCGACTTTACCATCACTCTATGCTCACGCGAAGCAAACTGATCGAATGGCGGCTGGCTGTTGGGGTATTTTAATGTTTGGACAAAATCGACAATTGCGATCTTACCTTCTTTGCGAATAGAAAAACTGTCTCTTGTAACTTCTACCACTTCGGTCTCTGGATTTTTTGCAAAATTCCTTAATTGCCGGGCGTTAATGGTATCCCATCCATTATCGTTAAAATAAGCCCAAGTGCTTACGAAACTTCTCGATATACCCGGGTCTTGCAGCCAGGTAGATTGCCATGCTTTTGCATCTTTTTTAAAATACGAATCAGTTTCTTTAATTATTACCTGTTTAATATCATCATCCTGTGCGGCAGACGGCATAGCAACCAGCACATAAGCAATTGCTAATGCAAGTAGTTTTTTGTTCAACATACAATTACTTTTAAAAGTGATTAGCTTTTTCGATACAGAGATAGGAATAAGTGGCTGGACGAATTTGTTATAAATATAATATTTTCACATTATATCATAAATATCATGATTGTACCTTTAATGCACCCCTTAAATTGCAGGGCCTGCCGGAATGATAATGACCCGGAACGATTATCTTGCAAAGGTTTGTATGGAATTTATATCGCGCATCAAGCATAAAAACGATCCTGTACCGGCCGATGTAGCTCCTTTGCTACAAGTATTGGACAGTATTAAACCGTTGATCAAAAGGCTGAGAAAGTACATCGCTCAGCAAATGCTGCCCTGCACGATCAAAAAAGGGAAACTATTGTTAAGGCCCGGGGAGATCTGTTCGCATATTTTCTTTGTAAGATCGGGGGTACTGCGGGGATTTGTTAAAAACGGGGTCACGGATGTTACGACCTGGATCACGATGGAAAACCAGTTTGTAGCGGCCATCAGCAGTTTTGTATTCCAGACAAAAACGATTGAATATGTGCAGGCGATCGAGGATTGTGAACTATTGGCGCTCGCTCATGCTGACCTGGAATATATTTATGAAAAGTTCCCTTCCTTTAATGAGGTTGCCCGCAAGATCTATGAGCAATATTATGCAGATGCTGAAAACAGGGCCTTGCTCACGCGGTTAAAAAATGCCGGGCTTAAATACGATCATTTCTTACATACGCATGCCAATCTATCGAACAGAATACCTCAAAAATACATTGCTTCCTATTTAGGTATCGCCAGTGAAACGCTTAGCCGGCTGCGCAGCAAAAATGCCGCGTCTTCCGCATCAAAAAGTAAAAAAAGACCTGCCGGCTAAAATACCTATTGACAAATGTCAATAAATCGATCGCTTGCAGGTGTGTATGGTATCGGCCCTTGTGCCACGCAAGTGCAATCCCCTTGCAGGTTTCAGACCATTGGTTTTCTTCCGGTTGTGGATGATCGCTGTACAGCGGTGTTCATCCCCTTCTTTCTGTTGACCAGATAGTATTGTTTTGTACCATGCGTGCAATACCCAAAACCTTCAACACTGTTGTCCTTTTTCTATTTGCCCTTTGTCTTTCATCCTCCTCGGATGCCCAATGTACTTATTTCATCAAGCTGTCTTCGGGTAAGAGTACAGCACAAGGATATGTATTAGGTATCCGGTTCGATGGTACTTTGTGGGCCTGGGGCTCTAATGCTTACAATAAGCTGGGCGATGGTGCTGGTGCAGATATACTGGCGCCTACACAAATTGGTACGGACAATGATTGGCTGGACGTATCTGCGGGCGGTGGTCATAGCCTGGCTGTGAAAACCAATGGCACGTTATGGGCCTGGGGAGCTAATGGCTTTGGCGCGTTGGGAGATGGCACCAATACGGATAAACCAACACCTACGCAAATAGGCACGGATACTGATTGGAAAACTGTTTCGGCCGGTTTCAGGCACTCGCTGGCATTGAAAAATGATGGCACGATGTGGACATGGGGCAACAATACTTATTGCCAGCTGGGCCAGGGAAGCGACTGCACGCATAAAAACGTGCCCGTGCAGGTGGGTACAGGTACGGACTGGATGATGATATCTGCCGGCAGCGATTACAGCCTCGCGGTACAAAGCAACGGCAATTCCTGGGGATGGGGCAGGAACAATCGTGGACAGTGCGGCACCGGCAATTCCGGAGATAATAATGTGCCTACGGCTATACCCACTGGCAACTTCGTTTATATCAGTGCAGGCAACGAGCATAGTATGGCCATCGCGCCTGATGGTACGGCCTGGGGCTGGGGAGATAACTTTGTTAGTCAATTGGGCAACAATCAGCTCGGCGGCCTTGAAAGAAGTCCTATACAGATCGGCGTACAAACTGATTGGGTAGCGCTATTGCCTGGTGATGGTTTCACGATCGGCATACGCAATAATGGCACAGCCTGGTCGTGGGGTGGAGGTGACACGTATGCCTGGGGAACAGGATCTCCCACCTCTAAAATTCCCAAACAGATCGGCACTGATGTCAATTGGGAGTCGGCGATTGCCGGTTGGAATTTCGGCGGGGCGATGAAACGGGATCACTCGCTGTGGACCTGGGGCCGTAATGCCTATGGTAACCTGGGCGATGGTACTACTACTGATGTGCTGCTGCCGAAGCAAATCATTGCGGCGCCTACCGGCATAACGCTCGCGGCTGTGCATACGAGTATAACGAAAATACAAACACGCCTTAACGATTATATCACCGATTGTTCGAACCTTATCGCCCGTATTCAGCAGTATGGAACCAATATGGGCTTTAGCGGACCTATAACGGCCAGTGTATGGCTGGCATCGCAACAACCTGCCCGGTATGTGAAACGCTTTTACCAGATCGATCCATCTGTCAATAGCGGTGGTGGCGGGAAAAGAATCACCTTGTATTTTACGCAACAGGAGTTTACTGATTTCAATGCCGTGAACACGGTCAAACTACCCGTTGATGCAGCAGACGCTGCCAATAACAAAGCGAACTTACTGATCGAAAAACTGCTGGGCACCAGTGGGGATGGTTCAGGAACGCCGGCATCCTATACAGGACTTAGTATTAACACCAATCCCAATGATGCGGATATCGTATGGAATGGGCTGAACAACCGCTGGGAACTGACCTTTAATTCTGCAGGTGCGGGCGGCTATTTCATCAAGACACAAACTGAAAGCATTGTACCCAAGACGCTGGATAAAGTGGGTCTTACCAGCGCTACGCCAGGGGCTGTTGCTTATTCGCTGCGGTTATTGAGCAGTGACTATGCAGGCGCGGCTATTACGGTACGCCGCAGCAGCGACAATGCCACACAGGATATTGGCTTTACCACGGACGGACACCTGGATACTGCTTCGTTAAAAAGCTTTGTGGGCGCCGGTAATGGATATGTAGCGCGGTGGTATGACCAGAGCGGCAATAATTTTCCTGCAGAACAAGCCAATAACTCACTCCAGCCGGTGATCGTAAATGGGGGTGTGATAGAAAGGATCAACCGTCGACCGGCTGTTTACTTTAACGCGGCTCATCTCTTTACCCGGAAGGAAACTATTTTTACGCAGGCTGCCTCCCTGGTGGGGGTTGCCAAAGGCAATAACAACACGCCTTCAGCTTTCGTAACCAAAACAGGAACAGGTGCGGGCAGTAATCCTGCGCATCCGGGCCCTTTCGATTATACGAATGCCGGCGCGGAATTTACGGTGGGGAATGCCAGTACCACCACCTTTAATGTTATTAATACAGGTGTCACCACACCCAGATCAACGGTGAATGACCAGGTAGGTGAATCGGTGTATAGTTTTGTGATCCCTTCTTCAGGTACTTATTATAACTATGTAAATGGGGTGCAGGCAGGGAATCAAGCTGTACCGGCTTTTGCGGATGGCGGCAATAGCCTGATGCTGGGCAACCGGAATGATGGAAGCAGTGCTGCCAACTTCCGGACAACAGAAGTGATCTTGTTTAACCTGGCATTGAGTACGGCGGAGCGGCAGCAAGTAGAAAGTTCTCAAACGCTCTTTTACCTCTCTGCTACCCTACCGGTGAGGTGGCTATCTGTAAAGGGGCAGGTAATGGATAATGGTTTTGCGCGTATCAGCTGGCAGGTAGCTGAACAACAGGTAAGGAACTACCAGGTAGAAAAAAGCGCCGATGGGGTAAGGTATGCAGTGGTTGGTGATGTTGTTTCTCAGGGTGATGGTACGCACCAATATTCCTTTACAGATAAGCAATTGCTTTCTGCTACGGGTTGGTTCCGGATCAGGCAAATTGACCTGGATGGCCGGGCAACGCACTCTTCGGTCATCCGGTTAATGGCAAGCGGCGATGGCAGGATCAGCCTCTATCCCAATCCTGCGCAGGACCTGGCAACGGTGACGGTAGGTAATCAGCTGCTGCATACAAGGGCTTCGCTATATGATCTGCATGGCAAACAATTGCAGTCGATGATCATTACGAGCACGGCCTTCACGATCAGTCTGAAGGACTACCCGGCTGGTATTTACCTGTTGAAGACAAGTGACGGACAGGTAGCGCGGATCGTGAAGCAGGGTGGCAAACCTTAAAGCAGCAGTATTTACTGGTGGCCGCAATCGCCCCTGTTAAAGTCGTATACAGCCTCTATCCTACTCCGTATTTCTTACCATCTTTGTTCTATCGAAGTAAACAGATAGACAAAGTGGAGCAGCGACCACTGTACAAACGGGCGAAACCGAAAAGCCATACGAGTAGGAATCAATGATAGTATATGTCAAACAACACAGTAACATTACACCGGGTACTTAAAGCAACTCCTGAAAAAGTATACCGCGCCTTCACGGAAGCGGCTGCGATCGCTTCGTGGATACCTCCTTATGGATTTACTTGTACTGTACACCAGATGAAGGTAGCCGAAGGTGGTGGTTATAAGATGTCATTCCAGAATTTCTCCACCGGCAAAAGTCATTCCTTCGGTGGCACTTACTTAGTCATCAAGCCCAATGAGTTGTTGAAATACACGGATCAATTTGACGATCCCAACCTGCCCGGAGAAATGATCACCACGGTCTCCCTGCGGCAAACCATCGCAGGTACAGAAATCAATATTACACAGGAAGGCATTCCTGCTGCCATACCGGTAGAGTTTTGCTATTTAGGCTGGCAGGAATCGCTGGAGAAGCTGGCCAAGCTGGTAGAGCCTGTGATACCGGATGCCTAAGCTGCCTACAACCATGGTGGGTCAGACCTGTCCGGAAGCCGGGAGTCCAAACACCTGCTGCTCCAAAAAGGTGTTGCGGAATTTGCCCTGGGGATCGAATTGGGTAGCCAGCTGTTGGAATGCCGCCATTTTTTCGTAGCGCTCCGCCAATACCCGGGGTGGTATGGTAAAGAGCTTGCCCCAATGGGGCCGTGCCTGAAAGGGCGCCAAAGCGGCTTCGATGAGGGGTAACAGTTGCATAACTTCTTCTGTATGTTGTTTCCAGGTGAAGTGAAAAGCGATGGCATCGCGCTGGTAGCAGGGACTGAGCCATAAATCGTCGGCAGCGATGCTGCGAATTTCAGAGATCAACAAATGGGGTCCGATCTGTTTGCCTAAGACAGCAATCGCCTGCAAGGCCTCCACGGCCTGGTGAGCGGGCACAAAATATTCGGACTGCAGTTCTACGCCATTGCTGGGCATAAAACCCATTTTAAAATGCGGTAAGCGATCGTACCAGGGTCCTGCCACACCCAACTGATCGGTACAATTTTCGGCAGAGACGCCCGCGATGGGATGCAGGTTGTGGGTTGCAGCTGTGGCGCCAAAGAAAAGGGGCATTTGTGCAAAGTGGTTGCCCAAGCCTCCCCTCGTTTTTATCCAAACTTCGTTGATACTGTCCTGTTGCCAATCGGTAAACAGGCTAACGCTGTACGCTGATGACATGAGCTTGTGAAAAAATTGCGTGAGTGCCTCCAGGGGCATGTGCTCGTATACAAATTGCTGCATTTGAAACGATGGCTTTACGGCCAGGGTGAGTTTGGTAACCACTCCGAAAGCACCGAGGCCTACTACGACGCCCGCGAACTGATCCGCGTTCTTGTCTTTCGATAAACGAACGATGCTACCATCAGCCATAACCATTTCCAGGGCTGTTACTGCTGTGGAGAGATTGCCGTTGTGCACGCCTGAGCCGTGGGTGGCAGTAGCGACGGAGCCTGCCACGGAGATATGGGGCAGGGAAGCCAGGTTGTGCAAGGCGTAACCTCTTTCCTGCAACCAGGTACACAAGGCGCCGTAGGTGATGCCGCTTTCCACGGTGACGGTAAGGGCTTTTTCATCCAGGGACAACACCTTGTTGAGCTCCCGCGTGGAAAGCAATGTATATGCACTATCGGCAATGGGATTGAAGGAATGGCCGGAACCCAGCACGCGCAGTTTGGCGGATTGCTTTACCAATTCCTGTACTTGCTCTACGGAGTCGGGATAAAAAACATTGCTGGTGCTGAAGGTTATGTTGCCTGCCCAGTTTTGTAAGGTGTTGGGCTGCGCTGTATTTTCAATTGGTTTGTCAGAATGGTTTGCTGGCATGGGGCAAATGTATCATTCTCTTTTGTCACTTTCTTTGCCTTGATGCAAAGAAAGTAACCAAAGAAAAATCAAGCCAGGCCCGATCCCTCCGGGCGGCCTGGCGGGCCACGCCTCCCCAGGTGGAGGTTTGATGAATAAATACAGACAGCCTTTGTTGTAAATACATGATAAAAAGCAGGCTTATTGCTAAGTTTATGCGTTTGCTTCGATAATGTCGGCAATCGACAATGCGTTTGCTTCGATAGCTTTTGCTTCGATAGCAGAACTTGTCCCGCTCCGCGGGATATTTCACTGCGCTTCGCTCCGTTCGAAATGACAAAGAAGGCAGAGTCGAATGACAAGCGAGCGTGAAACATGTTCTTTGGTCAGGCAGTCTTTCTGTTGCTGTGTGCTGCGGATCGGGCGAGGCTTTACAGAAGGCGCCTTCGGCGAAGCCTGGTCTGGTAGCAGTTGAGTGCAGGAAGATCACCTGATCAAAGAACTTTGTGAAGCGGCTGCCCGCGGTGCAACCTATCTACATCCACTGTTGCGTTGGGTGGGAGGCGCCAGCTTCCCTGCCACTTTGTGCAAAAATGGGCTGTTTTTGTGTTTCATGCTATTAGCATACTCTATCCATATTGAAGGTATACTGAAGCTATACTGTAGCCATACTGAAGGGTTGGCTGGTTTTCCGTTTTCGGTGCTCCTTTCTTCTCTTTCAGTAGCGCTGCGACGCAAACGTACGATCGCAGTGGAGTCAATTCCAAATTAACTTTGGCTGTTTCGGTAATCTTCATACGTTATGGCACATATTGGCTGAAAAAACTGCCAATATGTGCCATAACAACCACAAACAGCCAAAGCCATTTGGAAACGGGTATCTGCGGGTTGTATGTTTGTTGTCTGAACCGGGAATTGTGAGATAAATGGGATTGGTGGGATTGTCTGAACCACAATTTGTGGGATTATTGGGATTTTGAGAATCTATGAGTTTTTGCTTCGCCGGATCTCTTTTGAGCCGTCTGGTGGAGTATTTATAAAAATGCTGATCGACTGTGTGGACGGGGCCCCTAAGCACGGTTGATGTATGA
>CBIHOV010000034.1:0-98159 GCA_966211765.1 uncultured Paraflavitalea sp.
GCTTTATGACATCGGGCGTATACCTGCTGCAGGTATGGGCGCAGGATGGCACCAAGCAACATACCAAGCTGGAGAAAGAATAAATACGTATAAGCAGGAACAGTAAGTATAAGGGTCGGCTCCAGTAGCCGGCCCTTTTCTATAAAAATAGGCCTCCGTTCCCACGGAGGCCAACCTTTAACATAAAACATCCATAATCAAACAAACGTTGAGGAACGGTATGGCCGCTGCTTTGTTGATGACCAATGGCAAGCAATAGCGGCACAACCGGTTTACACAATATTCTCCAGGTACTTGTAACCAGAGCCAGTGTTTAGCATTAATATCTTTTCATCACGATGTATCACTTGTTGGTCGATCAGGTCCAGTAAGGCTTTCCACAAAGCACCTCCTTCCGGCGCTATTAACATGCCTTCTGTTTTGGCGATTTCCTTTACAGCACTGATCATATCCGCATCCTGTATCGCAATGGGCAAGCCGCCTGATTCACGCAATACGCGCAGGATCATGTTCTCGGCAAAAGGATTGGGTACGGCCAGGCCATTGGCAATGGATGGACGGCCAATATAGTTCTTTGCATTGGGCTGTACGCCTTTCCAGGTATGTACGATGGGCTGACAGGTGGCTGCCTGTACGGCAATCATTTTTGGACGCTGACTGCCAATCCATCCCATTTGCTCCATCTCTGCAAAAGCCTTCCACATACCGATCAACCCGGTACCACCACCGGTAGGGTAGAGGATCACATCGGGCAAGGTCCAGTCCATTTGCTCGGCGAGCTCATAGCCCATGGTCTTTTTGCCTTCCAGGCGCCAGGGTTCTTTGAGGGTGGAAATATCAAAACAATCTATCGTTTGTTTTAACTGGGATACCTTTTTAGCGCAATCACTGATGAGACCGTCTACCAGCACCAGCTCGGCGCCATACAAAAGGCACTCCTCCTTGAATACTTTTGGTGTATGCGATGGCATCACTACAATGGCTTTCATGCCTGCAGCCGCACAATAAGCTGCCAGCGCTCCTCCCGCATTGCCCGCTGTTGGAACAATACAGGTATGTGCACCTGCTTCTTTGGCCTTGGATACTGCCGCACTCAATCCCCGCGCCTTAAAGGAGCCGGTAGGATTGGCTGATTCATCTTTGATGAAGAATTGAGGCAGCTCATATTTTGACCGGAGGTGATTTGGGGTGAGGATGGGCGTCATGCCTTCACCCAGGCTTACAATATTGGCAGGTTCAAATACAGGTAATACCTCGCGGTAACGCCACATGGTGCTTACACGCCCACGGAGGGATGACTTTGTAAAATTACCAGGCAATTCATACCCTGCAACCAACGGCTGGTTACAACAGGTAGCAAAGCTGTGGACTTCAAATATACTGTACAACTGTCCGCACTGTGAGCAGGAAAGATGTGATAAGGAGGTAAACTGTTGCACTGTTTGCATGGTAACGGCGTTTGAACAGTACAAAAGTATTGTTCACCTGACTAGTATCCCATACCATTTGCTTATACGCTATAACTTTAAGTTATGACCTGAAACTGCTGCGATTGGTGAAGAAACGTTGAGGAGGTTTACTAAAAGGGGATGTTAATATTTGCTTTTGGTCTCTGTGCGGCTGGCAGTTTTACTATAATAGCTGGTAGCCAGTTTGATAAACTGCTGGTTGATGCGATCGGCTTCAGAACCGCGGCGTTGTACAAAATAAAAGGGACGCTGTATGGAGATGCCGGGAATATTGAGCCTGACCAATTCTCCGTTCTTCAGCTGCCGCGCTACTGATCGCAGTGGCAGAAACCCCAGGCAGGTATCATCGAGCAGGAAGTTTTTCAGGGCCTCTGTGCCCCCCAGCACGATCCGTTGTTTGATATCGGCAATACTGAGCTTGCATTTCTGCAAGGCCTCGGTTACTGCCGACAAGGTACCCGATCCCCGCTCCCGCAAGGCCACCGGGATCTTTTTCAGGTCTTCCGGCATGATCAGTTTTTTCTTAGCCAGTTCACTGCGTGCACTGCATACCGGTATTACCTCGTCGGTGAGGAAGTACTGGTATTTGACAGTAGTGATATTGTTCTTGCCCTGGGTAATGGCCAGGTCTATTTCATGGTCCAGTAATGCTTTCAGGATGTTTTCCGAATTGCGATTGACCAGGGTGAGGTCGATATTGGGATATTGCTGGTGAAAGGACGAAAAAACGGGGGGTATAACATAGAGGGAAATCGTAGTACTGGTGCCCAGGGTAAGGGAGCCTTTGGCTATGTGCAGGTTCTTCTGCCCGGTGATATTAAACTCCAGTTGCCTTTGCAGCTCGCGCCCCTTCACTACATATTCCAATAATATTTTCCCTTCGGCAGTCAGGGATACGGAATTACCCTTGCGCTCAAACAAGCTGATCTTATACTGTTTTTCCAGCGTTTGGATGTGCTTGGTAATTGCAGGCTGACTGATGTACAATACTTCTGCCGCTTTGGAAAAGCTCAGCTGGGTAGCTACTTCGAAGAATACCAGGTGGCCGAAATTAAGCATGGTCCGAAATTACTGATTCCTGCTCCGAAATAAAAAAAGCGTTCCGTCAGCCACGGAACGCTTTATACAATAAAGATATGTATTACTCATGTATCGCAACAATAGGAACATGGCTATGGTAAGCCAGTTTCTTCGTATGGTTGGTTTTGAATATGCCACCCAGGAAAGAGTTCGTTTTGGGTATAATAATAATAAGATCGATGTTCTTATCCTGCGTATATTGACTGATGGCATCCAGGAAGTCATACTGCCTGATAAAGAAGAATTCAGGTTTGTAATCGGCCAGCATGCTTTCCAGGATGGCTATCTCGGCTTTGTATTCGTCGGTCACTGCTACATAATGCTCGTGGTCTACATTCACGATATGCAGGGTGGGTTTGAAAATGTCCAATACCGCTTTAATGGCTGCAACGGGGGTAGTGATGGCTACATCTTTCAGGTCACTGGCCAATACTACATTCCTGATCTGGCGGAAAGCAGCATCGGGCGGAACGATGAGTACAGGCACCAATGCCGTATTCACCATATCGAGGGTATTGCTGCCAATAAAGATCTGCTCCAGGCGGGTGGCGCCGGTAATACCCATGATCACCATGTCAATATCATAATGCCGCACATAGCGTTCCATATTTTCCACCAGGGAAGAGCCATATTCCAATACTGTATCTATAGTTGCACTGCCGGCAAACGGCTGAATTTCCTCTTTCAATTGCAGCAGGGCATTGCCGAGAATGATATTTCTGTCATTGTCACTTTCCGTAAGCAGGGATCCATCTGAACCTGCTGCTACTTTATCGGACACATTGTAGAGAATGATCTTTGCATCCGCTACTCCTGCCACAGCCTGTGCTGCGAATTTGGCCGCATTCTTTGAAGTATCGGAGAAATCAGTGGGAACGAGAAATTTTTTCATGTGTTCGTCAGTTTTTTCGAAAGATACGGGAATATCGCCAATCACGAATAGGCAATTGGCTCCAATAATTCCCTATTTTTAGAACCATTATCCAAATTGTATAAATAAAGCCTGCACATGAAAAAAGGGATCCTTGTTATTTTCCATGTTTTAACTGTACTAACTATGCTTGCTCAACAGGCTACCGAAATAGCCATCATTCCGCAACCAGTTTCCCTCGAAAAGCGGGAAGGACAGTTCTCGTTCACTGCACAAACCCGGATTGAAGCAGCAGACCGCAATCCTGATGCGCTGCGGGTAGCTTCCTTCTTTGCCGCACAGGTGCGTAAAGCTACAGGCTATGCCGCCCTGGTACAAACCACCGCTGCCGCCACCCGTACCAACGTGATCAGTTTTGCCTTGAATAAAGCTGAAGAAGCCGACCTGGGCAATGAAGGTTATCGCCTCGAAGTATGGCCCACGGGAGTAGTGGTGAAGGCCAATAAGGTAGCCGGCCTGTATTATGGCATGCAAACCCTGTTGCAATTGTTCCCCAAAGACATAGAAAGCAAAACGGTGGTGGCGAAGAAAAGCTGGGTCTTGCCCGCTGTACGGATCACTGATTATCCGCGTTTTGCCTGGCGGGGATTGATGTTTGATGTATCCCGTCACTTCTTCACAAAGGCCCAGGTGAAAGAATTCATTGATGATATGGTGAGGTATAAATACAACCTGCTGCACTTGCACCTGACAGACGATCAGGGCTGGCGCATAGAGATCAAGAGCCTGCCCAAGCTCACCTCAGTAGGAGCCTGGAGGGTGGATAAAACAGGCACATTCGGCACCTTCTCTACTCCGGAGGACAATGAAGCCCGCACTTATGGCGGCTTTTACACACAGGAAGATATTAAAGAACTGGTTCAATATGCCGGCGACCGCTTTGTGAATATTCTTCCGGAGATCGATATTCCCGGGCATAGCATGGCAGCAGTGGCTGCTTATCCCGAGCTTTCCTGTACACCAGGTACTTACCGGGTAAATTCGGGCGAAAAGTTCATGCAATGGAATGGGGATGGTACTTTCTATGCGCTGATAGACAATACCCTGTGTCCTGCCAATGAAAACGTGTACACCTTCATGGACAAGGTATTTACCGAGGTAGCAGAACTGTTTCCCTTTGGATATATCCATATGGGCGGTGATGAGTGTGCCAAGAACTTCTGGGAGAAAAGCGATGCCATCAAACAATTAATGGAAAAAGAGAAGCTGAAAGACCTGCATGAGGTACAAAGCTATTTTGTAAAAAGGATGGGGAAGATCATTGAATCCAAGGGCAAAAAGATGATGGGCTGGGATGAGATACTGGAAGGCGGGCTGGCCCCGGGCGCTGCCGTCATGAGCTGGAGAGGTATCAAGGGTGGCAAGGAAGCAGCGGCAGCAGGCCACGAAGTGGTGATGTCGCCCAACTCCAATGTGTACATCGACCTTATGCAGGGCGATGGCGCCATCGAACCGCCAGTGTACAGTACGGTGCGATTGAAAAGCTCCTACCAGTTTGAGCCCGTTCCGGATGGAGTGGATGCATCCCTGATCAAAGGCGGACAAGCCAACCTGTGGACTGAGCAGATCTACAATATGCGCCACCTGCAATACATGGCCTGGCCCCGGTCTTTTGCCGTGGCAGAAGCTGTATGGTCGCCTAAGGCCAAAAAAGACTGGAATAACTTCGTAGGGCGGGTAGAGCAGCATTTTCAGCGCTATGATGTGGCTGAAAAGAAATATGCCCGCAGTATGTATGATCCCATCATCAGCGCTTCTAAAAATGCAGCTGGTGGAATAAAGGTGGAACTGACAACCGAGGTGGAGGGATTGGATATTTATTACAGCTTCGATAACTCTTTCCCCGACCGTTTCTATCCAAAATATACCGGTGCTATTACAGCTCCCAAAGATGCGGTGAACCTAAAAGTCATCACCTACAAAGGGAAGCAGGAAGTAGGCAGACAGGTGGCTATTCCGGTAGCCGAACTGGTGAAGAGAGCGGAGAAGAAGAAGTAAGGAATACAAGAATGTAGAATACAGAATACAGAATTTAGAAGAATACAGGATTCTGTTTCAGAATAAGTAATAGGGTTAAAAGGGAAAGGGGAAGCATCCAAATGATGTTTCCCCTTTTTGTTTTTATGGCTATTATATATACTTAAAGACTTCAGAAATCCCACTCGCATTCTCAGGGCTCGCAGCTCGTGGCTCGCAGCTCATAGCCTGTCCCGCCTCGGCGGGAGCTCGCGGCTTTCTACTCGCTTCGCAAACTTCTAACCGGGTTGGCCAATGCGGCTTTGATGGATTGGAAGCTGATGGTTAAGATGGCAATAAAGATTGCGATGATGCCTGCCAGCAGAAATACGGTCCAGCCAATATTCGTTTTGTAGGCGAAGTCCTGCAGCCATTTGTTCATCGTAAACCAGGCAATGGGCGCAGCGATCACGATGGAGATCAGCACGAGTGCGATAAAGTCCCTGGCCAGTAAGCGGATGATACCACTTACACTGGCGCCCAGTACTTTGCGGATACCGATCTCCCGGGTGCGTACCTGTGCAGTGTAGGCAGCGAGGCCCAACAGGCCGAGGCAACAAATAACAATGGCAATACCTGCAAATATATTGAAGATGGTGCCGGTACGGGTTTCGGTGGTATAGAGTTTATCAAAGGTCTCATCCAGAAAATGATAATTGTAAGGCATCTCTGTATTGTATTGCTTCCATACTTTTTCAGCGGCTGCAATGGCTTTGGGAGCTTCTTTGCCGGTGGTCTTGATATAGATGATCGCATTCCTGCCCTTTTGGGTATAAAAGATAGCCGGTTCTATTTTGCTTTTCATCGAAGCATAATGGAAATCCTTTACTACACCCGTAATTGTGCCGTTGGTTTCCCATAATTTGAATGGCTTGCCAATAGGATCCTTAATGCCTGCCTGCCGTACCGCTGTTTCATTGAGGATGAAATGGGTTGAATCGGCCGGGGTGCCGGTGAAGTTGGCGCCTGCTGTGAGCTGCATTTTAAAGAAGGGTATGAAATCCTCCGTAATACCAACAGGGTGCATCATCATGGTCTCATCGGCGCCTTTCCCTTCCCACCAATTACTACCTGTTTGGTTGGAGAGGCTGATGATATTGTCATCTGCCCGGGCCACATCCAATACGCCGGGTTGACTGAGCAGGGTAGACTTGATAGTTGCATAATCAGGACCACCATTCCGCACCCATATAGTCAGTACATGGTCTTTGTCGTACCCGAGGTTGCGTGAACGGATGTATTGCAATTGATTGCTGATGATGAACGTGCTGATGATAAGCGCTACCGAGCAGGCAAATTGAGTAACCACCAATGCTTTCCTGAACAGGGCATCACTGATGCGCGCATTCATTTTCCCTTTTAATACTTTCAAAGGCTCAAAGGAAGAAAGCAGCAGGGCAGGATAAATGCTGGAAACGATCAGTGCGCCTGTAATAGTGGCCAGCAACAATGTCCATAAGTGGTAATCCAGCAGGTTCAGCTCCAGTTCTTTGCCTGATAATTGGTTAAAGAAAGGCAACAACAACCTGATGACCCCAATGGCCAGTACGGCTGCCAGGATAAACAGCAGGGCTGTCTCTATTATGAATTGCAGGAACAGTTGCCATTTGGCGGCGCCTACGATCTTGCGCATGCTCACTTCGCGGGCGCGCAACATTGAACGGGCTGTGCTAAGGTTTACATAATTGATGCAGGCAATGATCAGGATGATCAACGCTATCCAGGTAAACATGCGCACCGTTTCCATACCTGCTTCCTTGCCGTCCGACAGGTAGAGGTGCATATCGGGTACCTGCAGGAACTGGTATTTGATATCTGTATCATCTGCTTTATTGCGCAGGTGGATATTGCGCAGGTCGGTAGCCAGCTTTTTGAGGTCGGTGCCTGGTTTCAACCGGAAGTAGGTGGAAAAGTTGAATTGATGGAAGTCGTTTTCCATTGTCCGGCCATCTGTCCGGTTTTGGTATTGTAACCGGGTCATCAATTGCAGGGGCATCACCATATCGTATTGGATGGTGGAATTTTTAGGCACATCTTTGGTGATGCCTGTTACGGTGAAGTTGGTGGTCTTGTCGGCCACGATCACTTTACCTATTGGGTCTTCATTGCCAAAGTGTTTTTTAGCGGCAGTTTCAGTCAATACAACGCTGTAGATATTGGGAAAAGGGCTGGCTGCATTGCCTTTGATGATCGGGAAGTTGAACATGGTAAAGAAAGCAGGATCGGCCATAATGCGCTTGTCGATATCCAGGCGTTTTTCTTTATACATCATGGAATAATAATAGCCTCCGCCGCACCAGCGCACCACCTCTTCGATGGCCGGCAATTGCTGTTTTGCCATCACGCCAATCGGGGCCACGGTAGATGTCCATATCTGCACACTGGCGCCGGTGCCTACCTGGTTTTCGAGTTTGTAAATATTATCGGCCTTCTGGTGAAAGCGGTCGAAACCCAGCTCATCCTGCACCCATAACAAGATCAGGATGCCCACTGCAAGGCCTGCTGTGAGGCCGGCAATATTGATGGCCGAATAGAACTTATTCTTAACAAGGTTGCGCCAGGCAGTTTTCAGGTGATTTTTGAACATATTTGAAGTTGTTTACCAATGAACAGGAACAGGTAGCTACGAGGCAATTCGTGGTAAAAACGGTGCCAGTTATGTAAGGGATTGATAAACATTTTGTTGGGTGTATTAAAATGGGCTCCCACTGTCCGGTTTTAATACACCGGGTGTTCGGTAAAAAAACAACAGGCTATCAGGCTTACAAAAAAACCGGAGGCGGCTGCAACGATAAAGCATTGACGGATGTCAAGAGATGCAGCAGGCTTACTGCTACATTTTTAGTAAGATTTAGTAAGACGGGTTTAGGGGGTTAAATCAGTCTCTTCTAGAGGGTCTTCCGGACGGGAAGACCCTTCTTTTTTGTCTGAACAAAAGAGGTGAACATAAGAGGTGACACCTTTCGCCAGCATCGAAAAGGAAAAGGTGTCACCTCTGCTCAAAAGAAGGTGTCACCTCTGTACTTTCGATTCACGTGCTCAGTTCTGCTCCAACTGATCTTTTGAAGGCAATTTCGGGAAGCTCGCATGCGGCTCCAACTGATACCAGAACACTACGGAACTGATATCCGATTGCTGCTGCAGGTACCTTCCGCCGCTTTTCCAGCCCAGGTCCTGCATGGTGATCTTCAGGTCTTTTTCAAAACGTACAGGATCGGTAAGGTGCCAGCGGTACATGCCAAAACGTTGCTGGGATGTATAGAGGCCATCAGGGCGGATCACCTGGTGCAGGCCGGCATAGGCTGTGCTGAATTCCTGGTATTTCCCTTTCACGTCGAAGTTATAAGAGCCGCAGAAATAATCTTCTGTTCCCGTGCCATTGATGGTAGGAAACTGCGTATCGCCATCCATAAAGAATTTGATCTCTCCTTCTCCCCACCAGCCATTGTTGTGAATGCCATAGGCCATATAAGTGCCCACATACTGACCTTTGCCTTTGATATTATCGATCATCGTGTACAGGCCGCCCTGGGTAGGATTGTTCCTGCGAAACTGGGCATGGAAATAAGCGGCATCATCGGGCACCTCGGTGAGCGTGTAATCGATCTGGTAATAAATGCGCATATCTTCTGCTGCAATATTCTCCAGGGTTACCCGGCATTTCTTCCGGAATGGCATGGGCCAGTAGCAATTAAAGGCACTACCCGGATTCACTGTCACCGCCAGGGAGTTAAGTGGGGCATAGGCGCCCCAACCCATACCAAAAAAATCCCCAACGGGCACTTCCACAGAAGGCTCTTTCTCATCATCCCAATAAAAACGGAGAATAGAAAAACGCCAGTTGCCCGTAGGCGTCATCCAGATATGCTGAATGGCGCCCGAACCGGTAATTTCACCCAGGGTAAAGGTGGTACCCTTTTTAACGACCACAAATGGACTCACTTTCCATCCCTGTCCCAGTTCCCTGGCTTCATTTTTGGCAGCGCCCTGCTCAAGTGTAGCCATGCCGCCTTTTCCGGGCTCACCGGTAAAGTTTTCAGGACTGATAGAACGTGTTTTGGCATTGGATACCCGGTAGATATTTCCCAGGTTTACATCAAGACCATTGAAGGCATTGTTTTTCTGTGCAATAGCAGCAGTCGTTAGCATGGCAAGCGCCATTAGCAGGAGCAGTGATCTCATATGTGCATGGATTTTAGGTAACAGGAAGGTACAAAAGTTTTTTCCTTTTGCATTTCTTTAACAGCAGATGGTCACCCGGGCACGATATATGATTGTTACAATAGTATACTTAAAAACGTGAGCCGCCCCGGCTAACACACGGAGCGGCTCACGCTAAAACAACTATACCGGATAACTATAGGGGTAATCTTCGATTGCCCTGTAAATACGTGGATTGGTTGTTTTTGGTTGTAGAGAAAGAAGGCCTCATCAAGTCGCACAACAATTGAGAAGGCCTTCTTTGTTATTTAAAATGCTTTCTTATTAGTTCCGCCGCCTGGTTGATTCTTATCGGCGTTCTTCACATATTTGTCCAGCCAGGCATTTTGCTCATACAGCAAGTGCAGCAGGTTTTCCTTACCGCGATAGCCATGTGCTTCATAAGGCAGGCTTACAAAACGTACGGTACCACCATGTCCTTTCACCGCATTAAATAAACGCTCACTCTGAATAGGGAAGGTGCCTGGATTGTCATCCATTTCACCATGTATCAGCAGCAGGGGCGTTTTGATCTTGTCGGCATGATAGAAGGGGCTCATCGCTGCATACAGCTCGGGCGCCTGCCAGAAAGTACGGTCCTCATTCTGGAATCCAAAAGGAGTGAGGGTGCGGTTGTAGGCGCCACTGCGTGCAATACCGGCTTTAAAGAGTTTGGTATGCGCCAGCAGGTTGGCTGTCATGAAAGCGCCATAGCTATGGCCACTCACTGCCACGCGGTTCCTGTCGCCCACACCCATATCGGCCAGTTTGTTGATGGCTGCTTCGGCATTCATCCTCAACTGATCGATGAAATTATCATTGGGCTTCTTCGTTGAATCGGTTGCTACAATGGGAAACTCGGCATTGTCCAGTACAGCATATCCCTGTGTGACCCAGAATATGGGGCCGCCATAACCGATCAGGGTAAAGCGGTCTTTGGAGCCACGTATCTGTGCGGCATCAGCTGCAGAGTTGAATTCGCGGGGATAAGCCCACATCAATACCGGCAAGGGACCATCTTTCTTAGGGTCATAATTTTTAGGCAGGTAGAGGCTGCCAGTGAGGTCAACGCCATCAGCACGCTTATAGGATATTTTCTCTTTTACAATGCCATCCAGTTGTGGATAAGGATTGGCAAAGCTGGTAATGGGCTGATCGGCCACGCGCAGTACTAAATTCTTGATATAATAGTTGGGCATGTCTTTCTGCGACTCACGGCGTGTGAGCAATACCAGCTTGTCTACATCCAATACATCGGAGATGCTTTCATAAGTTCCCTCCTGGCAACGCCAGATGATCTCATTTTTCCTGGTCTTCAAATCAAACTTGGCAAGGAAGGGCAGGTCACCCTTGGGTGAGCTACCCACCGGGTTGTTCATCAACAGCTTGGTGCCATTGTCGATCAGTTTAATTACCTGGCGGCCATATTTGTTTTTTACGGTCACAGGAAAACCGGGACTGTTGTAAGCATCCGTCATGTTGCGTTCCTGTAAGGTTTCCAGTTTACCGGTGCTTGGGTTGTACAGGCTGAGTCGCGTGCTTTGTTTGCTTTGCAGGCGCTCGCTTACCAGTGCCAGGTTCTCATCACCCCAGGTGATGCCACCAAAGCGCCAGGTTGTTTTCAACAGCTCTTTGGGTGTACCGGTAAAGGGTGCATTCAGGGAGTATACTATATCATGGAAATCTGTTTTGCTTTTGTACATACCGCTGTCGAGGGGTTCGCTCCATACAATGGTAGCGGCTTCATCATCGCGCCAGTCGAACCCACGGGGTGCATTCAGTACATTGTCATAACCCGAAGGAGAGAGTTCAGAAGAAGGGAGGTCGGCCACTACTTTCACTACCTTACCGGTAAGATCGGTGATGTTTACCGTAGAGTTGAAGCCAAAGGCCGGCACCAGGTAAGAGAAAGGCGTGTGGATCACACGGGTGAGCATGTATTTCTTATCGGGAGAAAGGGCAAAGGAGGTATAAATGGCAGGTTTGCCAATTTTGGTTTCTACCCCATTCACGTTCTTTGCCAGTTGTACGGTGCTGTAAAAAGCAAACAGCTGCTCATCGTACGGTGTTTTGATAAGATCCTGGTAAGTACGGCTGGGGGCTACTTTACCCAGGTTTTGCTGAATGGCAGGACCGGAAGGTGTTAATACTTTGGCCGGTGCTGCACTGGCTGGCTGTAAGGTTGTTTTATACAGCAGGGTATTGTCGTCCATCCAGGTGAAATCCTGTCCCAGTATCACGTTCAGTGGCTGTTTGTTCACTTTAACAGCCTTGCGGGTAGCCAGGTCGATCACATACAGGTCCACGCTTTTGTTGGAAGTATGCGTAAAGGCGATCTTCTTTTCATTGGGACTCCAGCTTACGTTGCCAGCCAGCAGATTGGCAGGTAATCCGGTGACGGGAAATTCTTTACCAGCTTTGATATCCTTCAGGGTAAAGTTGTTGATGAAGTTCTGACGGCTGGGTGCAAAGTTGTTGGGGTTGATGCGTTGACCGGCGATCCGCAATTCGGGCTGGGCCAGTTCTTCCACGGAGGGGTAGCTATTCCTTTCCATCAGAAGCATCCATTCCGCTTTACCATCAATGCTTACGCCTGGGGTGGGCTTGGCCAGCAGCAGGTCGGCAATTTCCTTGGGAGGTGTTTTATAACCCTCGTCCTGGGCAGAACACAAGGTCACTACAAAAAGGCAAAAGACTACTAACAGTTTTCTCATGAGTTGTGCAGTTTATGAATAGATAGAATTGACTGGTTGGAGGCCAACTATTAGACGGCAAGCTGCTGTTACCCCTGTGCGGGTAGGGCAACAAGTTAAGTATTGTGCATTTTCCCCTGGTTTGGATATATGACAGGTGGCGGAATGCTTATAGGAATGCGGAATACAGCATACAGGAGACAGCATACAGCATACAGAAGAAATACAGGTGGTTGATAATCAGTTACCCCCTATTATTTACAGGAATAGGGGAGTATTCAAAAAAATATTTTTTGCCAGATGAATGGATGTCCTATTTTTGCGACTCGAAATGAACATATTTACGCACATACATCATCATCATACTTACCCCGACAGGTAGGCCGATGGTGCTATGTTAAGTGCCATATCATATTAAAGGGCTTACCGCAGGGTAAGCCTTTTTTATTTGTCTGGGACCTGGATTTAGAGGATTTAATGGATTAAGAGGAAAAGGACAGGGCAGCATTATAGGCTTGATTAGTAGTATTTGGCTTCATTTAAAACCAAATACTTGCTATATGAGTGAATTAAAGTACGGGAAAGTAACAGAGAAAATAATTGGCTGTGCCATGAAGGTGCATGCGGCTTTGGGCAATGGATTTCAGGAAGTCATTTATCAACGGGCACTGGCTATTGAACTGAAAGCTGCTGGAGTGAATTTTGAGCGGGAGTTTACCATGAAGATCTTTTACAGAAATCAGGAAGTGGGGGAAAGGCGTGTAGACTTTTTTGTAGAAAACCTTATTATGGTTGAGTTGAAAGCTTTGATTTGTTTGGAAAACGCGCATTTGGCGCAAGGGAAAAACTATTTAGAAGCCTATAACCTTGAAGTAGGTATTCTGATAAACTTTGGCGCCACCAGTTTAGAATTTAAAAGACTAGAGAACTTAAAATATAAACCAGGACCTAATCCTGTAAATCCATAAAATCATTAAAATCATGGTCAAGATGCTAAGAATAGCCATTCAAAAGTCAGGACGTTTGTATGAAGATTCCGTACAGTTATTGAAAGAGTGCGGAATTGACCTGCGCAATGTAAAAGACCGCCTGCGCACAGAAGCAGACAATTTTCCCCTGGAAGTATTTTTTCTGCGTGATGATGATATTCCTCAGTACGTGGAAGATGGTGTTGCTGACATTGGTATTGTAGGGGAGAATGTATTGTTTGAGAAGAACAAGCAAGCTGAAGTAGTAGAAAAGCTGGGCTTTGGCAAATGCCGCCTGTCGGTAGCAGTACCCCGCGGCCAGCAATACGAAGGCGTCGCTTCCCTGCAAGGCAAACGCATTGCTACCAGCTATCCTTTCCTGGTCAACGCATTCCTGGCCAAAAACAATGTGGTAGCTGAGATCCACGAGATCAGCGGCTCGGTAGAAATTGCACCCGGTATCGGACTGGCCGATGTAGTGGCCGACCTGGTTAGCAGCGGCTCTACCCTTTTCATGAACGGGTTGAAGGAAGTGGAAACCATTCTCCAGTCGCAGTCGGTACTCATCAAGAACAACCAGCTCGATGCTGCACAGCAGCAATTGCTCGACAAACTGTTGTTCCGCATACGGGCGGTAAAGAAAGCCAAGCGCACCAAGTATGTGCTGCTGAATGCGCCCAATGATAAATTAAAAGAGATCATCAGCCTGCTGCCCGGTATGAAGAGCCCCACGGTGCTGCCATTGGCCGAACAAGGTTGGAGCAGCGTACACAGCGTATTGAGTGAAGATACTTTTTGGGATATCATTGAACAGCTGAAAGCGGCCGGTGCACAGGGCATCCTGGTGGTTCCTATTGAGAAAATGATAATATAAATGAATACATCGTTAAACCGGCACACGAATCTATACGGAAAGTGCAATAATATTACGCGTTTATGAAAGTATTTGATAACCCGGCCCGCAGTGAATGGAATACTTTACTGCAGCGGCCAGTGGCAGCGGCTGCCCAACTGGAGGCGATCGTAAGCGGCATCCTGCAGCAGGTTAAAATAAAAGGCGACGAAGCGGTTAGGCAATTGACCCGGGAGTTCGACAAAGCAACGATCGGCGACTTGCTGGTGAGTGATGCAGAGTTCGGGGAAGCAGCCGGATTGCTCGACGAGGACCTGAAAACAGCCATCCTGACTGCCAAAGCCAATATTGAGACCTTTCATAAAAAGCAGTTGAGTGAACCTGAAGTGGTGGAAACAATGCCCGGCGTACAATGCTGGCGCAAATCGGTGGCTATTGAAAAGGTGGGATTGTATATTCCGGGTGGTACGGCTCCTTTGTTTTCCACCATCCTGATGCTGGGCATACCGGCCAGGCTGGCAGGTTGTAAAGAGATTATCCTTTGCTCGCCACCGGATAAGCAGGGTAAACTGCATCCGGCGATATTGTTTGCCGCGCAGGCAGTAGGGGTAACCAAAGTGTTCAAAGCGGGCGGTGTGCAGGCCATCGGCGCCATGGCTTATGGAACAGCCACTGTGCCCAGGGTATCTAAAATATTCGGTCCCGGCAACCAATATGTTACCTGTGCCAAGCAATTGATACAACAGGAAGGTATTGCGATCGATATGCCGGCCGGCCCCAGTGAGGTGGCAGTATATGCCGATGAAAGCGCCGATCCGGCTTTTGTAGCTGCCGACCTGCTAAGCCAGGCAGAGCATGGCGTGGATAGCCAGGTAATATTAGTCGTGAGTCAGGAGTCCTTAGTGGGGAGTGTGCAGCATGAACTTCAAAAACAACTGGCCTTATTGCCACGTAAAGACCTGGCGGCCCAGGCGCTGGAGCATAGCAAGATCTTTGTGATGAAGGACGAGGCTGCGGCTATTGACCTCCTGAATGAATATGCGGCGGAACACCTGATACTGGCCTGTAACAATGCCAGCGAGTTGGCCGATAAAGTAGTGAATGCAGGATCGGTATTCCTGGGGCATTATTCACCGGAAAGTGTGGGCGATTATGCCAGTGGTACCAACCACACGCTTCCTACCAATGGATATGCCAAAGCATATAGCGGGGTAAGTGTGGACAGCTTTGTAAAGAAGATCACTTTCCAGCGGCTTACCCAACAGGGATTGCAAAACATTGGCCGCACTGTAGAACTGATGGCTGAAGCAGAAGGATTGGAAGCACATGCGAATGCGGTAAGAGTGCGGATGAAGTAAGCCACGAGCTATGAGCTTCGAGCTGCGAGCCTTTTATCGCGTATTTGATTTTCGCTCGTAGCTCACCGCTCGAAGCTCGCAGCTGTTAACGATTCATGATTCACGAATTCAAATTTTGAAAAATGAGCTTTGATCTGAATAATATAATAAGAGAGAACATCAAGAAGCTGGTACCCTATTCCTCAGCCCGTGATGAGTTTAAGGGAGAGGCGAGTGTGTACATTGATGCGAATGAGAACAGCCTGGGATCACCACTACTGAAATGGTACAACCGGTACCCCGATCCTTTGCAAAAAAAGGTAAAGAACAAATTGAGTGAAGTAAAAGGCGTTCCCGCCGAACATATCTTTATCGGTAATGGCAGTGATGAATGTATCGATGTGTTGATACGCGCCTTCTGCGACCCGGGCAAGGACAATATCATTATTTGTCCGCCCACCTATGGCATGTATGAGGTGAGCGCCAATATCAATGATGTAACCATTAAGAAAGTGCCCTTAACACCGGGGTTTCAGCTCGACCTGCCGGCTATTGAAGAAGCGGTGGATGACAATACCAAAATGATCTTTATCTGTTCGCCCAACAACCCTACGGGCAATTCCCTGGAGCGGGATGATATTGAAGTATTGCTGAACAATTATTTTGGCCTCGTAGTCATCGATGAAGCCTATATTAATTTCTCCCGCTTCCGGTCTTTTACCCAGGAGCTGGAAGATTATCCCAACCTGGTAGTGCTGCAAACCTTGTCCAAAGCATGGGGGCTGGCTGCTTTGCGGGTGGGGATCGCTTTTGCTTCGGTGCCCATTGTTGAGGTGATGAATAAAGTGAAACCTCCCTATAATATCAACCAGGCTTCTCAGGACCTCGTGCTGCAGGCGCTGGAAGAAGTAGGGCAGGTGAATGATATGATCAAAGAGATCGTATCGCAAAGGGGTGAACTGGAAAAGCTATTGCCCTCTTTAGCGGTGGTGAAAAAAGTGTATCCTTCCGATGCCAACTTCCTGTTGGTACAGGTAACGGATGCCAACGCTATTTACAATTTCCTGCTGCAGGAAGGCATTGTGGTGCGCAACCGCAGCAGTGTGACCTTGTGTGAAGGATGCCTGCGCATTACGGTGGGTACGGCTGCAGAAAATGAAGCGTTGGTGAAGGCATTGAAAAAATACGCTGCTTAGTTGGCGTAATCTGATAGATACCTGATTATTAAATTTCAACTAACGAAAACCAGCACCATGAATTGGATTGGCAAAATGCTTCCCCTTCTTCTTTTGGCAGGCTCTGCTGCTTATGGCAATGATACCGCGCATGTGAAACCAAAACCCCGCAAGGCTGTGCCGGTAGAAGTAAACGGTGGCATTACCCTGCCGGCAGGATTTAAGGCCGTGGTGGTGGCCGATTCAGTAGGCAGGGCCAGGCATATTGTGACTGCCCCCAATGGCGACCTGTATGTGATGTTGTTCAGAATTAAAAACGGGCATGGGATATTGCGCCTGCGCGATACCAACAATGATGGGGTAGCCGACGAGAGCACGGCCTTTGGTAATTATGCCGGTACGGGTATTACCATCAAGGATGGCTATTTGTATGCCTCTTCCAATAAGGAAGTATTTCGCTACAAGCTCAATGAAAAACAGGAAGTGATCAATCCCGATCAACCGGAGAAGATCATCACGGGTTTGATCGACCGGAATACGCACAATACCAAATCACTGGTGCTGGACAATGCCGGTAATATTTATGTAAACATTGGCGCTCCTTCCAATGCCTGTCAGCTGGAAGACCGTAAAAAAGGTTCTCCTTCCCCTTTCCCCTGTCCCTTACTGGATTCAGTAGGTGGGGTATGGCAGTTCAAAGCCAATCAGCTCAACCAGTCTTACCCCGAAGGTATCCGCTATGCTACGGGCATCCGCAACATCATGGGGCTCGACTGGAACCAATCTACCAACTCCCTGTTTGCCATGCAGCATGGCCGGGATAACCTCAACTCCCTGTTTCCCGAAATGTACAATGAAGAGGAGAGTGCCGAATTGCCTGCGGAAGAATTATTCCAGATCAACAAAGGAGATGATTTCGGCTGGCCCTATTGTTACTTCGACTGGCAGCAGGATAAGAAAGTACTGGCCCCGGAATATGGTGGCGACAAAAAGAAAGAAGGCCTTTGCGCTGATAAGAAGAAACCAGTGTATGCTTTTCCCGGTCACTGGGCTCCCAACGCATTGCTATTCTATACCGGTAACCAGTTTCCCGAGAAATACAAAAATGGCGCTTTCGTGGCCTTCCATGGTTCCTGGAACCGGGCGCCCAAACCACAGGCCGGCTACTTTGTAGTATTCCTCCCTTTTAAAGATGGTAAGCCCAATGGTAAATATGAAATATTTGCGGATGGATTTGCCGGCGCTTCGCGGGAGCCTGCCAAATCCACCTACCGTCCCTGCGGACTGGCACAGGGCCCCGATGGCTCGCTGTATATCTCCGACGATAAGAAAGGTCGTCTCTGGAAAGTAACATACACCAAAAAATAAATACTTCCTGCTATGCAAAAAACATTGCTATTGATCACTTGTGTGGGCGCTTTTTTATTGATGGCTGCCCAGGTAAAACCTAAACCAGTACCTAAGAAGGTGTTGGAGAATGGTAAGAAAGTATACGATACCTATTGTCTGCCCTGTCACCAACAGGATGGGAGCGGGGTGCCCAACATGACACCTACCTTGATCAAGACTACCTGGGTTACCGGCGATAAAACAAGACTGGTACAGGTTATCTTAAAAGGAATGAAAGGCGTGGAAGTGGATGGGGAGACCTATGACAATGTAATGGCTGCACATGATTACCTCACCGATCAGGAGATTGGAGATGTAACCACTTATATCAGAAATAGTTTTGGTAACAAAGCGAGTCTGATCTCTGCCGCGGAGGTGAAGGGTATAAGAGCGAAAACGAAGTAAGGCAAGAATACAGAATACAGAATACAGAATACAGAATTCAGAATCCAGAATCCAGAAGGAATACAGGTTAGAAGGCTGACTGGTTGGTAGCATGCTTTAATTGATTGCTTAACCTCAATGTTTATTACATGCAACCAGCAAAATGTTTTGAAGACCTGCTTGTATGGCAGAAAGCTCACCAGTTTACTATCGGTATTTACGGCTATACACGAAATTTTCCGCGTGAAGAAGTATATGGACTAACTTCGCAATTCAGAAGAGCCGCTGTTTCGATAGCAGCTAATATTGCTGAAGGGTTTAAAAAGCGAAGTGCGAAAGACAAGGCAAGGTTTATGAATATTGCACAAGGTTCATTGGAAGAGTGCCGGTATTACCTAATACTTTCAAAGGACCTTAAATATGGAGAAAACCAACCCTTGGCCGATTTGCTGGGGGAAGTGAGCAGGATGCTTGAGTCTTATCACGATGCAATCACGAAATCTATAATTAATTAATACTATTCATTCTGAATTCCATATGCTGGTTTCCACATTCTGGATTCTGTATTCTGGATTCTAAATTCTTCTCTTCATGAAACGAGTGTTATTCATCGACCGTGACGGAACATTGATCAACGAAGCTCCGCCTACCTACCAGCTGGATTCTTATGAGAAGCTCACCTTTTATCCCGGTATGTTTGAGTACATGGGCAGGATTGCCCGTGAGTTTGACTATGAGCTGGTGATCGTGACCAACCAGGATGGCCTGGGCACACCGGCATTTCCGGAAGATACGTTCTGGCCCCTGCACAACCTGGTGATGAAGAGCCTGGAAGGTGAAGGCATTCACTTCAGCGCTACCTATATTGACCGCTCCTTTCCCAAAGACAATGCACCCACCCGCAAGCCCGGTACGGGCATGCTTACACAATACCTCGACAATGAGGATTATGATATCGCCAATTCTTATGTGATCGGCGACCGCATCACAGATGTACAACTGGCCAAAAACCTGGGCTGTAAAGCCATCTGGCTCAACAATGATAGCTCCCTGGGAGCCGGTGAGATCAGGGACAAGGCTGCTGAACTGCAATCGGTGATCGCCCTGGAAACCACCAAATGGAGTGTGATCTATGAATTCCTGCGGCTTGGCCTGCGCCAGGTGATCCATGAGCGCAATACGAATGAAACACAGATCAAGATTGAATTGAATGTAGATGGCAGTGGCCGGTCGAGGATCATTACAGGACTTGGTTTCTTCGACCATATGCTGGACCAGATTGCCCGTCATGGTAAGATGGACCTCACCATCCGCGCCAATGGCGACCTGCATATTGACGAACACCATACGATTGAGGATACTGGTATCGCTTTGGGTGAAGCCTTCGCACAGGCCCTGGCCGATAAGCGGGGTATGGAACGCTATGGTTTTGCCTTACCCATGGATGAAGCCGATGCCAAAGTATTGATCGATTTTGGTGGCCGTAACTGGATCGTGTGGAATGCCGAATTCAGGCGCGAACGGATCGGGGAGATGCCGACCGAAATGTTCTTCCACTTCTTTAAATCTTTCTCCGATGCCGCCAAATGCAACCTGCATATTGAATGCCATGGCGACAATGAGCACCATAAAATAGAAGCGATCTTCAAAGCATTCGCCAAAGCCATCCGCATGGCAGTGAAGCGTGATCCGCTGAGTAATTATTTGCCAAGTACGAAGGGAGTGCTGTAAGCGCTATTCGCATCTAGGTGTGAGCGGTTAGCTGTATGGCTAATCGCTAAAGGCTAAGAGCTAGTGCCGCTTAAACAAGAACGTCCTGCCATTCCTTCACCCGATCAAATACTGATTTGGCGAAGGGACAAAGCGGGATGATCTTTATGTTGTTGGTGCGGGCATATTCCACGGCAGCATACACGAGTTGCTTGCCGATGCCTTTGCCCGAGAGTGATTCATCTACTTCTGTATGTTCGATGAGCATTTGACCGGGATTGGGGGTGGAGTACACCATTTCGGCCAGTATTTTACCATCCTGTTCTACATAGAACATGCTCTTGACCTTTCCTTCCTTGTGTTGAATCAGCATCTTTAAAGTATTGTGGTCCGCAATTTAATACAATTGTTGGAGCAGGGCCATGCCTTCGGGCCAGAGGCCGAGGTTGGAAGCTGCATTGATATGCCCGGCATCGCCAATGTTCACCAGCCAGCTTCTCCAGGCTTGCGCAAATTGCTGTGCCCGCTCAATGGTAACAAAGGGATCATTGCTGCTGGCTACCGTAATGGAAGGGAAAGGCAGTTGGTTGAGGGGCATGGGCTTAAACCCCTTGGTGCCGGGTGGATAGCTGGGTGCATCCACATCACTGGGACCCACCAGTAAAGCGCCTTTGATCACGCGGTTGAACCTGGCGGCCCAACGCAGGATGGCACAGCAGGCAAGGCTATGGCCCACCAGGATCACCTGGTCGGGGGGATGTTGTGTTACCACTGCATCAATGCCATTGATCCAGTCTTCGCATTTAGGTGTATCCCATTCCTTTTGTTGAATGCGGACAAAGCCATATTCTTCTTCCCATTGGGTTTGCCAGTGTTGAGGGCCTGAGTTGTTGAGGCCGGGCAGGGTAAAAACGAGAGGGTCCATCCGCTAAAGGTAAACCCTTTACCTCAATGGAGCGTCAGGCGGCGCTACGACAGTAACAAACGGAGTTACACAGGGTTACCCTCAGGTGGGTGTTTTGTGGGCGCCGGGCCGTCCTGTATTTTTTTTGGCAGATTGGAATTGCTACTGCATATTTGCACTACAATGGTATTGAACAAACAAAATAATCAGTGGTGGTGGCATACAAACTCTAAACGGGGCTTGTAACGCTGCTATTGTTGTTTATAACACATATTCAGGGCCCCGATGTATCATCGGGGCTTTTTTATTGTCCAAAACAGACACATACATTCTTTATCAAATAAATCTCTTTCAGAGGGACCAGGCATGAAAAAAATAGCTATTCAGACGAATTGTAAAAAGATGCTGGCCGATGTGTATACCCCGGTGGGTATCTACCTGCGTGTGCGGGACCGTTTCCGCGATACGGTATTGCTGGAAAGCACCGATCACCATGCGGCCGATAACAGTTATTCCTTTATTTGTATCAATGCCATTGCCGGTATGGAGATCACCTCCACCCGCAGCATTGAATTCAAATGGCCGGGAGAAACCCCTGAAAAGATCACGGTGAAGGATGTGCAGGAAGTGCCGCAACTGCTGTGGGATTTCATGCAGCGCTTTGAAATGACCGGCGCCAGCAGCAAAGAAAGCCGGTTTGCCCAGGGACTGTATGGCTATACCACCTTCGATGCGGTACAATTCTTCGATACCATACAATTGAAGTCGGGCAGCATTACACCCGATATTCCCCTGATGCGTTACCGCTTGTACCAATATGTAATAGCGATCAATCATTACAAGGATGAGCTGTTCATTTGTGAAAATGTGATCAAGGGCCTGGACAGTGATTTATCAATTGTGGAATCCCTCATCCGCAGCAAGGATGTACCGGTATATCCTTTTAAAGCACAAGGCGAAGAGGTTTCCAATATGACCGATGAAGCCTACCGCGAAATGGTGACCAAGGGCATCCAAAGTTGCTTCCGGGGCGATGTATTCCAGATCGTATTGAGCCGTCGCTTTCAGCAAGCCTTCCGCGGCGATGAGTTCAATGTATACAGGGCCCTGCGCAGCATCAATCCTTCTCCTTATTTATTCTTTTTTGATTACGGCGATTATAAATTATTGGGCTCTTCTCCCGAATCACAGATACTGATCCAGCAAGGCAAGGCAGTAGTGCATCCCATTGCCGGAACTTTTAAACGCACCGGTGATGATGAGACGGATAAACTGGAAGCCGACCGTTTATTAAAAGATGCCAAAGAGAATGCCGAGCATGTAATGCTGGTCGACCTGGCCCGCAATGACCTGAGCAGGGTTTGTGATGAAGTAGTAGTGGAACATTACCGGGAGGTGCAATATTACAGTCATGTGATCCATCTGGTGAGTGAAGTGACCGGCAAAGTGAGGCCCAATGCCAATCCTTTTGAACTGATGGCTAAAACATTTCCGGCAGGTACGCTGAGCGGAGCACCCAAGTTCAGGGCCATGGAGCTGATCGATTCGTATGAGCCTTCTACCCGCAGTTATTATGGCGGCGCGATTGGTTTCATGGGATTTGACGGCACCTGCATACACGCCATCATGATCCGCACCTTCCTGAGCAGGCAGAACACGTTGTTTTACCAGGCAGGAGCAGGGGTGGTAGCCGCCAGCAAACCGGAAAGTGAATTGCAGGAAGTGAATAACAAATTAGGGGCATTAAAGAAGGCCATCGTTTTTGCAGAGGATATTTCTAAGTAATAAGCTGCGAGCTTTGAGCTGCGAGCTACGAGCCAATACGTCCGAAACGCTAAAAGGTAACTAACCATTCTAAAAACGAATACATTGACCCGGATATTAGTTTTTGACAATTACGATTCGTTCACTTACAATCTTGTGCATTTGGTGGAAAAGATATTGCACCAGAAAGTAGAAGTATTTCGTAACGACCAGATCGCTTTGGAGAAAGTAAAGGACTATGATAAGATCATTTTATCACCCGGTCCGGGTATTCCGGAAGAAGCCGGCCTCTTATTGCCACTGATCAAAGAATATGCTGCTACCAAGTCCATCCTGGGCGTATGCCTGGGGCACCAGGCCATTGGACAGGCTTTTGGCGGCAAGCTGGTAAACCTGAGTACCGTGTACCATGGTGTAGCTACGCCCATTCAAATACTAAATCGCAAGGCGCCGCTCTTTACAGAACTGCCTGCCGAAATTGAAGTGGGCCGTTACCATAGCTGGGTGATCAGTGAGGAAGGGTTTCCGAAAGAGCTGGAGATCACCGCCCGCGATGCCAATAATTTTATTATGGCCTTACAGCATAAAAAGTACGATGTACAGGGCGTTCAGTTTCACCCCGAAAGTGTGCTGACGCCGGTAGGCGAACAAATACTTCGTAACTGGTTAAAAAACTAACGATGAAAAAGATATTACAGTTGTTATTTGAACACAAATCCCTCAGCAGGGCTACTGCGAAGGAAGTGCTGGTCAATATCGGCAAAGGGGTATACAATGAGCATGAGGTTACTTCCTTCATGACCGTATACCTGATGCGCAGCATTACCATCGAAGAGCTGCAGGGCTTCCAGGATGCCTTACTGGAGCTTTGTGTGCCGGTAGACCTCAATGGACATGCCACCATTGATATTGTGGGTACGGGTGGCGATGGCAAGAATACTTTCAATATCTCCACGCTGGCCTGCTTTGTGGTAGCGGGCACCGGACAAAAAGTGTCCAAGCATGGTAATTATGGCGCCTCGTCCATCAGCGGTGCCTCCAATGTAATGGAACAGCTGGGTTATAAGTTCAAGAACGATGCGGCACAGTTAAAGAAAGAAGTAGAAGAAGCCAATATCTGCTTCCTGCATGCACCGCTCTTTCATCCGGCCTTAAAGACAGTGGGCCCCATCCGGAAAAACCTGGGTGTGCGCACTTTCTTCAATATGCTGGGCCCCATGGTCAACCCCGCTTCACCGGCCTTTCAGCTGGTAGGGGTGTATAGCCTGGAGATGGCGCGTATCTACAATTATTTATTGCAACAAACAGATAAGGCATTCACCATCATCCATGGACTGGATGGGTATGATGAAATATCCCTCACCAACGATACCAAGGTGATCACCAATACCGGCGAGCGGGTGATGACGCCTGAGCAGTTGGGCAAGCGGATGGTGATGGCAGCAGATATTTCCGGCGGTAATAGTGTAGAAGAAGCCGCTAAGATATTTGTGAAGATATTGAACCGCGAAGGCAGCTGGTCGCAGAATGCGGTGGTGCTGGCCAATGCTGCCATGGCCCTGCATTGCACCGGCCAGTATAAAAAATACGATGATGCCTATGCCGCAGCTGTGGAAAGCCTGGAAAGCGGGAAGGCCAAAGCGGCGCTGGATAAGCTGGTGGCATTGCAGTAAAAGGCATAAAGGCAACAAGGCATCAAGGCAACGAGAAGGTTCGATTTTCTTTAAGTATTAAATACAACGAACGGTTTCATGAATATTCTGGATAAGATCATAGCGCATAAAAGAATAGAAGTAGCCAACAGGAAAGCAGTGACCTCTATTGCCGACCTGGAAAAAAGCCCGGCTTTTGGCAGGCCTGTACTGTCTTTGAAGCAGTTTTTGCTGGATGATAGCAAAACTGGTATTATTGCCGAATTTAAGCGGAAGTCGCCCTCCAAAGGGATCATCAACGGAGCGGCGGATGTAGTGGCGGTAACAACCGCTTATACGCAAAACGGTGCATCGGGCCTGTCTGTATTGACCGATACTGATTTTTTTGGCGGCAGTACAGAAGACCTGGTAAAAGCAAGGGTGAACCAGATCCCGATCCTGAGAAAGGAATTTATCATTGATGAATACCAGATCGTAGAAGCCAAAGCAATGGGAGCCGATGTAATATTGCTGATCGCAGCCTGTCTGACACCAGCTGACGTGAAGCGCCTCGCGGCTTTTGCCCAAAGCCTGCAACTGGAAGTTTTATTGGAATTGCACGATGAGGAAGAGCTGGAACATATTTGTGAAGAAACGGTATTGGTAGGGATCAATAACCGCAACCTCAAAACCTTTGCGGTTGATATCGAGCGTAGCCTGGCAATGGCCGAGCGCATCCCGGCCGGTAAGGTGAAGATCGCAGAAAGCGGTATTTCATCTGTGGAGAATATCCGCCTGTTTCGCGATCATGGATTCAGGGGTTTTCTCATAGGAGAGAACTTTATGAAAGAAGCCAATCCAGGTCTTGCCTTCGAGCAGTTCGTGAAAGCCATCCAATGATATTGTCAACCACAATACCAACAGATGGGCGATTGATTTGCCAGATACAACTAACACTTAAAATCTGACAACACATGAGAGTAAAAGTTTGCGGCATGACACAACCCGACCAGGTAGAAGCATTGGCTGCCATGGGCGTTACGTTTGCCGGCTTTATTTTTTATCCTAAAAGTCCGCGGTATGTGTTTAAGCACATGACCACTACACAGATCCGCAAATTCAATAATATCAATAAGGTGGGCGTATTTGTCAATGCTCCCATTGAAGAAGTGCTGCACCTGGTAGATGAATGCCGCCTGCACATGGTACAGCTGCATGGCGATGAACCGCCCAAGTATTGCGAAAAGATCGCCGACTATGTTTCTGTGGTAAAAGCATTCCGGTTGAGCGACAATGACAGTGTGGAATGGATGATCAGGCCCTATATGGATGTGTGCGATATGTTTATGTTTGATACCATGGGTGCAGGATACGGAGGTACAGGTAAAAAGTTTGACTGGAGCATGTTGAAGAACAGTACCATCGGCAAGCCTTTTTTCCTCAGCGGTGGTATTGAGCCGGGCGATGAAGAAGAGTTGATGGCCTTCTCGCAGGAGCCGGTAGCGAAAGCCTTGTTTGCGATTGATATCAACAGCAAGTTTGAATTGAGCCCCGGCCTGAAGGATATGGACAAGGTGAAAGCGTTTGTGGATAAGGTGAAGGGGTGAGGGAGGCGATAAGGCGACGAGGCAACAAGGCAACAAGGCAACAAGGCAACGAGGCAACAAGGCATAGAGGCATAGAGGCAATGAGGTGAGATAGTTCTTTCAATGTTAAACCTGATGCTATGATACACATACGCAAAGCGGAAGAAAAAGACCTTCCGGAAATATTGGTGATCTACAATGATATCATTGTACATACCACAGCGGTATATGATTATAAACCGCATACCGCCGCCATGAGAAAGCAGTGGTGGGATACCAAAAAAGAACAGGGATTCCCGGTATTTGTAGCGGAAGAGGCGGGCAGGGTAGTGGGCTTTAGTTCCATTGGTCCCTTCAGGGCCTGGGCAGCTTACAAGTACTCCGTAGAGAACTCCGTATACGTAGCATCGGATGTAAGGGGCAAAGGCATAGGTAAGTTATTGATACCCCCTTTGATCGAAGCGGCTACCCAATTGAACATGCATACCATTCTGGCCGGCATCGATGCCAGCAACGAAGCCAGCATTCAGCTGCATGCGGGGTTTGGGTTTAAAGAGGTAGCGAACTTTCAACAGGTGGGTTATAAGTTTGGCCGATGGCTCGACCTGAAATTCCTGCAATTGGTACTGGCCACACCGGTACAGCCGCAGGAAAGCTGATAGATAAACAAGATTATAAGTAAGTGCATATAAAATAGCAGACCAATGATCAATCGAACCGTTCCTTTGGGACAGTACAAAGGGACTTACCAGCAGCCCAATATATTCGGGTATTATGGAAACTTCGGTGGCGCCTATATTCCCGAAATGCTGCACCGCAATGTGGAAGAGTTAAAGAACCGGTATATACAGATCATGTACGAGGCGGAATTTCAGAAAGAGTTTCACGACCTGCTGAAAAACTATGTAGGCCGGCCAACCCCTCTGTACCTCGCACAACGGTTGAGCAAACAATTCAATACGAAGATCTACCTCAAGCGGGAAGACCTTTGTCATACCGGCGCGCATAAGATCAACAATACCATCGGACAGATATTGCTGGCGGAGCGCCTGGGCAAGAAACGCATTATTGCAGAAACAGGAGCGGGCCAGCACGGCGTGGCTACTGCCACTGTGTGCGCCCTGAAAGGGGTAGAGTGCATTGTGTACATGGGTGAGAAAGATATTGAGCGGCAGGCGCCCAATGTGGCCCGGATGAAAATGCTGGGCGCTACAGTGATCCCTGCCACCAGCGGCAGCAAGACGCTGAAGGATGCCACCAATGAAGCCATCCGCGACTGGATCAACAACCCTGAGGATACGCATTATATCATCGGCAGTGTGGTAGGCCCACATCCTTACCCGGATATGGTGGCCCGTTTTCAAAGTGTGATCAGTGAGGAGATACGCCGCCAGCTGAAAGAAGAGACGGGCAGTGAATTCCCTTCGCATGTATTGGCCTGTGTAGGCGGTGGCAGCAATGCAGCCGGCGCCTTCTACCATTTCCTGGAAGAGTTTGCCGTACAATTGGTGGCGGTGGAAGCAGCCGGTCATGGTGTTAACAGTGGCATGAGTGCTGCTACTACCCAACTGGGCAAACCCGGTGTGCTGCATGGCAGCAAAAGCCTGGTGATGCAAACGGAAGATGGACAGGTAGTAGAGCCACACAGTATATCTGCCGGACTTGATTACCCGGGTATCGGCCCGCTGCATGCCCACCTGTATGAAACCGGAAGGGCGAAGTTCTTAAGCGCTACGGATGAGGAAGCCCTGGCCGCAGCCTTTAACCTCGCCAAACTGGAAGGTATTATCCCGGCGCTGGAGTCGGCGCATGCTTTATCGGCATTGAAGCAACTCTCTTTTAAATCCAGTGATGTGGTGGTGCTTTGTTTGTCGGGCAGGGGGGATAAGGACCTGGCTACGTATATGAAGGCAATGGAAGGCCAGACGATCTAACTAATTAAGTACGCTTATAAGTAAGTAAATAACATGAGCAGGATACAGGAGTTATTCAAAAGAAAGAAGGACCATGTGCTGAATATATATTGTACAGCCGGTTATCCGCAGGCGGATAGCACCCTGCCGGTGATGCAGGCCCTGGAAGACAATGGGGCCAACCTCATCGAGCTGGGTATGCCTTACAGCGATCCGCTGGCCGATGGCCCGGTGATACAGGCCAGCAGCAGCATTGCCCTGGCCAATGGCATGACCATCAAAAAGCTGTTTGAGCAGCTGAAGGATATGCGGGGCAGGAAGGGCACGGTGGATGCAGAAGGCGGTGGCAGCGGCGGACTGCGTGGAGGTGATATCCATGTGCCCGTGATCCTGATGGGCTATATGAACCCCGTAATGCAATATGGCTTTGAAAAGTTTTGCGCCGATGCAGCTGCGGTAGGCATCGATGGACTGATATTGCCCGATCTTCCTGAACATGAATTTGAAACAGAGTACGGTCCCATCATCAAAAAGCATGGCCTGGACTTTATCTTCCTGGTAACGCCGGAAACTTCTACAGAACGCATCCGGAAGCTGGATTCCCTGAGTACCGGTTTCCTGTATGCCGTATCTTCTTCCTCCACTACCGGAAAAGAAAAAGACATGAGCGGTGTGAGTGCTTACCTGCAACGCTTGCAGGATATGAAACTATCCAACCCGATACTGGTAGGTTTTGGTATTAAGGACAAAGCCAGCTTTGAAGCTGCCTGTGCCTATGCCCAGGGCGCTATCATCGGCACGGCTTTTATACAGGCCCTGGAAAACAAGCAGGATGCAGATGTGCCAACAGCCGTTGAGCAATTTTTGAATAAGGTTTTACAATAATCATTATGAGTTTAGTGATCGTTAAATACAATGCCGGTAATATCCAATCTGTATTGTATGCATTGGAAAGGATCGGGGTGGAAGCCGTGGTGACGGATGACCACGAACAGATCAGGCAGGCCAGTAAGGTGATCTTTCCGGGCGTAGGGGAGGCCAGCAGCGCCATGCGTTACCTAAAAGAAAGAGGATTGGATGAAGTGTTGAAAAACCTGCAGCAACCCGTGCTGGGCATCTGCCTGGGTATGCAACTGATGTGTGCTTACAGCGAAGAAAATGATACACCCTGCCTGGGCATCTTTCCCGAACAGGTAAAGTTGTTTACACCTCCTGCCGGCAGCACCCTCAAAGTACCGCAGATCGGATGGAATTCCATCTACAACCTGAAGACAGACCTCCTGCAGCATACCGCAGAAAACAGCTATTGTTATTTTGTACATGGCTACTATGCAGCCCTGGGCGATCATACGATTGCCACTACGGATTATGTACAACCCTATAGCGCCGGTCTGCACCGGGATAATTTCTATGGACTGCAGTTTCACCCCGAAAAGAGCGCTAAGGTGGGAGAACAATTGTTACAAAACTTTTTGAGTATATAAAATGGAGATCAAACCCGTAGCCTTGCCCGATGTATGGAGAATACGCCAGACAGTCATGTATCCCGAAGAAAGCCTCGACTTTGTGAAGCTGGAGCAGGATGAATCAGGACTGCACTGGGGCCTGTTTATTAAGGGAGAACCCGTATCGGTGATCTCCGTATTTGAAGAATGGGGGCAGGTTCAGTTCAGGAAGTTTGCTACCCTCGATCGTCATCAGGGAAAAGGTTATGGTACCGCCCTGCTGCAATATGTAATGGATTGGGCAAAGCGCAAGGGTAAACAAACCATCTGGTGCAATGCCCGGCTCAGCGCTACCGCCATTTATAAGAAGTTTGGTATGAAGGCCACGGGTAAAACCTGGCAGAAGTATGGCCTGGATTTTATTAAAATGGAAAAACAGTTACAACAACCTATGCAGATCATTCCCGCTATAGATATTATTGATGGAAAGTGTGTGCGGCTTACGCAAGGCGATTACCAACAGAAGAAGGTGTACAATGAGCACCCGCTGGAAGTGGCCCTGGAGTTTGAAGGCGCCGGCCTGGAACGCCTGCACCTGGTAGACCTTGACGGAGCCAAAGCCGGCGCAGTGAAGAACTGGAAGGTATTGGAGACCATTGCCTCCAAAACCAACATGGTGATCGACTTCGGTGGTGGTATCAAAACCGATAAGGATGTAGATATTGTCTTTAATTCAGGCGCTGCACTGGCCACAGTGGGCAGCATTGCCGTGAAGAATGAAGAGGAGTTTGTAAAATGGCTGTTGACCTATGGCGCCGATAAATTCCTGTTGGGTGCTGATGTAAAGGAAGAGAAGATCGCGGTGGGCGGATGGTTGGAGACCACGGATATCTGGATCTACGATTTCATTGAAAAATATATGGCGCATGGGGTACAGCAAATATTCTGTACGGATGTGAGTAAGGATGGTTTGTTGCAGGGGCCTGCTACGGACCTGTATCAAAACATCCTGAAGAAGTTTCCCAAACTAAACCTGATCGCCAGTGGCGGTGTAAGCAATATGAACGATGTATTGCAATTGCAGGAGATCGGCTGCAGTGGGGTGATCATTGGCAAAGCCATTTACGAAGGGCATGTGACCATTGGTGAACTGGTAAAAATATAAGTTAATAAAACTATTAAGGTGTTAACAAAGCGTATCATTCCCTGCCTGGATATCAAAGACGGCAGGACCGTTAAAGGAACCAATTTTGTGAACCTGCGTGATGCGGGCGACCCGGTCGAACTGGGCGCCCTGTATGCACAGCAGGGAGCCGATGAACTGGTGTTCCTGGATATTACGGCCACTAATGAGAGAAGGAAAACTTTAAGTGAGCTGGTCAACCGGATCGCGCACCATATTAATATCCCGTTTACAGTTGGCGGTGGCATCAGCAGTGTGGAAGATGTGCAGGTGTTGCTGCAAAACGGAGCCGATAAAATATCGGTGAATACGGCAGCGTTTAAGCGGCCTGAATTGATCAGGGAACTGGCCAGGGAGTTTGGCAGTCAATGTGTGGAGCTGGCCATCGATACACGCCTGGAAGCCGATGGCGAGTGGTATGTGTACCTCAATGGGGGCCGTGTAAAAACGGAAGCCACTTGTTTTGACTGGGCCCAACAGGGCGTAGACCTGGGCGCCGGAGAGATCCTGCTCACCTCCATGAACCATGATGGCACCAAACAGGGGTTTGCCCTCGACATTACCCGGAGGCTGGCGGAAGCCCTGCCGGTACCGGTGATCGCCAGTGGCGGTGGCGGCAGTATGCAGCATTTTGTGGATGTATTTGAACAGGGGAAGGCCGATGCGGCGCTGGCTGCCAGTATCTTCCACTTTAAGGAGATCAGTATTCCGGAATTAAAGGGATATTTGCAGGGTAAACAAATAGCCATCAGACCGGTATGATCCTTTTTATACTTATTTTATTGGGTGGTGCACTGACCTTGTCTATTTATATGAAGAATAAGCAGGCAGACCGGGAAAGGCATCGTCATGAAAGAATACAGGAGAAGCAGGAAGAGTTGATAGCATCATTGCGGGGGAAGAAAGAAGCCGAAGACAAGAATACAGAATCCAGAATTCAGAATACAGAATAGACATGAAAGTAGATTATTCAAAATATACAGATGGATTGGTACCTGCCATCGTGCAGGATTATAAGACACATAAGGTGTTGATGCTGGGATTTATGAATGAGGAGGCCGTGAAGAAAACCATGTCGGAAGGCAAGGTTACCTTTTACAGCCGCAGCAAGCAACGTTTGTGGACCAAGGGAGAGGAGAGCGGCAATCATTTGCTGGTGAAAGAGATCCTGTCGGATTGCGACAATGATACCCTGCTCATCAAAGCGCAGCCCCTGGGACCTACCTGCCATACCGGCGCCGATACCTGCTGGAGCGAGCGCAACCACCAGGAGGATTTCCTGTATTACCTGGAAGATATTATTGAACTGCGCAAGAAGAGCTCCGATGAGAAATCATACGTCAAGCAGCTTTTTGGTAAGGGGATCAATAAAATGGCACAAAAAGTGGGAGAAGAAGCGGTGGAGCTGGTGATAGAAGCCAAGGATTCGAATGACGATCTTTTCCTCAATGAGGCGGCTGATCTGCTTTTCCATTATTTGATTTTACTTAACGCAAAAGGTCATAATTTAGAGTCGGTCGTGAATATTCTACGGCAGCGACATTCAAAATAAAAAGCGCTCTATGAAGCAGTTACTGGTATGCATATTATTGATACCCATGGGATTACTGGCACAGTCGGGGTTTGTGATCAAGGGAAATGTGATGGGAGTGCCCGAGGCCTCCAAAGTGACCCTCACGGATGTTAACAATGCAACCGATACCCTGGCCCGCGGCAAGGTGGATAAAGGGGTGTTTGAACTGAAAGGCACGATCAAAGAAGCCAACCTGTACCAGCTGAATTTTGATGGGGTAGAGAAGAAGACCATCCTGTTCATCGGCAACGACAATGTGACCGTGCAGGGCAGTGTGGAGAGTGTACAGGACATCCAGGTAAAGGGCTCACCCACCCACGATGACTTTGTAAGCTTTCAAAATACTTTCAACCCGCTTTTCAGGAAGCTGACGGAAATGAACCAGCAATTGTATGCCAAGCCCAATGTGCAACCCGGCGATTCGATCATGGTGGCTTATATGAACCAGGTTGAAAAAACCAAGGCTGCCATTGAAAAGTTTACCGTTGAAAAGAAGGGTTCTCCCGTAGCGCCTTTTGTGTTGGTAGTGACCAGCGAACTGGAGCAGGATATCAGCATTCTCGAAAAGCATTTCAACCTCCTGGCCGGTACGGGTCAGCAGGGTTTTTATGGTAAGATACTGAAGCAACGTATTGATGACAGTAAGATCGGGGCCATTGGCAGTCAGGCCATCGAATTCTCTCAAAATGATACTACCGGCAAACCGGTCACCCTGGCTTCCTTCCGGGGCAAATATGTGCTGGTAGATTTCTGGGCCAGCTGGTGCAAGCCCTGCCGCATGGAGAATCCCAATGTGGTTACCGCCTTCAACAAATTCAAGGATAAGAATTTCACCGTATTGGGTGTATCGCTCGACCGGGAAAAACAATCCTGGTTACAGGCCATCAAAGATGATAACCTGGCCTGGACGCAGGTGAGCGACCTCAAATTCTGGAGCAATGAAGTAGCCCGTTTGTACAAAGTAGAGGGCATCCCTCAAAACTTCCTCATCGACCCCACGGGTAAGATCATTGGGAAGAACTTAAGGGGATCGGGATTACAAACTAAGTTGTGTGAACTGCTGGGATGTAATTAAGGAGAGAATACAGAATATAGAATCCAGAATCCAGAATCCAGAATGGGTGCGTAATATTTTTGAGTCGTTGACAGGTTGTCAACGACTTTTTTTATGCGGTAGAATTTAAGTGCCGACTTTTAGCTCCTGTATTTTGCCTTTCTGCTGTTTCCTGTATTCTGTGTTCTGTATTCTTTTTTCTTCTGAATTCTGGCTTCTGGATTCTGGATTCTTTTCCTGCCTTTATTCTGTCTCCTGTATTCTGTTTTCCGCCTTCCTCCTGTATTCTTCTGAATTCTGAATTCTGAATTCTGTATTCTTAATTCACATCCTTCCCGTCCTGCAGCAGCTGAATGATCCGCATCACATTGTCCTTATTGACTTTGTCGGGCGCTTGTGGAAGGGCTTTCAAAGCATATTCTACGGCTTTCTTGTAATCTTTGAGTGCTGAATACCCTCTTGTCATACCCATATTGGTGGTGAAGGTATTGGGGGTTTTATCGTAGTTGAGTTTGAAGGCGTCGAATGCTTCCTTTGTTTTCTTTTGTAACAGCAGCTGCCGGGCATAAGCATGTATCTGTGCAGGATTGCCCAGGGGCAAGGCTTCTTTCATCAATGCTTCCGCCTCTGCACCCCGGTTCAAACGGGCCAGCAATTGCGCTTTGGTAGAGAGGGAGGTAAAGTTCTTATTGCCTACAAATTGTCCGTTGACAGCTTCTTCGGCCCATGCCAATCCTTCTTCGTAGTTCACATTGTGTACGAGGCAATAGGCAGCAGCCTGGTTGTAGTTTTGCCAGCCGGGGCTAAAGCTTTTTTCACCGCGCAATTCCCGGCGGAAAGATTGCAGCTGGAGGTTCACATAATCTGTTTCGATCTTGAAAGGGATCATGAGTTTTTCCCATTCCAGCGCTACCGTGGCCGATGAGTCGGTTTGGTTGAGGAATTCATACTTGAGCCATTCCACGCTTTTGTCGAGCGGTACAGGCTTCACCGTTACACGTAAGGCATCTTCATTTTCATTGTAAAAGAAGCTACCCCAGGAAGTATAGTTTTTGGAAAGGATAAGGGTGGAAGCCAGGGAGTCGTATGCAACGAACAAACCGTATTTGCCGGCTGGCACCGGTTTGCCGCCGATGATCACGGGGGTGGAAAATTCGATCACGGTGTTTTCGTTGGCGCCTGCCCGCCAGGGGGAGCTTTTGCTGCTGCCAAATCCCAGGTCAGTAAAACCCTTGTGCACCAGGTTGCCCCATATCTTGCCTTCCCGTCCTTTTACAGCCGGGCGACCATATTCAATACTTACGGTGGTAATGCCGATGTTCTCGCTTACCTGGGCCTTCTTATTGCCTCCATCGGGCGTGGTGGTCAATTGAGCTAGTGTGTTGGCGAGGAGGAGGAAGAGCGCGGCGGCGGTCAGCAATGCGTTTTTCATGCAGGTTTGTTTTAGTTGATTAAAGCTAAAGAAGTTTACCCCGGCAGAAAAGGGAATTGGTACCTGCCGTCAAAAGAACAGGATGAACTGACGGTTTTTATGACCTAAGGTAAATACCTGATAAAACTTATCTTTTTGATGCGTAGGTGCCTGAAAACCAGCGCAACAGGTTGTTGGACAGCTGTTCCCTGCAATTCGTGGTACAGATTTGGTAGTTAATAGACGGAGCGTGGCCATTTGCATTCTATGAAGCAATTACGACCATCCATGAAGTATTTCGGGCAGTTTGCTCATTGCCTCAAAATGGATCGACCGGATGGTGCTTACTTTGTAGAACAGATGATGAATAATAAAAAATTCATTGTCAACGTTAATGGTCATTGACCCTTATTTACTAACTCTCTTTTATACCTGATTTTATGTGGCTTTCATTTTTACTCTATATCATTGTTTCGATAGGCTTACTGGTTTTCCAACTGAGGCGGAAGGAGAGAATATAGAATCCAGGATTCAGAATCCAGAAGGGCTGCCGCGCTTTGGACAAACAGTATTTTCAGTCGCCAGCCGTATGGCGGGATGAAGGATATTTTAAAGGCGCTGGCGCGTGAGCAGGATAGAGAAAAGAAGTTTATAGCATTTTGAATAGATCTGAAATGAAAAAGTCGTTGACCAGTAATTGTCAACGACTTTTTTATTTGATAACCCTTCTATATACTGAATGGGGTATTTTCTGCTGAACGCTGTATTCTCTATTCTGTATTCTGAATTCTGTCTTCTGTATTCTTCTTCTTAATTTCCTTCTTTGTCTTTCTTCTTCCCTCCGAAGATGCGCCGGAAGAGACCGTCTTTTTTCTTCTTCTCTTCCTGTTTCACTTCCTCTTTGGGGTCTTTTTTATCCGGCACCTGGTTTTTAGGTTTCACGGCTTCTTCCAATACCTTTTGTTCTTCTATCGCCTGTTTGGAGTCGGTAGGTATGTTTTGCGTATCGGGTGTGCCCAGGTATTCATCGGCTGTACCATTGCCCTGGTTATCGCCTTCTGCACCGGGATCGGGCGTACGGTCGGCCACACCACCATAATCGTATAATTGTTCGTTGCGGATATTCTCCGGCTGTACAAATTTGGCTTGCTTATCCAGTGCCAGGGTTTTATCAGCAAATGCTTTCTGGAAGAAATATTCCCAGATGGGGCGTGCTGCCCTGCCACCTTCACCGAGGCCGCCATCCAGGCGAATGAAACGGTCATCGCAACCAATCCAGGCGCCGGCCATCAGCTGCGGCGTGAAGCCAAAGAACCAGGCATCAGAGTTGTCGTTGGTCGTACCTGTTTTACCACCCATTTCCGCTATGCCCAACCTCGACCGCAGGCCGGCAGCCGTACCATAATCGGTAGCGCCCTGCATCATGCGGCTCATGGTATAAGCCGTGGTTTGGCTGATCACCTCTTTGCGTTCGGTATCAAACCTTGCCAATACATTGCCGTTCTTGTCTTCAATACGGGTAATGTAAAGGGGTTTGGTGCTGAACCCACCAGAGGGGAACATCGTATAGCCCCACATCATCTCGTACAGCGAAAGATCGCAGGTGCCGAGGGCAATGGAAGGGAAGGGTTCTACCTTGGTAGGTATATTGATCTGCTTCAGGAAGTCAGTAAAGCGTTGTGGGGTTGTTTGCTTAATGATATAAGCCGCTACTTCGTTCACGGACCATGCCAATCCGCTGGCCATGGTGCGGGTGCCTACACGGCCCCTGTTCTTGGCCGGTACATAACCGGAACCGGGAAAGTATTGTTGGGTTTGCTCACACTGCGTTTCCGGTGTGAAGCCATATTCTTCAATCGCCAGTGAATAGAGGAAAGGCTTGATGGAAGAACCTACCTGTCTTTTGGTCTTCAGGTTTACGTGATCGTATTTGTAGTTCTTGAAGTCGATGCCGCCTACCCAGGCTTTTACCTGTCCGCTCAGCGGGTCCATCACCATGAAGGAGGCTTGCATCATCTCCCGGTTGTACTTGATGGAATCCATGGGTGTCATCACGGTATCTTTTTCCTTCTTCGGATTCCAGGCAAATACCTTCATGGGTGTTTTCTGGTAGAAGGTCTTCTTGATCTCGGCATCGCTCAGTCCATCGTCTTTTAAGTTTTTCCAGCGCTGGCTGCTTTTCATGTATCCTTCCAGGATATTGTCGTGCCCCTTCCATACTGCATCGGTCTTCACGCCGCGCTGTGCCGCCAGTGCCCGTTGTAATACAGGCAGGTGTTTGGCTACCGCTTCTTCGGCGTAGAGCTGCATGCGTGGATTGATGGTGGTATAGATGTGCAGACCATCGGCGTAGATATCATAATCTTCGCCATCAGGTCTTTTATGGTCCTTGGCCCATTTCTTCAATTCCTCCCGGATCACATCCAGGAAGTAAGGGGCAATACCATTGTTCTCATCCATCTTTTTATAGTTCAGGCGGATGGGTTCTTTTTTCAGTTTGGCGGCAGCTGCATCGGTGAGGAAATTGTTGCGCGCCATCAGTTCTATTACTGTATTGCGACGGTCAAATGCCGCTTTGTAATTCGTTCTCGGGTTGTAGGTGCCGGTGGCTTTTTGCATACCTACCAACACCGCAGCTTCTTCTACGGTAAGACGGTCGGGCTCTTTGGAAAAGAAGGTACGGGCCGCATTGCGGATACCGTATACGTTATCGCTAAAGGAAACGGTGTTGAGGTAGAGGGCAATGATCTCCTGCTTGGTGAAGTTGCGCTCGAGCTTAATGGCAATGAGGTTTTCCTTGATCTTTTGCAGCATCCGCATGAAGATATTGGTAGCGCGTTCATCAAACATGTTGAGGGCCAGCTGCTGGGTAATGGTGCTGGCGCCGCCATCCTTGCCCAGGGTACCAATGGCCTTGGTGAGGCGGATACCATCAATGCCGGAGTGGTCATAAAAACGTTTGTCCTCAGTGGCAACGAGGGCATTGATCACATGTTTGGAAATATCATTGTATTTGACATAACTGCGGTTGCCGCGTTCGCGGTAGTATTTGCCCATGGGCGTACCATCATCGCCAAACACTTCAGAGGCGAGGGTGATGGAGGGGTTTTCCAGCTCGGAGAGGGAAGGCATACCGCCAAACACACCCCAGTTGATGAGCAGGACAAACAATACTACACCGAGGAAACCATACAGGAATATGCGCCAAAAGATCTTAACAGGACGGGTCATATTATTAATTAACTTTTATTAAGGGTTAATGATCAACTGCAAAAATCATACTTGAATGCGTTACTGCAAAGTTGTCAGGCATCCCGGAACTATAATCGATTGTTTGTCAGCAGGGTATTTGCGTTTGCACTTTCACCGGAAATGTTAAAAACGCTTTCCATATGTTCTTCCGGGGGCCCTACAAAGCTTGGGCCTCCGCTGTTGCGGGACAAGCTCTACGGGGCCGCTGGACCTACCACAATCACATTTCCACAAAGCTGCGTTCCCTACGGGTCCGCTGCAAATATACACAACGACATTCCTACAAAGCTGTGGCCCCGATGGGGCCAGTCGCTATTCTAACTACTTGTATTCCTGTATTTCTTCTGTATTCTGTATTCTAAATTCTGTATTCTTTTTTCTGTATTCTTTTCCTAGAATTTCCCCGGGAACATTTGCTGCAGGAACAATTTATAGGTGTCTACATCCTTGGTATTCTGCAATATGCCGAGGTTGGCATCCGTAACGATCACAAAAGTATATTTCGCCGTTGGCAGCCAGGGGATCAATTCCCCGGTAGCTATTTTGCGGGCTTTCTCCACGTATTCGATGGCTGCATTGGCATTCTCAAAGCTCGAAATGGTCATCAACCGGAGGGTATCGGTGAGGGCCTGGTTGCCAATCTGGAAAGCTTTATTGAAATAACGCTCTTTGTTGTACCGGTTGAAGGCATTGCGCGCTTCTGTAATGTACACAGGGTCCACTTTGATGAGCACCAGGGCCACCATGTGGGGGGCATTGGGATCATACAGGAAGGCGGGTTTGCCGGGCGCTACGGTCACTTCCCTGGCTTTTACCACGCTGTCCTTCGGCGGCGCCACTGGCTTTTGCTGCACACTGTCGGTCACCGGCTGTTTGGGGATCTGGGTAGGATTTACTACCAGGGCATCCCGTTTCAGTTTATCGGTGCCTATGGGTGCTTTTTGTGCGTTCTGGGTACTGTCTTTTTTAACAGCGGAAGCCTTGGTAATGGTTTCTTTAATACGGGCCTGCTCTTCTTCTACCACAGGAGGCGCCACTACAGGGGTATCCCTGGCTACGGGTTGTATGGGTGAATCGTCTACCAGGGCGATGCTGTCGTCCTTGGGACGTTCTATTTTCAACTTCGTCAGGTAATCTTCAATCTGTGCCCGGCGGCCCAATACATCGATCAGTGTTTTGGCTTTTTCGGCCATGGGTGTATTGGGGAAGGTGGTCACGATATTGTTGAGGGATACTTTGGCCGAATCGTCGAGGCGCTGGTGGATGAAGTACACCGACTGGATGTACAGCAACTGCGGTGTCCAGTAATTTTTGCCATAGAGGCTATCGGCCAGTTTCTTTTGTTCGAGGGCGTCTATAAAGTTGCCTTCTATGAAGAGGTTGTATACGTGTTCGTACTGCTTTGTCATGGCAGCTTTGGCGGCCAGTTCTTCGGGTGTGCCTTTGGGATTGGAAATGATTTTCTCAAAAGTAGTACCTGGATATTTGGCTTTCAATTCCGCCGCTACTTTGGCGGCGCTGGCGGTAAGGCCCATTTTATTGTAGCAATAATACAGGTGGTACAATACTTCCGGGCGCAGGTTGCTGTACCCAAACCTTTCCAGGAATCCTTCAAAAGTGGTAATGGCAGAAGCATAGTCTTCCAATCCTTCCATATAAGCGATGCCCAGTTTTGCCTGTGCATTTTCTATAGAGTCATTGGAGAAAGACATTTGTTTTTCGGAGAGGGGCAGGTTTTTCAGTAAACCTTCATAGCTGATATCATTAGCGCCCGTAGGATTGCCGTTGGCATCCACGCCTCCCTGGGGATTGCCTGCAATCTGATCGGATATAACGGGTACCTGGTTGTTGGTGGCCTGGCGTACTGCAGCCATGCGGCTCCAGTTGTCTACGTTTTGTCGGGTGCCCCATTTATTCTTGAAATCGGTATACCCTTTTGATTTGAGCCCCGGATTGTAGAAATACCAATCGCCCTTGGCGTTGCTGTTGCTGAACAGGTCGGGCGGGGGGGCGTTGTTGTTATTGTTGTTGAGCGTTGGATCGTTGTTGTTGGCAGCGGAAGGATCTTCTTCTTTGATGCCTTGTTGTTTGCGCAGCTGCTTGGCCAGTTTGCGTACAAAAGCTTCTCTTTCGGCTTCGGGCATACCGGCAATGCGCTGCAGGCTATCCTGTCTTTCGATCACCGACAGCTGTTGTACAATGCGCACCAGGGCGTTTTTGCGCATGTCATATACCTGCTGACTAAGGATGGTGGAATCCACTACCGTTACGCTGTCGTAATAGCTTTTGGATTCAGCATATTCCTTTTGGTCGAAGCTCAGTCCACCCAGCATCAGGAAAGCCCTTGATTTGTATACATTGTCACCGCCGGGATTGGTATAGCGGGTAGCTTTTAGGAAGAGTGCTTTGGCGCCGGGGATATTGTTGCGTTCCAGCTCCATTTGAGCGGCGGCAAAATATATGATGTCGCGGTAATTGGTATACTTATCGCGGCGCGCCATTTTAACCAGGGTATTGATGTTTTCCTGGATGGCTTTTTCATCGCCCTTGTTCTGGCGGATGCTGTTGAGCCGCGCATATACTTCCAGTACAGGATCGAGCGTATGGTTGATCACGCGGTTGTAATACTCCTGTGATTGCTGGTGGTCTTTGATGCGCTCGTACATTTGAGCGATGAGGTATTCCCAGCGCGACTTCTCAGCGCGGTTGGCAGCATTGGGCAGGGCCTTCTCCAGGTATACTGCCGCACTATCGTAAAACTGTTGTTTATAGAAATACCAGGCCTGTACTTCATAGAGGTCCGTTTGCAGGCGATCGGGAAAGTTGGGATCGTGTTTCAGGGTTTCTATGAGGCCGGAAGCTTCTGCCATTTCATCTTTGGCGAGGAAGGTCCTGATCTGCCAGATAAAAGATTCATTGCGGCTGGGCGGACTGGTCCAAACCTTCGAAACAAGATCCGTCTTTTCCTTGGTGGAAATAGAGAAAGCATTGCCGCCTTCATTGGCATTGGAGCCAATGGGCATATCGTACCCATCTTTTTCCCGCGGGGAATAGATATAGTTGATGTATTGAAAAGTGTAATAGGCGGTGTCGAGGTTATTCTTGTAATAATAAGCCTTGCCCATCAGCATGTACAGGTTGTCGGTCCAGGTAGTGCGGAGGTCGTGGATGAGAATACCTGTATTGGCTTTATAAATGACCGAATCGAGGTCCCGGTCCTGCGCTGTTTGTTGCAGGCTGTAATTGTAGAAGGGGAGGAGCTGGGTATAGTCGTCTTTGAAGCCCAGTTTGGCTCTTTCGATGATCTCTTCCAGTTTGGCGTTGGCATTGAAGTGCCAGTTGAATTTGGTCACCCCATTCTGTGTAAAGCGGCGTACCACCGTCCATTTCTTGTCGCCTGTTTTTTCAGAACGCAGCTTTTTTTCTTCGTATTTCTTGGGTTTTCCCTTGAGGTCAAAAGAAAGCAGGGGCTGCTGAGCGGAAGTTTCCGGCAACCAAATGTAAGAGAACAAGCATAGTAGTAAGAATATCCGCATCGAGACCGTCATTGCTCCGCAAACTAAAACCTTCATAACTGATTTTCAAGAAAAATATTATAAAACCCGGCGTTTATTTTTTTGTTTCCACAGTAGTGTGCTTTTCGGCCTATCTTGTTACCTTTAAAGCGCTGAAAAACCTCTGTATGGCCAAATTCGATGCCAATTCCACATTAAAACGTTTACAAAACCGCTACCGCCTGGTAGTGATGAATGACGATACTTACGAAGAGGTTGTTACGTTTAAGTTATCACGCCTGAGTGTTTATATCGTTCTTAGCACCATTTTTGTGTTGTTGACGGGCCTTACGGTGGCCCTGATCGTGTTCACGCCCCTGCGGATGTATATTCCAGGTTATGGGGATGTAAATGCCACCCGTGAGCTGCGGGAGCTGAAGATCAGGACCGATTCTCTGGAGACCGTGATGCACCAGCGGGGTCAATACCTCGACAATGTCAAGAATGTGCTGCAAGGCAACCTGAGTGTGAAGCTGGATACCACCGCGCTGGATATTCCCAAGCCGGAGACGATTGATGAGTGAAGAAGGCAACCAGGCAACGAGGCATAGAGGCAACGAGGTAAGGAGGCAAGAAGGTAAGAAGGCAGGGGTATACATACGAAGAAGGCTTATTTTTCCGTTTCAGCTTATTGATCCATCATCCTAACTTATTTAAAACCAGTTCATATGTTCAACCAAAAGTCCAAGTCTGAAACCTTTACTGAAACGCCCACTCCCGGTGGCGCGAGTATTATTGCTTCCGGCACTACCCTCAAAGGCGATATCAGCAGCAGCGGCGACATCCGTATTGACGGTACCCTGCAGGGCAATGTGCACTGCACGGCCAAAGTAGTCATTGGCTCCAATGGCGTTGTCAATGGCGATATTGCTGGTCAGCAGGCCGATATCATGGGTAAGGTCACCGGCACCATCAAGGTGAAGGAATTGCTGCAACTGAAAGGTGGTAGCCAGGTAAATGGCAATCTCCATGCAGGCAAGCTGCAAATTGAGCCGAGCGCCAATTTCAATGGTCAGTGTCATATGACGGGAGCCGAAAGTACACCGGTACAAACCGCTTCTTCCAATGGCCAGGCCGATAAGCGTGCCGAAAAGCCCGTACTGGCAGGCGCTTAAAATGGGCGATCCTGCGCAGCGGATTGCCCCTACGGGGCAAAATACCTTTTGCGGATCTGTTTTCTACAAAGCTTTGGCCCCGATGGGGCAAAATACCTTTTGCGGATCTATTTTCTACAAAGCTTTGGCCCCGATGGGGCAAAATACCTTTTGCCGACCTATTTTCTACAAAGCTTTGGCCTCCCGCTTGTGGCGGGACAAGCTCGAACGGGGCAAAATGTCCTTTGCTATAAAGTTTTGGCTTCCAGGGGGCCCGGGAATCCTATTGCCCCTGCCCAGCCTGTATTTTGTATTCTTCTGGATTCTGTATTCTGTCTCCTGTATTCTGTATTCTCCATTCTTTTCTTCCTGTATTCTGTATTCTTTTCTCTTCGTAAATTTGCTGCCATGGAGCAACAAACTGCCTCGAAGGCTTTTCTACCTATTACCATTATCTTTCTCATTACCAATACCTTTTTCATCCTCGGCCGTTCGCTGTTGAACAAATGGGGGGTAGACACCGATGTGCTGATCATCGGCAATCTTCTCCTGATCGGGCTCACCATCTTCTCCTTTTACCAGCACAACCGGGCTTTGCGTAACAAGAACATTCACGCTTTCCTGCGGATGTTGAAAGGCAGTATGCTGATCAAGATGGCCGTATGCGGGGTGGCTGCCTTTATTTACATTATGGTGGCCGGCAAAGGTGTCAATACCGGCGGCGTGCTGGGATTTATGTTGCTGTATTTTGTATATACCCTTACCGAAGCGGCTATTGTGATGAAACTTAGCAAGCAGAACAAGAATGCCTAAACAGGAAGCGCCATTGGATTACCTGCGCCGGTTTATCCCTGAACCGGCGGTGCTGAAAGTGCTGGAATACCTCCGGCAATACAATGTACACCTCACGATTACCCAGGAGCGCAAAACGGTGCTGGGCGATTACCGCCACGCCACGCAATACAAAACCCACCGCATCAGCGTGAATGGCACGCTCAACAAATATGCTTTCCTCATCACCCTCGTGCATGAGCTGGCCCACCTCGTTACTTTTACCCAATATGCCAACCGCGTGCAGGCCCATGGCAAAGAATGGAAGACCTTGTATGCCGTATTGCTGTCGGAGTTCCTGAAAGAAGGCATATTCCCCGCCGATATCCAGGAGGCCATCCGTGAGTCTATGCACGATCTGCCCGCCAGCAGTTGTGCCGATGAAGGTCTGATGCGGGTATTGCGGCGGTACGACCGCAACAACAATGGGATGGTGCTGATAGAAGAAGTGCCGGAAGGCCAGTTGTTTGACATCGGCGAGGGAAGGATCTTCAAAAAAGGCAAGAAGCTGCGCAAGCGTTACCAATGCCTGGAACTCAAAACGGGCAAGATGTATTTGTTTAGTCCGATCTACGAAGTGAAGCTGGCGTCGTGAGAAGCTCATCTCCATTTGTCATTTCGGCTCTCTCTTGTTTGTCATTTCGAACACACTCTCTCTATTGTCATTTCGAACGGAGCGAAGCGGAGTGAGAAATCCGCTTGCGGGTCGAGCGCTCTGCTTTTGCTTCGATAGCAGTACCTGTCCCGCTCTGCGGGATTTCTCGCCCTTATTTGTTTAGGTGCAATTCGCTGACATTCGCCGGGCTCGAAATGACAAGGAAGAGTGATCACAATTCCTTCAGCATCCAGATATCACATCCAAAATGACCGGTATTGCCCAGGGGGGCGTTGAGGTATTGAAAGCCAAACTTTTCATACACCGTTACGGCTTTCCGTAATTCGGGCATGGTTTCGAGGTATACCTGCCGGTAACCTGCTGCGCGGGCAAATGCCAATGCTTTATCAATGAGTAATTTTCCCAGGCCCAGGCCCCTTGCTTCGGGCAGGAGATACATTTTTACCAATTCGCCCGTGCCCTCCGGTAAACCATCGGAAGGAAAGATGCCTGCCCCACCCATGATCTGCCCATTGACGGTAGCTACATAATAAATACTGCCCGGTTCCTGGAACAGGGTATACAAAGCGTCGGTGCTGCTGTCGTAATAAACAGTGCCGGGATGATTGGCGCCAAATTCTGCGAGGGTATTGCGAATGATGATGGCCAGGGCCGCATTGTCGGCCGGTTCAATAGTCCTGATCTGTACGGGCTGCATGCGGCGAAGATACAGCGGAAATCACTAGCTGATCAAGGCCATGATGCCGTACAGGAGTACATAGCTCAGGAAGAGGATGCCGAAGAAGATCTTGATGGGGCTTTTCATAAAAGAAAGGGTGGTTGAAGATTAATGATCAAAAATGGAATAATGTAGGTTCCTAACGAAAAATGGATGCCCGGTATTTTATGGGGAGGGGAAAATGTTTGGAAGAAAATAGAATAGAGAATACAGAATACAGAATTTAGAATACAGAATCTGGAACTCGGCACCTGGCATTCGGTATTCCGACCAGAACCCTGGGGTCTGAGACTTGAGACTTGAGACCTGAGTTCTGAGGCCTGAGGCCTGAGGCCCGGTCCCCGATGCCTGGTTGCCTGGTTGCCTTTCCCAGGAAGGATGTATTTGGGAGTATTACGGGCAACTATACATAAATACTTAGGTAATTATGCCTTTTTAGAATCCTGTAGACAGAAATACCCCGATTGCACACATTATTGTGCAAATACAATAAATGACAATTTGTAGGTTGCGGGCAAACGGCCGCTAACAGAACAACTATTCTTACCCTTTTTCCGCTACGTTTTTTCAACAATCGAAACGCTTCTATCCGGGCGGCAGGCACCAGATCGTGAAAAAAAATATCGGGGCGCACTCTTTTCTGTTTAGTAAGGCCAGGCATTATTTATCATTTAAAAAACCATTAACCCAATCAACGCCATTGCATGAAGGTTTTTGTTCTAACGGAAGCAGATATATCACGCGTAAAACAAATAGCTTTACTCATACAGCATTCATTGAAGTCGCACTTAACCATCGCCCAATGGGCCGACAAGGTAAAGTTGCCCGAAAAAAGACTTAAAAGAGCTTTCAAAGAAGTACATGGTACGGGTTTATATTCCTACCTAAGACAACTGCGCATGGAAAAAGCAAAGGACATGTTAAGGGAAGACAAACCCCTCAAAGCGATCATCTCTACGATTGGCTATAAAAACGAAGGTAATTTCAGCAAGGCATTCCGGAAAGTAACCGGTGTATCTCCTACAGCCTGGAAAGAAAATGGCCATGGAACCTTTTCCTGATCTCCCTACACTATTAAGACCCTGATCGGACAGCAGAAGACCCCGGCAGGACTGTTTTAGCAAGTTAATTTGCAGGTAGTACAAAGGTAACTGACCCTTACAACATTCACCAGTTACCTCCAGGTTCTCCGGTGCATATGCTTTATTACGGTGCGTGATTTCACCTTTTAAAAACCCAACGATATGAGGGGAATGGAAATCACAACCACCGACATCGACCGCGCGCGGCACGCTGCATTGATCATGGAGCAGTGCCCCAAATCTCATTTTCCTATCTCGCAACTGGCGGAAAAAGTGATGCTTCCCGAGAAGCGTCTCAAAGCCGTGTTCAAACAGCTGTATGGCCAGGGTTTGTATGGCTACCTGCGACAGGTACGCATGGAAAAAGCCAAAGCGCTCCTTCGGGAGGGTAAGTCCATCAAGGTGATCATCCATGTGATCGGATATGAAAATGAAAGCAATTTTTGTAAGGCTTTCCGCAACCTGCACCAGGAAACGCCCCGGCGCTGGATACGGAGAGTAATGAAAGAAGCAGGCTGATCCAGGCGGCCCTGCCGGGAATATAATTGACCCCACCCCGACTATTTTTGATTGATAACTTGCAGCTATAGTTGACTCATCATAAACCTTTTCCTATGCACATCAGCATAAAAGACGCCGACCTGTTGAAGTTCACCTATGTACGAGAACTCATTCTGCGCGATGTAAGCGTTCATTATACACTCCCGGAATTGGCCAGCCGGTGCGAGCTGAATATCTTCAAGCTCAAAGCAGGATTCAGACAGCTGTATGGAAAGTCGATCTACGATTTCCTGCAGCACCACCGCATGGAGCTGGGCCTCCGCTTATTGACCTCTACCGATAAGTCGATCAAAGAGATCGCCACCGCCTGCGGCTACGGCTACAGCACCAATTTCATTGCGGTATTCAGGAAGTATTTCAAGATCAAACCCACTGAATACCGGAAAATAACACCCAGTACCAAGGATTATTCCCAGGGCGCTCCCCTTACCTGTTATATCGACAAACAGAAGGTGACCCTGTACCAGTTTCCCGGCAAGACCGTGATGCTGCACCTGGGAGAAAATTGATGGCATTCACCTGCATACGAAACCGAACTTATTATTATGAAACGTAGTACCATCGTTGAAACGATTTGCGTTCTATTTGTCATCCTTTTCCTGTACACCGGCATCAGCAAGCTCCTGGAGTACCCTGTATTCAAAGAGCAGCTGGCCGAATCGCCTGTGCTCAAACCTTTTGCTTCCCTGGTGGCCACCGGGCTGCCCATCCTGGAATTCCTGTTAGTATTGCTACTGGCCGTGCCCCGCTGGCGCCTGAAAGGTCTCTATGCTTCCACGGCCCTGATGATCGCCTTTACCCTGTATATTATAGCACTCATGAGCTTCAACGATACCCTGCCCTGCAGTTGTGGTGGTATACTGGCCCAATTGAGCTGGGGCCAGCATATCATCTTCAACACCGTATTTATCGGGCTGGGCATTGTTGGCGTGAAGTTGGAAAAAAAGCTACGCAAAGCGCGGGTTGATGAGTGGTACCGTTTTGCCAATCAACCGGGCACCTGATAATACTACCTTTTGGATCACTGCTACACAAGACTAAGTACATACTGATACTCCGGTCTGGAAGGTTGATCCTGTTCCTGCCATTCGCATGACCCAGGTAACAGTCTCAGCCTTCCCCTGGCCGGTCTAACCAATTCCCTGCAGCCTGCCTGCAGGAGCGGACTGTCTTTGGATTTATTCATCCCAATCTTATTTAAAATGCCTACACCAGCAGTATTGCCACCAACGACTGAGCTACTAGTAAAAGTCAATGCCTGTATACCCTTCAAGCCTTACGATCTCGATTGCATTGCCCAGGCGCATACCATCCTTTGTAAGGATCCCACCACCAAGATCCGCAATAAGGAGCTGGCCATGGAAGTGGGCATCAACCGCAATAAACTTCACTATGGATTCAAGCATGTATACGGCATCACCATCAATCATTTCCTGGAGCAACAGCGCATGGAAAAAGCGGAGTTCCTGCTCACCACTACCTATAAGTCGGTGAAGACCATCGCTGCCCTTACCGGTTATTGCACCAGCAGCCGGTTTTGCAATGTGTTTAAGAAAACATTTGGGAGCACACCCTATCAATACCGCAAACAAAAGCGCTATGGTACACATGCACTGCAAGCCTGTTAAGGCAGTGCAAATGTCAGGAGCCTGTCGAAGGGTATTCTCGCCCCTTTAGGGGCTACAGCTTTGTAGAAATGAATATCAACAAATTCAATTGCCCTGTAGGGGCAACTCTCATGTGGCTGTGCTCTAAAGGAAATTGCCGAAGCCGCCTTGAGAGATTAGGCCTTCCTATACAAGAGCGTGAGCATATTGCTGTGTTTTGTGCAATTCTTGCTGTTTTGCCGTGCTAACTTTTAAAAAAAGAAGTCATGATCAATAGTTCAAAATTGCTGGAAGGTTTCCTGCAGCAAAACCGGTTTACCAGGGCCGTGCCTTACCTCAAAGGAGATGTGTTGGATTTTGGGGGCAACAATGGGGAACTTAAAAAGTATGTGTCTGGCAGTTATACCCTGGTCAACTACGATCATAGTCCCATGGAAAATAAAACCTTCGATACCATTGTGGCCCTGGCGGTGATCGAGCATATTCCCATTGCCGATGTATTTGCCATCTTCCAGGTATTGAGAACGAAATTAAAACCCGGTGGCGTGCTGCTGCTGACTACGCCTACCAAGCTGGCCAAACCGGTGCTGGAGTTATTGGCCTTTATGCATGTGCTGGACAAGCAAAATATTGAAGAGCACAAGCATTACTGGAATAAACAGGAAATAGAGGCCCTGGCGCAGCAAAACGGCTTTGCCGTTAAGCAATACGAAAAGTTTCAGTTTGGGTTCAACCAGGTAGCTTTACTGGTGCCTGGCAGGCCGGTGCACGACTAATGGTGTACGTTGTTGACCGGCTTGTGGTTGTACCTCTTTTTCAATAATTGCATCAGGTAGCTGTTCACTTCCCATTGGTTGGCAACCGGGGTTCCTGTTGCGGGCATATGCACCATATAGGGAAAGGGACCAAATTCGGAAGTAATGGTTAACCTGGTGCCTTCTTGTGTTTTCAACGCTACTGCTTTATCCCACCATACCAGGTGTTTGTTCAAAGCCTCTTCCCATTCGGGCATCCGGGGATCGGGTACCTGTGGACCTTCGGGGTAGCCCACCCGTGCATGGATATGGGCGGTGCGCTCGATGGCCAGCTGCATGGCTGCGGGCTGGTCGTCCAGGTAGGATTCCGCTACGCATACCCAGTGCGAGGCATCGAGGGCGAGCTTCAAATGAGGCAATGATTCGAGGTATTCCCGCGTAATATGGGCCGCAAAGGAAAATTTGTTGCGGTGGGTTTCATGCACTACCGGCAGGCCGCTGTTGGTGGCCAGCTTGATCAACGCAATATTCTGGCTGAAGCTGAAGAAATCCTTCCCGGTTTGCGAGTTGATCTTTTCCACCGGGTAGGGCTTTATCTTTTCGAACCAGGCCGCATACTGGTCGTAATGCCGGGTATAATCGGCCTCATAGGTATCATAATGCTGGGCAATGATGGCCAGGTCGTGTTTGGCGGCTGTATTCCATACCTGGTCCAGCTCATGATCGGTGGTATCGGCGGGGATGGCATATTCAATGCCATCATATCCTTCCTGTTTTACTTTCGTGCAAAAACTTTCCCAGGATAGGTGTTCACTACCCCAGCGCGGGCAAAAAAATGGAATGATCATAAGCTATATGGTTGTTTTTATTTTAAGCACTTCCGGGCGCAGGTAGGGTTTGTTGAGGTCTACCGTGCCTTTCCATTCGTAGGGGTCATGCCCTGCTATCAGCACAATATCGCGCAGGTCTTCCGTGGGGGGCAGTTTGCCATCCTGGTCCCAGGGCAACATGCTTTCGGCGCTCATGTAATGGTTCACGAGGGCGGTGCGGAAACAATCGGTTGTTTTGTTGCTCTGCGAACTGTGCAGGGTATAGCCATTGAAGAAAACCACCGAGCCGCTTTTTACTTCCACCGGTATCATTTGTTTTTTCAGCTGCGATGTGTCGATGGTGTCCACATCGGCATATTCCGGACTGCTGTTGGCTGAGCGGGGCATCATATAACCCGGGCGACCGGGAATGATCCAGAGGCAACCATTTTCTATATTGGCATCATCGATGGCGATCCAGGCGCCTACCAGCGATTTGTCCCTGGTGGGGATATAGAATTCATCCTGGTGCCAGGACTGTCCTTTTTTGCCGGGGGCTTTTACAAACAACATCGACTGCATGCATTTGATATTGGGACTTACCACGCGGGTGAGTATGTCCACGATCTTTTTATGGAAGAGTGAGTTGTAAATGACTTCCGATATTTTATGGGGGAAATGGATGGCCACGTATTTCTTCAGCACATCGGCATCGGATTCTCCTTCCTCTACTTTGATGATGCCATCGAGGTAACCGCGTTCGCCCCGGAAGATCATGGCCGTTTCCTTTTTCAGTTCGGCGATTTCTGCAGGCGAGAGCAGGCCCGGCGCCACCAGGTAGCCGTTGGTCGCATAGAAGTTGATATTGTCTTGCGAAATGGCGCCGTTCTTGATCTCTGCGTAAGCGTAGGTGGTGTTCATGGCTTCAGTTTTTTTGGATGAACAATGTTTAAGCGGTCACGCTTGCCAGGGTGAGCCGCCCTTTGAGGGCGACCCACCCTCACAAGGCGACCCACCCTTTACCTGGTGAACAATGTTTCGATATCTTCCAGGGAACGGCCCTTGGTCTCTTTTACGTTGGCCCACATATAGGCAAATGCTACTGCACACAAGGCTGCATAACAGAATAGGGTAGTGGCAATGCTGAGGTGTTTGGTCATTACCGGAAAGGTATAGGTCACCACAAAGTCGGCCAGCCACAGGGCCAGGGTAGCTACCGAGAGGGCCAGGCCGCGGATGCGGTTGGGGAATATCTCGGAGAGGTATACCCAGGTCACCGCGCCCAGGGTGCAACCAAAAGCCCCTACATAGCCCAGCATGAAGATGAGTACGATGTAGTTGTCGAAATATTGGTATTGAAAGCAACCGGCCACCACGATGAGACAGGCGCCCATGGCCAGACTGCCGGCCAACAGGAATTTTCTTCTGCCTACTTTATCTACCAGGCCAATGGCAATAAAGGTGGAGACTACATTCACCACGCCTACTAATATCGTTTGCATCAGGGAGGAAGCATTGCTGAGCCCGGTTTCTTTGAAGATCACGGGCGCATAGTAGAGGATGGAATTGATGCCGGTCACCTGTTGAAACACGGCGATCATCACGCCGATCAACAATACCGGCCGGTATACTTTGCCCAGCAATTGCCGGAAGGAAGTTTGTTTTTGTTGATAAAAGCTGTTTTCGATGGCGGCTATTTCTTTTTGGGCGGCGCTCATGCCCGATGTTTTTATTAAGATGCTGGTGGCCGGGCCAATCTGTCCATGCCTGATGAGCCAGCGGGGTGTTTCGGGCACGAGCAGTAAGAGTAGAAAGAAGAGCAGGGAGGGGGCGGCCTGGGAGGCAAACATCCAGCGCCAGTTGTTTTCCCCTACACCATTCAAGGCGTAGTTGGAATAATAAGCCAGCAGGATGCCCAGCACGATGGCCAGTTGGTAAAAAGCTACCAGGCGGCCGCGCCAGGCGGCGGGGGCGATCTCGGCAATGTACATGGGCGATACCATGGCGGCAGCGCCTACGCCGAGGCCACCGATGAAGCGAAACAGGATGAATAACCACAATTGATTCGACAGACCGGCCCCGATGCCGGAAACGGCAAAGAGGATGGCGCAACAGATGAGCATGAACCGGCGGCCGTATCGATCGGCCCCCTTGCCTGCTACCAGGGCGCCGACGGCGCAACCGATGAGGATGGAACTGACGGCCCATCCCAGCATGTATTCGTTGAGCGCAAAGTAGCTGGTGATATAGGGAATGGTGCCGGAGATGATGGCGGTATCAAATCCAAAGAGCAATCCACCCAGGGCCGCTACGGCGCTTACCAGGATGATAAATCTTTTGCGGGGCCTGTCCATGGCCGGCGCTATCAGATTGCCAGCTTTGGCGTCCGTATGGAGGGTGTCGGTATCGACCAGGAATTCGTTCATGCTAGGTTGTATTTGATGGTTCCCTATTGCTATCTATTGTATTTTTTCATAGATGGCTTTGCTTTCCCAGCTTTCGCCGTTCTCAAAGTTCTCGACCTTGCGGAGGAGGAGGAGGTTGCCATTGTCCATGCTGAATTTGTCGGTATAGGTAAATTCCTTTTTGCTGTGATCGGCTGCTGTGTAGATCGTAGTCGTTTGTGTAAACCCTTTTCCGTCGGCTGTCCACTCGAGGGTGATGCGTTTCTTCCTTTTCGATTTGGTGATCTTCTCCAGTGGTTTTTCAAAGTTAAGGCTATCGGTACTCGTTACGTCCTTGCCGTTCTCATCGGCGCTTGTTTTCGCGATGGCGATCTCTGTTGACTTTTGCGCGATCTTTAATTGCGTGGGAGAGCCATTGCTGTACAGGGTGCCGGTAATGCTTTCCTGTTCCCTGAACTGCCAGGTGCCGGAGAAGTCTGTTTTTTGCGTTCGTACCGTGGCAGCTGTACTGAATAGGGCCAGGGCAAGGATGCCGATCCTTGTTAATAGGTTCATTCGCATGGTTTTTATTGTTTAATGAGCAGGGCTGCTGATGCGGGGCTTTCATAGCCCTGCGGGTCAACGGCCGTAATACGATAAAACCATGTTCCTGTAAGTGGTTGGGCGGTCAGGTCCTTGCCGTTGTCGGTAAAGACCAGGGCTGCATCGGCAGCCATATAGGTCAACAGGTTGTTGGGACCTGTGGTGAAATCTTTTTGCTGCGAACGGTAGATCTGGTAATAGCTGGCGCCTTTTACCGGCTGCCAGCTGATTGATTGACGGTTACCGGTGGGCTTTGGCGCGGGGAGTGCCCGGGCATCCGTGGATGCTCCCTTTTCCTGTATGGCCGTGAAGGGCGCCGCAGGCGCATCAGCGGGAAACACTGCTGCATTGTTGCCGTCGCTGGCGCTGATATAATATTCGATGCCTTCCTTGCTGATGGCTGCAGCCGGTATGGCGGCGGTAAAGATGGCTTTTACTTTGCGGGTCATGGCTTGCTGCTTCCATTCGCCGCTGCCCATGCTACGGTAGTAGAGGGTGGCCGTGAGGCATTCATCGCTGCGGTTGTCCAGCAGCCGGGCTTTGATCCACAGGGGCTGACCGGCCAGTACGGAGGTAGGTGGAGAGATCACTACGATTTGCGGACCGGCCACATCGGCATTGCCGCCATAGCAGGGCACGCTGATGGAAGGCAGCTCGGCATCATTGCCCCAGCATACGGGGTGTACTTCATAGTTGTGCAAGCCATCTGTTTTGTCTTCGTATTGCCGGGCACTGGCAGGTAATAGTTGCTCTGTGATCTTTTTGCCATCGCGGTAAATGAAGAACCCTTGTATATGGGCATTGCTGGTGGTCCAATACAATTTCGTGCCTGCGCGGGTGCCCCTGGCTTCCAGGTTTTCCGGCGGCAGGGCCATATAGGAGTTCAGTTGTTTCCAACCCAGGTCGCGGTAATTGTTTTGTACAAAGCGGTTCTGCACACTCACCACATTGCCCAGGGAAGAGATATCCGATACCCGGCTGTTGAAATTACCTACCCAGGAGCGCGTCATAGCTGCTATATCCCGTGTGCGGCCTGGGGCGTACATATTGAGTACAATATGATCCCTGGCCGCTGCTATGCGACTCCTGAGCAGGCCTAGCCGGTATTGTTGGCCCGGAGTGGCTGCCCGGGCGATGGCCGTGTCGATGGTATTGAGCTGGTGATTGGCTTTGTCCAATTGCGTTTGCGCCAGCTGTACAGGTTCCCGGTCTTTGAAGAGCAGGTAGAGGGTATGCGTACCGGTGGGCGGTTCGATGGGGATACTCACTTCCTTCCATTCGTTCCAGCCTCCGGTGGGCAGTATTTCTTTTTGTCCGATCAGGGGGCCATCGGGTGTGTCCAGGCGCAGTTCTATCTGGCCGCCATCGGTAGCGGAGGAGATCCTGAACTGGTATTGGCGGCGGGTGGGGGAGAAGGGGATGTTCTCATAAGCCAGCCAACTGCCGTTCACCGCAAATCCAATGATCTCCTGGCCTTGCGGACCGGGCGCTTTGCGCACCTGGAACTGTTTGGAATAATCAACCGCCAGCTGGTGGCTGCCATTGCCGTTCTCATCCAGGGGTTTGAAGGAATGCAGGTTGAACAGGTATTGCGCCCGCCTGTCTACCCCTGTCAAGGAGAAAGGCGGTGTCCACCTGCATTCGCTGAAATCGCTGGCATAGGGTTCGTCCTGGTCAATGATGGGCGTTACCAGGTCCGCCGCTGCAGGGCCATATTGTTGGGTGGCAAATTGCCGGTATACCGTGGTGGCGTTGTTGAGTTGTTGCTGATCGTCCCAGGGCGCGCGGGCCATGAATTCCATTTTGGCTTTCACGGCATCGGTGATGCGCCAGGTGAGGGAATAGAAACCTTTCATGTTGGGACTTCTTTGCTGCCAGGCCCGGATGGTATTGGAGAGGTGCATGTTGTAGGGATAGTAGTACACCGAACTGTAAAAGTCTCTTTCCAGCCAGGGGCAGCCCCAGTACTCATGGTCTTTGTAGAGCTTGCCATCTTCGAAGGCGTCGGAGTATTTGGAGATGGGGGCGCAGATCACGTCTTTGGGCAGGGAGGCTACGTCTTCCCCGCGCAGGCCCCAGCCGGCTACGGCCAGGCGCAGCTTAGGACAAGATTTTTTCAGCCCATGGTAAAAGGCATCGAAGATGCGGCGCCATTGGGCTCTTTCTTTGTCGGCGCCATCGTGGGTGAGGGATTCGCTTTGAAAGCAAAGGAGGTAATCCAGCGCAGGGTAATCGTTTTCAATTTGCATTACCCTGGCTGCTATTACCCGGGGATCATCAGGAGCTAACTGATAACTTTCCGGTATTAGGTTGATATCGAGGCCCAGGCCTATTTTGATGCCGCGGGTGTGGGCATAGGCAATCACGCGTTGGAATTCGTTGACGCCTTTGCGGAAAACCTGTTTGTTGGTAAGGGGTTCGTTGTGCAGGGCGCAGTCGGCCCCAAAATCATAATCATCAAAGAGGGCGGAAGAGCCAAAGGGGTATTTGTTCACTTCCCAGCCAGGGTAGCTGCCCCAGGCATGGCCACTGCGGGCCGTGGCCATCCATACCCTTGATAGTTTGCCGGCCGCTTCAAAATTGTGGAACATTTCATTGTGGCCTTCTTCTCCGTTGTAGTTGTGGATCTGTAAAAAGTTGAGGCGCATTTTGGCCATCTGGTCGAGTATGAATTTCCAGTCTTCCCAGGAGTAGGAGGTGGCGCTTTGGGGGAAATTGGTCCAGGGTAGGAAACCCCTGATCTCTACAGCGGGTGTTTTGGTCTCATTCACTTCAACAAAAAGGTCCTGCACCGTTCTTCTGGCGGGCAGTATATCGCCGTCGAAGCTAAAGCTGATGGCCATATGCTCTTCCAGCCAGCCGTATACTCCATATAAGAGCCCGATGTCATCATTGGCTGCAATGACGAAAACGTTCTGTGCTCCGGGTTGTAGTTTTCTAAGCAGGTAGCCCTGGGGGCCGGGGTTGGTGGGGCTGATGTTGAGTTGATGTTGGCTAATGAGCCGGTCGAGCCCGGGGTGGTGGCCGGGGCGGCCCAGTATAAAAGTATTGTCATTGCTGGTGGTATTGTCTGTCGTAATACGGGGCAGGGTGCCTGTGAGGGCAAAAAGATACCGGGACAGTTCTTTGGCGGCATAATCTTCCATGGGGCTGGGGCTGTTCGGCAGCGCGATGGTCAATGTTTGTGCCCGGACTGCTCCCGGTATTCCATTCATCAGTGCACCTCCTAATAATGAAAAGAGTAAGACAATGCTGGTCCTGTTGTATAGGGCGATCAATCTGTTAGCTATGGTCACTGCTATCGGTTTGTTGTATACCCTAAAGCTAAATAAGGTTATAACGGGGCCATTCCACTTCCTGCTTCAAAAACTAAACTATTTTAAATGCAGCTGCGAGCTGTGAGCTACGAGCCCTGAGCTGAAAAACAGCTGCGAGCAGAGATGCAAGCTGAATCCTATCTCGTTCCTTACTATAATCGAAGCAAACGTCAACGCAAACTTGTCCAGCTCCCGCGGAAAGCTTCGAAGCAAAAGCTGTATTCGCTCGCAGCTCGCAGCTCGTCGCTCGCAGCTTTTCGCATTACTAAACTATTTTAACGAAATATCCGTCTTAAAAGCCGTAAATTACATAAGATCGTCAAGTTATGATATGAAGCCGCTTGTCCAGAAATTGCCCCTTACGGAGAATACTTCTTTCATCGCCAAAACATTCCGCACACCTCATTTTGAAGTGGGATGGCACCAGCATATTGAATATGAATTGATCCTGTTTACCGAAGGCTCGGGACTGAGCTTTGTGGGTAACCATGTGGGTGAATTTGAAACGGGTGATATCTATTTCCTGGGTTCCAACCTGCCCCATACTTTTCAGAAAAGCGGCGACCAGGTAACCAGCGCGGTGGTGGTACAGTTCAGGGAGGATTTCTGGGGTTCTCATTTTCTGCATCTGCCGGAGAGCCGGCATATCCACCAATTAATGCAGGCTTCCATGCAGGGGTTGAAGATCACTGGCGCCTGTAAGGAACAACTGCAGGGGCTGATCAAAGACCTGGAGTGGGCGCATGATGGCAGTAGGCTATTGATCCTGCTGCAGTGCCTGGATATACTGGCCGAAGAAAAGGAGTATATCACTGTCTCTACCCAGGAAGTCACCCAACTCAATAACAAGGACAAGGAATGCATTGACCGGGTATTCCAATTTACCATCGACTCCTTCCGCGATCCCATTACCCTTCCGCAGGTAGCTGGCATTGCCTGTATGAGTGTGCCTGCTTTTTGCAATTACTTCAAGCGCAGCACGAAGAAAACCTATATCGACTTCCTCAATGAAGTGCGAATAGGCTATGCTTGTCACCTGTTGCAGGAAACCAATAAGACGGTGCTGGATATTTGTTATGAAAGCGGTTATAATACCATGACCAATTTCCACAAGCAGTTTTTGAAGCACAAGCAATATACGCCGCTCCAATACCGGAAATATTATGCTGCGGATATTATCAGTAAGGGCAGCAATATTGGGATTGTGGATAATATCCCTAATCAATAGACTCGCTTAGTGTAGAGTGCAGATATCGATATGTTTTATGAGCCTATTGATATTTTACTGCAGTAATTTACTGGGTAAAATTGTACATCATCTTATCCTTTTTAATTGAGAGATGAAAGGTGGTCTGAAAAAATAATCGAATAGCAGGAATAATTGATTCGGCTTTCCATTACGATCTGACAAAGGTTTCAAGCAAAGTAAAATTCTGTATATCTGCTGCCTTTAAGGCAGCTATATATTGTTTTCGTACTTTTCCAGTATCGGTCAAGTTCCCGCTTCCCCAAGAAAATGGCTCCATTTTAAATATTTCCGACAAAATAATGTCAGCCATAAGGCGGGAGTGCCTTCCATTCCCATTAGGGAATAGGTGAATGAGCACGAGTTTATGGTGCAATCGGTAAGCAATCTCATCAGGAGAATATACCTTGTGTTCAATCCAATAATTCACGTCATCAAGCAATTGCTTCAAGTCCAAAGGTATTTGCATCCACTGAACTCCTATATTTTTATCTGTTCTGCGAAAATTTCCAGCCCATTCCCAAACCTTGTTGAACATCTTTTCATGCAACAAGCAGATAAACTCTTCGGTGAAGATTTCTTTCTTTCGCCTGCGAGCTATCCATGCCAATGCGTCCTGGATATTTTCCTGCTCCCACCGATCCAATTCACCTCGGGTAGTAATGTGTTTTAACTTTAAACCGTTGAGTTCTTCGGGATCAAGCGGCGTTGCTCCTTGTGGATAATCAAACTGCATCATTAATCCCAAAAGTCTTTAGGTTCTTCAATCAATATTTTCTGAGTCAAATCTTTGAGAGCTTCCTTCTTTTGGTCATCGGAAAGCTCTTGTTCTTCCAATCTCATTGTTTGGTTGACTTTAGCCATTCGTTTTAAGGCAATTTTTCTTGCCTGTTCTATCATCATTTGTTCAAGACTGCCTTCGGGTACAATGGCATAGACCAATCGCATATTTAACCCCTCCGCTATCTTTTTCAGTGATGACAATTTCAGATCACTTTCGATTTCTGCATTTTCTAAGCGGGAGATACGAGACTGATCAATGCCAACCTTTTTACCAAGTTGTTTGGTTGACATTCCCAAAGCTTCGCGGATCATTTTGATCCAGCCAGTTTCTGGATAGAAGGACGGTAAGGATTTAAACTTTTCCAGTTTGCCATCCAACTGCTGCCTGATTATTTTTTTATCCCAGTAGTTCATTTTATGCTGTTTATAACATTTTAAAGTTATATTTCAATGCTAAATATAGCATAAATATTTTATTTACCAATGCTAATAGTAGCATTAAGGTAGTCTTTTTAATGCCGTATATAGCATTCCTTCATAAACCCTTAGCTTAGAACACATTTCCACCTGTTCTAAGCTAAGGGTTTATGAAGAATCCCCACTTCAATAGATTTAGAATATTAACCCTTTATTTTTTTTCCAAGCCTGATATTACTGCTAAACTTACTCCACTTCTGTCTTTTTTGGGAGTATTAATATGGTACTTGCAAATACCGGAAATATTATGCTGCGGATATTATCAGCAAGGGCAGCAATATTGGGATTGTGGATTAAAAAAGGACGCCCTCCCGGGAGGACGTCCTGATCGGCTTTAGGCCTGCCTTATTCTTCCTCGTTCATAACGGCTGTTTGACTAACTGCGCCCATAACGCTGCCGGCTACGGCCACATACCCTGCGATGGTGTTCACAAGGGCTGGTAGCTCAATAGGGGCTGCGGCCAGGGTGGCACTCGCGGTTACCAGCGCCAGCCCGATGGTACGTAACTGTTTGAAGAACTTCGGCGTTTTATCCGCCATGCGGTTGATGATATTGTTCATACGACTAAAAATTAAATGGTGAAAAAAGACCTGCTACCCTTCAGTAGCTTTCACCAACTGGTTTGAACTGGTAGCAACGGTCCCTGCGCACAGGACCGCTTTTACCAGCCGTTCGGCTTCGGGCAGGCAGGGAAGCTTCTGTATATGCCCGCACTGCCTTGTGGCAAACTTCATAGGATTGGATCCATATAGCCCGGATCAATCAGCCTGCTGCGGCTTCTTTGGCTTGCTGCGATAACAGGTCGCAGCGATGTCCAAATGATGGATGTAAGCCCGCAGGGTGAACAAAACCGATACTCCCTACCAGTACGTTAGATAGCGGGATCCACTTTGATCAAAGTGAGGGCATTGAATGAACCATTGTTCATTGCATATGGTTTACCATTAACGATCTGGGTAAACTGGACGCCCATGATCAGAAACAATGGGTCGGGCGATTGCACCGGCAGCTGTGTTGTAAGTGTTATGGGAGCAGTGGCAAGGTTTGAGATCAACAGGTAGCTACTGTCCTGGTAACTACTTACATATTGCTGACCTTCGAAATCCAAGGCTGCCGCGGCTGTTACAATACGCATGTGGGTACTGCCTTCCGGGTTTTTTACCACATCCGTGAGTACGACGGGAGGAATAAATACGGTACACTCTCCCGTAGCCCGATCTATGGAAGTTTGAAAGGGCGCCACAAAGGTGGTGAAGAGGGCGCTGTCGATGTTGAAGTCAAACCCTTCCATCAACATGATGTCGCCATCGGTCACGGTACGCAGTCCCCTGTCGTTGACCGGATCGGTCTTTATCACCCGTGAGAAGTTGCCGGTAAGGCGACTGGTGACGCGTGTATCGGAACCTCCTTTGATGAGTTTGGCAAAAGCTGCGCGCAGTAATTTACTGGCTTTGCCAGCCCTTCCAAATTCGGCCATGTTTTCCCGTGTGCGGGCATATGCGTCGGAGGTCTTGATCTTATCGCCGCTGATATGGGTCTTTTCCCTGGCGCTGTATCCATCTTTTGTTTTCTGGTAGGTCATGTCACCTGTGGTGCCCAATAACCTGTGTGTTCCTTTTTGCTTTGGCATGTTTTTTTGTTTTTAACGTTTAAGAATATACGTTGTCATGACTAACGTGGTGCAAACATACAATGGGGAGGAGGTGGTATCCTAATATGGACTTCCGGAAGCGACGGCATTTTCCGATATTTCCGAAAGAGGCCATTTCAGTCATTACAAGTGCCTATAAAGGTTATATGGGTATTACCTGAATGTGATATATCTGTGATATGGATGTGGTATACCGGAACCCTTCCGGAACTATGCCGGAGATATGGCTGATATATGACAGGTATAGGGGTGGGATATGCTTGCCATATGAAGGGGATATGGGAACTATATGAGACTGATATGAGAGCGATATGGGAAGCATATGGGAACGATATGCGAGCTATATGGGAAAGCTCTATGTCAAAATTATCTATATGTCTATAGGTTCTCTGTAGCTCCTGCGATCGCGCATGTTGTTTAGGGTTGGCCAAAGGATCAATTTTAGCTAACATACGGTGATATAAGACCGCAATTGTGAGCTAGAAGTTGGCCTTAAAAAGGCTGCTTGCAATATTGGTTTTTAGATATATTTGGCTGAAGAAAAACCATTATCACTATCGGTTGAAGCTCCCCCCCTCTTTACCTTTTTCATAGACCAGCCAATAAAATAAAACCAATATTGCAATTATGGAGACACTTATGCATTTTTTAGATTCCATTTATCCGCTATCTGACAGCCTTAAAGCGCACCTTCGTCAACACCTGAAGCATCGGGAAATAAAGAAGAAAGATTACCTGCTCAAAGCAGGTGCTACCAGCAGTGATGTTTGCTTCATTCTCAGTGGCCTGCTGCGCTGTTTTAAAGAAAAAAATGACAATGAGGTATCGTCGTGGTTTATGAAAGAAGGCGATGTTGTTTTTGCTGTTAAAAGTTTTCATACACAAACAAGCAGCTTACAATCCATCCAGGCGCTGGAGGATACCAGTATTTTATATATCAGCCATGAAGAGCTGCAATACATTTATAACAACTTCATTGAGTTTAATTATAATGGCCGTGTGCTCACCGAACACTATCATCAGCTGTGGGATGACCTGTTGGATTGTTTCCAGCTATGTACACCCCTGGAACGGTATCAATGGCTACTGAAAAATCATGCAGCCTTATTGAAACGGGTACCTGCCAAGTACCTGGCCTCTTACCTGGGGGTTACTGAAGTGACATTAAGTAGGATAAAAAGGCAAATAGCAAAGGCCCGGTAATTGGCGGCAGGGTATTGCCGGCCGGGTGGTTGTATATCTACTCATCAGTCTGCTCCATTGGGGCAGGCTTTTTTTTTGTGACCAACAAGAATAACCCAAGTGCTATAACTTATACAATTTCTTATCTTTTTTTAATTTTTTGTTACCGATTGCGTATTAAGTTTGCCATGAAGTTTGCATAGTGCATGCAGGATGGTGTCCTTGTTTTCACGCTTATTGTTCCTGCTTAGTAGCCTCCTTTTTTCACTTTGCCATGGTGTTGATGCACCGGCGGCAAGGGAAGTTGTTTCTCTTCTTTGGATCCCCTCAATTTATGGTTCATTTTATTGGCTTTTGCTCTGTGGGCGCCAGCCTGCCTGTAATTCTATGGCTTTTTTTCAGTGGGGCCCCGATGACATTCCAGGATGGATAGCTGACATTCAGCTGCAGCAGCCGTTTCGAAGAAATGGAAAAGTTGGAACATGTTGTCGGTTTCGGAAGTGTCCTTTCGTATTATTTATTCCATCCCTGTAGGTTTGTATAAAACCAGGTAAGATAAAAAATTTGCTAATCCATTAACCTTTAAAAAAACATCCAATGTTAAACAATCGACCTGATCTATTTATTTATCCGAAAGATGTAACCTTATTCACCCGTAAAACAGAGCGACATGCGGCGACGCTACTGGAAAAGATCCGTACAAAACTCGGAAAGGAAAAACACCAACCCATTACTGTCACCGAGTTTTGTACCTATATAAAACTTGATGTAGAGCATGTATATACGGTGTTGAAAGGAAAATAATACATGAATAATAATGATGGCTCCACTTTAAAAATTTAGTATATGGAATTGTCAACAAAGCAACAGTTCTGGGTATGGTTTCAATACAATAGTGAAATTTACCGCTGCCTTGACCGGATGGCAGCGCCAGAAGCTCAGTATTGGATGGATGAAATAGAGGTCCATCTTCGCTCATTCGCTAAAAAGATATACGCCTGTATTGGCCTGCCCGATGATGGTGGAGTGGCTAAGCTGATTATTTCGGCCCATGGTAATTATAACTACTTCAAGCGGGTAGAGGAGTTGGTATCCAAAGCTCCTTCCATACCTGGATGGGAGATCATTGCCTTTATGCCACCCTGTCCTATTGACTTTGGTATTTCAGCGCAATATGGCCATACAGGGATTGATCCGTACAACCTTTGGTTTATTCCCACTTTAATAGAAGATGAGCCGCCATTCATTGTTGTATTTGCTGAGGAGTACAAAAGGGAGGACCTGGAGTTTGAGGCGGCTGTAGAAGCGGTGATTGTCAACTTGCTGGGAGAGCGTTCTGCTAATCTGGGCCTAAGTGCGGTTGTTGTAGCATGTTTGGATGATTTTGATGCCGGAGAGCGGTCCGAAATGATGAAACTACAGGAACTACCGGCCTATCTTGAAAGGGTGAATGTTTCCTCCTGTTTTATCAATGAACGGGGAGAGCTGGAGGAGCAAAAAGGTATGCTGGATAAGTGAAGAGTTTCGAAACTCTGGCAATAATCGATCAGCACTAATTGTTAAACTTTAAAAGCTATTGCTATATGGCATTTTCTTTAAAGCAGGATTTCTGGAATTGGTTTCAGGAAAATCAAGCCACTTACCTTGGTATTCTGAAGATGAACAAAAAGGAGACATGTTACTGGATGGAGAAAGCGCTTGTTCAATTACGATTATGTGGAACAAATTTATCTCCCCGGTTTTTTATTCCCTCAGACGGATCAACACCGCAGTTCATTATCACAGCCGGTGGAAAGCGTCAATATTTCAAGCAGGTAGAAGGGCTGATCGTGGAAGCTCCACCTATACCAGGATGGGAAATTATTGGATTTCTTCCGCCCCGGCCAATCGACTTTTTGATTGAGGAGCAACACAGGCATACGGGTATCGAACCGCACAACCTATGGTTTATCCCCCATTTATTGGGCTATGATAAAAAGCCCTGGACCTGTGTGTTTGCCGACAGGCATAAAATGCCGGATAAGGCGTTTAAAAACGCTGTAAATGCGGTTGTTTTAAATTTGCTTGGTGAGCATTCCTTCACGCTGAACCTGGACAGGATAACTGTAAAAAGATGGGTGGACGTTATTCCTGGTGAAAGATCGAAATTCCTTAAGCTGCAGGAACTGCCCGCCTATATTGAAAGGACGAGGTTTTCTTCTTGTTTCAGCGATGAGCAGTGGCTGATGGAGGCGTAAAGCGGAGGGTAATGGCGGCCAGTTAAATGCTGAGTGGGTGAGCAGACTTGTGGATAACCTCTAACACAAAACAAAAGGCCGCCTCAATTACTTTTGAGACGGCCTCTTTTTTGTGGAATAGGGTGTTCGGTCATTTGATCCGTTTCAGACCTTATCTTCTTTTGATCCGCTTTTTGCGCAACGTCCAATGCCTATGGTCTACCTTAAAACCAAAGCGCTCCTTATAGATCTTGAACTGTTTCACAGAAAGATCATAAAATGTATCCTCGCGAACATTTAGTGCTGCCGCCAATTTCAGGCATTGCTCAGCCGTTATGTTGTCGGGGTGCCTAAGGAGGTAACTTATCTTTCCTGGAGAAAGATGCAATGCCCTGGCAAAAAAGGAAACAGGAATTTTATTCGGTGCATTTCCAAGAAGTTGCTCCAATGGCTTTTTCCTGTTTTTCAGAATAATGCTTCGAATAGTAGTGTATTGTGCTATCATGATATCAAGAAAGGACATTATTATCTATGTGTTGCTAAACGAGAAGCATCATTTTTGCATAAAAAGTATGATCTGTCATGTAAATACTGACGGGGCATCGCTTTAAAAGTGACAGTACGTCGTTTTGAGCGCCTCATAGTCTTTTAGGAGGTTATTTATTATTCTCCTTTTATCACTAATATATGAAATGCCCAGGGGGCAAAAGCAAAATAGCAGGGCCCTAAAGGCCCTTGCTATACATGCTGATGGTAACAGGCGGCAAAGCGGCCAGGCAACAGCCTGACTGCAGGATGCATCCTGCATACTCTTTTAAAAATGCCGCCTCCTGAGCGGGCAGCACGATAAAGGCCCGGCATTTTTCAATGCCCACGAGGCAACCGGCAACTGTAGTAACGAGATAAACTTTCATAAATAAATAATTAAGTATAAAGGCAGCAAAAGCTGCTGCACAGCAACCATTGCGGCATGGGCGCAGGCCAAATGGAACGCGGAAATAAATGCGTGGATTGGTGAAGCTGACTACTTGTAACAGCTGGTGCAGGATGAGCGGTTGAAGATCTATTCCAAAGCTTTATGCCGACCCATTTGGCGGCATTGCCGCCAAGGCTTGGAGCGCGGGGTGGGATGGCATGCCGCAATAACTTTGTGTGGCAGTTTTATGCTGGTTACTACTGGGGTGGTGGGCATTGACAAGAGGGGGCTGGAGCTGCTTAGGGGGGTAAGAGTGGGGATTGCTGTGGTTGGCGCGTGATATCAAGGAATATTGAGTGATCTGGCAGTGTTACTTATTGGTTTACGGCACATCGCGGTGACGTAGGCTGGTTATATACCCTTTTGGGGCACTGTGTGCCAGGGGGCACAAGCAAGAAGAACTGAGTGTTGTATTCATCTTTAGCTCTTCAAAGGTGCAGCTCTCCTGAGGGTGGTATTCCAGTTACTCTTCCTGGTTAAAGCAGGTTGTCGATTTGGATTTGGTCAAGCCAGGGGGTAAGGACGTCAGGAGAGAAAAAGCAGTTGTGCTTCTCAATCTTATCATCTAACAGGTGATGGTAAACCTGCACGTAGAACCCATCCACCTGGTAAAGTTTTATTTTGTATTCGTTTTCAATGCGTTGGGCTAACTCCACTCCAAACATTGTCACTGCTGCCAGCTGTTCTTCTTCTTTAAGTGCGATGAACTGATATAGGGTCATATGGTATGTGTATGGTGAACACTTTTGAGGTAACCTTTCATCTTATTTACGGAGAGCGCTTTTGTTTGGATTGGGGATGGTTTGGCGTTCCTGGTTAACGCGGACGCCGGGTTTAATAGGTTGGCTCCAATGGTGATTCTTTCCGTGAACTTAGTGCCCTGCGGCAGGTAGCTGTAATCGCCTGACTGAGTGTGACTGTCTTTTGCAATTACTTCAAGTGCAGCACAAATACAACCTATATTGATTTTTGAGTGAAATGCGCATTGGTTATGCCTGCAGCCAGCTGCAGGAAACCAATAAACCGGTACTGGATATCTGTTATGAAAGTGGCTATAATACCATGACCAATTTTCATAAGCAATTCCTAAAGTTCAAGAAGTTCACACCCCTGCAATACCGCAAGCATTTCGCGGCCGATGTCATTCAAAAGGGAAGCAATATTGGGATTGCAGACAATCTCTCCACTACCTGAAGTACTTCGAATAAATAATGTGAATATTGATATGTTTAATGAACATATTGATACTTTCATGTGGTAACTTTTCCACAAGCGCAATGATGGATGTTTTAATTAACCTCTTTCTCTAATCCAAAGTTTAGCTTTTTAAAATTTAAAAAGCACCATTGTTATGAAAAAGATCAAGATCATGCTGCTCTCCCTTCTTGTACTGGGAGTAGTCGGTGGCGCTATGGCATTTAAGGCGAAATTTTATTCTGTCTTATGTACTACACCAGTACGAATTGTTAATGGGGTTCATGTTTGTACTGCTATTGGTGGTGGGGCCCTAACGTGTCCGAATGTAATAGGAGGTGTAACGACTCAAAGCGCCCAACAGTTTAACGCGTGGTGTACTACTACGGCACAACTAGGTTTAGCATGTGGCCAGCCTTGCGTTAATCAGGTGGTAGCTCTGACCTTTGATTAGTTAATAATGTAGTATCTGTGATTTGTTGAGATCGTTTGATCGGCTTACCAATGTGATAAACGACGCCACTGGGCTTGTATTGAATGAGGATACCGCTCATATCCTATCCCGTGTTAAAGCCGGAATATTTTCATTCATGACTAAGTGCCCCTGGAATACTGTGGAATAACCGAAAATCACAATAAAAGAGTAGGTATATTTAAAAACCAACCTTTAGCTTTTTGAAGGTAAAAAGCACTTTTTTTATGAAACGAGTAAAAATGATGTTGCTGTCCCTGCTGGTGCTGAGTGTAGTGGGTGGCGCTATGGCGTTCAAAGCAAAATTTGATCATACTTACTGCACGTCGGCGGTTCGTATTATTCTTACTAATGGGAAGCGTGTCTGTACTAATGCCGCTGGTTTGCCCTTGACCTGTCAGAGTATGCAAACACAGGTAGAGGCTATAGCCCCCACTGAATTTAACGCCTGGTGTTACACTACGTTAAACGGTGACACAGACTGTGATCCTGCTCCGAATTGCCGAGTTACTGTTAGTGGGTTAGCCCATGATAATTGAAAATGTGGCATTGATTTGTTGAGATCATCTGCCGTATGAATAGCCTATGGGAACTTCATTATTTTGTGGAGGAGCAAAATGCGCAGGAGCTTGCCTTTGGAAAAAATGAGTTGTTTTCTTTATTATAAAAGCGTTTTTATGAAAAGAGTAAAAATGATGCTACTGTCGCTGCTAGTGTTGGGCGTAGTGGGTGGCGCTATGGCGTTTAAAGCAAAATTTAATGCTACTTATTGTACCACACCAGTTCGTATTTTACTTACCAATGGGCTGCATGTCTGTGCTGCTGTTGGTGGAGGTCCCTTAAACTGTCCGAATAAAATCATATTTGTGGAGACTGTAGCTAAAACTGATTTTAACGTCTGGTGTTACACTACGCGAAATTTAGGGGACCTGGATTGTAGTCCTGCGCCACCTTGCGTTTTTCAGCCTGTAGGTTTGGACAATAATAATTAGTAAGATAAGGTGGCATCTGAGTTTTATTGCGATCATTTGTCCGGTGCCAATTGGCAAAATATTGCATCAGCCACTTTGGGTTGATGCAATTATTTTATTTTTTGAGGTTGCTGGCACTATTAGCCTTGCACACTGGACATTCTTTTCCACAACTTCCCTGGGGATTCAGTTCATACCCATTGTCAATTCCTTTTAATTGTAAGGGGATACCGTTTGCCATCCAATTGGGTGGTGGAGCTCCCTTAAGGTAATGGTCAAAGAACTGGGTAAAGCGGATGGTAAAATCTTTTAGATCCACTGGTTTATATACAGTATGCCCTCCCTCCTCATAATGCAGCCACCATGCTTTTTTTTCCAGGCGCCGCAGGGCAATAAACATTTGCATAGCCTGGCGTACCGGAGCCCCATCGTATTTGTTGTGGAACAAAAGTACTGGGCTGGTTGCTTTATCGGCATGCAATACGGCCGTATGATCCAGCCAGGTTTGCTTGTTTTGCCAAAGGCTGCGCAGGCCTCCGCCATAAGAGGTTTCCTCTGCCCATTCTAATAGATTACTTTCTTTCCCCCCTCCGGTTGCAAGTATATTTGTAGATAATGCTGTTTCAATGATATTGGTGGTGCCCGCACCTATACTCATGGCTGCGAAGGCCGTGGAATGGGTGAGCACATAATAGCCCGTGCGGCCGGAGTTGCTGTGTCCGCAGGCTCCTATATGCTTGCCATCGACAAAGGGCAGGCTACTTAAATAACGGGCTGCTCCGTCTACGGTATTCTGTGTGCCAGGTCCCCATTGCCCTTTTTTAAAATATACATCGGGTGTAAATACCAGGTACCCGTGGCTCACCATCCAGCCTGGACCACCCCTTCCTGCTGTAGTAGGAGATGCCAAATACATAGGCGGTGCATAGACATGTAATTGGTTGGACATGGTTCCATAAAATACAATGATAACGGGATATTTTTTAGTGGGATCAAAGTTTTCCGGTTTATATAGTATTCCCTGGCTGGTAGTGCCGTCCATTTGTTTGAAGGAATGCAGTTCGGCTGTGAACCAATTATATTTTTTTTGCGGCTGCAGGTCTGTAAGGGTTTGATAAGTGATAAAATCAGCCGTCAACTGGTAATGCGGCGCTTCATCGGCCCGCTGCCGTTTTACCACCCAGCGCACGGGTGAGGCAGCGCTGAGCACCTTTCGGTAGTACCCCTTGCTGCTTTTTTCTAAAACCAACAAAGGGGTGAGCATACAGTCACCCATAAAAAGACGTTCAGGCGGTTTTTGATCGCCCAGTATTTTTCTGAAAAAACCGCTTTGCTTGTTCTGGGTATTAAAGGCACTCAACAATATAGTATCTTTGGCTCCAATCACCGGCGTTTCCAACCAATAAGCAGGCAGCCGGAAGCGAATATGCTGCTGCCGGGCAAAGCCTTGAGTGATATTGATGGGAGGCTTTTGACCAGCCAGGTCGAGCTGCCAGATATCATAAAATTCATCATAAACCAATACGCCCTGGTCTTTCTCCAGCCAGGCCGCAATACCTACCGCGCGGTCTTTTCCTGGTGGTTGCCGATAAAAATCATCCATGCCTTTATCCGCGCCCAATTGCCTGCCTGGTATGCCGGCAGAGATGTTGGATACCTTGCCAGTAGTTAGGTGCATACTGAAATAATTACATTGCTGGTCCCGGTCAAAATAAACCAGGTAGGTCCCATCGGGGGAAAACCTGATGAGGCTACCCTCCCTGGTTCTTAAAAGTGTACGGGAACCAGATTTCAGGGATACCAGCCAACTGCTGTCCTTATAGTAATCTTTTTCCCAGAAACGGTCGCCCATCGCGTCCTGGCCTCTTTTGAGAAGGACAACAAAATTCCCCTTAATAGGTGGCATGAGTCTTTCAAAGGGCTGTTGCAGCCGGATAACCCGGTCTCCTTGTGAATGTATGACGCAATTGTAGGTTTTGGGAGGTTGTTTCAACAGCCAGGGTTGGCTAGATTGGAGAATGGAATCTTTATGGCTCCATATATCAATTTTTACCGCATCGGTCGCGGCGGGCGATAATACTGTTGGCTTGGCTTGTATATCGAAAAAAATATAGTTCCCATCATAAGTAAAAGATATACTGCCTCCAAAAACGAAACCGGGATCTATACCGGTTGTTTGTTGGTTCACTTTTAATACGGCCTTTTCCATTCCAGCCTTATAATACCAGATTGAAGCATCGGGATCCTGCAGCATAAATACTACCTGCTGACCGGAAGTGTCAAGGGAGAATTCATTGACCAGGGTGTTGGTGTCTGAAGCAGACCAGATGTTTTTGATTACTTTAGTTGACAGGTTGATATACTGCAGGTTGGTCGTGGGTGGCTTATTACCGTTGTTAGTTTGCAGCACCAAGGCCTGCCCGTTTGTTGACAGTGAGTACCCCGTTACTGAGGGAAAACGCTGTTCCTCCCCGGTATGCAGGTGATGAAGCACTAATTCCTTTGCCGCGTTATTCAACTGGCAGACGAGCCAGGTGTCAGACTCATCAAAGGAATAACTGGTGGCGTTTTCGAATGCGTATTTCTTCCGGGTAAGTAAATGGTACAGCACCACGGTAGGTACGGGTTGCTGCAGCTGGTAAGCTATCCATTCTCCTCTGCTGTAAAGCGGTTGTTGATAGGCAACAACACCGGGTATCTTCTCTATCTTGCTGGTGCCGGGTTGCAGGAAACAGAGGTCCCCTTTATCCTGGAACACATAGAGTTTATTATCAACAGAGAAAAAGCCGGGAGTGGCTCCGGAAAAGGCCTGCCGCCAGGAACGGGTAGTGGCTTGTACGATCAAGCTATCAAAGGCCCTGTTGCTGCTTTTAATACTATAGGCGAAATATTGGGCGTTGGAGCTTATGGCAAAGTCCTCCTCTGGTCCGAGGGTTTTCCATTGATCAATAGCCTCGAAGTCCAGGACAAGCTTATCTCTTTTGGAGTTGGCGGCATGGGTATGACTCCATACATACCTGGATAGGTCCCAGCGATCTGAAGGGAAAGGGGAAGAAGTCGCAGCAGAAGCTGCTGGTCGGAAGCTGTTCTGAGCTGGCAGACTGATTGCATAACCGAACAACAATAAATAAAAAATAATTTTTTTCATAAGCGATCATTGCTGGTACAAGAATAGGGGAAACAGTTACAGCTTGCTGGCCCGGAACCGGTATAAAAAGCTCAGCACAAATAGTCGACGCACAATATTGGTTTGTGTTACTTCAATATAATTCCCGCTCACCATCCGCTGAAAATCCATTCCGTCATTGAGTATATCATTGGCCTGTAACTTCAGCTCCCCTTTACGGTTGGCCAATAGCCTTTTGATTAATTGTGCGTTCCATACTGCTGCGCTGGCAGTACCCCAGTTGTTTTGTGCCTTGTTGAGCTGCAAGTCGATGTTGGAAGCCAGCTCCAGTCCCCAGGGCAAGTCGTAAGACAGTTTACAACTATAATTTTGCGCAATAAAAGCGCCGGTATTGCTCTGCTGGATCGAATAGACAGGGTAGTTGTAGCCGAAACCTGCTGTGAGATCAGTGAAAAACTTGTCAAACAGGCTGTAGTGGATGCTTATACTTTTGCCGGCCGTAAAGGTTTGCAGCAGGTTTTGTTGGGTATTCACCAGGCTCAAGTCCCTGTTATATCCCAGCAATACATTCATGTTCATGCTGCCCTTTTTAGGGTCTTTGTGCAGTTTGAAGTTGAGGGCGTAGTTTACGCTACTGGTGAAATTGTAATTGCCGTTTACATTTACAAATTGATGCTCCTGTATGCCCTGCGCATTGAGCTTTACGGAACTTGCGATGGCGTTGATCATACTGGAATACCCGGTTTGTACCGTAAAGTGTTGGCTGCCGTTTTTCGTAAAATATTTATAGGCCAGGTCAACCGTGTTGGTGAACATAGTTTTCAGTGCAGGATTACCCAGGCGGACCAATAAGGGGTTGGAATAATCCGGCACTGGTTGCAATTGTTGGATAGTAGGGGGCTGGCTGCTGCCATTGTAAGAGATCGTGAGGCTCTTCTGCGGGCTGAAACTATAGATCAGGGAAGCCCGGGGCATAATATTATGGAAATTTTGTTGAATGTCCGCCCGGTTGCCGGAAAGGTTGTTGTTGTCCTGTTGGGTGAGCTGCACAGAAAACCCCAGCTGAGCTTGCAGTTTTTTTCGGGAATAATTATACCCCAGCGAAAAAAGCTGTGCCAGGTTTTTATTGATAAAGGAATTACTGGTAAGGCTGTCTCTCTTGTCGTACTTTCCGGTGACTGGGTTGTAATTATAGGTCTCCCGTTGGGCAGCCGCTGCCGATTGTTGCAGGTTATAGGCAACATCAAGTATTTGTCCTTTGCCCAGCGGCTCGGTATAGTTGATGTCTAACTTGAAATTGGAGTTGTTCGACGAAGGATCAGATGCCTGGTCCCGCAGCAGGCTGTCGGTCAACATACCGTTTTTATCATAAATGCGGGTAGCGGATGCCAGTTGCGTGTTGCCCTTACCCTGCCTGCTCCCTTTATCGATACTCACCCCCAAATAACGTCCTTGTTTGCGGAAACCGCGGTGATACTTGAGGAAAAAGCTGAGGTTATTCCCCTGGTTGGCACCCAGGTTGGTATTGCCGGCTGTATTCAACAGGTATTGCAGGTCGCCTTTTTTAAGTAGCGTACTTGATTGGTCGGTTACATTATTTTCATTGTGGGAAAAGGAAATGCCAGTTCCCAATTCCATTTTACTGAAGGAATCAATGATATAATCCAATTTCAGGTTCACACGAATCATATTGCTTTTGCCGTTGGTGACCGATAGCCCGTCCTGTAAAATGGAGGAGTCGGTAAAAAAAGTTTCTCTTTGCGAGGTGATGGAATTCTGGGCATTATTGTCTCTATTAGTAATACTGCTGGTAAACTGTAATTGCTCATTCCAGCTATCCCGGTAATTGATGGAAAGGTCAGTGGCGTTGCTGCGCTGTGGTCCTGTTCCCTGGAGGTTGCCGTGGCTATTATTGACGGTGGCCAAAAAGTAAGCATCTCCTTTAAAATAATTACCGCTGGCTTTCAAGTTATACGCTTCATTGCTTGCATAGCCGCCTGTTATATTGCCAAATAACCCTTTTTTCTTATCCGGCTTCAGCCGTAGGTTCAGCACGCGGGCGGCATCCTTATCTTTGATGCCGGTGAGCCGGGCCTTTTCACTTTTTTCATTGAATACTTCCACCTTCTGCACCATATCGGCCAACAGGTTTTGCGAGGCCATTTTGGGATCGGTAAATAAGAATTCCTTGCCGTCAATAAATATCTTCTGTATGGTTTGTCCATGCACGGTGATATTACCATCCTTGTCCACTTCCACCCCTGGTAGTTTTTTCAGCAAGTCTTCGACCGTTGCATTCGGCCGCGTTTGAAAAGCAGCGGTATTAAAGGCGATCGTATCCTCTTTCATGATCACGGGTGGTATCACCGACCGCACCACTACTTCCATGAGGTCTTTAGTGGATTTGGGTAGCTTCAAGGTGCCGATATTATAGAGACTGTCTTCCTTTCGGATAGTAACAGCAAGAATAGTATCCCTGTATCCAATATAACTGATGCGTAATAAAAATTGACCGGCCGGTACTTTGCCGATCACAAAACCATTTTTGTGGCTGATTGATTGGCGGATGATCATAGAATCAGACTGCTTCATTAAGGCTATGCTGGCATTGGCAAGATTTTCCCCCGACAGAGAATCCACCAACCTTCCCTGTATGGTCGTTCTGTCGGATTGTGCCACCAAGCCAAACGGCCACATGATGATTAATATGACTGCAACTACTTTGCTCACCTGTTGGAGCAAGAATAAGATGAAAGCGGCTGGCAAAGGAGCAGTATATTCTTTAAAAACTACCCTATTTTATACAGGACAAAAGAAATGACAAAAGGCATATGTTTTGTGAAAATATTGCTGTTTCGCTATGCTAATTTGTTGTAGGATGAAAAAACCTTTTTTATGAAAAGGATAAAAATTATGTTGCTATCCTTGCTGGGGCTGGGAATAGTGGGTGGTACTATGGCATTTAAAGCAAAATTTATTGGTGGATTTTGCACGACAATGGCAAGATTGAATGGTTTCACATACTTGTGTACAGACAGTACTGGAAGTCCTTTAACATGCCCAAATTCTCAGCCAAATATTAAGATTATACCTCCCCAAGTTTATAACGTGTATTGTACTATACCCGAACCTATATTGGGATGTGACCCTGCTCCCAATTGCCTATCTACGGTAGCCGGTTTGGATTGGAAAAATTAATCTTTCTGACTTCGAAGGGCCGGTCTATTGAAAATGACAATCTTGTTGTGTTTTGTGAAAATATTGCTATTCTCCAGTGCTAATTTGCTGGCAGATTAATAGTCGAGTCTCTGCGCATTTTTACAAAATCAATCCAAACCATAGTAACCAGTATTTTATGCCCATAACATTTAGTATGTTCAGTCCTCCGGGACCCATGCCAGTCACAACTCCAGTGGATAATCAGCAGCCGGGCCAGCCATTAGCGGCCATTAAAAAATTATCCATCATTATTCCAGTGTACAATGAAGCGAATACCATTGCCCAAGTGCTCGATCGCATAGGTGAGGTGAAGCTCATTCGGAACATAGAAAAAGAAGTGATCATTGTGAACGATTGCTCTACTGATGACACCGAAGTGGTGATTTTGGGCTATGAGTCAGCTGTGCAGCACCTGAACATCAAATACCTTAAGCATACTATCAACCAGGGAAAAGGGGCGGCCATCCATACGGGCATTGGCCAGGCGACGGGCGAATACCTGTTGGTCCAGGATGCCGACTTGGAGTATGATCCCGGCGAATACAATAGCCTCCTAAAGCCTGTAATAATGGGAAGGGCTGATGTTGTGTATGGATCCCGTTTCATGGGAGGTAATGCTCACCGTATCTTGTTCTTCTGGCACACCATCGGCAACAGGTTCCTCACTTTTCTCTCCAATTATTTCAATAACCTGAACCTTACCGATATGGAAACCGGCTATAAGCTGTTCCGCACGGCGATCATCCAGCGCCTTCACCTGCAGGAAAAGCGTTTCGGTTTTGAGCCGGAGGTAACGGCCAAGATAGCCATGGTGCCCGGTATCCGCATCTATGAAGTTGGCATCTCTTATTATGGCCGCACCTTTGCGGAGGGGAAAAAGATCGGCTGGCGCGATGGCGTTAAAGCAATCTATTGTATCCTGAGATATGCCCTCTTTAATAACCAGGTACTAAAGACGGAAGAGGCAGTAGTGGCTGTAGGAGAAAATCAATCATTAGAAAAGGCATAATGTTGTTTCAGCAGGTCATAACAACGCAATCATTTCTACAATGGCTTTGGCAGGATAGGGAAAATAAAATGCTGTTAGGATTTTCAATGACAGCAATAGTGGCTGCTTTTGTTTGGTTAAAGCTCCTATACCCATATCCCAATTTTATTCCGCCGGATTCTTATGGTTACCTGGAAGCGGCCAGTAATAACCAGTTCATTAATGTATGGCCAATAGGATATTCTAAGTTTTTGCAATTGGTAAGCCTGTTCACCAGGTCCCATCTGGTTCTGGTGGTGTTGCAATACGGGTTATTACAAGCCAGTGTGTTGTATTTTCTGTTTACGATAAGGTATCTTTTGTCTCCCGGGAAATGGTTGTTTAGGACTTTGTTGGCAGTCAGTATCGTAAATCCCCTGTTGCCACATATTGCTAATTTTGTATCCAGCGATTGTTTGTTTGCTACCCTGAGCCTGGTATGGTTTACCCAGTTATTGTGGATTATTTACCAGCCTTCTCTATGGTTGCTGTTGGTTCATGCAATGGTATTGCTCTTAGCGTTTATAGTTAGATTTAATGCGCTGTATTATCCTTTTATTAGCATCGCTATTATTCTTTTGAAGGGGATGGACAAAAAGGCAAAATTACTGGGAATCGGTGCTATTATTCTGCCTATAATGGCTTTTATAGGTTACACGCGGCACGAATACAAAGTAAAAACCAATACGTCTCAATTTGCGGCTTTTAGTGGTTGGCTGATGGCGGCCAATTCCTTATATGGATATGCTTATTCAGAAGCTATTGATCCGAAAACTGTTCCTGCAGAATTCCGGGAATTGCATCGACTGGTGAACAGGCATCTGGATTCATTGCGCTTGCTGGCCCAAAGACCAGATGAGGACATCGGTGTTTATTATTTCTGGGATTTCAAGTCCCCATTGGTCGTATATATGAAAAAGAAGGGGGGGGGAGTGCGAAAAAGCGAATATTTTGTCAAATGGGCATCTGTGGGAGCTTTATATGCGGATTATGGCCGCTACCTGATTCAACAGCGCCCCGTTTCTTTTTTTAAACAGTATCTGTGGCCAAATCTTTTTCGCTATTACGGCCCTCCTTCTCAATTCATGGAGTATTATAATCTTGGTAACAAAACGGTGGATCCGGTTGCTGTTGATTGGTTTGGCTGGAAGAATAATCAACTGCCGGTCAATGCTAAGAGCAGGCAAATTTACATAATGAGTTTATTCCCGCATTTACTGGCGATTATAAATTCCTTATTCCTGATCTGTAGTATTTTGTTCCTATGTTGGGGGGGAGGTAAAAAGTTGAGCAGATTGAGTAAATGGATTATTACAAGTGTTTGGGTAGTTTGGTTTTGTAATATGCTTTTTAGTGTTTTCGCTGCTCCTATTGAACTGCGCTACCAGATCTTTCCGGTGATCATTACCTTGCCATTCTGCCTGGTATTTTTAAGCCAATGTGTCTTGATTGCACTACGGTCCGACAAAGTAAAAAATGAGGATATTGTTGCTTTTAGTGACAATACTAATATTTCTACCCGCTAATTTGCTCACCAATGAAAAGAACAATCATGGAAACCTTATCTCCGACTATCTACCTATCCTTTAAGGACTTCTTGCTGAAAGACAAAAGGAACCGATTGATCTTGCTGGTGGCGGTTGGATTGATAATCATCCAGGTTTCTATTTTTAAATACCTGTACCCCTTTGCCAGTTATATCCATGGTGATTCTTTTGTCTACCTCGAGGCGGCGGAGGCAAATGAAAGGATTGCTACCTACCCTGTTGGCTATTCAAATTTTTTGCGCCTATTCAGCGTGTTCAGCCGGTCGGATACCCTGCTGGTGACTTTTCAGTACCTGGCACTCCAGGCAAGTGCATTGTTCTTGTTATTTACCATCTTTTATTTTTACCAGTCTGGCCGGGTGATCCGGTATATCCTGTTGGGGTTTATGACAATCAATCCGCTGTTTTGGCACCTGGCCAACCTGGTGAGCAGCGATTGCTTGTTTGCGGCTTTGAGCCTTACCTGGTTTTCCCTGCTGCTGTGGATCGTGCACCATCCTTCTAAAAGAGTCGTTGTATGGCAGGCCCTGGTATTGTTCCTGGCTTTTACGTTCCGGTACAATGCGCTGATCTATCCATTGATCACCCTCATTGCCTTTGCCTTGTCAAAAATGTCGTTACCTCAAAAGATACTGGGCGCCGGGGCGGGTATATTGCTTTGCGGTTTATTTGTAGGGTACACCAGTTATCAATACAAGCGACTCACCGGCCTTTGGCAGTTTTCTCCTTTTAGCGGTTGGTTGATGGCCAATAATGCTATGTATGCTTACCGATATGTTGATAGCAGTGATCGTAAACCAATAGCAAAAAAATTCCAGGCACTCGATAATATGATCCGGCAATATTATGATAGTACACGGGATACAAAAAAATTCCCTACAGAAGCATTGATAGCCAGCACGGCCTATATGTGGACAGAATGGATGCCACTAACGAAATATCGTAATGGCTTATTTGCGAAAGATACATCCGCCAAGGAATTAAAGAAATGGGCCAGCATGGGGCCTTTCTACCGGGAGTATGGGCTGCACATCATTAAAAAATACCCCAGCTATTATTTCCGCCATTTTATATGGCCCAATTCCCAAAAATATTATGCCCCACCAGTTGAGTTTTTGGAAAACTATAATTCCGGAAGTATCGGAGTAACGAGGCAAGCACAAAGGTGGTTTGGGTATGAGGAGCCAAGGGTGAGGACCAGGATTGGTTATGGTAAAATATGGGTATTGGATTATTATCCCATTCTGTCCGGGATTATCAATGTACTCATGTTCTTTGGTTTGTTGTACTTTCTATTGTTGAAAGGCTGGCAATACAACCGGGTTTTCAATAAGCTCCTGCTCATGGGTGCGATGGTGTGGTTGCTGAATGCGCTCTTCACCATCGGCGCTTCTTCCGCAGCCTTGCGATTCCAGTCTTTCCCTGTATTACTCACGACTACCTTTACCTTATTGCTGGTGGATTGGCTATTCCAATTGATGAAAAGCATGCAGCTTTCTGCCCAGGCTTCCCGGGTTCATTCCCCATCTGTAGAGGAAGAAATAAGGCAAGTGATCGGATGATAAAAACGAAAAAATAACCACGATATGAAACAACTTATTATCTGTATTATCATTTTCACTTTGGCAGGATGTTTTGGTGCCGAACCGAAGGAAACAGGCCTTGAGGGAAAAGCCATGCCTGATTTCAATTTACTGCTGCCAGACAGTATTACCTGGATACATACGCGGGACATACCCGCCGGAAAATCAGTAGCCCTTTTTTATTTCAGTCCATTTTGCCCTTATTGCCGTGATCAGACAAAAGAGATCACGGAGGATATGGAAAAGTTGAAGCATATTCAATTCTATTTCATTACAAGCTTATCCTTGCAGGATCTGAAGGCGTTTAGGAAAGAATATAACCTGGATAAATACCCTAATATTGTTACGGCAGTGGATACGGCCCGTGCAGTGAGCGATTATTTTGAGATTGCCGGTGTACCCTATATGGCTATTTATAATAGAAATAAGCAATTGAATAAAACTTACGAAGGAAAGATTTATAGCAGCCAGATCAAAAAGGCGGCGGAAGAATAAATGTATTGCGCAATAAGCTGGCTTACCCTGATCAGGCAAGCCGGGACTTTCTGCTGATTTTTCCTAAAGCAATGGGCCCTGCTGTGGAAAAGTTTCAGCTATGCCCGCCTACGCCAAGGCTTCGGCGGGCGATGTGGGGAAGCCGAAAACCACTATAATAGAGTAGGCGAATAGTAAACCTAAACTTTAGCTTTTTGATGTAAAAAGCACTTTTTTATGAAAAGAGTAAAACTGATGTTGCTGTCCCTGCTTGTACTGGGCGTAGTAGGTGGGGCAATGGCGTTTAAAGCAAGATTTTCCGCTAGTTACTGTACCACTCCAGTTCGTATTATTACTACTAATGGGCAGCATGTCTGTACTGCCGTTGGTGGTGCGGCCTTGACCTGTCCGAATCCTATAGCAGCGGTAACGACTGCAGGCGCGACTCAATTTAATTCCTGGTGTTACACTACGACGAACAATGACGCAGACTGTAATCCTGCTCCGAATTGCCGGGTTACTCGTCAAGGGTTAGACGATAATGGTGCTGAATAATGTAGCATTCGTGATTTGTTGCGACCATTTGTCCAATAGCAAATAACAAATATTGCATCAACCACTTAGGGTTGATGCAATATTGCTGTATAGCATAGCCTACGGAAACTTCATTATTTTATGGAGAAACAAAAGGGATAGAGACCTCCTGCCTATGCAGGGATTATTTTTTCTTTACTATAAAAAGTGTTTTATGAAAAGAGTAAAACTTATGTTGCTGTCTTTGCTGGTACTGGGCATAGTGGGGGGCGCACTGGCCTTAAAAGTAAAATTTGACACTGATTTCTGTACCACACCAGTACGCATTGTGGACAAACTTTTTGTATGCACTGTCGCTAATGGAGCCGCCTTAAAGTGTCCGAATCTCGTAGCCGGCGTAACGACCAAAGCACCCTCAGGTGCCAATGCATGGTGTACTACTACGAAGCCTGCAACGGGCTGTAACGCTAACCTGGATTGTATCAACAAAGTGGTGGGGTTAAAAGCAAAGAAGTAGCTAGCAATTCCCCATCTAATGATAAAAACATTGCATCAACCATTTAGGGTTGATGCAATGTTTTTATTTTTTGAGTCTGCTGGTGCTATTGGCATTGCATACAGGACAATCTTTTCCACAACTCCCTTGGAGATTCAGCTCATACCCATTGTCAATACCTTTTAATTGTAAGGGTATACCCTTTGCCATCCAGTTGGGTGGTGGCGCTCCCTTGAGGTAATGATCGAAGAACTGGGTATAGCGAATGGTAAAATCTTTTAGATCTACTGGCTTGAATAAAACATGTCCTCCCTCTTCATAATGCAGCCACCATGCTTTTTTCTCCAGGCGTCGTAGGGCAATAAACATTTCCATTGCCATGCGTGCCGGAACGCCGTCTTTTTTATTGTGGAACAAAAGTGCTGGGCTGGTTGCCTTATCGGCATGCAATACGGCAGTATGATCCAGCCACGTCTCCTTGTTTTGCCAAAGGCTGCCCAGGCCCGTCGCATATCCAGTTACCTCTGCCCCTTCTAATAGGCTACTTTCTCTCCCACCTCCGGAAGCACGTATGAACGTAGATAAAGCTGATTCAATAACATTTGTTGTGGCTGATCCTATACACATGGCCGCGAAAGATTTGGAATGTGTCAGCACATAATAGCCGGAGCGTCCGGAATTGCTGTGTCCGCAGGCTCCTATATGCTTGCCATCGACGAAGGGTAAACTACTGATATAAAGGGCTGCTCCATCTACAGTGTTCTGTGTGCTAGGCCCCCATTGACCTTTTTTATAATATACATCAGGGGTAAACACGAGATAACCATGGCTGGTCAGCCAGGCAGGGGCAACCATAGGTGTAGTAGGTGAACTTATATACGTTGGGATTTTATACTCATGCAACCCCTTAGTTAGAGTTCCATAAAATACTACGATAACAGGGTATTTTTTAGCCGGGTCAAAGTTTTCCGGTTTATATAATATGCCCTGACTGGTAGTGCCATCCATTTGTTTAAAGGAATGGAGTTCTGCAGTGAGCCAATTGTATTTTTTTTGCGGCTGCAGGTTGGTAAGGGTTTGATATGTGATAAAATCAGCCGTTAATTGGTAATTAGGCGCTTCATCGGCCCGCTGCCGTTTTACCACCCAGCGCAAAGGAGAGAGCGTGTGGAGTGGCTTATAATAATATTCTTTGCTGCTATTTCCAGGAATAAACAAAGGTGTTACCATACAATCCCCCATAAAAAGGCGCTCAGGCGTTTTTTTATCGCTCAGTATTTTTTTAAAAAAACCGCTTTGCTTGTTTTGGGTATTAAAGGCACTCAACAACAAAGTATCGTTTGCACCGATCACGGGCGTTTCCATCTGGTAGGCTGGTAACCGAAGACGAATATGCTGCTGCCGGGCATAAGCATTGGTGATATTGATGGGGGGCTTTTTACCGGCCAAGTCCAATTGCCAGATATCATAAAATTCATCGTATACCAACACGCCCTGGTCTTTCTCCAACCAGGCTGCAATACCTGCCGCCCGGTCTTTGCCAGGTGGTTGAATATAATAACTTTCCCCTCCCTTATCTATGCCTAATTGCAAGGCTGGTATGCCCGCAGAGATCTTGGATACTTTACCCGTAACCAAATGAATGCTGAAATAATTGCATTGCTGGTCCCGGTCAAAATAAACCAGGTAGTTGCCATCCGGGGAAAACCAAGTGGAGCCACCTATTTTGGTTTTTAATAGTGTGCGGGTTCCATCTTTTAGGGATACCAACCAGATGCTGTCTTTATAGTAATCTTTTTCCCAAAACCGATCACTCATAACTTCCTGACCTCTTTTGATGAGGACAACAAAATCACCTTTGATAGGTGGGATGAGGCTTTCAAAGGGCTGTTGCAGCCGGATCACCCGGTCTCCTTGTGAATGAATAATACAGGAATAAGTTTTTGCCGGTTGTTTTAAGAGCCAAGGTTGAGTAATTTGGAGGATGGGATCTTTATGGCTCCATACATCAATTTTTACCGCATCGGTCGCGGCTGACGGTAATAGGGTTGGCTTGGTTTGTATATCAAAAAAGATATAGTTCCCATCATAAGTAAAAGATATACTGCCCCCGAAAACGAAACCGGGATCCATACCGGTTGTTTGCTGGTTCACTTTTAATACGGCCTTTGTCATTCCATCCTTATAATACCAGATGGAAGGGGCGGGATCCTGCAGCATAAATACTGCCTGCTGACCGGAAGTGTCAAGGGAGAATCCATTTACTACGGTGTTGCTGTCTGCAGCAGACCAAATGTTTTTGCTGGATTTAGTATTCAGGTTAATGTATTGCAGGTTTGGTAGCTTATTGCTTTCGATTGTTTGCAATAGCAACGCTTTGCCGTTTTCAGACAATGAGTACCCTGCTACTGAAGGAAAACGCCGTTCCTCTCCGGTATGCAGGTGATGGAGCACTAATTCCTTTGCGGCGTTGTTCAACTTGCAGACCAGCCAGGTGTCTGACTCATCAAAGGAATAACTGGTGGCGTTTTCGAATGTATATTTCTTTCGCGTGGGTAAATGGTACAACACCACGGCAGGTACGGGTTGCTGCACCTGGTAGGCTATCCATTCACCTCTGCTGTAGAGGGGTTGCTGCCAGGCAACAACACCGGGTATCTTCTCTATTTGGCTGGTGCCGGGTTGCAGGAAACAGAGGTCCTGTTTATCCTGGAACACATAGAGTTGATTATCATTGGAGAAAAGGCCGGGAATAGCCCCGGGAAAAGCCTGCTGCCAGGCACCTGTAACAGCTTGTACGATCAAGCTATCAAGGGTCTCGTTGCTGCTTTTAACACTATAGGCGAAATATTGGGCGTTGGGGCTAATAGAGAAGTCCTCCTCTGGTCCGATGGTTTGCCATTGATCGATAGCCTCGAAGTCCAGGACAGGCTTGTCCTTTTTGGAATGGGTAGCATGGGTATGGCTCCATACGTATTTGGACAGGTCCCATCGGTCCGAGGGGGAAGGAGATGAGGCGGCGGCAGGAACTGTTGAGCGAAAACTATTCTGTGCCGGCAAACTGATTGCATAACCGAACAGCAATAAATAAAAAATAATGTGTTTCATAAGCGTTCATTACTGGTACAAGTATAGGGAGAAGATATCCCTGAATAATTCAGTATATTCTTTAAAAACTACTTTATTTTTGGCAGGATTGTTTATTAGCAGGTTATTTCCAGATGGCCCCTCTATTTACATAAGTCGGTTCATTTCGTTTCATCTGCTCCAATACCTGCATCAGCGTTTCTTTCTGAGATTGAGTTTTTGCGGCGGCTATTGCTTTAAGTTGCCAATTGATGGCTTCCTCCTTGTGTCCCAACTTATACTGTAAATTGGCATAGGTGTCCAGGGCGTCGGACCAATTGGGGTATTTTTCAATCACTTTTCTGGTCCATGCCAGCGCCTCCCTCATTTCTTTTTTGTTCGTGGAGCAGAGGAATATATTCCAGGCGGCCGAATTATAAACTGCCCGATTGCCTGGAACTGTAATGTCTGGAGGGTATGCTTTCAGGTTAATTAATTGTTGCTTCGCCAAAGCAGAGGAATTATGATTGCGCATGTACCATTGCTCTTTGGCGTTAAGCACAGCTCTTTTGGCATTGTCTTTTCCATACTTGTTGCAGATTGTATCATATAGCTCTTTCCAGTTGGCTTCATCATAATTGACTTTTACACCGTCTCCTCCGATCAGCATGCCTGGCGCCATTTGCGGATCATTGTTGCTGGCTGCCTGCAAAAAAGGCCATACGATTTCATTTTCAATGGTGCGACATACGACAATTTGTGCAAACCCTTTTTGATCCATTACCCGGTCTATAATATCTCCATCTTCTAAAAAAAAATGGAAAGCCCGTGTTTTGCTGCTGAGGTATCCAAAGCCAGCCCACATTTGTAGATTGTCTTTTGTATAACGCTGGTTGGGCTTTAATGTTAGACAATAGTTTGTATATTCTTTTATTGCCTGTTTGAATAGCTCATTTTCTCCTAACTGGAAGGCCGTTTGTATCAGGTAGGGCATGAGGTCCATTTTTTTTATGCCCTTCTTATAATCGGCCGCCAGGGATTCAAATGTTGCATAGGGATCATTGTAGACTTTACCGGGCTGTGTGGCAGATTGCGCCAGGGTGATCATTTCTTTTACTGGCTTATACCCTGATTGCTTTTCTACAATAGCGCCTTGGGGATTCAGGAAAATAAAGCTGGGATAGGCCTCCAATTGGTATTGCTTGCTGATTACCTCCGCATCTTTGTACCAGTTTTTTACCTGCTCCCCATCAGCCGCCGTTTGATCCGTTTGTACCTTTACGGCGATAAATCGTTGGTTGAAATAATCGCCCAGTGTATCATTGGGGTATACTTCCTTGTCCATGAGTTTGCAGGGGCCACACCAGGTGGCGTAGATATCCAGGAAGATGTATTTGTTCTCTTGTTTGGCCTTGGTTTTTACCTCTTCCCAGGAAAGCCCTTCGGTCCATTGTATGCCCCGGCCTGTTTTGGGTGCTGTATCGGTGCCTGGCTGCCAGCTAAAGGTAATCAGCGGTAAGTGCAATAAAAAGATCAATAGTTGCCTCATTGGGTTGTTTTTATAGGTTAGTTGATGGATGAAAGCTTAATACCCTGTATTCTGCATCAGGTTGGGTGATTTGCCCAATTCGCTAAAGGGTAAGGGGTACCATTGCTGATAAGATTGCCAGGGTGCCCCATTGGCTTTGAGGGGTGTTATAGTACTCATGACTGCATCCACCTGGCCCATCCGTTTCAAATCCAGCCAACGGTGCCCGAGTTCCGTAAAAAGCTCTACCTGCCGCTCATGCAGTATAGCTGTCAATAGCGAAGCATTGTCATTTGCTGGCGTGGGGCCAAGGCCTGCTCTTATGCGGATGGCATTCAAGTCTTCCTGGGCGCCACTTATCTTGTTCTGCCTGGCCCGGGCTTCTGCTCTAATCAGGTATTGCTCTCCCAGGCGCAATACCATCAGGTATTCGGTCATATCATTGGGGGAAGCGGCGTCCGGCGAAACGCTGACCTTGTATTTAAAGGGAAAAGCCACGGTGTCTATCTCTGTATCGGAGATGGGGTAGCTAACCGTATTCACCCAATTGCCATAAACTCCCCGCTGATCACCCGGTTCAAAGCTTTGGAGCAGGAAGTCACTGAGATATACCGGGTTGGGATTAAAAACTGTTGCATCGGTGGGGCCTGTTTCAGGAATAATAAACAGGCGGCCTTCTTCTGTGTTGAAGCCATAGGTAGTGGGTTGTATTTGCCATATGGCCTCTTTACTATTTTTCAGGAATACCTCATTCAAGGCAACCAGACCATACAGATCGGAATTGTTGATCACCCCTGTCGCCTGTTCTTCCGCTTTCGCATACTCTTCTGCGTACAAGTAAGATCTTGCCAGTAACGCGGCGGCGGCCCACTTGTTGGGCCTTACCCTTTCGGTGGTGGAAGTCAGCAAGGTTTCCTTTAAATAATCGTCACTCAGTAATGTTTTTGCCTTTTCCAGATCGGCAATGATCTGTTGGTATACCTCTTTTTTAGGCGCCCGGCGCAGTAAGGTATTGGCCTGTGGATCGGTGGTAAGGGCCAAGGGGACATCGCCAAAGAGGTTGACCAGGTAGCTATAAAAAAAAGCACGCAGGAAGAGGGCTTCCCCCAACAATTGTTGTTTGATAGGAGGGCTGAGGAGGGTGGAAGCAACTACCCCTTCCATAGCAGCATTGCAGCGGTACACAAAGGGATACAACAATGCCCAATGTTCTGAACCAGCATTGATCAAAGAGTTTGACGCTAATTGATTTGTATAATAACTGATATGGGTGTTGTCGGTTACACCGCTGTACAAGGTCAGTTCATCGGCCGATAAGCCGGCGAACAGGGTAATGCTTCGATGGCCCTGGAACAGCTCAGAACTGCTCATGGAACTATACAGTCCATTCAGCACCGCAATGGCCGTGGCATCGGTGGAGTACACACTGATTTCCGTGATGGCGCCGCCGGTAGTCGAAACAGTGAGCCATTTTTTACAGGAATTAAGGGGCAGCATAAAGGCGAGTGCCAATATAACCAAGATGGAATTCCTCCTATTATTATTATCGTGTTGTATAGTTGACTTACACATTGTGTTAGAATTTATTGCCTGGTTGGTTCAAACTTTTATAGTTTTATCTGTACACCCGCTGTCCATAATTGCAGGGGCGGTAAGCTTTCTCCCCGGCTTTCAGGGTCAAGGCCAGCATACTTGGTGATCGTGGCAAGATTTTGTGCCTGCAGGTATAGGCGGGTGTTTTGAAGGCCTGTTCCGGATAGCCAGGATGCAGGCAATTGCCAGGAAAGGGATACGTTTTTCAGGCGGATATAGGAAGCGTCATAATTATATCCGGCATCGGTGGCCAAAGGCCAAATAAGGAAGTCGAATCTTGTTGTAAAGCGGGCAATCAGCGCATTGTTCCCCGGTTTTTGCCAGCGGTTGAGCACAGTTACCGGTTGATTTCCTGTGGATCTGGCACTTGTTCCAGGTATATTGCTAGCCAAATAATAAAACTCTCTTTGCGCCTTTTGATATACAAACTGAAACAGGAAATCCAACTGCAAGCCTTTATAGGAAAAGCTGTTTTGCCAGCCCCCATAAAATTCCTGCCGGTCGTATCTAAATACTGTTCGGTCTTCCTCATTTGGTGTTGAGGTGGCATTGCCGTGTATATCATATAGCAGGTAATCACCGGTATTGGGGTCCACACCTGCATACCGAAACCCTTTTATAGTGCCAAGCGGTTGCCCTACCAGAACGCCCGTCAAGGGATTACCATAAGGCGTATTTTCTATGTTGGGAAATCTAACAAGTTTATTACGGGGAAAAGTAAAATTAATACTGCTGGTCCACTGGAACCCTTTTCGTTTTAGGACAGCTCCATTCAGGGTAAATTCCCAACTGGTATTTTGTATCGTGGCAGGGAAATTGGAGATGATACTGGTAAAGCCTGTCATGATGGGCAACACATAGCTGGTTAATTGATTGGAAGATCGGTTACAGTTATAGGAGGCATTAAGTGTAATCCGATCATTCAAAAAGCCCAGGTCAAGGCCCCATTGCTGTTTGCGGGTTTCTTCCCACTGCAGATTGGGGTTGGAGAGGTCATAAATCTGTAAACCCTGCGTATTTTGGTAGTTAATCGTACTCGTCGAATACGCATAAAGAGCTAGATACATGTAATCTGGAATCTGATCATTCCCCGTAGTGCCGTAACTGGCCCTTAACTTACCAAAACTCAGCCAGGGCAGTTTTCGTTGCATCCATTTTTCCTGGCTAAAGATCCAGCCTCCTGCCACACTCCAAAAAGTGTGAGTTTTATTATTGTCCCCGAAACGGCTGCTGCCATCCAGGCGCGCTGTTAAGTTGAGTAAATATTTATCCTCCCAAGAATAATTGAGCCGGCCAAAGAGGGCATTGTACCGATACATAGAACTGCCAGAGGCTAATATTTCAATTCTTTTGGCTGCTGCAAATGATCCCATTACGAAGTTATTGCTATACCCGGTGCCCATTAACCCTAAAAAATCTACAGTGTTTTGCAGCGCGGTTGCGCCCAACAAGCTTTCTATTTTCCCATTACCCAGGCGGCCATTGTATTGCAGTTGCGGTTCTACGATCCAGCTATTCATGGTCCGAAGCCCTCGTTCTGCTGTCCGTTGGGAAGTAGCTCTTCGCTCCGGGCGGTAATATTCCAGGAAGGTGGTGGTATTAATATCTGATTGCAGGTTGGTGTATCCAACACTGTTTCTAATTGTGAGCCCGGGCAAAAGGATATATTCCAATTGAAGATTACTCACGAGGTTTTGAGTAGCATTGTAAAAGTGATAGTTCTGCGTGTATGCTAACGGATTATCCCAGGTAGAGCTGCCCGATACATTAAGCGCCCAATTTAGGGTACCGTCAGCGTTGTAAAGGGACGGCGCATTAGGGGGGGCGTTAATAGCAAAATTTGTTAAGTCGATACCGGGTAATCGGTTTTTATCGTACATATATTGAGCCGACACGCCAATACGGAATTTCTGATTGGTGGAATTGCCTTTGATGCTGAGGTGCACAGCTCCCCGCCGGTCATCAAAATTGCCCGGGAAAACGGTGGTTTGCCGGTTGTAGGTAGCGCCTACCAGGTATTGAACGGTGGGGGTGCCGCCGGATACATTGGCGGAAATATTGGTGTATTGGGCTGTGCCACCGAGCAGGGTTTTCTGCCAGTCGGTATAGCGGGTAGTATCCCAGAGTTTCAGGTCATTGGCTCTAACACTGGAGGCCGTCCAGTCTATCCCATCATTGCGAAATGCTTCATAGCGCATGTCCAGGTATTGCCGGGTATTCAGCATATCCACTTTGCGAGTCACCTTGCCCCAGCCCTGTTGCAGGTTGATGTTCAGTTCGGTTTTGCCGGCCTTGCCTTTTTTGGTGGTAATGAGAATGGCGCCATTGGCTGCCCGGGAACCATAAATGGCTGTGGCATCGGCATCTTTTAAAATACTGATCGACTCTATATCTGAGGGATTGATATAATTCAGCGGGCTACCTCCCTGTACGATTGTACCCTCCATAATAGTATATCCTGCTAACTGCGAAGGAAAAGGTACTCCGTCAACAACGATGAGGGGATCGAGCCCGGCATTAATACTATTCCTACCCTGTACCCGCACCCGTACTCCTCCGCCATTCACCCCCGTCAATTGCGTCACTTCCAAACCCGGCACCCTGCCCTGCAGGGCCAGGAGCGGGTTTTGCACGGGTTGCTTCTCGATGTCTTCGCCCTTCACGGTGGTCACATTGCCCAGGTTGAAGCGCTGGCTGGTTTTGCCATAGGCTATCACCTGCACCTCATCCAGCTTCCCCGTTTTGCCTTTCACTTTTAGGTTCAAATTCCGCTGACCATTAATAGCCGCCTCTACAGATTGAATATTTACTGCAGATAATACCAGGACAGCATCGGATGGCACCTTATTCAGTGTAAACTCCCCATCCCCATTCGTGGAAGTTCCAGTCTTAGTACCCTTCACCAACACACTCACCCCAGCCACTGGATCATTTTCCTCATTGCTCACCCGCCCCCTAACATCAATAGCTGCACCAGAAGGCAGCTGACTGACAGCCGAGATGCCACCAACTTCTTTTTTTTTCTCAAACACCGATATCGTTTTCCCATCAATTACATAATCCAAAAACGGTTGATCACGGAAGCATAACCTCAGCACATTCTCCAGCGGCTCATTCTTTACCTTGATGGTGACCGGCCTGGCTTTTGCCAGCAATTCCGAAGCGCCAAAGTATACATAACCGGTCTGCTTCTTGATAATGGAAAACACCCGGATGAGGGATTCGTCCTTCACATCCATGGTGAGCTGCTGCGAGTAGCCTTCCTTGGCCTGCACCTGCAGCAGCCCCGCAATGATGAGTAATATGGTGAGCTTCATAACCCGTGCAGTTTTAGGTGAACGGGACAATATTGTTATCGATTCATAGGCATTTATCAGGTTGCGTGCAATGGCTCCCGCCATAGCAAGTGAGTTGCGGATAGGCAATTCCTGCATAATAACAATCGTTGAGTTTGGTTAATCAGGATAACCAATTGAGAGAAGTCAATCGTAATCGCTCCGGGTACAACCGGCCGCGGTCCATCTAATGGAGAATGCATTGATTAGCGATAAACTATATTTTGGCTTTTCAATAATCAATGGTGTAGGATGGGAGAACGGAATGATAATTTTGATATAGCGCAGAAAATTCGTAGGAATAATTAAGTGTAGTTCATAGCAAGTTGGATTTTATAGTTTTAACAAGAGGATTGGATTTCAGGGAAGCACAAACGGGAAGTTTATGTATTGCGTTTTACGATAGCCATTCTACGGTATTTAGGGGTTCTTCATTCCCGCATAGGAAAAAAGAAGATAGATTTTGCTGTGTTGCGAAGGACTAAGGCCAATGGACGGTGACAATGAGTTGGATGATGACAACTAAGAGAAACTAATCAGAGACTTAACCCACTGAAACAGGTTTCAAGAAATACGGTAGGTAGACACCTTCCGTCTGTTGATATGTCCTTGTATTCCTCACTCGTTGCACATGCTGGTGCGTATCAAAAAACGATTTTAGTACTTACTTCACAATTACCTTGTTGCCCTCCACATTGAACGCCACCCCATTTCTCTCCAGTATCTTCAACACTACACCCAGGGGCAGGTTGCGCTGGATCTCACCCTCAAAAGTGCGGGTACTAACGGGCTGCTCAAAAGATACCTCCACATCGTACCACTTCTCCAGCTGCCGCATCACGGTTTTAATATCCGCATGGTCAAAATAGAAGAAGCCATTCATAAAGGCAACGGCTTCTTCCGTATTTGCGACTTGTAGAAACTCCAGATTTTCATGGCTCGACTTTATTTGATTACCTGGTCTTAATAGTACACGGGTGCTTTTGCCCTGCACCTGGGTGGTTAATTGTACAGCACCGGCCAATAAGGTAGTACGCACATAAGGCTCATCGGCGTAAGCATTCACCGCAAACCGGGTGCCCACTACTTCTATATCGGTATTGTGATGGGCAATATGAACAATGAACGGTTTATTACTGGGCCTTACTTCCAGATACACTTCACCGGTAATGGTGATCTCTCTTTTGTTGCCGGTAAACTCCGTAGGGTAGGTAACCGAGCTGGCCGCATTCAACCAGATATTCGTACCGTCGACCAGCTGCAACCTGTATTGCCGCCCCCTTGGCGTGCTGGTGGTATTGTACAAGAGCTTGCCTTTTTCTAAGCCACTGCCCTGGTAACTGATCTGCCCATCCTTGTGGGTAATGGTAGCTTTCCCTTCCTGCGCCAACTGCCCATTGGCCGCGCTGTCGAGCACGATCTGCGTACCATCGCTCAGGGTAAGCACCGCGCCATCGCGGCCTGCTGGTATATTGTTGGTAGGTTGCTTGTTGTTGTCGGTTGTTGATAACTGCCTGCCAGCTGGCCTAAACAGTAAGTAAGCCGCCGCAGATAATAGTAAGAGTATACATGCTGCTGCTACAAACCGGAACCAACTACTTCGCACGACCGGTGTGCGCACCGCTTCAACTTCCTTTCCGCTGTACTCCCCAGCCCTCCTGATCGCTGTATAGGCTTGAAGGTGGCGCCTGAACAGATCCTCATCGGCAAACTCCTCCCACAATTGCTGATGGTACCTGCTCTTCCTTAACCACTGCTGCCAGGTCAGTTCCTCTTCGGGCGACAATCCCTCCCGCAACTGCTTTAGTAAAAGCATACTGATAGCACTGGCCTCGTCAATATTCATAGCATTAGATTTAAGAGCAAGGTGAAGCAAACGAAGGTTGGTATAGAGCCGTACTCTTTATTACGACGTTTCCGGAAAAACGAACCCCGGTTGGAACAATTATTTAATAATTTCATAACGAATAATTAATAACCAGCTGGTGAGCAGCAGGAATTTCCGCGGGCCCAGCACCACCCTGAGCTGTGCCGCCGCCTTTGATTTGGTGCTCCTGATGGTATCTACATTCTTACCCAGGCGCGCCGCTATCTCACTCATGCTCAGCCCCTCGAGGTAGAACAGGGAAAACACTTCGCGCTGCAATTGGGGCAATTGCTCTATTTGCCGGGTAATGGCCTCCATCACTTCTGTTTTGATGATGAGATTGAGCACCAGCTCCTCATTGTCGATGATGGATTCCTCCTCCGGTTCGCCCGCAGTAGCCGGCGACCTGCCCCGTTTTCTTTTTACATCGCGGCAACGGTTGAGGGTAACCTCATACAGGAAATTGCGTATATGCCGCTTGTCGGTAAATTTCTGGTAGTCGCGCATCAGTTTATACAATGCATCGGATACTACTTCTTCTGCTTCCTGTTGATCCTGCAACAGCTTCAAAGCAAAATAGTACAAAGGACAAAAGAATTCATGGTATGCCTGCTTAAACGCCCCTTCCTTACCTTCCTTAAATTCTTCTATCCAATCATGACCTGGTGTTTGATCTCTCATGATGGAATACAACTAATCAGTGATTAAAAGACTTTTCAGCACATTGGATGCTTAACCAAATGATTTTCCGAAAGATATATGGTGTAAGGCCGGGAATGTTTGACACAGGATGGGTTCCTGGGGGAAGGATAGTGCCTTGAGTAATGGTAACGAGGTGGAAGAATAATTAAAAGTACTACTTTTCTCATTATATATAAAAAAATGACGTGCAAGGCCTGGCGACCCGCAAACGGGTTGCCGCCACACATAATATATTGCTTGCAGGTATCCCTGAATTTTCTACCTTGTAGTACAATGCGTGCGCTCTACTTCATACTGCTTATCATGAGTGCCCGGGCAGAAGCCCAACTGCCCCGCAATGGGCTGGACCAATACGAATATGCCCAGGAGGTCACCCTCAATGCACCCGACTCTTTACTGAAGCACAGGGCGCGTAGCTTTTTCATGCAGCCTTTCATTATTCACTGGGACTCTGTGGCCATTGTAGAATCCGTATATACCGGTAAAGGTCATATCATGATGCGCATCAACCACTGGTTCTCGGGCTTCATTGTGCCCATCGCCTTGAAATTAGAGATAGAAGTAAAGGACAATGCCTACCGGTACTCCATACGCCACCTGGAAGCCGATAAAAAGAACAGCATCTACCTTTTCCCCCTGGAACAAAAACCCGAAACCGTAAACTCCGTGGTGTATGAACAGTTATTGCAAAAGACACAACGTTATATAGGATCTACCATCAGTATGCTCAAAAGATTTATGCAAGGGGACTTGTGAGCCCTGCAACATATACCACGAAAGTTGTATTGATTAGTGTGTAATAATTAAGTAGTTTTAGTTTACCTGCCAGTTCCTTTTATTCCGTGCCGGCTCATCGTAAATCCACTTGTATGCCGGGTAAACGTAACATAGCTTTTCTGCTGGCCATTTTTTTATTGTTCGGAACATTCTTTTCCCTCTACTATTTCTATTATATCCCGGCACAGCGCAACAGCCTGCACCAATATGGTTTCTCCCTGCTCGACCGCATACAGATGAATATTATTTCCCGTAACCGCGACTTGCGCCAGTTGTACAGCAATACCCTGCAGCAAAGTGCGGCGGCCAGCATCGACTCCCTGGATGCCCGGCTAAAGAAACTGTCGGCCCCGGCCTTTGTGATGACCGGCGCCCGGGTATTCACCTGTGGCAAAGAACCAACCGGAGCCACTGCCACCGAAGACACCACGGCCCAGTTTGCCTGGAACAATGGCTGGCACCTGGTATATCCGATGTCTACGGATAAGGATACCCGCGTGAACCTGGCCATGCCGGTAGCAGCCCTGCTGGAACCCGCTTTTGCCTACCGTAAAGAATTCTTTGAATCCTTTGTACTGGTGCGTGCCTGTGAGGCGGCCAGCATTGTGGTATATGGCGCCGATACTTTCGGCATGCGGGAAGATATGAACGGCGACAGCCTCCTGCTGCGGCAGAAAGGAGGCGGCTTTCCGCAAACCACCGATGTAACCCTCCGGGGCATGCCCTATAAATTATTTACCTGGTCTTTTTTGCTGGAGCGACAGCCCGTGGTCTTATGCGGCGTGGTAAAAGGGAGCACCTACTATGCCGCCATTCATACCATACCGTTGAAAGTGGTGTACCCCGTGATCATTGCCCTGCTGCTGGTACTCCTGTGCCTGCCCTTTGTGAAATTGTATTTCGTGAGCCGCAAGGAACTGTTGCGCACCCGCGACTTTGCCCTGGCTGCCGCCGCCGTGGCCATTGGTACGGCCATGATCACCCTCATCATCATCCATGTATTGTTGCTGCTGCGCAGTGGCAAAGAGACGGCCACCAACCTGAGAAGCCTGTCGCAGCAAATAGACAGTGCCGTTAGCCGCGAGCTGCAGCTGGCCGGCCGGCAGCTGACTTTTTTTGACAGCCAATTGCACCAGCAAAAAGACAGCCCCCGGCGCATAGGGGAGGGCAGCGGGCGGCCAACAGATTCTTTGCCCGTGCAATCGCCCGGAGCAGCCCCCTACCTGATCCCCTGGGCGGGCAAGGGCCAACCGAAGGACAATGCCTATTATTATTTTAACCGGATGAGTTGGTTGGATAGCACCGGCACGCAACGGTGGAAAGTGCAGATCGATGATCCCGCTACCATCAAATTTATTGATGTCAGCAACCGGCGTTATTACCGGGCCTTTGCAGTCGCCCCGCAGCAGCAGGGAGAGCAGGCGCTGATGGTGATGGAGCCGGTGAACAGCTGGACCAGCGGTGATTTTGAGATCAATATTTCACAGCGCAGCCTGGTAAATGATGCACGGGTGGTGGTGATGAGCACCCATTTATATTCCCTGCAAAATACCATCCTGCCACCCGGCTATGGGTATTGCCTGATGGATGGCGAGGGTAACGTATATACCCACTCGGATATGCGCAAAGCCCTGAAGGAGAATTTTTTTGATGAGACCGGGCACCTGCGGGCGATTAAAGAAGCGGTGACGAGCCACCAGGATACGGTGCTCAACCATATCCTGCTGTACAGTAAACCCCATTCCATTTATATACGTCCGCTGCAACAGCCCCCGCTGTACCTGGTCACTTTTTACAATGAAAGTTATTTCCTGGCGGTCCACATGCGCATACTGGCTTTTGCCCTGCTTTTTTTAAGCTGCAATGCCTTGCTGGTACTCTTGTGCATGGCCATCCTGTACTGGAAGCCCAACCGCCATCCCTTGTTTGCCCCGGCTGATTATTCGCCCTGGATGTTGCCCAGGCTTTCCCTCCTGCCTTACTACCAGGCCGGCAGCCTGTTGATGGGCCTCTACCTGGGCGGCATACTGTGTTGGATGAACGAATACGATGGCTACCTGCTTTTCTTTATCACCTGTCTTACCCCGGCCAATATATTCAGTACCCTGGCTGCCCTAAGAGGGTATTTTGATGAACAGTCGCCCGGTATCCCGGCTATCCCGCGGAGCCGTGTGGTGACCCTGGTGCTGTTGCAGGGCGTACTAACCATCCTGTGTGGCTACTGGGGCCACCTCAGCTGGCAGCATGGCTGGCTGTTCTACACTTTCCAGGGCGGACTCTTTATGCTCTTACTGGCCATCATTTATCAATATCTCTTGCCGCAGCCGGAGATCCACCTGGCCAGGCTGCCGGCCTGGCAATGGCTGCTCAGCTTACCCCTGTGGAAACGCCTGCGCATGGACTACCTCGCCTGGCATGCCCTGTTTATTTTTATGGTCACCCTCTGTATTGCCTCCCTGCCGGCCTCTATGTTTACCTGGTTTGCCCAGAACCATGAGATCAGGCAATCCGTAAAAAAGGAACAGTTGTACCTGGCCACCCAGCTGGCGCAACGCAAGCCAGGCATTGAGCATTTCTTGCGATACCATGATGCCGCCGTGACACCCGCCCATTATATCGATACCATCGCTTATACAAAGGGCATCTATACCATTTACCAGGATACCATCACCCGACCCGGCGCAGTGGACTCTGCCCAACATGCCAGGCACCAACACAAGCTGTCGCTGCTCAATATACGATCGGAAGGGCTCTACCTCGAAACGGTGAACAGTATCATTCCCAGTTACAATGATCCCTTGTTTTACCCGGCTTTGCGCAATGGTTCTTTTGATCAACGCTGGCACTGGGATACCTGTTGCAGTAAGAAGGTAGAGTTTACCTGGCAGCCGGCGCGGGAAGGCCTGTTTGCGCGCGACCGGGTAGGTCCCGATACCGCCCAGGCATCCTCCCTGCTGGTGCTTTCGGTATTGCCTACCCGTTATGTGATGGCGCGTAGCCGCTGGGTGGTGCTGGTGATCATCGGTCTACTACTCGCATTCGGCATCGCCAGTTTGATACACACCACCATTTACCGTTTCTTTTCCCTGCGCTTTGTGCATTGGCAGGAGATGCGGCCGGAGGAAGCTAAGTCCGGCGCGTCGGTGATACTGCCCGGTGGATTCCTGGAAAAATGCTATGCCAACAGCAGCTACCGGGAGAAAATTGAGATGAAGGGCGCTGCCTGTTTGCGGGATTATTTTGTACCTGCCGGCCCTCACCAGGCCGAACCGGTAACCCTGCAGGAGGTGGAAACCTATGAGGCCCTGGTGATACAGCAGGCTGCCTGCTGCAGGATCTTCTTTGATGCCGTATGGGCGGCCTGTAGCGAAGAAGACAAATGGCTGTTGATGAGCCTGGCACAATATGGCGTGATCAATTATAAGAATATAGACGGCATTCACCGGCTGATCAAAAATGACCTGGTCATTGTGCAGGATGGGCGTCTGCATTTGCTGAGTCCGGGTTTCCGGTATTATATCCTTACGCGGGCCGACGAGACGGCCGAAGTGGACATCCGGAAAAAATACCTTTCCGGTGGCAGGTGGCAGCAGGTGCGCATGCCTTTGCTGGTGATGTTTCTGCTGATTGGTATATTCCTGTTCATTACCCAGGAAGAAGCCTTCAAAAAAGTGGGCGCCATCCTGACCAGTGTAACCGGTGTGGTTTCTATATTGGTGAAGTTTATGAGCGAGGCGGGAGGGAAGAAATAGTCTGAACTGGGATTGTCTGAACTGGGATTTGTGAGATTTTTGGGATGGGTAGGATGGGATGGCATGGAGCCAGTTATCGGAATGAGTTTTATGAGTTTGAAGTTTTTACTTTTTGCAAATACTTTTTTGCATGCTCGACTTTTTTAGGGAACAGCGTTCTGCCTTTAAGTTTTGAAGCCACTAAAGACAAGAGCCCGGATTCCGGCACTTTCACCATCTTCTTTGATTTATTTTCTTTAGCCTTCATATTGCAAATTTAATCATTTCTTTTAATTAATAATACCGAATCATACTTCTTACCTGGGATGTAGCCTTCTAAAACGCTATTTCCCTGTTCATTCCTGAGACCTCCAAAGAACTGATAACCAACAATTAATTGCTCATAGTTTTTATTTACATAATTTCGATAGAGGCTTATTCTTCTATTAAAGTTCCTGCATTCATCCTTGCACTTCTTCACACAAGTCTGTTTACATGTTTCCATAAACTCGGGTCTCCCATCACTCCCCTGTACCATTAGTATGCAATCGCCATAATTTTTAAAAAAAGTGGGGATCGTACTTAATACAGTGTTTAAGACTTTAAAAGCGTCTCCATTATTTGTATTGACATCATCAACGATGGCATCCATAACTATATCATAATCTCCAAACCCAAGATTATAAACGCTCTTGCCAAAAAGTTTCTGTACAAAAGAATACTGGATTACCTTAACTACATCCTGTTGCCCTTTACTAATAAAAAGGAATTTAAGATCCTGTTCTGACTTTTGTTCTTCCAGGTGATATATGCTCTCTAAACTACTCATATTGCAGATAAGAAGGTTGGCCTATCTACGAATAGTTTGAAGTTGTGGATTTAACCAGCTTTATTACTATTACTCCTGCTTTTATTATAAATAACGGTAGTGAAGTTTCGTTGCAGCAGGCAAGGAAATCGGTCGAATGTCTGAACTGGGATTTTATAGATTTATGGGATGGGTAAAATTAACGATCCCAGTTCAGGCAAAAAAAAGGTCGCTGAAAATTCAGCGACCCAATAATCAATAATATATAATCAGTAATCCAATTAAGCGATTGCTTTACCCACCAGGGCAGCTGCTTCACTGAGGAGGATAGCGCTCTGTACTTTCAGACCACTTTCTTCAATGAGCTTCTTGGCTTCATCGGCATTGGTACCCTGCAAACGCACAATGATGGGTACTTCAATATTGCCAATGGATTTGTAAGCGTCGATAACACCCTGCGCCACACGGTCGCAACGTACAATACCACCGAAGATATTGATGAGGATGGCTTTTACTTTGGGATCCTTCAGGATGATGCGGAAACCAGCTTCTACCGTAGTAGCGTTGGCGGTACCGCCTACGTCCAGGAAGTTAGCGGGCTCACCACCGCTCAATTTAATCATATCCATGGTTGCCATTGCCAGTCCGGCTCCGTTTACCATACAACCTACGTTGCCATCGAGCTTCACGAAGTTGAGGTTGTATTTGCCGGCTTCTACTTCTGTAGGATCTTCTTCACTGATATCACGCATGGCTTCCAGATCGGGGTGACGCATGAGGGAGTTGTCATCCAGGTTCATCTTACAGTCAACGGCGATGATCTTCTCATCGGCTGTCTTGAACAGGGGATTGATCTCGAGCATGCTGCAATCCAATCCTACATAAGCATTGTATAAATTGGTAACAAACTTTACGCAGTTCTTGAAGGCTTCGCCTTTCAGTTGCAGGTTGAAGGCAATTTTACGTGCCTGGAAAGCCTGGAGGCCACCACCGGGGTGTACCCACTCTTTGAATATTTTTTCGGGGGTATTGTGGGCAACTTCTTCAATGTCCATACCACCTTCCGTGCTGTACATGATCACATTCTGGCCACGGCCACGATCGAGCAGGATGGATAAGTAGAATTCTTTGATGGGGTTGGGACCGGGATAATAGACATCCTGGGCTACCAATACCTTGCTCACCAGCTTACCGGCAGGACCGGTTTGGATGGTTTCCAGTACGCCACCCAATATATTGGAAGCGATCTGCTTGATCTCTTCTGCACTTTTACCTACGGCAACACCGCGCTGCTCGGTACCACGGATCTTTCCCTTACCGCGTCCGCCGGCATGGATCTGGGCCTTTACGACCGCGAAACTATTGCCATACTGTACTTTAAGGTTCTTATAAGCTTCTTCGGCTGCATCAGCCCTGTCTACCGGGATACCTTCCTGTACCGGTACATTGTATTTCTTCAGTAACTCTTTTGCCTGGTATTCGTGGAGATTCATGCAGGAATAATTTTGGGCGAATTTAAGGAGGAATGGCCAGAAAAGAGAATGAAGAATTTGGAAGACAGGAGAATAGAGGAGAATACAGGAGACAGAATACAGAATACAGAAGAAATACAGGGAAAGACAAGGGCTTCGCCACTTCATCCGTCTCTTGTCTTTTGTGGCTCTTTTTGGGGACTGTCTCAGTAACTGTGTAAGTTTCAAAAATCGGAGTTCGTAGCAGGACCT
>CBIHOV010000035.1:0-91582 GCA_966211765.1 uncultured Paraflavitalea sp.
ATTTGTCTATGGGCTTGAGTGTTTCAAGGCGGGTAGTAGTCATTACCTGGTGATTGGGCAGCAGGTTGAGCAGGGAGCTGATATTGAGATCAACCCTGCGGAGGGCCTCGTCTCCAAAACCACAACTACCACTTACCCAGGGAGACACTTGTTTATCAAAGGCACAAACGCAACGGCTGCCGGCAATCTGGTAGTTGCCGCGAAAGCCAATATTCACTTTATTGTTCACACAGGTGAAGATGAAGGGAGAGCGTACAAAGCGGTATTTGTACCGAAAATCGCAACCGCTTTGGAGATAGTTGGGCCATTTTTCACTGGTAAATTCTTTGGCGGTCATATTGTCCATCAGATCCAGCAGGGGTTTCATGTATACCTTGATGGGAATATTGATCTGAGATACGGGCAGGGCTGGCAAGAGGCGGGCTGCCGGCTCACTGGCCGTAACGGCTTTTTTGGAGCTGCCACAGGATACCAGGAAAAACAATGTACTCATGAAAAAGAAGGCCGGAAAGAATTTCATGGCGTAAATATAAGTCTGAACCGGGATTTTTAGGATTACGGGGATTTGAAGAAAGCGTTAAAGCGTCAACAGCTGGTAGTAAGCAAAGGAGAACTGAATTCTTTAGATAAACGAGCAGGTTTACAGGAAATGCGGTTAGGAAAAAGCGCTGTCACATTGTTTTAAATACTAATTTGTAAATAATATACCAGTTCCCTTACTCTCCCTGCTCCCCCCTACCATACTCTTGGCCGTGATACAACTTTAAATCATGTTGGCATGGAATGGCTAAAAGAAACGCTAAGGCATTATCCTGAAATTGCTATTTTCCTCACGCTGGCGATAGGTTTTTTCATCGGCAAACTGAAAGCAGGCAAGTTTACGTTGGGAACTGTTACTGCTGTACTGTTGGTAGGTATATTGATCGGCCAGTGGGATATCCCGGTATCGGCCTCGGGCAAAACCACTTTTTTTCTACTCTTCCTCTTTTCGATGGGCTATAGCATTGGTCCGCAGTTTTTCCAGGGACTCAAAAAAGATGGCCTGTCACACGCGCTTTTCTCAGCTATCATCTGTTTCACCAGCCTGGTGCTCGCTTACGGGCTTTCCATGTTGCTACATTTTTCACCGGGTACGGGCGCCGGCTTGCTGTCAGGATCCAATACCTGCTCTGCCATCATTGGAGTGGCGGGTGATTCGATCAGCAAACTGGCCATCACACCTGATACAAAAGAACAATGGACAGACCAGATCGCTGTGGCTTATGCGGTGACCTATATTTTCGGTACAGCAGGAACGGCCTGGTTCCTTTCCGTGCTGGGCCCCATTTTACTGGGAGGCAAAGTGACGGAGAAAGCAAAGGAGCTGGAAGCGGAAATGGGTACGGGAGACGATGATGGAGGCAATATCAACACGGCCTACGACCAGGTGGCGTTCAGGGCCTATGCCATTACAAAGGATGTATTTAAGGAAGGCATGACGGTGAAGGGGCTTGAGGATTATGTATTCAAAAAGGAGAAGCCTGTATATGTGCAGCGGATCAAAAGGAAGGGCAGGCTTGTACCGGTAACACCTGATACATCGATCTATCTGGAAGATGTGGTGGCGGTGAGTGGTCAGCGTACACAGATCGTTGGGGTGGAAGATTTCCTGGGAGCAGAGATCATAGATCCGGAATTGTTGAGTTTCCCTATTGAAGTGGCCAATGTGGTGATCTCCAAAAAAGCGGTCCTTGGTCATAGCCTCGGGGCTTTACGCCGCAAAGACTCTGTTCATGGTGTGGGTATCCGGAAATTACTCCGTGGGGGTATCGAGATGCCTGTAACGGCACGCACCACTATTGAGAAAGGGGATATACTGGAAGTGGTAGGCGCCAGGGAAGACCTCGATAATGCGGTCAAGAAACTGGGGTACAAAGAACAGAGTGGCATTGAAACTGATATCGTATATATGGGCATTGGTATCACCATCGGTTCTATTGTTGGTACTTTAACGGTGAAGGCTGGTGATATTCCCTTAAGCATTAGTATGAGCGGAGGCTCACTGATCGCAGGATTGTTCTTTGGATGGCTGAGAACCAGGAGGCCGGTATTTGGTAATATACCTGCGCCTTCGGTGTGGCTGTTGCAGAAACTGGCCTTGCATCTATTCATCGCCATTGTAGGTATTACCTCCAGTGGCGGCTTCATCAAAGGACTAGAACAAGAGGGCATCAAATTATTTATAGCGGGTGTGATATTAAGCATACTGCCCATGTTGCTGGCCCTGTACCTGGCGCGCTATGTGTTCAAATTCCATCCCGCCATTGCGCTGGGGGCCTGTGCAGGCGCGCATGATGAATCAGCAGCCTTGCTGGCTGTACAGGATGCTGTGCAAAGTAAGATCCCGGCATTGGGTTATACAGTAACCTATGCTGTGGCCAATATCATCCTCACTATTTCAGGAGCCATTATTGTGATGCTGTTGTATCACTCCTAGTTTGCGGAGACCAATAAACAGACATTTCAGGTAACAATTCATTCACTTCAGCCAGTTCGGCTATACAATCCAGGAAATTAGAAACATCTTTATTTCAATATCCATGCGCCGGCTATAAAGAAGCCTGGCCACTGAACAATTATGAAAACCGTCATCATTTTCCTACATACCAGGGACCCCGCTCTATTGCAGCCGGTGCACCAGTCGATCTATTCATTCCGCATTTTTCAACAACACATCCACCCAATAGTCAGGTAAAATACCCTGACGAACGCTTAAATCTTTAGCATTTATGGAAAATGAAAAGGATCAGCCGAAACCCATCCATTCCTTGCTCGCCAGTATTATGGGTAAGGCAATGGCAACTTCTGTAAAGTATGATCAACAGGGGCCAGCCTTAGCAACACGTACATGCGGAGGATGTGGAGCAGCAAGACCGGAAGGAACAGACCTAAGTACCTGTGATTTTTGCGGATTTGAATTTTTCAAAAAAGGATAATCATTAACCTTTTATAAGATGAATGAAGCAATTACGAGCCTACAACAAAGATGGGACAGGTTCCTCTCGAAAATCGATGAACGTTTCCAGGAACTGTTAACGCAGGCAGAAACCATTCTTCCTCAATTACTGGATTATCAACATTTCGATACGGTACCATTTAGCAATGCCTGGATGGGCATAGAGAGCCAGGCAAAGGACCTGATCAGCAAAATTGATGAAACCTGGTCAGCAACTGTTTCAAAGGGCTGGGAAGCGCTACAGGAAACAGAGGAAGAGCTCTTGATAGCAACAGGAGAAAGCCTGGACAATTTTCATCAACATTTTTACACGATCTATTATAGAGAGCGGGATAAAGGATATCTGTTTAACAGGAAACTCGAAAAAGACCTGAAGAACTATGAAATAAGAACATTTGCTGTAGCCGGCAGAAAGCTACAGGCCAAAGGGGAAGAAATACTTTCAGGTAATTTTTCCTGCAGCCAGTGCCAGGCGCGCTTACCGGTACAACAAAATTTCTACCGGTCTTACTACCAGGTTTGTCTCTATTGCCAAAGCACCAATACGTTTGAGCCAGGAACGATTGCACGTGCTATTGAACATTTCGCCCTGCACCCGCTCGCAGAAGAAAAGGCATTGCCCGCCTATTGGGCATACCGGGAACTCCTTGACCAATATAAGCATCAGGGCGAAGATGCACCTGTCATTATTTCGAAGGAAGAGGTAATGAATGCTTATACCAGTTATGTAGAAGTGTACCTGGAAGCCCGCATTGCCATTATTCCTGATTATAAAAATCGCTACGATAAAGACCGGGCTTCCAAACTAGAATACCTGCGCAAGTATACGCTCTGTTCCTAATTCATATTAATCCTTTAAATCCTTATTCGATATGTCAGTTTTTTCTGGTCAACTACGCTCTGTTATTGAATGGACAGCTCCTAACACGGAGGTATTGTTTGAACGCTGGACGGACTCTGGCGACGAAATAAAGAATGCCTCTAAATTGATCGTTGGCCCCGGCCAGGGTTGCCTTTTTGTTTACGAGGGAAAAGTGGAAGGTATATTTCAGGAAGAAGGCCTTTATAATCTTGAAACGGGGAATGTACCTTTTTGGACCAATATCAAAAATGCGTTGTACAATTTTGAGTCTTACCATAAAGTGGGGCTATTCTTTTTCAGGAAAGCTGATATATTGAATCAACGCTGGGGTACACCTTCGCCTATCACCTACCATGATCCGAAATACAAATTCCCGGTAGGATTGGGCGCCTTCGGCAATTTCTCTTTTCGCATTACGAAAGCGGTTGATTTTTTCCGCCAGGTGGTAGCAGGGCAACCCGTATATACTATCCGGGAAATACAAAAGATATTACTCTCCCGCATTACGCAACCGATGACTGATTACCTGGCGAACGCACAATTTGGTTATTCAGAAATAGATAAGCACCGCAATACGATCGCCAGCTTTTGTACGGAAGCTTCAAGGCCCATATTTGAAGGTTTGGGATTTGAACTGCTTGATCTGAGAATTGAAGGAACCAGTTTTGATGAGGCCACGCAGGATCGTATTGGCCGCATTGCAGATATGAGTGCGGAAGCGCAGGCATTGAAGGAATTGGGTATTGACTATGCGCAGCACCAGCAGTTGCAGGCGATGCGTGATCTGGCCAGGAATGAAGGGCAGGGAAATACAGGCATGCAAATGGGCATGGGTATGGAAATGGGAAAACTTTTTGGACAGTTAATGGGTCATCAAATGCAATCGCAATCAATACCTCCATCAACAAATACTCCTCCTGCGGCAGATGACCCCATGGAGAAACTTGGTAAACTTAAAAAGATGTTTGAGATGGGCCTGATCAATGAGGATGAATATACCACCAAAAAACAAGAGATCCTGGCGCAATTATAAACCACCCCATCAAAATCGTTATACAAAACAATTCAACGTTTACTTAAACCCAACATTTTATGGAAGAAAGGTATTCACTTATTGACCACAAAGGAAGTTTTAAGACACAGGGATTGAAAGAATTCTCTGAAAAAGTATTGGACTATATTGATAAGACTATCAACCGTAATGTACCGGAATTGGAATCATTGAACCAGATTGTTTCAAAGTACAAAGGGAAAAAAGTGCAGCTTGTGACTACAGCACGCAAATCGGGTGATTACAATGCCTCCACAATTGAAGTACTTGACTGGAATGAAGTAAAAAGCAAGGGGCTTCCGATCTATCAAAGGTTTCTAAAATCGCCCTTTACTGCCGATTATATTCCTTTTGGATACAGGAAAAGTAATGACGGAAATGAAATGCTTTATCTCTGCGAGATCCTGGATACCCCTTCTCCGTGGATCAGGTGTTATAACCATGAAAGCAGCGACGGTTGGGTTGGCCATTATTATAGCAACTCTATTCGCAACTGCGCCATTATTCCTTACACTATACCCGAGCATCTTATCGGTAAGGATGCGTTCAAGCTGGTAGCTGAACTGGAAGCTTTGGCGACAGAAAACAATGAAGCAAACATCAAAGCCGCAGGATTTGAAAACCTGGCGCATGTAAAATATGCCATTGAATCGGCCAAGGGAAATATCCAGGAGGGCATGGCCGAAGCGCAGGCTATGCTTGAAGAGACGAATAAGGCGTTGCAGGAAGAAATGAATAGGAACATTGATGCTGCCCAAAAAGGAGGACTACTTGATCCCATCAACGGCATAGGCATGGAAGACTGGGCTGCAGCGAATGTAAAAATTGCCAATGGTATGCCCCTGGATCAGGTACTGAAAATATTAGGTACTGAAAAACCGATCTGGGACAAGGTATCAGCCGACTGGATGGCGCGCATGTCGCAAGACAGCACTTTCGCTATCTCCAAGGTATATGGCGATGCATTTACCAATCCCAATATCGGAAAATTTGCTACTGCCGGAGGCGCACCTGCGGCAGCCAATGGAGCGGTGGATAAAATAAAGAATGATTTTGAGCTTTATATTAAGATCATGTGCCACCAGAATATGGCCAGTACGCAAGGAGTTGATGCGAATGCCGTTTTAAAACAATACGGGCTTACGGCTGCCGACTGGGGAATGATTGGGGGCCATTGGGCTCCACAAATGGGTTCGAATCTTGAACTGGCCATGAAGATGTCGCCATTGATGGAAAAGTACAATACTGAATTTGCCACCGCCAAAGCCGGCGATGACATCAGCTTTTAAATCTGTATAGTTGGCTTCTTTCTAAAAGGCAGGTAGTTTTTTTATTACCTGCCTTTTAATAATAAAGCAGGCCACCTTTTGGGGTGACCTGCTTTGAGACTATGAACACTTACGGGAAGATACCTACTTAAGCCCGCTGTTTGGCGGGCGCTTTACGCTTTCCCTTCAAGGCTTCATCAATGGCTTTACTGAGCGCATCGAAGGAAGGTTTACCGGTAAAAAGCTGGTCATTGATAAAAAACGTGGGTACATCTCTAACGCCCAATGCCAGGCCATCCATCAGATCGGCCCGCACTGTCCAGCCATAGAAAGAATCAATGAGGCGATTAAGAAAGTGCTTGTCAGAAACACCAGCATCGCGGCTATGTTCTTTCAGACTTGCACTGCCCAAGTGTTTGCGATTGTGGAACAATAAATCATGCATTTCCCAAAACTTACCTGCCTGCGCGGCACCCACTGCTGCTTCTGCTGCTTTGTGTGCCCGCTGGTGTATTTGGGTGAGCGGGAAATGGCGGAAATTGAACCTCACCTGATCGCCATAAGCATGGAGGAGTTTTTTTACTACTTCATGGGCTTTGGCGCAGGCTTCGCTTTCGTAATCACCGAATTCGACCAACTTCACCGGAGCAGTGGCAGGTCCCTGCCAAATGTCTTTGGGTGAAATGATCTCGATGACCTTAGGTCTATTGTTTGCTGCCATATTGTAGGTCCTTTGTTTACTTGTTGATACAGAAAAATGCACAGATAATCAATGGATTAGCTGTGCTATAAATGAAAAGCCACTCCGCTCGCGGCAGAATGGCTTTGGTATTATGCTATATAGACGGTTTTAGCGGCCTATAGGTTGTACTGTTTAAGAAGTGATGTGGTTGGGCACTTCATTCCTGAATACCACTACCCCATCGAATACATCCACGAGCACAGGATGGGTTTTATCGATATCACCTGCCAGGATCTTTTTGGATAACTGGTTAACGATCTCCTTTTGTATAAGCCTTTTAAGGGGCCGGGCGCCGAATTGGACATCAAATCCATTTTCGGCCAGGAAATCGATCGCATAATCACTGAATTGCAGGTCGATGCCATTGGCGGCCACCATTTTCCTCAGGTTATTGAGTTGAATAGTGATAATACCCCTGATCTCTTTTTTGAGCAATGGCTGGAACATGATGACCTCATCCACACGGTTCAGGAACTCAGGACGAATGGTTTGCCGCAGCAGGTTCATGACCTCCACTCTTGCCTTATCAGTAGCTTCCTCGAGGTTGCGTTCATTCACGCCCTCAAATGCTTCCTGTATGAGGTGGCTTCCTATATTGCTGGTCATGATGATGATGGTATTCTTAAAGTTGACCACACGGCCTTTATTGTCTGTTAACCGGCCATCATCCAGCACCTGGAGCAGCACATTCCATACATCGGGGTGGGCTTTCTCAATCTCATCGAGTAGGACCACGCTGTAGGGTTTGCGCCTTACTGATTCAGTAAGTTGCCCACCTTCATCGTAACCCACATATCCCGGAGGGGCGCCTACCAGCCGCGACACCGTATGTTTCTCCTGGTACTCACTCATGTCAATGCGCGTCATCATACTTTCATCGTCGAAGAGGTATTCGGCCAGGGCTTTGGCCAGTTCCGTTTTACCTACACCGGTAGTACCGAGGAAGATGAAGGAACCGATAGGCTTCCTGGGATCTTGTAAACCTGCGCGACTACGGCGGATAGCATCCGCTACGGCGGTAATTGCCTCCTCCTGTCCTACCACACGTTCATGGAGATGATCTTCGAGGTGCAACAGTTTTTCTTTTTCACTCTGCAACATACGCGTTACCGGAATACCGGTTGCCTTGGCCACATTCTCTGCAATGTCTTCCGCATCTACTTCCTCTTTCAACAAACGCTTTTCATTGATCCCTTCTAACTGCACAGATAAATCCTCAATGATCTTCTCCTGCTCTTTGATCTTGCCGTAGCGTATTTCAGCTACTTTACCGTATTCGCCATTGCGTTCAGCCTGTTCAGCTTCGAGCTTTAACTGCTCAATAGCTGCTTTGGCATTCTGTACTTTATCTACAATTTCTTTTTCTGCTTTCCATTTTGCTTTGAACGTATCACGATCTACGCTCAGGTTGGCAATTTCTGTATTGAGCTCACGCAGCTTGTATTCATCATTCTCACGTTTGATGGCTTCGCGCTCAATTTCCAGCTGGCGTATCTGTCTTTCGAGTTTGTCGAGCTCTTCAGGCATACTGTTCATCTCCAGGCGCAGCTTGGCTGCACTTTCATCGATCAGGTCAATGGCCTTATCAGGCAGGAAACGATCGGTAATATACCGGTGAGACAATTCCACGGCCGCAATGATGGCCTCATCCTTGATGCGCACATGGTGGTGCGTTTCATAGCGGTCTTTCAATCCCCGCAGGATGGAAATGGCATCCTCCACATTGGGCTCTTCGATCATTACCTTCTGGAAGCGACGTTCCAGGGCTTTATCTTTCTCAAAAAACTTCTGGTACTCATTGAGGGTGGTAGCACCAATGGCTCTCAACTCGCCTCTTGCAAGGGCCGGTTTAAGGATATTGGCAGCATCCATAGCACCTTCACCACCTCCCGCTCCTACGAGGGTATGTATTTCATCAATGAAAAGGATGATCTCGCCATCGCTGGTGCTCACCTCTTTAACTACGCCTTTCAATCTTTCTTCAAATTCGCCTTTGTATTTGGCGCCGGCAATCAATTGCCCCATATCGAGCGCATATATGATCTTGCTTTTCAGGTTTTCGGGCACATCACCATTCACTATCCGCATGGCCAACCCTTCTGCAATGGCGGTTTTACCTACGCCGGGCTCACCCACCAATATGGGATTGTTCTTGCTGCGGCGTGATAAGATGTGGAGGGTACGCCTGATCTCTTCATCTCTTCCGATCACAGGATCCAGTTTACCCTGGCGTGCCATTTCATTTAAGTTCTTTGCATATTTATTGAGCGCGTTGAACTGTGTTTCCTGTGTTTGGCTCTTAATGGTGTCGCCTTTGCGCAGGTCCTTCGTTGCTGCTACCAGTCCTTTTTCTGTAAGACCGGCATCTTTGAGGAGCCTGGCGGTATTGTCGCTACCCTGAATAAGGGCCAATAAGAGGTGTTCTACGCTTACAAACTCATCGCCAAATTGCTTGAGGGTATTACCTGCCCGCAGGATGGCATTGTTTGCATCACGGCCAATGGACTGTGCCGGTTGTACACCGCCACTGACTTTGGGTAATTTATCAATGGCTTCTTCCAGTTTCGTCTCCAGGAGGTTTGGGGTCACATTATTTTTCTTCAACAGGTAATCCACGGGAGAATCCTCCTGCTCCAGAAGGCTCTTCAGCAGGTGCTCTGTTTCTATATTCACATTCCCACTATTGAAAGCGATCTGTTGAGCCTGTGCAATCACTTCCTGGGCCTTGATGGTAAAATTGTTCAAGTTCATAGTCTCTTCTTTTTTGGTGTTGGTTTCTGATAACTGAACCGGAAGGGGCTAAAGTCGTATTTTCTGCGGGACTTCAAAGGTGACATCTTTTTAGAAAAGCGCCCGCTTTAAACTGCCTAAAAATCTCATTAATAATAACATTGTGCCAACCCTTCGGGTTCAGTTACCGTAACTTCCAATAACTTTAGCCCCTTATCACAAATCACAATCCAACCAAAATTTCCGGCATTTATGTCAGTAAAAGTCCCCCAAACCTGTCCAAAGTACAGTCTATTCCTGTTTTTCCTGTTATTGTTGCAGCTTGCTCAGGGCCAGGGTGATTTCAGCCGGGTGGACCAATTGCTGGAAAAGAACAAGAAGTTATTGGGTAACAATGTGGTAGCCCTGGTTTGGAAAGATGGTAAGATCATTTACCAAAAGGAGATCGGCACCGATTTCACCGCAAAAACACAGGCGCCCATTGCCAGCTGCAGCAAATGGCTCACAGCAGCCACCATTATGGTATTGGTTGATGAAGGGAAAATATCACTGGACGATCAGGTAAGCAAGTATATCCCTGTGCTGGATAAATACATGAAAAGTTATATAACGATCCGCCAGTGCCTGGCGCATACCACGGGAATTGACAATGGAAAAAACGGATTGGGCAAGCTGCTGGAACGCAGAAAATTCGAATCACTGGCAGAAGAAGCAGACGCCATTGCGGCCAGGGAGATCTCCAATAACCCGGGTAAAGAATTTGCCTATGGCAATAGCGGCCTTAACCTCGCAGCGCGGGTAGCGGAGATCGTCAGTAAAAAGGATTTTACCCGGCTGGTGCAGGAAAAGATCACGCGCCCATTAAAGATGCGCGCCACTACTTTTACCAATGACAATGGCAATGCCCCCAACCCCTCTGGCGGAGCACAATCGAGTGCGCTTGATTATATGAACTTCCTGATCATGATCCTGAATAAGGGCGTATTTGAGGGCAAACGGGTGTTGAGTGAAGAGTCGATCGGTGAGATGCAGAAGAATCATTTTCCCGGACTGCCTGTGAAATTCACACCGAAGATTGCTGAGGGTTTTGAATACGGACTGGGAGAATGGATACAGGAAAAGGATGCCAATGGCAACAGCACGGTGGTAAGCAGCCCTGGCCTTTTTGGTACCTGGCCTTATGTAGATAAATGCCGCCAATATGCTGCCATCATTTTTGTGAAGACAATATTGGGTGAGCAGAAGAAGGATTTCTACCTGCAGTTTAAGGAAGCGGTGGATGAGCAAGTGGGGCCATGTAAGTAAGTCGGGAAAGACGCTCTACTATAGCTCTTTCAACAGCGTCTGTTTCCAGGCTCCGTAGATATCTTCATACTGTTGCTGTAAGGCTTTCTCTGGCTCCAGTTTTTTAATGACGTTCATACCAGTGAAGCAGGATACAAAATCGGGATAGATGCCAGCACCTACACCAGCTGCGCGGGCAGCGCCGGCAGCACCATCGGTATTATACAATTCTACGGTACAACCGGTGGTATTGGCAAACACGCTTCCAAATACATCACTCAGGAACATGTTGGCATAGCCTGCGCGGATCGTCTTTAGCTGCATACCCATTTGCTGCATGATCTCCATACCATACTGGAGGGAAAACACGATACCTTCCTGTGCAGCCCTGGCCACATGCCCTCGATCGTGCCGGTTGAACTGGAGGCCCTGCAGCATAGCGCCCAGGTCTTTGTTTTCCAATACGCGTTCGGCGCCATTACCAAAAGGGAAGAAACTTAATCCATCGGCTCCGGGGGCAACCGCAGCAGCCTGTGCATTCATATCGGCATAGGAAGCATTGGCGAAGAAGTTCTTGCGCAGCCAGCTATTGAGGATGCCGGTACCGTTCACACAGAGCAGGATACCATAACGGGGTTTTTCTTCTGTATGGGTCACGTGAACAAAAGTGTTGACCCTTGATTTGGGATCATACTCCACTTTATCTGTAACGCCGTATACTACCCCGGAAGTACCGGCTGTAGCAGCTACCTCGCCGGGTTGTAATACATTGAGTGAGTAAGCATTGTTGGGCTGGTCGCCTGCGCGGTAGCTGACGGGAATACCAGCTTTGAGGTTGAGTAAACCGGCAGCCTCGACGGTGAGACGACCCTGTTCGCCAAAAGTGGGTACAATGGTAGACAAAAGGTTCTCCTCTATTCCATAATAATCGAGCAATTCTTTGGCGATGGATTTTGTTTTAAAATTCCAAAGAATGCCTTCGGACAAACCCGAAATGGTAGTGGTCGCTTCGCCGGTGAGCCGCAGGGCGATGTAATCACCGGGCAACATGATCTTGTGTATCTTCTTATAAATGTCGGGCTCATTTTCCTTCACCCATTTCAGTTTGGAGGCAGTAAAGTTGCCCGGGGAATTGAGGAAGTTGGAAAGGCAGAAATCCTCTCCCAATGCTTCAAATGCTTTATTGCCATAGGAAACGGCCCTGCCATCGCACCAGATAATGGAGGGACGCAAAGGCTTACCTGCTTTGTCTACGCATACGAGGCCATGCATCTGGTAGGAGATGCCGATGGCAGCCACCTCATCGCCCTGAAAGGCCACCTGCTGACGCAATTTTAGTAAGGCATGCTGCAATTCCAGCCACCATCTGTCAGGATCCTGCTCGGCAAAGCCGGTTTTGGGGGCATCCATCGGCATTTCTTCGGCCGGTGAAAAAGCAGTAGCGACAATCTTTCCGCTGGTTATTTCTATTAAAGCAGCTTTAACGGAGGAAGAACCAATATCGAAACCGAGTAAATATTTCACAATCGCTTTTTATTTAATGAAGTAGCGGTAATTTTCTACCGGGTAGCCAATTTAGGCAATTTATCGGGCCGGGGGAACAATTTACCTTCAAATAATACCCGGAACAAGGGACAGGGGGGTAAAATGATACGATCTGAACAATTTAAACATTCAATATGTACGAATCCAGATACAAGCCATTGGCTCCACGCAGGGTATTTTATATGCGCGTGGCCAATAACCTGCTTATAGGGGCAGTCATACTGGGCATTGCGCTGTTGATAGGCATCTTCGGCTTTCATTATACTTGTGATCATATCCGCTGGCTGGATGCGTTTCACAATGCTTCGATGTTACTGTCGGGCATGGGGCCTGTACTGAATAACCTTTGTGATACGGGTATATGGTTCTCTTCTTTCTATGCATTGTTTAGCGGGGTGGTCTTCATTACCAATATAGGTTTTATACTGGCTCCTGTGATCCATCGTTTCTTTCATAAATTGCACCTTCAGGAGAAGTAAGAATACAGAATTTAGGATACAGAATACAGAAGGAATACAGGATGCGCGCGATCGAACAACATACTACACTTATCAAGACCTATGCAGCACAGCTGGGGTTTGATTATTGTGGTATCGCCAGGGCACAGCGCCTGGATGAAGATGCCCGGCGACTGGAAAACTGGTTGCAGCAGGGCATGCATGGTTCGATGCAGTATATGGAAAACCATTTTGAATTGCGGATAGACCCCACCAAACTGGTACCCGGTGCTCAATCGGTGATCACGCTGTTGCTCAACTATTATCCGGCAGAACTGCAGGAACCGGAATCGCTGCAGGTGGCCAAGTATGCATACGGGAAGGATTACCATGAAGTAATACGGGAAAAGCTCAACCAGCTGCTGGCCCTGATAAGGCTCCATATCGGAGAAGTACAGGGAAGAGGGTTTGTAGATTCGGCCCCGGTACTGGAAAGGACCTGGGCGCAACGAAGCGGACTGGGATGGATTGGTAAGAACGGTAACCTGTTGACTAAACAAGCCGGTTCTTTTTTCTTTATAGCTACGCTGATCACAGACCTTCCGCTGCAGTATGATGACCCTTTTGCCAAGGATTATTGCGGCACCTGCAGAAAATGCATTGATGCCTGCCCTACAGATGCGATCCTTGACAATAAGGTGGTGGATGGGAGCAAGTGTATTTCATATTTCACCATTGAATTAAAGGATAAGCTGATCCCTGGAGATATGAAGAACAAGTTTGACAACTGGTTCTTTGGCTGCGATACCTGTCAGGATGTATGTCCCTGGAACCGGTTTGCCCAGGCTACGCAGGAAGCCGAATTCTCGCCCATACCGGAGTTGCTTCATTTTACGACTGCAGAATGGCAGTCTTTGACAGAAGACGCTTTTAAAAAGATATTCCGTCACTCTCCGCTCAAGCGATCCAAATTCTCGGGCATTCAACGGAATCTGACTTTTGTACAAAATACCCATGATGGAGAAGGCCCTGGTGAATAAAAAATACAGGTTGCAGAAGATGCCCGGCAAGGGCGGCTGGACCTTTATTGTTATTAAAGAAATAACGCCTGACCTGCGGGGTAAATACGGCATGGTAAAGGTGAAGGGCTTTATTGACGATTATCCATTGAAGGCATACAACCTGATGCCAATGGCCAATGGGAGCATGTTCCTGCCCGTAAAAGCCGACATCCGTAAGAAACTAAAGAAAGCTGAAGGGGATACAGTAAAGCTGGTATTGTATGCCGACAAGGAAGCACTGGAAATACCCGCTGAGCTACTGGAATGCCTGCGGGATGAACCAGCTGCGCACCAGGTGTTTTATGCCTTTCCGGAAAGTGAGCAAAAACAATATATCGACTGGATCTACAGCGCCAAAAAAGAAGAAACCCGGATAGAACGGATGGCCGAAACCATTAATCGACTAAGCCGGGGTTTGACATTGCGACAGAACAATAGCAGTGAATAGCAATTATTATCAGATCCTATATCCTACTTTAAACGAGAACCTGTTTAACTTGTACTTATAGTTGGCTGTATAATAAATATAATCGAGGCGTTTAAAACTATAACCAACGCTCATCAACAGGGCATTCTTATTCTTCAACCCAAAATAGTAGCCGGCGCCTACATCATAAAAGAGGCCTGGGTCGTAATCCTTCGAGCCAAAATCATCCTTATTATGTTTCTTTTCAGCTGAAAACTGTATCCCTCCATCGGCGTACAGGAATGGTGTAGAGGGTTTTGCCAACAGGCTTTTGCGAATGTCTACAAAGAGGGGGATCGTTTTGGCACTATAAGTATCCAGGCCTACTCCAACCCCCAGAAACCATGTTTTGTAACGGAGGCCGTTGATCGTTTGCAACGTGATACCATTATCATTTTCCCCGGCGGCAACTCCTGCCTGATTGATAGAAGTAAAGCCGAAAGAGCTGCTTTTAATAGCCTTTGCTGCGGTATCAGACTGCGCCTGGGTACTTGCAACAAGGCTACACAGGAGGGCCGTTATCAATGTATATTTCCTGAACATCCGGTTACTATTTAGCGAGTTCAATTTTACTTAGCAATTTAATATTGCTCACATCGGCGTAGTTGAATTGGTACAATCCATCTTTGGCTACCACAAGGGCGCGTTTGTTGAAGGCAATAACATCATAAGCATCGATACCACCTATTTGTTTAAGGAGCTTGAGGTCGCTCACATTGGCAGCATCATATACTTTTACACCATCTGCACCATCACAAATAAATAAGAGGTTATTGTCTTTGGACAATCCATGGGGATTGGTCATGGGATATATCTTGACCATGGAAGGACTGATGGGATTGATAATACTCAATACTTCCAGCTGGTTCGTAAATCCCTGGCAGGCTGTACCTGAACGCAGGGTTACGTAGGCATATTCATCATCAGCAATAACCGGATCGCAGCTACGTACATGAGAGAAAGTGCCTTGTGCCGCAGGAGCAGCGGGGCTTGTAACATTGAATATGTACATGCCGGAAGTTGACCCAATAAACAATTTGTCTTTGAAAGGAAAAATGGTTTCGATACCGCCGTTATTGAGGTTTGTCTTAGCTATATAAGCAGGTTGTTGTGCAGCAGATACATCAAAAGTATTCAATGTACTATTGGAAACGGTATACAGGTAATTATTAATGAGGGTGAACCTGGCCATAGAACCTCCCTGACCACCGCCTAAACTGGGCGACGCATAATTACCCTTGCTATCTGCACTGGCCAATGAATAGAAAGTTTCATACAGCATCCTGTAGGATTCACAATCTACGGTAGTATCTTTCTCCACCCAGTTTACCACTACTTTTACAGAGTCGGGATTGACATTTCCATTGGAATAATAAATGGCGCGATGGGGAAATACATTGTTGAGAAAATTCTTTGCTACCACATCCTGTGGGTTGCTGATATCAAACGTGACCAGGTCACTCCAGGAGTCAGCATACAAGGTATTCCCTTTTACAGCCAGGTCAACATTGCCTGGTATGTTCACGAAAGCAACGTTCTTAGGGGAAGTGGGATCGCTGTTATCAATGATGTGGATGCCTTTTTGCTGTTCGTTCAGAAAAATATACTTGCCGTAGATGTATAATTTCCCGGGAGACTTTAATGGCTGTGGAGAATTGCTTTTCATATCCTTCCTCACCTCAGCCAGTGTTTTATATACAGGAAGATAGATAGTATAGGTGCGCGTACAGTGGTCTTTAAGACAACTGCTCAAAGAAAGCAGGCATAGAAAAGACATGGCCCATAAGATGGAGCTTTGGTTATTCCGCGTCATAAAAAAGGGTTTAACATTTGACAGCGGAACGGGAAAGAGCGTTGCCTCTCAATTTATTTTTTCAACAATACACTGGCACGCAACCCTACAGACCACAAATGCTGGCCGGTAGAATAGTCTTTCTGCAACAAAGGACTGATATTATAGCGCATTACAGGGCCAACGGACAGCGGATGATTCGACTTGGAAAACAGCTGTACATTAAAACCAGTGGAAGCTACCCATTGTACCTTATTAAAGAGCGCATTGTCTTTGTAATAAACACCCCCCAACCCATCATAATGCAGTGCATTTGTGTTGAGCAATTTTGAAACAGAGAAGCCTGCGTCCCATGTAATGGGTAAGCGTTTCCCTTTATTCAGCTGGGTATGCAAGGTTACGGGCAACTCAATAAAATGGTAGCGGTTAGTATAATCCTGGGTGTTATTGGCGTCATAATAAGACGATACCAACTGCGAGGTAGAAGGCGCGCGGTTGACCGTTCTGTTGTTGTTTATTTTAGAACCTACTACCTGGCGGGCACTGAGGTAGGTATACTGCAAGCCCACAGATAAACTGAGGCGTTTGGACAATGTGCGTTGTGCAAATCCTCCAATGGAATACGCAGGTCCCATGGTAAGGGAAGATGCTTTATTGACGGGCCGTGGAAACTGAGGGGCCATCGCAACCGAGTTGCTGAAATTGGGTGATGCCAGATCGGCCACCGGAGAATTGCCGCTTTTCAGGAAACCAAACAATCCGTCTTCCGTAACTCCTGAATAGCCCCCTTCTGCCTGTACACCAAACTGCCATTTGGAAGCGCCATCTTTCTTTTTAGGCGGTTTTGCCTTTACGATCGTTGCCGGCGTTGGAATGGCTGGAATGGCCGCTATTGCCTGCGCGCTGTCTTTCGCCAGACTATCAACCGGCAATGCCTGGGCCAGGCTGCTATCGGCTGCAGGAACCAAAGCGGCGATCGCTGTTGAATCCTCCACAGGCTGTTTTATATCGTTGCTGACGATTGTTGCTGCATTTTGATCTTTATCAACCACAGGGTCTTGTACCGGCGCAACTGGTTTATGTTTTGCTACCAGGGGCGCAGCGGAAGGCTGTTGATGGTTCTTTTTGGCTCTTTTTATGTGTTGTTTCGCCAATTTGGGAGCAGGTGCTTCGTTCTCCGTATTAAATCCTTTGCTCTTTGACGATGGGCTGGTAGTGGATTTTGCTGCTGGCTGATGATCGGCTGCTGCCTGACTGCTGTGTGCAGGATCAGTTGCCGGAGTTGTTTCACCAGTTGTTACCTTATTGGCCAGTGCTTGCTCACTTATTTTTGAATCCGTTGTCGCTTGTGTTTGTGTAGATGTATTTGTCGATGGCTTATTATTAGGTGTGGCAGAAGATGATGGAATAGATTTCTTTACCAGTTCCTGTGGTGCAGGTCTGGCGCTTGGGTTCATAGCAAAATAGCCGCCTGCTCCCAGCATCAGGAGGGCGATGGGTAGCCATAATATCATGCGGCGGCGGCGTTTATCCCTTCGGATATTTTTCTCCACCTCCATCCAGACAGCATCAGATGGGCGCAATTTTAATTGCTCCAGCCTGATCTTTACCTGTTTCTCAAAATCATGGTCGGACATACGTTTCATTTTTTGTTTCCATATTTTGCTTTCTCAACCAGGTGATGAGCAAAGCACGGGCACGGGCATATTGTGAACGGGAAGTGCCCTCGTTGATGCCGAGCATTTTCCCGATTTCTACATGAGAAAAACCTTCCACTGCATGGAGGTTAAAAATAGTCTGGTATCCGGTTGGCAACTGGCGTATCAGTTCTGCCAGGTCTTTGGCTAATAGCTTTACTTCAGGATTATCAGATGACACAGGATGCAGGCTCGTGTCGAAGTAAGCGAGGTCGGTTTGGTAGCGGCTGTTTTTCTTGAGGTAATTGAGGGCTGTATTAACCATAATACGCCGTATCCATCCCCCTAACTCGCCTTCAAACTTATATTGGTCCAGGTGTTTGAATACTTTAATAAATCCTTCCTGTAGTACATCTTCCGCATCTGTCATAGACTTGGTATACCGGTAGCAAATACCGAGCATCCCCTCGGCAAAATGCTCGTAGAGCTGTCGCTGGGCCTCAGGTCGCCCCTTTAAACATTCTTTAACCAGCCTATTATAGTCCATCTCTATACAACACGTGACAGTTTACAAAGGTTATACGTTGCACCCCTGGTGGATTTTGGTTTATCCCGCAGCGCCCGGCTCAGGATGACAGAAGAGTCTTTACCTTTGCCATCCTATGCCAAATTCATTGAAAGCCAGGGACAAACAGGTGATCTGGCACCCGTATACCCCACAAAAATACATGCCTGATCCGATTCCCATAGTAAAAGGTGAAGGAAGTTATTTAACCGATGCAGACGGCAACCGTTACCTGGACGCCATCAGCAGCTGGTGGGTGACCATCCATGGACATGCGCACCCTTATATTGCAGAAAAGTTATATGAGCAAGCCAAAACCCTGGAGCAGGTGATCTTTGCGGGTTTTACCCATGAACCAGCGGTAAGGCTGGCTGAGCGCTTGCTGGAGGTATTGCCGGGTAGTTTTTCCCGGGTCTTTTATTCGGATAATGGATCTACAGCTACCGAGGTAGCCCTGAAAATGGCGCTTCAGTATTGGTGGAACAAAGGGGATCTAAAACGCAATAAAGTATTGGCTTTCAACAACTCATACCATGGAGACACTTTTGGTGCCATGAGTGTGAGCCAGCGAAGCATATTTACGAAGGCTTTTGATGAAAAGCTGTTTGAAGTGGTGTTTATTAATACACCGGCAATCGGTCCCGCCAAGGGGCGGGAGCAATCGGCAGTGGATAGTCCCGAAGTAATAGCAGAGAGCGGAGAGTTGGGAGAAGGGAGTCAGGAGTGGGAAAACCTGCCCTGGGATGAGCTGGCCTGTATTATTTATGAGCCGCTGGTGCAGGGTGCCGGGGGGATGCTGATGCATGAGCCTGCCGGATTGGATGCCCTGTTGAAAAAATGCCATGCAAATGGGGTGATTTGTATTGCCGATGAGGTGATGACGGGGTTTGGCAGAACGGGCAAGTTGTTTGCCTCGGCCTATATGGAGGAGCAGCCGGATATTATTTGCCTGTCCAAGGGGCTTACTGGTGGAACAATGGCCCTGGGCGTTACGGCCTGTACGCATCAAATTTATGAGGCATTCCTCGAGGAGGATAAGCGGAAGACATTTTTCCATGGCCATTCTTTCACCGCCAACCCACTGGCCTGCGCTACTGCCCTGGCGAGCCTTGACCTGTTGCAGGAAAAGAGTTGCCTGAACAATATAGACCGGATAGGCAGGCAGCACCAGGCATTCGCCGCTTCGCTGGCCAAAGATTTTCCTGCCTCCACCAAAAATATCCGATGCCTGGGGACGCTCTTTGCCTTTGAAATAATACAGGGTGAAGATGAATACCTGAATACAATCAGCCGGGAGATCACGGAAAAAGCGCTGGCCAGTGGCGTTTACCTGCGTCCGCTGGGGAATACAGTATACCTGATGCCACCTTATTGCTTCACAGAAGAAGAATTGAATAAAGTGTACGAAGTGATCAGGGAATTGCTATCATCCTGGGCAAAGTAGAAAGTTTAGCCTACCGAACCCATGCTTAGTACAAATGGACTTCTCCTCCCCGAACGCAGGTAAAAAAAATAACTTATGAGCAGCAGTCCTAAGATTGGGAATACCCATGCCATTGTCCGGAGATTTTTTTTATTTTCTTCAAAGTCAATCAGCACATCTTGTTTAGAAAGCAACACCAGGTGAAAAACTTCATGAGGGTTTTTAGATGTCCAGGCAGCACCCCGGTCTGCTACCGTATTACCGTAAAATGGTACCGGTTTAGTATAGAGCCGAACACTATCCCCTGATTTAAGATTATCATGCAAGTAGGTGACCAGTCTTGACACCACAAAGTGAGTAGTATCGCTTTCCAGCTGGAGGATCAGGCTCTCTTTCCCACTATACCTGTCTGTTGCAGTATCCGTGGACAAAACCACCCCTGTTTGGGGAGTAAGATTCCGGATATCATAGACGGCTTCTTTCACCAGAAAGAATGAAACTACGAGCAATAATATGCCTGCCAGTAAAACAAAGAGCCTTATTATATGCTTCAATGATTGTGGTTTAGGGATGCTTTTAAGGTAATGAAGGGTGCCAAACTATTTGGCCGGACCTTGTCTTGCATTCAAATATAATCTGCCGGAGCTTAATCTGCAATAAAGTCCAAGACATAAAAAAGGCGGCCCCGGGGCCGCCTCTCTGGATTCAATACTTTAATTAATTATAATTTGATGGGCACAGAAACCTGTGTTTTGTCCCACTCGATGATCAGGTCATTTTTAGGTGTAAAGCGGATAGTGTGTTGTTCTACCACAGCGTCCAGTTTTTTAACTGGTACAGTTACCTGGAGTACATCGTGGCCTTTGATCTTGTCATAACCATAAGCGCCCCACTGGCCCAGTTCGCTGTTGAGGATGATGGTCCATTCTTTTTCGTTGGGGATGGTAAATAAGTTGTACCTGCCCGCTTTGACTGGTTTTCCACCGAAAGTAACATCTTTGGGGAAGGTGATCATGGTAGCAGAATCGGCGCCGGTACGCCAAACCTTACCATACTTCTCAAGACCGCCGAATATTTCACGGCCTTTTTTGTAAGGTCGACCATAGTCAACCACAATACCATTGTGAGTTACTTTCTCGTGCGGACTTTTTTGAGCGACTGCATCGGTTGTAACGAACATACTGCCGGCGATGGCTATGGCGGCAAGGAACAATAGCTTTTTCATATTATCGTGTTTATTTAGTGAAATGAATATAGTGGATCAGGGTGTGGTTTCCAGCTTTTTTTTGAGTTCCCCCAGGGATTGCTCCATCGGCGGTCCTAATTGCTTATCAAAAATGATGCTACCAAATTTTTCCCAGGGATACCATTTTAAATAAAAGTCAAAATACCATTGCACCACCGTGGTATTGTCGGCAGTATACAGGGTAAATCCGCTGCCAATTTCCCGGCCTGTTTCCAGGCGCCAGGCGGTAGTGACGGTATCGGCACTGACTTGCAGCAATTTTATTTGCAATCCATCGCTGGTGAATGCATCCTTGCTATAATGTGGATTGGTCCTTGGCGCCGCATTGGTGAGCACATTCCAGGGTTGCCACTTACGCAGATCGGCCAGTTGCGAAACAATACTGTCTTTGGGTGCATTGATATTGATTGCCCGGGAGATACGCACATGAGCAGGAAAGAGCAGGGATATAAGGAATATCACTACAAACAATCCTACGATGCTGATCAATCCTAATTTTACAAAACGCATATTGGATATTTATAAAAAGGGGACTACTCCCATTTGAATACCTTGATAGCGGCTACATAACTGATTACACCCCAGATAGCCAAAATGCCCAGTTGCTTACCACAATCGGTCAGGTGGGCGCCTTCAAAAGCTATATTGCGCATGGCATCATTCATATGGGTAAGAGGAAGGACCCGGCAAATAGGTTGCAGCCAGGACGGGAAATTATCTATGGAAAAGAAAGTGCCTGCCAACAGGAATTGGGGCAAGGTAAACAGGTTGGCCAGCGGTGGGATCACACTTTCATTTTTGGCAACGCCACTTACCACAAAGCCAAAGCCCATGAACACGAGCAGGCCTACAAAACTCAATACGAGCAATTCAATGAAAGTAACAAAGCCATGGATGAGCGTAAAATTAAAGAAGTAGTGGCCTGCCAGTAAGATCACTACGGCAGTGATCAGCTGGAAGATTACCCGGCTCAATCCTTCGCCCAATACAATGTACGAGCGTTTGATGGGTGTGGCGAAAAAGCGCTTCAGCACCAATGTTTGCCGCAGGTTGAAGAAGATGAAGGCAACGCCGAATACACCGGCACTCATGAGGGAGAAGCCAAGCTGGCCTGGTAAAATAAAATCGATGGTGCGGTATACGCGGCCTGGAATAAACTCTACATGCTTCTCAATAGCAACTAAAGTTTTTCGATTGGGATTGAGCTTTTCATCGACCTCCTTAATCTTTGACTCGAACAGAGATCTTAATATTTGCAGGTTCTGAGGATTAACAGCACCAGAGCTTTTGAAACTTACCTTCCATAGGGACAAAGTATCTGTACTTTTCTGAATGTTTAGAATTGCCGTAATGCGACCTTTTTCAAGGTCTTCTATTAGTTCTTTTTCTTCCTTCTTTATAATACGTATACCAGGAGCGCTCTTAATACCTTCATAGATCAGGGAAGTGGTATCAGCATTCTTGTCAAAAGCAATACGCACATTAATACCTCCGCCGCCGCCAATAAATCCAAACACCAAAATAAAGATCATGGGAAAGGCAAAACTGAAGATCACAGCGCTGGGGCTTCTGAAAACAGCTTTCAGGCTGGCTTTGGTGATGGCCAGCATGGCTCTGAACTGGTTATATGGTTGCGGCATAAGGGAGCGACTGGTTAAATGAGCAGCAAAACTATGGTTTTAAGTCGGGAAGTCGGTAAAGTCCGATAGCCAGTAAAATCAGAAAAGTTAGTAAGTATGTTCATAACAATAGAAAACCCATGCTGACTGCTGGCCTTTCGGATTTTCAGTCATCCGGATTTTCGGATTTTTCCACTTTCCGACTTCTTATTAATTTATTGTAAAGTCAAAAGGTAACCGCGCCTGAGAAACTCCCATCAGGGCCCTGGCACGCTTCAGGGTATTATAGGTCTTCATCCCCTCCTGCCCTATTTCTTCGCGGATGGCGCTGCTTTTGACATTTTGCTGGTAATTACCAAATATGACATCAAAGATGCTGCGAGGTTCGGGAAATTCTTTCAAACTATAGCTGGTTACTTTGGCCAGGCGTGCAGCACTGGCAATCGCATCGTCGAGCCCGCCTATGCGGTCTACCAGCCCCAGTTGCAATGCCCTGGAACCGCTCCAGATGCGGCCCTGACCAATGCTGTCCACAAACTCCATGGACAATTTCCGGCCATCGGCTACGCGTTGTTTGAAGCCATGGTAAATGGTATCTACATCGTTTTGTAAGTATTGTCTTTGTGCAGGGGAAAGCGGCTTAGTAACCGTGAGGGCGTCGGCATCGGGCGAGGTCTTTACACCATCGAAGGTCATACCCAGTTTGTCTTTAAAGAAGCCCTCCATATTGGGGAGTAGCATGAATACGCCAATAGAGCCTGTAATGGTATTGGGCTGGGCAAAAATGCTATCGGCATTGCAGGAAAGATAATAACCGCCGGAAGCTGCCACATCACCAAAACTCACCACTACCGGTTTATCCTGCCGGGCTACGGTGATCTCGCGCCAGATATTCTCGCTGGCCATGGCGCTGCCACCACCAGAATTGATGCGGATAACGATGGCTTTTACTTCCTTATCCAGGCGCGCTTTACGAATGAGGTTGCGGTAGGTATCGCCACCAATATTTTCCTGGTCTCCTTTTCCGTCTACAATATCACCCTGGGCATAGATCACGGCGATCTTTTCTGTGCCGGTTTGTTTATAATCAACCGCCATGGCATATTTACCCAGGCTTACAAAATTGATCTTATCATACTTTCCTACTTTCAGCCTGTCTTTGATCTCGTCTTTAACCTCATCATCGTATTTCAGTCCATCTACGAGTTTATACTTCAAAGCATCTGCGGCAAACTGGACACTGTTCTCATTGGCATATTGGTGCAGGCTGCCGGTATCTGTTTTACGGGTAGCAGCTGTTTGCTGCAGAAAGTGGCCATAAAGGTCATTGAGGATCACGGATGACTGGAGGCGGTTGGCATCTGTCATTTTTTCTTCCCGGAAGGGCTCTGTAGCGCTTTTGAACTTGCCGGCATAGAATATCTGTGGTTCAATTTCCAGTTTTTGGAGTGTGCCTTTCAGGTACACCATCTGCATGGCAAAGCCGCGCCAGTCAATGCCCCCTTTGGGGTTGCAGTATACTTTATCGGCTACATTGGCTATCTGGTAAGCATTTTGGGTGATCACATCTGCATAGGCATAGATGAACTTGCCACCTGCTTTAAAGTCGAGCAGGGCATTGCGCAGTTCGTCGCTGGCAGCAAAACCATTGCTGTTGGTATTACATTTAATATAAATACCTTTTACCGATGAATCGGTTTTGGCATAACGGATCAGTCTTATTACATCATATAGAGCAGGCGTGCTGTATTGTTCTTTTCCGCCCAGCACCGCCAGAGGATTCTCTATGCGAACTTCCTTATAAGGTTGGGCCAGATCGATCATGAGTACGGCCCTGGCCCCGGTTTTTTCCTTTTGGGGTGTAGCCAGTCCCGACACCAATCCCAGCATTATAAAAAACGCTACCACGGTAAACACCAGCAAGGCGGTCAGTGAAGCAAGAAATATTTTAAGAAAGCTATTCATCAACAACTTGGTTTTATACAAAATTCAAAGATATTTGACCCTTTGACAGCCTGCAATATATGAATAATGTGTATTTACTGATAGGCGGCAACGTAGGAAACAGGCCCGAAAACCTGCAACAGGCAATAATCGCCCTGAATCAAACCTGTGGCCAAATTGTGCGCAAATCGGCCATTTATGAAACAGCCGCCTGGGGCAAAACAGACCAGCAGCCTTTCCTCAACCAGGCATTGCTACTGGTAACGCGGTTTACAGCTCCCGAATTACTACAACATACGCTGGAAGCGGAAAACCTGCTGGGTCGGGTAAGACAGGAACGGTATGGACCACGCATCATTGATATTGATATATTATTTTTTAATAATGATATCGTCCGGAACCCTACCCTTACCATCCCACATCCCGAAGTACAGAACCGACGTTTTGCGCTGGTACCACTGCAGGAGCTGGCCCCCGGGCTTGTTCACCCAGTATTGCAAAAGACCGTCCGGCAGCTCCTGGAGGAGTGTAAGGATGAACTTGAAGTGAAGGAATGGGAGGAGTAGGAATTAGCTTTTAGCTATTAGGTGTTAGCTTTTAGCATGGGTATGGGCTAACTGCTAAAGGCAAGGAGCGGAACCTTTTCAAGTTTTCCACAAGTTGTGTTCACACCCCTTATGTGTGTAGCCATTTCCTTTATTTTGGCCTGCGTTGACGTTCCCGCATACAATTATGAATTATCACTTTATAACCATCGAAGGCAATATTGGGGCGGGTAAAACCACCTTATCGCATTTACTGGCCAAGAAATACAATGCCCGCCTGATCCTGGAAGCCTTTGCTGACAATCCCTTTCTAACCAAGTTTTACGAAAACCCTAAGCAATTTGCTTTTCCACTGGAGCTTTTCTTTATGGCCGAGCGGTATAAGCAATTAAAGGAACTCATTCATACCAAGGACTTGTTTCAAAATGTGACCGTCACAGATTATCTTTTTACGAAATGCCTGCTTTTTGCCAAGGTGAACCTGCCGGAAGAAGAGTTTCGTTTGTACCAGAAATTATTTGAGATCATTCACCAACAGATACCTCAACCTGAAGTATTGATCTACCTGCATGTGCCGGTCAACAAATTGCAGATGAATATCCGGAAACGCAACCGGCCATACGAGCAATCGATCCCTGATGAATACCTGTTCAAAATACAGGAAACCTATACGAATTATATCAAGCAGCACAATCTAAAGACCTTGTTTGTAGATGCCAGCAATGCTGATTTCCTGGGCAATGAAAAACACCTGCAGGTGATCACAGACGCGCTGGAAAAGGACCATGATTACGGACAACGATACCTTACGCTGCCGTAGGGATTGCAGAATGTTTTATTTTTGCGTCCATGGAACCTGATCTTCAAAGCCAGCACAGCCCCTTCGCATCTGTCCGTATCAAGGAATTCCGCTACTTTATTACACAACGTTTCTTCTTTATTATGGCCATGCGCATGACGGCTACGTTGGTATGGTGGAAGATGTACTTGCTCACGAAAGATCCGCTGCTGGTATCACTGGTCGCCTTGTCAGAAGCCATTCCGGCCATTTCACTGGCCCTTTACTCGGGCCATGTGGTAGATAAAAGCGATAAACGAACCCTGCTGCTCAAGACCATTGTGCTTTACTTATTATGCGTAACGGCCCTGTTGTTCATTACGCAGCAAAGTGTGGAAGCCAGCATGGGCACAAAGTTTGTACAATATGGCATTTACCTGATCATTTTCTGCACGGGCGTTACCCGCTCATTTTCCGGACCTACTTCCAGTTCCATCATGGCGCAACTGGTGCCTAAAAATATTCTACCCAATGCTGTTACCTGGAGTTCCAGCACCTGGTTGTCGGCCTCTGTATTGGGGCATGGCTCTGCCGGTCTGCTGATTGCTTATGCAGGTTATACGCCTTCTTTTCTGATCATTATTACCTACCTCATCATTGCCACGGTAAGTGTATGGCTTATTAAGCCCAAACCGATCCTGCATGTGAATACTGACCAAAAGACCTGGGAGAGTGTAAAGGAGGGCTTGAAGTATGTATTTAAGACCAAAGAATTGCTGGGCGCGCTAACGCTGGATATGTTTGCGGTATTGTTTGGCGGTGCGGTAGCCATGATCCCTTTTTACGCTGGTGAAATATTGCATGTGGGCCCCATTGGCTTTGGCTGGCTCAATGCGGCCGCGGATATCGGGTCCATTACGAGTATTATTATCCTCACCTTCTATCCACTTCGCCGTAAGCAGGGACTTATCCTGCTGTATGTGGTGGCAGGCTTTGGATTGTGCATCATCACTTTTGGGCTATCGCAATTTTACCTGCTTTCGTTTATCGCATTGCTGGCCAGCGGCGCGCTGGATGGCATCAGTGTAGTGGTGCGGGGCACCATCCTGCAATTGAAAACACCCGATAATATGCGCGGACGTGTATCGTCGGTCAACTCGATGTTCATCAATTCCTCCAATGAGATCGGCAGTTTTGAAAGCGGCATTGCCGCCAAGTTCATGGGCATTGTACCTTCTGTAGTCTTCGGGGGCACCATGACCTTGCTGGTGGTGCTGGCCATGTGGTTCAAAGCGCCTACGTTGCGGAAATTTGAATACTGATAGGCGGCCTATTCTTTTACCAGCTTCTGTAATTGTTTTCTTTCGCCTACGATCCATACTACATCGTCCCATTCAAAGATGGTGGTAGAATCGGGATTGAGGATACGTTCGCCATTACGTTCTATCCCGACAACCAATCCTTTTACAATTTCACGGATGCCCGATTCCCGGATGGATTTACCGCGCAGATCGGTATGTTCGTCAATGATCAGTTTGTTGAGGGTAATATCTTCGCGGTTCACTACAGCATCTTCATACACAGTCTCTGACTCTGCCACTGCCCGGAATTTTTCCAGTTGCACATCGGTACCGATCACTGCTATCTTATCGTATGGATAGATCATTTCGGCGCGCGTAGGCGCATAGATAGTGCGCTTACCCCGTTCAATGGAAGCCACATTCACACCAAATAACTCACGCCAGGATAATTGCGTTAATGACTGCCCAATAACCGGCGATTCGGCAGGTATTGTAAAGTAAGCCAGGTGAGCATCCCATGGAGAAAGGTCATGTGAACCTTGTGCTGCCGCTGTTTCCCTGTCATTAAGGTTTGATAAAAAGCGTTTTTCAATCCGGGAATAAAAGGATTGTAACCTTCTGGAAAATATCAGTAATACGACCACAATAATCGGCAAAACAGCCAATAATGCCACCATAGCGCTGAAAAGTCTGTCGACCAAAAAACCTACCAATACGACCAATAACAAATTGCGGATTACTTCCAGTAATACCAGGGGCCCATGATTGTATTTTTTATCGAGCCACAAGTTGGCATAGGCAAATGAATGTATCCGTCTTATAGCAAGTGCCCACAGGAAAGGCGCTATGCAAATAAGGGTAATAAAACAGGTGATAAAGGCTGCCAGTATTTCGCTGGCCATGTAGCCCCTCATTAAAGGAAGCAGGAACCTTGCAGATAGTAATACCAGGGCAATAACAATAACTGAGTTTACAAGCATCACAATAAGGTAGGACCGCAGCACAATTTTCCAATCACTTTCTACCTGTATCGTTTGAGCACCGGTACTGTATTGATTGAGTGCAGTACGCCATTTTAAAGGCAGCTTTTTATCCAGCCAACGATACAATGGCTCTGCCAGTCTTATCATATAAGGTGTGGTAAATGCGGTAATAACAGAAACGCCTACAGCAATTGGATATAAATACTTACTGGTTACATTTAAAGAAAGCCCAAGACTGGCTATAATAAAGGAGAATTCCCCTATTTGAGATAAGCTCATGCCGGCCTGCAGCGACTGTTTTAAAGGCTGGCCGGATAATAAAGCGCCAATGGTTACGCTCACTGTTTTTCCAATAATAACAATAAAGACAAGTATACCCACCGGCAAGGCGTATTTTACAAGCATGGGCGGCTCAATCAACAATCCTACAGATACAAAAAACACAGCGCCAAAGAGATCTTTTACTGGTTTAATGAGGTGTTCAATTTTTTCAGCCTGTGTTGTTTCGGCAAGGATGGAGCCCATAATAAAAGCGCCCAGCGGAGCAGAAAAACCGGTATGGGTAGCTACTACCACCATCACCAGGCATAGGCCCAGGGAAATCACCAACAGGGTTTCTTCGCTGATCAACCGCCTTACCCATTTAAAGAAGGTAGGCAGCAGGAAAATGCCGGATATAAACCACAAGGAAAGAAAAAATAAAAGCTTCAGGACTGATTGTAGCATTTGACCGCCCTCAAAGGTCTGGCTTACTGCAATGGTCGATAACAATACCATGAGTAATACTGCTACCAGGTCTTCAATGACGAGAATACCCAACACCAATCCGGCAAACTTTTGCGCTTTTACACCCAGTTCATCAAAGGCGCGAATAATAATGGTTGTAGAAGAAATGGCAATGATCCCTCCAAGGAAAATACAATCCATTGTAGGCCAACCCAGCATCCTTCCGGTTAGGTATCCCAGCCCGATCATACAACTGATTTCAAAAATACCGGCAATACCAGCAGTCCCCCCCACCTTCACCAGTTTTTTGAAACTGAATTCGAGTCCGAGACTGAACAGCAGGAATATGACCCCAATATCCGCCCATACCTGCACACCCGCACGGTCTGACACATTTGGCAACCAGGAAAAATTGGGTCCCACCAGCAAACCCGCCAGTATATAGCCTAGTACTACCGGCTGCTTCAGCTTTTTAAATAACAAGGTAATGATACCGGCAATGGCCAATATTAATGCAAGGTCTTCTATTAGCTTAGGTAAGTGAGACATCAATTAGTATAGTGGTCTTTAATTCAATAGATGAATTATACAAAAAATATCGTTCAGTTGTTGGGTAACGACAGCATTTAATTATTACTTATCTGTATGTTGTAACAGCTTTTCCATTACATAATATACCGCAGGACAAAAGCTCACATTTTTTAAAGTGAGGCTGGGACGCTTCAATAATACATCTTCATCTGTATAAGGGAAACGTTCGCAATCAGAGGGACGCTGTTCATAAATGCTGCAGTAATTATCAGCCCCCAGGAAGGGGCAGGGCGTAGACCTTACTACATAATCACCTTCTTCGTCCAGGCGCAGGTAGGTATCAATAAACACACTTTCTTTCATCTTCAGGTGTTTGCTGATGCGCTTTATATCAGGTGTTTTAAAGCGTGGGGAGTAGTTCTTACAGCAATTGGCGCATTGTAAACAATCCACCTTGCTGAAGGCCTCTTCATGCAAATCGGGCAATTGTTTCAACACTTTGTTCTTATCAGCCTGCTTCAGAAACTGTTTGTACTGTTTCTGATTAGCCGCCGCTTTTTTTTGCCAATTATCGTTTACCGGATTTTCCATCAGCTAAATCATTCCACAAGAGCCGTTTACAGGCGTCCTGATGATTAAAACAACATTAGAATCAGATTAGAATTATTTACCCCTGCAAGTTACTGAACCCCTCAGGATTGCGTGGTACTTTTTTTGAAGCAGGGGCAGCATGGGAACACTTCATCAGCAGTTACTGGTGTTGATCACTACGCCACTGTATGCGTTTATTATTGGCGCAGAGATCATTTTAAGCAATGTTCATCATACACATAGCTATAACCGTCGCGATACGATCCAGAACTTTTGTCTCAGCATTTTCTCGGGCGCGGTAGACCTAATCATGCGGGGTTTTAGTTTTGCCCTGCTTGCCTTCTTCTTTAATTATAGTTTCTTCAAACCTGACCATTCTTTTTTTTATTGGCTGGCATTGTTGCTGCTGGTTGATTTAATGCATTACTGGCTGCACCGCCTGAGCCATTCCTGCAGGTTATTCTGGGCAGTACATGTAAACCACCATTCTTCGGCACGCTTTAATTTCAGTGTAGGTTTCAGGGCTGGTGTATTGGAGCCTTTGTATCGCTTTGCTTTTTTTATACCAGTGGCCCTGTTGGGATTTCAACCTGTAGATATATTGCTGGTATACGCCTGTACAGAAATATGGGCCATTTTAACGCATACAGAGAAGATCAGAAAGTTGGGATGGCTGGAATACCTGCTGGTAACCCCTTCGCACCACCGCGTTCATCATGCTTCTAATGTCAAATACCTGGACATGAATATGGGTTCTATGTTTATTTTTTGGGACAAGCTGTTTGGCACTTTCCAGAAAGAATTACCTGCCGCGCAATATGAACCAATCCGGTACGGACTCACTACCCCACCGGAAAAAGACAGCCTGTCTGTAATCATCTTTCACGAATGGGCGGCCATCTGGAAAGATCTGCAAAGACCCGGTCTTACCTGGAAACAAAAATTGCTGTATGTATTGGGCCCTCCCGGCTGGAGCCATGATGGCAGCAAACTAACCAGCGAAGCCTTAAGACGAAAGGAAGATACTGGGGGTATATGGGACGGTTGGCTGATGGATAACCCTCAACGTATGAAAGAAAGCAAACATGTACCCGGCACCTACCTCAATGGTGCACCATGTTATCCAGCCGCTTACACGATAAGAAGAATGAATCCCTAATTTTTGACAATTCATTTAGCATCAGTTGCTTACTTTTGTCCCCGCATGGATTCTTTACGGGAACAAATACTCATCCTTATCAGTACACCTGTGTACCTTCTGATCATCGGACTGGAAGTATTATTGAGCAATTGGCGTCACCGTAAAAACTATACCTGGAAAGATACCGGCATCAACTGTTACCTGATGCTGATGAATGGGACTATTGACCTCTTGTTTAGAGGCGCCTACCTGTTGATACTGGATTATTTCTACCGTCATAATATCTTTTCATTCAGTCATGTTGTAGTATACTGGTTCATGCTGGTTTTACTGGAAGATTTCCTCTATTACTGGTTACACCGTTTTGATCATGAGATACGGCTTTTCTGGGCTGTGCATGTAACCCACCACTCTTCAGAACACATGAACTTTACTGTAGGTTTCCGTTCTTCTGTGTTCCAGCCTTTGTACCGTTTTATTTATTTTATACCCCTGGCGTTAATGGGCTTTTCGCCCGTCGATATCGCATTCGTCTATTCAGCCACCCAGATATGGGGCATTTTTGTACATACCGAACTGATCCGGAAAATGGGCTGGCTGGAACATATATTGGTGACCCCTTCCCACCACCGGGTACACCATGCTTCGAATGCCAAATACCTCGACAAGAACATGGGCATGTTCCTGATCATCTGGGACAAGCTGTTTGGCACTTTCCAGCCCGAATTGCCCGCTGAGGAATACCAGCCTATCAAATATGGCCTTACTTCCAATATAGAGAAGGAAACACCGGTAACGGTGGTCTTTCATGAATGGCAGAATATCTTCAAGGATGTGGCACGCACCGATATTGGCTGGAAGGAAAAATGGGGGTACATCTTCGGGCCTCCCGGCTGGAGCCATGATGGCAGCCGCCTTACCAGTGAACAGATGCGGGAAGTAGAGGATGGAAAAATGACGACCGACCTGAAAGAAGAACCGCTTGCAGTGAAAGCCAATAAATAGGTGTTGGCTTTTAGCTCAGCGCTCGAACTTCATAGCTCACAGCATACCTAGAACATCCTCCCAAAGAATTGATAGAAATCCCAGCTTTGATAAATATAGATGGCCATGATGGTGAGGGAGAACATAAACCACAATACAATTGCAAAGAGGCTCACCAGCAATGATTTGAACCGCCCTCCGGCAGTGCTCAACTGAAAAAAACCATTGTAACACCAGGACAAATAAATGGCTTGTAGCAGCAAGCCGATAAGTGGCAATATATTGACCAGTGGATTACCCTTCAGCATTGCTTTCAATGGAAAGATCAGCACCACAAAAACCAGGTTGCTGAATACCACAAACATCATATTGGCCGTAAGGTGTTCTGCATAATTGTACCCCCTTCTGTAAAAGAACAGCCAGGAGATCAGGGCGATAAGAGGTACCGCTACCATGGCCACAAAATTGGCCTTTTGGGTCATAAACTGTCGCACGTTATTACCCCGGTGAAGCATGGTGGTGTAATGCTGCCGCCCTGCTTCTGTAGGTATACGGGCCAGCACCTGCTGATCGGGCCCGGAGGCGGGTGGTGTTTTAATGAAAAAGGCGTCGGCCAGCACATAGATCCCCATCACGATGAGGAAAAAGGTAAAAGGGCTGAAATAGGTTTTACGTTTGCCCCCTATATATTCCCGGGCCGTAGCACCAGGTCTGGTAGCCAGAGACTTAAGCAAATGAAAAATGCCTTTATCTGTATGGGTGAATGCATGAAATAGCTCATGCAGGAAATGCGGAACGGAAAAACGGTGGATGGCGGCCTGCTGCCCGCATTGGCTACAAAAACGTTGACCTGGCTGCAGGGCAGTATTACAATTTAGACAGTTGGTTGAATGCATGGGTTGTTTTGGCCCGCTGAAAGTAATGAAATTCCCGAAGTGATTAGCTTTTAGCCGTTAGGTTTTGGCCGTACATCGCCGACTAATGGGGTCTAAGTCGCTAACAGCTAACTCCTGAATGCGAATACCGCTTTGTTTATCAACGGTTTTCCCCATTTAATGCACCGAGTTGCACAAACACCTGTTCGTCTGGATTAATCGTAGTAACTTTGCACCCTTTTAGAAGGGTTACCGTAAGGTTTGAGGTCGATTCCGAGGTAGTCTTTTTCCTGCACCTCCGTTTTGCATGCGGTACCCCCCAACGCGTAAAATTAGAAATTAATACTATATATGAGTCTGTTTGAAAAGCAAAACTCCGAGTTTATCCATCGTCATATCGGGCCCCATGAATCCGAAACAAGGCAAATGTTGAAGGCCATCGGTGAGCCGAGCCTGGATGCATTGGTCAATAAGACAGTACCGCCTGCTATCCGCATGAACAAGGCACTGAATATTCCGGCGGCCATCAGCGAGCATGAATACCTTCAGCTGTTGAAAGACATCTCGCTGAAGAATAAGACTTACAAGAACTATATTGGTCAGGGATATTATGATAACATCGTTCCGAGTGTTATTCTCCGCAACGTTTTTGAGAATCCAGGCTGGTATACACAATATACGCCTTACCAGGCCGAGATATCACAAGGCCGCCTGGAAAGCCTGCTGAACTTCCAGACCATGGTAGCCGACCTGACAGGTCTGCCACTTACAAATGCCTCCCTGCTCGATGAAGCGACAGCAGCTGCCGAAGCCATGACCATGTTCTTCAATACGCTGAACAGAGATCATGAGCATATCGAGCGCCCCAAATTCTTTGTAGACAATGAGACCTTCCCACAAACCAAAGATGTACTGGTCACCCGGGCGGTGCCTGTAGGTATCGAGGTCGTATTTGGAGATTACAAAACTGCCACGATAGATAAGAAGTATTTTGGTGCGCTGGTTCAATACCCCAACGATAAGGGGTCTATTGAAGACTATCGCAGCTTTATCAATAAGGTGCACGATGCAGAAGCTTTTGTGGTGATGACCACCGACCTGCTGGCACTTACACTCTTAACACCTCCCGGTGAACTAGGCGCTGATGTAGCTTGTGGTAGTGCCCAACGTTTTGGTGTGCCATTGGGTTTTGGTGGTCCGCATGCTGCGTTCTTTGCAGCCAAAGACGAATTCAAACGCAATATTCCCGGCCGTATTATCGGTGTAAGCATTGATGCCCAGGGCGACCGCGCCCTCCGTATGGCTTTGCAAACTCGGGAACAGCATATCAAGCGTGAAAAAGCTACTTCCAATATTTGTACAGCCCAGGCATTGCTGGCCAATATGGCTGCGATGTATGCCGTGTTTCATGGTCCAACCGGACTGAAGGACATTGCGAAGAGAGTGACTGTACTGGCCAATGCACTGGCAGAAGAACTGCAGGCTGAAGGCTATGAAGTACTGCACGACAATTTCTTTGATACCGTAGTGATCAAGGTAGATGATGTAGCAGCTTTGCAAGCCAAGGCCGACGAAGCAGGTATTAATTTCCGTTATTACGATAAGAACCTGGTAGGTATCGCACTGGATGAAAGCACCACCCTGAGTGATGTGCTTGATATTCTGTTGTTGCTGGACCAGCCTAATGAACATACTGTTGCCGGTTTCAGTGTGAGTGAAGATGCTGCCTTGTATCACCTGCCTGCCGGCCTCACAAGAACTTCTCCTTTCCTAACGCATCCTGTGTTCAATACACACCACAGTGAAACAGAGATGATGCGTTATATCAAGCAACTGGAAAACAAAGACCTTTCGCTGAATACTTCCATGATCTCACTGGGTTCCTGCACCATGAAACTGAATGCAGCCAGTGAAATGATCCCCTTAAGCTGGGCACATTGGAGTAAGATACACCCGTTTGCCCCAACTTCACAGACAGCAGGCTATCAGCAGATCATCGCTGAACTGAGCGAATACCTTTGTCAGATCACTGCTTTTGATGCCTGCAGCCTGCAACCCAATAGTGGTGCACAAGGCGAATACGCCGGACTGCTGGTGATCAGGGATTATTTCGAAAGCCGTGGTGAAAGTCATCGTAATGTGATGCTGATCCCGATCAGTGCACACGGTACCAACCCTGCCAGTGCTGTAATGGCGGGCATGAAGGTGGTAGTGGTAAAAGCACTGGAAAATGGGTATATAGATGTGGATGACCTGAAAGCCAAAGCTGCTCAATACAGCAAAGAGCTGGCTGGTATCATGATCACCTACCCCAGCACCTACGGTGTATACGAAGAAACGGTTAAAGAAATTACCGATATCATCCACCAGCATGGTGGCCAGGTATATATGGATGGCGCCAATATGAATGCGCAGGTAGGCTTAACAGCGCCCGGTCTGATTGGCGCTGATGTTTGTCACCTCAACCTCCACAAAACATTCGCCATTCCGCATGGTGGTGGTGGTCCCGGCATGGGGCCCATTTGTGTAAAGCAGCACCTGGCTCCTTACCTGCCCGGACACGTTTCCTTAGGCTCCAAGAGCGCTGTTTCTGCCGCTCCTTATGGCTCTGCTTCCATTCTGCTCATCAGCTACGGATACATCCGCATGCTGGGCCAGGAAGGCACCAAGCTGGCTACTGAATACGCAATCCTCAATGCCAATTATATGCGCGCCAGGTTGCAGGAAGAATACGAGATCCTGTATACGAATCACAACGGCCAGTGTGCACATGAGTTCATTGTAGACCTGCGTCCTTTCAAGAAGACGGCTGAAATAGAAGCAGAAGATATAGCGAAGCGCCTGATGGATTATGGTTTCCACGCACCTACCATGAGTTTCCCGGTACCGGGCACCATCATGATCGAGCCAACGGAAAGTGAGGACAAGGCCGAACTGGACCGCTTCTGTGATGCCCTGTTAAGCATCCGGGAAGAGATCAGGGCTATTGAAGAAGGCAAGGCCGATAAAAAGGACAATGCCCTCAAGAATGCACCACATACCCAGTTTGTGATCACTGCCGATGAGTGGAAGCACAGCTATACCCGTCAGCAGGCAGCCTTCCCGCTGCCTTATATCCGCAGCAACAAGTTCTGGCCTTCTGTAGCCCGTGTGAACAATACACACGGCGACAGGAACCTGATCTGCACCTGCGAACCGGTAAGCTCTTATGCTGAAGTGGAAGCACAGTAATAAGTGATTGATTTTTAGGTAATTACTCATAAAAAAGGCTGTCGTCTATTTGTACAATAGGCGACAGCCTTTTTCTATTCTGGTACTCAATGACGTTGAATAAAGCTGTTACCCCCTGAGCTATGGTAAAGGGCCTCCGGGGCGGAATGACAGCCTAATTCAGTCACCATGAAAAGTCAATGCCATCACTGTAAAACCATTTTATCTACATTGATTCTCCATTCATCCTCCATTCATCTTCCATTGATCCTCCATTACATAATGGAAGATCAATGGAAAATCAATGAGTTTTTATTACACATACAATGTATTATACATATATTCAATAAGAAATCAACGCGCTTGAATTGAGGGTAAATAGAGCGCCTACCCCGAAGCCCAAAAGCTTGTCGAAGGACGCCCAAAGGAGATCAAACACATTTTAAGATGGCTTAAAAGTACTTTTCGGCGCTCAGGCCAAAGTTGACCAGCAGGTTTTCGCGGTTGGTGCGGCTCAGTTTATTGTAAATAAGGGCGGTGGTAAGGCTGAGCCATTTTCTCAATTTGATGGAGAGTGCGGAATTGGAGCGGATAATGTAATCGTCAAATCGTTCCAGGGAAGGTTGCCAGAAATGCACGCCATCCAAAACCACCAGGTTATTGATAGCCCACCTGTATTTTATGCGTAATGAATTACGTACCGTTTGGTATCGGTCGTGGTCCCCCTGGGGCAGGGTAAGATCGCTGGTCTCGTACAGGAGGCCATCACTTACCACCAGCTCAGCCTGTTCCTTGTTGAGGAAGTTGTACCCTATACCAGCTCCCCCCTGCAACTGGTGGTTGATTTTGAGGGAATAACTGGTGGTAAAAGTCACCAGGCCCCAATAATAGAGACGCTGCCGGTTTTTCAGGTAATCAACATTGAGGGCGGTAGAAAAATCGTTGTTGGTAAGTCTGCTCCCCTGCCGCCCGTACACCCAGGCATTGCTGCTGTTGATGGTAAGTTTGTCTTTATTGACCTGGAAGCCGAGCACATTGTTCAATACAAACGACCGGGCATCATTGGTCCGGTTGATGATACCTGTAGTGGAATACTTAACATGGTAATGGGTGGAATCATTAAACTGTGCATCCGCATAACCGCAAACCAAGAGCACAAGAGCTACAACGATCATTCTTTTCATAACACTTTCCAGTTACTGCAGGCAAGGAAACCTGTCGTTATTTAATGACCGGCAAAGGTAAAGGATATTCAAGCCTACCGATGGCGATGATGGGAAGAATAGATTAAATGAAAAAGCCGGCTCAAGTGTTTTGAGCCGGCCTTTTCTCATGTAGCAGTTGGTTTTGATCTGGCACAAAGTGCCCGTTGCGGGTGTTGACCTCGTTACTCCGGCCAGTATGAATAGTGCCGTTTACAGCACCATGTATACGGCTTCCGGCAGCGTTTCTTTATAATAACGAAATACCGCTTTGTTTGAATTGCACGCAAAATGGATATTCACGGGCAATTGCATTGAGGCGGCTAATCGTTTCCTCATCATGAGGAGCAGGCGTACTTTTCTTTGCTGGTGCTTTTGATTGAGTTTTGCCTTTGGTACCCTTTCCTGTGCTGGTACTGTCAGCAGGGAGGTAATTGTATTGAAGCTTTTTCATGCCATTAGATTTTATAGATTGATCAGAATACTGAACAGGATTAGAATGTGTACAGGAAAACACTGACACAGTTTTCTGTTAAGGGGACACGGAAGCAATACGTTTGGCAAAAAATCGGGAAAGCTTTAAATATGGCAGGCGCTCAATGTTGACGGAGAAGTTGTAAAATATCGCTGCAATTTCATTCGATCCTTTCAAAGATAAATAAAAAAGAAATTGACCGATCATTTCATAAAAAAAATACCTGCTAATTACCGGTTAATATAATCCTGAGCGTGAAGTGGTTTTGAAATATTTATCAGAATTACATCGCGGGGAAAAAACTCCCCCTGCTGCGTAAGTCTGTCACCTGCGACACCTGCCCATCGGGGTCCTACCTTTGCGTATAATATACAATCTCTGCCTATGCTGGCAGCAGGACTGCCATTCCGGCTTTGGCACAAGATTTTAGCCTGTTTCCTGTAAAAGCAGGAAAATGAAAAAAACTACTCCTGGCGCTAAAACAAGCCAACCAAAAACAGCTCCTTCCCAACCGGTTAAGAAAAAAGTAACTGACTCAGCCGACCTCTCCGATTCGCCACAGGATGAAGCCAAACTGCAGGGCGATGAAGCCACGCTCGACCTCCCCGAAGTAAAAGATATTCCCGGTCAGGAACATATTCATGTACCCCGCATGCGTGAGTTTGCGGATATTACCGTTTCCTCAGATGATGAAGAAGGCGGCAGTATTCTGGACGATCAGGAAGATGAAGATATCCGGGCCGACAGGGGCACCAATGTATCGACCGAAGAAGCGGCCTTGCTGGCTGCAGCAACTGATTACAACTCAGACGAAGATGACAAGATCATCCGGGAAACTGCGCTTGACAGCACGGATGCAGATGGTGATCCATTGAATGAAAAGGGGTTCAGGAACGCCTATAGCGGAACTGATCTTGATGTACCCGGCAGTGAGGACGACGATGCTGATGAAGAGATTGGAGAAGAAGATGAAGAAAATAATGCATACAGCGTGGATGAGGAGAATGAGGATGATGAAAAATAGGCCATCTGTCAGTTGGCCGCCGTTTGGTTCCATCGTGGCTTTCGTCAACTGGTAATACAGATAGGGCAGTTCATGCAAGCAGGCCTGAAAACATGCTTACTGGTTTTTAATATTGTTGACGCAATCAATATTAAACCAGTTATCATGGAAACAAATACGTATTACGGCCACACAGGGAAAGGCAATGGGAAAAAGATCCTATTTGCCTGCGTACCTGCCGACGGGCATTTTAATCCCCTTACCGGCCTGGCCATGCATTTGAAAAGCATTGGCTATGATGTAAGATGGTATACCTCTACTACCTACGAACAAAAGATCAATAAGCTGGGTATCCCCTACTATCCTTTTGTGAGAGCATTCGACATCAGTGCGGGTGCTGTTGAAGAAATATTCCCCGAACGTGAGCAACACAAAAGCCAGGTGAGCCGACTGAACTTTGATCTGATCAATGTTTTCATTCTGCGCTCAACAGAGTATTATGAAGATATCCGGGAGATCCACCAAACATTTCCATTCGACCTGCTGATCGCTGATATTACTTTTTCAGCCATTCCTTTTGTAAAAGAGAAGATGGGCATTCCGGCTATTGGGATCGGTATTGTTCCTTTAACAGAAAATTCCCGCGACCTGGGACCTGCCGGACTTGGCCTTATACCGGCTACGAACTTCATGGGCAGGCGTAAACAGGATATGATGCGGTTCATCGCCGACAATATTATTTTCCGCAGATCCAATAAGGTGATGCGTTCCATTTTCCAGGCCCATGATATAGATCCCGGCAATTCCAATGTATTCGATACGCTTACCCGTAAAGCCACCCTGTTGCTGCAAAGTGGCACACCAGGTTTTGAATATAAACGGAGTGACCTGGGCAGCAATATCCGGTATATGGGGCCTCTACTGCCCTATACAGCGCCCCAAAAGCAGGCACGCTGGTATCACCCCAAACTGGAGCAGTATGATAAAGTGATCCTTGTAACGCAGGGTACGGTAGAAAAAGATCCTGAGAAGATTATTGTACCTACGCTGGAGGCATTCCAACATACAAAACACCTGGTGATTGCGACAACGGGCGGATCAAAAACAGCGGAATTAAGGGAGCGGTTTACTGCTGAAAACCTCCTCATTGAAGATTTTATTCCTTTTGACGATGTGATGCCTTATGCCGACGTGTATGTAACAAATGGCGGATATGGTGGTGTATTATTGGGTATTCAGCACCTGCTGCCCCTGGTAGTAGGGGGGATTCACGAGGGCAAGCTGGAGATCAATGCCAGGGTAGGCTATTTCAAACTGGGCGTTGATATGAAAACAGAAAAGCCCACTGCTGCCAAAGTGAAAGAAAGTGTGGAAGAAGTATTGTCGAATGAGGGTTACCAGCAGCAGGTAAAAAAACTGGCTGCAGAGTTCAATCGATATGATCCTCATTTGCTTTGTGAAAAATATGTAGCGGAGGTATTACAACAACCTACTTCAGCACTGACCAGAAGGCCATTGCCGAATCAGAAGGTCTTAATCAGAAATTAAGGTCATATGAGATGATCTATTTTGCAAAGAGGATGTACTCCGGTGGAATACATCCTCTTTACTATTAAGGAAACTATAAGTCTTTTGCTTAGTTGGCTGCTCTAAGAGCGCCCACGGTCAAGGCATTGGCGCCCGTGCCACCGATATTGCCAGCCAGGTAAATGGTATAGGCATTGCCGGAGATCAGGTTGATATCACTTACCGTTTTAACGAGCAGGCTATCGTTACTGCTCAACTTTACCGAAAATACGTGAGAACCGGCTGTAGTAGGCTGGAATTGGTTATAATAGGCACTGAACTCATTATCTGCCAATACGCGTTGTGTGAATATTTTGTTGTTATCAACATACAGGTCTACAGGACCCAGAGTAGATACGGTAGGACTTGCATGAAAGAAACGAAAAAAGGGCTTATCCAAGGTAAGATCAGAGAAATCGTCTTCTACCCGTATGGCTTCAGCTATTGAAGGTGTGCCTGCGCGATTATACAACATGATGGTATAAAATCCGAGTGAATCGTATTGGTCGATGGGTACACTGGCTACCACACTGTCGGCACCGGCTTTCTTGAAGGTAACAGAGAAAGCTCCTTTATCTACCGGGGAATATGTTTGTGATACACCACCAGCTGCAAAAGGATTGGATACTTTATTGGCATTGAAATAGATCTCTACAGAAGGCGCAGGTGGCGCAGTAGCCAAATGGAGGATAGAAATATAAGCCTTGGCGGCCTGAGGCTGCGGATCACTTGCTTTCAAACAACCTGTTATGGACATACCCACTACACCTACCACACACCATAAAAAAATATTAGCCTTACTTTTTTGCACTGTTTTAATGTTTTTTATCTTAATAATAGGGTTCACGAATCACCAGATCAACTATTCACAGGACCACCATTTGACTACAATAATAGGAAAAGATTGCGCCTTTTGGCATATGTAATTTCCTGCAGGTTATTAAGACAACCGCTCATTGATTTTCGTTGCATGGAAGCCACAACAGGGACGCGCGCCAGCCGCCCTATATTCCCGGCCGGGGCGCACAACAGACTATTTGACAGGTATTTATGACTTTCCGGGCCTGGCACTGATGATCAACGGGGGGATTTAATGATCTTGCGCACGATTACAGATCCCGGATAAGTGATCTTTACTACATAGTTTCCTGCCGCCAATGAAGTGGCCAATGAAACAGAAAGCACACTTGAGCGTTCCTCCTCCAGGTTTCTATAATACACGATACGGCCGGTACTTTCGCAGATTATGACGGAACGAGGTTTTTTACCGTTTACCCAGCTTATCTGTACGATATCTGCGAAAGGATTGGGAAATATGGTAGGACCTGCAGGCTGCTCTACCTGTGGCTTATTGGACCTTGTACTTGTATTTTGGACAGGTAATAAAGCCACCGAAGCGCAGGAATTGCAATTCAGAAAAATATTGGCAGCCCCCCAGGCATTGGGTTTGTTGGCCCCTCCGGTAACGGAGGTATGGCTTGCACTGAGGCAAACTAATACCTGGGGATGATCGGTAAGCGTATCCGCAAACTGCGACAGTTGGTATACGGAAACACAGGCATATCCATAAGGAGCTATATAAGTATCTTTCACTTTATTGATGAGCACGGTTTGCTTTAGCTGGCTGGTGGCACCCAGGCATACACTGCCGGCCACTGAATTGTTATCAGTAATGACACCATGCACTTCTGCCAATCCACTGTTCACGAAAAAAGAAAAGGGGTTATTGATCACTAAATAATTAAAAGCCCGGCTGGAAGAAGCAGGTGTTACATTCATGAGGATATTAGGTCTTGCAGCAGAAGCATAGGGTCCTTCCAAAGAAAGGTTGGAAGTGATCTCTAACCTTCCATGGTTGTATATAGCACAGCCCCCTCTCCATATCATACCACTACTGCCTCCGGCTGTTAGTTTAGCACCGGGTCGAACGACGATGGTACCGGAATCCATATTGAGTACATTAATGGTAAGATCGGTACACACTATCAGGGTGCCGCCACGCATGGTGAGCTGGCTGAAAGTAGCAGAGGGTCCGTAATACCATTTTTTGGTTCCGTTTAACAGGATCTCATTGTCAACGACAGTCGCTTCTGTGCCGAGGCAGGCCTCGAGGGGAGGCGCTGTTTTACACTGGCCAAAAGATGAATGACATAATACGAGTTGCAGGAATGCAAGGGTGGAAAGCATAGCAAGGGCACGCATGGGTTGAGGGGTTTGAGGGTTTTCTACAGGGTAATCAGGTTCCCTGCCAAAATACCTTTTGCCCTTTGTGCCTGAAAGCAAAACCGTGTAAGCTGAACAATTGACAGCGCGAGTTGAATAAATTGAGTAGTGAGTTTTGTTACTGCCCCAGCCACCTTTTGAATTCGTTGACCTTTTCCCTGCTCACCAGGATATCCTTTTCCATAGCGGGATCGAGGAATAATTTTAGCCGGTTTCCAAAATAAGGATGTATCTGGTCCACGCATTTAAAAGCGATCAGCAAAGAGCGGTTGATACGGAAAAACAGCTGGGGATCAAGCATGGTTTCCAACTCTTCGAGGGTATACTCTACCAGGTATTTCTGTCCGTCCAGGGTTTTGAAGAAGATAAAACGTCCTTCAGAAAAAAAGTAAGCGATGGCGTCTGTTTCAACAGAAGCGAATTTTTGTCCCTGCTTCACCAGGAAGCGGGTTCTCCAGGCAGTATGTATTCCCTGTGTAGTAGTGGAGGCTGTAGCCGTACTGGTGGCTGTGGCTACACCGGTTTGCAGTGGAGCAGGCAAGGTTTCCCTATATACTTCTTCCTGTAAGCGGTTCATAAAAGCTGCCGGCAACAGGTGCTCCAGGTGCCCAATGCGGAAAGCATAAAAAGTAAATTGATCGGACTGTACAGTAAAGATGACGGTAGCATTCATTTTTCCCTGTGAGAGATCCAGTATCCGGTGTTCTTTCACAGCACCTTCACTCATTAAAATAATATCGGGAATACCATGTTGTTCCAGCCAGTGGGCGGAAGCAAAAATAGCCGGGATGGTTCCAATGATATGAATGGATTGATCTATTCGCCTCAAAGCCCGTTCCAGTATCCTGACAACGCGCTTTTCTCCCTCTACAACTAATACCTTCATGTGTCTACACTTTATCGGTTGAGAAATATAGTAGCCTTCTACGGCCGACAAATGTAGAGAACCGCTTTGCGGTAAAAAGGTCGAACGTTATAAACAGTCAATCAGAAAGAATAAACCGAATGAATCGGTGGATGAACCGTATTACTTTTTTATAGCAGTTTTAAAAGCTCTTTTTTATCCAGGATGATAAGGTAGCGGGTTTCCAGGCGCCTGGTACAATGATGCGCCTGATGGTATGGAGCGGGTCGTTCACATCACGCTTGCCCGACAGTTGAAAGGCCGCGATCATGCCGCGTTGCTTTAATTGTGGGATGGCCTGGGGGTTCCATAAGCCAAAAGGGTAGGCAAAATAACTGATGGGTTTACCGGTAATGGCTTCCAGTTGCTTGGAAGGTTTCTCGATCTGTTTTACCCAATCCTGTCCCTGATACTGTTTTACATTGTGGTGGTCCCAGGTATGGGAGCCGATGGAGTTGCCGGCATCAGACAGTTCTTTTACCTGCTCCTTACTCATGTAGCGGGGTCTTCCCAAAGAAACAGTCATGACAAAGAACACACCTTTAAAGCCATACTTATCCATTTCGGGCTTGGCCACAGTAAATTGTTCCAGGTCGGTATCATCAAAAGTAAGCATGATCGGTTTGGATGGCAATGCCGCACCTGTAGTGAGATAAGCATATAACTGATCGGGCAGGATGGTATGGTAACCGCTATCCGCCAGCATTTTTAACTGGTCGCGGAAAGTTTGAACGGGTACGATATAGTTCTGGGCTGTTTTAGAATCGGTTTCACGCCATTCACGGATCTGGTGATAACAAAGAATGGGTACTTCCTTGCGGGACATCACAGAAGCGGCATCAACACGTACGGGGGTAATGGGCGTTGTTGCAGCCGGTTTCGTTTCGGCGGCAGGAGCAGCGGACCTGGTAACAGCAGGCGGAGCAGCAATGGCTACATTGGTATCGGGTACTGATTGGCAGCTAAATGCAAACAGCATAGTGGCTACTACAGAAAGATTCCTGGCAAAAAGGTAAGGAGCTGTGGTTTTCATAGCGTTTAGAGAATGGGTATAATCCGTTTTTTAAACGGCAAACTTAGGTTTTTGTTGTCTTATCCTGTAACACAAATACGCAGTATTTTCGCAGGATTATATATGCAGTTAAAAGACTATTATAAGACACTGGAAGTGACGCCGCTGGCCAGCCCGCAGGAGATCAAGCGATCTTTCCGGCGACTGGCATTGAAATATCATCCTGATCAGAACAATGGCGACCACCTCTCGGCGGCACTTTTCAGGGAGGTCCAGGAGGCCTGGGAGGTACTTTCTGATCCGAAGCAACGGGAAGAATATAATTACAAGCGTTGGTACAACCGCAGTGTGGGAGAAGCCTTTACAGAGCGGGCGCTCACACCCGCCGGCATATTGGCCGAATGTGAACGGCTTCGACAGTATGTGGTCTCGATGAATATTTTCCAGGTAGATTATGATGCCTTGAGTTTTCATATCCGGCAGCTGCTGAGCGAGAGTAATATCGGCATCCTGCAACAATTCGATGATACGGCAACGAATCGTGCTGTGAACAAAGCTTTGTTAAAAGCAGCAGCACCCTTGCCACTACCCTACCTGCAACCAATCGCCTCACTGCTGGTGAAACTGGCCGGGCAGGATGAATTGATGATCGGCGAGGTGGCGGCTGCCGTGAAGGATAAAAAGCGTAGTGCGCATTGGGACAAACACAAATGGTTGGTGGTAGTAGTGGTTACAGCTGCTATTTGCTGGATCATGTATATAGTAGGTAAATCAAACTAATTTAATAGCTTATAAAGTCAGCCTTTTTTCATCCTTCCAATTCATGTTGCCGGAACCGCAATTCATGCAGGTGGCGATGGGACCGGATTCCAGCTTCCTCTAATTTTGTTATTCCTTCACCCGCACAGTTTTTACCCTGTCCTATCATCCTGTAATTATCCTGTGCTAATCATTGCCTTGTACATGCAGTTTATAGCCTGCATGAAGGGATCGTATTGAACTTAAATATTGTTAACATGAAAAAGAAGCTGATGCTTACGGGCATCCTTGGCTTGCTGACTGGCACTGCCGTGCTTTTCCAGGCAAGCTGTACTACACAGGCAGAAAAGAATGCAGACAAGCTGCTGCAACAGGCAGGCCCTACGAAGGGTGATCTGATAGCGCGTGGAAAATACCTAACCACGATCGGGGGCTGTAATGACTGTCATTCACCCAAGAAATTCGGACCAGCGGGGATGTCGTTGGATGAAGAACGTTTATTTTCGGGGCACCCTGAAGGAAGCCCCTTGCCTCCTGTAGATGCGAAGGCATTGAAGCCCGGCAACTGGTTATTGTTTGCCGGAGATATTACGGCGGCTGTAGGCCCCTGGGGCATCAGTTATGCCGCCAACCTTACACCGGATTCAGCAACGGGCATAGGCAACTGGTCAGCAGCCAACTTTGTAAAAGCATTGCGTACAGGCAAGCACCTGGGACAGGAAGGTGGCCGACCGATCATGCCGCCCATGCCCTGGCAAATGGCAGGACAAATGACAGATGAAGACCTGGAAGCTGTATTTACTTATTTACAATCCTTACCACCCGTGAAGAACCGGGTACCTTCTCCTGTGTCTCCTGCAGAAGCAGCCAAACTGGCCAAATAAACAGGAGCATTTGTGAAAAAGGTGAGCCGTTCCGATTAAAGTACGGAACGACCCACCTTTTAGCTATTTGTGATCAACAAAAAAAAGTGAGCCGCCATTGAAAGGCAACCCACCTTTTAAAATGATACTATTCCTTGATGGTATTGTTGCCCCGTGATAAAGAGATGAATACAGTTATCAAAATAAGTCCGGCGGTAACCCGATAAGCCATTTGCATACCATCGATCTGGGCTGGAATGGTTTCAGGGGCCACCAGGTGATGCATGGAATAGCTATTGCGTGTAGCATACCAAACCGTAGCGCCCAATGATATGCCAAATACGAGACCCAGGTTGCGCATGAAGGCGATGAGGCTACTCGCCACTCCGCGTTCTGCTACCGGTGCCGAATTGAGTGCACTGCTGCTGTTGGGTGATTGGAAAAAACCAAAACCCAGGCTCATCACAGCAATGCGCCAGGTAGCATCGTGCCAGGTCCATTGATCATTGAGGAAGGAAAGTAGAAAATGGCCGGTGGCCATCAGGAGAAGGCCTGCACTGGCAATCCACCGCGCTCCCATCTTATCTGACAGGTACCCTCCGATAGGTGCCGCAATGCTTAATGTGAGGGGACCGGCGAGCATTATAAAACCCGCATTTTGCGGACTGAGGCCGAGCAACTGTTGCAGGAAGAAGGGCAATACGTATAGGTTGGAACCATTGGCAATGAAAGCCAGTCCGGTTGCCGCTAGGGCCGCACTGAATGGTTTGATCCGGAACAACTTCAATTGCAGCAAGGGCGCCTTGTATCTTTTTTCCCAATAAAAAAAGAAAAGCAACAATACAATGCCTGCCACTATCAGGAAGATGACGAAAGGATGCGCCCAACCATGATCAGGAGATGCGCCGAAGTCAATACCTGTAAGCAAACTGGTGACGCCTACCAGGAACAACAAAGCGCCGGGAATATCAAATCCCTTACTACCAGTTATTGTACTTGACGGCAATACAACCGAGGCTCTCCAGATGGCGATCAGGCCAATGGGCACATTTACAAAAAAGATACTCTCCCAGCCAAAGTGCTGCAGCAATAAGCCACCTGCTACAGGACCGGTAGTGCTGCCAGCGGCTACGGCTGTGCCCAGTAAGCCCAATGCTTTACCCCTTTCCTGTGTTGAAAAAGCATCACTGATGATGGCAGGACCAATGGCAAAGATCATCGAAGCACCCAGGCCCTGTACCAACCGGAAGATGACCAATGACCATAATGACCAGGAAATGCCGCATAGGAAGGAACCCAGGATAAAAACAGCAAACCCAGTCATGTATACGCTCTTGCGGCCAAAAAGATCGGAGAGGCGCCCCATAATGAGGAGGGTGCTGGTAGTAACGAGCAGGTAGCTGAGCACGATCCATTCCACATTGTCGCCGGTGTTCAGTTCCCTGCGTATGGTAGGTAATGCTATATTAACTATGCTGCTATCGAGGGTAGCCATGAAGGAACCAAAAGCCACGGTACCGAGTACCATCCATTTATTGGGTACAGAAGAATTTTGCACAGGAGGTGGTAACATCTACGCTGCCATTTGATGTAAACCAAATGTAAGAAGAAATGGGATCGGAGCAGGATTGTGTAGAAGCCTGCTAAAAAAAGAAACCGCCCCGACATTCGGAACGGCTCTTACCCTTTTAACGAACTTTAGTTTATCATCTGGTACCCTGAAAAGAAGTTGAATGATCGCCGGGAAGCTCTTTGACGATACCGTTGATGGTTTTCAATGCATTCAGATTAAGAATAGACGAATGGCATTGTAGTGCCTGTTTCCTGGTTGTTGTATCGCTGCTGATCACCGCTTTTGAAGCAATTGCCATGGGCACCAGCCTGCATTTCTCTGACACGCCTACATTGTTATGTTTCATTTTGGCCGTGGCCTCTATGACTGTTGCCAGCATACTGGTCAACACCAACATCATTGCAGGTAAAATAATTTTCCTATTCATAGCTATACTTTTTAGGAAGGAGGAAGAAAAAAGCAACCCCGCCAGCCAGCAAAAAATTACCACCCTCTGTCATTTTTTCGTCTGGAAGGGCTGCGAGTACAAAAGTATGCCGGTAAGGAGGTGCGAGGTAGCCGGAAACTACCAATGGGGATCAAAATCGACGAAATGAACAATAGCATTTCATCGGCAAATAAGGTATTTCGTCGGGGGATCAGTACATTAACCGGCGTAAGTCGTCTGTATAGCTACGACTCACCTTTAAGGAGACGTTGTTGGAGGTCACCACAAGTATGCCATTGTCTTCGCGGTATACTTCTTTAATGTGGTTGATGTTGACGATGTAGGAGCGGTGAATGCGTATGAAATAACGGGGATCGAGCCGTTGCACGATAACACCGATGCCATAGTTACTAAGGTAGTTCTTCTTTTCAGTGTGCAGGCGGGTATAATCGCGTTCTGCTTCGAGGTAAATAATATCGGCGGTTTGAATATTGGTCATTTTATTGCCGCTTTCCACCAGTATCCTTTCCGAATAGGTGGTAGCATTGCTGCCGGCCTGGTCTACCAGGTTCTTTACTGCTTCCATGGCGGCGGTACCGGGCCTCAGCAATACTTTGGACACTGCCTGCCTGAAACGTTCGAGGGTATAGGGCTTGAGGAGGTAATCAATGGCATTGGAGTCGAAAGCCTTTAGGGCATATTGATCGTAGGCAGTAGTAAAGATGATCTGAGGTACATGTACGATCTGTTGTATCACCTGAAAACCACTCAGGCCGGGCATCTGCACATCGAGGAATACCAGGTCGGGCTCCAGCCGGTTAATAGCCGTCACTGCTTCCTGGCCATGGCTGCATTCACCAATGATCTGCAACTCTTCAAAAGCACCGAGGTACTGACGGATCACCAGGCGTGCCGCATCTTCATCATCAATAATTAGAACTTTCTTTGCCATAAGCTTTATAACGGAATGTAAAAATACGAAGTTAGTCCGGAAGGAGAATTGGCTTCTACAAACAGCTCCTCATTGTACAACCTCAAAAGGCGTTGCCGGGTATTCTTTAACCCGATGCCTTCGGCCCGTTCCAATTGCTGCAGATCGCCTTTAAAGCCAACGCCGGTATCACTAATGATGATCTTGGCATGGCGTCCCTCCCGGATGCAGGATATCTTAATAGTGCCTCCGCTGATGCTGCCACCAATACCATGCTTCACGGCATTTTCCACCAGGGGTTGCAGCAGCATGGGAGGTATCAATAATTGAAGGACGGATTCATCCGTATTGTACTCCACTTTCAACCTGGATTTAAAACGGTGCATTTCCAGTTCGATCCAGGTACGGATAAAATCCAGTTCCTCACCCAAAGTCACTTCATGTTTTTGTGTACTGCGCAAGGCATAGCGGAAGGTGTCGGCCAGCCGGGCTATCAATACGCGGGTGGCTTCCATTTCCGGTGGAACGGTAGCACTGATGGAATTGAGTGTATTGAACAAAAAATGGGGTTGTATCTGCGCCTTTAAGGCATTCACTTCGCTTTGATAGGCCAGGGAAAGCAATTCCTTTTCTTTTTCCAATTGCCGCTGGCTCTTTAACCAGAAATTGTAGGCATGAAAAATAGAAAACTGGATGATGTAAAATAAGAGGGGCAGATAGTAAGCATGCCAATAGAAAAAATTGCCGTAATTTTTTAATGTTAGCCTGCTGATCACCTCTTCGGTCCAGCCGCGGATGAAGAGAAAAAGGGAAAGTACTACCAGGTGTGTGATCAGAATAACGGGAAAGGACCTGTTGTTTAGTTTCTTAAAGAATAACCACCAGAGTGGAATACTCAATATACCCTGAATCAATATCTCTATAAATACATCCACTAAGAGCCATACATAAATGCCATGGTATTTTTTACCGCCACTGATGGTATGCAGCGCCATGTAAAAAAGGATACCGTAAATAATATTAAATAACAGCCACAACAGTAACTCTCTCACGGTGATGGTCCAGAAGACGCGCTTTGACAATAGGTTTGTCCAGGCAATGCTGCTCATTCAATAAAATTACTATATCCTGACGGTTCCGGAGGTGGGTTATCCGACGAAATGGAGTTTAGCTTCGATGAGTGGCAGCTATTACCGGCGCATCGACCGGGCGGAGCGACGGATTACCCTATAATCCGATAAAATACAACATAGTCCTGCCAATCATGTTTCCCTCCCTTCGTCTGCATTTTGGTGCACTGGTAGCATTGTACGCCCTGGCAGGCTTAGCTGCTATTACTTTTGTTGGGTTAATAAACTATTTATTTATCACCCTCTACCTGTAAATTATGAAATACATTATTGCAGTATGTGTGTTGTTGATGGCGGTTTCGGCACAAGGACAATTATTGAACAAGCTCAAGAACCTGGCAAAAGATAAAGTAGAAAACAAAGTAGTGAAGGAATCGGGCAAGGCAATGGACAGCGCCCTGGATGGCAAGCAGGGTAAGAAGTCTGCACAGACCACTCCTGCAGCGCAGAATAAAGCCGTTGCTGCCGGCCCTGCTCCCACACCAGCAGCCGGTGAACTAAAAGTATACAGTGCTTTTGACTTTATACCAGGCGACCAGGTAATTGCCTGGGAAGATTTTTCGCAGGATGCCAAAGGAGATTTTCCAGGCAAATGGAATACCAATGCAGGTGGGGAGATCGTAACCCTGGAAGGCCATCCGGGACAATGGCTGGCTATATCCAAAACAGGAGTATACATGCCGGAATTCATCCCTATGCTGCCGGATAATTTCACGCTTGAATTTGAGCTGGGTTGCAATCCGGGTTTTCGTAACATATCGTCACCACTTTCCTTTGCCATTGCAGCGCTTAAGAAACCCCAGGAATATACCCGGTATATGCAGGGAACAGGCGGTCGTACCGGTTTCAATACCTGGGTACTGCCCATGTCGACCAACGGAGAAACGGGTAAAACCGGCTATGAGGCGGATGTGAACGGAGAAACCATTGCAGAGCAGCAAAATCAAATTACTAAGCAGTTCCATGCCAAAACAAAGAACTTTATGAAAGTTTCGATCTGGCGGCAGAAACAACGGGTGCGGGTATACTTCAATGAGGAAAAAGTGATAGATGTAGCAAGGGCATTAACGACCACCGGTTATAATGCGCTGGTATTTTCGCTCACTACTGCCCGCACGGAGCCTGATCAATATTTCATTACCAATATAAGACTGGCAGCCGGCGCCCCGGATATGCGCAACAAGTTGTTGACAGAAGGGAAATTCACCACTACGGGTATTTTATTTGATGTGAACAGTGACCGTATCAAACCGGAATCTTATGGCGTACTCAAAGAGATTGCTGCCGTGTTAAAAGACAATCCCGCACTGAAAGTAAAGATCACCGGCCATACGGATAGTGATGGAGAAGCTGCCTATAACCTGACGCTGTCCAAACAAAGGGCAACAGCTGTAAAAACGGCACTGTCTTCAGAATTTGGTATTGATGCAGGTAGATTGGAAACTGATGGCAAGGGAGAAAGTGCTCCTGTTGATAAAGCCAGTACTCCTGCAGCCAAAGCGAATAACAGGCGGGTAGAATTTGAAAAGCTGTAGCTACTGCTCCAGCTCGGCCAGGTAACCTTCGAGTTCCTGCAGGTGCTGTTTCAACAGGTCATTTTTTCTATCCCTGAAAACCTGTAGTTTTTTTGCCAGCAGCACCAGCACACCGATGATCACAACCGGGATGGCTGTAAGGCCCAGCGCTTCTGCCATCCCCCGATGTTCTATGACCCTGGGCAAAAAGGTAAAAGGGAATGTACTACCTGCAATAAAATAACACCACCAGATCTTCCTGCTCATTACCAAATGCTGGTCGTTTACACGGATCACTTTGCGGAGACCCGCAGCCAGGTTCTCCCGGCTGAGTTGAATGTTGTTGATATTCCTGTAAACCTTCCATAATAAGATGGCAAATACGAAGCAGGTAATGCTCTGTACAGACAAAGGAATATAAAATATCGGCTTTTCATAATCAAAAGCATTACCAACCATGCAGGCCGCAAAAAAGAAGGCATAGAACAGGAAGAGGGCTGCCATGGCGAGGTTTTTCCGGCCCATGGCTGTCAAAGCAGAGCCCGATCGCTCGCTGATCATGGAGAGAACGAGTCTTTCACTCAGCGTTTTTTGCGCTGCCCATTTTTTATCGAGGTCCTTCCAGGCTGCCTGTAGTTCTTCAAAATTCGTTTGCATAGTTTGTCAGTATTTTTTCCAGTTTATTTTTGATCCTGTTGAGCTTTACACCTACGTTGTTGTTGCTGATGCCGGCCACAGCCGCTATCTCATTGTAGGTACAGCCATCGAGGTGCAACAGGATCATGGCTTTTTCTATGGCCGATAATTGTTCGATGGCTTTGTACAAGTACTTCACTTTTTCATCAACGACACCCATGGAATCGGGGTCAGGAATATCAATACCCGATTCGGTCAGGGATATCTTGTGCGGGCTTTTGATGGTCTTCCTGAAATTGGAAATGGCGGTATTCAGGGCCACCCGGTACAACCAGGTGGAAAACTGCGCCTCCTGGCGGAAGGAGCCATAGCCTTTCCACAATTGCAGAACGATCTCCTGGAAGAGGTCTCTCCGGTCTTCGGGGTGCTGGCAATAAATATTACAGACCTTGTAGATCATGCCGATATGCCGGTTTATGAGGACAACAAATTCCGCTTCCAATAATGCCATTTCAATAGTTAATCGCAATAAGGGTTGAAAACTTACAGTATTCTCCCTGTTTTTTTAAAATTTACCTGCCGGGCAGCCCATGCTGGTGTAACAAAGTTCTCCAATTGTATACTTATGGAGCACTGCAACGGCCGCCTGGCTGTTGTGGAACAATTTACATTAACTTTAAACTAACTAAAGTAACCGCTTCATGAGAAAACCCATCCTATTATTGCCGCTATTGGTAAGCCTGTCCGTTGTCTCTTTTGCACAAACCACCCCCGGTACGGGGAAAATAGAAAAGCCTTCGGCGCCGATTGTTATCAGCAAAGTTAACGTGGTCAATGTAGTGACGGGGAAAACGGAGGCCGATCAAACTATTGTGATCGAGGATGGCCGCATTACGGCTTCCGGTCCCACAAAAAAGATCAAGTCACCCGCCAATGCCACGGTGATCGATGGCACGGGAAAATACCTCATGCCGGGAATGACGGATGCACATATTCACTTTTTCCAGAGCGGGGGCTTGTACACAAGGCCTGATGGAGTGAATCTAAACAAGGTATATGCTTATGAAAAAGACCAGCAATGGGTGAAGGATAATCTTTATGGGCTGATGGCGCGTTACCTGGCCTGTGGCATCACCACGGTGATCGATGTAGGCGGCCCCATGAGCAACTACACGGTCCGCGATTCGGTAAATGCCCAGCTTACCGCCCCCACAGCCTTTGTAACCGGACCGCTTGTGTCTACTTACCTGCCACCCAATCTCGATAAAAAAGACCCGCCTATTGTGAAGGTGACCAATGCTGAAGAAGCGCGGGCACTGGTAAAAAAGCAGGTGCCGCTGAAACCTGATTTCATCAAGATCTGGTATATTGTATTGCCTGGTCAAAAGGCAGAAACGACTTTGCCTATTGTACAAGCCGCGATCGAGGAAAGTCATGCCAATGGACTGAAGGTAGCGGTGCATGCCACGCAATATGAAACAGCCAAACTGGCGGTAACAGCCGGCGCTGATATACTGGTACACAGTGTTGATGATAAAATACTGGACAATGAGATGCTGCAATTGCTGAAAAGCAAACAAACCGTTTACATCCCCACGGTGTTGGTAGCGCAGAATTATAACCGCACTTTCACGCAGCAATTCAACTTCACTACGCACGACTTTAGATATGCCGATCCGTTCATGCTGGGCACACAGACAGACCTGCAACACCTGGAGAAAAGCCAGCAGGTCTTCGACTATAAGAAGATGCGGAACGCGCTACGGGTGCCGGATAAAGAAGACAGCACCATACTCATCAACCTGAAACTGGCACAGGATGCGGGTGTGCTGGTGGTAACAGGCACAGATGCGGGTAATATTGGTACGCACCATGCTTCCTCCTATTACGATGAATTGCTGGTGATGAAGCAGGCAGGATTGAGCAATGCGGAGATCATCCGGGCTGCCACGATCAATGCAGCCAAAGGGTTTGGCAAGGACAAAGATTATGGGAGTATTGAGAAAGGAAAGATTGCAGACCTGCTGTTGCTGGACAAAGATCCTTTGCAGGATATTACGGTGCTGAGCCAGATCAATACCATCATTCACCGGGGTGTACCGATGCAACCACAGCAATTGCTACCTGTAACGCCGGAGATATTGGCGCAGCAACAACTGAATGCCTACAACGCAAGGAATATTGATGCATTCCTGGAACCCTATAGTGATAGTGTACGCATTTATGGCTTCCCCGATAAATTGCTGATGCAGGGAAAAGCAGCCATGCGCCAACAATACAGCGGTATGTTTGAACGTGTAAAGGAGTTGCACTGCCAATTGGTAAACCGCATTGTGCAAGGCGATACGGTGATTGACCAGGAAAGTGTAACAGGCTTTGGGGACAAGCCACTGAAAGCGATTGCCATTTATAAGATCAAAAATGGTAAGATCGCAGAAGTGTATTTTATCCAATAAAAACCAGCTCTATTAGTTTTTAGTTTTCAATCTCCATAATGTAGCCACCAGGGTATCTATATCAGAACAGGTATTGTAGAAAGCCAGGGATGGCCTTACGGTGCTTTCCAATCCAAACCTGCGCAGGATGGGTTGGGCGCAATGGTGACCTGTTCTTACGGCAATACCTTCCTGGTTGAGGGCCTGTCCTACCTGATCGTTGGTATAGCCGTTCAACACAAATGAAAGCACGCTTGTTTTATCAGGTGCAGTACCGATGAGTTTTAGGCCGGGTACTTCTTTCAGGAGTTGGGTGGCGTATTGCAACAGGTAATGTTCATACAAATAAATATTGTCGATACCCAGGTGGGTTACATAGTCAAGGGCTGCCCCAAGGCCTACTGCATCTGCGATATTGCCGGTGCCCGCCTCAAAACGGCCTGGGGCCTGGTGGTATTGGGTATGTTCGAAGGTTACATCTTTGATCATATTGCCTCCACCCTGCCAGGGTTCTGTTTGGTTTAACAGGTCCTCCTTACCATATAGTACACCGATGCCTGTTGGTCCAAATATCTTATGGCCGGAGAATACAAACCAGTCGGCATCAAGCGCCTTTACATTGGTGCGTATATGCGATACTGATTGAGCGCCATCAAGCAATACCCTCGCGCCTGCGGCATGGGCCATATCGATGATTGCTTTGGCAGGCGTAACGGTACCCAGTGCATTGGATACCTGTGTAAAAGCTACCAGCTTTGTTTTGGAATTGAGCAGTTTGGCATATTCGTCCAATAATACCTGTCCGTCATCATCAACAGGCGCTACCCTCAACTTTAATCCCTTTTGGTGTACAAGTTGTTGCCAGGGAACAATATTGGCATGGTGCTCGAGGTGAGTAATGACGATCTCATCACCGGGCTGCAGGTATTGTGCGCCCCAGCTTTTGGCTACGAGGTTGATGGCTTCGGTAGTACCTCTTACAAAAACAATTTCGTTGGGGGAGGCTGCACCGATAAACAGCTGCACTTTCTTACGCGCTTCTTCATAAGCATCAGTAGCACGGGCCGCCAGTTCATGAGCGGCACGGTGAATATTTGAATTTTCATGCTCATAAAAATAACTCACCCTGTCAATCACCTGCCGGGGCTTTTGTGTGGTGGCGGCATTGTCGAGCCAGATCAGGGGCTTGCCGTTGACCCGTTCCTGCAGGATGGGAAAGTCTTTCTTTATGAGGTTGATATCGAAGCCTGGCTGGAAGGACGGAGGGCCGGAAGGTGTATAGCCGCCGCCAGATAGAAAATAATAGGATGCAGCTGCTCCCGAAGGAAGGTCCGGCGGCGTTGCCTGGGGCAATTGTGCCGATGGAATATGCTGATGAATAGCAGCCAGCACAGCTTCCAGATTTGGCAGGAAAGATTCTCCGTCTTCAAAAGGCCAATAAGCCTGTGACTTATCTGCAGCCGAACGCTCACCTATACCCGGTGCGGAATTATTCTTTTTCAGGTTCTGATCGGGGAAACCTGTTTGAGGGTCTTTGAGGTTGATGCTGTTGCCATGCTGTACCACGGAAGGTGAAGCGCCACTGCCAGCTACGGAAAAGGGCACACCATCGCCCTGATTATAGGGAGATGCCGAAGAAGCAACACCTGCATCTTTGAGATCAACAGCATGTGGGTATTGTATAATGGAGGGCGAAGCGCCAACCCCGGTAGCCGATGGAATTGCGGCAGCATGCTGAGAAGCGGTATCATTAAAGAGCTGGTTGACCAGTTGCTCCAACAAAGCAACATCCGGCAAACCGCTGTTATCAATATTTGTATTCATGGTATTTGCCTATTTCAACGTCATCCAAAACTGCGATAGCATCATCAACCAATACAGCCAATGAACAATACAATGACACCAGGTAGGAAGCAATGGCTTTGTCATTAATGCCCATGAACCGTACGGACAATCCGGGTGATTGTTCTCCCTGCAGGCCGGGCTGGAAAAGACCTACCACACCCTGCCGGCTTTCACCTGTACGCAGCAGGATTATTTTAGAGGCACCATTTTCAATGGGCAATTTATCAGAGGGGATCAATGGGATACCGCGCCAGGTGAGGAACTGCGAACCATAGAGACCTACTGTTGGGGGCGGCACTCCTCTGCGGGTACACTCACGCCCAAAAGCAGCGATGGCCAGGGGGTGTAATAAAAAGAAGCCTGGTTCTTTCCACACTTTTGCTATGAGTTCATCCAGGTCGTCGGGAGTGGGCGCGCCAGTACGTGTTTTGATACGCTGTGCAGGTGCTACGCTGTGCAGGAGGCCATACTCTTTGTTGTTAATGAGTTCGCTTTCCTGGCGCTCCTTGATGGTCTCAATGGCCAGGCGCAATTGCTCACTGATCTGATTGTACGGTTTACTGTACAGATCTGATACCCTCGTGTGCACATCTACGATTGTTTGTACAGCAGCCAGGTTATACTCACGTGGATTTTCTATGTAATCAACAAAGGTTTGAGGAAGGATGTGTTCATCGCGGGAAGAACAATCCACTTCAATAGCGGTTGCATCTTTTACTTTGTTGAGCCGGTATACGCCCGATTCAACGGGCACCCAATTGAGCAGTTTAGTCAACCACCGGGGACTGATGGTACCCATTTGTGGTACCGTGCGGGTAGCAATGGCCAACTGTCTTGCTGCTACATCACCCAATGCCGTTTGTTGGTAATTGGTTTGCTGATCTGCCATGGAAATGTTTTTATGGTGAAGGAATCCGGTTGCAGTATACTATCGCTATGGCCGGGAACATAACTATATTAAATATAACATTATCCCTGTAATCTACCAAATTAGTAGATTAATCTACTAATTTGGTAGGGGATAATTAAAAAACAGATGAACGAAGGAGCTGACTGCTATTTTGATTGGCAAGCTGATGGGTAATTATGGGTCCCGCCTGATAAGATCTAACACAAATTTCATTTGGGTATCGATGCCATTAAGTATATTATCCAGATTATCCGGCACATCATAGCCGGGCATCAATCCCCTCCCCCTTTCGAATGGCGGCTTTGTCATGTTATCATAATATAGGAGGGGGATGCTTATTTTGATCTTACTATGGGGCAATACCAGGCCAATAAAAGAACCACCATTACCGCCTTCATAACTGCCCCCGGCTTCTTCACCAATGAAGATACCCAGTTGGTTGGCATGAGCGGCCGACAACAATTCGGAGGTGGTGGATGAACTCGCACCATTCATGAGAAAATAAACCTTGCCGTTAAAGTGATGCGGTTTCGGGTATTGGATGGACAGGCCGGCAGCAGCAGCAGCTTTGAGGGAAAAGGTGCCATCTTTTTCCGGTATCAATTCATTGCGTGCATTATTTAGGTCTTCTGCCGAAAGGTCGCTGAGGGCCAGGTATTGTGATGTATCCGTAATCGCATGCTGGCGCACATAATACCGGGAAGGTTGGTCAATAAGGTAGGTAAATAGTATTACGCCTGCACTGTCCCATCCGCCATTATTGTTGCGGAGATCAATGACCAGGTGCCGGATCTTCTTCTTTTCCAGTTCTTTCATGGCTTTTGGTAAGAAGGTACCGATGTCGCCGGCCGCCTTGCCTCCAAAGCTGCGAATGGAAAGCACGGCGGTATTGATGTCCTTTTTTATGTCCAGTTCCAGGTCTTTCCGTTTTCTATCTATATACATGCGTATGATCTCTTTATTAACGGGATTTTGCCGGAACCTGGGAGCGGCATCGGTCATAGTCAAAGCGGGAGCTATTACTTTGAGCGTTTGCCCCGCAAAGTCTTTACAGGTAAGCTCAAAACTAGCAGGCCGGTCAACAAATAAGTAATAAAGAAATGAAAAGCTACCTGTATTGAGGCGTTGTTGCTTATTGGTCGTATTGTACCCATCACTCCAGGAATGATCAAAGATGCGCTGCCGGATGCTGCTGATGGATTGACCGTTAATAGCCAGCAATTCAAAGCCCGGTTTAAGGGCTGTATCTTTAGTTTGATTGAGAATAATATAGGCCCGGTCTTTTATAAAATGAATGGAATAGGGAAAAAGGAGCACGTTGTTGGTAAAATGTGATCCCCAGTTGGACCCTGGCAAAATGCTGGTATGTGCACAGCGAACGCCGGCCACCAGGGAGGCCATCAACTTAAAATAGTCATAATAAAATAAACTGTCAGTGAGCTGGTTATAAAAGCTATCCAGCCGTTGGCCCATGATGGGTTTTGGAGTGTAGCGGTATAGACCGGGATGCACTTCCTCCATTACTTTGCGCAGGTATTGCAGGTCTTCCTGCATATCCTGCTTTGAAAGTACGCGACCGGCTAAACTGTCATATACTGACTTTTTTTCCTGTGCAGGGGCCAGGGCAGGTATCAGGATAAATAGAGCGAGGGCAACGAGAATATGCTTCATCCGTGGATCGTTTTTTTTACAAACCTCTTGTTTACTGCCTGAACGACGTAAAAAACGGTTGCTCAATTCCGGATTTGAGGGAGTTTTAGGGTGTTTCAGCCTGTTTTGTCTCCTGGATAAATTGGGAGGGCGTGGCGCCGGTAAGCTGTTTAAAGATGCGCTGAAAGGTGGCAGGTGAAGGGAAGCCACATTCCATCGCAATGCCGGGTATGGTAAGGTGGCTGGTATCCTCCTGCAGAATTCTTCTTTTAAAGGCGGCCACGCGGTATTCATTGACAAAAGTAGAAAAGCTCTTATCGAGGTGCTGGTTCAGCACGGCGGAGACTGTTTTGGCAGGTATACCGGCCTGCTGCGCCAGGCTATTCACGGTGAGGGAAGGATCGAGGTATAATTGCGCTGCTTCCATTACATGCTGCAGGCGACGGATAAATTCCCCGGCTGTGGTGTCGGGCAAGCGTGATGCAGGGGAGGCAGCTTTGCCATTTTGCTGTCCGGCAGCAAACCTGCTGTTGACCAGGTAACCTTTGAGACCGAGCCAATAGATCAATACAGCCAGGGGTACAAAAATGGGGTACCAACCTACTGCATTGAGCAGGGGCTGGCGGGTAGCCGGAATGATATATGGCACGAGGTATAGCAACCAAATACCCTGGAATACGAGGAAAAGCAACAGGAACTGTTGCAGCCACCGTGCTGTGTCATCCGGCATTTCCAATTGTTGTGTTTTGCGCTTCATTATGTATTGACGGGAGATCCAACAATAGATGGTAACGGAAAACCAGCGGGGAATATCGGCGTATACATTCCAGGAGTCTGCAAAATCACTGACCCATGAGCGCTGTTGTTGTGATGCTATCCCGTTAAGGAGGGCAATATCGGCCGTAAAGACCACGGTATAAGGAATGAGATCAATAAGGGCGGGATAAAAATGAATATAGTGTTTACGGGAGAAGGTAAAGGAGGAGTCCATGCTTGCCTGCACATAGAACCATATTAATGGGCCCATGGGCATGATAACTACCAGGGGTAGCGCATTGGCGAGTATCGTCCAAATGGTACGGGTATTGAGCCAGGTTGCATCCAATAGATAAATATTGAGACAGGCCAGGGTTATAAGGCCTATCAGGGCTGCCAGTATGCGACTGGGTAACCGCCGTCTGTGGGAAAAGAAGAGGAGACCACTGAGAATCAATCCCTGCACAATGCCCAATAAAATAATGGTTTCCCAAAAGCCAGATAAGGAGATCATAAGCATTCGTTTTCACTGATCGAAAATACCCTTTCGTGGTGAGAAGGAAATGATAAAAATCAGTCCCCGTGCCGGTTGTGTACCAGGAAATTTTTCAATAAGTTAATGGTTGTATAAACGCTATTCATACATAAAATTCCTTATATTGAATTCAGGCCAGGATTTTTGCTGCTTTGGGGCCGCGCTATGACTTGTATAGTGTGATCACCTGGTTAATTCATCTGCCCGTACCCGCCTTCTCTTTTATTAAACTTATGCTTATGAGAAAACAAGCCATCTGCCTGCTGTTGTTATCCTTAAGTTTGCTTTCTGCTGTTGTGTCGCAGGAAACGGATTCAACAGTCTCCCTTCCGCCTGCACCTTCCCCTGTTGACCCGAAGGCTGGTTTCTGGCAAAGTAAAGGGGTGCAGATAACAATCGTGCCGGTGGGCTTATTTACAGCCAGCGCCCTTACCTGGGGTGAAAGGAAAGAGATCAGAAAATTCCGCAATCGTTATATCCCCACCTTCCGGCATCACTATGATGATTACATGCAGTATGTACCTGCGCTGGCGGTATTTGGATTGAATGCTGCAGGGATCAAGGGGAAGCACACGGTAAAACGTGCCTTCGTATCTTATGCTTTTTCCGCTCTTATCATGGGCCTTACGGTAAACACGATCAAGTATACTGCTAAGGTGCAACGCCCCAGTGGTGACGATCGCAATTCATTCCCTTCGGGACATACAGCCAATTCCTTCATGAATGCTACTTTTCTCAACAAAGAGTACGGGCAATACCGGCACCCGCTATATGGTGTGGGCGCTTATACGCTGGCTACTGCTACGGCTATAGGCCGTCAGCTGAACAACCGGCATTGGATATCGGATGTGCTGGCCGGCGCGGGCATCGGCATTCTTTCTACGGAATTGGGTTATATAATCGCGGATAAGGTATTCAAAAATAAAGGCACACACCCTCCGCTGCGTGATAACCCCTATCCTATCAATAAGAAACCGAGCTTCCTTGAAATGCGCCTGGGATTTGCTGTGGCCACGAGTGGAGACCTTACCAAGAAGTCGAGCGATGTGCATGCGGAAAGGGGGTTTAACCTGGGACTGGAAGGGGCCTGGTTCTTTCATAAAAACATTGGGATAGGTGGTGAGTTTGCCTTTACCAGTTTTCCGGTCAATGATGAACATCTTGTATTGCCTGATCCAGACATCTATACGATCAGTGAAGGGCATTACACGCAGCCCATGGGCATCCGTTACCTGCACCTGGGACCGTTTTTCAGCGTTCCCTTGCCGTATAATTGGTTTATTACGGGTAAGGTCAATGTAGGCTCCTCTTTGGGAGCTGACGGCAACGTGCAGTTACAGATCAACGAAACTTACCAGCCGCTCTTTGAGACGAAAGAAATTCCCTATCTGCGGTATAAACCAGAAGCTACGTTTAGCTGGAGTGCAGGCATTGGTATACAAAAACGAATTGCACGCAACCTTGGGATCAAGGCTTACGCCAGTTATTTTGACTCGGACCACGATTTTGATATTGACATTTTAACAGAAGTGGAATTGGGAGGCAAATACGCTTACCAGCGATTGGGTAGTGAAAAGGTGAAGTTTGATCACTTTGCTTTTGGTTTGGCACTAACGGCTTTTATCTGGTAAATGGCAGCATGGGCATCAACGCGCCCCTGTGGATGCCTTAAAATAGCTTATCTTATAAAGGAATTAACGGCTTATGAAATGGCTTTTACCGGTTTTCTTGTTGGGCATTTTATTATCGGGGCTTGCGCCGGAATGCATGGGACAAAGCAGAGACAGTACCGGGCGGCCTACTGACAGTGCCGGAGTTCCTGGACGACCTCATTATGAAGCAGACACCGCTGCATTCTCCTCTTTTGAGCAATTAAAAACTATCAACAAGGAATTGGTCGCCTGGGATATAGCGTTGAAAAGAGGCATGGATACGATGCGCATGGTGGCGGCTATTGCTCCTATACAAAAACAGCTCAACGATCTGCAAAGGCTTACCAATCTTCCCAGGCACAATAACAATCTGCGCTACCTCAACGGAAGCAAGATCATTACGGACGAACTTTTCAATACTGTAAATGACTTTGAGAACCAGCTGACAGGCTACTTTAAGAAATTGCACCAGCTTGAGACGGCGTTTGCCCGCCTTCATTTTGATTCCATGGCACAACGGAAATACCGTGAACCGGCCATGCAGCAACTGTATGCACAGGAACTGGGCATGCTGACTGCACGTTGGATACATACCAGGGCCGGCAATGAAGTGTTGATCACCAAGCTGGGGATATTACAGGGAAAGCTAGCGGCTTTGCACATGAATGCGGTGGAATTGCAGGAGACGCTGCGGGTTGAGCTGCAGCATTTTAATACGCACCTGTTCAAACACCGGCGACCGTTGTTATCGACCAGCCAGGATGATCCTTATTATATTCCGGTGAAGGAGGAGATTGCGGATACCAGCAACTTTGCTCTCAACCTCGTAAAAGTGTATGTAGGTAGTCTTTCAGGTAAATTTATTCTCAATCTCATTTTGGCGCTGGTGCTGATCCTGTGGATCTATTACAACCATGCATTTCTATCGAAAAAGAGTAAGTATGCTGCGGATATCAAGGAGCATGCGCCGCGTGTATCGAAGCATCCGCTGGCAGCAGCTTTAACGATGGTGTTTTGCTTTTCGCCTTTCCTGTATAAGAATGTTCCTTTTATTATTTCGGCATTGTTCATTCTTTGTTTGCTGATCAGCCTTAGCTTTCTGATGTGGCAAGGCATGGAATGGAAACTACGCTGGCGGTGGGTAGGGCTTATCTTTCTGTTCCTTCGTTTTGACCTGATGAACCTGTTTATCGGCATCTCCTTTTTTGAGCGATGGTTGTTGATCGGGTTGAACCTGGGCTGTATCTATATACTGGTCACTTCTTATTTTATCCTTCGCCCAAGAATTAAGCATTACCAGGGATTACTGCTGACCGTGATCATTATTTCCTGTTTGCAACAATTCCTTTCGGTGGCACTGAACCTGGCGGGGTATTTTAATGCTGCGCGCCTGTTCTCCATAAATAGTGTATTCTCAGTAATCACTGCTATGGCGCTCAAACTGAGTGTGGATATTCTGATCGAGTTGACGTATATGATATTTATCCGCTTACAGCATCATAATATTGTTGACCGGGAGCAGGTCTTTTCGACGATCAGGTTATCTACGCGCCGGTGGCTGGTGCTCTTTGCGGTAGGGGTATGGCTGGTGATGTTTGCCCGGACGGCCAATATCTACGATGCCATTTATGACAGCATTACTAGCTTCCTCGGGCAAGACAGGTTTATTGGCAACGCGGTATTTAGTTATGGCAGCATTCTCATCTTCCTGATCATATTCGTATTGGGGGTACTGGTGAGTAAGGCGATTGGAGTGATCATTGATCTGCTGGCCATGAACCGGAACACTTTTTTTGATCTAACTGGGTTGAAGAATGCCAAACTATTGTTTCGGTTACTAACACTAGGTGCCGCTGTTGTTATTGCGTTTGTTGCATCGGGCATTCCCATGGACCGGTTTACCATCATATTGGGCGCTTTGTCGGTAGGTATTGGATTTGGGTTGCAACACCTGGTGAACAATATAGTGAGCGGCATTATCATTGCGATGGAAAAACCGATACGGGTAGGCGACATTATTGAAATGCCTCCTAATACGGGCATTGTAACAGAGATAGGCCTGCGTTCGAGTACGTTGAAAACAAAAGATGGATCGGATATTATTATACCTAATGGAGATCTACTGGCAGGAAGGTTGATCAACTGGACACTATCGGGGAGACAAAGGCGGGTATCGGTTGGTTTTTATGTAGAGACGGGCAATGACCTGGCTTTTATCCGTCAACAGATACAGGCGTTAATGGCCAACAGCAAGGATATTCTTGCTGTACCATCTCCGCAGGTAGTGTTTCAGGATCTATCGCTGTATGGATTGCATGTGGAAATACAATTTTGGGTGAAAGACCTTTCTTTGAGCAAGGATACGAAGAGCCGTTTCCTGGAAGACATTGTGCATCTCTTTAATGAAAAGAATATTAAAATTGTGCATCACCCGGATGCATCGGGGGCTCAGGGCTAGAGTGATGCCCGGGTACGAATGTTCCTACCTATCTGAAATCAAACAGCAATACACCCTGGTAAGGGGCATTGAGCTGCACATTCTTTTGGCTTTGTGGGCCCATGACGGAAGCTGATTGAAATTTGGTACCGATAGATTGAATGGCATTCATAAAACCAATATTACCTGCCGGGTAATTGACGGTGGTATTGTTGTTGTAAGCGCCTTTGGGGCTTTCAGGTTTCAGCATCTGAACAAATATCTTTTTATCAGCGGGGATCACGGTAAAAGGGAATTCATTGGTTTGTACAGTAACCCATGATACTTCTGCATGGTTGCCTTTGAACTCGGGATACTGCCAACCACGCTCACCTGTAATGGTATTGTTGTACGCTTTTTCCCACACGCCCCATTGCAAACCTTTCAGTCTGTTTTTCCAAACATGATAAGGGCCTCTGCCCAGCCATTTCATGCCCTTTACTTTTTCTTCGGGATAATTGAAGGTGATGCCCATAAAGTCTGCCTCACCACGTTGTGAAAAAGCATACTCCAGCTTTACCAGCGCACCAGGACTGAAGGTCCAGGTGGCATTCAGCCAATTGTCTTTACCCTTATATATTGCCTTTACGACATAACCATTGGCAATATCAGTGTGGGTGAAGGAAGATAGCTGCTGATCAAACCCTGCCAATGCCGGGCCACCTGATAAAGAAAGCTCAGCGCCTGCTTTTACTATTTTGGAGAGATAGCCGGTCGCCTTATCAAAATAGATGGAAATGCTGTCTTGCTGCACGATCAATGTATTGCCTTCTTCTTTGGCTTTTATAGAACCTTTGGGCTTAAGATCGTCGGGGAGTACTGCCATTAGTTGTTCTCCCTGATCAATGGGCCAGCTCCAGGTAAATATTTCCTTGCCATGAGGATCTGTTGCAATGAGGTATAACGCATTTGCCGCATCCCATGATTTGGGCAATTGAAGATTAAGCAGTCCACGCTCACCCGGCTGTACTGCCAGCTTCGCTGCAGCGCCCGAATCGATGGTTGTCATACCCCCTTTTTCTTCCTGTTTCAATTTCCAACGGAAGGTACACTGGTCGAGGTTGGTGAACATGAACCTATTCTCCACCGGGATACGACCGTTGAATGAGGGGCCGATCGTTTGCGGACCTATGTATACGGGAGACCATATTTCTTTGATGGTATAGTAACTGCCCTCCTTCTGGTGATAAGGGCCTACAATACCATCGGGTGCATTATTGGTATAGGTATCGAGGCTGTCGTTTTTATCGCGTCGTACTACACCTTCATCGGCAAACACCCAGAGGAAGCCACCAGCCGCCCTGGGGCTTTGGAGGATGAGGTTCCAGAAATCGTCCAATCCGGCACCATGCCCGCCATCATACAGGCCATGCATGAATTCGGTGGGGAAGTAGACTTCCTTTTCATACAGAGAGGCGTTGACCATGTAATTGTAATCGGGGTAATGCTTGGTGTCGGTGCGATTGAATTTTTCCCAGGGATGTATCACATGCCTGTGCTGGGGATCATACCAACTATAATCACCATCCACGGTACGATTGAAGCCGCCTTCATTGCCATTGGCCCAGAGGATAATACTGGGGTGATTCACATCACGGATCACCAGCTCCTTCACAAGACGGCGGGCGGTGGTATCATCATACATCTTCTGCCAGCCAGTTAATTCATCAATCACCAGGAGGCCCATGGAATCGCATACATCGAGAAAATGCTGATCGGGAGGATAGTGTGACATGCGCACGGCATTCATATTCATATCCTTCATGAGGCTGACATCTTCTATGCTGAGTGCCTTACTGAGGGTCCTTCCGCTTTCGGGCCAGAAGCTATGGCGATTGACACCTTTGAAGATCACCTTTTTATTGTTCAGGTAAAAACCATCACCGGGACGCAGTTTCGCGGTTCTGAAACCGAATTTCTTTTCGAGTGTATGTATTACTTTACCTTGTTGATCTTTTAAAGCTACGACCACCTTATACAGATGGGGGAACTCGGGGCTCCACAGATCAGGTTTGGATACCAATGTATTCAAAATATTCATCGTATCGCCAGAAACAGCCGCAGTATTCAATACAGCCAGTACTACATTACTGTTGACCTTACTGATGGCGGCTTCTACTTTATAGCCAGGATCGGCCTGCTGTTTGATGACCTGCATGCTGAATTCACCTTCGGCGGAAGCTGCAATGGCCACTCTTTCGATATGGGCAACAGGTTTTATTTCAAGGTATACGGGACGAAAGATGCCGCCGAATATCCAGAAATCGGCATCGCGCTCGGCCAGGTTGACTGAATGGTTGGCTGATTTCTTACTCACCTGTACTTCGAGGAGGTTGGATGATCCATAGCGCAGCAAGGAACCAATATCGTAGGTAAAGCGGTAGAAGGCGCCCTGGTGCAGGGGACCGGCCAGTTTGCCATTGATCTTTACTTCGGTATCGGTCATGGAACCTTCGAAGACAATGTTCACTTTTTGACCCTTCCATTGTTTATCTACCTGGAAGCGGTAACGGTATTTACCCACTTCATCAGATTGGTCGGCCAACTTTACGCGGCCATAATCATAATGACCAAAGCCCTGCAGTTCCCAACAAGAGGGTACGGCAATAGTGGTCCATTTTCCGCTGTTATTCCCTTTGGTGCAAAAGAAATCCCAGGGTACGGTATGGTCTTTATCGGTGCCCGACAAGTATTTTATGATCGTTTGCTGTGCCCTGGAAGGCAAGCCAGCCATCAATAACAGGAGGATGAGGCTGGCAAAACGGCTTATGGACAGCCTGACTGGCAAAAAGGATGGAGGCATGAACAGGTATATTATTGTAATACTGACAATCGTACAGTATTACAATAATAATAAAAAAGCGTGGTTTTCGTGCTTAAATAGAAAAGCTACCGGCTTTATTGGCCAGTAGCTTTTCCATTTTATAATACTTTATTAGAACTTGTAAGACAAGGTTGCTGCAAATTGCCTTGGCGCAATTGGGTTAACACTATAATTTTCGTGTACATAATAATTATAGGCATCACCCAGGTTGGAAACCTTTGCCAGCAGGGAGATATTTTTCCAGGTATACCCTGCCGAAATATCTACGGTGGTGAAACCGTCAATGGGTATCAACCTTGAATAATTTTGTGTTTGCTCAATCTGATTGTTCCAGCCTGCGTTGCGTTTGCCAATATATACTGCGGTAGCACCTACTTTAAATCCTTTTATGCGTGAATTGCCAAAAGTATAAAATACACTCGCATTGGCAGTATGTGCAGGGTTGTTGACTAACCTTTCGCCTTCAACATAGTTGCCTTTTTTGTTTTCGGTTTTGGTATAGCGCATATAATTGTAGCTATACCCTGCAATGATATCGAGGCCTTTTACAGGATGTGCGGTGATGTCTACTTCCACGCCATCGCTGGTGGTTTGACCAGTCAGCTCTTTGAGGGCGGTATTGTTGTTGGGCGTGGTGCCATCGGCTGCAAATTGAGCTGTTTGAGCCAGGTTATTGTTGATGATGCGGTATGCTGTCACATTCAGTGAGAGCATTCCCCTCAGGAAATCATTTTTAATACCAACTTCAAACTGATCGATGATGGATGGCTGCAGGGCATTTCCAAACACGTCTGTTCCACTGTTAACCGAGAAAGAGTTGGCATAGCTGGCGAAGATAGCCATGGTCTCCAGCGGTTTGTACACCAGTCCGAAACGGGGAGAAAACGCTTTATCGGTTTTGGCAGCACCTTTCGCAAGGCTGTCTTTCAATAAATATTTTGTTTCAGCGGGGCGGGCTTCCTGGATAGACCATCTTACGCCTGCCAGGAATTTCAATTGGGAAGTAATGCTGATAAGGTCTTGAACATACGCACCAAACCGATTGGTAGGCGTTTGCACCCTCGTTACTTTGGAAGCAGGAGGAATATCTGTACGGGCTGTAAACTTCGTTGGATCGAGGATGTTGATCTTGTCGTAAGTAGTAGGGTTATTAAAAGTATAGCTGGTATTGAAGTATCGATCAGCATCCACGCCGGCCAATAAAGTATGTTCAATGCCTGCTGTTTTAAACTTACCGTTGATGTCTACCTGTGCAATGTAATAATCTTCGTTCTGATCAGTTTTGTTCAAAGGTCTTGTCCAATCGCCATTGGCTGCAGCCTGGATCCTTTCTGTAGAATAATAATCCCTGTTGTAATTTTGGTAGGATGCCAGCGCATTGATCTGCCAGGCATTGTTCAGTTGATGTTTTAAAGAGACAGAAGCTGTTGATTGCTTTGTTTTGGCATATTGCCAGGGTGTGCCAAAAAAGGCAGAGCGGGCTACATCGGGAATTTTGGTATTGTCCAGGGAGCCAATTCCAAAATCGGGCGTGAATTCATGATCCAGGTAATCGCCTTGTACTACCAGTTCCGTACGCTTGCCCAACTTGAATAAAAGGGAAGGGTTGACATAGTATCTTTTTGAACTTACTACATCCCTGAAACTTTGGGCGCTCTCATAAGTACCGTTTATACGATAAGCAATTTTAGAAGAGATGGGTCCATATACATCCACAGCAGGTTTATACAGATCGTAGCTGCCTGTGCGCATGGATACTTCACCTCCAAAATTGAACTTAGGCTGTTTTGTAACCATATTGAGAATGCCACCGGGCGCCACATTGCCATAGAGTATGGCTGCACTTCCTTTGAGGACTTCCACTCTTTCCAGTGAACTCATTTCGGGCATGGCGCCACTGTTGACCCTTGAACCATTTTTAAAGAGGTTATTGCTTCCGAAGCTGTACCCACGGCCTGAAAAACTTTCCTGCGTGCTGCCACGGGTAGTAGCTACATATACACCATTCACATTTTTAATGACATCGCTCAAGCGTTGTGCCTGCTGATCCCTGATAACACCCTGACCAATCACACTGATACTTTGCGGAAGGTCCATCGGGGCGATAGGTACTTTACCTACAGTAACGGGCCTGGTATTGAGGCTTTTCCGGCCTTCCACGATCACTTCCTCCAGTTGAAGGGAGGTTTCACGCAGGGTGAAATTAAATTCTTTGGTATCACCGGCAGCCAATTCTACCTGTTTTTCCTGGGATTGCAACCCGGTATGCGAAACCTGAAGGGTATAGGTACCAGGTTTAATATTCCTGAGGGCAAATAATCCTGCTTCATCTGTCACCACCGTTTTATTTATTTCTTTCAGGACCACATTTACATAAGCGCCTGGGTTGCCATCGGTAGTAACAACCTTTCCTTTAATAATTCCTGTATTTGCGATGGGGTCAGTAGGTATGCCTGCTTGTGTATTGGCATTTGTTTGTGTAACAGCTTCAGTTTGTGCATGTGCATTCAAAGTTCCGAATAGCAACATAGATAAGACAACGTATAAACCTTTCACAGTCAGTAAATTTTGTGCAAAAGAAGTTTATATGAGCAGATTAATGCTGCCGTATCGGGAAAATCCACTTACCTAATCGGGAAAATTATAGAAAAGAAGATTCCATATATCATTTACTATCAGATACTTAATATTATATTAAACGGAACGGGGCCTTAGTGATGAAGCCGATCGTTGAGAAAGTGGAAGGTAAAATTTTGCTACTGACCTGGGCATTGTCGAGCATATTACTTCCCACAAATGGGCGGGCAGGGAATAACGCAATGATCAATTTCTTCAACAGGAATCGTTGCCGTTTTATTAATTTACAGGGTCAACAACCTGGAAATTGTATCCAACCTATACTCACTGATCATGAAAAGACGCCGCTTTTTACAGTCCACCTTACTGACAGGGGCCTCCACTGCCCTATTGCCTACCGCTGCCCTATCGGCCGATGCGGGCAAAAAGAAACAGGAGTACTATGAACTGCGAGTATATTCATTTAAAAATGATGCCCAGCAGCAGTTGACGGAAAGCTACCTGGCGCAGGCGGCCATTCCGGCGCTGAACAGGATGGGGTGCAAGCATGTAGGGGTATTTACAGAATTGCAGCCGGAGCAACGTACGCGGCTTTTTGTGGTGATCTCCTTCCCTTCGCTGGATCATTTTACCGGCATGGATGTAACGCTGGCCAAGGATATTGCTTTTCAACAGGTAGCCACTGATTACCTGATGGCGCCCGCAGATGCACCGGCCTATGAGCGTATTCAGAGTTCGCTGCTGAAGTCATTTAGTGGAATGCCCAACCTGGTAGCGCCTCCTGCGCAAGAAAGGATCTTTGAACTACGCCGCTATGAGAGCCCCACTGAATATGCCGGGAAGAAGAAAATTGAGATGTTCAATGAAGGCGGGGAGATTGATATCTTCAAAAAAACGGGCCTCACACCAGTATTTTTTGGGGAAACACTGATCGGAGAAGCGCGTCCCAACCTGACTTACATGATCACTTTCGATAATATGGAAAAGCATGATCTCAACTGGAAAGCATTTGGCAGTGATGCCGAATGGAAAAGGATTGCCAGTATGGAGGAGTATACGGATAAGAAGCTCATCTCCAAAATCACCCGCACGTTTTTGAAGCCTACCAACTATTCGCAGGTATAAGCTGGCATTTTGTCGGTTTATATGGGCATTCTACCGGAGATCAACAGTTACAATTGTACTCCGGGCTGGTATTCATTTTATAATAGAAAAAAGTAAGTTGTTTTGAATGCCGCATAAGAGAATACAATATCTTGTGGAGGATTTACCTCTATTACCCAATAGAGCGCTCGTAGAACCTGATCCCATACAAAAAATGCCTCGGGCATGATTTTTTTCTACTGTTGATCGCTTACCTTCTGATTCATCTTGCCATATGATCCAGTTTCTACGTATGTAACAGTTCCTGTTGCCTACACCATTTTTTGTATCATCCTGAAAAACTTATTGAAATGAAGCATTTGTACTCCTTCTGTACAGCATGCCTGGTAGTGGTATGCCTGTTAGGGAATCAGCCAGGTATTGCACAAGATCAGGTTCAGTTACCTACACACAGGGCCCAATCGATAAGGATCAACAGCAATATCGGGGGCTTTTATGAATACCTTCCGCAAGGTTATAATGGCACTGGCAGCCAGCGCTATCCTTTGATCGTGTACCTGCATGGGGATGGGGACCGTGGTGATGGCAGCCAGGGACAATTGGATAGTTTATTAACGAAAGCACTCCCCAAATATATTGATGATGGCTTGTTTCCTGTATCTGTAACAGTGAACGGCCAAAGCTATAGGTTCCTGGTCATATCGCCCCAATACTGGCAATGGCCCTCGCCTGCAGATATTGGTGATGTGATCACGTATGCCAAAAATCATTATAAGGTAGATACGAACCGCATTTACCTGACAGGCATGAGTATAGGTGGTGGCAGAACCTGGGAATATGCAGGCAGCAGCCTGCAGGCAGCCCAAAAGCTGGCCGCCATTGTGCCGGTGTGCGGGTATTCAACCGCAACAAGCTCCGCTACGCGGAATATGGCCAACGCGAATCTGCCGGTATGGGCCACGCACAACCAGGGTGATCCGAATGTACCGGTAGCCCTGACGAATAATTACGTGAGCATGATCAATGGGAATAGCTCACCACCCACGCCCCTCGCACAAAAATCCATTTTTGCAGCGAGTGATCATGACGCCTGGACACGAACATACAATCCGTCCTATAAAGAGAATAGTAAGAATATCTATGAGTGGATGTTGCAATATAGCCGGGAAGAGCTGAGCTTACCCGTCACGCTTACCAATTACAGGATAACATCCTCCGGCAAAGAATCGGTTACGATCGGGTGGTCCACCACAGCGGAACAGCAAAACCAATATTTCAGCATCGAACGTTCGGCCGACGGTATCCACTTTGCCGTGATCGGAAAGGTGGCGGCAACAAATCTTGCCAATGGCAGCAACTATACTTTTAAGGATGGGCAACCTGCCAGGGGTAATAATTATTACCGGCTGAGCCAGACTGACCTGAATGGTAAGACCACTTATTATTCTCTCCTGAAAACGACCATCGACATAAATACAGGCAGCCTGGTGTTGTTTCCCAATCCTGCCACTACTACTATTACTGTAGGGTTCCAGCATCCGGACAAAGACAGGCTGACGGTAAAGATCATCAATCAGCAGGGAATGGTGGTGCAGCTTAACCAGTATAATAAGGAAACGGGTTACTGGCAGCAATCCATCCCTACGGGCCAGTTGGCAGCGGGACAATATTATATACAGGCGAAGGGGACAAAGGTGGAGTACAGACAGGTATTGGTGATCAGGAAATAGTGCAAAAGCGGTCAGCAGCTGTATCACAAACGAACAGCTTCAGTGTCACCATCATATCTATTTTACTGGCTTTCAAGTAACTATATTTGGGAATTGTTTTTTGTATAAGAAAGGCATCAGCAGGTTCATTCTGCTGGTGCCTTTCTTATCTGTTATCTTCATCATCCAACTTTTGTTATGGCCAGTTATTTTATCAAGACGACCTTTCGTTCACTCCGAAAAAACAAATCATTCTCCCTCATTAATATTGCCGGCCTTGGCGTAGGTATTGCCGCGAGTTTGCTTATTTTCCTGGTGATCCACCATGAAATGAGCTATGACAGTTATCAAGAAAAGAAAGAAAGGATCTACCGGGTGGTGGTAGAGAAGAAAAGCCGAAGTAACGGCGCCATTGAAGAATACCACCGTGGCGTACCTAATCCCCTGCCAGATGCATTGCTCCATGATCTTACTTCTTTTGAAAAGGTAAGCGCCCTTACCAATCTTGGAGGCGCACAGATCTATGTACCAGGCAGCAATGGGCTGGCCGATGAAAAACGGTTTAAAGAGAATGAAGGGTTGTTCTTTACCGAACCTGGTATATTTGAAATATTTGATTATGAATGGTTGGCAGGCAATGCTGCGGGACTTACAGCACCCAATACTGGTGTTATTACGCAAAGCATGGCGGAAAAGTATTTTGGCAGCGTGGAAGCGGCGATGGGTAAAACCATTGAATTCTGGTCGTTCCGCAATAAGGTACTGATCACTGGTGTATTTAAAGACCTGCCCACCAATACTGATATCCCGGTACGCCTGGGCGTATCTTTTGCCACCTTACGTAAAATGCTTCCTCCAGATGTATTCACCTCGCCGGAAAACTGGAAAGGCATTAATGACGGTCTTCAATGCTTTGTTTTGTTGGCACCGGGACGTACGATCACTTCTGAAATTGCCCAATTGCCTGCCTTCGTAAAAAAATATTATTCTGAGGACCAACATACCAAACAGTCTATGCAACTGAAGTTGCAGGCATTGTCAGATGTGCACCTTAACCGGGACTTTGGAACTTTTAAAAATGATGGTCTATCTGTAAAAGAATTGTGGTCGCTTGGATTGATCGGTGCTTTCCTTTTGTTGGTGGCTTGCATCAATTTTATTAACCTGGCTACGTCGCAATCTGTGCTACGTGCACGGGAAATAGGTGTACGAAAAGTATTGGGCAGTAACCGAGCCCAACTGGTAGGGCAATTTTTACAGGAAACGGGTGTAATATCCTTGTGTGCATTGATATTGGGTATTGTACTGGCTATAGCAACGCTACCCTTACTGAACGAGCTCATGAACAAAAAGCTGTCGCAGCATATGCTGTACCATCCTACGGTGCTTCTCTTCATGGTAGTATTGGTGGTGCTGGTCACTTTCCTTGCTGGCCTATATCCTGCTCTTATTGTATCGGGTTTCAAGCCGGTGACTATCTTTAAGAATAAGCTTTCTATGAAAGCAGCCGGGGGCATTTCTTTACGGAGAGGGCTTGTGGTATTCCAGTTTGTGATCGCACAGTTGCTGGTGATCGGTACGATCGTAGTAGTGAAACAGACACAGTTTTTCCGTAACCGATCTATGGGCTTTGATAAAGCCGGTATTGCAACGATCGATCTGCCCAGCGACAGCAGTCTCAAAGTAAAATACCCCTTATTGAAACAAAGGATGTTGAGTGTACCCGGGGTGCAGGCAGCCAGCCTTTGCTGGAATACACCTGTCACTTATTGGGCGAATGAGAATGAGTTTTATTTTAGTAATGATCCTGTTAAGCAATCGTTTAAGTTGACGATGCAATATGCTGATACGGGTTATTACAGCACATTCGGTATCAAACTGGCTATGGGCCGACTTCCCTTTGCCAGTGATAGTGTGCGGGAAGTATTGGTCAATGAAACGGCTGTGAAGCAGCTGGGATTTGCTTCGACCGGAGAGATAATTGGCAAAACCATTTCTTTTGACGGGGTGGTGAGGTATCCGGTAGTAGGCGTTGTGCATGATTTTAACAGCCGGTCATTACATGTGGGTATGAAGCCTATGGTCATCACTACTTTGTACAATACCTATGAAAACCTGGCGATACGTATGAACCTGGAAAGCATGAACGGTACGTTGGCGCAGGTTCAGAAAATATTCAAGGAAGTGTATCCTACCTATATGTATGATGTTGAATTTTTTGATGAAAAGATTGCGCGCTTTTATAAGACAGAAGCCACTACTTCGCAACTGTTCAAGACCTTTGCTACGCTGGCTATTTTTATTTCCTGCCTTGGGCTATACGGATTGGTGGCGTTTATGGCTGTCCAGAAAACCAAAGAGATAGGGATCCGCAAAGTATTGGGCGCTTCGGTACAAAGCATTGTGTACTTATTTTCCAGAGAATTTACGGTGCTGATCATTATAGCATTTCTTATAGCTGCGCCGGTGGGTTATTATTTTATGAACCAATGGTTAGGGGACTTTCATTACCATATTAGCATTGGCGTGGGGGTATTTGCGCTGGCGATCGCCTCTTCTGTGATGATAGCCTGGATAACAGTAGGTTATAAGGCGGTTAGGGCGGCATTGGTAAACCCGGTCAAGAGCCTGAAAACGGAGTGATCCAGGATGCATAATGTAGGATCTCTGGTCCCGGATGGCCGCTTGGGCCCGCAGAACAACAAAAGGAAAGGACCAACGTTCTTTCCTTTTGTATTTTGTACCTTCCGTCTATCATCTAACAAACCCTTTATGCGCCGTTCTACCTTCCTGTTGTATCCCTGTTTGCTGTTGATCCTTTTTGCTGTCAGCTGTACTGAGCCTGAAAAGCCTGCAACCAAAGAAGAGGCAGCGCAGCTTGCCCAATCGCTTGAAAGCAGCATGAACAAAAAAAGTGCTGCCAAATTCAACGAGGCGCTGGACATTGGCGCGCTTCAAAAAAGGATCGTAGATGCCGGTAACCAAAAGATCGATACCCGTATTGTAGATGGTGCTATGAAGGAATTGAAGTCGGGTCAGCTGGGATCGCAGATCATACAAGCATTGGGAAAAACGGGGACGTATCAATTGGTAAAGCAATATGAGAAGGATAAAAACCAGCACCTTGTATTCCGGATGTATGCCAACAGTAAACTTAACTACCACGATCTTGAAGTGATCAAGAAGAAGGACCAGGTTAAGATAAGTGATGCCTTTATTTACATGACAGGTGAGAACCTGAGTGCTACCTTGGCCGAATCGGCGCTGTTGATGTCTGAAAATTTAGATAACCTGACGGAACTGGACAAAAGCCGGCTGGATAATATCAAACGGATCAGGCAGCTCATCAACCGGGAAGAATATACAAAGGCCCAGGCGCTGTATAAAGAGCTGCCAGCTATTCTGAAGCAAACCAAGCTTTTCCAAATGATGTATATACAAATAGCTTCAGGGTTGGACAATGACGAATACCTAAAGGCTATGACGGATTACAAGAAATCTTATCCCAATGCAGCCAATGTGTACCTGTTAATGATCGACGCTTATATCTTGAAAGAGGAATATGACAATGCGCTACAGGCAGTGAACCAACTTGATTCGCTGATCAATAAAGATCCCTTCCTGGATTATTACCGTGGACTGATCTACAAAATGACAGGCAATAAAGTAAAGCAGCGGGAACATTTTGAAATACTCAATACCAACATGCCTGCTTTTTCAGATGGAACACTCGAATTGCTGATCACCTACCTGGATGCCGAAGAAACCGAGAAAGCGGTCGCCCTTGTAAATAAGAAAAAAAGCGCCTATAAGAAGATCGATAAGGAGCAGCGGCAAACGATCTACTCGCTTTACCCTGAGTTTAAGAAGCAGCTGGGTGTGGAGGCGGATTAAAAAGGCAACCAGGGGACGAGAAAGGATAAACTGACAGCTTAATTCTTTTTGCGGGCATTGGCGCTGTCTCTTGCTTCTTTTGCTTCGCGACGCGCTTTTCTTTTAAAATATCCACGGAACAAAAAATTATGCTGGAGAGCCTCGAGGTTCTCATCCAGTTTTTGACTGCTACTGTTTAGATTTTCCAGTGTGCTGCGCAACTCGCCGGCCACTTTTTCATCATTTAACAGCACTCCGGCTGCATTGTCGCCCTCATCCAGTTTTTCTCCTGCATTGCGCAGGGAATGCATGAAAGCATTGGTTTGAGCAGTGGCCAGGTTAATTTGTTCTACAGAAGTGCGCAGGTTGGTCATGATCACGGTATCGGTAACCAGGTCACCGGCCAGCGTACCTGGCTTATTCAACCTGGCTGTATATCCCGCTACACTACCAGTAAGTTCCTCGCTGTTGCGGGCGGCGGTTTGCAGGTTGGCCACGGTAGTACGCAAGCTAGCCATGGTAGCCTGCAGGTTTTTGTACAGGGTCTCATCCTGCAGCAAGGCGCCCATAGAGCCTTTACCATCTGCCAATCTTTTACTGATGGCCTTAAAGTCGGTAGTGATGGCTGCCAGGTTTTTGTTGTTGGTTTGCAGAGTGGTGAGCATCTCTTCTGGATTCATAGCTTCTTCCACCTGCAGGCTCTCCCCTCCTACTATGGCGCCAGCTGGCTGGGAGCCACCATAAATAACAATCAGCTTATTACCAATGAGCCCTTCAGAACTGATCTTTGCTTTTGCATCTTTGCGAATGTATTCGTGGGCTTTTCTGTCAATATTAATGGTCACTTTTACCTGGGAAGTGCCAAAAAAGTCAAGGCTCTTTACGGTACCGATCTTTACACCGGAAAACCAAACATTGTTGCCTTTCTGTAAGCCATTTACATTGTTGAAAATAGCCGATACACTTAAGGAAGGAGAAAAGGTCTTCTTTTGTCCACCCAGGGTGAAGATACCGACTACCAGGATGATGGTGCCGAGGGTGATAAAAAATCCTACGACGATGGCCTGTTTATTTTTAGGTGTACTCATTATTCAATAAAATTATAGTCATAAAAACTTTTCACTTGTTCATTGGTACTGTTCTGTACCACTTCTTCAAAAGGGCCTGTTTGGGCAAATTGCCCATCCAGTAAAACGGCGATGCGATCGCCGGTGGCTTTGGCACAGGTAAGATCATGGGTAATGATCACCGATGAAGTATGGTAGTTCTGTTGCACTTCATTGATCAGGTTGTTGATATCGATGCAGGTAATAGGATCAAGCCCGGCCGTAGGTTCGTCATACAACATGATGGCAGGTTGCATAATGAGGGTTCGGGCAATTCCGATGCGCTTTCTTTGTCCGCCCGACAGTTCAGCCGGTAACTGGTGGATGGTTTGGGATAACCGCACTGCCTCCAATACACGCTCCACTTCTTTTTTCACCTCTGCGGATGATAGGTTCTTTGAATTGCGCTGGAGGGGAAAGGCCAGGTTTTCTCCAACGGTCATGCTATCGTACAAAGCGCTGTGCTGGAAAGAAAAGCCAATCTTTAACCGCAATGCATCGAGCTCCCTTACGGAGAGTTTATCTACCTCCTGCCCCAACACCTGTACCATTCCCCTATCTGGCTTGAGCAAGCCAACCATGATCTTAATGAGGACGGATTTACCGGTACCTGATCGGCCCAATACGACCAGGTTCTCACCTTCGCAGATATCGAGGTCAATACCACGCAGCACATGGTTATTGCCAAAGGATTTGTAGAGATCCCTGACGGAGATCACCACCTTGTCTTTGTTGATATGACTGCTGCTTTTTTTCATGTTTTGTTTTAGGGTCTGAATGAGTTAACTATCTGTACAATAATGATCTCCTCTACGAAAATGAGGAACATGGAAATAACAACGGCTGAATTGGCCGCCTTTCCTACGCCCTGAGTGCCCTGGGTAGTATAATACCCTTTATAACATCCTATTATCCCGATCGTGAAACCGAAAACCAACGATTTAAAGGTTGAGGCGAAAATATCCAGGAAGGATATCTGCTCAAAAGCATTCTGGAAAAAGGCAGCCAGGCTGGTTTGTTCGTTATTGTGAACATTCAGGTATGCACCCAGCAAAGCAATGAGCGACATGTAAAGCATGAGCAATGGCAGCATGAAGGTGGTAGCCAAAACCCGGGTGACCACGAGGTATCGAAAGGGGTTGACAGCAGATACCTCCATCGCATCAATTTGCTCCGTTACGCGCATAGAACCCAGTTCGGCCCCGATATTGGACCCCACTTTACCGGCTGCTATGAGAGCGGTTACAAGGGGCGCCAGGGCCCGAATGATGGCAATGGCCACCAGGGAAGGCAACCAGGAGGTAGCACCAAATTCGGCCAGGGAAGGCCTGGACTGCTTGGTGAATACGATACCTGTAACAAAACTGGTAACGGATACAAGCGCCAGTGATTTGTAGCCCACCATGTAGAACTGCCTGATAATCTCCTTCCATTCATAGGGCGGCAGAAAGGCTTCTTTGAAAAATCGCGCGGTGAATTTCCCTATAGCGTGGATATCCATAAAAAGGGCATCCATCTGCCTGGAGAATACATGTTTGCCTGTTTTTCGGGACGGTTCACCCATAAATAGCGCTGGTTTTATAAAGCGGGGATGATTTTCCCCGTCTATCACTGTGTATTAGGGGTTCCAATCTTGTGCCAAGGGAATGTCTGCTTATATTTGAGCAAACAATTACTTACTGATATGAGGATAATCAAAAAACTACTGCTGGCTGGATTGCTGTTTTATATTCCCTGTCAGACAATGGCCTGGGGTATGCTTGGCCATCGCATTGTAGCACAGATCGCTGATGGTTACCTGACAAAAAAAGCGCGCAGGCAGATCATGGCGATACTGGGCAATGAATCGCTGGCGATGAGCAGCAACTGGCCCGATTTTATCAAATCGGACCCCTCATACAACTATTTAAGTCCCTGGCATTACATCAATTTTAAAGAAGGGTTGAGTGAACAGCAGGTACATGACTACCTGGCCAGTGATACAGCTACGGATATTTATACCAAACTGAATTTTGTGATCAGTGAGTTGAAGAACAAATCGCTGGAACAGGAGAAAAAGGTATTGTACCTGCGGATTTTGATACACCTGGCAGGCGATGCGCATCAGCCCATGCATACGGGCCGGCCGGATGACCTGGGCGGCAACAAAGTAAATGTACTGTGGTTCAACCAACCTGCCAACCTGCACAGCGTGTGGGATGAAAGGCTGATCGGATACCAGGAATTGAGTTATACGGAATATGCAAAGGCCATTAATTTTACCAGCAAAGCGCAACGTAAAGACTGGCAGGGACAATCCATCGGCCAATGGCTGTATGAATCTTATACGATCAGCAATAAATTGTACGAAGAGATCAAAGAGCCGAACCAAAAGCTGAGTTACCGCTATAATTTTGACCATATACAAACTGTTAATGACCGCCTGCTGAAAGGTGGGGTGCGGCTGGCAGGGGTGCTGAATGACATTTTTAAATAAGAGCGACCCCGCTTTAGCGATAAAATATACAACAAGGGTGCCGTTTTGTCAATTGGTGTATTGCTACTTACTCTATAGCTTTGTTCCATCATTTTAAAAGATCAGGTTAACAGACCGGCAATAAATAATTATGAGTACAGCAATCAAAACGTTGTTCCTGGATATGGGAGGCGTTATTTTAACGAATGGATGGGGACAGGCATCCAGAAAGCAGGCAGCAGAAAAATTCTCCCTCGATTTTAATGAGTTTAATGAACGGCATAAGCTGGCATTTGATGCCTATGAGTCGGGCAAAATGACTTTGCATGAATATTTACAATTAACGGTTTTTTATGCTCCCCGGTCATTTACGCCGGAGGTATTCGCGGAATTCATGTACCAGCAATCGCAGCCACTGAATGATATGCTGGAATTTGTGCAGCGGCTTAAAAAGCAATATGGACTGCGGGTAATTGCGCTGAACAATGAAGGCAGGGAACTGAATGATTACCGTATCCGCACCTTTGGGCTGGATAAGTTTATTGACGCTTTTGTATCTTCTGCTTTTGTGCATCTGCGAAAGCCTGATAAAGACATCTATACTTTGGCACTCGACATTGCTTATGTAAAGCCTGCCGAAGCGCTTTATTTTGATGACCGCCTGCTATTTGTGCAGGTGGCACGCAGCCTCGGCATCAACAGTGTGCAACACATAAGCGTTGAAAACACGCGGCAGGAGCTGCAACAATACGGGTTGATAGTTGCTTAATACATTAGGCGCTATCTTTGCGTCAATTACCTAAATTACCCAATATGATCTCCGGGAAAAAGACAGATCCTACTATCATTATCATATTTGGCGGCAGTGGCGACCTTGCCAAAAGAAAATTGTTACCGGCCTTTTACAATCTTTTCCTCGACGGCTGGATGCCCGACATGTTTGCCATCATTGGCCTGGGGCTGAATGAATTCGATGACGGGCAATACCAGGATTTTGTTAAAGAAGGATTGACACAATTCTCACGCAAGGGAACACCGACAGACGGTACCTGGGATAATTTCAAAAATCGTATTTCCTATATTCCTTCGAACATGAATGAGGAGATCACGTATTCAAAACTGGCCGCTAAGGTAAATGCACTGGACCAGCAATGGGGCCTGCGGGCCGACCGGTTGTTTTACCTGTCTATCGCGCCCCGGTTTGTAGAAGTGGTGGCGGTCAATATCCATAAGCTGGCACTTGCTTCGAATGCTGTTACAGATCGTCTTGTGATCGAAAAACCTTTTGGGCATAATAAAGAGAGTGCCATTGCGCTGAATAATCTGCTGACAGGTCTTTTCCAGGAAAGTCAATTGTACCGCATTGATCACTACCTGGGCAAAGAGACGGTACAAAACATACTGGCCTTCCGTTTTGCCAATGCTTTGTTTGAACCTTTGTGGAACCGGAACTATATTGATTATGTACAGATCACGGTGGCAGAACAGGTAGGTGTGGAAGAACGGGGTGGCTATTATGAAAGCGCCGGCGCTCTGCGTGATATGATCCAGAATCACTTGCTGCAATTGTTGTGCATGGTGGCAATGGAGCCGCCTGTGTCTTTTGATGCGGAAGAAATACGTAACCGAAAGGCGGATGTAATGCGCGCCATAAAGCCTATCAAACCCGATGAAGTAGCCAAGTATGCTGTACGCGGACAATACGATGAAGGATGGATAGAAGGTAAGAAAGTGCCGGGTTACCGGGAAGAACCAGGTGTGAGCCCCACCTCCAATACGGAAACCTATGTGGCCATTAAGTTCTATTTAGATAACTGGCGCTGGCAGGGTGTTCCGTTCTATGTGCGTACGGGCAAAAGAATGCTGGAGAAAACCTCTTCCATTACCATTCAGTTCCGTCCTATCCCCCACTCTTCATTCCCGGAAAACCTATATGATAGTGTAACGCCCAACCGGCTTATTATTAACATACAGCCACAGATGGATATCCGGTTACGTTTTACGGCCAAGCGGCAGGGCCTGGAAATGAACCTGAACCCTGTAGAGATGGTGTTTGATTATGATACCAGCTCGGCACAAACGCCCGAGGCCTATGAGACCTTGCTGCTGGATGCATTGCAAGGTGATGCCACATTGTTTATGCGTTCGGACCAGGTATTGATCGCCTGGGATGTGGTGACGCCAATATTGGAGTCATGGGAGTCGCACAACTCATTGGAATTTCCCAATTATTCTGCCGGGATGTGGGGACCGGAAAATGCAGAAGCGCTGATAGCCCGGCAAGGACATACCTGGGCTTCCCATACCCGGGGAAAGTAAGCTAACATTCATCGTCCGTGATATTATTTAGTAAAATGTCAGGCTGAGCCAGTCGAAAGGATCCGACAAACTCAACCTGACATTTTCTTTTAATGCAAACGGCAGAGATGTTTTTCTTAATCGTTCCTTTCCATGGAAATACCTCTACCACTGGAATCATTGTGGTAATTGATCCTTGTACCGGTTTTTTTCAGGTATTTGGCCTTCATCTTCTGGTGGAGTTCGGCTGATTGCTTCTTATCGTTCACAATGAGTGATTCGTCAGTAAGCTGTAAGCGGCGAATATCATCCTTGTCTGCCACTACCTTTTCCTCCACCAACTCATCGATCAGGTCTGCCATCAATTTGCGGTCTTCTGCCGCCTGTTTTCTATCAATTTCTGCCTGTGCCCTGTCTTTCTGTGCCTGTGCACGGTCTCTTTCCGCCTGCGCACGATCTAATGTTGCCTGATGACGATCTCTATCGCCCTGCTCCCGGTCTTTATGTGCCTGGGCCCTGTGGATCTCTGCCTGTTGACGATCACGATCGGCCTGCTCACGGTGCTTGCCGGCTTGTTCCCGGTCCCTATCCGCTTGTTCCCGGTCTTTCTCGGCCTGCTTACGATCTACTTCTGCGCGCTCCCTGTCTCTGCCTGCCTGTTGTCTGTCAAGCTCAGCCTGAGCACGGTCACGCTCGGCTTGTTTTCTGTCGCGGTCGGCCTGCTCACGGTCGCGGGCAGCCTGCTCCATGTCTTTTTTATACTGGACCAGAATTTCTTTGACCATTGATTCATATTTCGGGAAGTCTTCTGCAGGTATCTTCTTTTCGTCAATGAACAATTCATTGATCTTGTCATTGGTCAGCTTGATCTTATACACTTCCCCATTCTTATACAGGGTGATCTTTTTGTTGGGATCATTTACTGATTCGGACTCCACATTCATCCAGGTATTACCGTTGGATGTTTCATACCTGGAAGTACTACTGCGGGTAGTTGTTTTTGTTTGCGCCTGAGCAGTAGTAACTGAAATGGCCATAGCCAAAAGGATGCATTTAACTGTTAACACTTTGTTTTTCATGTTTTCTTTTTTGATGTTAAGAATGGGCAATACTTTCCCTCTTCACCCGTGGTGATTTTTCAAAATGCCAATATGGGATGGTGAATCACTCCACCTGTAAGGTGCGCAGGCCTACAGGGAGTAGTGGTTAAATAACGACGGTTGCTTTTTGTTTTTCCTGCTGTTGTATCCTGGCCCGTTCTGCCTGTTCGCGGTCCTTATCGGCTTGCCGGCGGCTTCGCTCCGCATTTACTCTATCGCGGTCTGCCTGAGCCCGGTGTATAGCAGCTTGTTCTCTGTCTTTATCGGCTTGTGCGCGGTCCCGCGCTGCCTGTTCACGATCCTTAAAAGCCTGTAGCCTGTCCCGGTCTGCCTGCCGGCGGTTCTGTTCTGCATTTGCCCTGTCGCGCTCTGCCTGCATCCTGTCTATATCAGCTTGCGCCCGATCGCGTTCTGCCTGCTCACGGTCTCGCGCAGCCTGCTGGTAATCATTCAGGGGTTGTTCATGATCTGTTAATACCTGTGGTGCCCTTGGGCTTGTGTATAATTTTTCCGGCTCTACCTGTTTAGAAACAGGATTGACAGCAGCCATCGTTTCGTTGTCTATTGGGAGCACCGGTATAGCGAGTTCTTCCACCGGAGCTTTGCCAGGTGTTTGCCGGGTCACTGTTTCCTGCTTTTTCTGCACCGGCGCCTTTTTTCCTTTTGCCATCTTCAAGGCATCTGCGGGCCTGCATTCCTGCAACAGGTTGGCGTACATTTCATTTACAGGAAGGGAGATCTTTTGTGCCCCTTCGTTTTTATTGGCCATGGTACCCAGCAGGATGAAGCATACGAGGAGGCTTCCCAATACAAATATTTTCTCGCCCCCGCTAAGGGAATTGTTCCTGTTCTGGATGATGCGTGTAACACGCTGCAACAGGTGACTTTTTTTGCCGGGGAAGGTTATAGCATAGCTTGAACCTGTTCCATAGAGCATGTGTTCCTTAAAACTGATCAATGCCTGTATAAATTGTTTCTTATTGCCGGTATGGGCCAATGCTACATCATCGCAGCAATGTTCCCGTTCCTGTTTTAATAAGGAGGAGACCCAAAGGAGCCCCGGATTGAAGAAGAAGACGACTTCGGCTATATTCTGTAAATAATTTACCAGGTAATCATTCCGGCGGATATGTGCCAGTTCGTGTAACAATACGGCTTCTACCTGGTCTGCCGGCAGATTGGTCAATAAACCAATTGGCATGTATATGATTGGCTTAATATGACCAATGACTACAGGTATTTTGGTAATGCCGGATTCCAGCAGGGTGACTGTTTTCTTTATTTGTAATTGCTGGGTGAGTGCCGCCATTTTATCCTGCCAAAACAAGCCGGGTTGCTGGTGTTGACTTGTTCTGACACGGCGCACATATCCAAATGCGCGACTCATTTGCCAGCATTTGAATGAGAAGAAAGCAAACCAGATAGCAACAATGACGGTGGCATGTTCAGAACAATACTGCGCCAGGGCAGCGGGCCAGTGCCGGATGGCATAATCGCGCAATACACTGATACCACTGATGGTGGCGGTCATTGATAATGCATTGCCAGCAGCGCTTCCGCGGTTCCATTCATAAATAAACGTAGCGCCACAAATACCGAGGAATGTAAACAAGGAACCGGTGATGAGGGTATATCGTGTAACAGAACGGGCTTTTTTGGTAAAAGTCATTATGATGCCGGTAATAAATGCCAGCAACAAACCCTGCCAGATAGAATGGATGAGCATCCAGCAGAATGCCTGTAAGCCCTTTTCGATGACCGATCCGTTTACAAATAGACCATTCATGGTTAAATGCTTTTAGGTTTATGCCTTATCATCCAGTTTTTTCAACATTTCCTTTAGTACTTCCAGTTCTTTTTTGGAGGTTTTATCATTGCCCATCAGGGCCACCATCAGGTTGCTCACAGAACCTTCGTACATGGAATCTACAAACTTAGTGAGGATGGTTCCCTTGGTTTTTTTTTCTTCCAGTGCTGCACTATAGATATGTTTCATGTTAGACTCATCCCTTGTCAGCATGCCTTTTTCGGCCATCACCTGCATGAGTTTCAAAGTAGATGTGTATTGTACGGCTTCCTTTTGCTCATTGAGGGTATCATGAACAAAGCGAACGGTGGAAGGGCCGTGCTGCCACAGGATCTGGAGTACATCCATCTCCGATCTGGTAGGTACTACTTCTTTGGTTTGCATGTCTTTCCTGGCTTTCATAGAACCAAGGTACGATTAAAAACGTACGTTTATACAAATACCTGTATTTATTTTTTTAATAAGGGAGCAGAAAGAGATAACTAGTTGATTATTATCCTGCAATTGCGGTCGGCAACCGGCAGTCGACAATCGGCAATCGTTCGCTACCTGATTTTGTATGTAATTGTAATGGAGTATCTTGCCGGTCCAATTAATTATATCTATCAGCATGGTAATCGACACATTAGAAAATGCCGCATTGTATTACAACCTGGGACCTAAGTTCGTGAAAGCATTCCGCTACCTCTCCGAAACCGACTTTACGCAGGTAGCCAAAGGCAAATACGAGATCGATGGTACGGATGTGATTGCCATCGTAAATGAATATGATACTGTACCCTCTTCCGGCGAGCAAATGGAAGCACATAAGAAATACATTGATGTGCAATACATCGTGAGTGGTGAAGAGCTGATAGGTCATGACCTGCTGCAGCAGCAAACGCCTTCAAAAGCCTATGATGAGGCTTCGGATTATTGGTTGTTTGGAGAAGCACCTTCCTTTTTCTCGAAAATGGAGCAAGGCATGTTTGCCATTTTCTATCCTACAGACCTGCACATGCCAAATATCAGGGTGAATGAAGCTGCACCTGTGAAGAAGGTTGTAATGAAAGTAAGTGTCGGATAGCGGGTAGAAGGCTGTAAGGAATTATTAATTTACTGACGGTAGCTGGGAGAATGGATCATTGCTAAGACCAGTCGATTTTAGAGGGTCTCAAAGGGAGTTCACGGAGCCTGCTGCCGGTAGCATTGAAGATGGCATTGGCAATGGCGGCTGCTGTTGGCCCCTGGGCTGCTTCACCTGCTCCAACCGGGGGTAAGTCAGGGCGATTGATCACAATCACCTCTGTATCGGGCACGGCATTAAACCTGAAAATGGGATAGGTATCCCAGGCCCTGCTGCTGATACCCTTTTCGCTGTACCGCACTTCTTCCAACATCGTCCAGCTGGCCGATTGGATCATACCACCTGCGGTTTGGTTCTTTATGCCATCGATATTGATGGTCTGGCCTGCTTCTATAACACCTGTGAGCTTTACGAGCCGGTATTGTTTTGCTGCTTTATCTATTGTTATTTCCGCCACCACAGCACAATAGGATGCATCATTTTTATATTGGGCAAAGGCGATGCCCAACCCTACTCCTTTCTTCCTGATGCGCTCCTTCCAGTTTGTTTTTTCCATCACCATTTTAATGACTGCGCCGGCCCGTTCATCTTTTAAGTACTGCAGCCTGAATTCAGCGGGATCTTTACCTGCTTTGTGCGCGAGTTCGTCCATAAAAGATTCAAGGGCAAATATATTGGCGTAAGCGCCGAGACTTCTTAAGGCTGAAGTGCGCAAGGGACCTTTGTAATTATACAGGGTCACCTGCCGGAGGGTATCGTACAATGGCATGGCATTGCGGTAGCTGCCGCCGGAGAAGCGGCCGACTGAGAAAGGAAATGGCTTCTCCAGGTCACGGCCTGCTATGAAGTGGCCAGCACGGCCGCCCGGCCTGGCAATGTGGGTATCGGACCATAATTCTGTATTAATAGCCAGCAGGTTGCCTTGTGCATCCAATCCAGCTTTCAACCGCAACACCATAGCAGAACCGTAAGGCTCCCAACAATGTTCATCCTCCCGCATCCATTGTACACGCACGGGTTTGCCTGGCACAGCCATGGCCAGCAGCGCGGCATCGGCGCTTACATCATCAGCACCATTGTGGCCATAACATCCTGAACCGGGAACAGCCATTACCCTGATCTTTGATTCGGGTATGGCCAGCAGATCGGACAGGGTGCTTCTGAGGGGAAATACGCCTTGTGTATGTGACCACACGGTGAGCTGGTCATCTTTCCATTGGGCCACTGCACAGGAGGGGCCGATGGAAGCGTGCATCTGGTAGGGGCGTTTGTATATGGCTTCCAGCTGTGTGGCAGCAGCGGCAATGGTTGGCGCTACTCCTTCATTTTTTTCTACGACTTCGCTGTTGGCTGTTTGTTGGAGGATATGATCATATAAACCAGGCTGCGCGGGCAACAAGGAGGGTTTATTCCATGTGGCGGCTTGCTGCAATAACTTCAGGGCCCTGATGGCCTGGTATTCATCCTGTGCTACTATGCCTACAAAACTCCCATTACGCACTAGTCTAACGATGCCTTTGAGTGATGCCAATGCATTATCGGGTAGTGCCGTAAGTTTTGCTCCATACACAGGCGGACGCAGTATCCTGGCGTGTAGCATATCTGGCAGCCGCAGGTCCTGCACATATACCGGCTGCCCGGTGACCATGGCCTTAATATCTTCCCGCGGGTAAGCTGTGCCAACCAGGGTGTATTTTGCTGGGTCTTTGAGGGGTGCTTTGCCGGAAACAGTTCCATCTATGGATCTTCCCTTCAATAAAGCTGCATAGCTAAGAGACTTACCCGTACTCCTGGCTGTTACTATACCATCTTTCACTATCATCTCCTGAACGGGTACACTTAATGTTTCAGCGGCTATGTCGAGCAACCTTTTTCTTGCCTCTGCCGCAGCCGCGCGGATGGCACTGCCACTGGCAGTAATGGAAGCACTGCCGGCCGTATAACGTTCATCGGCTGTCTGCCCGGTATCGGCAATAATGATGCTGACATTTTTCATGTTGATGTCCAGCTCTTCGGCCGCGATCTGCATGAGGGCTGTTTTGATGCCCTGCCCCAACTCTGTTTTTCCTGTGAGTACGGTAAGGTGGCCTTCCGCGTCGATCCTTATCCAGGCGTTGATATTGCCTTCATCGGGCGGCAGGGAGTCGCCTACTGTATCCTTCGCCTGTAAGGGGAAAGGCAGTGGCAGGAGGCTGAAGCCGATAACGAGCTTACCGGAGCTCTTCAGGAAGGAACGTCGACCGGTATTGAATGGCTTATTTGGTTGGATTGGCATGGGCGGCGGCTTTTTTGATGGCGCTGATGAAACGGGTATGGGTGCCGCAGCGACAGAGTACACGCTGCAGGGCTTCTCTTATCTGGGTATCTGAGGGCTGCTTGTTTTCTTCCAGCAGTTCTTTGGCACACATGATCACGCCATTGAGGCAATAGCCACACTGGGCGGCCTGTTCTTCAATACAGGCCAGTTGAATGGGATGCAGGTGGTCGACACTGCCAATACCTTCGAGCGTGGTGATCTGATGGGCCGCAGCGGTGGAACAGGGCATCATGCAGGAAGGCTGGGCCCTGCCATCCAGCAATACCATGCAACTTCCGCAAAGTGCCATGCCACATCCGTATTTGGGGCCATTGAGCCCGAGGTTGTTCCGCAGGGCATAAAGTAAAGGCATTTCCGGGTCGATGGTCAATGACCAGTTTTTGCCATTGACTTTAAGGACAACTGTTTGTTCCATCGGGAAAAATTTAACAGGCAGGATAAACCTATGGTAATAAGTCGCCTCCACTGTAAATTAATTACAAAAAAGGGGGATCAAGCATACAGAATTTTGGATAATCTCTAAAGTGACATGAATACACCCTTTGACATGATCACTACAAAGCCTGACTTTAGCTTCTTTTATTTAACTATGATCTCTTTTGAACTGATGCTGAAACCACTGAAACACCCGGTAACATTTTCTCCGACAATGGTATTGAGTAAGGAGACGGGTGTAGAAAAAGGTCCATTGTTACTCCTGGCCTTATTGAAGCTATCCCAGAAATTGTACACCTGTCTATCCACATTCGCCATTAAGAAATGCACTGTATCGCCCAATACAAATCCATAGGAATGTGTGAGGTTGATGTATTGCCCATTTACGAGATCATCGGTGCCTGGGGTGTAACGGTTGGTACCCAGCGCGCCCCATCCAAAACTATTGCGGTTACCCCAATGTTGCCAAAAATATAGTTGGGTATTACCAATAGTATCGGGGTCTTTAAAATGTACAGTTATACGGGCCTTTTCTACGGTAGTGTCATTTTCTTCATCGTCATCTATATAATGGAAGCCGCTGCTCAGGCTGTCAATAGTAATGGGGATCAGCAGGGCCGCAATAGCAGCATACTTCTTCCCCTCAGATTCAATCTCCAGCAGGTAATGTTTGCCGGGCTTGCCCTGTAATGCATGGATAGAGTCGGTGGCCAGCCTGGGATCGAAATAAAAACCAGGCAGAGCGGTATTTCTTAATTGGGGAAGGTTGGCTTCCTTCATTTGTGTAGTAGTAGTTTCATCCCATTTGTATTTATTATCGGGCAATAACTCGCCTTCAGTAATCGATACGGTTGCACCGGTGACAGGGATATTTTGAAAGCCGGGCTCATAAAAGTTTTTGCTTTTGCTTAATATGACATAGTTGTACATGGGCATGGCATTGTTGATATAAGCCTCTACTACCAATTGGGGTTCATTGGCCTTTATCTCAATATTGAAATCCCGCTCACAGGAAGCAAGTATAACAAGGAATAGTATGACTGTTAACCTCATGTACTAAAATTTAAAGTTCCAGGTGATGCCTGGCAAAATGGGGAAAAGAAATACTTTTTTCCCCTTAATAGTCTGTTCGTCCTCCTCTACATCCAGGTAGATAAAATAAGGATTGTACCGGTTGTAGATGTTATAGAGGCTAAAATTCCAACTACTTCTGAAACGTTTGGTGCTCTGAGGTTTGGGAGTATAGGTAAATGCAATATCCATGCGGTGATAAGCAGGCATGCGGTAATCGTTGATCTTATCGTACTGGTTGATACTGGTGAAGACCGGCTCCCGCTCATCGCTATTGTAACCAAGATTGTACACAAAACGGCCGGTTGGCATGGTCAGCGCATTGCCTGTACCGTACACAAAAACAGCAGCCGCTTCCCACTTTTTACTCAGGGTGTAATTGGCCACTACACTAATATCGTGGGTACGGTCATACCGGTAAGGAAAGGCTTTGCCATTGTTCATATCAGCAAAAGTGCGTTCGGTACGGCTGAGGGTATAGCCGATCCAGCCGGTTAGCTTTCCGGTCTTCTTCTGCAGGAAAAACTCCAGTCCATACGCCACTCCTTTGCCAAAAATCATTTCGCCTTCCATGTTCTGGTTCAGCAATAACCTGGCCCCTGGTTTGAACTCCAGTTGGTTGGACATTGTTTTGTAATAGGCTTCCACATTCATTTCCCAGGCGCCGTTGCCCAGGTCCTTAAAGTAACCTGCGGCTACTTGTTGTGCTTTTGCCGGTTGAATGAGACTACCCGATGGCACCCATAAGTCGCTGGGAAAAGTAGCAGCACTGGTAGTAGCCAAATGGAGGTATTGGATGGTGCGTGTGTAGGATAATTTGATGCTGGCTTTGCCCGGCAACCGGTATAAGGCACTGAAGCGTGGCTCGGGATAATGGTAACGGGCAAGGCTTTGGCCTTTTGCATAGCGTTCTGTTTGGCCGGTGGGCGAGCCATCGGGACCATAGAGCACCCGTTCAGTAGGTCCTACCTGGTCAAAATAACTGTACCGCAGGCCTTCTATGATGTTTAACCGGTGGGTGATGTTCACAT
>CBIHOV010000036.1:0-87226 GCA_966211765.1 uncultured Paraflavitalea sp.
CAGTAAGACCTTTTGCGCTTTCTGTGTTTTTAAAGAAATAATCGGGTTTGATTATTCTCTTGTAATTGTTCAATACCTGGCTTTTTAATGACAAGTGTGTCAGGAATAGAAGGCTGGAAAGGGGGAGTGTATATGAGAATTTCATTTTTTATTTCATGATGCAGAAGGATGGCGAATTACATACGGCTGCAGCGTCTTCATGCCGGGATAAAAGAGTTGGGGTACTGCTCATGCTATTCTTTTTTGAACGCCCAATCTCCTAAGGCTATTGATATAATTACGTCTGGCCATGTCTCGAATGCTGAAAGTTTTGCATATACCGTGTAAACGTTTGTATTAACCCAACGCTGCTGTTTCAGCAGGAAGATTTTTGATGTGTAGATTAGGTTCTGGGGAAACGGGTTTTCAATCTTAAGCGTTGTCAACTCGTGCACTTTCTTTTCTGCACTTTGTGTAAAGCTGATCTTTACTGTCTTTTCGGGGTTGACGATCTTTTCTACTGCTGTCACACTTTTGACAACACCATTTTCTTGTTCGATCTCAATGAAGACAGTCTCACCCGGATAGAGTTGTATGGCTTTATTGGGCAAAACATAGGGAGTTGCTTTAATGTCTTCTTCATAGACCGTCTTTTTATCGACGGCAACTTTCAACCTGTAAGGGGTTCGCTTAAGTTGTGTTGAGTCTTGAGCAAAAGTAAAGAGTGTGGTGGTCAGGGCCAGCGCTGTGGCAATAACTTTTAATTTCATAGATTTTAGGGGCTTGATATTAAGCTAAGGGTTCTGATTCCACTATTATACGCTTTTTTCAGCGAAATCAGAATAGCACCCTCATTCTACATGCAAAATCCCTCCCAATGAAGACACTGGAAAGGATTTTCGGCTGACAGCGCCTGGCAGAACCCTTTTGCAGGCTTGCTTCACACTTATTCTTAACGGACCTTCTTTCTTAACAGATAGCAGGTTTCTATTCCAGAACTTGAAAACTCCCTTACATTTTTAGTTAAAAGCTCCCAGTCATTTTCGCACATGTAGTTCAACGCATCCATTCCATCTTTCTGCAATCTTATATAACTACTTTCTGCTTGCTGGTTTTGATAGGTTGACTTAGTGCCAAAATTCAAAAATGTAGTCGTATTAAATTTGTCCTGAAAATAACGGTCCTGCTGCACCAATTCGCAATAAAAATAGTTGATGTTTTCGGATGGCGAAACAGTTTTGCTGCTGCTGCTTAATTGACTGTAAGCTGTTAAGGTGATAATAGCTAAAAAAAGGAGTAAAAGTGCTGTGTTTTTTTTCATTTTATTGTAGAGTTTTATTAGTCATTACAAGTTATTAGCTTATATCAAAAAGCGCAGCTCTTGATCAATCCATTGGCCATGGTGATCTTTTTGTTCTCGCCGTCTTCTTTGATCTCGATGAACTTCTCCAGTCTTTTGGAACGGGCCACGGTATAATCCTGGTCGTAATAGAAGTTGGTGGTGGTGCGTACCGGACCATTCTGCGACACATCCGATCCCGTATAGACCCGGGCGGTCTTTAGCTGGTTGAAGCTATGGATCACCTGGATAAAATACTTGCCGGGCTTCAGGCCACGGAATTCAAACCGGCCTTCACTGTCGGCAGTGGCTTCGATGCTGTATTCATTGGCCTCGTTGGACATATACACACCAGTCTTTTTACCTTCTTTCTTTTCCCGCAGGTCGTACCATTCCTGCAGGTAAGGAGTTACGGGGTAGAGCACCACTTTCACGCCGCTGGCATAGAAGATCCCGCCATCCACCTTGGTACAGGCTTTACCACGAATGGTGGAGAGCCCTCTTTCCAGGGCTGCCCGCGCCAATAGCGGATCGAAAGTACCCAGGGGATAAATAGACTTCCTGGTGCTGCCGCCGCTGGCATTGAGCTGGCCACCCAGGTCGGCAAACTTCTTGCGGTCGAGATCGGCTTGTTTGGAATTGCCAATGGCTTCATACGCCTCGGCCCGGTTTTGATACGCATACATGTTTTTGGGATCGAGCTCTACGGCCTTGTTATAATTGGTGATGGCTTCCTGGAAATGCTGCTTGTCGTGGTGAATAAATCCCAGGTAGAGATATCCTGTAGGATTTTTTGGATCGAGTTCTACCACCTTGCTATAGTCTTTATTGGCCTCAGCAAGCATTTTACGGCGGTAAAAGAGGTGTCCGCGCTGCATATAGCCATCGATCTGCTTCGGATCGACCTCAATAGCCTTTGTATGTTCTTTTATCGCATCCTCTATCTGGTCTTTCCGGCCATAGCAATTGCCCCTGAACACATAGGAGATGGCCACTTTGGGCGCCAGCTCGATCGCCTTGCTGTATTCAACGATGGCGTCATCATATTTTTCCTGGATATAGTATACATGCCCCCGGTTGTTGTAAGCATCGTAATCCTTCGGGTACAGCTGGATGTATTTGTTGTAATCGGCCAGGGCCTGGTCAAACTTACTTAATTGTTTATAAGCCACGGCGCGGTTGAACCAGGCGTCTGCATACGTGGGATCGGCCTCTACCACTTTGGTATAGTCGGCAATGGCCAGTTCACGCTTTTGCTGGTTGAGGTAGATATTACCCCGGTAGTATAGCGATACCACAAAGCGCGGGTTGAGCTCAATGGCTTTGTTGAGATCGGCCATCGCCAGGTCCAGCTGTTTTTTGTTGTTATAGATGAGCCCTCTTTTGGCAATAGCGCGCACATTACGTGGATTGAGCTCGATGGCTTTGGTATAATCCCGCAGGGCATCATCTGGTCTTTCGAGTACCATATTGGCCAGGGCGCGGGTGAAAAAGTCCATCGAGGTCTTGGGAGCGGACAAGAGACTGATGGCCTTCTCTGCTGTTTTCTTTGCAATAGCTGTGTTGTTCTGGATCCAGTAACAGTCGGCCAGCATGGCAATAAATACGCCATTGTTGGGACCGATCTTAACGGCCCGCTCGAGATCGGCCTGGGCAGCGGGCAGCTTATTGTCGAATATCTCGCCAGCTCCGCGAACGGCGTAGGCAAGGCCGTTGTTCTTGTCGTTATTGATAATGTCATTGGCCGTTTTCTTAGCCTGTTGGAAATTGCCTTCCAGTAATTGAGATAAGGCGAGGTCGGCACCGGAACCGGTTTGTGCGAATGATGGGCACAAGGGCACCGTAATAAGGAGGTACAGGAATAAAAAGGATAATTTGTGCATCATGGCTTTCAGGTGTTTTTCAGCTATAAGAATGAATGGCTGCAGGCAGCATTAAAACTCCTGCCTAAGGCAACCCGCAGCAGCTGGGGCAAAACTACCAATATAAAGACAAGGTCAATATCAAACTGACAAGCGATTTTTCAACAATCAGGCTGGTAATCAGTAAATTACTTGCTTACCGGTAATGTCTGTCTACTGGTTTTCCGGTAGATAAAACTGGCTTATATTTGACATCAACCCCTGTGCAATGAAAATAATAACATCCTTCCTGTTGGCATTTCTTTTTTTGTCTTGTGCTGATAAACAACGTCCCGCTGCAAAATCGTCCAATAACGACACCTCCCAGGTGAAGAATAATACATTCACTACTGATTGTACATTGCCCAACCTGGAGGGTATTATTACAAGAAGTGACACCATCATTGATTATAAAAAATACAAGGGCCACCTGATAAAATCCTTTGATAGCCGGAACAGGCTAAGGGAAACAGTCGTAGCTAATTTGTATGAGAGTAATATTGATAAAAGTTTCTCTACAACAGAAGTTTACGACAGCATTGGTCATCTGATCTACGAGAATAAAATAGAAGGGTATGATATATGGCATTGTTATAAATATACCTATGATAGTGCAGGTCATTTGGTTTCCAAAGCAGGCTTTAGCTCAGGCACAATGGGCGTTAAGATCTCATACGTTTATGATGGCGATAGCCTGGTAGAGAAGATCACTGAAAGACCGGGAAAGATTACAAAGGAGTATTTTAATAAGAAATAGGAGAGACCAATAATGGAAGAATCCCAAAGCGATCAGGAAGGCACCTGGACAAGAGGCTGGACTATGTTCAGTACTCCCAGAGAGGAGGTGATGCAGCTATTTGCCCCGTTAGGGGAAGTTGTAATTAATTCGGACAGTATCACTTTTGAGCAGTACCCCTTCCAGCCATCCATTGTATTTGCACCACAATCCATTACCGCCAGCGATATCATCGACATTGAAATCGATGCTGCGCCACCTGCTTTACGTGTCGGGAATGAGTTGCTTTTTGTATCAGCCATGCAGCGGGATGAACTCCGTTCCTACGCTATTGCCCACGAAATTCCCCTGATAAAAAGGGAGAATGTCTGGGGCTGGCTGTTAGAACCATTCCTGGATACGGAATATACTTCGGAAAATCATCAACGGCTCAATGAATGGTTAGCACGATACGGATTGTCAGCGGAAAATGTCATGTCCATCAGGGAAGAAGTAAGAATTCAAATGCTGAAGTATAACTTCGATACCATGCTTTGGGAGTGGGGATTTTTAGGGTTACTGGATGTACTGAGTGCGATGCGGCCCAAATACGATACGAAACAATTTGCCGACTTCTACCAGCGGGCGATGGAGATTGCCTTGCTGCCGGATAAATCCTCGTAGCCCGTTAAAAACAATTAAACGTTTAAAAACTCTAAAAGCTAATTTAATATGCCACAGGAGAAGGAGCATGTAAAGATACTCTTCAGGTTTTACAGCAATGTTCTGGATCAATGGACAGTGGAGACGATGTGGGCAGAGGTGATTGACCTGGCCAAGGGGCTCTATAAAATGGACAGCATTCCATTTTACGCTTCTATCGCTTCTGATGATATTGTTTTTGCAGAATATGATGAGGATGAACAGATGTTGACTTACAGAGAAACTGTCGAATATTCCGGTAACTCTACTATCCAGGTTGTTATTATGGATAAGAACACCGTTGCTAATGATGTGCGGGATATGTTCTCTGCATTGGGCTGCGCGTCGGAGAAGGTCAATGAAGGGTATTTTGTAATGGAAGTTCCTGCTGACAAGGATTACAAGCCCATTAAACAAAAGTTATCCGATCTACAGGATGAGGGCGTTTTAGATTATGCAGAGCCTGTTCTTGCTGACAATCATAGGTGCTGATGTACCACACTGGACAAAGCTTTCAAAATAAAATAAACAATTGATAGACAATTTAGAAATATTCAGGAAAGAGTTTTTAAACGCCAATACCTGGGCACAACGAAAAGAGGGCGTTCCCCTTGACCTGTTGGACAACTTATCAGCCGAAGAGTTGAAGACAGCAGAGATTGAACTAATACAAGCAACGACGCTCAATGATACCTGGCCAATCATTGGACTGGGGCATATTAAATCCCAAGATTCGCTGCCCACGCTTTATGCATTACTTGCAAAAAGAACAAAGCAGGTGAAGGTAGCGATTGCACATTCCATCTTTCAGATCTGCGCCGATAACAAGATGATTGATGTTGTTTTGGAGGAAGTTCATCAAATAACAAATCCTTATGAACTTATTGGTATCCTGTATATGTTGCCTTCGTTTAAAGACGAAAGGGTTGATTTAATGTTGAATAATTTTCGGGCACACAAGGATTATCTTGTTGCTTACAATGCAACAAGGTGTCTTGGTCTTTCAACAGATGAAGTGGTGGCGAAATTCAGCAAACCCAAAGCAAAGCGAAAGTGGTGGCAGATAAAATTTTGATTATTACCATCCTCAAATATGACCATAGAACAAATTAACTGGTTACTCCAGGAAAGAGGCGATCAATAATGCCAGGCCGGCCGCCTGCCAACCTTCTACCAACCTGACCTCATCCATGTACCATCCATGTGTCAAATGGGGTGTTTTCCAATGAACGGCATATCTTTGACACATGCTTCACACATGGTTTAAAGAAAATTCAAGGCAACTTTGGAGCCCTTCCAATAAAGTTGACCAAGGAGCGAAATCCGGTCATTGGACTCGTGCAGAATGGTAGCTTATAGCGCGATGCGGCCGATGCTGACAGTCAACGGCCGCCTGCTGGCCTGGTTACTGCCTACGCATTGCCTGCGCCCCTTAGAACACTGGCCCCTTTTCATTGAGCGGTCAGGCAATGCGTAGGCCATCCGTAGGCAATTTGTTCCCAATCCGGGATAAATCCGGCGGCGTTTTCTCCTAATGATTACTCTCTCACGCTCACAAAGCCCTGTAAACGCATTTTAAGGTCATTTAAAGCCCGAATCGGTTGTGATGAGGCTGGGTTCCATCTGGATTAAAGGCGGTCTGAAATAGTCTGTAATGAGGTCTGTGAAAATGTGTGCAGAAAACACATAATGGCGCGAAGTGGGAAAAGGGATATAGCAGGGGCTTTCTCCTCAATGGGGCCTTGATAGCATCTCACTTCCTCCTCATTGGGTTCTCTTTGCTTCCCCGGGCCCCGGGGAGGCAAAGAGGAGAAACAGAGGAAGCAATGAGGAGGTTCCGGGGACCCAAAGAGGAGAATCCGGGGAGAAACACCGTGATTCCGGGGAGGCAAAGAGGAGAAATAGTGAAGATTGTGTTGTTCATCCCTCAATATTTACTGTTCGTCCCAGTTGTTTCCTCGCGCCGTCCCAATTTGCAGGGTGGTTTCGGGGAGAATATGTTGTTCGTCCCAGGTTTTAGAGAAGACCGTCCTAGGTTTCCGACAAGGCCGTCCCATTTTTGAAAAAACAGGGAGGGAACTGGTTTAGATTTGTGTTATCACTCGCTGCCAAAGAAGTTTTCGATTAGGGATAGTGGGAAGAGCGACCGGTGAGGGACATTGATACAGAAGCTACATGCCGTCGATTTTCTTTTGAATAGCCTGCCGCTCCGCTTCCGTACGGGCCAGCAGTAGCGCCTGCTGAAAATGTTGTAAGGCTTTGGACTGGTCTATGCCGGTATACAATTCGGCCAGCAAGAGGTAGTAGAAATGATGGTTGGTGAGTTGGAGTTTCTCTGCTTCTATGATCGCTGCCGCCTTGCCATTAGCCTTTGAAAGCGCATAAGTGCGGTTGAGCGCCGCAATGGGGGAGTACGCTATTTGCAGGAGCTGGTTGTACAACTGCAAAATGCTTTCCCATTTTTCCTGACTGTCTTCCTTCCAGGTATTCCAGTAAGCAATACCTGCTTCCAGGTGGTATTGGGTAAGGCTTGGCCCACTGGCCGCGCAATGCAGAAAATAACCGCCCTTGCTGATGAGGTCGGTATTCCATAAGTTGGTATCCTGCTCATCGTACAGGATCAATTCTCCGGCAGCATTGATCCGCGCATCAAAGCGCGAAGCATGAAAGCACATCAGGGAAAGCAGGGCATTCACCGCCGGCCTGTTGGTAGGAGCATGTTCCACCAGCATGGTGCACAGCCGCATGGCTTCAAAACAAAGCTCCTTTCGCAGGGTACTGTTTGGCCCCAGGGAATAATAACCTTCATTAAATAAGAGGTAAATGGTTTTCAGTACGGTGGTCAGCCGGGCATCAATAGCCGCTGCCTCCGGCAACTCTATGCGGATATTGGCTTCACGCAGCTTTTCCCGGGCGCGAAACAAGCGTTTGTTGATCGTTTCCTTATTGGTGAGAAAAGCATCAGCAATCTCGTCAATGCCAAAGCCGCAGAGTATACGCAGGGACAATCCGATCTGCGATTCAACGGGAATAGCCGGGTGACAAATCGCAAACATCATCTGCAACTGGCTGTCGTTGATGTTCTGGGGAGAGAGGTCTATGTCCTGATTCGAGATACCCTCGCCTCCACTTTTTAGATCAGGTACGATCTTTTGATCAAACAGGGCATCCCGCTGCACCAGGTTACGGGCTTTGTTCTTCGCCACATTGTACAGCCAGGCCACGGGGTTTTGCGGAATGCCTTTGATGCCCCAGGTTTGGGCTGCTGTGAGAAAGGTTTCACTGGCGAGGTCTTCGGCGGTTTCCATTTGGGCAAATCCAAAATGGCGGCACAACACGGATACGATCTTCCGGTATTCCGTTCTGAATAAATGAGGTATCAGTTGGCTATTGTCCATTGCGACGGGCTATCGGGTATTGTCTACTTTCACTACTTTTCTTACTTCTACACTGTTGCCTTCGCCCGCCAAAATAGGACAGGCCCTTGCCATGGCGGCCGCCTCTTCAAAGCTGTCGGCCTTTACAATGATGAAACCGGCAATGGATTCCTTGATCTCTGCATAAGGACCATCGGTCATCACATTGTTTGCCTTGAGCACTTTGCCTTCGGTAGAAAGGCCGGTGCCGCCGCCAAATTTATTCTGCGCAGCAATGCCGCCCACCCAATCCTGGTATTGCTTCATGTATACCTGCATTTGCTCGGGAGATGGCTGTGCGTCCTTGGTGAGCAGGTCGAGCCGCATGAGTAATAAGTATTCGTCCATGTTAGATTGTTTTTACGGCGGCGGCCAACTGGTATCTCCAGCTGGCCACAGCGTATGTCAGGTAAATGTAAGTTAGTTTTCCTTTGGCTGATAGGTGAGCAGGATGGTGCCGCTTTTGAATACCCGGTGATGCATGAGCTGCAGGTCCAGCTGGTGACCAATGCCTTCCAGGATGGGGGAGCCTTCACCCAGCGCTACGGGATCGAGCATGAACTGGAATTCATCTACCAGCCCTGCAGTGGCCAGCTGGGCCAAAATGCTGCCACTGCCCAGGATGGTCATGTCTTTGGAGAATTCCTTTTTCAGTTTTTTCACGGCGTCTTCTATATTGTCCTTAATGATCCGGGTATTGTTCCAATTTGCTTTTTTGAGCGTGCGGGAAAAGACAATCTTCTCCGATGCATTCATGCCTTTGGCCACTTCCGGCATGGATTGCAGGGCCTGGGGTGTGGGCCAAAAGCCAGCCATCATATCGTAGGTAGTGCGGCCAAACAAAAGGATACTGCCCGATTGAGCGCCTTCTTTGGCATAGTCACTTTCTTCACTTTCGGGGTTATGGCTGTGCCAGCTGGTGTCTTCGCCGGCACCCTTGTAAAAGCCATTGAGGGTGATGAACTGGAAGGATGATAACTTACCCATGTTATTGGTTTTAATTGTTATGGAAACAGGTGTATACAACCATAACAAACGAGGTGCCCGCGATTGGACAGGGCAGGGGCAAATTCTTCCAGACCAGCTCATAATGGCTAATACATACCCACTTCAACAGGCTGTTCATCAACTACCTGCAGCAGTCTGTTCTTCCACTTCTCTAATTCCGCGGACCGGGCTTCCTGTCCTATGCGGGCCGGTCCGTACACGATATGCGGGTGCAGCACACTCCAGCCGGTAAAGCGGAAAATGCCCCGGTGAATGGGTTTGAGCATATTGATGATATCTCCATTAAATCCATCGCTGAGGTAGGCGGCTTCCTCACCGCCCGTGGTGAGGGAAAGGAGGGCTTTCTTTCCGCTGAATACTCCCTGCTCATAGAACCTGCCGGCTCCATAAAACCGGCCCATGGCAAATACCCTGTCTACCCAACCTTTGAGGATGCCGGGCACGCTGAACCACCACAGGGGAAATTGCCAGATCATGAGGTCACACCATTCCACTTTCTGCTGTTCCTCCTCTACCGCAGTGGCAAAACTGCCTGTTTCGGTAGCATGCACTTCCTCCAACTGCTGTTTAAAGAAAGCCGCATTTTGCAGGCGGGTAAAATTGCTGCTGTCCGATACGGGGTTGAATCGCATGGCATAGAGGTTGGAGGTCTTCACTTCATGCCCTGCCGCTTCCAGGGTTTCGATGGCCGTGGTGAACAGGGCGCCATTCATACTTTGAGGCTCGGGGTGCGCTAAAACGATCAGTATTTTCATGAGTATTCCCTGTTTTTTGTACAGGGGGCAACAAAATTATTCCGGTATCGGTTACTTTAGCAGGGCACATCGAATTGTACGGTGCACACAAAAATGTAAGTAATGGGAAAAAGGAAATTAACGTCCACCAATGCCATCAACCGCGAAACGCTGATCGACTTTTGCGGCATGATCTACGCGGTGGATATGCTGGGGGGCAGGTGGAAACTGCTCATTTTGTACAAACTCGAAGAGAAAACGCTGCGCTTCAGTGAACTGAAGAAGCGGATACCCAATATCACCGACCGGATGCTCACCCTGCATTTACAGGAATTGGAGAAAAACGGACTGGTGCTCAGGACAGCTTATGCAGAAGTACCACCCCGGGTGGAGTACCAGCTTACTGAAAGCGGTAAACTGCTGATACCGGTGTGGAAGCAATTGGAACATTGGGGATTGCAGCACCGGGCCGTGATGGAAGCACAGGGCGCATTAGAAGGAAGCTATCGATAGGCCCGGGGATCATTTGGTTGTTAATACAACCAGGTCGCCAGGGGAAACAACTGTAGCATTGTCCTCTGCAGTAATAAAAATGCGGGTGGGCTTAAATGAACTAACGGTCTTTAAAGAAGCTGTCAGCTTATTGGATAAAAAACCTTTTGAAGTATTCAACAATCCGATATGTTTTGCTTTGTCGGTTTTAGTGACCATCCATACCACATAATTTTTTTTGGGCGGTGTTAGTTTATCAGGCGTAGCAAGGTGGGTAACATGGATACTTATCGAATAATTGCCATTGTTATCTTTCTTTACCTTAACAGCGCCCTCTGCTGCGGGTGTTACGGAAGAGGTCTGGAACGACATTTTTTTGGAACAGGCAGTACCGAGCAACAGTACAGACAGGAGAACCAGGTATAAAGAACGGGTTGGCGCCCAAGGTAAATATTGCATCATATTATATCGAGGGGGTAATAAAATGAAATAAAATAAGTGATTACCATTGAAAATGATACCACCGAAGAAGGCCAATGCTAAGATACCAATAAATTGGATATTAAAAAAAGTTAATACATTTAACGTGTACGGGTAAGCAAATGGCTGGCGAAGGAGCGGTAAGTCAGGAGGCGGAAGGAATGGAGAAGGTAAAGGTGAGTCCGTCTATTGTATTCTTTTCAATGTGCATTTGTTCCTGGTAGATCTTTTCCAACCTCAATACAGTATTTCTGAGGCCCACGCCCTTGCCTTGCAGCAACCACTCTACGGGCCCAATATAACGGGCGCCTGTATTGCTGATGCTGATCTGTACTTTCCCTTCCAGTTTACGACAGCGGATACTGATACGGCCGCCATGCACAGCAGGGCCGATACCATGTATCACCGCATTTTCTATCAGTGGCTGCAATAACATGGGGGCGATCTTTGCATTCATAACTTCCTGGCTGGCATCGATACACACCTGCAGTCTTTCTCCAAAGCGCTCTTGTTCGAGTTCGAGGTAGGTCTTGATAAAATGCAGTTCTTCCACAAGACTCACTTCATCTTCCTTGGTTGCCTGCAGGGCATAGCGGAAAGTATCGGCCAGTTTGGCGATCAGTTCGCGTGTTTGCTCCTGGTGCGGTGGTATGGTAGCATTGATCCTGTTGAGTGTATTGAAAAGGAAATGGGGCTGGATCTGCGCTTTCAGAACCTGTACATCACCGTGATTGGCCCTTGCTTTCCATCTCCGTTCGCGGGCCTGGTGCACTTTGGAATGGGCCCTGAAATACCAGGCATGGTAAATGGCCAGGGCAAAGCAATACATGAAGACCAGCAGCAATAAGAAATTTAGTGTTCCGGGATATACGGCCTGCCCGGGTGAAGCATTCCTGAAAAAATAAGCAGTAGTGAGCCACCAGCAGGCAGAGAAGGTAGTAAGGGTAATAAAATGAAGAATGAATTGCGCCAGCAGTTTTTTATGTCTGAACAGGCGGATATTCAACCACCAGAATGAAAGGACCAACAGTACCTTAATGAAGAGATCAATGCCCTCAGACAAGGGACCGGATATTGATGTACCGCCATTGAAGAGTGGTAATGTCATCAGCAGCACACTCAAGGCGCCTGCCACATGCAATAACATATACGTTATTGTTTTACCGGCTATTACATCTGTTAATATTTTCTTCTCCAATAATATCATCCTACATTGAAATCTCCAACAAAACTATTCTGTGCGTATCTTTATTTTCGCAGCACAAATACCTGTATTTAAAATTGAGTACTAATACTTAGTTCGTACAAAGGCGTGCAACAAAGGCCCTTGTGCAATTGTCAAACGAACGCGCAGAATGTGTCCATGAAAGCAGCAAAGACCGATGAGCACCCTATATTTGGAACCTAAAACAACGGCCTTAATACAAGTAAGCATGAAAACAGGATCGAAACAGCTCTGGCTCCTTTTTTTCCTGTTCCTACAGGTAGCAGTTTCTGCGCAGCCTTCGCTGCAGGAAGTTTATGACTTCTACCGGCCGCAGCTGGCCAAGGCTAAGAAAGACACCGCTCACGTAAAGTTGCTCTGGAAATACGCTTTTGCATTGATGCAGGCAGGAGGCGACAGCGCCCTGCCGGTATTGGACCAGGCAGAGCAGTTGGCTACCCATATCAATATGCCCGCTGGCGTTGCCGGCAGCGCCCGGATGAAGGGCCAGGCATACCTGCAGCGCCAGGATTATAAAACGGCTAAGGCCCAGTTTGAGCGGGCCGCCCACCTATACAGCAAGCTGCCCAAACAAACGGAGAACCTGGCCACCGCCTATGGACTGCTGGGGCAGACGCTGAACGATGAAGGGGCCACGGATGAGGGCATCGGCCAATTGCTGAAGGGCGCTGAAATTGCCGAGGCCAACGGGCATACCCGGTTACTGGCTCAACTCTATACCAGTGTTTGTGCAGCTTTTGGAAAACTGCGGCATTTAGAAAAGACCCTCGAGTATGCGGATAAAGTAGAACGGATAGCGCTGCAGTTGAAGGATACCCTCATGTATATTAACTCACTCAACAATAAGGCTGCTGTCTATGGCATTCAGGACAAACATGCCGAAGCAATGGTCATCTACCGGAAGATCATGCAACTGAGCGACCTCAAAAAATACTATACCGGACAGGTGGTGAGCCGGCTGAATGTAGGTGATCATTATGAAGTGAGGGGAAAGCTGGATTCGGCGGTGCATTACCTGGGAGCGGCGGAAGTGTTGGCCCGGCAGGCCAATGACCGTTTTCATATGAGCCGTATTGACCTGGTCTTTGCGCGCACTTACCTGAAGATGAAACAGTATGAAAAAGCCAAAACCCGGGTAGAAAGATCGATAGCTGCCGCTTTGCCGGCAAAAAACTATGAGACCCTGCGATTCTGTTATGCCTGTCTTACCCGCGTATACGCAGGCCTGGGTAAAAGCGATTCCAGTATGGCAGCTTTTTCCCAGTACCAGGAATACAATGACTCACTGACCAGCGAGCGGGTATCGGGCCAGGTGGTTGCCAACGAAACAAAGTACCGCACACTGCAAAAAGACAAGGAGATCAGCGACAAACAACTGGCCCTGGTGCAAAAGAACCTGGAGCTTAAAAAGAAAAATACTTTTATCCTGGTGGCGGTGGGCATTGTGGTGGTACTGTTATTGATTGGCGCTTTGCTATGGTTCAACTACCGGCAAAAGCAACGGTTGCAGGCACAGCAATTGATCACGCTGCAAAAAGAACATGAGTTGTCCAGCATCCAGGCCATGATGGACGGAGAAGAGCGGGAACGGGTAAGGATTGCCAGCAACCTGCACGATGGGGCAGGCAGCCTCTTATCGGCCGTTAAGCTGTACCTGAGCGCACTGGGCAATCAACACCAGCAGTTATCGGCATCACCTACCTACCAGGAAACCCTGGGCCTGGTCAATGATGCGGCCTCCGAGATCAGGGAAACCTCCCACAACCTGATGCCCCGGGTGATCCAGCAACAGGGCTTGCGGGAAGCCGTGCGGGCCTATTGCAATAAACTAAATAAGAGTAACCAGATTGCAGTGGAGTTCAATTCATTTGGTGTGCCCGGACGATTGGATGAGGCCATGGAACTGATGGTATACCGTACTATCCAGGAGCTGATCGGGAATGTGTTGAAACATGCAGAAGCCACCAATGTGCTGGTGCAGCTTTCTTTCGATAAAGACCTGTTCAGCGTTACCGTGGAAGACAACGGCAAGGGATTTGATAAGCACAACAGGGATCACCAGGCCGGTATGGGCATTTATGGCGTACAAAGCAGGGTAGAGGCCTTTCATGGTACGATGGATATCGACTCTTCCGCTACCGGCACCAGTGTGTACCTGGAATTTAAATCAACAGCATTAATACAGGAGGTATGAAAATGATCCGTGTAAGCCTCGTAGATGATCATCCTGCCATATTGAATGGATTGCGCATGATACTGGCCGGTTTTCCATCCATCCAGGTGCTGGGCTCCTATACAGATGGCCAGCAGCTGATGAAGGGCCTGGAAAACGAATTGCCGGATATTATCATTATGGATATCCAGTTGCCCGGTGAAGATGGCATTAGCTTGTGCAAAAAGGTGATCAGCACCTGGCCGGCAGTGAAAGTGATCGTCTTCACCAATTGTACGGACCGGCATTATATTAAAAGCATGTTTCAGCACGGGGCTTCGGGCTACCTGTTGAAGACGGCCGATACGCAGATCATATTAGCTGCCATTGAAGCTGCCATGGCGGGTGAACAATACATCCATGCCGAACTGAAGGAACAGATGTTTCAGCAGATCATTACCAATAAAAAGGGCGATCGCTATGCGCCCTCGCTCACCAAAAGGGAAAAAGAGATCATCCTGCTGATCGCCCAGGGCCTCAGTAACCAGGAAATAGCGGAAAAGCTATTCCTGAGTGTGCGTACGGTGGAGAATCACCGTTTCAACCTGATCCAAAAAATGGATGTAAAGAATACCGCAGCGCTGGTAAAGAAAGCCATTGAAATGGGTTGGGTAGAGTAGGAAAAACTATTATTGAAGAAGGGGGCGTATCAATCCTGTTGATACGCCCCTTTATTTAATAAGCTGGTTATTATTGCTTCTTAGCCGTTAACTCCAATAATTCCTTCAGGTACATATCCCACATTGGCGGATTGGAGTGGGTGCCATGACCCGTTGTTTTCTCGGAGGTAGGGATCAGGATATACCTGCCTTTGGGTATTCTTTTGATCACCGGCTCCATCAGGTTCAGCTCCGGAGGATTACATTCATCATCGGCTGAATTGACGGCGAAAATGGGCGCTATGATCTTTTCGGCCTGCGGCTCTGGATTGTAATAGCGCGAAGCATCCATGGCATAGATCATATCGTTGGCATCGAGGGTAGCAAGGTACCGTGCTTTTGTACGGGCCAGGTTCTCTTCTGCTTTCTCACGGGTAGGAGCTCCTTTTTGCATTGACCATGGTGCACTCACCATGAAGATGAGGGAAGAGATGGCGCCGGTCAATCCTACTTTGGGTTGACTGGTATACTCACCGCCTTTCCACTCGGGGTCCATCATGATGAGGTCGATGGCCATTTTACGGGTCATGCGGTTCCTGCCGGCAATCTCTACAGGCAGGCTGGCCAGCGGGAACAATGCATCCATAAAGGTGGGATACATTTCTCCCCATACCCAGGTGTGCATACCACCCATGGAGGTGCCCATTACCAGCCGCAGGTGGTTAATGCCCAGGTGCTGCGTCAGCAACAGGTAGTCGGCCTTCACCATATCGTTGTAGGTGTACTTCGGAAATTTCATGTGCATACCATCGCTGGGCTTGCTCGATTTACCATGTCCGATAGCATCCGGAAAGATGATGAAATACTTCGTGGCATCCAGTAGTTGACCAGGACCAAACAGGTTACCGGCAAAGCGGTCGTTGAAGAACCCGTTTCCGGTACCGGTAGTACCGTGCATTACGATCACCGCATTGGTCGTTTTACCGTTCTTGTCTTTCTGCGGTGTGCCCATGGTGTAATAGTGCAGGTTCATGTCGGGCAATGTCTCCTTGCTTTCAAATTCAAAGTTCTTCACTTTGTAATCACCTTCCGTCGCGGCAGGGTATTTGGCCTGCCCCGAAACTTTTAAGGCGCATACAACAAGTAATAAGCACAGCGTTCGTTTCATCATTTTATATGTTTTTGTAACTATTAAAATTTATCCCACCACAATTTAGTCTCCACTTTATCACCGCCGATGTCTTTGGCCGCATTGGTATAATTGGTGCCGTTGAGTTGTTGCTCATTGCCGGGATCTGCCATCCTGTTGGGGAATCCTGATCTGGCGCCCAGGGGTATCGGCATTTGCGGATAATCCAGCCTTCTCAATTCTACCCATCCGTCATAAGGACGATTATAGAGGGCAATCCATTTCTGGAATCCGATCTTTTGTTTCCAGTCGCCCGTAGCAGTGGTATAAGCTACATCTGGTCTGGCAAGATAGGTATCCGCCTCGGCATTGGTGCCACCCCACGCAATGATGGAAGCCCTGATCGCATTGTTATAATGTCCTTCGGCGGTGCCTCCTACATTGTAGCTCCGTTCTATGGCTTCGGCGCGGAGGAATTCTGTTTCTACATAATCGGCTATGATATTCGGAAAGTCGGGCGCATATATTTTGGCGCCGGGTTTCGATATCGTAGCGAAACTAACTACCTGACCTACTACAGCGCCTACATAATTACCGACATTGTTGACACCAAAATACTGTGTTTTGCGCGGATCAGACATATTGATCAATACATCCATCAGGTCTTTGGCGGCAATAAAATCTGACCGGCCGGAGGTCACCAACTGATCGTATAAAGGATTGTTGTTGGGCGGGCTGGCGAGGTATTTGAACACGGTGTTATCGGCAGCGGCGCTAATGGCATTGGGGCTTGCGGCTTCAATGGCTGCTTTGGCGGTTGCATTGTCCACATCGGCAACAACGATCGCCATCCGCATATACAGGGTATTGGCAAATTTGATCCATTGGCCCACATTACCCTGGTAAAGGAAATCTTCGGTAGCTACAAAGCCGGCACTGGCGGTATTCAGTTTGCTGATATCAGTGGCCAGCTTTTTCAATATGTCGGCATAAATTGTTTTGGCATCGTCGTATACAGGAAACAATTTGTTGTTGTCCAGCGCATCTGTGTACGGTACATTGCCAAAGCTGTTCACCAACACACCCCAGGCATATACTTCGATGATGTCGAGCATGGCCAGTTGGTTAGCTTTTACGCCATCGCTAAGGGTCAGGTCGGCCGTTACCAAGCGTTTGGCATCTCTCAGGTCATTCATGATATCGCGGTACATACGCGTCCACCAGGCGGTATTGATAGCCCTGGTGAGAAAGTCATATTGGGCTTCTTCCTGGTTGGTAGCCTGGCCCCAGTGCTTTACCACATGCCTGAATATATTGGTATTCACATTGGCGGAAGCCATGCCATCGGAGAGGACTTTTACAGCATTGTTGAACAACATGCCGGCAGGTACTGCAGCCGGTTTTTTGGTTTCCTGGTTGTATTGGTCAATGTCCTTGGTACAGGAGGCTGTCAACAACAAGGCAGGCACCAGTATCTTATATAATGTTTTCATGATTGTAGTTTAGAATTTCACTTTTACGTTTACACCAATATTGCGGGAAGTAGGATAGGCGCCGCTTTGATTACCCTGTACATTGCCGGCAGAAAGGGTTTCTTCCGGATCTGAATAGGGCACATTTTTGTGAATGAGCCAAAGGTTGCGGCCAATCAGTGATACATCTATTCCTTTAATGTACTGCTTAACACCATTCAGGAATTTGGAAGGAATAGTATAAGTAATGTTGGTTTCGCGCAATTTTACATAGCTGGCATCATATACAAATTCTGATTGTGGCAACAAGGGACTGTTGTTGACGTAGGCTACGCGCGTGGTATTGGGATGACCATCGGCGGTAACACCAGGCAGTATCACGCCACCACCTTGAGCGAGGGGAGCTCGTTTGTCATTGCCCAGGTCATTCTTGCCAACGGTTTCAGGCAGGATGCCGGCCTGTGTACCGTAATACATATCCAGGGAGAATACATCACTGCCCTGGCGCACATCGATGAGGAAACTCATAGTAAAGTTCTTGTACCTGAAACTGTTCAATACACCGCCGATCCAATCGGGATTTACATTGCCGATCAGGTTATTGGTAGTTGTAGAGGCAGGATAAAGCCCGGCAGCACTTACCAATCTTTCACCATTTACAAACTGGAAGGTATTGCTTTGCAATTCGCCATAAGGACGTCCAAGCGTTGCATTCAGGCTTACACCGCCCTGGAAGGAGGCGATCTGGAGGTTTTTGCTATCCTCGTACAAGGACAATACTTTGTTCCTGTTGCGGGTGAAGTTGACGTTGATATTCCAGGAGAAGTTCTTGTTGCTCACAGGAGAACCAAAGACAGACAATTCGATACCCTTGTTTTCGATATTGCCTGCATTGATGTATTTGCTGGAATAACCAGTGCTGGTGGATACAGATACAGGAATGATCTGATCAACGGTGTTGGTATGATAATAAGTTACATCAAATCCTACGCGGTTGCGCAGGAAGGCCATTTCCAATCCGATTTCCTTGCTGGTGGTTTTCTCTGGCTTGAGTGCACTATTGTTCTTGGTGTTGGGCAGGGAGAAAAGAATATTGCTGCCCATGGGATTGGGTTGGTCGTACACATCGCTAATGGCTCCCCAGGGGGCGTCATTACCTACTGTGGCGTAATTGGCCCTGAGCTTTCCGGAGGTAAGCCAGGAAAGGTCCTGCAGGTGTTTAGAGAATACCCAGCTTCCGGATACGGCATAATAAATATAGGAATTGTTGTTTTCCGGCAAGGTGGATGACCGGTCATTCCGGATGGTGGCGTCCAGCGTCAGAAGATCACGCCAGGTGAGGGTAGCGCCGCCGAAATAACCATCCACGGCTTTGGGCTGGTAAGATTCCTGGGCAGCAGCTACGGTACCGCGTGAATTTCCAACATAGTACAGGTTGGGAACGATGAGGCCGCCGGAAGTGGCAGCAGATACACTGCTAAGGGTATTTCTTCTGATGTTGATACCTGCCAGTCCGCTGAACTTAAAGTCTTCGGACAGGTCTTTGTTTACTGTGGCGAGCAGGTCGTAGTTGGTTTCGTTAAATGACCTGTTGGTCCTGGAATAAGAAGATACACCGATACTTCCTACAGCGTTCCTTTCTTCCTGCAGTTCATTGTAGGTATCTACTGCTACACGGCCCATAATATTCAACCAATCGGTAACGGCATAATTCAATGCCAGGTTGCCAAAAGTACGGGTACGGGTGTCGGTCTCATAATTCTGGAATACTGTCCAATAAGCATTGTTGTAGAAAGCGGGTCGGATGCCGGAAGCGATCCTGGGATCGGCCCAATTCCAGGTGGTATTCTTTTGGGTGCGGAAATAAGCATCACGCTGTTCCAGCATGTCCACGTTGGTTTGCCCAAACTGGCGAAGGGTTATGTTGATATTACGGCCGCCATCATAACCGGTGCCATAGCGGCCCTTGCCGTCTATCTTGGAGTAATTGACCATTGCGCTGGCGGTCAGTTTATCGGTTATTTTATAACTGGCAGCGAAGTTGACAATGTTTTTTAAGACGCGGCTATTGGGCACGATGCCTTTTTCTTCATTGCGGGTATAACCCAGTTTAAAGAAGCCTTTATCATTGGTGCCATCCATGAAAATGCTGTTGTTGGTAGACAGGGAATTTTCAAAGAATTCAACCGGCCCGTTGGCGGGTGCTACCCAGGGCTTCATTTTCTTATAGTAGGGGGAAGTGGGATCAAATGCGTCCCAATGATAGACCATCAGGTTGGGGTCGAATTTGGGCCCCCAGGAACGAACGGCTTCTGTGGGAGAGATGAGGTCCTTAGTGCCGTCACCATCCACATCTCCGAGGTAGAAACCATTCTGGTCGAGCGGAGTGGAACGGCCGCCGCCATATTCCTTCTGGTGTTTCACATAGGTGGTTTTATCCACGGTGCCTACAATAAGGCCTGAATTGAGGGTAACATTAAAGCCGGATTTGGCTTTTTTGGTGGTGATCATGATCACGCCATTGGCAGCTCTTGATCCATACAGCGCTGTTGCGGCTGCACCTTTCAATACGTTGATAGATTGTATATCATCGGGATTGATATCGGCTGCGGCATTACCATAATCATAACCGCCGGTACCGGACCTTTGCCCGTTGCTGTTGTTGGTAGAGTTGTCGATGGGCACTCCATCTATTACAAACATGGCCTGGTTGTTACCTGTTAAGGATTTGGCGCCGCGGATCACCACGTTGGTGGAGCCGCCGATTCCATTACCCTGTGTAATCTGCAAACCGGAGATCTTGCCGGAGAGGCCACTGGCCACGTTGGCGATCCTCGTTTTGTTGAGGTCATCGCCGCTGATCTGCTGGGCAGCATAGGGCAGGGTGTTCTTTTCGCGGCGGATGCCATAGGCGGTCACTACTACTTCATCCAGTTGTGCGTTGGTCTTTTTAAGGGCAATATCCACTCTTTGCAGACCGCTGATGTTGATCTCCTGGGTGGTATAACCTACGGCAGATACCACCAGAATGCCTTTGCCAGTGGTTGAAATGGTGAATTCACCGTTGTCTTTGGAAACTACGCCACCTTCTCTACCTTTAAAATTGATGGAGGCGTTGGGTAGGGGTGCACCGGTCTCATCTGTCACTTTTCCGGGAAGGCTGGTCGTTTGTGCTGTGAGAAGATTGGAGAAAAATAAGCTACATAGCATGAAAAGCACGAGGGTTCGCTTACTCATTGAGCAATGATTTTGGTTAAAAAAAATGATTACGCTAAGACGAAAATTTCATGATAAGGCCTATGGCCAGGCAATCTGCGGAGTTGAAAGTGGATGGATGATGCTAAAGGTTAAATAACTTGGGTAAACATAGCCACTATACACCAGTATTATTTAATCGTTATTGATTGTTAATAGCCGGATATTACCCTAATATTATAGTATTAAAAACACATTAATTTATGCATGCAGGACAGCGCTATACATTGAAGGAGTTTCTGGTATGGACAGTCAGTGATATAAAGTGGATGGTGATTTTGTCCACCATACCCGTTGTATTGTTTGAATTATTGGGTCTGAAATGGATTGCCTTGCCCTGGGTACCGATCGCGCTGATAGGCACCGCCACGGCTTTTATTGTGGGTTTCAGGAATACACAGACCTATAGCCGTTTGTGGGAGGCCCGCCAGATCTATGGGGCCATTGTGAATAGCAGCCGCTCCTGGGGCATGCTGGTCAAGGACCTGGTTGTATCTCACCATGCGGAAGATGCGCAACAGGCAAAGCGTGTCCTGATCAACCGGCATATCGCCTGGCTTACGGCCCTGCGTTTTCAGCTGCGGGAACAACGTGCCTGGGAAACCAGCCGGACAAAGCCCTCCAACAAAAAGTATGGTAGCAGGTTTGTCATAGACGAGTGGACTACCACGCTGGAGGAAGCGCTCAGGCCATATCTCTCTGAAGAGGAAGTGAAGTATATCATCAGTAAGTCGAATAAAGCTACCCAACTCATTGGGCGGCAATCACAGCAACTGAAAGAACTGAAAGTCCGGGGATGGATCGAGCCGCTTAATTATGTGGAAATGGAGCGCTTGCTGGTGGACCTGTTTGACCACCAGGGCAGGTGTGAGCGGATCAAGAACTTTCCTTACCCGCGGCAGTTTGCCACGATCAGCCAGATGCTTAACCGGCTCTTTGTTGTGCTCGTGCCTTTTGGCGTGTTGAATGAGTTTCAGAAGTCGGGCAGTTGGATGGTATGGCTCACCATTCCATTCAGTGCCGTGGTAGGCTGGGTATTTTTGACACTGGAGCGGGTGGGAGAGAATACGGAGAATCCTTTTGAAGGCGGCGCCAATGATGTACCCGTCACCGCTATTTCCCGTTCCATCGAGATTGATCTGCTGGAAATGATCGATGCATTAGAAGTGCCGAAACCGCTGACACCTCAGCATTTCATTCTTACGTAAGTTTGTTTAATCTATAAACCAGTAAAGTACATCGGCCGGGTCAAAGAAGATGAGATAAAGCATTATTCCGATCCCCAACGAATAAAACAAGATTTGGCCTTTTATTTTCTCTTTGGTTTTTTGGCTTAAGAAAACTAAAGTACATATCAATATAAAATTGGGTATTATAGAATAGAAAGTAATGGGCATTGCCAATCTTGTGACCTTACCGATGAGGCCAATGCTTTCAGATGTGGCCCCGGCCTCATGCGTGGCCCGGAAACTCCTTAGCCAATAATAAAAGGTGTATAAGCTTGCTGCAAATACAAATGGGAAACAATTCAGTACAGCATTGACAAACTTTAAGTACTTCATCGGTTGTTTTGAGGTTGAGGCTATGTTGTATCCTATCGGCTCCTTCACGTAACAACTTACAAAATTAAATACTAAGAAATTCATTTTTATACTCAGCTGGCGTCTTCAACATGAACTCCTTAAACTGCTTGTTGAAATTGGAAAGGGTATTAAAACCGCATTCATAACAAATATGCGCAATGGGGTCGTCTGTTTCGGTCAATAGTTTACAGGCATGTTTAATACGTATCTCGGAAACAAACCGGGAGAAGGGCTTATTGTTTTTGATGGTGAAGTACCGGCTAAAGGAAGTGGGCGTCATATGGAGCAGGTTGGCCATTTCTTCCAATGATATGGTACGGCGGAAATTCTTCAATACATAATCATATACAATATTAAGCCGATCGGTCTCGTGCTGGTCGTACACATCCTCATAGGGCTTGGAAGAAATATAGCGGAAGGTTTTGGCGCCTGCCATCAACTCCAGTATGCGCAGCAACTGCACCACGCTTTGAATGCCCTGCAGGTGTACCAGTTCCTGCATCATACGGATAATGTCCAGCCGGGCAACGCCCTCAAATTCCAATCCACGCATGGCCCGGGTGAATAATTTTTTGAGCACGGTCATCTCTTCTTTTTCCATGATGTGTTCGCCCAGGAAGTGCTCATTGAAATAGATCACAATGCCATCGGTCTGCAGGGTGCTTTTCTTATTGAAATATGCTTCATCACTGCGCCACAGGTGGGGCAGGTGGGGGCCGGTGAAGATCAGTTCGCCGGGCTTGAAGGCTTTGATGCTGTCGCCAATAAAACGGGTGCCGGTGCCTTCGAGTACTACAAATAGCTGGTATTCGGAATGCGCATGCCATACCGGGTCAAAATGCTTTTCCTGCAGGCGGCGGATCACAAATATATGTGACAGGGGTATCTCTGATTTATGTAGGGCTGCTTTCACAATGTGGTCTGTTTGTCGTTGATTATCGAAAATAGGCATTAATCAGGATAAAATACAGTCAGTATTGGATATAATCCGGCAAGGGTATGAGCGATAATCTTGGGATATTCGTATTGATTGAATAACGAACCCAATTGATTGCCATGCGCCGGAAAATTAACCTCGTCTTTTTTATACCACTCTTGTGCTCTTTCCTGTTGATCAGTGCCGATACGGTAAGAAAGGCCGCCACCCCCAGGCGCCTGGAGATACTCCTGCTGGGCCACAAGAGCAAACACCATGATTCTGAAAAGCTGGCTGATATCCTCACCAAGGAATACTTTAAAGTTGGTATTAATATATCTTATTCCACCAATCCCAATGACCTCAACGAGGCGCTGCTGCAACAGTATGATGGCCTTATTGTATATGCTAACTACGATACCATCAGCAAAGCCCAGGAAAAGGCCTTGCTGAACTTTGTACGCAGCGGTAAAGGGTTTATTCCCCTCCACTCTGCTTCTTTTTGTTTCCGTAATTCACCCGAAGTAGTGGAAATGATCGGCGGGCAATTCAAAAGCCACAAGTACGATTCCTTCCCATCGGTGATCATCAAACCGGAACACCCGGTGATGAAAGATGTGGCTTCCTTTGTAACGCGTGATGAAACCTATGTGCACGACAAGATCAGCAAAAATATAGAAGTGATCTCCGAAAGGGTGGAAGGCGCCCACCATGAGCCCTATACCTGGGTGCGGCCTTATGGCAATGGCCGGGTATTTTATACGGCCTATGGCCATGATGAGGTGACCTTCAACAATCCCGGCTTTTTATCATTGGTAAAGAATGGTATTCTCTGGGCAGTAAGCGATGAAGCAAGGGCCAGCCTGGCAGCTTACAAACTGGCAGACCCCACTTACTATGATGGCCCTGTACCCAATTATGAAAAGCGCGACCCGGCACCGAAAGTACAGGCATCCTTAACGCCGGAACAATCCATGTCGCTAATACAGGTGCCGGTAGGATTTGGCTTGCAGTTATTTGCCGCCGAGCCTGATGTAGTGAATCCTATTTACATGAACTGGGATGAGCGCGGACGCTTGTGGGTGATCGAAACAGTGGACTATCCCAATGAGATCAAAGACGACGATAAAGGCGATGACCGCATTAAGATACTGGAAGACACGGATGGGGATGGCAAGGCGGACAAGTTTACCATTTTTGCCGACAAGCTCAACATCCCTACCAGCTTCACCTTTGTAAATGGCGGTATCGTGGTGAGTATGGCGCCTTCTTTCCTGTTCCTGAAAGATACCAATGGCGATGACAAAGCCGATATCAGGCAACCGCTCTTAACGGGCTGGGGCAAGAGTGATACCCATGCACAGGCATCCAATCTGCGCTATGGCCTCGACAATATGATCTGGGGCGTAGTTGGCTATTCGGGTTATTACAATGGTAAAAAGGGAAAAGACTCCCTGCGCTTTGGCCAGGGCGTATACCGCTTTAGGCCGGAGGGTAAGAACCTCGAATACCTTTCTTCCACCAGCAACAATACCTGGGGCCTCGGTTTCTCAGAAGAGTTTGATGTATTTATTTCTACCGCCAATAATACGCATAGTGGTTTCCTGGGCATGCCCAAACGTTATTTCGACAAAGCAAATATCCGGGAAAGCGGCGTAGAAAAGATCGATGGACACTATGCTATACACGTAGCTACCAAGAACCTGCGCCAGGTGGATGTGCATGGCGGTTTCACCGCTGCAGCCGGACATAGCCTCTACACGGCCCGCAATTTTCCTAAGGAATATTGGAACAAAGTAGCTTTTGTAACGGAGCCTACCGGCCGTTTGATCCACAAACATGTATTGCAACAGTCTGGTTCCGGTTTTAAAGAAGACGGCGATGGCTGGAATATGCTGGTGAGCGCGGATGAATGGGCTGCTCCCATCCAGGCTGAAGTAGGTCCGGATGGTGCGTTGTGGGTAACAGACTGGTACGACTTTATTATTCAGCACAATCCCACGCCTTCGCCTGACCGGGGTGGCTACAAAGCGGAGACGGGCCAGGGTAATGCCTATGTGAATCCTTTGCGGGATCATGAGCGTGGGCGCATTTACCGGGTCTACAACAAAAGCAACGATCAAAAGAACAATACCAGGCTCGATAAGAAAGAGGTGACAGGGTTGGTGACAGCCTTGTCCAACGACAATATGTTCTGGCGTACTACCGCACAAAGGCTGCTGGTAGAAGGCGGCAATAAAACGGTATTGCCGGCCCTGTACAAACTGGTGCAGGACCAGCAACTGGATGGCGCGGGCATCAATGCGCCGGCCGTGCATGCGCTGTGGACGATGAAGGGATTGAAAGCACTGGATGGCACCAATGCAGCAGCCCTTGCAATAGCCACTAAGGCTTTACATCATCCTGCCGCCGGCGTACGCAAAGCAGCCATTGAAGTGCTGCCTAAAACGCCCGCTACTTTTCTTGCCATGCAACAGGCCAATGTTTTTGAGGATAAAGATATGCGGGTGCGCCTGGCAGCGGTATTGGCCACTACGGAGATGAAATCATCAGCCGCTATTGGCAATGTATTGGTAGGTATGGCAGAAAAAGAAGAGAACGTATCGGATACCTGGCTGCGACACGCGCTCACCATCGCCAGCAAGCTGAACGAGGAAACTTTCCGGGCAGCATTCCGGAAAAGAGGACTGAATGAAAATCCGGCATTGATAGAAGCTTCTATTGCGCAGCGCCTGGCTTTTGGATCCAGGCTCAACAGCATTCCGTTGAGAAGAGGTTTTGGCAGGCAGCAACAAGGCGATGCATTGGAACCTGAAATAGCCAACAAAGAGATCTTACTGGCGGGTGATATAGAACGTATGACTGCCCGTCCGGGTGCGCCTGCCACACCAGCCAATGCACCGGCCGGCTTTAGCGGTATGGTAGCTGCACAGGGCAATGGCGCCAACGGTTATGGCCTGTATATGCTCAACAACAAAATGTATTTCCAGGTGAACCAGAACGGAAAATCGTTCCAGGCAGTGACGCCCAATGAACTGCCCGCCAAGTTCAGTTTTAAAGCGGGACTTCAAAAGAGTGGTGCTATGCGCTTGTTCATCAACGACAAGGAAGTGGCTACAATGAAGACGCCCGGCTTGTTTAAGAAAGAATTGGAAGTGCCTGTCAGAATAGGATTTGATAACCGCAAGGGAGATGACAGGATCACGGAATACCCGGATACCAGTTTCTTCCTGCGTGCCAACCTGAGCAATGGCAAACTGGAAACACTGGCCGGTACGAATGCAGCCACTGCTGCGGTTGTTGCCACCGGCAAAATTGACCGTACCATTGTGATCAAGGTGTTGAAAGATGTAATGAAGTATGATCAGCAGCTCATTACGGTGAAAGCAGGTATTACGGTGCAGATCGTGTTGCAAAACCCCGACTTCATGCAGCACAACCTGCTTATCCTTAAACCGGGCACCAGCGATAAGGTGGGTGCTGCGGCAGATAAGCTCGCAATGGACCCCAATGGCGCCAAGCGGCAATATATACCGAAGATGCCGGAGGTATTGTTGTCGACCCCGCTGATCAATCCCGGAGGAAAATATACGGTGACCTTTAAAGTACCTGATACACCGGGCGAATATCCCTATATCTGTACTTTCCCGGGACACTGGCGCATTATGAATGGTGTATTGCGCGTGGTAAAATAACCTCATCCTTTAAACCAGTCAACATGCAAGCTAACGATTCGCCCAAAAGCACTCCCCACAAGGCAGACATGAAATTGTTCTATGCCTGTTTTGTAGCGCTTGTCACCACTTCCTTTGGTTTTATATTAAGAGCTATCTCTTTACCCGAATGGGGCACCACCTTCAACCTTACACAGACACAACTGGGTGAAATAGCGGGTGTGGGCCTATGGCCCTTTGCCATCAGCATTGTATTGTTTAGTCTCATCATTGATAAGATAGGCTATAAGACGGCCATGATCTTTGCTTTTCTCTGTCATGTTACTTCGGCCATACTTACCATTTTTGCTACGGGGTATTGGATGTTGTACATCGGTACTTTCATAGTGGCCCTGGGCAATGGTACGGTAGAAGCGGTGGTAAACCCGGTGGTAGCCACCATGTTTCCCCGGCAGAAAACAAAATGGCTCAACATACTGCATGCAGCCTGGCCCGGCGGATTGGTATTGGGCGGCATCATCGCTTTATTGATGGGCCCTGGCACAGCCTGGGAATATAAAATAGCATTGATCTTATTGCCTACACTGGCTTATGGGGTGATGATGCTTGCCCGCAGGTTCCCGCTCAATGAAAGGGTGCAGGCAGGTGTATCTTATAAAGAAATGCTGCAGGAAGTAGGAGCTATTGGCGCGTTGATCATTGTGGCGCTGATCGTATTCCAGCTGGGAGCAGTATTTGCCTGGCCTACGGCACTTAATATTTCTCTCATCCTGATCGTTACGGTGCTATTCGGTTTGTATACGCGCAGTCTGGGTCAACCCTTATTCATCATCCTATTGCTGATCATGATCCCGCTGGCCACTACTGAGCTGGGCACGGATAGCTGGATCACGGACCTGATGGCGCCTGCCATGACAGCCATCGGACTACAGGCAGGCTGGGTACTGGTGTACACGTCGGCCATCATGTTTGTGCTGCGCTTCTTTGCCGGCCCCATCGTTCATAAAGTTTCGCCGCTGGGTTTGCTGGCCATCTGTTCGGCCATTGCGGCCGGGGGATTGTATATGTTGTCTTTCTCCAATGGCGTGATGATACTGGTAGCTGCCACGGTATATGGCCTGGGCAAAACTTTCTTCTGGCCCACCATGCTGGGCCTGGTAGCAGAGCGATTTCCCAAGGGAGGGGCGCTTACGCTGAACATTACGGGCGGCCTGGGTATGATCGCTGCCGGTGTGATCGGCGCCGGTATTCTCGGCTTTATCCAGGACAAATCGGTGGATACAAAGATCCAGGCTTATGACCAGACGCATCATACCAGTATTCACAGCACTTATGTAACAGAAAACAAAACCAGTTTCTTTGGTGATTACCAGGCGCTGGACCAAAACAAACTGGCACAGGCCAATGCGCAGGAACTGGAAACGGTGACCACCATCCGTGATGGCGCTAAAAAAGATGCCCTCCGGTACATTGTGGCCTTCCCCTTGTTCATGCTGCTTTGTTATGGCTTGCTGATTTTGTATTTCCGCTCAAAGGGCGGCTATAAGGCAGTAATGCTACAGGAACAAGCGGCGATGGAACGAGCTTAATGCTGTAAACAAGCTACGAGCCACGAGCCACGAGCTGCGAGCTATCGAAGCAAACACATTGCCGACTGCCGATTGCCGACAACCCCTTCTTAATATAACGTACCAACAAAAGAAACATATTAACCTAAGAACATGGCTTTAGATATTAAGTACGGCGTAAGCACCTGGCTGTGGACCTCACCTTTTAGCACGGCTTCTATCCCGGTATTGTTTCCGAAGATCGCAGCCATGGGATTTGAGGTGGTGGAGATCGCAGTAGAAGACCCTTCGCTCATTGATATACTGGCGGTGAAAAAGGCTATGAAGGAGTACAACCTGCAAGTGAATATTTGCGGAGCCTTCGGTCCTTCCCGCGACCTGACACATGAAGACCCGGCGGTGCACAAAAACTGCCTGGATTATATTGAAGCCTGTCTCGATCATTGTGCGGCTGTGGGCACTGGTTTCTTTGGCGGACCCATGTATTCTGCCGTAGGTAAAGCGCGCATGGTATCGCCGGAACAACGGAAAACAGAGTGGGCCAGGGCAGTAAGCAATCTGCGTATTGTGTGTGATATGGCAGCTGCGCGGGGATTGCAGATCGCACTGGAGCCTTTGAACCGCTTTGAATCGGACCTGATCAATACGGCAGCAGATGTATTGCGGTTGGTGAAGGATATCAATCACCCTGCCGCCAAGGTGATGCTGGATGGCTTCCACATGAGTATTGAAGAAAAGGATGTGGCGCAGGCCATCATTGCCTGCGGCAGCGACCTGATCCATTTGCAGGTATCAGAAAATTACCGCGGTACACCAGGCACGGGGCAAACACCCTGGGCATCCTATAAGCAAGGACTGGAAGCCATCAACTATAAGGGTGTGGTAACCATTGAAAGTTTTACGCCGGATAACAAGGAGCTGGCCGGCGCTGTATGCTTCTGGCATCCCATGGCGGAAAGTCAGGATGGTTTTGCCACAGAAGGATTACAGTTTCTAAAAAGCTGGGCAGGAAAATAAATACAAAACAACACTACTAATATGCCAGGAAAGAAGATCAATATCGCTATTGTAGGATTGGGGTTTGGCGCGGAGTTCATTCCCATTTACCAACGTCATCCCAACGCCAGCTTATACGCTATCTGCCAGCGCAATGCCACTAAACTAAATGAAGTAGGAGATGCTTTTGGGGTAGAGAAAAGATATACGGATTATGATGAGTTGCTGAAAGATCCGGCCATTGATGCGGTACATATCAATACGCCAATTCCTGATCATGCAGCCCAATCGATCAAGGCCTTGAAAGCCGGCAAACATGTGGCTTGTACGGTGCCCATGGCAACCAGCGTGGAAGACTGCCGTCAAATTGTAGAGCTGGTCAAATCCACCGGCCTCACTTATATGATGATGGAGACAGTGGTGTATGCCCGTGAGTTCCTCTTCATGAAAGAGCTGTATGACAAAGGCGAACTGGGCAAGATACAGTTCCTGAAAGCGAGTCACCAGCAGGATATGGATGGATGGCCCAACTATTGGCCGGGATTGCCGCCCATGCATTATGCCACGCATTGTGTAGGGCCTGTATTGGCCTTAACGCGGGGTGAAGCGGAATATGTATCCTGCTTTGGATCGGGCACCATCCGGGAGGAATTGCAGGCTTATTACAACTCGCCTTTTGCAGTGGAGAGTACCCATATCAAGTTCCGCAATGCCGACCTGAGTGCGCATATCTATCGTTCCTTGTTCGATACGGCCCGTCAATACCGGGAAAGTTTTGAAGTGTATGGTTCCCATAAATCCGTTGAGTGGCCCCTGATCGAGGGCAAACCACTGGTGCTGCATACGGCTAAACGCCCTGAGCCGGAAATACCGGAAGAAGTGTCATCGCCGGATTATGCCCACCTGTTGCCGGAGCCTATACAGCGTTTTACAACGGGAGGCGTGTATGATGAAGATGATCACCAGCATCTTTCCTTTACGCAGGGGGCAGGACATGGCGGTTCGCACCCGCACCTGGTGCATGAATTTGTAAGCGCCCTGGTAGATAAGCGATCTCCTTATCCCAATGCGGTACAATCGGCCAATATTACCTGTGTAGGCATATTGGCGCATGAATCGGCCCTGCAGGGCGGCAAGCAGGTATACCTGCCTGATTTCACTTTTGAGCAGTAATCGTAGATGGATTAATAGCAAACAGGTCTTCCCCAAATGCAAGACAGGGAGGGCCTGTCTTTTTTTACACTACCACGATGCCGCCGCTATTTTGATCGGGAGCAAACAACACGCGCACATTGATCTGGTATTCTCTTCCTTTTACCAGTGGTAAAGTGATCCTGGAATTCTTGTCCGTGCCGCTATCATCATCTCCTGCCATATACTGTAATTGCTTCTTGATCTTTTCTGATAGAACCATCACAGTATCGATTTCACCAAAAGTCTGAATGGTGTATTTCCGTGAAGCTGTTGGGATGAAGCTGAAATTTGCCTGACCGCCGGAGGCAACTCCCAGGGGAACGGACTGCAATAGTTTGAGCTTAGGAATGCTGGCCGGAACCAGGCGGGGATAAACAGACCTGACACCTGCGATATCCTGAGCAGAGAGTACACCGGGCGGAAAGATGCCGGTTGTAAATGGAGCAGGCGCCAATACAAGACCTGGTCCGAATTCATATTCCATGATCGAAGTGGGGTCCCATTTGGAACCATTCAGTCCGCTGGCAGGCAGCTTCTGCAATATGTTGGATTGAATAGTGCCGGTTGCCCAGTTATTGGGTGGACCTGAAAACTCAGCGATCACCGCATTGGTATCCCAGACAATGCCGGCAAAGGGGCTCTGGTGCTCATGCTGAAAGCCAAGTGTGTGGCCTATTTCATGCAAAGCCGTGGTTTTTCCATAGGTGGTTGTGAGGTCCCAGCCAAAATTCATCGTAGGGCTGGGTTTGGGTCTGGTCAATACATCCCTGCCTACATAGGACCAGGAGCCATCTGTTTGATCAAATCCAATCCTGACCATCGATTCATCCACAACCGTAACTTCTGTAAAGGTGAGACCAATACCCAGGCCTTTCCATTCTTTGAAAGCCAGCCTTACCACATCGCATTGCGCCTTGGCGCCGCCAAGGAACATATATTTGATGTCGGTGCCGTTAGCCCATTTTTTGTTATTGCTTATAATGAACCCGGCTCTTCTTTCCGAAACATCGGGAGAGAAGGTTTGGATAATGGGTGGGGGTTGAGAGCAAAGCTTTTTGGTTTCGTATTTTTTTGCCATAACGTTTGGTTTAAGCAGCTTATTAATGGGGGTAAAGGTGAGTAATACCTTACACCTTCCTAAAGGTGCTTTCCACGTTTTTGAGCAGGTGTTTTAACTGTACCGGTCGCCGGAAAGCTGACCATTTGGGAATTGCCAATACTTTCCCTGTTCCGTTTTCGAGGTGGTGAGCATAGGTAAGTGTGCGGGCTAAGGCAGTATATATTTGATCAACAGCTCGAAGGCCTGTTTTGCCACCCTGGCGCCATAATTACCCTGGGTAAACACCACTACCAGGTCCAGGTCTTTGATGATCATGATGTATTGGCCGCCATTGCCCGATGCCAAAATCACTTCTTCCTGTTTGTTATTGGACTTGATCCTGATGTTTTCCCGGTACCAGTAATAGCCATAAAAGGTTGGCTGAGGAATAGCCAGTGGAGTCTTGCTGATCCTCACATAGGAAAAGTCAGGGATAGGTATGACTGCCTTCGTAGACTCTTGTATCCATTTGGATGAAATGATCCTGTTGCCTTTCCATACACCTTTGTTGCTGACCAGCTGGCCTATTTTCAACATATCAAGCGGGCGTATATAAAATGAGCCTGCTGTCATAGCATGGCCTGCGGGATCAATGGTCCAGCGGTAGTGGGTGATGCCGAGGGGATCGAATAAGTATTTTTTAGCAAAGGCCATGGTCGACATACCGGTAGCCTTACTGATGATGCCGCTGATGATCATGGGAGCGCTGGATGAATAGGCCCATACCGTTCCGGGTTGATCTTTCATGGGTAGTTCGAGCGAGAACTTTACCCAATCCTGCGTAGTGGCCATCTCGTTCTCACAATCTTTGGTACCGTCAAATTCTTCACAATCAAAGCCTGCTTTCATTTCCAGCATGTCTTTAATGGTCCATGCTTTTTTCCGGGCATCTTTACCTAAGGACTGGGCATACTCAGGGAAATAGGAGAGTACCGGCTGGTGTACATCTTTTATAAATCCCTTGTCAATAGCGATGCCCGCCAGCAGGCTGGTGATGGATTTGAAAGCGGAACGGGTATCGTGCAGGGAATCCCTGTTGTAGCCATTGAAATAATGTTCATACAGCAGACTATCGCCCCGGGAGATCAATACGCTATGGACATTTGGATAGCTATTGTTCTCAATTTGAGTGGTCATCTCTTCCAACTTGCCGGGTTGCTTTGTTTGCTGCCCCTGGCAATGAATAGCCATATTAATAAACAGGGTCAATAGCAGGAAGCTGTTTAACTTTTTCATGGAAGTATTTAGTGGGTTAAGGGGTGTTAAATTACTCTTTCCCCTTGTATGTCGGGTAAATGCTACTGTTATATTATCTTTTCTTTAACGATCCTGGTTGCAATCATTGCGTGTGGCTCACCGTTAAAGGGTATCTACGCATGGTACTGCACCGTCATATATTCTTCCTGGCGCTTTTTTTGATACCGGTCGTTTTTCTTGCCGGCAACAAGATCGTCTGGCTATGGCATTCAAAAAAACACACAGGCACTTTATATTTTAAAGGAAGAGGCAACGCTCTTGAACAGTTCAGTGCACCCTATAGCATTATTTATTTTAAATTGGGAAAAGACACGGTTTGGTTCGAACGACAAGGCAGTCTTCAGTTTAAGAGAGGAGACAAAGTACCTATACGTTATCAAACCGGTAATCCCTCCGATGCCGAAGTGGACAATTTTCGCTGTATTTGGGGAGCTACTGTTATTTATGGGGGGCTGCCATTACTCGTGTTGCTGGTGATTGCCCTACATCCACACATCATCCCCTTTCACTCAAAGATCCATCTCACGCTTAGGAAACCTTTTATCCGGATTGTCTGACCTCCTTTTACTGCTCCGCGTTTATCACTAACTGATCTGCCCGAAATAGAGAAAACTGCTCCTGTTCCGGTATTGAAATTTGAGGGACCTTTACTTATCTCAAATGGTAAGTTATGCAACATATCTATATTATTGGCGCAGGAGCAGTGGGTAAGGTATTGGCCGTGACGCTGGCACTCCACAATAGAAAGGTTACGTTGCTACGAGGCAGCGTTGATGACCAGGAAAGTCATACGGAAAGGATACAGGTGGTCACCGCCCAAAATGGAATACTGGAAGCCACTATTGAAGTGAGTTCCTTAAACAAGGTGCCGGTATTGAATGGGTTGATCGTGCTGACCAATAAATCCTTTGGAAATGCGGGCCTGGCGCAGTCGCTAAAAGGCAAGACAGGCGATTCTCCCATTGTCCTCTTACAAAATGGACTTGGCGTAGAGCAGGTATTTATTGACAAAGGGTTTCCCCAGGTATATCGTTGCGTACTCTTTATGACGAGCCAGTTGATAGAAGAAAACAGGATCAGCTTTAAACCGGTGACGGCTTCTCCGATAGGCCTGATAAAAGGCGATGCCCACCAGGTGGATGCGATCGTTGCTCAACTCAATAGTCCACATTTCGGCTTCAGGGCCGAAAGCAATATCCAGCCCATCATCTGGAAGAAGGCCATTGCCAACAGTGTATTCAATTCCATCTGTCCTTTACTGGATATTGACAATGGCATCTTTCACCGCAATGAAGCCGTAATGGCCATGGCCTCCGGCGTGATCAAAGAATGCGTTGGGATTGCTCAGGCAAAGGGTGTGGCCCTTACGGAAGAAGAGGTTACAGCAACTGTATTAATGATCAGCCGCCTGTCCGACGGACAACTGATCTCCACGCTGCAGGATATTAACCACAAACGTCCCACGGAGATCGGGACGCTGAATTTTGCTATTGTACAAATCGCCCAATCACTAGGGCTGGAAAATACTGTACCGGAAACCCGCATATTGGGCGAATTGACGAAGTTGAAATCGGATCTAAGCCGATAAATTACCGCTTAGCCAGTATCTCATACTTTCCCGCTTCAGTACCATCATCCTTCAGCATCTGCAGGGAAAACTTTTGCTGATCGGCTTTTACCTGGATCAGGGTGCGCTTGCCTTCAAGAGGACCGCCACCAATGATCAGGGGGTAATTGTGCTCACCAGCCACAGGCGGGTGCACACCATAGGTATGGGTGTGACCGGAGATCACGATGTCTACTTTGTATTTATCGAACAGGGGAGAGAACAGCTCGCGGCAATGCAAAGCGCCATGGCCCTTGCCCGAATAATGCGGCGGGATATGCATCATCACCACCCTGTATTTGGCTTTCTTATAAGCTTTGCTTTGTAACTGGGTTTCCAGCCAGGCAGCCTGTTTGATGCGGTACGCATCAAAATCAACTATGCCTGCATACACAGGGGTACTATCCTCTTTGTCTTCACCCGTATCGAGGGCAATGGCGAAAACCGGTCCCCACTGAAAACTAAAATACTGACCACCGGGGTTGGAGAAATAATCCTTCAGGTTGCGTGCATACTTGCCGCGTGTTTCATGGTTGCCGCGTACAAACAGCAAAGGTTTGTTGGAAGCGAAAGCTGCAGTACAAGGCGTAAGCAAATGATCAATGATCTGCTGCTCATCGGTCTGGTAATCGAACATATCTCCATTAAGGAATACGAAATCGTAAGGATGCTCTTTGTTGAGCCCCATGAGGTGACCGAAAGAAGCCGGACGGTCATGAATATCATTTAAGATAAGCCAGCTTACTTCTTTTGCCGTGGGATTGATGGTGGTAAAAGAATAGGCATCACTTTGGATGGTTTCGCCATAAGTAAGTTTATAAGGCTGGAATTCTTTGATGTCTTTTGATACCACCCGGTATTGGTAAGTTTTGCCGGGCTGCAGTCCTTCGATCACCACTTCGTGCACACGGTTGTAAGCATTCACGAGCCCATCGACCACGGCATGTGCCTTCTTGTCCAATGCGGCCCCCTGCTCACCATATTCCACCCAGCTATAGCAGGGACGGGCCGTGATCCAGCGGATGGTCATACTGTTGTCCGTCATAGCCTGCAGGTAGGGCTTTGCCAGGAATACATGTTCTGCTTCGGCGGTGGCAGGTGCTGCAGCAGCTTCTTTGGCCAAGGCGCCAAAAGGCGTAAGGGCCGCTGTGCCCAGGGCAGTAGCGCGTGTAATGGAACCCAGGAAGTTTCTCCTGTTCAGTGCATTGTTTTGTTGCTCACTCATAAGGGTATTATTAAATACCCGCTAAAAGTAAGGAATAGGTCAATAGGGAAATTTGTGCAAACGTTTGCGCCGTTATATTACTATTCTGTTAAGGGGGCGAGCTTCCAGTATTTGCCGTTGTCGTCCATGGCAAAGAGGAAATTCCTGCCTCCATACGCAATGCTATGGAAGAATGTTTTTGCTTTGGCAGTAATATAACCTTTGGTGAACACTCCATTTTCTTTGAGGAAGCCAACCTGTATTAATTGGTCTTCATCTGTGTCGGGGTTATTGAGGCAGGCAAAATCCTGCATATTGGCGGCAAATACAGGCACCCCGATCAGGGTATCACATTTACCGGTCAGTTGGTTTACCAGGTAGTAACGTTCGTTGTGCAATTCAGTTTTCTTCACCAGGGCCAGTTTGGTACCGCGCACATCTCCCAGGTAGCTGTATTCGCCCATGTCGCTATCGACATTGATGTCATTGAATATTTTATACTGTTGATTGGTCAGTGGTATGAGCAACCTGCCGGATTGTTTTCTTACCTGGTTGTTGAATACCAGGAAGGGCGTGCGCCCCACGCTGTCGTACTGCGTTTTCTTAATGGCAATGTATTGGCAGGGAATGCTTTTTTGGGCGGATGCCTGCACGGCAAATGCCAGCGCAATGGCAAGGATGGTGAAGGACTTCATAATTTAGGGGTGTTGGGGATAACCGGGTTCCAGGATAATTAAACTACCCTGTAAATTTATAGTCAAAACCGCTATTATGCAAGTAGCCCCTCCTCACCAACGCTTATTATCATTTCTTTATCTATGTTGTCTCTTCATTTTGTTGTCGAATAGCTCTTTGTACGCGCAAAAAGGAATAGAAGAGAATATTGATAAGCTCATTTCGAAAGCGATGGCCGAAGAGGAATTTCCCGGCATGGCCGTGGCCGTTATCCAGGACAACAAGGTCCTTTTTAAAAAGACCTATGGCCTGCGTGCCCGGTCGGGCAAGGAAAAGGTGGATGAGCACACCATCTTCAGTATTGGTTCGGTATCCAAAGCATTTACGGCAGTGGGCCTGATGCAGTTGGTACAGGAAGGGAAAATAGCGTTGGAAGATCCTATAAAAAAGCACCTGAAAGGCTTGCCCGATGCCTGGGGTACCATCACCATCCAACAATACATGACGCACACCAGCGGAATACCAGCTATAAAGGGAGAAAAAGCCGAGGATTCTTTTGAGGCCACGGTGAAGAAGGCTGGTAAATTACCCATGGCATTTGCCCCCGGCAAAAAACAGCAATACAACAACTTTAACTTTGCGGTACTGGGTAAGCTTATGGAAGCGGTTACAGGCAGGAGTTATCTTGACTATATGACGCAGGCCTTATTCGTTCCCCTGCAAATGACCCGCAGCGGCGTAAAGCCGGGTGCATCCAATGTAGCGCTGGGACACCTGTTAAAGAAAGGACAATGGAAAGAAATTGTATCTCATTTCCGCCCGAACGATTATGGGCTCCCTTCCGGTGGTTTACAAACCAGCCTGAACGACTTCATTAAATTGAGCCTGGCGCTCAATGGCAATACGCTGTTGCGCCCCAAAAACACCAATACCATGTGGGTACCTTATTCCGCCAAACTGTCGAATACACCCGGTTGGCATTCCCGGATGGCTGGCAACGAAATTGTGATTCATAAAGGTGGCGGGGGTACTGGTATTGGCAGTGTGTGTGATTATAAGATCGTACCCTCCCAAAAAATGTATGTGATTGTTATGACCAATAAGGCCGGTAATAAACTTTCGCCTGCAGCCATTACCGATGATATCCTGTTCAAGTGCTTCAATATTCCCCAGGATACCAGTGGGCCTGATGCAGGGGAAGGCAATGAGCATTAATTTTGAGGTTATTTTATTATGGAAGCAGTTTTGGCTTATATAAACTCACTGGGTGAATTTTCAGCAGCAAGCTGGAACCTATTGAACCCGGCCCTTACAACGGTGTCTTTTGAAAAAGGAAGCTACCTGTTGCAGAAGGGCCAGGTTTGTGATGCGTTGTTTTTCATCAACCAGGGTTTCTGTCGTGCATTCTATGAGCAGGACGAACAGGAGATCAATACAGATTTCTTTTTTGAACAGGAGATCGCCACCAATATCAACAGTTTTGCCAAAGGAGCGCCTTCGGAATTTGCACTGCAGGCTTGTGAAGGGCTCACCGCAGTAAGATTTGACAAGGCCAGACTGCGGGTGGCCGGACGGCTTGATCCGGCTATTGAAACACTGGGCAGGAATTGCCTGCAACAAATTGCCATGCGACAGGAAACACACAATGCCTTGTTCAAACTCATGACGGCGGAAGAGCGTTATGCTTACCTCGAACAGCATTCGCCAGCCATATTGCAAAGAGTGTCCCTTTCTCAATTATCTTCTTACCTGGGTGTAGCACGCGAGACCCTGAGTCGTATACGTAAAAGACGAATGTCAGGCTGAGCCAGTGGAAGGATGGGACGTCCTTCCTGCTTGTTGGCGGGATGGCTCACCTTGGTGCAAAGGTGTCTATCAAAGGGTTTTCATGCCCCTTTAGGGGCCTACGCTTTGTAGAAATGAACATCGCTAAATTCTTTTGCCCTGTAGGGGCAATCCTTAACGTTGCGCTGATCTAAGAAGCAAGTCAAAGGTCTGTCGAAGCCTTTCTCGTTGCCTTTTAAAACCACTTTGTGACGATCGTCACAGGCAGAACCCAATTACCCCGCCGACCTTTGCTGTAGGATAATGAATCAATCATTCAAATATTTTACACATGATAAACGAAGCAAAGACCACGGTACTGGCATTTATTGATGCCCTCAACAAGGAAGATTTCAAAGCAGCCAAAGCACAGGTGAATGATGACCTCACCTTCATCGGCGTAATGGGCACCCGCAACGGCGCTGATGCCTACTTTGCTGATATGGAGAAAATGAAACTGAAGTATGCAGTGAAAAATGCCATCGCAGAAGGAGCGGAGGTATGTCTTCAGTACGATATCAATATGGGCGGTGGTGTCAGCATTTTTGCCATTGGCTGGTACAGCCTGGTGCAGGGAAAGATCAGCGCATTCAAGGTGGTATTTGATCCCCGTGCGCTGCTGGAGAAGGCAGGCAGATGATAGCAGGCAGGAGGTGAGGGCGGAAACCGGAAAACCGTTTACCATTTCTGGAATAATTTAGTGGAGAACAAACAGTCATGCCAGTGGTTACCCGGCGGGGTACGGTGATGACTGGCTACCTATATTTTAATAGTAAAGGCCGGTCAGCTCACCTGACCGGTCTTTATTTTTATCCATATCAGGCGTGTTCTTCAACCAGCGCCCGCAGATCATTGGCTAAAGATTGAGGATCCCTCGATTCTATCCTGTGTTTGGGAATAAAACCAACCAATTCCTTGTCCTTAAAATATGCAAAGCAAGGAGAAGAAGGTGGAATATCCTGGATATGTGAGCGGAAACGGCTCGTAGCTTCCAGGTCTTGTCCGGCAAAAACAGAGACAATACGGTCCGGTTTTTTTCCGGTGTTGTCCTCCATGATCAATTTAACTGCCGGGCGGGCATTGCCTGCGGCACAGCCGCAAACGCTATTGACCACCACCAGGGTAGTGCCAGGCTGGTCCAGCGCCTTGTCTACATCGTCAGGAGTATGCAGTTCCTGTACGCCTGTGTTAGTAAGTTCTTCTCTAAAGGGCTTGATTAATAAAGGTGAGTAAGGCATAGCTTTATTTTTAAAGGTTAGGAAATACGGTCACACCGTTGTAGGGTTGATAACAACTGTATGTAGTTACCAATACCAACAATCCTGTTGCTACGAAATCAGATGAGGAGATGATGTGCGATGCGTGAATGGGATTAAACGGTCAGTCACCCAGCAGAGGGGTTATCAATGGTAATAGTGAGTGATTGTCAAGATACCTCAAATTTTCATTCAACAAAATTAATTATTTCGGCCAGGGCAAAAAACTGATCGGCTCCGTGTGTGTATCGGTGAGAGATCGATGACCTATCCTGCTTTGGCAAACTTTACCTGGGTTCTGTAGAGGGCCGGGGATACTGCTGTCTTGTTCTTAAAGAACCGGCTGAAATGATAGCCATCGGTAAAGCCCAGGTCCTGTGCAATGGCTTTGACAGGTTTGGGTGTGAGGTAGAGCTCACGCTTGGCCTCTGCAATGATGCGGTCGGCGATCATGTCGGTGAGGGTGCGGCTAAAGTGGTGCTTCACCAGTCTGGATAAGGCTTTGGGAGATATATTCAATAGCTCCGCATATTGCCCGGCACCGTGTTTCTTGCGGTAGTTGGTCTCAATAGCATTCTTCAGTTGCTGTAACAGGAAAGGTTCTTCTTTTACCTTATTAGATGGATGACCGGTGTCTGCTGCTACCTGCAATTTAGATCGTGCCGCCACTATGAGAAAGATCTTCAGGAGTGATACCAGCAGTTCATGTTGCGCCAGCCCATCCTGTTGTAACTCTTCCCGCATACCTGATAATACAGCTAGCAGTTTACGGGTAGTGACTTCTTCGCAGTGATGGAAGGAAGGCTGGTAAATATTGTTGAACAGGATGCCATCGCAGGCTATTTCCTTATCGTGTTTATAGATACAAAAGAAGTCGGGATGAAAATTCAGTACCCATCCCTGGCAATTGTCCAGCTGCAGGGAAAAGGGTTGGTACAGGGAAAAATAAAGCAGGTCGTTCTCTTTAACAGGGGAAAGGCCTGCTTCCGTATGCACCGATCCTTCTCCTGCAGTGATCAGGATGATCGTATAATAATTAAACCGCCGGATGGGATCCATCGTACCTATTTCATCCAATGTTGATACCCTGAAAGCCAGGGTACCATTTTGGGGATTGACCAATGTATTGGGATGTGTGACCATCCATGCAAAAGTAATCAACGGAATTTTCTTTCTGTTTCCTTTATTGGGAGGTCGTTGATGCTGGCATATCGTTGTTGCATGAGGCCCTCTTCATCAAACTCCCACATTTCATTGCCATAACTCCGGTACCATTGGCCTTCTTTGTCGTGCCATTCGTATTCAAACCGTACTGCTATGTGGTTCTCATGAAAGCACCAGAGTTCCTTCTTTAGTTTATAGTCCAGTTCTTTCTCCCATTTTCTTCGGAGAAAAACTTGCACGGCCTCACGGCCTTGCAGGAAATCGGTCCTGTTGCGCCATACCGTATCGGGCGAATAAGCCAGTGATACGCGCTCCGGGTTGCGTGAATTCCAGGCGTCCTCTGCCAGTTGTACTTTTTGCAGGGCAGTTTCCCTGGTGAATGGTGGTTTGATCATACTTTGTTTTTTTGTGCGTGGTTGAAATATCCGGCACAAAGGTGGCTATAAACAGCGTAGGGGGAAATGGCCATCCTTCGCTAAGGGATGGATATTTTTCCCTTCAAGGATCCCATTTTTCCGAACTTAGCCCTGAAAAAGCTATTTTGACATTAGATACTAATTAACAGTGGGTAAAAAGCAGCCAGTAAATACAGATGAACAATATCCGCGTATATTCCTTTACCGGCGACTGGTACAGGCCAAACTGTTTATTGATGCCCACTATGCAGAAAAGATCGACCTCAACAATATAGCGGACGAGGTATATTCATCCAAGTTCCATTTCATCAGGCAGTTCAAAAGCATTTACCACAAAACACCGCACCAGTACCTGATCGCTGTAAGAATGGAGAAAGCGAGGGAGTTGCTGAAGTCAGGCAGGTCTGTATCGGAAGTTTGTTATGCCGTAGGCTTTGAAAGCCTGGGCTCTTTCAGCGCCTTGTTCAAACGACTGCATCGGATCACCCCCCTGGATTACCTCAAACAACAACAAGCGATCAAAGCACAAATACAGGAATCTCCCTTTAGCTTTATCCCGGCCTGTTTTGCCCACAAAAGTGGCTGGCTGTAAAAACAGCAATTTTAGAGAAATAGGTTCCTGCCTGCCGGCCTTTCTTTGTGGCAAAAGGAAAAGATGAAAACAGTATTCGACAAAGCCACCCGGGATTCACTCATCAGCAGGATCCACCAGGTGAATGAAAACAGCCAGCGCCAATGGGGCAAAATGACGGTGTACCAGATGCTAAAACATTGCAGTATCTGGGAGGCATGGATAATGGAGAGTAAACCTAACAAGCATTCTTTGGTGGGTATGATCTTTGGGAAAATGGCCTTGAAGAATATGCTGAAGGATGAAAAACCGCTGGCGCGTAATGTACCTACCAGCCGCGCATTTAAGGTAAAGGGGAGCGGTAATGTAGAAGCGCAAAAAGCGGAATGGATCGCACAGATAGAGCGGTATGCCCATTATGTGAACCGGGGATTTATACACGATTTCTTTGGAAAAATGACCACCGAACAGGTCGGACGCCTGGCTTATAAACATACGGACCACCACCTGCGACAATTCAATTGTTAAACTAAAAAAGCAACGATATGATCACGCGATTCACCCATCTGAGCATCTGGGTACTGGACCAGAACAGCGCCTACGATTTCTATGTCAACAAGCTGGGATTTAAAGTTGTGACGGATGTACCGATGCAGCCTGCCAACAATGGCAATCGCTGGCTCACGGTAGCACCACCCGAAATGGAAAACCTGGAGATCAATCTTTCCTTGATCACAGAAGGCATGTGGTACTCGAAAGAGACTGCTGAAACCCTGCGGGAACTGGTACGGAAAGGTACTTTTGGCGCTGGGGTGCTCACCTGCGACGATATCTATGCCACTTATGAGGAACTAAAGGCAAAGGGAGTTCGGTTTACCAAAGCGCCCACCAAAGAATTCTACGGCATTGAAGCCTTTTTCAAAGACGATTCGGGCAACTGGTTTTCGCTGGCGCAGTTGAATCCTGCCTAGCGCAGCACAGCAGGGGGCTGGTGCACAGAGGCGCCGGCCTCGTGGATCATGGAAACTTTTTTCAGGACCGAATTCCAACCTTTTGCCGTTTGCATACTCTTATGAGTACAAACATGCTTATGAACCGTGTATTGCTTATTTGCCTGCTGGTAGCCCCTTTAATCATATGCAGCGCCCTCACGAAACGCCTGAAAGGCGGACCGGTTGTTTTTTCCCGGTTTCCGGTAGAAAGACAGCTGAAAGAAACTGAATTCTTTAAGGTCAGCCACCTGACCCCGGATGCTGTTCTTTTGTATAGCGATTCCTTGCTGAGCACTTATTATCCCCTCTCGACATTCATAAAAGTGGCCAATCTCGGGACTGTTCAATAATACGCCTGGCTATACGTCGCTGCCGGGTGTTACCAACTGACGTTCTTAATACAAAGCCTCTGGGTTGCAGCACCCGGAGGCTTTTGTATGATATGGAGCGGGCGGCTGGCAGTACGGCATCTAACCACCCCTGTTATCTCGTATGTAGAGTAATAATCCAATACCTCAATAATGGCCTTTTATCGAATATCCTTCTGTACTGTATGCATGAACCGTACACTCCACCTGAAGGAGACGCTACTCCAAAACATCAGGGACAACTTCGATTATCCTAACCTGGAATATGTGCTGTTGAACTATGGCTCAAAAGACGACATGCATGCGTGGGTAATGGGCGAAATGGGCCAATACCTGGAATCGGGTCTGCTTAAATACTATAAGGCCGACTTTCCACAGGTCTTTAAGATGAGCCATGCCAAGAATATGGTCTTTAAGCTGGCGACCGGTGATATTTTATGTGGGTTGGATGCCGACAATTTTACCGGGCCGGCATTTGCCGCCTATATCAACAAGCTGTTTACAAAAGATAAAAATATCTTCCTGGCGCCACCCTGGGTTGGTCCAGACAGGAAATGGTGGGATGTGCAAGGGCGGCTCTGCTTGTGGAAAAAGGATTTTTACCGTTTCCGTGGTTATGATGAAGGCATAATAGATTATGGGTACGATGACCAGGACTTTAAATACCGTATGATCGATGGTGGCCGCCGGAAATGCATTGTAAGGACCGGCCGGTTCCTGCAGGCCATTAAGCATACCGACGAATTGAGGATAGCAGGCGGAATAACCACCAAAATGTTGGCCAGTGTATTGCTGGCGAACAGATCGGACAGGGAATGGGAGATGCTCTACCTGCGTACAGACAACCAGTTTGAGCGGTTCCGCTTGATGGCCCGTGGTATCCGGTTGAATGAAGCCCATCAACCCGGTTGTGAGGAGACGGGGAAACTGGTGTTGAAGCTGTCGGACTATGCCACCGGAAACTATGCCGCCCATGATGCGGGTATTGCGTGTAGTCAGCAAAATGGCGCCAGGCTGGAACTACTTTTCAGGGAGCATCAACAGGAGCTGGTTTCCCGTTACGGAGTGGTCTATTACCGCCTGGGGCCGGGAAGACTGCAGGATCAATTGCTGATGGGGCGGGCCTGCTTTATGGGGAAGATGAAACTGCTGGAGAACAAGCAGCGCCGGACAGTGATCAACCGGGAGGGGTTTGGGCAAGGGGCGGTCACGATGCATTCCAGGTGATCAGGATCACTATTTTACTGGTCTATTTCCAGGGCCCAGGCAGCATTTAGTTTCAGCTTGCCTTCGACTTCGGCACCAGTACCTGCCAGTTTCCATCCCTTCATTTTCCCGGTCCTGCCCTTGGTAAGCAGGTCGGCGATCTGTTTGTCATTGAGTTTTTTACCAAATGACTCAAAGGGTAATTTGAACCCGCAGACTTTGAAATTGGCGCAACCATACGCTGTATTGCCTTTCTTCAGCAAGTGTGCTTTGCATTTGGGGCATTGCAACTCTTCGATCACGATTGCCTTCTTAGGTTCTTTGGGCTTCGGTTCTTTTTTGGGTTTATCGGACTGCTCTTTCTCTTTCTCTTTTTCTTTTGCAGCTGGTTGATCGGGTGCAATGGTGATCACTTTATAATTGGCGGTCTTTACCTCTGTAGTAAGGTCTATGACCATTTGGATCAACTCCTGTTTGAAGGTTTCCATGGCATACTCGCCTTTTTCGATGAGGCGCAGCTTACGTTCCCATATACCGGTGAGCTCGGGACTTTTGAGTAGTTCGGTCTGAATGGTGTCTATGAGATCAATGCCGGTCTGTGTAGCAAAAATATTCTTCTTACGTTTCTCGATGTACTTGCGGCGGAAAAGGGTCTCAATGATATTCGCACGGGTGGAAGGACGGCCAATACCGTTGTCTTTCAGCAATTCGCGCATTTCCTCATCATCCACCTGCTTGCCCGCTGTTTCCATGGCCCGCAGCAAGGTGGCTTCGGTGAATGCCTTGGGAGGAGTGGTTTTGCCCTGGTGTATCCTTGGGGTATGGGGACCGCTTTCGCCTGCTACAAATACAGGTAGTATCTTTTCTTCTTCTTCGCCCTCTTTTTTAGCAGTAGCATCGTTGGCATAAACTTCCTTCCAGCCTGGCTCCAGGATCTGCTTACCGGTCACTTTAAATGCTACCTGTCCTACTTTACCCAGCACAGTGGTATTGGATATTTTACACTCGGGGTAGAAAGCCGCAATGAAACGCCTGGCTACCAGGTCGTACACCCGTTTCTCTTCCGGCCCCAGGCCAGCAGGATAGACGCCGGTAGGAATGATGGCATGGTGATCGGTAACCTTCTTGTCGTCGAAAACCGTCTTCAGCTTAGGGATCGGATTGGCCAGCACCGGCGCTGTCAACGCAGCGTAAGGGGTGAGGTCCTGCATGATGCCTGCAATCTGCGGATGCAGGTCTTCGGAGAGGTAAGTGGTATCCACCCTTGGATAGGTGACCAGTTTTTTCTCGTACAGGTTCTGTATGTATTTCAGGGTGTCATCTGCAGAGTATCCATATTTTTTATTGGCTTCTACCTGTAAGGCGGTGAGGTCGAACAGGCGTGGATTGCCTTCTTTGCCTTCTTTTTTCTCAAAGGAAGTGATCTCAAATGGATGTTCCTTCAGGTAGGCCAATCCTTTCTCGGCTCTGTCCAGCACCTTGATACGGTCGATGGTAGCGGTGAATTCGGTATCCCGGTAGATGGTCTTTAATTCCCAGTACTCTTCAGACAAAAATGCATTGATCTCTTTCTGCCTTGCTACGATCATGGCCAGGGTAGGGGTTTGAACCCTTCCAATGGAGAGGACTGTTTTGCCCTGGGCAAATTTTTTGGTGAATAAACGGGTGGCATTCATGCCCAGCAGCCAGTCGCCGATGGCCCTGGCGCTGCCTGCTGCGTAAAGATTATCATACTGAGCGGCCTCTTTCAACTTTTGGAAACCCTCGCGGATGGCCGATTCGGTGAGGGAGGATATCCATAATCTTTTGACAGGAGCTGTGCACTGTGCTTTGAGCAATACCCAACGTTGGATGAGTTCTCCTTCCTGGCCGGCATCCCCGCAATTGATCACTTCCTCACATGCTTTTACCAGTTGTTCTATGACCTTGAATTGTTTTTGCACGCCGCTGTTGTCGATCAGTTTGATACCAAAACTGGCCGGGATCATGGGTAGGTCTTCGAGCCGCCAGTATTTCCATTGATCGGTATAGTCATGGGGTTCCTTCAGGGTACAGAAATGCCCAAAAGTCCAGGTAACCTGGTAGCCATTGCCTTCGAAGTATCCGTCTTTGCGGTCTTTGGCTCCGATAATAGCTGCTATGTCTCTCGCCACACTAGGCTTTTCAGCAATGCAAACCTTCATAGTGATTGAAAAGACCCCAAATGTCGGGATTTTATACGCTCTATTTGGTAATTTTAGGGTAGAAGTTTGAATTACCTAATTGTGTTAAAATAAGTTGACTATGAGTAAGAAGGCGAAAAATAAGCCCACAGAACCCGATGAGGACAAGAAATTTCCCCTGCCGGATTATAAGAAGGAGGACGATATCTATAACCGGGCAAAAGAGGAGCCATTGGATGAAGAGGGAGTACCTGTAAAAGGGAAGGCGGGCGACCGGCACAAACAGTTGGGCGACGATCTCGATGTGCCAGGTGCAGAACTGGATGATGAGGATGAGGGTATTGGCGAAGAGGATGAGGAAAACAACTATTATAGTCTGGGTGGAGATAATCACGATGACCTGGAAGAAGACCGGGATTAAGGTGATTGGCATAATTTTGTGCGAAATTATGCACCATGCCTACCAGGTCCATTAAATTCTCTGTTTCTCCTGCCATCGGTAAAGTATCTGCTATTGTGATGGCGCCTGCTAAGCCAACGGCCATCCTGACGCTTGCGCACGGAGCTGGCGCCAATATGGAGCATCATTTTATGGTGGACCTGGCTACTGCATTGTCGAAAGCAGGCATTGCCACTTTTCGGTTCAACTTCCCGTTTACCGAAAACAAAAAAGGAAGACCGGATACACCGGCTGTGGCCCACCAAACCATTGAAGCGGCTGTCGATAAGGCACAGGCATTATTCCCCTCACTGCCTTTGTTTGTAGCAGGCAAGTCTTTTGGCGGACGTATGTCTTCGCAATGGCTATCCACCAGCAAACGCAAAGACGTAAAAGGCATCCTCTTCTACGGGTTTCCGCTGCATCCTGCCGGTAAGCCATCCATTGACCGTGCCGAACACCTGGCGGCTGTGAAAGTGCCGATGCTTTTTCTACAAGGCTCCAGAGACACGCTGGCTACCTGGGACCTGATTGAACAGGTGTGTAAAACGCTTAAGAAAGCTAAGCTGGTGAAACTGGAAGGCGCCGACCACTCCTTCAAAGCCGGCAAAACGGATACGATGGCCTTGCTCACGGAGGCCACCCAACAATGGGTGGTATCCGTAGTAAAGAAAACCAAATGATATTTTAGCCGGGTATACAGGGCAAAATGATGTTCTTTATCATTTTGCCTTTCTCCATTTTAAACCCATTGATCAATTACTCTTCTTATTGGTAGGTTTTCCATTGACCAGTTGCTCATCCAACGCTGCCACTTAATCAGTTTGCCCTTCTCTTTACTACCGTATCACTACCTTAGTGAACCGGTAAGGCCGGAGAAGTATATTATGAAAAAGAGGATACCAACGATCATCATTATACTGATAAGCATTGTATTTCTTTTCAGTTTTATCATCAGCCAATTCGGGCCTGCTATTCCAAAAGTTTGGGATATCAAACTGCTGGAATCGATGCATCTCTCTTATGCCGATACTTCCATTAAGCTGGGATTTGTAAGTGAAGAATATTATGATCAGGTCCCCGAAAGAATTTCTTATAAAACATATCCTTTCTATATGCCGGGTAGTGAACCGGAAGGATATTATGATTCGTTGGCAAATATTGATCCTGTCGTAAATTTTAAAGAAGGAGAATTAAAAACCGAGGATGATTGGATCAAAGCAGGTGAGTTGATCTATGACCTGCCGATGAATTTTATACCATTGGACAGTGCAATGCTATCCCGGTTACCTGCCATGGCAGAAAGATGGCAGGCTACCGGCATTCACCCCAATAAAAAAGGCATTATTCCTTTTGTCGTGATCAGCATCCGTAAAAAGGGAAAGCCCGAATTGGGTATTGAATCTTGTGGCATGTGCCATACCAAACAAATGCAGGATGACCAATTGTTTAAAGGTGCACAGGGTAATTTTGTTGCCGACAGGTTTAGAAATATTATAACAACTACCAATTCAAATTGGCAAAACGCTTCTTCCGAAACACGGCTGAACCGGTTCTATGATTTTAATAAAAGTCTGTACTATACACCATGGGTAAAAAACGAATACCAGGAAAATTATAAAAAAATTAAGGCTGAAGACTTGCTGACTACACATTATGGCTTATTGCCGGGAGTGCAAACAAGAAACAATGCAAGCTTTGATCATCCTATCAGTATTCCGGACCTCTATAATTTAAAAGAAAGAAAATATCTTGATAAAAGCGGGCATAACCTGCAACGTAATATTGAAGACCTCATGCGATATGCCATACTCAACCAGAATATGAATATGAGCAGTTCTTATAATGGATTTGTCCCCGATCCTGTACCTGACCATCCGGCTGATTACAAAAGAGGAAAATTCAGCGATGCACAATTGTATGCGCTGGCAAAATTTCTTTATTCTATAAAGACGCCGGAAAATCCTGAAAAGTTTCCAGTCCAACTATTGGAGAAAGGAAAAGATATTTTTATTCAACAGGGGTGCGTCAGTTGTCATACGCCTCCACTTTATACCAACAATAAGCTGACTCCTGTGGATGGCTTTGAGCCTCCTGCTGATCATTTTAAAAAGTATGGGATCTTCAATATTTCAATTGGCACTGATCCGGGTCTTAGCTTATATACAAGAAGAGGTTCCGGATATTACAAGATCCCATCTTTGATTGGTTCATGGAACCGCACTGCCTTTTTGCATGATGGACATTTAGCAACGCTGGAAGACTTGTTTGATCCAGCAAGATTTTCGTCGGCATACACGCCTACCTGGTTTAAACCCATTGGTGTGAAGCAAATGGCGGTACCAGGCCATCCGTTCGGGATGGAGCTTACAAAAGAGGATAAAAAAGCTTTAATCGCATTCATAAAATCTTTGTAGTATGAAAAGGCTTCTACTGGTTTTTGTTGTAGGTCTGGCAGTCTTTTCGGCTACCAGTGCTCAAACTTCACCCATATTTGTTTCGGGAAAAATTGAGTTTACAATCAAAAATATGGGTGTAGCCGTAAACGGGACAATGACAGGTGCCAGCATGCAATTCAAACAAACATCGGCTGATCCGTTAATGTGGAGTCTTGAAGGCACTGTGTCACCAGTAACGATCTCTACGGGAATTGATCTTCGCGATCAGCACCTGAAACGCTCTGATTATTTTGATATAGTCCATTATCCAGTTACAAGATTGCAGTCAACAGGTATTGTAATGAAAGGGGAAAACAATTACGAAGGAACTTTTAACCTTACGATTAAAGGGATCACGAAATCAGTTATTATTCCTTTTACCATTCGCAAAACCAGTAAATCAATGGATGTAGAAGGCATATTTACCATCAATCGTCTTGATTATGGTTTGGGGGAAGAAAGCACTATACTTTCAGACAATGTAACCATTAGCATTTTTGCCAGGTTCAAACTATGAGCCATTGGATCCATACTCCTGCTTCATTTCAGGACAATATTTGGAATATTAACTAAACTATAGGCGCCTTCAGGCCGGGTGAGCAAGTGGCGGAAATGAATGAGCAGGCGGTGGGACCGGGGCATTATTCACTGTGCCGGTAAGGCCAAAACTTAGTACATTTAAAAATGCTATATGGGCGAAAGGGAATATTACTGTTTTTGTTATTAATACTATGGTTTTCCCCAGGTGCCCAGGTAAAGAACACAGCTGTTGAACAGCCGACCTATATCTTCCGGCATATCGACCATACCAACGGGCTGCTCAGCAATGATGTTTTTTCCTTTGCCCAGGACAGCAAGGGGTATATGTGGATCGGTAGCGGCAAAGGTCTCCAACGTTATGATGGACTTCGCTTTGTTCATTTTTCCGACACAGCCGCCGGTCCTGTTGCCAGTACGGTCATTTCTACTCTTCACCCCGATGCAGACGGCCAAAGACTTTTATACAATCAGCATTATACCCACCTCAGTGAATGGCAGTTTTTGCACAATAAAGCGGCCCGGCTACTTCCTGCCAATGAATACAAGCCTTCAAAAGCGGTTTCTTATGCAGATCCCACCAGAGGGGATTGGTCAATACAGGAATATTTTACCGGGGAAAAAAGTCCGGATGGTACGATCAGCAAAGGAATTGCTGTGGTTAAAGTGCCCGACAGCGCGTCGCCGATCTTTGCCGATTTTATTAAGGATGAACGCCTGCAGCAATTGTGGATAATAGTGCCAGCCTATGAACTTTTGCTGTTCAACTACCGCACTAAAACACGTTGCAGTAAGGCAACCAGGTTCGACAACAATGCACTGCTGCAATTAATTGATGCTAACCCGGCCATTATACGTAAGGTGAAGATGGACAGCCGGGGTAATATCTGGCTGATCCCCTGGTCGGATCTGCTCTATCGTTATCAAACTCAGACAAACCAATTGCATGTTTATTCACTGGCCAGGATCCAACGGGAAAAGAGCAATAATACCTATCACAAATGGGTGAGTACGCTATTGGAAGATAATCACGGAAAAATATGGATAGGTACGGCAGGCGCCGGTCTGTTGGTCTATGATGAAGCCAAAGATGATTTCAGTAATATACTGCACGAACCGGGTAATGACCTGTCCATCCGCTATAATTATGAAATATCAGCCATTTTCCAGGATAGGGAAGAAAATATATGGTTAGGAACAGACCGGGGCATTAATATCTTAAATCCTTATCGCCAGTATTTCACCGCACTGGGCAATCCTTCTCCGGGCGGCAAATCCCTTCCCGGCAGTGAGATCACCTACACACGCCCCTGGCAAAACGGAAAGCTAATGGTAGCTACCTGGGGTAGCGGCACTTTTATCTGCGACCAGCAATTGAATATTGAACGTTCTATTGTCTTTAAAGACAACCAGAATAAGAACCAGGCCTGGTGTTTCCTGGAAGACGAGGAAGGTATTACCTGGATTGGCTGCCAACATGGATTTCTGCATGTCATGAATAAAGCAGGCATCGTGTTGAAGACCCTGCATCCCCCGGAGTTTGAACACACTACCATCAGGTGTATGCAAAAGGATAGCAAGGGGAATATTGTTTTCGGACTGCACAACGGAAAGATGGTCATCTGGGATAGGCAAAGCAAGCGCTCTTTAACGATGGCTGCAACCAAACAACCTCCTTCTATTCCCCATTCTACGGTGTTGAGTTTATTGGTTGCAGGAGAAGATGCCTGGGTGGGAACGGTCGCCGGACTTGCCCGGTTCGATCTGCAGGAACGGCGCTTTACAGCCCTCTACAAGCCGGGATCTCAGGCCCCGGGTAGTTGTTACAGTATTGCAACCTATAATGATAGCGTATTGCTGGCAGGATTTGAGAATGATGGGCTGTATTTCTTTAATAAAAGAACAACGGCTTTTAAGAAAATTATAGTCGATTATGATCACGCCTTATGGTCGGCCAATGCCATCAGCAAAGACCAGCAGGGCAATATCTGGTTCACCACCGAATACGATATTTGTAAATATGAGCCTCTAACGAATAAATTTACAGCCTGGCATCCTGAAAAAGGGCTGCTGTATTCCTCTTTTTTCCCTTTTGGTCAGCTGAACCAATTGCCATCGGGTGATTGGCTTACGAGCACACATACAGAGGTTGTTCGTTTCTCCTCCTTAGCTATCAGCAAGCGGGAAACCAGTGCAATGCCAGTCACCATTACCGGGCTTAAAATATTCAATAAACCGGTTTTTATCGACTCCCTGCTTTATCATCAGCAACCGCTGCGACTACAGTACCATGAAAACTTTTTGACTATAGCGTATTCAGATCTACAGTTCTCGGGGGTAACCAGCACCGCTTATTATTACCGGTTAAGTAATGTTGACAAGGGCTGGGTGACGGCCGCTGAAAAAGGATATGCCGGCTATACGAACCTGGCGCCCGGCAAGTACCGCTTCGAAGTAAAGACGGGGGAAGCTAAAAGCGCTGAACATATTGCGTGGATCGATATCGAGATCCTGGCACCTTTCTGGCAAACTACCTGGTTCAGGTTATTGTGTGTAGTATTGATCGCCGGCCTTATATATGCCCTTATATCCTGGCGCTTCCGTACCATGCGGTCTGAAGCTGCCATGAAAGAGCAAATTGCCAAAACAGAAATGATGGCGCTAAGGGCGCAGATGAATCCGCATTTTATTTTCAACTGCATCAACGGCATCGATGCGTTGATCTTAAGTGATGATAAATACCAGGCCACCATTTACCTCAATAAGTTTGCCATGCTGATAAGAAATATTCTTGACAGCTCGAAACAGCATACGATCTCTGTGAGCAAAGACCTGGAGACGCTGAGATTATATATTGAACTGGAACAATGGCGGCATGAAAATAAATTCACGGCAGTGATCAGGACAGGTGAAACTGTTTTTGATGAAGATTATAAAGTGCCGCCATTGGTAGTGCAGCCCTATGTTGAAAATGCTATTTTACATGGACTCAGGCACCGTACGGATAATAAAGGCCAGCTAACCATTGATATCTTTAAGAAAAATGACCTGCTGATCTATATTATTGAAGACAATGGCGTGGGCAGATCAGGTACCAGCCAGGCCAAACAACACAGGTCTTACGGCATGGAGATCAATCTTGGCAGGCTAAAGCTTTTTAACAAAGGATCATCCACACCGGTGCAGGTGACCGATCTCACAGAAGATGGCAGGGCAACAGGCACCCGGGTTGAAATAAGTTTAAAAATACAATAATGCTTACAGCAGTAATTATTGACGACGAATTGAAGGGGCGCATCGCATTGCGCCAGAAGATAACGGCTTTTTGCCCGGAAGTAGCACTTGCAGGCGAAGCTGCCGGTGGTGATGAAGGGCTGCGCCTGATCGAGCAGCTGGAACCGGAGATCGTTTTCCTGGATATCGAAATGCCGCGTATGAATGGCTTCGACATGCTACAGCGACTGCAAAATAAAAACTTCCACCTGGTGTTTACGACGGCTTTCGACCAATACGCCATCAAGGCCATTAAATATGCGGCTTTTGATTACCTGCTGAAGCCGATCAATATCGAGGAGTTACAATCCTGCATCGGGAGGATTAAAAACGGGCCGGCGCTGCATAAAACAGCCGACAGGCTGGAAGTACTGGATCAGCACCTGCATTTGAAGAATACACTGGGCAAAATAGCCATATCCACGCTGGAGGGGCACCTGTTCTTTAATATCCAGGACATCATCCGCCTGGAAGCCCAACGAAACTATACTATCCTTTACTTCGTGAACCAACCCAAACTGATTGCCAGCAAAACATTGAAAGAACTGGAAGAGATGCTTCCGGAAGACAAGTTCTTTCGCGTGCATAACGCGCATATCATCAACCTGCATTATATCAAAAAATACATGAAGGGCGACGGCGGTAAGATCGAAATGCAAAATGGTGATGTACTCGATGTGGCCCGCAGAAGAAAGGATGCTTTCTTACAGCTGATCGGAAAATAAAGCCCCGTAGGGCTCTATTTTTTCATGGATACAGCTTTCTGTTTACTGTTTAACGATCTTATACGTTTGTGTGCCGCTGGCTTGCGTAATCTGTAAGTTGTAAACACCCGCAGAAAGGGTTGTTAACGGAATAGTAACTGCGCCAGACAGGTTTTGTTTTTGCCAAACAATGCTGCCTTTGTGATCGTACAGCACAGCTTGTTGGAGGCGCGCCCCTGCAGGGCAGTGTAATACAGTGTGATCGTGGGCCGGATTAGGGCCAATGGTGATGGGAACTGCCTGATCTGAAGGACCCAGGGTTACTATTTTGCTGAAACTTTCCCTTCCGTCATTATCCTGCTGCCGGACCCTGAAAGTCCAGGCAAGGTTAGCCGAAGCCGGTAATACGCAGCTATAGGTAACGGCGTTGGTACTGTTTTGGGGCAATACCGTACAGCCATCTTTAAAGGGGGCGCCGATGGGGCTGTATGCGGCCACATATTCTTTCACATTGCTTTCCTGTGCTACCTGCCAGCTAAGGTTGACCTGGCTGCTACTGATACGCCGCGCTTTTATATCGAGCCAGGTTACGGACAAGGTAGCAGCGCCTTCCATGATGTAGAAGTTGCTGAATCCGGTAATGGCTATTTCTACATAGTAGCCGCCCTCGACGGCTTTCCAGGCGGATAAAGGCAATACTTCTTCACCCGTTACCGGAGTATATTGAGTGGGTGCTGTATTGGTTGCATTGGGCTGCTTTATCACTACGAGGTCGCCAATGGAATGCACCAACGGGTCCGCAGTCTGTAAAGCGTCGAACTCTGTTTGTGTAAAGAACAGGCGCAGGTTAATATTGGCGGCGCCAGCCGGGTTGTTTTGCACATTGATGGTATAGTTGCGGTTGAGGTAGGGCTTGTTGTTGTATGTGCGGATAGCCGCATTGTGCTGGTAAGTAGTAACGGTTATGGCACCCAGTGCATAATTATCCAATAATGCTGCTACGGGCGTGGAAGAAGTGATGCCCTGCACAGCAGGTTCATACACATTTGTTTCAATGGTGGTCCATGCTTTGCTGGACCCGCTTAGCCAGGCCGGTACAGACATATTGGCCCCGGCGGGATGCAAGAGTTTAAGCTTCTTTAGAGGCGGCGAGTAATTAAAAGTTTGCAGACTGTCAATGCGCCGAACAAAAACATTCAGGTAGGCATCGCCACTGGCCAGGCGTCTGTCATCTTCCCAGGCCATAACAGCAATACCGTTATCATCTATAATGGCATAAGGATTTTCCGGGCGGTAAGGATATCCACGGTAATAACCGCTACCAATAGGCCTGCCCATGGCACCCCACAATAACTGAACGCCATCACCAATGGGGCTGACGCGTACAGACCGGTAATAATCCCTTACATACAGCATCGCATTTCCTTTACCATCCACCGCTATGGCCGGGTAATTATAGCTGATACCCTGCAGACTTATATTGGACTCATTACCGATATTAATCCCTTTTTTTGAACTGGTATTCAGGTCGACGGAATACGAATTTGCAGCATTAGGATTAAGCCTTAGTTGTTGCAGGAAGATGGCATAACCACCAGGGCTGCCCATACGGGCAGCAGCAAAGACCCTGTTGCCGGATGCAGTTAAGGTATAATCGTATTCGCTGGCACTGCTTTGATCGAGCAAGGTATCATTGCCGGGAACTACCTGATCGAACACTGTGCCATCTGTTGGTACGGGCCGGTAAGCCGTATAAGGATGGGTCATGTCGGAACACAGTTGGTAGGGGAGACTGTCGTATTTTTCATCCAGGCGATAATAAGCACGGGTAAAATAAGGGGTGGTGGTATTGGCCACCAGGTTTCTTTGATTGGCGGTAATGATGTTGAGGTTAATGTTTCCGGTGGTAGGCACCAGCACGCCTTTTACATTGGAAGAGTAATAGAGCGGATCGTCGTCTAACGAGAAAAAACCATTGCCATAATTTTCCACGTAATAAGAAGTAACAACATACAATTCAAAATTGGGAGGGCCTCCCCGGCAGGTAACGGTATTGAAAAAACTAGTGAAGCTGTACAGTTGCACCACGCTGTCCTTTTTATAGAACTTCTCCGTCACTACAGTATTGGCAATATCGCTACCCGATCTTCGCAGCACGGTTACTTTTGAATCCTTTTTTACGCGGCATAGTTTGTTGAACGCTGTAACCATGCTCTGGGAATTCTTTTCAATCCCCATTACGACATTGCATCCTCCCTGCAGGTCGGGATAAATAAAGAAAGACATTACCCTCACGTCGGAATAATCAATGTAGTTGCGTGGTCCGCAGGGGGAGCCTTCTTCCTTGTTGACGCCATTCATGTCCATCTGGCCACCGCCGTAATGTTTGAGTACTCCGTTCTCTTCTCGCATACAATATACCATCAGGTCAATAACGCCAAATCCTCCCACCCGGTTAAAACCGATAAAAAAACCTTTGTTACCATCTGCAATCAACTGGGGGCGGGTATATTGAACGTCAGGGTTGGCCTGAGGGTTGGCAACCACATATCCTTCATCGGCAAAAACTCTTGTACCATCGTTGCGTACATGTTGAACGCTGACCCTTGAATAATTGTAAGAACCTATCTGAACTTCATCTTCCCAGGTGATATAGAAGCCACCCGCACTGTCTGTACAGGCAACACTGAAATTGCGGTAATCGAGGTTAGCAATACGGGTGTATTGCTGATTGCCCGGACCTGTTGCTACGGGAACGCCATTGGCAGTCCAAAGCATATTGCCATCCCGGCCTATCTTTTGGGCGTACAGGTCGTTGTTGGATGAACGCATGTCCTGCCATATGACAATATAGCCACCGTCCGGATAACTTTTAACGACTACGGGTTTCTGCTGCTCCCAGATGCCCTGGCTTACCAGCATGTGCAGACTATCTGAAAAATAATTGGAGGAATCGCTCCATTGGGCGTGCGTGACCGTACACGGCAACAGCAGTAAGGCAAGAAAGGTCCATACTCTCATAGCAGTTCTTTAAGCGCAAATTGCAGCTTTGCTGTTGTTCGTGCAGGTAAATTGATCAACCGGCGGAGATCATTGTGCAGGAGGGTCAGACAATCACTTCAATGGCATCCAGGCAGGGGTGCCTTCTTCAAACTGGTTATCGGTCAATACTTTTACCACCGATCCATCGGCGCTAACTACACAGATCTCTCCATAGGCCTGTGGGTTGTAAATATGAAGTACCGCCTCATCCTTAAAGCCTCCTACTGAAGTACTGAAAGCGATCCATTTGCTATCGGGCGACCAAACACAATGTGCATCATTACCGGGTGTATTGGTAATGCGTTTCAATCCTGTACCATCGGGATGAATGATATAAATATCGTAGTTGTTTTCCCGCTTGCTGGTGAAAGCGATCCATTGTCCGTCGGGCGACCAGCAGGGAAAATTATCCTGGGTATGGTTGGTAAGTGAGGTTATTTTTTTACTGTCAATATCCATGATGAGCAAGCCCTTGACGCTATCGGAGGAAGCCCGGTATACCAGTTGCCTGCCATCCGGCGACCAGGAAGGAAAGCCATAGTTGCCTTTGCCATCGGTCAATATTTGCAGTCCCGATCCATCTTTGTTGATGATGGCAACATCGCCGGAAGCAGGTCCTTTAACGGATTGAAAGAATTGCCCGATGCTGATGGCCAGTTGATTGCCATCGGGCGACCACACAGGCGACAGGATGCTTTTGGTGGGATGCTCAAACAGGACGGAACGATTTTTTCCAGCGGCATCCATCAGCAATACCTTGTTGTGTTTGATGGCCAGACGTTGGTCGTTACATACCAATTGCTTTCCGTTGGGTGAAAAGCAGGGGAAAACCCCTGAGCGTAAGAGATGAAAAGCTGGGTCGCGACTATTGATGGAAGACAAGGGAGGCCAGTTATTATCTACTTCGCTGTCATATACAAGGGAGCGGCCATCACGCGACCAGGATGGATGCTGGAATTCACCGCGTGCGCCGGGTTTCCCATCGAGGCGTTCAATACCTGCCTGGGCGCCGCGACTGGCATAGGCAATGTTTCCATTCGATTGCCACTGGGGATACAATTTTTCAACACTATCGGTGGTGAGTACTTTTTTTAGGTTGGTAGCCAGGTCGTACACAGCCAATTGTGTCTGGCCTTTCCGATCGGAACCGATCATGGTGCGTACACTGGGCAACAATGCCTGGTAAAAGAGCAGTTGCTTTCCATCAGCCGACCAGGCCGGGCTGCCGGCAAAGGCATTGTCCTGTGTAATGCGTGCGGTAGCTGAACCGTCGGCTTTCATGATATAGATCTCTGTAGAGGGAAGAAATGCAAAGTTAAAACGTGGTTTTTGGGAATCACGGTCTGAGGAAAAAGCGATCCATTGCCCATCGGGCGACCAGGAGGGCCGGAAATCACCTGCGGGGTTATTAGTAATATTGATTACTTTTTTGGAGGCGATGTTCATGGTATAGATATCTGCCTGTCCGCTCCTGGTAGAAACAAAAGCCAGTGTTGTACCGTCGGGCGAAAGGGATGCCTGGTCATCAAAGGCGGGATCATTGGTGAGTTGCTGTAGCCCGGATGCATCGGGGTGAACGCGGTACAGGTCGGCAGAGCCATTTCGTTCGGACGTGAATACGATCCATTGGCCGTCTGCCGAAAAAGAGGCATTGTAATCGTGTGCAGGATGGGGCAACAGGGGTTTGGGATTGTTGCCGTCTACATCTGCGATGAAGATATCCGTATTGAGCGGTCCGAAATTCACAAAAGCCAACCGGTAATTGGGTGCCGCAACAGTTGGCTGCACAGGCGCGCGCCAGGATATCACTATAGCACTTGCTGTCAGGAATACAGCAGAAAGGACGATCAGCAGGATTCTCTTCATAAAAAGCATTTAGAACACTATTGGCTAAGCCTGTATGTGAGTTTATCGATTCCGATGCGATTACTGCCTACGTTAATTTTTTCACGGTAAGAACGGAAGGCTATTCTGCCACGGGTATTTGCCGTAAGCCCGTTTATAAGGATGGTTACTTTTGTCCATTCCTGGGGATATAGCCCCTTGAATTCTTCGGCATTGATGTCTTTCAGTAACAGGGTAAAGTCTCCCACTTCTGCGAAGGTATTGCCTACGTTTTCGCCTGCATTGGTGGTATTCATCCTAACTTGTAAACGCTCCAATAATTGGGCTGAAGCAGTTACAGCGGTAGTATAAAAAGTAAGCGTATCGCCGTTGCTGATATCCAGTAGGGGGGTAATAAGCCAGCAACTGACTTTTTGCGTTAATGCCGGCGATTTGGTAGCAATAAACTGTGTTCCCGAATAGGGTGCAATGGTCATTGCCCCCATGCGCCATTGGGTAGCACCAGGCTCTGAATTGTCCTTAATGATCCAGCCTCTTTTTTTCAGTTCTGAAGTATCGTTATCAAACTCTTCTGTCAATGGAGTTCTTAAGTGATCGTCATTGTCCTTCTTACAGGCTATGCAGAAAACCATTACCAACAGGAATGAAGCCAGTACGTAATTTTTCATAGGTACAAATATGCCTTAAAAGGGTAACTGTAAACCCTGTATTGACCGGTCGGCGGTATTGGGTTATCCGGTGGCTGGGGGACTGGCCTGAACTCCACAACAAAGCAAAATTGAACTTTACAACAAAGCTGATCCTCAGCGCGGATGCTAATTTTGCCTTAGAAAATAAATCAATAACAAGCATGAAAACTACATCAGTACTAGTAACCGGCGGAACGGGCTTTGTAGCTATCCATACGATCTTACAATTGTTAAAGCAGGGGTATCAGGTGAATACGACGTTGCGTTCTTTGTCTAAAAAGGAGGTTATCACGCATGCATTGCAGGAAGCAGGCATACAGGACTTCGACAAGCTTTCCTTTTATGAAGCTGACCTAAACAGTGATGCCGGATGGGTTGAAGCTGTAAAAGGCTGTGATTATGTGTTGCACATCGCTTCTCCCTTTCCGGCACAGGACCCAACAGATGAAAACGAAATCATCATTCCGGCCCGTGACGGAGCATTGCGGGTATTAAAGGCGGCCAGCAAGGCAGGTGTGAAACGGGTAGTACTTACTTCTTCTTTCGCGGCTGTGGGCTATAGCATCGATCCTAAAGGACATATTTATACTGAGCAAGACTGGACAGATGCGGAAAACCCAAAGAACCGGGCTTATATCAAGTCGAAAGCGATCGCTGAGAAAGCAGCCTGGGATTTTATGGAAAAGGATGAAACAGGTATGGAATTATCGGTCATCAATCCGGTGGGTATACTGGGCCCTGTGATCGGTGGTATTTCTTCTGCATCGATAGACATGGTGGTAAAAGGTATTGTAAGTGGTGTTGTTAAGGAGAGTCCTCCTTTTACGCTTGGGGTGGTAGACGTGCGTGATGTGGCAGCTATCCATATAAAAGCCATGCTTGATCCGGCCGCAAAAGGGCAACGTTTTCTCGCCACTTCGGAAGGGGCCATGAGCTTTTACGATGTAGCGCAGCTTATCAGGAAAGAGCGGCCACAATGGGCATCAACTATTGCCGATTTACTACCCACTGCTGATGAGCTGTATGTTGCGATCTCTAATAAGAAAGCAAAGGAGCTGCTTGGCTGGCAACCCCGCTCTAAGGAAGAGGCGCTTCTGGCCAGTGTAGACAGTGTGATGAAATAAGTACTTTTGTGGGCTGAACAGTAAATTGAAATCCTTGAAATTTAATAATAGGCAATCCTGCCATTTAGGTCCTGATATCTCACCGGAACAATTTATACCGGAACATTTTTTCCTGTATTTGTTGCAAGGTAAAATGGTGGCTTATGATGGCAACAAAACCTATACGGTGCAACCGGGCGATTATGTGATCGCCCGGAAGAACCACCTGGTGCGTTACACCAAGTATCAGGGGCAGGAAGGGTTCAGGCATGTGATCATTGCATTCGACGAAGCGTTTTTGAGAAAATTCCTGGAACGGCACCCTGTTGAAGCAAAGGCAAGCTCGAATGACGACTCTTTTTTATTTATCAGGGAAGATGACCGGATCGCCAAATACATCCAATCTTTAGCGCCTTACTACAATGGCGGACAGGAGCTGGATGAAACTTTTGCCGACATCAAGCGCGAAGAGTTGTTGCTGATCTTATTAAAGAACGATCCTGCATTGGGTGATATTTTCTTCAATTTCGGGGCTCCTGAAAAGTTGGACCTGAAAGCCTTTATGAACAAAAACTTCCGGTTCAATATCAGCCTGGAACGCTTTGCCTTTCTTACGGGGCGGAGCTTGTCTTCATTTAAAAGAGAGTTTCAGAAAGTTTTCGGAGACAATCCCGGCAGCTGGCTTAAGCAGCGGCGGCTAAAAGAAGCCTATTTTCAGATCAGCACCAATCATGTACCTGCAAGCGATGTTTATTTAGACTTAGGTTTTGAAGACCTTTCGCATTTCTCCTATGCCTTCAAAAAGGAATTTGGGGTAACGCCCACCGAAGCAGGCAGGCATAGGCCTAAAACCTAACTGTCCAACCTTTGCTGGTAGCAATGGCCGGGTTGCAGGTATTGGTGCCCGGGTTGTCGTAGTAATCAATGTATTTGGTACCGGCATTGGCTTGGAGGGTACCAAACATATTGTTCAACGATTCTACGCTGAAGTTGTTACTCCTGCAACGCAGGTCGGTCATCTTTGTATTTTTGGAGAGGTCGATGGTTGATATATGGTTTGTGCGGAAGTTTAGATTGACCAGCAAGGTATTTTTTGAAACGTCGAGGGAATTGATCTCGTTTTCCCAACAGTCAACATACATTAGTTTGGGGTTGTTCGAGAGGTCCAGGCTGCTGATCTTGTTTTGGGAACAGCTCACATATTCCAATACGGGCTGATTGGAAAGATCGATTGTTTTGAGCTGGTTGCTGTGAATCTCCAGGATGGTGATCTTGTTATTGACGGATAAGTCTATTGTTGAAAGCTGGTTGTTGGAACATTCCAACGAGTTTAGTTGCTTATTGTTGGAGACATCCAGTTTGGTCAGTTGGCATTCATTGACTGCCAGGCGTTGCAAGGCTGTATTGGCGGCCACATTCAATGTGGGGATGGGATTGTTGTCGCATTCCAGGGCAATGAGCAACTTGTTTTGGGAGAGGTCCAGGGCTTTTATCTGATTGTATCTGCACCCCAACAATTTTAAATTTGCGTTGGTGGATATGTCGAGTGTGACAAGGCTGTTGCGATCGCAGATGAGTTCTTCTAATAGTGCATTTTTTGAAACGTCCAGTACGCTCAACTTGTTGTTGTCGCAACGCAAACTGTTAAGGTAGCTATTCTTTGAAAGGTCCAGGCTGGCGATCTCATTGTAGTTGCAATCAAGGGCTAGCAGTGCCGGGTTTTCACTTACCTTGATCTCCGATATGCCGGAATTCATGCAGGTAAAGTGGGTCAGACCCTTTCCGGTAATTATTACCTGATAGCTGCCGATCTGTGAATATATGTGCGTTGCTGTGTTGAAATCAATTTTCGCAATTTTTGTCTCCAGGCCGTCTCCCCAGTCAATCACGATGTTCTTTCCGGTCAGCCTGAAATTAGTGGTTAAGGAGAGTGATGGTTTTAGTAAAACGGACATTTGTCCTTTTGTATTGGAAGGTGGGCCATTGGGATCATCCTTGTCTTTCGAAGAGCTTGCAAGTACAGCAGATAAAAGGAGTAGGGTCAAAAATTGCTTCATGGGTTGGGCCTGGTAATTGGTTGATAGGGCTTACAAGATACTAAACATCTGTGTAAAGATTGCATGGCTGGCTTACGCCTGGTTGGGGCCTTCGTTAGTAGCCAGGAATATATTTGCGGATCATGCGGAGGGCTGGTTAAAAGACCAGCCCCCAATTATTAATTCCTGAACTGCCTCATTTTGTTTGGCCCCATCCAATCTGGTATAGATGCCTTTGTCCCGGACCAGCTTTTTTTCAATAAGATACCTGCCTCCAAAGCCTATAAGGATCGCGACGAAAAAGCTGAAAAAGCCAAACGGACCCCATATCAAAAAAGACAATACCACTGTCACTACCGCCATGCTACCGGCAATGAGTGCCGATTTGCTGGCGGCCTCCTGGTGAATAGACTGGCAGGTTTTGCATCTTGGTATGCCTACAGGGACCTTGCTGTATTTGACGGAGCGGTATACGATAATATTTGTCCTGTCATTTTCCTTGAACAAGGGAACAAAATAATTGTCCTCCATGTGGGTAGAGCTATCCATTTCGCAAAACTGACATTTCGTTTCAGTAGGCTCCAGCCTTTTCTTAACTGTATTGAAATTATACATGCCTTTGCGCTTTTTAGTTTTCGACGTTGGCGTATACCGTTTTGGATATGATAAAATAAACGATGGCGGCTGGCGCTGCTGCGATAAGCATGGGAATGAGCATTTCGATCTTGATATAACTGGTCCTTCCCGTAAAATAGAAGTTATAGGCAAAGGGAAGAACAATGGGAACAACCATACATCCCAGCAGGCCGGCAATGGGCCTGGGTTTGTAACCCCAATAGCCTGCTATACCTGCAATGGCAATGGCACAAATATACCAGATGGTTGAAGTGATCTCAAAAACCGGCCCTATTATGGAGATCATTATAACTACAATGGGAACTACCTTTTTAGCTTCCTCGCTTTTATTTCGTCTATCTGCCTGTTGGAACAATTCCTGCTTGTAGGCCTTGAATTCTGTGATGATCAGGTTCTTTGCAGTGGTCTCGTCATAACCGTTGCTCACCAATTTTGCAATGGCTACATCTGTTGAAAAACCAACCTGTGTAAATGATTGTCTTAGTTGGGCTTTTAGTTGCGGGGAAAGGGTACTGTGCATTTTTCAATGTTAGGATATGGGAATAGGGTTTCATTCGGATCGACCCGATAAAGAAACGAATTAATCTTTTAATTTGCAACCCAAGGCCTGATAAGCCTGGCGAGGGTACTGATGTTGGTTCTCAAAGGCCAGCATTACTTGATTGAAAATAACCTTTCTATATAATGCCTTTATCCTTGCAGAAGGCAACAAGTTGCTCATTTTTTGTGAAACTAAGGGCTTCTTTCATTTGGTTGAGTTTCTTTTCCAGGCTGCTTAATCCGGATGGTTTTATCTGTTGCTTTTGAAGATAAGCAGGTATGTCCTTTTGCAACATGCCATCGGCCAGCAGGGATATGATGGTGATCTCATAGTCCGAAAAATCATAGGCATTCTTGCTGTTGATGAGCTGCATAATATGCCGGGGGAAATAGCGGCGGTGTTGGGATAGTTCACTGATTGCCTGTTTCAGGTCTTTTGCATCGTTTCTGGCTTTGCGCACGTATCCGTCAATGTCATATTGGTTGTAAAGCAATTCTATGGCTGCGGCTTTGCTTTCCGCAGAAAATACCAGGATCTTCAAGTCGGGCTGCACTTGCCTTACGGCTGCAATAAGATCAATGCCTCCTGTTAAAGTTTGCTTATGACCATCAGGTTCAAAATACAGGTCGGTAATGAGCAGATCGTAGGAGCGATCGGTACTGGCTGCTCTGGTGATCCTGTCCAGGGCTTCATCACAATAAAATACTTGCTCAAAATTGGTGATGTTCAGCTCTTCCAGTGTTTTCTGAACGGCGATATTGGCGCTCTCCTGGTCTTCTGCTATTAATACCTTTGTAATCATGTTGTAGAGACTATTGGAATAGAAATGCGGATCTTCAATCCTTTGTTTGTCTCCTCAAATGTAAAGTGGCCGCCAATACCTTTTATACGGGTTTCCGTATTGGTGAGGCCATTTCCATATTTAAAGTCAGCTGGCAGTCCCAGGCCATCGTCCTTATAGTGAATACAGGCGTTGTTTTCCTGCGCCTCAAACTTCATGACAACGTTTTCGGCCTTGCTGTGTTTCTTCATATTGACCATCAGTTCCTGGAGCACCTGTTCTACTTCCTGCTGAGCCAGGGGAGTGATACGGTCCCAAAGGGACTGACTGTTGCCGGTTACATACACCTTGGTGGTAGAACTACCGAATGCTTTCAGCATCCCCGAGATGGTATTCTGGAAATCCTGTTGTGGTGTTTTCGGCCGCTCATAAGAAATATCCCTTGAGCGCTCGTAGAGGTCTTCGATCTTGTCGAGTAAAGGTTCCTTCTCGATCGTTTCCTTGTGTTCGATATCAGTCATAATGCGGTATAGCCCATTCGCTACCACATCATGCACTTTCTGGGAGGTTTTTATCTCTTGTGCCTGAAGGGCGAGGCGGGATGCCGATTCCATTTGTTGTTTCCGTTTCCGGTACCAGATAAGCGCAATAATGGCGACAACTATAAAAAATGCAATAACAGACCAAAATACCAATTGCTGTTGTGCATTTTCCTTTTGCAATTGGAGGTTATCGGCTTTGCTCTTTTTTGCCTCATATCGAACCAATGCGAATTGATTTTTGGCAGCATTACGGGTTGTTTGAACGCTGTCGTTTAGGTGTTGGTAGCGGGCATAGTACTGTTTTACCTGCCCTGGGGGACTCAGCTTTATCAGCTTGTCGAGTACTTCCAACTGGTCGTCGCTGCTGTTGAGTTCCTTTGCGAGGGTATCTCTTTTTTGGGCGAAATACAGGGCTGAGTCCGGGCGGGTATCGGTGTAGTAATCTGTCAAATGCATGTAGCTTGCGTTCACTCCCCACGCATCCGGTATCTTTTCCCGGATAGCCAATGCGCGAAAAAGGTCGGGCCCTGCGGGATAGCGGTGATCCTGCAGCCACCGGGTTCTGGCCTGGTTTGATAGTATCCTGGCATATTCCTCTGGATTATTTTTAATGGAGTCAATAATGGTCAGGTATAAGCTATCAGCCCGCAAATAGTTTCCCATTTTCTGGTAGGTAAGGGCCACGCTGTTTAACATCTTGATACGGGATTCCTTATCGGCGGTGAATACCAGTGCTTTTTGGGAATAATCGATAGCGTCCTTGTATTTTTTCAGGTGCTGGTTGCTGACGGCTAATCCGTGGTAAGTGGATTGCAGGCAATATCGGTGTGTCTCCTGGCGTTCATCAAGGTATGGGAGAGCAGTTAGGAAACTCTCCTGGGCTCCGTAATAGTCACCCTCAAGATTTTGGATCACACCCATGTATATGTAAGCCGTTGCTACCTGTAGACTGTCAGTAGAATCATTGGCAATGGCATTAAAATAATAGAAAGCAGAATCGTTCTTGTTAACGGTGTAGAAGGAGTCAGCTTTGTCAAATACGGAAACCCGTAAATCAGGTATTTGCGCTTGCTTATTTTTACAGGCATAAACGCAGACAAGCAGTATTGGCAGGTAGATGGGTAAGACGCGCACTAACGGGTATTTCTCTTAAAAATAGAGCTTTTAGGAATTATCAATAAAGAATTATTGACCGGCGTTAAGAAAAAAAGTAAGGCAAGCGATGGCTTGCCTTACTGGTCCAAACGTTATGGTTTAGGCGGCTTGGGTGGAAGGGGGCTGTTCTCTCCACCGGTGTCGCTTCCATCACCATCATCCATGGTGGTAACCTGGCCGCCGTTGTGATGATGATTGGTGTTGGTATGACCTGGGCATACGAATGCCAGTAATAGCGCTAATATAATGTTGATCATTTTTTTGTTTTTAGTAAGTGAATTTTAAGGCAGCCGGTTGCCGCGCATCCGGCTGCGGATTGCTGGTTGGTGAAGAAGCGCTTCTTGCTTGTTTTGGGAAGAGTGGGCGCAGATGGCGGAAGCTGGTAATCGCTTCCCAGGCCGGTTAACGACTTCCGTTTTCTTTGCCCGGGGTGAGATCAGTTCTGTACAGTGTACCTCTTAGCTATTGAGGTAATTGGCTGATGACAGAACGAAGATAGATTTGGGTAATGCGCTGGTCAGCAAGTCGTTCCGGCAATTCCGGTAATTCCTTTTAATCCGGCCCTGATTCCGGGAATGCCGGATGGATTCCGATAATTCCGTTTATTTAACCCTTAAACATAGATGTTATGTTCCCCGATTATGAAAGGCTGGTATTGGAGGATTACCTTCAAAAGAGGACAGCAAATAAATTACCGCTGAATTTGAGTATGCCTAGTCCTGCCAGGCTTAAAGAGGAATGTGAAAGGGTATGCATGGAAAGGTTTGAAAGGAAAGATGAAGCGGTGATCAGAGCATTTTTTGGAAGAAGTGGAGACAGGAAAGAAAGTCTGAAGATCATTCAGGATAGTAATATCGACTCGTTCAGACCCCTGGGGAAATACCTAAGAACAGGCGGGATCACTAAACCCGAGCCGAAGAATATTGAACTTTTAGCCTGGTTAATTGACTTTCAAGACAGGCCATTCATATTGGGGAAACGATACCTTTCGAAGGAAGTGGTGGGATCTACCATTAAGATGAACCTACCAATTGAAGATTATTCCGACGACCTAATCAGGGGGCAACATAATCCGGAGCCAGTAGCTGAAGTAAATATTATTGGGGCAAGCAAGCCGGTACAGGCAACTGAAAACAATGGGAGTGACGAAGAGGGGGCAAGAACCGTTTCAGAGAATGCCGCAAGCGTACTTAAGGTATTGCCGGCATGGCGATACTGGAATGCAGTAGTGGCAAGTGCTCTTCTACTGTTGGCGTGGATTGCAGGGTTTCAGAGCTGGGATAAAAAGGAGAATGTCATGCTATCTTCAGGAAACGGAGGCTGTATGTATTGGGCCGGAGATCATTATCAGCCAATTCCCTGCCATCAAAAGGTGCCCAATACGCTGGTGCTAGCATTAGATACGCTGTTGGTTAAGCATTTCAGGAAGATCACGCAGCCCGATACTATCACTAATCGTGCTATAGGATGGGTATGGTATTCGAAAATTCATAATGTATTGGAGTACTTCACATCAGATGGGGAACATCCCGTTGTTATTGGCCGTCGCTTAAAGCCGATTACGGAATATATGATTGAAAAGCATATCAAGCAGGGGATCGCTTCCGGTCAATAACATGTACTATCAACTTACCCGTGAACCTGCCCAGGATGGGCTACGGGTACCCATAAATAAACAAAGCGACTTCGGTGTAATTTGGAGCCCTTATCCTAAGAGGTTTAATGCAGCATCCCTAAATCCAGCTATATGTTCTTCAACAAATCCAAAAAACTGCTTGCCGAAGCCAAAGCGCAGCTAATAATTAAACAAGGCGAGCTTGAATCTGCCAGATCAATCATCTCCACTTATTCAACGCTGGTTGACAAAGATCAATACCTGAAAAGCAGGGAGACAGCCATACTACACGCAGAAAATAAATTGCAGGAATTAAACGCCCGCTTTAAGCTTGCCTTAACGGTCCATGAAAGATTGGAAAAACAGGTCAACCTAAAGGTCAGGGAACTTATGCTTACGGATGAATACGGGCCAAAGGAAGTGGTGGAAAAGGAAAGGCCGTAGCATACTACGGCCTTTACGATAAGTTTACTATGAAATTCTATCAGCGCCTTATACCCGAAGACGATTCAATCTTAACATCTGCATATTGCCAGGCAGTCTCAAAACTCGCGTATGTATTCCTGGCGTCCTCGTTTTTTTTCTGCTGCAATAGGGCATTGTACAATCCTATCAATGCCCAGCCATTTTTTCGCCAGGTTTGTAAGTCGCGGAGGTATACTTTTTCGGCCTCCTGGTATTTGCCAGCCTGGAGCAGTACGGCTCCTAAATGATGTCTCACAGAGAAAAACCAGTCGGGCGGTTCATTGTAATTTAGATTGTCTTCTATTGCCACCGCCTCCTTCAACAAGGAAATGGCGGCATCGGGTTGGTTTTGGCTGGCGGCTATTTCGGCAGTCAATACCTTGTAGGCAATCTGCACCAGGTCGGCCGAAGTATTGATGGCCCAGATCGTGAGGTGCTGCAGGGTGGTATCTGCGGCCAGCACTTTCAGTTTACCGGCTTCTTTTTGAGCATTGGCGATATCCTTTTTGCCCAGGTAAGCCATGCCCCTGGCATAATGCTCAATGGCACGCGGATACACCAGGTTGGTGTCTGTGATTGGACTAATAGAAAGCAGGGTATCCCACATGGCAAACTTTACCCCCACATAATACGGAATGGTATAATAGTGCTGCAGGGTTCCCCATTCAGGCTGGCCCATGATCTCCGTGGCGGTATGCTGCTGCAATTTCTTCGCTGCCATCCAGGCCAGTTTTGAATTGCCCTCCAGGGTAGCGGTAGCAGCCAGAAAATGATAGTTGTGCGGATAATAAGCCAGTGGGTAGGCTCCCTGTGCATGGCAGGCAGTAGTATAAATGCTGTCTACCTCTACAGCCCGCAGGTTGGAGAGGCTGCCCAGGTGGTAGTCGCCGGTATTAATGTAAATATGGGAAGGCATATGTACGAGGTGACCGGAGCCGCGTACCAGGGTATCCAGCAAGGCTGCGCTTGGCAGGGCTTTTTCCGGAGTGGCAGAAGTTTCGAGGGCATGAACATAAAAATGATGAGCACCCGGATGTTTGGGATTCACTTTCATCAGGTGTTCCAACACGTTGACCAACTCTGGTGTCCAGGCTTTGGGGGCTTTTGTTTTTTTGTCGTACAGGTCCCAGGGATGCAGGTCCATCAGTGATTCACTGTAAAGCGCGCCAATGTCGGGGTCGGTCGGAAACTGGTTGTACACTTTCTTCATGGCCGCAGCATAGGCGATATCCAGGGGACTTCTATCTGCCGGCGGTTGTGCCGTATACCTGGTGGTGAGGGCTTCGATCAATGCTGATTCTTTGGGCGTGGCATTCTTGGATAATGATTTTGCTTTTATGGCGGCGGCGTAGGCTCTTTGGTAATTATCGTTTTCCATGCCTCCGTTGTAGTTGGGCCCCAGCACATACGCATATCCCCAATGCGCCATGGCGCAGGTAGAATCGAGGCGGGTGGCTTCGAAGAAAGATCTGGCGGCCTCTGCATGGTTGAAGCCATAGGCCAGCATCATACCCTGGTTAAAGTATTGTTGCGCTTCGGGGTTGGTAGTCGATATCCTGAAATCTATGCCTGTGAGGTTGTTGAACAGGGGGGCTTTTTTACCGGAGGTATACCAGTCTTTGTCGGTTGTCTTAGGACTGTAGCATCCAATAGGGACAGCCGCTTTTTCGGCCTGCGGGTCCTTGGGGGTATCCTGGCCATCATTACAGGCAAATACGCATAATACAACGGATAGGGTTAATAAGATCCGATTCATAAGTGTTGTTGGTTAATTAAGGAGTAGCTGGCCGACCAGCCATTTTTGACCGGAAAATTTAAGACAATGTGTTGAAATAAAAAAAGGTGTTTTTCCCGGTATCGTTCATTCCTGCATTTGATTAAATTGTATGGAGATCAGCATTTCTGAGAAGAGAGGCTGTTATTTCTTACCCATAAAGGATACATTATGAGCTTGCTGACGGTCGATGAGCGGGAAAAGCTCCGGGAAGAGGTTGCGTTTTATATGAATGGCAACCCGGTAAAACTGACGAAAGTAATACCGAAACGGCATTTCATTCGCATCAAGTCAGATGCAATACCGGAAGAATATGCTCAAAATGTACTTACGTACTGCGAAATGTCGGCCTGGGTAGAAGACCCTGCACTCATCATTCAACTGTTGACGAAGTTTGCCGTGTTCCCCATCCTGAAAGCAGCTATGTTGCGTTTACAAAACGGGCAGCCGCCAAAGTTTCATATTCCTCCCCGCATTTGGGACACGATCCTGCTGGCGCTCGATCTCCCGTTTATGAACCGGCAGATCACCCGCGAAGCGGTCGAGCGTTTTACCTATCCCCTGGAGGCCGGAGTAAGGCCGGCAGGAATACGGGCATTGGTGGTAAAAGGCGGCGAGCGATCTGGCAAAACCTTCACCAACGATTATATCCGGTATGTCACTTCATTTTTGGGCAATGCTCATTTTCGCACGGTGTGTGTAGACTTCAAAAAGCAAGCTATCAGTCGTTTCGGGCCAAAGCATTTGATGATCTCCCTGCTGGAGCAGGTAAATCCTAACTGGCAAACAGACCAGGTGCAAATTCCTGAACTGGATGCACAGCAGCCCGCCCGATGGATCATCGAACTGTGTTCTGTGCTGGCAGAACAGATCGCGCTCACGGGCGTTAACCACATCATTGTGCTCGACGGATTGGATGATCGTAAGAAGACGAACCAGCCGGAAGACTACCAACCCTTGCCGCGTGAAACCATCGATATGATCCTTCTTTTGGTAGCGATCGCAGCAGGTGCAGAAAAACCTGAGGTCAGTGAAGATCATATGCGGGTGGTGCTATTGGGGTTTGAACAACCCATAGTGAATCATAAAAACCGGGTACGTATCGACAATATAACTCCGCTTACGCAGGCGGATATCAAGAAATACTTTGTAGACTATGCCTTCTTTCATCAAAAGCAAATCGATGAAGAAGGGCTTATGGACATGGTCGAAACGGTATTTGAAGGAGATGTGCCGGAAGACCTGGACCGCACGCAAAAGCTGGCGCAAAAAGCTTTGGAGGTTGCAAAAGCTGTCATTCATATTTAACCGTTAATAATTTCCCATGGAAGGGTCGAACGAACGAATATCGAAAGAGCTGGTAAAGGAAAAGCTGAAAGCATTAAGAGCGGCACCCCAACCAGCAGCGCCTAAGCAGCCGGTTGAGGAAAAGGTGCCGCGCAACGCTTTTATCGATGCCGCCGCTGTGCTCGCGTTTTTTGACCTCGATAAATTCGACCCCTTCTCACAGGGACAGGTGATCAACGACACTGAAAAAGCGGCGATGGTGAACTGCCTGGTAGGATGCAGCCTATTCCTGACGGATATTGTTGGTATGGAAGTAAACCATAACAAAGAAGGGGCATCGGGAGATACGGTTTTTCTGAGCCTGCGCGACAATGTGCGTATAGCCACGCTGGCCCTGCTGGTGCAGGAAGGCAAGATCGATGCCGCCCTGCAAGTAAATGCTGCTATAGCTTTTGATGAACACAATGTGTTGCAAAAAATGCTGACCAGCTGCCTGCAGAAAAAAACACCCGATATCAGCGTACTGAACCTCGAAGAATTGAATGCTTTGATACAAGTGGCAGCCTGGCTTAAAAACCTTCCGGGCTATGGATTTCTGCCTGCAGCAGAAGGGCTACATGCAAGAATAGAATTACAGGAAATGCTTACGTCGCTCAGGCACCTGACAGGCGTGTATGAAAAAGGCGTGTTCAGGTCTACCTTCAAGGGCAGGATCCAGGAAACGACGGCCTTACGGGCCTATGTGGGCGTGGCTCCACCCAGGAGCCTGCTGGAATCTGTGTCCAGGCATATAGGCTCGATTTCAGACTCGATCTTCTCCAACAGTAAGCATCCTATGTTGATCTTTGGGGTGGGTGGCATTGGCAAGTCGACCTTGCTGGCCCATTTCATCCTGGAGCATTTTGAGGCGCACCTGCAAGACCGGTTCCCTTTCGTGTACCTGGATTTTGACCGGCCTCAACTGAATGCATTGGAACCGGAAACGCTTTTGATAGAAGCTGCACGACAGCTTAGTATTCAGTACAGGGACCTGCCGCATCTGTCGGCCTCCTTTCATGCTTTCTTTGAAAAATGGAACCAGGCATACGACTCGCTCGTGGACAACAGCAGTTCAGAAACCTTTATCCTGCGTTCTCTCGAATCCTCACAACAGAAAGAGGAAGACAGGGTAGGGATACAGGGCGAATTTCTGGATCTGGTGAGCAGACTTGCCGAGGTGGGCAGCAAACCTTTCCTGGTGGTGCTGGATACTTTTGAAGAAGTGCAGTACAAAGGAGTAGACTATGTAAACAGCCTGTACGATTTTATGAGCCGGCTGCGGGACAAGTATTCCCGTTTACGGGTAGTCATTGCAGGTCGCGCTCCCATCACACATTTGAAAACTACACAACTTGAATTGGGCGATCTTGACCGGGAAGCGGCAGCGGGTTATCTGGAAAAATGTGGTGTAACGGATACGGCTATTACCAAAAATATTGCTGCTATTATTGGCGGAAACCCGCTCACGCTTAAGCTGGCGGCAGAACTGGTAAAGAGCTTCGGAGAGAAAGAGTTGAAATCGCTTCGGTTAACGAAGAAAAAATATGGCGTACTCAATGAGCGTCTGCCGGAACAGGAAATACAAGGCATGCTTTATCAACGCATACTTGGACATTTGAGGAATGCAGAACTAAAAAAACTTGCCAACCCGGGCATGGTGCTGAGAAGGATCACGCCGGAGATCATACTGGAGGTATTGGCCAAGCCCTGCCAACTCGCCCTCGATGGTATTGGCGGCGCCAGGAAGTTATTTGAAGACATGAAAAAGGAGTTGTCGCTGGTGATCCCGGTAAGCGCCAACGAGCTCAGGCACCGGCCGGATGTACGAAGGGTGATGCTGAAGTTGGTGCGGCAATCCAGTGAAGGAAAAATTGCGAAGGAGATCGATAAACGTGCGGTGGATTTTTATAAGACAAAGGAAGGCGTTGTGAACCGGTCGGAGGAGATCTATCACCGGTTGGTTTTGGGTGAATCGCCCCGCACAGTAGAAGCACGCTGGATAGACGGGGTTCAAAAATATTTACTCACGGGTCTCGAGGAATTGCCGCCCAAGGCGCAGGCTTTTATCCTGGGGAAAGCCGGCATTGAATCTGCCAGCAAAGCAGTTTGGGAATCGGCCGATGTTGAAGATCAGATCAGGCATATTGCCCGGCAGGTGGCCAACCTGTTGAACTCTGGACGTGCAGAGCAGGCATTGAACCTGGTGGAAGGATCGATGCCGGGTAAAGGCGGTGAAATATTGGGGATGCTGAAAGTGCGCGCCCTTTCGCAGCTGCAGCGCTATGAGGAAGCCAAAGATTATGCCACGGAATTATTGAGCTCCTTTTATGCTGCCGATTTTTCAACGGAGGTCGTCAACGAACTCCAGCAGGTGTTGCGACAGGAGGCACAGCCTAAAAAGACACCCCAAAATCGAGGTGGCGGTGGAGGCGGCGGTCTTGGTGATATATTGAAGGAAAACGATCTGAAGTACCGGTATAAGGATGATTCTGACATGAAATCATTCTCTGTTTAAATTTATATCCACTCGTTATGGCATTTCTGAACCCTGCTGAACTGATTACCTTATCCGACGCCATTATGAATACGATTGGCTATCCGCCATCGATCCGAAGGAGGTTTCTTTCGGATATGAATAATGAATTCAAAGACCTCTTATGGCCCGGCCAGGACGAGCAGACGCAAATTGACTTTGACCTGGAGCGGTTGAACGATACACCTGCTTTATCGGATGGTTCTGTACCCTTCTATTCCTGGCTGTACAATGCATCGAGGTATACCAGGCCTTATGCGGATGCTTTTGAGGTGGTACAAAAGGCGCTGGCAAAAGTGGAGACACAAACAGGTAAAACTCCTACCATTATTCAGCCGTTGGCTCCCAGCCAACCGGTGATCGATAGGATCGTACGGGAAAGGATCGTACACCAGGATGATATGGTATCCTATGCCTGGCTGGAGGCAGGGGTGAGGGCAGGGACCGGCGTTGCCCGGCTGCAGGTGCCGCGTTATGATAATGGCCAGGCTTCAAAAAGAGACGGCGCACCGATCGTATATGCAGGCACGGGCTGGTTGCTGACCAAGGAATTGCTGATCACGAACTACCATGTCATTGAGGCCAGGAACGAAAATGAACCGGATGCGCCGGCTGCAGATTTTCTGTTGCAGGGCAAGGCCACGATCGTGGAGTTTGATTACAATGCAGACAATATGATGGGCCTTGCGGTTGGAACCGTCACAGTGGAAGCAGCAGATGCAGGGCTCGATTATGCCATCCTGCGTTTAAAAGCACCGGTTAACCGGGTTGCCCCGGCGCGTTTTCCCCATCAGATCATGGTATCGGCTACGCATCCTCAATCGGTTAATATTATCCAGCATCCCTTTGGCCATGCCAAGAAAGTGGCCATCCGCAACAACCATATTTATGAAAGTGTGGCGCCTGTGGTACGGTACTTTACGGATACTGAAAAGGGCTCTTCGGGCTCGCCGGTGTTTAATGATAACTGGCAGGTGATAGCTCTCCACCGCGCCAGTCATTTGGTGGAGGGCGTTCAATACCAGGGGAAATCGGTAGGCTGGATCAATGAAGGGGTATCACTCATTGAAATATTCAATCACCTCCAGCAGCATTTTGTTGCCATCAATACAGAGATCACCAACAATTGACCGGTGCACGGTATCATGACCGTTTGAAACGGATCTGCGAAAAACTTTCCAGGGAAGACAGGGCCAGTTCTTCGCCACGGTATGGATCGAGGGCGGTTAGCTCACCAAAACTGATGCCTGCCCTTTGCTCGATGCTTTTGATGGTTGTCTGATAGGTTTTGTATCCACCAAAAACAAACTCTTCCGGTTGCAGGAAACTTTTTTGGGACATGAAATAGCCGGTAGCACAAAGCTCGCCGGTCTCATCGTGGATAAAGGCGATCACTTTCCAAAATTCTTCCGGGATAGCCACGCCAAACCTGGTGGGGTCATGATCGGTAAAGAAGGGACCGGTAAATACACTGATCTTCATGGCATCACCACGGGCATTTTGCAGGGCATGCTCTTCCAGGCCCAGCCATATCCCGGCATTGAAGGGCTGCATTTGCGGCACTGTATTGGTAACATGCATAGAGTCGGCATTGCCCAGTGTAGCGAGGGCCAGGTCGGTGCCCCAGGCGGGATCTTCGCGGCGGGTCATATGGCCGCGGCTGAATTTAGGCGGGTTGCCATAACACTCTTTCATGATCTGCATTTCTTTGGGAATGCGGGGATCGAGCTTCCAGCCAGGACGTTTAGTTTTGCGGTATTCTTCCCCATTGATGTTTACTGCACTGTAAAAACACATTCTTCTCGACTGGTTCATGGTCACTGAAAAGTGATGGTACCTGAGTACGGTTTCTCCATCACCAAAGGAAAGGATGTTGTCGCTATCCTTCACTACGGGAAGCGGCACGATGGCATCGTCGCCGAGAAACGCTTCCACATATCCTTCGCGGTCACTATAGTCGGCAGGTGTGCCTTCGGTAAATGTCAGCTCTATGGTATCTTCCTCATCAACGGGGTCGGGGATGTTCACAACGGGTGTTGCAGTAGAAGGTACCTGAACCTGTACGGAGGTCAGGGCTTCCAGGATGGCAGACGCGGTCACAGCAAAGTTGGCCTCGTGGAAAACGCCGCTGAAGTGGAGCCCGGCAATCTGTCCGGTTTTGAGGTCCAGCACAGCCGATCCCGAATTTCCACCAAGGGTGGTAGCATCGTGACTGAATACTTTGGGGTGTACTTCTTCATTCAATACCAGGCCTGGTGATAACCGTTTGTAATTGAAAATGTCATTGAAGATGCGTTTTACGTCTTCGGGCCTGAGGGGATTGCGAATGGGATCGTAAGCGGGATAACCAATCACGACCAATTCATTGTTTGCTTTCAGGGGAGTGGAGAGAAGGGGTATGGGCTCCAGGGCAAAGGTATTGGAGACCAGTTTCAGAATGGCAATATCCGGCTGCCCTTCGTCGGCCAGGTAGGTCACTCTTTCCACGGCAATTTCTATTGCATGGCCGTTGCTGTTGTCGTATTCTTCGCGGAAGTCGATGGAGGCTTCGAGGGTAACCCCGAGGGAATTGCGCAGGAAAACAGGACCGTTGTTGCTATTGCGGGAAAATTCAGCAGCCACATGGCGATTGGTAACGATCATGTTGGGAGCAATCAGCCATCCTGTACCGCCCCATTTCATTTTTGGGTGGAATTTGAACTCTACACGGCCGATACTGGGTATCCTTTGTTCAATGACGCGGCGATAAGGTTCGAGCCTGCTTTTCCAGGTATCGGATTCGGGCACCTGGAAGTGGTTGTTTTTAATGATGAGGCAAGGCCGCAGGAAATCGAGGATGACGGCTTCCAGGCTTCCCTGGGTAATGCCGCCTGATTCGATGTAAGTGCCTTCGATAAAACGTTTGAACTGACCGTCGCGGGCGCCAATGTTTTGTGCCTGGGAAAAGCTTCTGCCGTCATGGATGCGTTGCGTTAATTCGGCCATTAAAACGGGGTCGTTTTGAAGGGATTCAAGTCTGTTCATATACTATGTTTTTCGTGTGAAACGCTGATACCAATACCTGAAGCTACGATGCTGCTTTGGCATGCCCGACCGTCAAAACACCTGTTTTGGTGCGCAGCAAATAACGGGATTATCCTGGTGAGGGGGCGTGAGGGCCGGTAGGGTTGTGTTGCCAGGTAGCAGGGAAGGAGCCCTACAACGGAAGCCCGCATCCGTGAAATGAAATGCCCCATCCGTTAACCGGCCCTATCAAAGACTGCTGCATCCCGGTAGTTTTGATCCCATCATCAAAAAGCTACCAAACCATGAACACAAAAAATCAATTGCTCGCTATTGCCACCATCGCGCTGACCTTTGCGGTGACAGGCTGTAAGAAAAAAACGATCGATGACATCCAATCGAACGATAAGGTTTTCAGTCCACAGCTGTTCAAGCAAAATATTATTACTGCTTTGGGCAAGCGAACGGTCGGTTATACTTTTATGATCAACCACCAAGGTAAATGGGCCGATAGTGCCGCACGCGGCTTTGCCCGTATGAGCCAGGACGGCGCTATTCCACACAGTGTGTACAAAGAAATGAATATTGCCAGTGTCACCAAATGGCTTACCGCCGTTGGCGCCCTGAAACTGCTGGACTATAAACAGATCAAACCAGAAGACTCTATTTACAAATGGCTGCCCAAATCATGGGCCCTGGGCAATAAGGTGAAGTCGATCACTTTTCACCAGTTGCTTACGCACAAAGCCGGGCTCACAACGGATGATATCCGCTATGGCACGGATTACAATTCCTTAAAAACCTGCATTGCCGCCGGTGTAGTGAACGAAGCAAAGGGATACAATTACAGCAACGTGAATTTTGCGCTTTTCCGCATTATGTTTACGTACATCAATGACAAGGCAGGTGCACTCAATACAGAGGCTTATAACCTGGCCAATAAAGACACGGCTAATTTTGCTGAATACCTGGCCGTGCGTTATACACAAATAATGCAAAACCTGGTATTCACACCTTCAGAAACCGGCCTGGCCCTTTGTACGCCGGAAGACCGGTCGAAAGTAACGTTGATGTATAATGAAACTGCTTCCGGTGCGGCCGGCAGGGAACTGGGTGACTGGAAACTGGTGGCCGGCGGCGGGGGATACTATCTATCTGCCTTCCAGGTAGCGAAAGTAATGGCCTATGTATTTCACTCGGAAAAAGTGCTAACGAAGGCGCAGCAGGAAGTATTGCTGAGCAACCGGTATGGCCTGGATAGTGAAGATGGACCCAATACCAGCAAGGGACAATCTTATGGCAAAGACGGCGCCCTGATGAATGATGCCAATAGCAATGGCAAGGCTGATAATCCCGACCCGGGCTTGCAAACCTTGATCATGAAATTTCCCGGTGATGTAGAACTGGTATTCTTTACGAATGCGTTGAATGACGGATTTACATTCTATACCACCATTATGAAAAATGCTTACGAGGATGCCTGGATAAAACCATAATCCAGTTCCATAAACAATGCGCCCGGCAACGTGTTCTGATTGTACCGGGGTATATCATAAAAGCCAAGGGAATAATACAACTGGTGTGCCTTTTTCATGGCAGGATGGGTGTCGAGCCACATCTTTTTATACCCGAGGCTTTTACCTTTTCCCAGGATGTGCTGCGCCAGGCGCATCCCAAGGGAAGCACCCCGTAGCATTGGCCGCACATATAGACGCTTCATTTCACAGATATCTCCGGTCAGCTTTCTGAGGCATACAATACCGATATATTTCTGATCAGTGGCTGCCAGTAATAAGGCGCCGTAAAAGTGATGCACCAGCGTCAGGACCATCGTGTCAACTGACCAGCTATATTGGGTCCATCAAGGTCCGGCATGTGATGTGGAAGAAAGCTTGCCTGACAGTGTTCCTGCTCATTTCGTTGTTATTTTCAGTAGCAGCGATTGGGATGTATGAAGAGGGATATAATCATGTGTTAAAAAATATCCTTTATTTCAGCGGTGTCCCAACGCACACACTGGACCAGATGTATGTTTCTATTTATGAATTGCCTGACAACTTTATTTTTGAGTTGACGGGTATCGCGCAATTCTTTACAGGGATCATGACGGGGATTGTACTGGCGGCTTCGCTTGCGGCAGTCGTTAATACGCGGTTGATCATTTGGCCGGTCCCACATCCCATAGCCTGATAGATAATGTACAGGCGGGCTCCCCAATCAATACCCCCGGGAATAAGAATCGAATCCATACTGATTAAAATCATGAGCACGATTGATCATTTTCATAAAAGGTATTATTAGGTCAAATTAACTTTATTGCAAAGAGATTTATAAAATTCTAAAAAAACATTTCATGGGTAATTTACTTTATGTCATTGCGGTCATTCTGATAATAGGGTGGCTGCTGGGATTCTTTGCATTTCATGTAGGAGGTATTATTCATCTTCTCCTGGTGATTGCTGTTATTGTAATATTAGTAAGGATCATACAGGGCAGGAAAATCGGGTAGGACTTAAAGTGAAATACGAAGATGCAGGTTGAAAATTCATTGAAAATCAATGTTTCATTCAATAGTGAGCTTCATGAAACTATACATCAAAAATATGGTATGTATACGTTGTATAATAATAGTAAGGGCCGAATTGTCTAGGCTTGGACTGAGTTATACATCTGTGGAACTGGGAGAAGCAGAGATCATCGAAAATATCTCTGCAGAGCAGCAGAAGCAGCTCCGGGCGGCGCTGTTGAAATGGGGTCTTGAATTAATGGAGAATAAAAGGAGCGTACTGGTACAAAAGATTAAGATCCTTATCATTGAACTGGTACATTACCGGGCGGAGCCATTCCCTTTAAAATTATCGGCATTTTTAAGTCAAAAATTAACGCACAACTACACCTATCTTGCCAACATTTTTTCGGAAGATCAAGGCATTTCGATCGAGCATTTTTACATTGGGCATAAGATCGAGCGCGTAAAGGAACTGCTAATATATGATGAACTTTCTATCAATGAAATCGCCTTCAAGTTGAACTATAGCAGTGTAGCGCACCTCTGCACGCAGTTCAAGAATGTGACCGGGCTTACTACTTCAGCGTTCAAACGCTTAAAGACCAATAAACGCTATATGCTTGAAAGTATAGGAGAGGATAAAAGACCTGGGAAAGCTGCAGTTTAAGGTAGCATTTTTTAAATAGACAATTACAAAGCATGAAAACGATTAAGTTTGTCGCAGACGAATTGTGGCAAAAGCAATTTTCTTTGGCTGTTCGAAAAAATGTAAATAATTACTTTAAGGAGAAAGGGATTTCCACAAAGGGTGACTTCAGGTTAGTGATACAAACAATAGCTATGCTATCCTTGTACATTGTTCCGTTTGTACTAATTCTAACTACACCGGTAAGTTTATGGGTTGGGTTGTTGTTTGTATTGGTCATGGGAGTGGGTATGGCCGGGATCGGCATGTGCGTTATGCATGATGCCGTACATGGTTCCTATTCAAACAAAGATTGGGTGAATAAATTAATGGGGGGAACCATGTACTTGCTTGGAAGCAATGTATTTAACTGGAAAGTGCAACACAATATAATGCACCATGCATATACCAATATTGAAGGATTTGATGAAGATATAGCTTCTAAAGGCCCCATCCGGTTATCACAATATGCACCTCTGAAAAAGGTTCATCGATATCAATATATAGACGCTTTTTTCTTTTACGGGTTCATGACCCTTCTAAAACTGACAAACGATTTTAGGCAATTGGTCTTGTATAATAAAGAAGGTATTACAAAGAAATACCAAATCAATCCGACCTTGGAATATGTTAAAATGATCATCGTGAAACTGGTTTACCTATTTATTTTCATAGGAGTTCCCATTTGGGTCACCCGGTTTGCCTGGTGGCAGGTTCTTCTAGGTTTTATCATTATGCATTGGACAGCAGGATGTATATTAAGCACGATCTTCCAAATGGCGCATGTGGTGGAGGGAACGCAACAATTCAAAGCGGATGAAGATGGGATTATCCACACGGAATGGGCCGTTCATGAGTTAAGGACAACTTCAGATTTTGCCAGAAACAACTTGCTTCTCAACTGGTATATCGGAGGTTTAAATTTTCAGATCGAACACCATTTATTTCCCAACATCTGTCATGTACATTACCGTGAAATTGCCCCTATCGTAGAGAAAACGGCACAAGAATTTGGCCTGCCCTATAATTTAAAACCTTCATTCCTGAAAGCACTGGGTTCCCATATTCGCAGGTTAAAGGAATTAGGCCAATGAAGCGCTTTGAATATGTATCGTTTCTCTATAGTACTATCGCAATTTAATAATTTCCGAACCTGCCAGCAGGAAAGCGCCTGCTCCATATACTTCATAACTCTCGGCATTGAAATTCCTTCTGGGATCGGCGCCAATGGGTTGTACCCAACCTACGCGGCCTTCAGGCGATACGAGGGTATTGAGTCCCAGCCAGGCTTTGCGGACCACGTTTTCATAGGTTGCTTTGTCCAATAAACCATGGTTGATACCCCAGGCCAGGGCGTAACAATAAAAGCCGGTACCACTGCCTTCGCCACCGGGATAGGAAGCGGGATCGAGGAGGGAAGCCCGCCATAATCCATCGGCTTGCTGCAGTGAAATAATCTTTTCAGCCATCTCTTTGTATAGCTGTTCATAAAATGGACGGGTAACATAATTGGCGGGTAACTCTTCGAGGATGCGTACCAGACCGCCCATTACCCAACCGTTGCCTCTTGACCAGAATACGGTGGTGCCATTCGCTTCTCTTTTGCCTTCGCCATTGGCATTGATGAGGTAGCTGGCATCGCGGGCAAACAGGTGTTGCTCCTTGTTGTACAGAAGATCGTAGGTTTGTTTGAACAGGGAGTCGTTCAAAGCGAAATAGGAAGGATCTTTTAAGTCAACGCCCAGTTTTACGATGGTAGGAGGCCCCATAAACAGGGCATCACACCACCACCACATCAGGCCTTTTTTTGATTCTGGTCCGGGTACGGTGCGCAGCTTTTGCACGGTATCGATGGTTGCCCTGATCATTTGCGGATCGCCTTTGATGCGGCTGAGGTCGATATAGGTTTGTGAAATGGCGATGTCATCTGCATGGTCATAGCGGCGACCTGGTTGCCAGGACGTGCGTTGGCCCAGGGCCATTAATGAATCAAGGATCTTACGGGAGCCGGTGGTCTTATAAGCTGCCACCACGCCGGCATAAAAGGCCCCATTGGTCCAATCGGTGGGTGTATGCTTTGGATGGTTGAGCTGCCAGTCGGTTACCAGCTGCATGGTCTTCTTAATGTAGCGTGGTTTAAAGACCTCTCCAGCAATTACTGCTGTGGTATCCCTGTTTCTGCCGGATGCGCTGATGGGCTTTTGTGCGCAGTGAGCGGACATGATTAAGACAGGAATGACCCAAATCATTCTCCTATTCGATCGGCCAATTCTTGTAAGTCTATTCTGTTTCATATGCTTTCGTTGTTTTTTGCAGGAACTGCTTGCTTTTTCGTTGTTCAGGAATGTAGTGGCAAAATGCTACCAAATATAATTGTTTCCTGTTGACGAGGCGGCAGCATTTCTCCTACTCCTTCACGATGGTGCGGTTGATCACTTCGCCGGTTCCTACATTCAATACCCGGATGATGTACAGGCCTGCGTTGAGTTGGCGCAAGTCCATTACACAACTGGTGCGGAACAATCCCTGGCTTTTTATCTGTCTTCCATGCAGATCGAAAACGGTGGCGGTAAAGCGGGCGGCGTTGCCGGTAAACCGGATGGTCACCTCCTTTTGCACGGGGTTGGGTGCAATGATCATGCTATTGCCCCAGGCCGGTTCATTAATGGCTGTAACGCCATGATAAAACGGTTTGGACAGGCCTGGTTTACAATCATAAAACGACACTTTTACGGTGTATACGCCCGGCGATGGCGGCAACAAGATATTGTTCACGGCCCCGGGTATGGCTACACCGTCGAGGTACCATTGGTTGCCCGAGGTGGACGATGAATAGAGTAAACCTCCATAGAAGGTAATTTGCGGAATGGGTATGATCCATACTTGTACGGAAAGGGGGATGGACTTCGCTTCGCAGAACCCGTTTACCTGACGCGCTACATAGAAACCACTTTCTTTTACTTTGATGGATTGGGTGTTAGCACCCGGTATGAGGACATCGTTATTGAACCATTCGTTTCCGGTTGGTACAGAGGAAGTGAGTATCACGGAATCTCCGCCGCAAAAGCCAACGGGACCCGAAGCAGTGACCACGGGTTTAGGTGGCGCAGTGTTGACCTGTGTCTTTACGGTGTCGAAGGCTTTGCAACCACCGGGGGCGGTGACCACCAGGTAATAGCTTGTATTGACTGTAGGGTAGGCAGTTGGCCTTGCCTCGCTGGAGTAAAACCCGGCGGGGTTGGAGGTCCAGCTATAGGTATTGCTGCCGGTAGCTTCGGTACCCAGGTAGGTGTAACCCGGTGCACAAACGTTTCTGTCGACGCCTGCATTGGCCGGAGGCAGGGGAGTCATATAGACCTTCACGGTATCGCGGGCAATGCATAGCCCGTTGTTGGCGGTGAGGATATAGTCGGTTTCGTAGCGGTTGGGCGATACTACAGGGTTTGAAATGGCTGAAGTGAATCCCGCCGGCAGGGAAGTCCAGGAGTAAGTATGACCGGCAACAGCGGTCATGCCGATCTGCCGGGTGCTGTCTTTGCAGACCCAGCCATCGACGCCTGCATTGACTGGGAGTGCGGGGCCGGCCACGGTAACGCGCATGGTATCTTTCGTTGTGCAGCCGTAAGGATCGGTGACTGCCACATAATAATCTGTGGTTACAGCGGTACTCACGATGGGCATTGCCTCGCTGGAGTGATAATTACCGGCCGATGATGTCCAGGCATAGGTATGGTCCAGTGCATCGATGTATCCTAATTGAACAGGCTGTGACATGCAGATGCTGGTATCCTTACCGGCCAGTATGCTTTGCCCCAGTAGATTGCGGAAGACATATAGTCTGTCTCTTTCGCCGATCAGGTCGGGCTTTCCATCATTGTCGAGGTCTGCAATGGCTATGCTGTTGTGCGTCCCTCCAATGATCAGGTTGTATCTCACTACGGCTTGCAGGGAGATATTGCCTGGTGTGCTGTAATTCTTCATCAGGGTAGCGCCATTAAAGCCACCGGAGGCAAACATATCGATCTTGCCATCGCCATCCAGGTCGGTGAGCTTCACCTTATAGGCGCTGCCGTTTGTAGTAAAGTTGACGGGATCGGCAAAGGACATATTGCCTGGTGTACTTTTATTTCTGTAGATGGCGATATTGGGTATGCTGGCCCCATAATAAGTGAGGTCATACACCCACACAATGTCGAGCTTGCCGTCTCCATCCATATCGCCGAGGGCGCCGTCGGTATGCGCGCCTCCTTTGTGTGGTATGAGGGTGCGCTCAAAGGATATCTTTCCCAGGGTGCTGGTATTGCGTAAGATCGAAAAATCGTATCCACCCATATTGGTATTTCCTCCATCGGTTACGAAGAGGTCGGGCTTGCCATCTCCATCCAGGTCGCCCGGATTCACGCGGGAGTCGTTCCAACCTATGGGCACGATAATGGCTGGTTCAAAGGCAATCTGCCCCGGCAAGCTGATGTTACGGTAAATGGAAATAAAGCTTACACTCGCCTGGGCGTTTATCACTACCAAATCGGGTTTGCCATCGCTGTCGAGGTCATGCAGCAGGGTATTGTAGGGATTGTTCGGCGACTGCAGGGTAATAGCGGTGTCGAATACAATGGCGCCAACGCTGCTCTTGTTCCTGTAGATGGAGACGCTATTGTGCCAGTAATTTGTGGAAACCATGTCCTGCCTGCCATCTCCGTCGAGGTCGCCAAAGTTTACGCTGCCGATGCCCGCACCCGCTGATTCCTTGTAAAATACCTTTTCAAATTCAATGGCGCCTTGCTGGCTCTTATTGCGAATAACAGATAAGCCGGAAGAGGAGGGTACACCCAGATCGATCTTTCCGTCACCATCCAGGTCGGCAACACCTAAAGAATTGGCGGAGGCGTGCAGCAGGTCGGGAAGAATGGTTTGTGCCGAGAAGGTATAGTCGGTAATGCCACAGGCAGCCGGGAAGGTAACGCTGAAGAATTGCCGGGAATGAGCGATGTGGTTATTGACTGTTACGGTGACTGGTGCGTAGGCAGCACCGGTTGGCACTTTTACGGTCAGCTGGCTCGTAGTGGCTGATAGTATGGTGGCTTTAACGTCGCCAAATAATACCAGGTTCTCTGCTGCTGTGGCGCCGAAATTGGTACCGGTGATGGTGATGGTGGCGCCTATGGGGGCAAATATGGGTGAGAGGTTGGTGATGACGGGTGGTGGATAGGTTATAAAACCGGCGAGTGATCCGGCGCCGGTGGCGGAGGTGACCTTTACCTCCCCATTGCCTCCCGCACCTACCACGGCCACGATTTTCGTAAGGGATTGTACGGTATAGGAGCTGGCAGGTATTCCTCCAAAATAAACGCCGGATACGCCGGCAAAGAAATTGCCCGTAATGGTGACGGTGGTTCCCGGCGCTGCCAGGGTGGGCGTGAAGGCATTGACCTGGGGAGCGGGGTAGGGTAGGGCATTAAAATATTGCACGCTTTCGGTGGTATCGCTGCCGGTGCTGTTGAGCACGATCAGCTTCACGGTATCGAAGGCGCGGTAAATATCGTGCAGGTAGGAGCCATGGTACCCGGTGCCAGCCGGTACACCGTTCACGATCCATTGGTATTGGTAATTGGTTTTAGAGTAATTGGTCAATTTCACCATATTGGCGACGTACATGCCGGTGGTATCGATCCGGAAAAATGCCTGGGGCAAAGGGGTGCCGCCAGGGTTGGTATTGATCTCGAGCAGACCATGACCGCCACCGGCCCACAGGCGGTTCTCATCCCATAGCTGCAGGTCGTTGTACGTGTAGCCCAAATAAGTGACGTTGTTGTCGCGCGGCATAGGTTCCCATATCCTGCCCGAATCGGTTGTTTTGTAGAAGGTAAATTCTTCTCCCAGGGCAAAGCCTGTGTTGTCGTTGATAAACTTCATCGAATGGGCTTTGATGCCGCCTGTTTGGGAGGTATTGGTCTTCTCAACCCAGCTGGCGCCGCCATTGCTGGTGTAGAAAATCTTACTGTCTACATTTGCCCAGGCTTTGGTGGCGGTGAGGAAACTGACAGCGGTCAATTTGCCTGCGGGGGCCAGCTGCAGTTGCCAGGAAGCGCCTCCGTCGACGGTTTTATAGAGAAAGCCCGGTGTTGGTTGTTTACAGACGGCCACGATGTTGTTGTTGTCGATGACTTCGAGGTTGTCGAAGCGGAAGTTGGCTTTGGTACTGTTTACAGTCCAGCTGAGGCCTTTATCGGTTGTTTTTAATATCCTGTCTGCATCCACAGCAAAGCCGGTGTTGCCATTGCCTGGAAAAACCATATCAGTGATCCAGCTATAGGGCCGGAGGGGATCGAACTGGTTGTGAAAAACCAGTGAAAAGGTTTGGCCGCCATCGGTGGAGCGCAGGATGGCGGGCACCAGGCCATAATCGCCATAGGCGATCAGGTTGTTTTGGTCGAATGCTTTTACGCCGCTGATCCCAAAGCCAAAGGTGAGGTTAACGCCGTAGCCGTTGTAATTCACATTGGATAGGGTGATGTACTTTTTTGTAAACGTGCGTCCACTATCGGCGGTAAAGCCGATCCAGTCCCTGAATGCGACATAACCCTGGGCGGGGGTATAAAAGCTGATCTTGCGGATCTCGTTGGCTGGTTCCAGTTCGTCTATATAAAGCTTGCGCATCTGGGCAGTAGCTGAGGAAGGGGCGAACAGGCTTGCAATGAATGTTGCGGCACAAAGTAAGGGGCACAGCGCTCTAAAAAACATGCGGGTTAGGGATTTCGGTTAACGAAAATACCCTAACGCTGAAATAAGGTAAATATTACCATAAACAACAAACGTCGATGACGCTGAACAGGCTGGCAAGCAATAAAAAAGGGAGCGTGTGGAAACACGACTCCCTATGGTAACTAAACGGGAAGAGTTACCGTAGCATTTTCAGGGTCCGAATCTGCGCTGCTGTATCTTGTCATATTCTTTTACGTATTCCGGATGCTCGGTACGCATGCACCTGTCCCAGATCCTGAAATACAGTCCGTAATTTCCTTTGAACTTCGCATGGTGCAGGTTGTGGTAGGTGGAAGTGGCCAGTATTTCGAACAGCACTGTGCGCCTGAACCATTTGGGCAAAATTTCATACCCCAGGTGCCCGTATACATTGATCACAAGGGAAGTGACTGCAAAAAGCATCA
>CBIHOV010000037.1:0-83740 GCA_966211765.1 uncultured Paraflavitalea sp.
AAAAGATGGCCCGATTGAATTATATGACCTGAAGAATGATCCTGCCGAGCAGAAAAATATAGCTGCCGGTCATCCGGAAGTGGTGAAGCAGATTGCTACCTATATGGAGCAAGCCCATGTGTCCGATACCAACTGGCCGGTGATGGTGGGGGAGATAAAGCCCTAAACACCGCTGAGGCCGAGCCGATCGGCCTGTCTGACAAAAAGAATATCTTTGGCTATGGAATCATATAACCGCAAGCAGGAGATTGTCAATGGCCTGGTCAGTGGTTTGGGTATGCTGTTTGGCATCGCCGGCCTTCCTGTGCTTACAGGTATTGCCACTGCCCATGGCAATATACCTGGTATTGTTGGTTCCGGTATTTATGGTTTCTGTTTCTTATTACTGTTTGCCAATTCTACCATTTTTCATATTACCACAGAGCCCGCGATAAAGCGGATCTTTAAGATATTCGATCACATCAGTATATACTTTCTCATTGCAGGCACTTATACCCCTTTTCTGCTGGTGTACATGGATAATGGATTTGGGATATCCCTCTTGTCTGTATTGTGGGGGCTTACCATTATAGGCGTTTTCTTCAAGATTCGGTTTACCGGAAGGTTTGAGATTGTTTCCGTCATTATCTATTTACTGATGGGATGGATCATGGTGGTGGGCGGACGCAGGTTCTTCGATAGCCTGCCTGTACCGGTGCTGGTACTTATTTGCATCGGTGGAGGTTTGTACTCCATAGGTGTCATTTTCTATGTATGGGATAAATACCTGTACACCCATGCCGTATGGCACGCATTTGTATTGGCTGCCGCCATCTGTCATTATGTAGCTGTGCTGTTGGCGATGTGATGATGCTTACTCAATCCTGTACACCCTTACCTCGTCGATCGCCTGCCTTGACCAGGTAGAGCGGAAACCAAAATGCCCACTGGTCAACGGGACTGCATCTTTATAAGTGAAATAAGGAACACCATCTACTATAAACTGCGTGGTACCCTTGTATACAATGGTTTGTAGCTGGTAGGTTTTATTGGACTGTAGCAAATGCGCTTTGTCCAGGTATTCTTGTAACAATGGTCTCTGTCCGTCACCATGATACTTGCGAAACCGGGTGGTAGTATTTGTATTGCCGCCCATGCCCACATAATACAGTTGCAGGGAATCATATGCTTCAAATGAGCCCGTGCGGGTAAACAGGTTAGCATTCCGCGGATCGCTTGCCATCCAGAACTGATTCAGGTCCGATACCCGGTCATTGGTACCACCTTCCAATAATACTGTACGTTTATATTCTATCAGGATATTCCCTTGAAATGGCTTGTTGAGCCAGATGGTCACGCCAGCTTTGGTATCTAATACCAACTCTCCGTTCTTAACATACACTGAAGAAATTGGTTGTGGCGCTATTTCTGATTTCCAGACAGTAGTGTCCAGACCTTTGCTGAAATCATCACTGAAGAGCAATGTTTTCTTTTTGAATTGAAGTGGCTGCTGAGTCTGCCTGCCACTTGTGCTATCCTGTGCAACCAGGGCGCCTGGTATAAATAAGCAGCTTAGGTATAGCAGCCATCTTGCCAGCCTGTCAATAAAAAGCATCATTCTATTTCAAGTTGATTCAATACCAGTCCTTCATCCAACAAGTAGATCCTGATGTTGCAGGTGCCGGACTGCTGAATGGTATGGATGGTTTTACCAAGAGAATAACCACGCAGTACATTTTGCTTCCACACATTGCTTTCACTTTCTGTATGTACATTCACTACCTGCGGGGTATCGCCATTAACAGAAATAGCATATCGCAATTGACCGCTCCCATTCACGCTTTGCGTGGGCAGGCATTTTACGAAGAGGGTATGCGTACCGGCAGTAACGGGTAATTTGTATTCGAGAAAGGGTTGGGTCGTAAAGTTGGTATCTGTTGGCCGATGGCCGCCTGGCGCAAGGGTAACTCCCTTGCCCGTGATACCCAGTCCTTCGATGATCCGGAAGCCAGGCACTTGTTTATTGGTAAAATGATAAGCTGTAACGGAAGCTGCTTTCTTTTCAGGGGTAATAGCTGTATTGGCCGATTGCCGGATGCTGTCGATCATTGCCTCCGTAGCCACACGCGGCATATTGAAAACGGGCAGGTCTCTCGGATGCCAGCTCATCATGCCTTTCCACTTGCCACCGGCTATGCTGTCGTTGTATTGAGCGGTGAGTTGCCGGACCTGCTGAAAAGCCTTGGTGGCTTTTGTTGCATACATCAAGGCGCTGTCTTTTTGGACTGCTGCCAGTGCCATACTTTTATTGGCGTACAGTATTTTCTCGTTCATTAGCCGGGCGCCTTCCACCGGATACCACACCAATTGGAAGTAGGCATCCTTCAAATGAGCAGGGATGCTGGCATACAAGGTCTTCGCCTGTTGTGAGATTTGCCGGTAGGCAGCTAGCCGTTGATCGGCTTCCGCAGCTGTGAAGCGTACATTCCCTAAATGTTCCGGTTTGCCTGCATTGGCCAACGTGTAATATCGCTGCTTAATGGCGGCAATGGGTTTGGCTGCAGCACTGCCAAAAGTTTCGCCCGCCCAATAGGCGGCATAGTTATTTGCCTGTTCCGGCTTCCACTTATTTACATTCCAGGCCAGGTCCATGGCAAAAGAGATTTCCAGCTCAGCCGGTTTAATATCTCCCACATTGAATACCCATAATCTTTTAGCGCCATGCTCATAAGCCCTTGTCATCTCATACGAGATCAGCGAGGGTGAAATGGTAGAGAGCCACAGGTAATCATGCGGAGCGCCCCAATACGATAAGTGATAGTATACACCGCTGCCACCACTGCGCTGCTGCTCCTTCGCACCCGATAACTGACGCAAATAACCATGGTTGTCATCGGCCCATACAATGGTGATGTCTTCAGGCAATTGCAGACCATTGCGGTAAATGGTCAATACTTCCTTGTACGGACAGAATATCTGCGGCACTGCCTGCGATGGTTTATTCAAACGGCTGCTCAGCAATTGCCGCTGGTCCTGTATGATCTGCTCCAGCAGTTTTACCTTTTCCGGAATGGGCTTGGGCCCCGGCATGCTGCCATCATGAATGCCCCGCATGCCTACTGTATACACAGATGGATAGGAGGCAGACTGCTTTATCCTGTCTTCCCAATAACGATAGATCTGGTCTTTGTTCAGATCATACCGCCATTCTCCGGGTTTGGTGCCATATTCATGCTCATAGTTTTCGGCCCATTCAAATACATTGTTGCGCAGCATCGGCTCACAGTGACTGGACCCCACTACAATACTGTAATCATTGGCCAGTACCGGATTTTGCGGATAATAATAAAAGGCCCTGGTGCAGGGATGCATGGCAGGCCATATATAATTGGCTTTTAAGCGCAGTAACAATTCAAATATCCTGGCGTAAGTATTCGGACCGATATCCTTTACAGCCGTATCCATTTGACGGGCTGCCCAGGGTTGCAGACCCCAGTCTTCATCGTTCAGGAAAATACCGCGGTACTGAACAGAAGGCGGCCCTTGTATGCTGGTGCCAGGTGATACATAGATGCCAGCATGTTTTTCCGGATGTACATCGGCCCACCAGGTCCAGGGTGATACGCCCATCATACGGCAAAATTCAAAAACACCAAAAGCCGTACCACGCGCATCACTGCCCATGATCACCAATGCCTGTTGCTGGTACCGGCCGGGCTTATTGATCACCTCAATACTGAAGGTTTCCCATTTACCGGCTATACGATTTGTATTGACCTTTTTGCGATGTGATAATTGTTGGAGGAGATCCGATTCGCCAATGGCGCCAATGATCATGGCAAAACCATCACTGCTATCAGCCTGGTGTTTGATAGCAGGCATTACACCCGTAATCTCCCGGATATCTTTTTGGAGGGCAGCAGCGGCAATATGGATAACCTTCGTAGCTTTTTCATCGACGAGTATAACAGCCGGCTTACTTTGATGAACAAGCGGAAAATAACCAGCTTTATGGCTGAATTGTATAATCGGTGTGTTGGCCTCCTGGGCAAAAACAGGCAGCAGGCTGCACAACAAACAACAAAAAAGGAAGCATCGTTTCATACAGGCAAGTAACTGGTGCATAAGTGATAATACGAGAATGGTAAGTTACCATATCTGTGTTGTCAACTATCCTGTAGCTACAGGATGGTTGTACCCCCGGCTTCTTTTACATTGCAAATCACCAATCAAGGTTTCCTCATTAAAGTAACGATTGCATGTATAACAGAATTTTGTTATTGTTGGCCATTCAGTGTATTACCGGCTCTCTGGCAGCCAATACCGGTATTGGCGATATCAAAGGCAGTTTTAAACGTAAGGACAATACCTTTCTCTTTACAGCTACCCAGGCAGATGTTCAATTGGAATTTTGTACGCCGGGTATGGTGCGTATCCGTAGTAGCTGGACCAGGGCCTTTGAAGCCAGCGAACCCTGGATGGTGGTGCAATACCAATGGCCGGCAGTGAATGTGCAGGTAAAAACAATGCCAACTTATTTCCTGTTTACTACTACGCAATTACAAGTTAGGCTCTATAAAACAGCAGCACGCATAGATATCTACTCTGCCGCAGGCAAATTATTGTCTTCTGAAAAAGTAAACACGGCACAAGGAGGCATGCAAAGTCAGGCCGATACCGTAAGCTGTACCAAACAGTGCCTGCCCAATGAGCAGTTCTTTGGTTTTGGTGAGCGCATGGATTTCCTGAACCAGCGCAGTAAAAAACTCCATCTTAATGTGGGCCGTGGTAAGGGATTGCCCCATGCTGTGGGTGCTTACAATATCCTGGAAGCAAATTATTCGCCCATCCCTTTCTTTATGAGCACACAGGGCTACGCTATATTTTTCCATAACTCCTTTGCCACTTCCTGGGATATGGGCGCTACCCACGACGATGAATACCGGTTTGCAGCACCTGGAGGTGAAATGGATTATTATTTTATTTATGGTCCTCAGTTCCCTGCTATGTTGGATCAGTATACAGCCCTCACCGGCCGCTCACCCTTGTTGCCACGCTTTGCCCTGGGATTGCACCTGGGTACCTATTCCGGCGGTACCTGGGGATATGAGCAAATGAGTTCCGACGGTTACGTGATCGCATTGGCCAGGAAACTAAGGGAGATGGGCATACCGGTTGACCTGCTCTGGCTGGATTCTACCTGGCGCATCTTTGGAAAAAAAGGCGGCAAGGGAGCTACTTCCTTTGAATGGCGGGAAACCTTCACCAATCCCAAAGCCATGTTTGATAGCCTGTATGCCATGGGCTTCCAGATGGCGGGCCTGCACCTGCGGCCCCGCTTCGACAATGGCAACCAGATACGCTTGCTCGATACTGCCCAGCAGTTGGGTTACACCTATAAAGAAGGCAACTATGCCGGCGAGTTTGTGAACTACTTCGACTCCAATGCCGTGAACTGGTGGTGGCAGCATGGCGTAATGCGTGTAGCCGCTATAGGAGCCAAATTCTTAAAGACTGATGAAGGCAGCGCTTTCGGCGCCCTGGCCAATGAAAGCGATAAGGTAGGCCCCACTGGTAAAGCCGTACAAAAACTGCACAATGTATTTCCCATCGCTTATGCCAAAGCGCCCTTTGAGAAATTCCAGCAATACAATGGCGTGCGTGGTTTGAACCAAACCCGCGAAGGTTATGCCGGTATCCAACGTTATCCTTACATCTTTGCCGGCGACTGGCCCAGTGAGTGGCAATACTTTCCGGCCGTCATTAAGGCTGGGTTGAACATTGGTCTTTCCGGCGTGGGCTACTGGGCACATTGCATGGGTGGTTTTGAGCACAATGCCGATCCTGAATTATACATACGCTGGTGCCAGTTTGGTATGCTGAGTTCAATAGCCACCGTATTTGGCATGGACCATCCCGGTTATAAAGAGCCCTGGAATTATGGAGCAGATGGCCTGCGCAATTTCAAAAAATATGATTCCCTGCGCTACAACCTGCAGCCTTACTTATACAGCAATGCCTGGACACAATACAAAACCGGTATGCCCCTCATGCGTGCCCTGGTGCTGCAATACCAGGACGATAGAAATGTGCACGATATTGGCGACCAGTATTTACTGGGCGAAAACATGATGGTATGTCCCGTCACTACCAAGGGCGCCCAAACAAGAACTGTATACTTGCCGGAAGGCAATTGGTTCGATTTCTGGACCGGTAAGACTTATCCCGGCAAACAATACATTCATGTAGTAACGCCTCTCGATACCATGCCGCTATTTGTAAAAGCTGGCAGCATCATTCCCACGCAACCGGTGATGAGTTATACCGGTGAAAAAGTAGTGGACCGGCTAACGTTGGATGTATATCCCGGGAAGGGAAGCTTTACATTGTATGAAGATGATGGGAAAAGCCTGGAGTATCAACAAGGTAAAAATGCCTTTACCAATATGGAGGTGTCAACTACTAGCCAGGAAATAAAGTTGACCATTGGCGCCTCCACAGGGGCCTATGTTTCCGCAGTCAGCGAATACCTAATCGCATTTCGCCTAAATAAGTCGCCTTCAAAAATTACTGTGAATGGCAAGGAGCTGATGGTCGGTCATCCGGATGAAGTGCCGGATGCAGCCAGTTATTATTTTGATCCTGCTACAAAAAAATGCCGGTTGCTGGTCCCTAAAAACAAGGCTGGAGCACGGGGGCAGGTTTTGAATGCCACAGAAGTGAAAGTATTTTTCTAATCTTAGGCTACTTGTGAGTACAGTTGCTGCCCGACTATTGATCAGGAAGGGGACTGCTTGGGAGGTTTACCTTTGGGGTTTGTTTGTTTAGCATGACTGGCTTTTTCCTGTTGCTCATGGATCATATACACAGCTTCCATCAGTGTTTCCACTTTTTCATAAAAGAAGAACAGGTTACTGCGTTCCTTTCCTTCATCGTAAATACTATGACTTTTGCCAAGGGCAGTAACCAGCCAGTCCCATAATATTTGTTTCACTTCATGCAGGTGGTAGGAATCACAAAAATCCGACAGCACTGGCAATGGATGTAATTTCTCTTCTTCTTTTAGCCTGTCTTTGGTGGGTTTGGCAATGCGCTTGTTACTTTTTTGCATGGACAAAAGATTTAAAAGAGGGTACGGTTAAAATTGATCATCGTAAAGTCCGGAATGAACATTGTTTTCAACCAGGCCCGGAAGATGCACTGTATTATTGGATACCTGTCTCAATACTTCGGCACGGATGATCTCACATTGAATATAGCTTTCTGTTTCCTGCCATATGGCCAGCCAGGTGAGGTCATCTTTAAGAGTTGACTGATGCTTTTTTACATACAGAAAGCAGCCTTCCCGGGCACTGGCGTACAGAAAATCACTGATGGCAACCAGGCTATAGAATCTTTTCCGTTCATCCCATAATTTCAATACAACTTCTTCTACAATCTTGGCAGCTACCCGCTCATCACCTGTAAGCCGCGTGGCAAAAAAGCAAAGTGCCGGTGAGAACTGATCAAGGATAAACCGGTAGGCATATTTATTGCCGCTCCGCAGGCGTAAGGCAATCACATCATTAATAGGAAACTTTTGATCGTCCATGACACACTTCATTAGTCGGTGAAAAAAAGGGCTCACCCCATCCTTAATGTTGATGAGCCCCCAGAGCCTTACCATGGTAGTGATAAAAGAAAAGCGCGATAATAAATCCGTATTTTATGGTTGCCGCAATAGATTGCCTGGCCGGGGACATACCATCAACAGCAAATGATCAGAATAATCAAATATATTTTGTGAATTGGTTGGGTGCTTTAGATATTGAATCCTTCTGCAGAATATAACTGAATCAAATATACGGTAAATATCATTAAGCGGTATCAAATAACCGCAACTTTTTTAGTAAAAAAAGACCCATTGTCCAAATATCCCCACTTAGAGGAGCATCTTAACAGGCAGGCATACCGTATATATGGTATATGGCACCTAGGGCAAGCCGGTATTGCTGACTTTTAAACGAAAATGTACCTTATCTTTAGATCGATATTATAAGTTATGGCTACACAAACGCATAAAAAAATAAATAGTAAAATGAATGTTCGCTTTGGCGAGCACCTGCATACCGTTCGTAAAGCCAAAGGGCTTAGCCTCCGGGAAATGGCAGAGCTGTGCAGCCTTGACAACAGCAACATTTCAAAGATTGAGCATGGAAAGTTCGATATTCAATTGTCTACCATTGTAGAACTGGCCAAAGGCCTTGGTGTACATCCCAGGGAATTGCTGGACTATGATTTCGAATAGTTGACTTGCCTCCTTACATCATCTTCTTCACAAGATTGCCCAGCGTTTTTAATCCTTTCTCAACTTTATCATCCCAGGGACTTCCATACCCAATGCGCAGGTAATTAGAATAATTACAACTGTTGGAGAAAATACGCCCCGGCGCTACAGACACCTGGTGTTTCAGGGCTTCTATACATAACTTATAAGTATTCACTTTCTTATTCAGTTCCACCCACAATACAAAACCTCCCTGCGGGCGCGATATCTTGGTGTCTTCCGGAAAGTATTGCATCACGCCCTGTATATAACGTAGACATTGCGTATGCAGGGCTTTGCGAAGATTTTTCAGGTGATACTCATAACGGCCGATACTGAGGAAATGAGCGATGGCCACCTGCGTAAGGGTGGGGCTACTAAGGGTATGCATCATTTTCAGCGCACTTACCTGGTCCAGGAATTTGCCCGGCAATACCCAACCTACCCGGTAACCGGGTGCCAGTGATTTGGAGAGGGATGAACAATGCATTACCAGGCCTTTCGTATCGTAATATTTACAGGTCCTGGGACGGTGCCTGCCAAAATACAATTCACCATAGATATCATCCTCTATCAGCGGGATATTGTGTTTGGTGATGATCTCTACCAGCTTTTTCTTGTGCTCATCCGGCATACAACTGCCCGATGGGTTGTTGAAGTTGGGCACCAGCAGACAGGCTTTTATAGGCATTTCATTGATCACATTCTGCAGGCAGTCGAGATCGGCTCCCGTAGCAGGATCAGAAGGGATTTCAACAACTTTAAGTCCCAGGTTTTCAATAACCTGGTAGATGCCAAAATAGGCAGGTGCTTCTACTGCTACCGTATCACCGGGTTGGGTTACGGCTCTTAAGCACAGCACGATCGCTTCCATGCAACCAGAGGTGATCACCACCTCTTCTGGTCTTATCTTGCCGCCCCAGTTAAAGGCAAGCCGGGCAACCTGCTTGCGGAGTTCCGCATTGCCCTGTATACTTTCATAACCGATGCAATGGTCTTTTCCATTGCGCAGGGCATATACCACCGATTTATTGAGCTTGGCCGCAGGCAATAATTCCACGGCAGGGGAAGCCAATGCAAAGTTGATCATATCATGCGCGTCGATATCCTTCAAGATCCGCATGATCATTTCTTGCACTGTTACCTCACTCGTTACAGGTTCCGGCTGTATTACATTGGGTACTGCAGGAAAACGGCGATGGTTAAAGCGGACATAGTAACCCGATTTGGGCCTTGCTTCAATCAGGCCCTTTCCTTCCAGGTGATAATAAGCCTGGAAAGCCGTACCCATGCTGATGCCGTATTCTTCACTCAGTACCCGCACTGAAGGGAGCTTGTCGCCAATCCTCAATACCTCTTCTGCGATCATTTGTTCGATGCCGCCGGCCACCTGCAGGTAGATATGATCTTCTGATGTAAATTTTGCTTTGCCCATACCCGTATAAATCTGATATAGTCAAAATTAACAAAATAAAATCTAATCTACTCCCGACTCTTTCACCGATCCATCGGGGTATCCTATGATCGTACCGGTAGCCATCCTGATAAACAAGCCATTATCTACTACACCGGGCATGGTGTTGAGGGCAATATTGAGGGCGGGTGCATCCGCTATCTGGTTAAAATGGCAATCGAGGATATAATGACCATGATCTGTCACAAGGGGCTGATCATTTTTTGTGCGTAAGCTGGTCTTGATAGCATATAATGCTTCAATATGGCGTTGCACCTGTTTCCACCCAAAAGGTATGACTTCCACAGGCAAGGGGAATGCGCCCAGTTGATTGACCAGCTTGGTATGATCGGCAATGATCACCAGCTGCCGGGAGGCGGCAGCCACCATCTTTTCCTGCAGCAGTGCCCCGCCGCCGCCTTTGATCAATTGCAACTGCGGATCGATCTCATCCGCTCCATCAATCGTAATATCGATAATGGGGGCCTCATTGAGCTCTATTAGGGGTATTTGCTGTTCGCCGGCCAACCGGGCTGTTTCCCTTGAAGTGGGCACACAACGAATATTCAACCCCTGGCGTACTTTTTCACCCAGCGCCATCACCAGCCAATAGGCAGTTGAGCCTGTTCCTATTCCTGCCGTCATACCTGGTTTTACCAGTTCTGCCGCCTGTTCTCCTACCTTTCTTTTTAGTTCATTAGCCGTTAGCATGGCATATGTGATTTAGTAACTAAAGGTAGTTTTTTACATTACAAGAAAATAAACACACACAAAGGCAATAGCCAATAATTATTAATTAGTAATTATTGGCTATTGCCGATGTCAGTAATAAGCTTCCTTATAATTGAGATAGAATTTCCGCTACATCAGGGCGCCTGGTATAGTCACTATTGAAGAACCGGTATACGATCTTCCCTTCTTTGCTGATCACATACACAGCAGGCACCGGCAGATTCGTGCCATTGCTACCATTGACCTCATTGAAGTCTATCTTATATTTTTTGTATTGTTCAATTGTTTTTTCGTCCACTGCATAATTTACACCGTACTGCTTCATGATCTGTAATCCCTCGTCATGTACCACCGCATAGCTGGCTTTTGTTTTATCAATGGTTTTGGCAATATTCTCCGGCTTTTCAGGTGTAATGGTCACCAGGCTGGCGCCTTTGCCGGTGATCAGGGATAGCGAGTCTTCCAGCTTCTTTAAATAACGATTACAGTAAGGGCACCAGTACCCACGATAAAAGACCAGTACAACAGGTCCCCTGGTCAACGCCTCCTTTAAAGAAATAGTTTTACCCTGTTGGTCTTTGCCGGTAAACAATGGGGCGGCATCCCCTGCTGATAAGCCAGTTGGTTTATCCTGGCTATACGATACCTGGCCGATAAGGAAGGCCAGTAAGAAGGTAAAAAGCGTGCGCATGATATTATTTTTTTACAAAGGTATTGGCGGCTATGCCAGCAGACTGTCAGCCAGGTGACAAACTGAAAAAGAACAGAAATTTTATTTTTATCCCTGGCTTGTCTTAGATAGTGGGTTTCAAGGGTATAAGGATTAGGATGGAATGATGTAGGATGAAATAAAGGTGTGAATAAAAACAAAACCCGCATCTGGCGCGATTTCCAGCGGAATTTATTATCTTGTAGATATTCAAATTCAACTGCATGGAACGAGTATACAAAAACTGTCAATCCTGCGGAATGCCGATGAAGCGGGATGACCACGGTGGAGGCACCAATGCCGATGGCAGCAGGAATGTGATGTACTGTAGCCATTGTTACCAGGATGGCCGCTTCACCGTACGCAACATTACAGTTGAGGATATGAAAGTGCAGGTTAGGGGAAAATTAAAAGCCGTTGGCTTTCCGGGTTTTGTAGCCAGCTTTTTCACCCGCAACCTGCATAAACTGGAAAGATGGAAGATCCACACCATGGCTGTGGAATAATGTATGAACAGATCCTCTACAAATGGTTGCATCCCTTTTTACTGCTACAAGCGGGCAGCCAGGTTCCCTATTGCTCCGCACTGAAGTAAGAGGGTTGCCAATATCAGTTTACTGCAACATGTTTCCCATACACAATTAGCTATAACTATTCGCTTGCAACATCTCTGCATACAAAGCAGGATTAAATCTCCTGTCAAGTCTGAACTCCCCATCATCTTCTTGTGCATTAACAACAATCGAGTTTTCCTACACCGTAACTATAGGGTAGAGAGGAGTTTTACAGGCAGGTCCATATATTATCGTAATTTTGTGTACTAGATAATTTTATATTATGGGCGTCCTGCGACAATTGGCCGAATACTTCTACATTAAGAAAAGAGATCCCCAGGCTCCTCACACCCGGTGGATGCAATACATGCATGGCATCAACCGTATCTCCCTGTTCATGTTCCTCATAGGACTGATCATTATTATGCTTAAAATGTTTGTGTTCAGAAAACATTAAGCCCTTTCTCAATATATTAATCAGTTTTTAATTGCGCTTTAATGTCAGTGGCATTTATTTTGATGACTAACATTTTAATATAGACGAAAGCTTCTTTTTTTCATTTTATTTATTATTTTTGCACCCCACCCCTTAAGCCTCCTTTCTTTCATCCTGATATCCCTTGTATTACACAGGCTACCTACAATCTAAGTCCAACTGAAATCCTGCATTTCAAAAATCCACGTCTCCGCTTTTGGCTAAAGCCATTAAGGCACAACTAAATGTATTCTACATGAAGACTTTGTACAAATTATTATTTGTTGCAGTGGCATTGCTATGCACCTGCGACCAGCTTACTGCTCAAGCATTTCCCGCCGGTTTCCAGGTCACTAAAGTGGCTGAAGGATTGAATCCAACCGACATGGAATTCTCTTCCAATGGTCAATACCTCTTTATTGCTGATAAAACCGGAAGGGTTTTTCTAGTGGAGAATGATGTGTTGTTGACCACACCCCTGTTGGATATTTCAGCCGCCATCATGACCGAAGGTGAAATGGGATTGACCCATCTTTGTCTCGATCCTGATTTTGCGACCAACCACCACATATATGTGTATTATACACTCCTCAATCGTCGCAACAGGGTTAGTCGTTTTACCTTTGATCCCGTTGCTAAAACGTTGGGTTCAGAATACGTCCTGGCTAACTTATACCCAATGACGGGTAATATCCATACCGGTGGGGCCATGAACTTTGGCAAAGATGGCAAGCTTTATATAGCTACCGGCGAATCCAGTCATCCCCAATGGTCGCAGGATATCTACAATCAGCTGGGTAAAGTGCTGCGTATGAATAAGGATGGTTCCATCCCAACCGATAACCCTTTTTATAACGACCTGACCGATAGTTTGCGCTATATCTATGCTTTGGGCTTTCGTAATCCTTTTGCGGCAGATGTGCATCCTGTAACAGGTCGCTATTTCATTTGTGACGTAGGGCAAAATACCTACGAAGAGATCAATGAAGTAATAGCTGGTGGCAATTATGGCTGGTCTACTGTGGAGGGGCCTATACAGTCCGGTACTACACCCCCTGATAATTACCAGAACCCAGTCCTGTATTATACACATGATGACGGATGTGCGATTGTCGGGGCAGCATTTTATGCACCGGCCCAACCAACCTTTCCGGTACAATACCTGGATAAGTTTTTCTACAGCGATTATTGCAACCAGACCATCAGGTATATGGATCCTGATTCCTATCAGGACCTCGGCGTGTTTGGTTGCAAACTAAAGCGGCCCGTGGCTTTTGCAGTAAAAACTTACGGGGAATTTTATTTCCTCGATAGGGGAGGCTTGCCACAGCATGGAGAGGAAGACCTCGACGGCATCCTTTGGAAAGTGGAATATACCGGTTCGCTAGCTCCCGTAATAGGCGCACATCCGCAAACCACGATCACTTCTGTTGGCGGAACTGCCGCTTTCTCCGTATTGGCCAATGGCCTCGGCATTACTTACCAGTGGATGAAAAATGGCGTGGATATACCGGATACCGATTCCTCAACCCTCGTTTTATCCAATGTACTATTGGCCGATAGTGGCGCTGCAATAACCTGCCGGGTCACCAATAGCTTTGGTAATGCCACCAGCAATGCTGCTATCCTGCGCGTTACCTCAAGACCGCCTCCCGTACCTAAGATAACCCTGCCCGTGGACGGCTCAACCTATGTTGCCAATTCCTTCATGACCTTCAGTGGCTCGGCCACAGACGAGGTGGATGGCGCCCTGACACCCGATAAGCTCACCTGGAAAATTGATTTCCACCACGACGAACATTACCATCCTGGCCTTGATGCTACCCCGGGCAATGCCGTCACAGGTTCCTTCTTCCTGGCGCCCAATATTGAAGTATCTGACACCGTATGGTACCGTATCTACCTTACGGCAGAAAATAGCCTGGGCCTTAAGGCCACCGTGTACCATGAAATATTTCCGCAAAAAGTGACCCTCCATATTAGATCACTCGTAGCCGGCAGGCTGGCCCCCATTCCCCTCAACCTGGATGGGACGATCACGCCGGCGCCTGTTGACAAGCTAAGTGTAAAAGGCGTCATCCGTAGCATCAACGCCCAGGCCTCCTATACAGTAAATGATACGTTGTTTACCTTTCTGGGCTGGGGTAATGGCAGTACCAATCCTTCACTCACCATTACAACCCCCAATACCGATACCACCATCACTGCCCTGTACGATAAGACGGCCATCTTTGTTGGTGAGGGACTCAAGGGAGAGTATCGTAAAAATTCCAGTGTCTATACCGGTCCCGTCACCGTTACCCGCGTAGACCCTGTTATTGATTTCTTATGGACAGGTGAGCCGGCGCCCGGGGTTGGTACCGAGAATTTCTCGGTACTGTGGGAGGGATATGTACAGCCCCGAACATCGGGTATGTATACCTTCTACCTCGAAAACATGCGCAGTACTTACAAGCTGTACATGGATAACAGGATGTTTATAAACGGAAGCAATGGAGGTACTGTCGGAGGAGCGCTCAAAGACACCACCTTAATTGCCGGCACCAAATACAAGATCCGCCTGGAGTATTGGGCCAATTTTGGCGACACATCCACCGTTTCTTTAAAATGGAGTGGTCCCCGCGTATTTAAACAGGTAATACCCAAGTCTTCACTCTACGCGGATGCTGCCCTGCCGGTACGTTTTACTGAGTTTACCGTCAAACCGCGTAATGAAGCATTACAACTGTCCTGGAAAGTGCAAGACCTTGGCAATGTGAAAGGATACGCCATAGAAAAACGGAAGTCCGGCGCTGCAACCTTCGAAACCATAGCCTTTATCAATACCACCGGCAGCAATGCCTACACCTTTGCCGACGCAGCCGTGAAAATGAATACCCTCTACGAATACCGCATCAGGCAGGTAGACCTGGATGGAAGAGAAGTATATTCTTCCATCAGGATGGGCAGGTTAAGCGCACAAGCTGATTTCGATTATGTGATCGTGCCCAATCCGGCAGATGTGAACAGACAGGTACAATTGATATTCACCCAGGCTATTGGCCAGGCAGAGATCCTGTTGATCTCTCCCGAAGGGAAAACAACGTACCGCCGGCGGGTCACTTCAACAGGTCAAACCCTGGAGATGCCCCTGAAAGGCATTCCGGCAGGTACCTACTATATCAAAGTGATCCAGGGAAGAAATGTACTGGTGAAGAAACTTGTAGTACAGTAACAAGTCAATAAATAAAATGTAAAGGGTGGGCTGCTTTCCGATAGCGGCCCACCCTTTTTATTGACGGTAGTTTAAAAATTTAGTTGTGACCGGAAGTAAGCCAATATCAGCCACTTCCTTTCAGAAACTGCACAATACTGGCCGCTGCTTTGGCCGAAGCATGTCCGCCCTTGCCTAATAGTTCTTTTAAAGCTGCGTAATCTGTTTGCAACTGCTGCTGCCTGGCTGGGTTATGCAACAACTCGTTGAGCTCCTGCCGCAGGTTGGCAGGTGTGAGCTCATCCTGTATCAGTTCTTTCACCACCAGTTTGTCCATAATAAGATTCACCAGTGAAATGTATTTCACCTTGACCAGTCTTTTGGCTATCTGGTAGGATATATTGCTCCCCTTGTAGCAAACCACTTCCGGTACACCAAAGAGCGCTGTTTCCAGTGTAGCTGTTCCGGAGGTTACCAGGGCTGCCTTGGATTGCAGCAACAGCGTATAGGTCTTGCCACTTACTGAGGACACATTGGGATAACCCTCCAACAAAGCATCATAAAAGGCAGCATCCTGCCCTGGCGCTTTCGCCACTACAAATTGCAGGTCCGGGAAGTCCTGGCTGATGGCCAGCATGATTGGCAGCTTCTTCAGTATCTCCTGCTTCCTGCTACCAGGCAACAAGGCCACAATGGGTTTGTCCTGTTTTCCTCCTTCTGTATGCTGTATTCTATATTCTGTATTCTGGTATTCCTCCACCACTTCCACCAAAGGGTGCCCCACATATTCCACTTCCCAGTTCCATTTATCCCGGTAATAGTCTTTTTCAAAAGGCAGGATCACCAGCATTTTGTCAATGCAGGTCTTCATCTTCTTCACCCGGTTCTCTTTCCAGGCCCATACCTGCGGAGAGATATAATAGATCACCCTGATCCCCTGCTCCCTGGCCCATTCGGCAATACGCAGGTTGAAACCGGGATAGTCGATCAGGATCAGCGTATCGGGTTTGAATTGTAAAATGTCTTCCTTGCAAAGTTTTAGGTTGCGCAGGATAGTGCCCAGGTTTTTGACTACCTCCAGAAATCCCATGAAGGCCAGGTCACGGTAATGCTTTACCAGTTCAGCGCCGGCTGCCTCCATCAGGTCGCCACCCCAGCAACGGATAGTGGCGGACTGGTCCAGTTTTTTCAACTCTTTGATGAGATTACTTCCGTGCAGGTCACCCGAAGCTTCCCCGGCTATCATATAATAACGCATACAGTTATTTACATTTCGGCTGCAAAGTAACTAAAAGAAGCCAGCCGGAGAGCGTGTCTCCACCGGACGCATCCTGTATCGAAATCGGACAGTTTAATTAGGCGAATGAAATAACAGAAATTTGATAATCAATTCCCTATAGAAAGGGTACGATTATGGTTCAAAAAGCAACTTGCCGGGCACCATAATCTCCCGCTTCACTTCAATCACCAGGTATGTTAAAAAACTATTGCAGGATCGGCTGGCGCAACATTATCAGGCACCCCTTTTATTCCCTGGTGAGCATTGCCGGCTTATCAGCAGGTATTGCTTTTACATTGGTAATTATGGCCTTTGTGTGGAATGAATGGCAGGTAAATAGTCAACTAAAAAACTCCGACCGTCAATACATCATCCAAAGTAAATGGAAAGATGCCAATCAGGGTTTTGAGTTGGCCACTTTTGGCCCCCTGGCAAAAGCTTTGCGGGAAAACTATCCTGGCCTGGTGGCCAACTATTACCGGTTCGATGGCGTTACCACCACCGTATCCAGGCAGGATAAAAGTTTCCGGGAGAAATTACAGATTGGTGATACCACCCTGCTGAGCATGTATGGCTTTCAATTACTCCATGGCGATGAGGCAACAGCCTTGCACGACCCTTTTTCAGTAGTCATCACCACCGAAATAGCTCAAAAGTATTTTGGCAAAACAGCTGTTGTAGGAGAAACCATCGCCATTGAGAATTTCTCTGGCTCCAGACATGATTTCATTGTAAAAGGGGTCTTGAAGAAATATGGCAAGAATACTGTTACCCGCCTCACCGACGACGGCAATAACCAGGTTTTCTTACCCCTTACTGCTCTCCCTTTCTTTGGACGCAATATGGACTGGAACAATCCTTTTATTGTAGGTATGGTTGAGTTGCAGCCTGGCGTAAAGCCAGCACAGCTGCAACAACCTATAGGGCACCTCCTTAAACAAAACCTGTCGCCTCAATTGGTCGAAAGCGTAAAGCCCTACCTTACCACTGTGAGTGATTTCTACCTTTCATTTAATAACGGGCTGATCAAAAAAATGCTCTATGCTTTATCCGGAATAGCCTGCTTCATCCTGCTCATGGCCATCATCAACTTTATTAATATGTCCGTTAGCAGGTCATCTGCCAGGATGCGGGAAATAGGGGTACGTAAAGTCCTGGGCGGCCTGAAGAGACAATTAATCATCCAGTTTCTGGTTGAATCCATCTTGCTTGTATCCTTCTCCACCTTACTGGCCTTGATCCTGTATGCGTTGACCGCCGATCTTTTCACCCATATCCTGGGAAAAGAATTGCCGGCATTACATGAGTTTCCCTTGTATTTTATAGGAGTGATTGTAGTACTGATATTGTGCATTGGGTTATTGGCAGGCACCTATCCGGCTTTCAGGTTGTCATCCCTTCCTTCTGTTGATTCATTAAAGGGCAAGCTGCAATCTGTAAAAGAGAATATCTGGTTCCGCAAATCATTGGTGGCCTTTCAGTTTGCTACTGCCATTATCGTGTTTAGCGGGGCAATGATCATTGCCCGGCAGGTCAATTACTTCTTCAGTCACGAACTGGGTTACAACAAAGATTATATGGTATCTGCCCAGTTGCCACGCAACTGGTCGCCGGAAGGAGTGAGAAGGATGGAAACCGTGCGACGCGATTTTACTGCCTTGCCACAAGTAGCACAGGCTACCCTTTCCTATGAAATTCCGGACGGGGCCAATATTGGCAGCATTACTTTTCACAAGCCGGGCGCCAATGCGGCCGCGTCAATATCTTCACTGGTGCTCACCACCGATGAATATTATGCAGCTGCTTACCATATACCGGTAGTGGCGGGTGAGTTTTATAGCCTGCCAGGCAACTATACAGATTCATCCAAAATAGTGATCAACGAAACCCTCGCCAAAGCATTGGGATGGCCAGATGCCAAAGAAGCAGTAGGAAAACAAGCCGTATTGCAGGAAGGAGGATATCCTTATACTATAGCAGGCGTAGTCAGGGATTACCATTTTGGCTCCATGCAGGCCGCTATTGCGCCCATGGCATTTTTGCATGTGGGTACTACCAATAGGTATCGCTATATGACATTCCGGCTCAGGCCAGGAAATATGGCTGTAGCCCTGGAGGCCCTGCAAAAACAATGGGCTGCCGCCATGCCTGGCGCTCCATTTGAATACAAGTTCATGGATGAAACCTTGCAGTTTGTGTATCGTTCCGAGATTCAGCTGAAGCAGGCATCTTATACCGCTACCGTGCTGGCTGTCATTATTGTATTATTGGGCATATTGGGACTGGTTTCACTCAGCATTCAAAAACGTACCAAAGAGATTGGCATCCGGAAAGTGCTGGGTTCTTCCACCCAAAATATCATTATGCTTTTCCTGAAAGATTTTGGACCCGTAATGCTGATAGCCGCACTCGTGGCCTGTCCGGTTGCATGGTTGCTCATGAAGCAATGGCTCAGCGATTACGCCTACCGCGTCAATATTACAGCGGCTCCTTTCATGCTGGCGATTATAGCCCTGGCTTGCCTTACAGGAGCGCTCATATTATTACAAACGATCAAGGCCGCCATGGCCAGTCCCGTGAAGAGCCTGCGTGCAGAATAATGGTGTCAGACCTGCCTGTCGAAGGGGTTGTTATTCCCCCTTTAGGGGCTACCGCTTTGTTTGATGCCGCCTTGCCGTCTTTACAGTGCAAACTTCAGCAGCAGCGCGCCAATGGCATAAATGAGCGTGATAGCAAAAACGCCTTTCGCCGTCTTGTCACGATGCGTATTAATATAGAAGGTAAAAAGAGCAATATTCAGTATCAGGCAGGGAACAGAAATAGCCGTCACCTGATTTTTGTTCTGGGCTACAAAGCTGAAGAAGTCACTAACTGAATGGACTGGGTAAAACTTAATAAAATAATAAATGACCAGGCTAAGCAGGGGAGCTATAAAGCCGATCAGCATACCAAAGCGGAGGTTATCTTTCTTGAGCATCAGAATTTCCACATTTTTTGCAGTTTGTCTTTTAGAACGTAATTCGTCAGATCAAATTGTACAGGCACCAGACTCACATAATTATTTTCCAAAGCCCATACATCCGTGTCCCTTCCCTTGTCAAAATTCACGAATTCGCCCGTTAACCAGTAATACTTCCGGCCATTCGGATCATTGCGCTCCACAAAGTCTTCCTCATATTTGGCATAAGCCTGCCTGCAGATGCGGATTCCCTTGATAAGCGATTCGTCTACCGCCGGTATATTCACGTTCAGTACTGTATGTTTGTCCACCTTTTTTTTCAGCATCTGCTGCACGATAATGCGGGCATATTTGCGCGCCCCTTCAAAATTGGCCTCGATACTATGATCCAGGAGAGAAAAACCGATGGAAGGAATACTTTCGATAGCAGCCTCCACGGCGGCAGACATCGTACCTGAATAAATTACATTGATGGAATGATTGGCCCCATGGTTGATGCCACTGATACACAGATCCGGTTTGCGGTGCAATACCTTGTCTACAGCCAGCTTTACACAGTCTACAGGAGTGCCCGTACACTGGTAAGCTTCTATGCCCTCAAAATATTGAACAGGGGTGAGTCGTAAAGGATGGCCGATGGTGATGGCATGGCCCATGCCCGATTGCGGTTTATCAGGGGCTACCACAACGATCTTCCCAAGGTCTTTTACCGCTTCTACCAGGTTGCGGATACCCGGCGCAGTAACGCCATCATCGTTGGTAACCAGGATTACAGGTTGTTCTTTTTGCTTCGCTTTGGCCATAATGAATATTGAACGAGTAACAAAAGTGCTAAATATTTCATACAGCGCAAAAAGAAAGAAAACAGACGGAGGCAGGAACTACCAGGAGAGCCTACTTATATCAATTGCGGACAGGGATAAACTTTATGGAGATACTCACGCAGGCTGAAGCTGCAAAGGGGCCAACCTGATTTGCCTGATCTCAGGCACAGTGTAAACCATCGGGCTAGTGGGTGCATTCCGGGTTGCATATATCAATGTAGCGATCACCTGGTCAATGGTCACCAGGCCCTGCTGCCGGGCTATTTCACGGCTGGCTGGAAAGAGGGATGCCAGCCAGTAAAAAGGCAGTAGCATTACCGGCCACCAGTGGCCCGGTCCCAGTACATACCAGGGGCGCACAAAAGAACAGGGGATGCCCGTTCCTTTCAACAGCTTTTCGCCCATAAAGCGAACCTGCTGGTAATCCTTCATAATAGAACTGGGATACTGGCTCACACTCATATAAATAAAATGGCGTACATGTGCCTGTACGGCAGCAATGGCCGCCTCCCGTACTGATACACCATCTATTTCGCGGAATTCCTGCTTTTTGCGGGGAGAGGGGTGGGGCACCCCTACCAGGTGGATAAATATGGCCCTTTCAGGTATCTTGTCCAGGTAGCTCCTTGAATCGAGGGCATTGCCCAAAACTGGTTCGCATCCCGGGGGTAGTTTATGAGCTGACTGCTTGCGAACCAATGCTTTAATCTCATAATCGCCCTCTTTTACCAAGGCGCTTATAAGCCGTTTTCCAATATAGCCGGTTCCCCCGGTGATGAAGATTGTCGTCACAGCAATGCAGTTTAATATGTATACGAAATGGAGGGTGGTGGCGGTTTTACCCGGAGCGCCTATTTTTATCCCATCCCATACCGGAATTTTCCACAGCGGGATGGAAATCCGAACGCTATGCGCTACCTTTGCCGCCGATTAAAAAAGGGTCAATGTTGTCCTTAAGACAGCGTTTTCTAAAAGCAAACTTTTCAACCCTCCATACATGGCAGGCCAATTAAAAGAAGTTCGAAACAGGATCAAATCGGTACAGAATACTCAGCAGATCACAAAAGCCATGAAAATGGTGAGTGCTGCCAAATTGCGTAAAGCACAGGATGCTATCATCCAAATGCGCCCCTATGCCCGCAAATTGCAGGAAGTGCTGAGCAATATCGTAAGCAGCGCAGACGGTGAAGTTGGTATCAACCTCGCAGTAGAAAGGCCCATTGAAAAAGTATTGCTGATCGTTATCACCAGCGACCGTGGTTTAAGTGGGGCTTACAATGCCAACGTTATCAAACTGGCTAAAGCTACCATTGTTGAAAAATATGCTGCCCAGTCGGCCAAAGGCAATGTGCACATCTGGAACATCGGTAAAAAAGGCTTTGAACACTTCTCCAAAAACAAGTTCAATGCCGACGAAACCTATAAAGATATTTTCCTCCACCTCACTTTTGAAAATGTACAAGCCTGTGCCCAGGCTGCTGTAAAAGCTTTCGAAAGCGGACAGTTTGATGTGGTGGAACTCGTATACAGCGAGTTTAAAAATGCTGCTACCCAGCAATTTACCCTCGAGCGCTTCCTGCCCATCCCCAAAGTACAGCAGAAAGTAGGGGCTAAGAAAAGTGACTTCATATTCGAACCTTCCCAACAGGAACTCATTGCAGAACTGATGCCTAAGATCCTCAACACCCAGCTGTTCAAAGCCGTGTTGGATGCACATGCTTCTGAACATGGCGCCCGTATGACAGCCATGGATAAGGCTACCGAAAATGCCAATGAGTTATTAAAGAACCTCAAGATCTCTTACAACCGTGCCCGCCAGGCTGCTATCACTACCGAGCTCACGGAAATTGTGAGTGGAGCTGCCGCCTTGCAGGGATAATAGTTTATTGTTTATTGTATGTAGTTTGTGGTTATACCAGATTACAGCAACCAGTAACCATAAAGCAAAAACCATAAACTGCCAGTATGGAAATCGGACATCTTATACCACACATTGAGGCCCTCATTTTTGCCAGTGATAAGCCATTGACAGGGTTGGAGCTTACCGAGCTTATCAACAATGCCTTTGGTTTTATGGAAGATAAGATCGTATTGGATCAGGTTGAGTCTGCTTTGGAAGGTATCGTAGAAAAGTACAGATCCGAATTTTATCCCTTCGAAGTACGGGAAAGCGGCGGTGGCTGGCAATTCCTTACCAAAAGAGATTACCATAAAACAGTTGCCCAGCTCAATGGCGATAAGTTCCTCAAACGCTTATCCACGGCCGCCCTCGAAGCCCTTTCCATTGTTGCTTACAAACAGCCCGTTACAAAAGCCGAAATAGAAGCCATCCGTGGTGTGAGCAGTGATTACGCCATCCAGAAATTACTGGAAAAGGACCTCATTGTCATCACAGGCCGTAATGAGAAGATGCCCGGTCACCCCCTGGTATACGGTACTTCCAAAAACTTCATGGACTACTTCGGTATCAATTCGGCCGAAGACCTGCCCAAACTCAAGGAAGTATTTGATGAAGCCATGGTCAACGCTACTAATGTTACCGATGCAATAGCTGAACAAGCGGCTCACGATACTGCCAATGCCCCCCAGGAACCTGCAGAAGGAGCTGATGATGCCACAGTACTGGTAGTTGCAGAAAATGGTGAGTTGATAGAAGGAGTGGTAGAAGAAGCCGCCGAAGGCCACCTTAATGGCGAAGCCGTTGATTTTGTGGCTGGTGAAGAAGATACAGAAGTAGAGGACGGCGAAGAAAACCCCGAAGCAGAAGACAGCAGAGAAGAGCCCGAAGAAGAAGCCGGCGAAGTAGAAAGTGAAGAGGACGAAGACCAGGAAGAAGAAGGAGCAGCCGACGAAGAAGGTGAAGTAACCGGGGAAGAAGAAGAGAACGGCGAAGCGGAAGAAGACGAAGAAGATGGAGACGACGAGGAAAGCGATGAAGAAGAAGCAGATGGCGAAGAAACCGATGAAGAAGAGGAAGAGGAAGAGGACGGCAATGACGAGGAAGATGAAGATGAAGAAGACGACGAGGATGAAGATAACCAGGACGAAGAAAAGAAGCACAAGTAGAAGTTCCCGTACGATTCTTTCAATCCCTTTAATCCACCTAATCAGCGATATAGTTTTTTTGAGATACAAATGTCACAGCCCATGCTGTGACATTTTTTTTACCAGTATATTCGCACACTATGTCACAGCATCTTACTAAAGAATATTTAACCCAACTGGCCGGTGAATTCGGCACCCCACTGTACGTATACCACGCAGAAAAGATCAAAGAGCAATACCAGAAACTCACCACTGCTTTCGATAAAAGCAATACTGTATTCTTTTATGCCTGCAAGGCATTGACCAATATTAATATTCTTAAATATATATGCTCCCTCGGCGCCAATGTAGACTGTAGCTCCATCAATGAGGTAAAGCTGGCCCTCCATGCTGGTTTCCCCCCGGAGCGGATCTTGTATACTTCCAATGGAATTGCCTTCAGCGAAATTGCAGAGGCCAAAGAGTTGGGGATCATCATTAACATCGACAGCCTTTCCAATCTCGACAAATTTGGTCAGCAATACGGTCATAGCTATCCCGTAGGCCTACGCCTGCGCCCCAACATCATGGCAGGCGGTAACCTTAAAATATCTACCGGCCACGATAAAAGCAAATTCGGTATCCCCGTAGACCAGATCGACCAGATCCTGGCGCTGGTAAAAAAACACAACCTCCGCATTAGCGACCTGCACATTCATACCGGTAGCGAGATAAAGGACGTAGAGGTATTTGTAAAAGGTATTGAAGTGTTGTTCGATATCGTACCCCAGTTTAAAGAACTGGAATTCATCGACCTGGGTGGTGGCTTCAAAGTGCCCTACCAGGAAGGCGATGTGGAAACCGATATCAACCTCCTTGCCCAAAAAGTAAGTGAAGCATTTGCGGCCCATCCCAATCCCGGCGGCCGGCCCTTACAAGTATGGTTTGAACCCGGCAAGTTCCTGGTAAGCGAATGCGGTTATTTCGTTACACAGGTAAATGTGATGAAACAAACTTCTGCTGCCACTTTTGTGAGCGTAGATAGCGGCTTCAACCACCTCATTCGTCCCATGTTCTATGATGCTTACCATCACATTGAGAACATCAGCAATCCCACAGGTGAGCTGAAGAAATATTCCGTAGTAGGCAACATTTGCGAAACCGATACATTTGCCTGGGACCGTACTTTGAACGAAGTACGCGAAGGAGATTACCTCGTATTCAGGAATGCCGGCGCTTATGGTTTTGAAATGTCATCCAACTTCAACGCCCGTTACAAACCTGCTGAAGTATTGGTGATCGATGGGAAGGCCCACCTCATTCGTAAACGCGATGAGTTTAAAGACCTGCTGCGCAACCAGGTAGAAGTTTTATAGTTAATTACCGGGCACATCCCGACTGCTCCCGACTCAGACTCTTGACTATAAAATTACAACGGGTCTTTTTCCCCTACGGAAAAGACCCGTTGTTGTTTTCATGTTATATACTTTCCCTCGTTGCCTGCATCTTACCCCACATACGTATAATCAATCCTGATTCCCCTCAGCAGACGTACATCTTTTTCACTGGGCTTGCCGGTTCCGTATACTTCAATAAAGTATAAATATTTGTCTTTGATCAATCCACCCGCATCAAAGTGGTCGATGAACTTCGCTACAAAATTATCCGGGGCTAAAGTGGCAGGCGGCAGGAAGTCAATGGTAACTTCTACTTCTCCACTGGGGCAATGGTGATCAATGCTTTTCTTCAGAATGAAGAACTGCATATCTTCTGTGCTCGTATTCTTATAATATACAGTCACTGATTTTATTACAGCATTCACCGGTAAGGGAAGTGCTGCTACAAGCGCTGTACCAGGCGTTACCGTTTGCCGGCCTTCCTGGAAATGATCTATATATCCCAAACTGCTATCGGATGGAAAGAAAAAACGTGAATCTACATATACAACATGCGAACCTTTGCTTCTCAATACGGGAGCAGTTTTAATTGCTTTGACAGCGGCTTTGACAGCTTTTTTAGGTGTAGCGGCTTTGGGAGGTGGGGCTTTTTTTACAGCCTTCCTGGAGGTTTTCTTTTTTAGAGCCATGGTACTTTTTTTAGGTTATATGGTGACGATGAAGCGGCAAGTTACCTCCTTTGAAGTACGCGTAAAATACCACGATGTGGTAAAAAATACCTCCCAATTGCATTCATTACAGTCCCGGGACGCATAAAATCTTCACCTCAGCTCCTCATTCCCTCACCGTCTTGTTGCCCCTCTTACTTAACACCTCGTTGCTTTTACCCCTATGGATCTTTCTTTCAAAAACTATGATCATAAAGCAAATCCGGCACACATTGTTTTTCGTACATACCTATATAAAGCATTTCTGGAATAATGAACTTTACTGCTGGGTTTTCAAAAGAACTGCACCTCATTGGTGTAGTTCTTTTTTTATGCACTACCCAATTATAGTAACCGCCTCGCAGCGCATAATTTCCCCTCCGGCCTATCAACGCAAAACTTGTCCCGCTCCCGCGGGACGGCTCGAAGCTTGCATTTATTAATTTCTTCATGTGGCTTTTCTGAATTCTTGGTACATTTAGTATAGAACCAAAATTTACTACATATGCCTATACGTATGACCGATGATCCACAGGATCAACAAGATAGTAGTAATAACAGTGGCGGCGGTGGCGGCCGTTCTAACTTCCCCGGTGGGGGAGGTGGTGGAGGCTTGCTGGGTCTTTTGCCCTTACTCCTGGGCCTTTTCCGGGGCAAGGGTATTTTGTTTTTGCTCGTCATTGGCGTAGGCGCTTATTTCCTCCTGGGAAGAGGCGGCGGTGGCTGCAACCTGAGCCAGGTGGCCCAGTTGGCCACCGGTGGATTTTTAGATCCGCGTCAGTTTGAAAAAGCAAGTATCTATGAACCCCTCGCAGAAGACGATAATAAAAATCCCCTGCCCGAAAGTGCCAACCTGCAAAAATTTGCACCCGCTGTAGGCAACCAGGGCCAGCAGGGCAGCTGTGTAGCCTGGAGCAGTGCCTATGGCGCCCGCACCGTGCTGGAAGCAGCCCGTACCAACGAGCCTGGCGATAACCTGCGCTTTAGCCCCGCTTTCCTCTATAACCAGATCGGCCTCCAGGGCTGTCAGGGATCCTATATCATCAGGGCCATGGAATACATGACCAAACAAGGCGCTGTTGCGTACGATAAATTTCCCTATTCAGATCAGGACTGTACAAGGCCGCCCAGCCAACAGCTGATCCAGGAAGCCGCTCAGTATAAAATGCGCGGCTTTAACCGCCTTTCCCAGGGCGATCGTACAGATGCTATTGATATACGCGCTATCAGGGAAAACCTCTCCCAGGGAGCCCCTGTGGTGATTGGTATGATGGTAGGGCCCAGCTTTATGCAACCCATGCAAGGCAGGGACCTCTGGGAACCCGAACAGGGCGACCAATCCCAAATGGGCTTTGGTGGTCATGCCATGTGCGTGGTAGGATACGATGACCGCAAATATGGTGGTGCCTTCCTCCTGATGAACAGCTGGGGACCCGAATGGGGCAACAACGGATTTGCCTGGGTACGCTATGGCGACTTCAGAACCTTTGTACGCGAAGCTTACGGATTGGAGCCCATGGCTAAAATGGGCGCCGCCGCCAACCAGCCCTTCGAATGTGAGATCGGACTTGTACCCGTAGCAGAAGAAAATGGCAGGATGGTGCCCAAGGGATATGTGGCCCTTCGGCTGGCAGGCAATAATGTTTTTGAGACCACTTCTCCCATGCAGCCGGGAAGCAAGTTTAAGATAGAGGTAAAGAACAGCACAGAGTGCTATATCTATGTCTTTGGCAAAGAGACCGATGGCACCAGCTATACCTTGTTCCCGTATCCAAGCAAAGACGATCCGAAGAAAACAAAATATGCACCCTTCTGCGGCATCACCGGCTACCGCCTTTTTCCAAAAGACAAAAGCATGACTCCTGATAGTATTGGCAAACGTGATATCATGGCCGTAGTGGTGAGCAAAGAACCCCTCGATTGGTATGCCCTGAACGAACAGATCAGCCGCAATCCCCAATCTGATTATGCCACAAGGTTAAACACTGCTTTGTCGGGCCGTATCGTAAGAAATGTACGTTTTGACAATACCAGCAAAGGAACCATGCATTTCAATGCAGGCGGCGATGAGAACAAAGTAGTCGCCACCATTGTTGAGATAACCAAATAGGCTGGTCCTATTGTGTTCCCTGTATTTATCCTGTATTCTGAATTCTGTATTCTAAATTCTCCTACTTCATATGAAGCAACTACCCCTTGTTACCCTTATTCTTCTTTTGAGTATTTCCCTTCATGCACAGGACATGAAGGCTTTTAAATTGTACAAGCCCACCGAAGATGCTGAAAAAGCTTTGACCCAAAAGATCAAAGAGGCAAAAGCGGCCGGTAAGAATGTATTTGTTCAGATAGGGGGCAACTGGTGTATATGGTGTGCCCGCTTCCATGATTTTATTACCAAAGACGCTTCTATTGATTCCCTTGTCAATGCCAATTACATAGTATATCATATGAACTTTAGCCAGGAAAATGAGAATGACAAACTCATGGCCCGCTTCGGCTATCCTCAGCGATTTGGCTTCCCGGTATTCATTATTTTGGATAGCAAGGGGAATCGCCTGCATACACAAAATTCGGCTTACCTTGAAGAAGGAAAAGGATACAGCAAAGGTAGAGTAACAGAGTTTTTTGAGAACTGGTCACCCAAAGCATTGGATCCTGCCTCCTATAAGAAGAAATAGTATGCCGTCTACCGCCCAAACATTTATACAACTCATGAAGCATCCTGTGAAAAGCAGGATGTTCTTATTGGCTAAGTTGCCTGCTGCTTTTTTTTCCGGCGTACGCATCAGGGAAGTGGCCGAAGGGAAATGCGTGGTAACAGTACCGTACAAATGGTTTTCACAAAACCCCTTTCGTTCTACCTACTTTGCCTGCCTGGCCATGGCAGCCGAACTCTCTACCGGAGCATTGGCGATGGTACAGGTGTATAAACGTAAACCTGCCATTTCTATGCTCATTGTTAAGATGGAAGCCAATTATTTCAAAAAAGCTACAGGCACTACTACCTTTACATGCGCTGATGGAATGGCTTTAAAAGAAACAGTTGAAAAAGCCATAGCTACCAGCGAAGCCCAATCCCTGGTTACCCGTTCCTCCGGTATCAACGACCAGGGTGAATCTGTAGCAGAGTTCTTATTTACATGGTCCTTTAAAATTAAAAAATGAAAATAGCATTTCATGGCGCTGCCCGTACCGTTACCGGTTCCAAACACCTTCTGTCATTAAACAATGGAAAGAAATACCTCCTGGATTGTGGTATGTTCCAGGGTATGGGCGCCGAAACCGATGCCCTCAACAGTACCTGGGGTTTTGATCCCCGCAATGTCAATTACCTCATTTTGTCCCATGCCCACATAGACCACAGCGGGCTGATCCCCAAACTGGTCAAAGATGGCTTTAATGGTAAGATATTCTCAACACCCGCTACCAAAGATTTGGCAGCCCTCCTGCTCGAAGACTCTGCCGGCATCCAGGAAAATGATGTCAAATATGCCAATAAGAAACGAGCTGCCGAAGGGCAGCCTTATATAGAACCCCTGTATACCAAAGAGCATGCCTGGGCTGCATTGGACCTTTTTGTGGGAGTGGATTATGGCGATTGGCATAAGGTTGATGATAATGTAGAAGTGATGTATACCGACGCAGGTCATATCATTGGCAGCGCTGCCGTGCACCTGCGTATCAGGGAAAACGGGAAAACAACCCGCCTTACCTTCAGTGGTGATGTAGGCCGCTACCGCGATGTGATATTGAAGTCGCCCGCCAATTTTTCACAGGCAGATTATATCCTCCTGGAATCAACCTATGGCAATAGCCTCCATGATGAACAAACAACCACGCCCGACCAGCTATTGCAGTGGATTGAAAAAACATGCTTGCAGAAAAAAGGTAAGCTCATCATGCCTGCTTTTAGCGTGGGAAGAACCCAGGAACTCCTGTACGCCTTAAATCAGTTGGAACTCGAGCATCGTTTACCTAAGCTCGATTATTTTGTGGATAGCCCGCTCAGTATTGAAGTCACAGAACTGCTAAAGAAATTTCCCCAATACTTCAATAAACATATTCAGCAGGTATTACGCACAGATAGTGATCCCTTTGCATTCACTGGCCTGAAGTATATAAAAACAGTAGAACAATCTAAATTGCTCAACTTCCGCAATGAACCTTGCGTCATCATTTCCGCCAGTGGTATGGCAGAAGCAGGCAGGGTGAAGCACCATATCAGCAACAACATTGAAAACACCCGCAATACCATTTTACTCACTGGTTATTGTGAGCCCATGTCGCTTGGTGGCAGATTGATGGCAGGCGCGAAGGAAGTAGGCATCTTTGGCGTGCGCCATGAAGTGCATGCCGAGGTAGGCGCCATCCGCAGTATGAGTGCCCATGGCGATTATGAAGACCTGAGCCAGTTCCTGGCCGGCCAGGATCCCAAACTCGTAAAGAAACTATTCCTTGTGCATGGTGAATATGAAGTACAGCAGGCATTCAAACAACGACTTATAAGAAAAGGATTCCTCGATGTAGAGATCCCCGAACGCCATAGTGAGATCGGCTTGGGGTAGGGAACTCAGAAGTCTGTCGAAGGACATTCTTGCCCCTTTAGGGGCAACAGCTTTGTAGAAACGAAAATTAACAAATTCATTTGCCCTGTAGGGGCAATCCTCTACTTGCGCCTATCGAAGTCTGACTTCCGATCCCATCAAATCCTCTTAATCATGGTTAAAAAGAAAAAGCTGCTTCACGGAGCAGCTTTAAAATTCTTTACTGTGGGTCGTCAAACGTTCTTACTGAATACTTAACCTTTTAAATCTTTTAAGGGTCCATCGAATATTGAATGCGTTGGACATCATAGACATTGGCAGAGGTTTTCCTTCGAGGAGATTACGTGCTAATCATCAAGTCTTTCCTGGGATAGTTGGACGGGTAGGCGACTCCGTGTAGCCAGCCTGAGATGCAGTCCCCGGGCAGGTCCGGGAGCTTTTCGACAAAACAAAGATGCAGATTCTTTTTACTTTAACCTATTTTTTTCGGCAAACAGTGGCGGAACGTCGTTTTGGGGGAATAGCCCCCTCGTTGGGTAGATCATAAAAAGAAGCAACCGAACCAGGTGGTTCGGCTGCTTCCAATGAAATCCTGGGTGTACATGGGTAAAGGCTGGAGCATTTTACCCATTAGTTTTCATACTGTACGGACTTCATTTGCGTAACTAAGAGTATAGAGATAACCGTCGCAATTAATATCTTTTACTATAATCAGTCTTTTTTGGTAGTGGTTCAGGGCTTACTCCCTTGCTGATACAAAGGTGTAAAAGGAAAGGCAGGAGGGGAAGTTTTTTAGTGTTATGGACCCTAATGACCGATGAAACGACCTTATTCCTCGATAAGTAGAATGGGCGGAAACCTATTGAGATTGGGTAAAATAGGTTAAGAAACTGGTAATTAAACGATTGTAGAACGAAGCGCAAAAGGAGCCTCAAAGGCTCCCAGCTAGTTCCTAAAGGCTAACAGCTAATACCTAACAGCCAACTCCTAAATAATATTGAGCCTTTTCATCACTTCACTGCGGTGGGCCTTACTGATGGGAATCTCATTACCCTTAATATAAAGGTCATTTTCGCGGATATCGTCAATCTTCGTGATATTGATAATGTAGGAGCGGTGCACCTTAATAAAACAGTGCCTGTTCACTTTCTCTTCCAGGTTCTTGATCGTATTGTGCGTTACGTATTTTTTATCGCCGGTCACAAACTTCACATAATCCCCCATACTCTCAATATACAGGATGTCATCATTGTTCAGCCGCACCAGCTTCCCATCACTTTTAATGAAAATATGGTCCGTGGCTGTACTCGTAATATTGTTCTCCGGCGTAGAGGTAGTGAGCTTTTGTAAAGATTCCAGGAAACGCTGGTACGTAAAAGGTTTTTTCAGGAAGTCAGTTACATTGTATTCAAAAGCATCATACGCATATTCTGATTTGGAGGTGGTCAGCACCACCTTGGGAAAATAAGCCAGTTGATCCAACAGCTCAAAACCCGTAGCGCCGGGCATCTCAACATCGAGGAATAGGAGATCTACAGCATGTTGGTTCAGGTATACCAGCGCCTCCTGCACATTCGGAAAATGTGCCTGCACATCGATCTGTCCACTTTTCTCACAACATTTAGCCAGGTAATCAGCAGCTACCTGCAGGTCTTCTACAATTACACACTTTAAGTTCATAGAGGATTGGCATTAAAATCTTTCAACTTGCGGTATTCTGCTTCTAAAACGAGCTTTCCTTCTTCTAAGGAGGCAACTAGGTTTTTATAACCTGCTTTTAATGCCTCTTTTTCCGTTGCTTCCTGGCAGGCATCCTCAAAAGCGCCACAGATCTGCTGAATATCTGTAAGCCCCACAAAACCAAATGCAGGCTTTATCTTATGCACCCCCTTTTTCAGATCGGAAATATCACCACCCGCATAGGCTACCTGGATGGCTTCAAAGTCCTGGTCAAAATGTTGCAGCGTTACGGAAAACACCTCTTCTATATAAGGATAGTCATCTGCATACAGGCTGAAGAGGTAATCACTGTTTATTTTTTCATTGAAAATGAATTGCTTAGATAGGGTGGGCTGATTCATAGGAAATAGATTTTCGTTTTTATCGTTACATAACAAGTCCGGAAACCCGTTTTGTCACAAATGCCTAATCCAATAACTCTATGAAGCAGAAATTATTATATCTGGGGTGGTCAATTTACCGGGATATTGTGTTTTCGGGTCTGCAGGACGGCATTACCAAAGACCAGCGTAAAAAGATCATCGGCTTCAACCAGTTTATTCTCCTCGCATTACTCGTTAATTTCTTTTCCGTTGTCTCTTACTTTTATCATAAACTCTATATCAGTGCGCTGATCAACATTACATCAGCTTATTTTTTCCTGCTCGCCTTTTATTTTGGCTCACGTCGAAAATTGGAAATCGGTCGCATTATAGCAGTCGTAAACCTCAACCTCTACCTCATTGTCATCAGTTATATCGAAGGCCTCAAAGCAGGCGAATACCTTTTTTACTTTCCTTATTTCCTCGTCCTCACATTTGTGGTGAGTATACGGCGAAACTCCAGGGAATTGTTCATAGTCTATACCATTACCGTTATTGCATCACTCATCTGTCTTAAACTATCGCCTTACACCAATACCGTACAGGTTATCAATGATGCTTTGTACACACGATTGTACAGTAGCAACCTTGTCATCTCCCTGTGTATGACCATCATATTCTCTTATTCTATCCTGCGCGTCAATAAGGATAATGAGGTAGCCATACTGCAGGAGAAAAAATTCGGAGATACCATTTTCAATACATCACTCGATGGCGTGTTTATTATATTCAGCCAGTCGGGCATCATTGCCAGCTGCAACCACCGCGCCCTCGAACTCTTTGATGTAACGGAAAAACGGGAGATAGAAGGCTCCCATGTAGAGAACTGGTTTGATGAAGACCATGTACGTCAGTTCAACTCTATTGAAAGAACCGTGTCCGATGGAACACAAAGCTGGCAGGGTGAACTCGCTTTTACCACCCAAAACGGCCGCACTTTCCATGGCTATGTCAGTGTAGCCCCCTTTTCTTATAAAGATATTCGCTATACCAAGATCAGTATCCTCGATGTATCCCACGTAAAAATGACCGAATTTGAATTGATGAAGGCCAAGGAGAAAGCAGAAGTAGCAGCCAAGGCCAAATCGAGGTTCCTGTCCAATATGAGCCATGAGCTGCGTACCCCCTTAAATGGCATCATCGGCGCTTCCAACCTCCTGGTCCAGGAAGAACACCTGCCTTCACAGGCGGCACACCTCGATATCCTGAAATTCTCTTCCGAGCATATGATGATGCTCATCAATGATATCCTTGACTATAACAAAATTGAGGCAGGCAAACTCGAGCTCGCAGAGGCCCCTGTCAACATCAAAGAATTCATACAACAGGTGTCCACCCAGTTTGCTTCCCAGGTAAAAGCAAAGGGACTGGAATTTAAAACAGATATTGACGACAGGCTCAATGCCGAGTTCATTACCGACGAAACACGCCTCAACCAGGTGCTGAGCAACCTCCTGTCCAATTCCATCAAATTTACCCATGCCGGCAAGATCACCCTGGCCGTTCGCAAGCTGTTCGCATCCAGTACCAAAGCTACCATCCAGTTCATCGTCATGGATACCGGTATTGGGATACCCAGAAATAAACACCGTGAGATTTTTGACACCTTTACACAGGCCGATGTAAATACCACCCGTAAATACGGAGGTACCGGACTCGGCCTTGCCATTACCAAAAAACTCGTCAACAAGTTCAACAGCGACCTGCTGCTGGAAAGCGAAGAAGGAAAAGGCAGCGCTTTCCATTTTACCGTCGAATTGAAGATCAACGAAAGCAGGCCCCGGTACATCCATGAGGAAAACATAAGCCAACTCACACAGCTGCCTGGTGTGAGAGTGCTCATTGCAGAAGACAATCCGGTAAACCTGGCCATAGCTAAGCGCTTCCTCGCCAAATGGGGCATCGAAGTGAGCGAGGCCGTCAACGGCAGAGAAGCCGTCGACAAATTCCGCAAAGAAGAATTTGACCTCCTCCTCATTGACCTCGAAATGCCCGAAATGGATGGGGCCACTGCACTCCGGGAGATCCGCAAACTCAACAACAATATACCCGTGGTGGCATTTACCGCCGCCGTATACGATAATATGCAGGAAGACCTCCTGCAGAAAGGCTTTACCGATTTCATTCACAAACCATTCCGCCCCGTCGAATTACACGCCAAGATCACTTACCTCGTGTCTGCCCTGCGAGCCTGACGATCCAAAACCACTCTATTGGAGCTGGCTGCTCACGCTGTTGAAGCGTGAACCATATTCCCTTTTACTTAAGGCATTTAAAACCACCATTCAGCCATCCATTTTGTTGATCCGGGGCTCTTCCCTCCTGAGCAGCAATCTTTTAAGCCATATTGCAGTGGGTATACGGTAAGCGGTATTCTAGAAGTACATTTCCGTTATACAGATTCGGTTGCCCATATAAGTGCAACTGTACTAATGTTTGGTTTTTAGTCGTCAAGATAAGTTAGTGCATGTCTTCCTATTCGAACGGTAAAAATCCATGATCAGCGTAGCAGCACAAGACTATTTTCCAGCCTCTTATTAATGGCCGTACTAACATTTTAGCCATCAAAAACATTTCTTATGAGGAAAATCCTATTGCATTTCCTTGCTATGTTCATGACTCTCTATTCTTTTGCACAAACGAAAAACATTAATGGGCGTATTATTGACGATCGGGGAGAGCCCATTGCATTTGCTTCCGTAAAAGTTAAAGGCGCACGTACAGGTGTGGCAGCCGATGCTGCGGGGAATTTTACGATCCGTGCCGCCATTGGTGATGTTTTGGTGATCTCTTCGGCAGGTTCGGCTGATAAGGAAGTTGCTGTCACAGACGTTCCGTTGATCAACGTACAGCTGGCACGTGGCCAGGGCGCACTCACCGAAGTGCTGGTAACTGGGTATACTACCCGCTCAAAGCGCGCTTCAACCGGTTCGGCGGCCGTGGTAGCCATTGATGAGGTCCGTACGCAGCCTGCCGCTTCCTTTGATCAGTTGCTGCAAGGCCAGGCAACCGGTGTTAATGTAAGGACCGGTACAGGGCAGCCAGGCGCTGCCGCCGAGATCGTCATCCGCGGTCGTGGTTCTATCAACGGATCCACGGCACCGTTATATATAGTGGATGGTGTTCAGATCAATGGGGCCGATTTTGCTTCCCTCAATCAGGGCGACTTTGAAAGCATTTCCGTTTTGAAAGATGCTGCCGCTACCTCCATCTATGGATCGCGCGGCGCCGGTGGCGTTATTGTCATCACTACCCGCAGAGGACGTTCCGGGCCCGTACGCTTTAATTATGACGTACAGTATGGCCAAAGTAAATGGCCTCGTCAGAAACTCAAACTGATGAACTCCCAGGAAAAATTGGCCTATGAAATGGACAACGGTAACCCCAATGGCTGGTCTCAGGCTGATATAGACAGTTTAAAAAATATCAATACCGATTGGGAGGATGTGTTCTTTCGCACGGGTACTACCCAAATGCACCAGCTAAGCGCTTCCGGAGGTAACGACCGTACCAGGTTCTACGCATCCATCGGTTACGTCGATCAAAGCGGTGTGGTACAGGCTACCGACGTGAAAAGGTATACAGGCCGCATCAACCTCGAAAGCGGTACCGATAAACTCCGTTTCGGGGTCAATGCCTCATTTGGTTACTCTATTCTTAACAATACTTCCGAAAACAACCAAAGCATCGTTTCTCCCCTGAACGGTATCCGCTGGTCATTGCCTTATTTCACGCCCTACGACAAGGATGGCAAATACCTGCAGGATCCCACCCCGTCTGGCCAGCCCAACCCTTTGCAGGAACTGCTGGAAAACAAACGCCGGTTTCCCCAGTGGAAAGGCATCGCCAACGCTTTTGTTGAATACAAACCCACTTTTGTAAAAGGGATCACCCTGCGTACCAACTGGGGCTTTGATTATACCCAAAATGAAAGGGAGGTCTACAGCGCCCCAGGCACCAATGCCGGTAAACAGGCCCAGGGCGGGCAGGGTAGCTTGTTGCGCCTGTTCGACCGCAACTTCCGGTACGTGGGCACCAACTCCATTAATTACAAAAACTCTTTTGGCGAACACGACATCAGCGCCACCGTTTACCAGGAAATACTGAAAAATGATTTTAACCGGTTCAACTTTACAGGCTTTGGGTTTACACTACCCTTCCCTAATGAAGCAGGTATTACCGATGGTACAAGTGATAATGGATTCATCCCTGTAGTGGGGGGAACTGGTACCAATAATTCATTGGTTTCCTATTTCACCGAAGCCACTTATGGATATAAGAACCGCTACTTTTTCCAGGCAGGTTACAGGCGTGATGGTTCGTCCCGCTTTGGTGCCAATAACAAATGGGCCGACTTTTATAATGTAGGCGCCAGCTGGATAGTTTCAGACGAATCTTTCTTTGATTCCTGGAAAACGATCCTTGACCAGTTCAAGGTAAAAGCCAGCTATGGTACCGTGGGTAACCAGACTGGTATCACCGACTTTGCTTCCAGGGCTCTGTACGGTAAGATCAACTATGGTGGTATTACAGGCTTGGGTCTGACCTCACCCGGTAACCCCGACCTCAAATGGGAAACCAAGCAAACCCTCAACCTGGGTATTGAATTTGCCCTGTTGAAAAATCGCATCAGTGGTTCGGTAGAATATTACAACAGTCTTACAAAAGACCTCTTCTACAACAAAACCATATCCATGACCTCGGGTTTTGCGACCGTCCTTTCCAATGCAGGCCGTATGCGCAACAGAGGTATCGAAGTAAATCTGCGCGGTGTGCCCGTTAGCACGCGCGATTTCAGCTGGACCATCGATGGTAACTTCACCTACAATAAAAATACCATTCTCGAACTGGGCGCCGGCGGCGAAGACAATGTGTTGGTGAATGATGGCGTCAGCGTATTAAAAATTGGCAAACCACTCAATACCCTTTATTTGGTTAAATATGCAGGTGTAGATCCCGACAACGGAGATCCCTTGTATTATGACAAGGATGGAAAAATAACCAAGGATTTTACCGCCGATAACAATGTATACCTCGGCACTTCAGATGCGCCCTACTTTGGCGGCATTACCAATACCTTCCGGTACAAGGCCCTGGAGCTCCAGGTATTTTGGGTATTTGCATTGGGCAATGAACTGTATAACAACGACCGCTTCAATGTGGAATATCCCGGTTATACAGCTTCCAGCCTTTCGAGGGACCTGTTGCGCGAATGGCGTCAGCCAGGCGACAGGACCGATATCCCACGCGCCGATCCCAGCGTTTACAACCTGGAGAAAACCACCCATTTTGTAGAAGATGGCAGCTACTGGCGGTTGAGGAATGTACAACTCGCTTATAATTTTTCAAAAGGATTACTGGACAAAATAAAGATCAATAGCCTGCGTGTTTTTGTGCAAGGCCAAAACCTGTTCACTGGTACCAAATACAGGGGCTATGACCCCGAAGCCCCTGTTTCAGGCAATTCTGTCCTGAATGCGGGAGCCCAGTACCCTACCCTTAAAACAGTAACAGCAGGTATCAACATTGGCTTTTAAGCAACAGGAATTGTTCAATTTAAAAAATCAGTAATGAAAAATACTAACTATAAATACCTCCATACAGCCAGCTTCTTCCTGCTCCTCGTCCTGTTCACCGCATGTGCCAAACAGATCGAAATTAAGCCCGAATACCAGCTGGATGGCAGCAGTCCGCTGGCCAGCATCGCAGAAGCCGATAATGCTCTTACAGGCGCTTATGACGCTTTCCAGGCGGGTGATTATTACTCTTCTGGCGGCATCGGCCCCTTTTCTATTGCACCCGATATCATGAGCGACGACCTTATTGAGACCAATGAATCATTGGGCAATGAACAATCTACTTCCGAATGGACCTATATCCCTACCGATGGCACTGTAAGGACCCCCTGGCTTAGCGCCTATGCTATTATTTCGGGTGTTAACATCATCCTGCGCGATATTGATAACATTGCCTCCCAGGATCCCAAAGCAGCCAGGCGTATCAAAGGACAGGCCCTGGCCATCCGCGCCCATGTGCATTTTGACCTCCTTCGCCTGTATGGCGAATCACTGGAAGGCAATTCCACTGCCAAAGGCATTCCCTACATTACCACTTTTGATGTTACCGCAAAACCAGGCCGTAGCAACGTAAAAGAATCCTACGATAAGATCCTGGCCGACCTGTCAGAAGCAGCTACCCAACTCTCCGGCGAATTGGACAAACCCATTAATACAGCTACTAATAAATCACGCGTTGACTGGCTGGTGGTAAAAGCCATGCAGGCCCGCGTGAACCTGTATGCTGGCCTGTGGCAGGCCGCTGCTGATGCAGCTACCGCCGTTATTAGCCGCACATCCCTGAGTACCATTGATGAATTCCCTTTTATCTGGAATGATGAATCAGTAGCAGAGGTACTCTGGGCCGTTAGTTTTGAAAGTGTGCAGGATGGCGCCGTCTACGATAACGTATACTTTGCCCGTGGTAATCGTGGTGCCTATCGCCCTGCGCAGGGATTGACCGCTTTATACGACCAGGCTAATGATGTACGATATGGCTCCTATATGGCCCTGGTTGGCGACCTGAATGGTACACCCCATGCTCCGCGCCTTATCGTGGTGAAGCACATTGGAAAAGGCACCAAAACAGATGGCGTGGTGGATTGGAAAGCCTACCGCGTAGGCGAGTTATACCTCATCAGGGCCGAAGCCAATTTTAGACTTACTAAACAAAGCGATGCGCTGGATGATCTCGATGAGTTAAGGAGAAACCGTATTGATGGCTTTACCCAGGGTTCAGAAACTGGCAATGCTATATTGACAGCCATTCTTACCGAAAGAAGAAAAGAACTGGCCTTTGAAGGACATCGCTTTTTCGATTTCAAACGGTTGAACAAATCGCCCATTAATCGCTGCGCCTCCAATACCAATAGTCCCAGCACTATTTGCTCACTGCTTTCCAACAGCCGTTCATGGGCATGGCCTATACCTTTCAATGAAACCAATGTAAATCCCAACCTCAGGCAAAATGATGGGTATTAACAACAAATAAAACCAAGATGAAAAAAATAACCATCCTCTATAGTTTGCTCGTCGTATTGTTTGCCAGCTCCTGTATAAAGGAAAAGTATAAGGTTGATTATGAAGACAACACCAAACGCATCATCACCGAGTTTACCGAAGCAAAAAATGAGATCAATACACTGGCCCTGGATTATAAAGACCAGTTTATAGAAACCGATCTCACCGAGCTGCAGATATTCCGTTCCGAGTTCAACTCCGATGTACAGGTAAAGGTCGCTTTGAACAATGCGATCCTTACCAATTACAACCTGGCCCATCTCACGGCCTATACACAGCCTCCGGCCGGGTCTTTTAACATCCTGTCCTACGACCTGGTGGTGTCGCCTGCAACCCGCAAAACCAAAGTGCGCATCCGGATAAAACCTTCCGCCATTACCGGTGGTGAATATGCTATCGGGCTCACTATTGCACAGGTAAGCCAGGGAGAGATCAGTTCTATTTACAAGGACGTGCTCATTGAATTGAAAGTGAAGAACGATTATGAAGGCTCCTACGAAGCATCAGGTCTTCGCACACTGTATACTGGTACCACCAATCAAACACCGGTTGCCGCAGAGGCCCCCATTGGAGGCAGCAAATACCTCTATACCGTTGACCTCACCACCGTCGAAACAGAAGTGGCCGACCTTACCACTGCCTGGTTGTACCTGAAAATAGATCCCACTACCCACAAGGTTACTGTACTCCCCAGTGCGGTTAACCCAAGTTTTCCTTCCCTGGCAAATGACGGTACCTGCACGTATGATCCGGCTACCAAAACCTTTGTATTGAACTACAAATATTATAATGCTGCCGGCCTCCTCAGGGAGATACAGGAAACCCTCGTGGCCGAATAATTGTCTGGTTGCAGTAAAGGGCAAAAAAGGCTGCTACCAGTCTCATGCGCTATACAACCCCGGTTCGCCGGGGTTTTTTACTGCCGCTTAGGCAGCTCCTGCCAATCCCGTCTGCCTGTTTTACACCTTGCTTTATCAACGCTTCCATGGCAGGTTATGCAATTACAAGCTTCTATCTTTTTCTTTACCCGTCGTTTATTAATAGTTACCATATAATCATCACAATCAAAGAAGTATGTACCCATTGCTCCCGCATGCTTGCGGGACCGATTGTCGATTGCCGGTTTAACGTTTTCCTAACCAATCTTTCACAAAACTTTATTGACGTCGGGTCTGCTTATTGCGTTAATAATAGAGACAAAAATTTATCAACATAAATGCAATGTGACATGAAACAGTGGAAGATAAACTTAGCAGTCCTTGCCCTTCCCGTACTGCTCATGGTAGGATGCGCAGCACCGGCCTATGTGGAAAAAGACGACACAGCCGATTTTACACAATACAAAACGTTTGCCTGGGTAACCAGTGAGAGCAAAGACAATTCCAGCGAAAGCAAAGACAAAAAAGACGACAGGAAAGAAGAAAAAAATGCAGGCAGGAAAGATGACAGAAAAGAAGAACAAAAGGAAACTAAAAGCCGCAGAAATGATTTGATGGACAAGCAGGTACAACAATCCGTCAACAAAGAACTGGAAAAACAAGGTTGGAAAGAAGATAAGTCAAGGCCCGATGTACTCATCAGCTACGACCTCCTGGTGGAAAGAAACACCCGGGAAACTACCAATCCCGTCTATTCCCGCCCTTACAGCAGGGTATTTTACAATCCTTACCTGCGCCGTTATGGAACCATTTATTATCCATCCACCTTTTTAGGTTATGATGACAATGCCGTTAGCGTGCGCGAAGGCACCCTCACCGTAACCATGGTGGATGCCAAATCAGATCATACCATCTGGCAGGGCTGGACTACCGATGAAGTAGCCAACCGCAATGTGACACAAAAAGAAATTCAGGCCAGTGTAAGATCCATCTTCAGAAAGTTCGACGTGGTATCAAAATAAACGGGTCGGGTCATTAGTGAAAAACCTGAATGCCGGCGCCAAAACAGGAACTTACCACCTGTTTGGTTGCCGGCATTCTTATTTCATATCAGCTGATTACATATTTGTAAATATAAATATGGTAATAGCTACAGAAAACCTTCAGAGAACGTACAGAGAACATTACGAGAACCCTACCATAGATCACTCGTAGATTATCCGTACATTTTCAATGGATTGCCTGCCCTTGCTACCCTCGAACTCCCTTTCAACGCTAAGACCTTAAAATAGTCTTCTACCCACCCGCCAATAGTCAGCAAAGTATAGATCGCGGCAACCATTCTAAATTCTGTATTCTATATTCTATAATTCTGTATTCTCCTTTCTTCACTATTTTAGCCTGGCAAACAGATTTCCCTCATTTCCAGCCAAACTTGAATATGAAAAAAAGCTTCCTTAGCATGCTCATCCTGGTCCTTGCCCAACTCGCCTATGCCGATATTACCCTGCCCCGCATATTTGGCGATAATATGGTGCTCCAGCGCAATAAACCCATTCCTGTATGGGGTTGGGCCGGTGCCAACGAAAAGGTCACCATCCAGTTTAATAAACAACTAAAGACTATTAAAGCCGATAAAACCGGCCAGTGGAAAATTACCCTCGACCCCGAGCAGGCCGGAGGCCCCTGGCAATTGACCGTAAAAGGAAAGAACAGCCTTACCATCAACAACATTCTTGTAGGGGAAGTGTGGATCTGCTCCGGTCAGTCCAATATGGAATGGGTTGTCAACAGCACCAACAACAAAGACGAAGAGATCAAAAATGCCAACTTTCCCCAGATCCGGCATTTTAAGGTTCCCAATAAAATAGCTACTACACCACAGAAAGATTTAACAGGTGGTGAATGGAAAGTGTGCAGCCCCCAAACCGTGGCCGACTTTACCGCTGTCGGCTATTTCTTCGCCCGCGACCTTTACCAGCAGTTGAATGTACCCGTAGGCCTTATCAATACTTCCTGGGGCGGCACCATGGTGGAAACCTGGGCCAGCAAAGAAGCCTTTGAAAACAGCGAAGAATTTAAAACATTGTTTGGCAATACACCCGTTGCCAATATTGAAGAGGCAATGAAACAACGCGCCCAGCTACTGATGCAGAAAATAGTTGCACAACAAGGGCCAATACCCGCCAATAGTGAAACAACCAACTGGAAGCTGGCCGATGCCAATGATGCCAATTGGGCCCATATGACCCTCCCCAACAGTTGGGAAAACCAGGGCTATGATGACCTCGATGGAGTCGTATGGTTCAGGAAAACCATCATACTGACAGACGCCCAGGCCGGCAAACCTGCTACCCTCGAATTGGCGCAGATAGATGATGTAGACGAAACCTGGGTCAATGGAACCCTGGTGGGTAGCATGGCGCAGTGGGATGCCCTCCGTAAGTACGCCATTCCCGCTGGTACCCTAAAGGCCGGCAAAAATGTAATCGCTATTCGTGTTACCGACAACCAGGGTGGCGGCGGTGTTCATGGTGATACAGCGACCATGAAGCTCACCATTGACAACACATCCTGGTCGCTGGCCGGTGACTGGTTATTCAGGATAGAATCAGTACGTCTCAGCAATACTGTGGGGCCCAACAATTACCCTACATTACTTTTCAACAGCATGGTCAATCCCCTCATTCCTTACGCTATACAGGGCGCCATCTGGTACCAGGGTGAGACCAATGCCGGCCGCGCCTATCAATACCGCAAAGCATTCCCCTTAATGATTACCGACTGGCGGCAGCGTTGGAACCAGGGCGACTTCCCTTTTTATTTTGTACAACTCGCCAGCTTCAATGCCGCCAATGGCAGCACAAAAAACGGTAGCACCTGGGCCGAGCTGCGCGAAGCACAAACCAATACCTTGTCATTGCCCAACACCGGCATGGCCGTGACCATTGATATCGGTGAATCCAAAGACATCCACCCGCGCAACAAACAGGATGTAGGCAAACGCCTGGCGGCTATCGCCCTCCACAACCTGTACCAAAAGAATGGTGAGTGGAGTGGCCCTTTGTACCAGGCCATGAAAACAGTAGGCAATAAAATTGAATTATCATTTACCCATGCCGCTAATGGATTTATCGCAAATGATAAATATGGATACATCAAAGGATTTGAAATTGCGGGCGCCGATCACAAATTCTATTTTGCACAGGTACAGGTAAGCGGCGATAAATTAATTGTATACAGCGACAAAGTAGTGGCGCCCGTAGCCGTTCGCTACGCCTGGGCCGATGATATGCCCGAAGCCAACCTCTACAACAAGGAAGGTTTTCCGGCTGTCCCATTCCGCACCGATACCTGGAAGGGTATCACCGAAGAGGTTAAATACAAAATAAACTGATAAAGACTTTTGATTTCCTGCAAGGGAGTGCCTCTGAGCACTAAATTATCCTGTTCTTAACATCAATGAACCAATAATCAATAATTAGCAATTAATAATTCTTTCTAATTCTATATTGAGCTTTTAAACAAGACCATGTTATGAGAAAAATTCTGCTATCAGCTTTTCTGTTATCCGTTCTAGGTGCATCGTTTGCTCAGCAAAGGCAGGGTGGGCCTCAAAGACCATCAGCTGCCACCCCTGCTCCGCCCGTCGTAAAAGAAGAAAAGCAGGCTCCTCCAAAGTCACTCATCGATCCGGATGCCTCCGTGATCACCAATCATGAAGTGACCATTAAGGGTCAGCGCATCCCTTATAAAGCAATAGCAGGCACCCTTCCCGTATGGGATGAAGAAGGAAAGCCCATTGCAGGTTTGTTCTATACCTATTATGAAAGGACCGACATTAAAGACAAAGCACCCCGTCCCCTCGTTATTTCTTTCAATGGTGGTCCCGGTTCTGCCTCTGTTTGGATGCACATTGCCTATACAGGTCCCGTATTATTGAACATAGATGACGAAGGTTATCCCGTTCAGCCTTATGGCATCAAAGAAAATCCTTACTCCATTCTTGATGTGGCCGATATCGTGTATGTAGACCCCGTAAATACCGGCTTTTCAAGACCCATGAACAAAGATGTACCCGGATCCAAATTCTTTGGTGTAAGGGCTGATATCAAATACCTCGCCGATTGGATCGGCACCTTTGTTACCCGGCAAAACCGTTGGGCTTCTCCCAAATACCTCATTGGTGAAAGCTATGGCACTACCCGTGTATCAGGTCTTGCCCTCGAATTGCAGAACGCACAATGGATGTACCTCAATGGAGTAGTGCTGGTATCCCCTACAGAATTGGGTATTGAAAGAAGCGGTCCTGTAGAAGCGGCCTTGCGCCTGCCCTATTATGCAGCCACTGCCTGGTACCACAAAGCACTTCCTTCCGATCTCCAGCAGAAAGACCTCACTGCCATGTTGCCCGAGGTGGAAGACTTTACTGTCAACGAACTTATTCCTGCCATTGCCAAAGGAGGATACCTGCCCGAAGCAAAGAGAAAAGAGATTGCCGGCAAAATGGCCCGCTATTCAGGCTTGTCAGAGAAAGTGATATTACAGCACAACCTCGATGTGCCTACCAATTTCTTCTGGAAGGAATTGTTGCGTGATAAAGGTTATACAGTAGGTCGCCTGGATTCCCGTTACAAAGGTATCGACAGGCAGGATGCCGGTGATGGTCCCGATTTTAATGCCGAACTTACCTCCTGGCTGCATTCATTTACTCCACCCATCAACATGTACCTGCGCAATGACCTCAATTATAAGACCGACCTGCGCTACAATATGTTTGGTTCCGTACATCCCTGGGATCGCAGTGGTGACCAGACTGGTGAAAACCTGCGTCAGGCCATGGCACAAAATCCTTACCTGCATGTATTGGTACAATCAGGTTATTATGATGGTGCCTGCGATTACTTCAATGCAAAATACGACATGTGGCAAATGGACCCCGGTGGTAAACTCAAAAGCCGGCTGACCTGGGAAGGATACCGCAGCGGACATATGATGTACCTGCGCAAAGAAGACCTCGCCGCCAGCAATGAGCATATCCGCGAGTTCATCCGCAAATCATTGCCCAAGCCCGGCGAACCCGCAAAGTATTAATCTATTTAAGGCAAGTATAAAAGAATGCTGCAGGCAAATACCTGCAGCATTTTTATTTCCCGTCCTCACCTCGTTGCCTTGGTGCCTCTTTGCCTTCTTGCCTGTCTTTTCACCCACACTCCCCAGGTGAAAAAACGCCACCCGATACAGTCCTTATACCCTTGATGAGGCCCTACGCTCCATTGATATTTGTACCGGCATTACAATACGAATCATCAAAAAAAGCGAATCATGAAACTGGTTGATCCCATGGATTTTTCTATCGATCCTTTCCTCTCCAATATGCAAGGCAATATTTTAAAAGGTCATGGCCGCGATTTTACAACCCATATATTCCTGCATTTTGGAGAAGGCTGTGAAGAGCAGGTAAAAGAATGGATAGGAAATATCTCCGGTGAGGTCACCACCTTTAAAAAACAATTGCGCGATAGGGAACTGTACAAGCGCAACAAACTGCCGGGCGGCCTCTTTACCGCTTTCTTCCTGTCGGCAGCCGGCTATAAATACCTGGGCTTTGAGGATGTGGAAGAACAGTTCAGCGATCAGGGTTTCAAAAAAGGCATGAAAGGAAGGCTGGACATCAACAATGATCCCCTCGTCAGCCAATGGGAAAAAGGCTTTCAGCAACAGATACATGCCATGTTATTACTGGCAGATGATGATAGGAACAGGATGGCCAATAAAGCCAGGGAAATATTAGACAATTTAAGTGATCTCCAGGCCAGCGTGGCGATAGAATATGGCAGCATTATCCGCAATGCCAACAAAGACGGTATTGAACACTTTGGCTATGTAGATGGCATCAGCCAGCCCCTATTCCTAAAAGAGGAGGTAGACGAATGGATGAAGTTTCACAATGTAGATCCATCAGCCCCTGTGGGGCATCCGGCACGACCTAAGTTCGACCCAACAGCCGATACCAGTCTTGTACTCGTCAAAGATCCCTACAGCACTGTGCCGGAGTCCTTTGGCAGTTATTTTGTTTTCAGGAAGCTGGAGCAAAATGTAAAAGGTTTCAAGGAAGCCGAAGAAGCCCTGGACCTGGGTGAATTGGGAGGGGCTTACCTGGTAGGTCGTTTTGAAGATGGTTCACCTGTGGTGCTCACCAACGATGAAGGTGTTATCGGGGCGGGCAGCCACAACAATTTCAATTACGACAAAGATCCTTCCGGAGGCCGCTGTCCGCATTTTGCACACACCCGCAAAACCAATCCCCGCGAAGACCTCCTTCCTGGCGACGACCACAAATCCCATATAATGGCGAGAAGAGGGATACCTTATGGCATTCGTGCCGTAGATACGGCCCTTGATCAATGCGATATGCAATTGCCCGAAGGAGGAGTGGGACTCCTGTTCATGAGTTACCAGCAAAGCATCGAACACCAGTTTGAATTCTTCCAAAGTAAGATGGCCAACGACCCGGCTTTTCCGGCTGGTACCAATACCGGCGTAGATGCCATCATCGGCCAGGTAGCAGGACAAAATCCGGCAATCCATGCCTATAAGTTTCCTTCCACCTATGGCACCAACCAGCGCACAGCGCCGCTTACCTTCAGCCAGTTTGTATCCATGAAAGGAGGGGAATATTTCTTCACGCCCAGCATCGCGTTCCTGCAGTCATTTCAAAAAAAAGAGCGGCCATGCAGGACCGCTCAAAATTCGCCTCGAAACCTGCCTAAAAAGTTTGTACTCCATGATCTCGTCCTTCCTGTTAATGTCTTCACATCCTGCATACTACAGCGCTTCAACCCGCAAATTCTACCCAACTACTGAAGTATTCTATTGATAGAGGCTCTTTTACACTTAAATAATTAACCTAATTTCCTTAATATTAAGGCCAAACAGGTGCATTTTTGTACTTATTTGTAGCACAATTGTACCCTTTGTTTCCGTTTTTGGGAGAAGAAAACTAACTTCAGAAAGCCAAAACAATATATAGCCATGCCTGTTAAAAACTATGTCCATCAGATAGAGCTGACGCCGCCTGAACAGTTGGATAACCTGGTTGAAAACCGGCGTGTATTTAATTTGCAGAACTGTGAGTTTAACATTTTTGAAAGTTACCAACAGGCTTACAGCGTGCCCCTCCGGTTCAACGATCTGGTCATAAGCAGCATGTTAAGGGGCAAAAAAGTAGTCCGCATCTTTGATGATCCCGCCTTCGAATACTTACCAGGAGAAACAGCCATCGTACCCGCCAATGAACCCATGATCATTGATTTCCCCGAAGCCCAGTTCACCGACCCCACCCAATGCATTGCCCTCACCGTCGATGCTACCTATGTCACACAGATACTCCAATACCTCAACGAATATTATAACAGCGACAAATATGAAATGAGTGAATGGACCTTACGATTTAACCAATACCATTTTAACAACGACAATGAAATATCCGCCATCATCAACAAGCTGATCCGGATCTGCAGCAGCGGCGATAAGACCAAGAACATATTTGCCGATCTAAGCCTGAAGGAACTCTTCATCAGGCTCATGCAAAGCCAGCGCCTCACCCAGGCAACCCTTGAAAGCGCAAACAGTACCAACAGTAACCGTATGCAATATGTGCTTCACTATATCCAGGAGCACCTGCTGGAAAAAATAGCAATCGACGAGCTAAGCCGCAAAGCTTACCTCAGCCGCAATATGTTCTTTAAATGGTTCAAAGAACAGTTTGGTATCACCCCCCTCGAATACATCACCCGCGAACGCTTCAGGCTCGCCCGCCAGCTACTGGCCGATAAAAAGAACAGCGTTACCAGCGTAAGCCAGCAATGCGGCTTTGCCGATGTTAATTATTTTATCCGGGCATTTAAGAAAGCCGAAGGCGTTACCCCTAAAAACTGGCAGCATACTACCACCGACTGATAATTTTGACAAATGTCAGGATGCTGTATATTTGGGAAAACTAAGCCATGAAAAAAAGGTCCACCCTGACTTTCTTATCCTTGGTATTTACCCTATACCTGACAGCACAATCCACGCCTGCCGAAAACGGACATTCCCTCTTCAATATCATGCCCAATTATCATGTTGATAAATACTCACTGGTCAAAAAAGAATTTGACCAGTTGACCATACGTGTTGCCAATAAAAAGGAAAGTGTTGGGTATGTGGAAGAAAAAAAAGAAGGAGAACTGGAAGAATGCACCTTTCGGTTCAATGGCGATATGAAAAATGCTCCCTCCAACATACAGATACTGCGCAATTTCAAGAATGCAGTGGCAGAAAAGAACGGGCAACTTTTATTCGAAGACGACTTCTACCAAGACAAGGAATATTTCAAATTTAAAAAGGGAGGCGATACCTATTGGGTGAAGGTATTATGTGATGGGATCGGCGGATATACCATCACCAGCATAAAAGAAGCGGCCATGAAACAGGATATCGTGCTCAATGCCGATGAGATCAAAGCCAGCCTCGCCGCAGAAGGCAAAGTATCTTTCTATGGAATATTTTTTGATACCGATAAAGCCGTAGTGAAACCCGAATCGGCGCCCACCCTCACCGCCATCGCTGCCTTCCTCAAAGCCAACCCGGCAACCAGCGTATTTATCGTTGGCCATACAGACAATACCGGCGACTTTATCCGCAACTCCACCCTCTCCAAAGACAGGGCTACCGCAGTAGTAACAGAACTGACCACCAAATACAGTGTGAACAAAACACAGGTAACAGCCCAGGGCGTGGCGTCACTGGCGCCCGTAGCTCCCAATGATACGGAAGAAGGCAAAGCCAGGAACAGGCGCGTTGAGATCGTGAAGAAGTAGTATACACAAAATAACTTTCAAAACTATGCCCCGGCACAGTCAGTGCCGGGGGTACTCTTTTAATAAGGATCAATATGAAATACAGGAGATTTAAAGAAGTAAAAGTATCCGAAGTAGGGTTAGGTACCTGGCAGCTCGGCAGTGCCGATTGGGGCAATATCAACAAAGAAGATGCTTTCAGTATCCTGCAGGCTTATGTAGACGGAGGGGGTAATTTTATTGATACCGCCGATGTGTATGGCATGGGCGTGAGCGAAACATTGATCGGTGAATTTCTGAAAACACAAACCCGGGAACTGTTTGTAGCCACCAAGCTGGGGCGCAGGCATGATGGAGTCAACGGCTGGCCGCAGAACTTTAGTTATGATACCATGCGCCGGCATGTGGAAGATTCCCTTACCCACCTGCAGCAATCCCAATTATTCCTGGAGCAATTGCATTGCATACCCACAGAAGCTATACAGCAGGGTGATGTGTTCAAACACCTGGCACGCCTGCGGCAGGAAGGTCTGATCCGGTACTGGGGCGCCAGTGTGGAAACATCAGCCGAGGCCCTGCTGTGCATGGAACAGGAAGGTTTGGCCTCCCTGCAGATCATCTTCAACCTGTTTCGTCAGCATGTGGCCCAGGAAGTCTTTGTAAAGGCTGCGGAGAAAGGCATAGCCCTCATCATCAGGGTGCCCCTGGCCAGTGGATTGTTGACCGGCAAGTTTACAGCAGCTACCTCCTTCGCAACAAACGACCACCGTAATTACAATGCCGATGGTACCGCCTTCAATGCCGGTGAAACTTTCTCCGGTGTTGAATTCAGCAGGGGAGTAGCTGTAGCCGCTAAGATGAAAGCCCTCTTACCCGGCGATCAAATGGCTACCGCAGCCATCCGTTGGATACTGGACCACCCGGAGGTTACCACCGTTATTCCCGGCGCTTCAAAACTATCCCAGGTAACCGGCAATCTGGCCGCTTCTGCCATGCCTCCTTTAAGTATGGATACCCACGACGAGTTGAGAGATATCTACGATAAGGAAGTATTGCCTTTTATTCGTGGACATTTTTAGGTAAGCATCCATTCACAGTAACCAATAGTTTATTCAAATCTCAGTTTCACCAAAAAGTAATGCGGTATCTTATAGGTTTCATACAGTTTTTCCGGGTCGGTGCCTGACTGGGCTACCTCACAGTACGTCTTACTTTTGTCTGCTTTTACATATGGCATCATGTAGGCAAGGATATCATTACTTCCAGTAAGATTAATGGGGATTTCAGATTTCGCACCTAAAAAATCCTTTAGCACAAATTCGTTTTTTTCTTTTGCCAGTATCTTATATTTTCTGCTGAAGGAAAAGCCATTAAACTGGAATTGTATTTTAAACTCATTGATATCAGACGCTTTTGTCAACACCGCAAAGGACAGGCTATCTTCCTTGATCCTGAAATATTCATTTTCTTTAGAGTTGAATACGGTATCGCTTAAGAAAACCTTTCCATCTTTAAATTCCTTTATGATGATCTGATAATTCTTTCCTTTTAGTTCAGCTGATCTGATGCTAAACTTTTCATAGCCTATTTCTTCAAAATACAGGACTGTTTGGAGTTCGTTTGTATTCGCGCCCATCCTGGCGGTCATCACAGCGTTAGATTGCGCGTAAGTATAAGCGCTTAATAATAAAATTACCTGGAAGAAGAATGCTTTTTTCATCCGATTTATTGTTAGGAATGTTCGATAGTGGCCCTATAGAAAGCAGGGGCCTACTGGTAAATTATTAATGCATCCAGCTTTCTGGTCGTCTTCTCCACCGTCAACCCCAATTTTTTCAGCGCAGCCAGCAATTCTTCTGTCGTGCGCATTACGTTTTCAGTGATAATATCATACTTCCCTGTCAATCCTGTTTCATCTACTACAGGAAGCTGCAGTTCATTGGCTACATAATCTACAAAGGGTTTCAACTCAATACCTGATCCTTTAAACCCTCGGCCGCTAAAGCTGGATTCGCTGGTGGTGGCCGAAGACTCCACCCAGGAAGCGGCATCCGGTAGCCTGCGCAATACATACACCGGCATTTCCTTTTTTTCCAATCGATACTTTACCGGCAATAGCTTATTCAATACCTGCTCCATAATAATATAGAGGCTGTCTTTCTGTTCCGGTTTTACCAGCAGGTCAAAACAAAAGAGCGTATTTTTATTCTCCCAGTCACAAACACTTTTTCTGGGTACTTCATACTGCACCTGCATATACGATACCTTGTAAATATCCATTAGTATATTGCTGGGGCATATATTAAAATAAGTGCGCCGCCTCCCTTCAAAAGCTGTTTTAAGATAGGTCTTAGACATGCTGCCTACCCCCTTCCGGTAGCCACTCCAGGTAAGCTGGTAGCCCTGCGCGCTGTCTACCGCAAAAGGATCGGCCTCTACATCCAACTTATTGCCGGTTTCTGCTGATGAACGTATCTTCTCTTTACGGATAAGCTGATCGATCATCTTTTGATTGATCGAGTCTGTACGTACCAGCGCCACTACGCGGTGCTGTTGATCAAGAATGGCCGATTGGCCCACATAGTTAAAGCCAAATTGACCATACAGCCAGGAAGCCGTATCCGAAGCCAGCCATATGCCCGATGGTTTGCGTTGCAGGTACTTTTGAAGCCTGTCTACCGGCTCATTCGAAATGGCAATTACCTGGATGCGTGAACCATTGCTGGCTTGCAGTTTGGCCAGGCTGTCCATCTCAGGCAGGCAGGGGCTGCACCAGGTGCCCCAGAAATTCAGGATCGTGAATTTGGTAGTACGCTGATGTGCTTCCAGTTCTTTCACCGGCGCATTGATAATATTGCGAATGATCATATCGGGGAATAGATCGCCGGCTTTCAGCATCGGCTGACCTTTGGCCAGCGGGCAGAGAACGATCAGTACAACAGATAGGAAAATGCGCATAAGGGAAGATTTTTAACAAAGCTGCCAAACCTTCAGGAGCAATCAGGTTATCCATTCTGTTAGTCTTTGTTAATTTATGTTAACGGAACTGCCAGTGTTCGCCCGGGCTCCCTACATTTGAACCCACATGAACCGGAATACACGCCTCATTTTTATCGTATGCGTAACTGCTGTATGCGGAGTGATCGTTTTACAGTCACTATGGATAAGCAATTACTACCAGGTCAACAAAGAGCGGTTCGATAAAGAGGTAAACCTGGCTTTTGAGGATGCCATCAAAACAGAATTCAAATTACGCTGCGATACCCTTGAAAATCTCATGTATCATTTCCTGATGGATACCACCCAAACGACCATCACCAGTAAATGGAGCGAGAAGAATAATACCCACGTCTATTATGTGACCAATAAAAAAGACCCAAAGGATAGTTACAACTTTTCCATTAAGCTCATCAACCTGCCCATAGTTTCCCAAAACGATTCCGTGAAGCAGCTGGTGGCCCGTCACTATGCCCGCACTTACCGCGAGGAAGACCTCGACAGGCATGTCGTTTACTTTCACACACAAAACCTGGGCAAGTACATTGGAGCGCGGGCAGAAAAATTCAACTTCGATACCCTGCGTCTCCGGCCCATCTATAAGCAACTGCTGGCAGAACGCGGTATACAGGAACCTTTTGTATTTTATATGCGCGATGATGATAGCACAGTCAACAGGAACAGGTTTCCCGATAGCCTGCAAAGCAGGTATCCCGTTATTACAAAATCCTTCCCTACTTATAAAGTAGAGAACGGAGGCAATTTTATCCGGGCTGCATTCCCCTCCCGGGGCAATTTCCTGTTTGGAAAAATGATAGGTATGATCACAGCCTCTGCCGTATTGCTGGGCCTGGTGGTCCTTGCCCTCTTATACCTCCTCCGCATCATCAGACGGGAGAAAAAATTATCCGCTATTAAGAATGATTTTATCAGCAACATTTCTCATGAACTAAAAACCCCCATCGCCACCGTAGTAGCGGCGGTGGATGCCCTCGAAGCATTCGATGCCTTGAAAGACCCCCAAAGAACCAAACGCTACCTCCATATCTCCCGTACCGAATTACAAAGACTGGCCGATATGGTCAATAAGATTCTGAACATAGCCACCTATGAACGACAGGATTTCGAACTGAAGCCCGAAAGCGTTAACATCAATACCATCATCGAAGAATTGATCGGCCAATATCCATTACCCCCGGGAAAGAACATTTCCTTTCAATACAACAACCAGACTGCCACCAACAAGGTAATGGCCGATCCGCTGCACCTGCACAATGTGATCAGCAACCTGATCGACAATGCAGTGAAATATTCAGGGCCCGATGTGGTCATCGAAATATGCTGTTACCGCGAAAAGGAATATTATATTATCATGGTTAAAGATGATGGCATTGGTATTGCCGCCAGCGACCTGCCCTATATTTTCGACAAATTTTACCGTGTACCTTCCGGCAATGTCCATAAAGTAAAAGGTCACGGTTTAGGATTAAGTTATGTAAAACACATCATGGAAAAACACGGCGGATGGTGCCTCGCTGAAAGCCGTCCCGGTAAAGGCAGTATCTTTAAATTAGGATTACAGGCATGACAGGCAAACCCACTACCATTTTATTTGTTGAAGATGAACTCAACCTGGCAGAGATCGTAAAGGAAAGTCTCGAAAGCCGTGGGTTTCACGTCACCCATCATGCCACTGCCACGGCCGGCCTGGAAGCCTATTATAGTCAAAGGCCCGATATATTGATACTGGATGTAATGTTGCCCGATGCAGATGGCTTTGCCCTGGCCCGACAGATCAGGGCTACTGATATGGACACGCCCGTCATATTCCTTACCTCCAAATCATTGCCACAGGATGTGGTAACAGGTTTTGAAAGTGGAGGCAACGATTACCTGCGCAAGCCTTTTAGTATGGAAGAATTGGTTGTGCGTATCAAAGCACTTACCAGCAAGAGCCGTACTTTATTTGCTGAAATGGCCGATCCCGATGCACCCGTCACCATTGGCGCTCAATATTCCTTCCATTATCGCCAGGCCCTCTTAAAACACCAGGAGAAAACCGTTTCACTCACAGCCCGCGAAGCAGAACTACTCAAACTGTTTTTACTCAACCGCAACCAGGTCATGGACCGCAAATCCATCTTATTGCACATCTGGGGCAACGACGATTTTTTCACAGGCCGGAGCCTCGATGTTTTCATTACCCGCCTGCGCAAATACCTCCGCCAGGATCCCGAAGTCAGGATCATGAACATACGCGGCATCGGTTATAAGCTTATAGGTTGAGTGACCACAGTGAGTTTGTCGAAGGGTGGGTCGCCCTCAAAGGGCGGCTCACCCGATCCTAAGGAATACCCTTATATAATATGCAGTTGTGTAGCGATCCTTACCAGTGAGGCCGTGTTCTTGGCATTTAATTTACTAAGCAGGCTTTTACGGTGTGTATCCACCGTAGTGGTACTGATGAATAGTTTTTCAGCCACCTCATTATTCGTCATCCCATCTGCGATCAGGGTCAGTACTTCTTTTTCCCGGCGGGTAAGTACCGGCAAGCCGGGTTCTTCTGTCGAACGCAGTGAACGCGCAGCCTCATGACTGAGGTACAACTTTCCTTTTACAATGGTCGTAATAGCTTCCACCAACTCTTCACGCGTTACGTTTTTCAACACATAGCCGCTGGCTCCATTGTCCATCATTTTTCGGATAAAGCTTTGCTGGTTAAAGGTACTCAGGCCGAGGATGAAGATGCCGGGATATTGCCGCTTCACTTCTGCGCAGAGGTCGATACCACTTTTGTCGGCCAGGTTGATGTCCATGATGATCACATCAGGCTGCTGTTGCGCCAGGAAAGACAGGCAGGAATCTACCGACATGGCATGGCCCATCAACTCCATATTGCTTTCATGTTGCAACAAAGCACGGATACCTTCAATAACCATATAATGATCGTCTACTATAAATACTTTTATTTTCATTTAAACAGGTAGTTCAATTAATACAGAAGTGCCTTTATGAGGCGTTGATTCAATGTCCATTTTCCCATTCAGGTAATCTACCCGGCTGTGGATATTACTCCAGCCGATCCCTTTTGCTCTTTGCAGAATAGCCGTATCAAATCCTTTTCCGTCATCCTCTACCGTGATCGCAATCCCCGTTTCATTCTTGATGATCTGTACCACTGTGGTGGTGGCTCCTGCATGTTTCAATACATTATTCACCAGTTCCTGCACGATGCGGTAAACCGTGATCGCTGTATTGGATTCAATCACCACATTTTCCAGGCCACTCGATTGGTATTGTAATTTCAGGCTGCCCGATTGGTTGATATCATTACAAAAATCCCGGAGTGCCGTATCCAGTCCAAACTTCACAAGTGCTTCAGGCATCAGGTTATGCGCCACACGTCTCATTTCATTGATGGAGCTGTCGAGCATGTCGATGCCCCGCTCAAATGCCTGCAGGTTCTCTGCCGTCATGATTAGATTTCCTTTCATAGTGTTGAATGAATATTTAATGCCCGACAGCATTCCCCCCAAACCATCATGAAGGTCTTTCGCCAGGCGGGTTCGTTCTTTCTCTTCCCCTTTCAATACCGCTTCCGTAGCAGCCAGTTGTTTTTCCGTTTGCAGTTCATTGATCCGCTTTTGTTGCAGGGCCTGCTTTTGCCGGTAGTTGCGCCAGGTTAGCAATGCAATTAAGGATAAGGTAAGAGCGCCACCGATGAGGATATAGTTAATGATATTCTTTTGTCGTATCCGGAGGTCCTGCACTATTTTCTCCGCTTCCAGTTGATGGATGCGGTTTTCTTTCTGTTCAGTCTCATATTTCTTTTCAAGGTCAGCCGATTGCCGGGAGATCACTTCTTTCACCATGCCTTCCAGTGTCACATACATCGTATCATCGTACAACAGTCCGCGCTCAAAGTCTCTTTCGGCATAGGCAATGCCCGATAGAAGCCGGTATAAAGACAATTCTTCCACTTTATAACCCCAGGTATGGCTGAGCGCCATCGCCTGGTGTACATAAATTTTGGCAGTCGCCAGTTTGCCTTCCTGCAGGTCGCAGACAGCCAGCGTGCGTAAGGCCGTCGTTTCGCCGTCCGTGGATCCCAATTTCCGCGAAAGGGCCAGCGTTTCTTCCGCATATTTCCGCGTCAATGTATAATTATGTTGTTTCAGCGCAGCGCCCGCCAGGTTTTGATGCACTACCATCAGGATACGAACATCCTGCAGCTCCTGGCCGATCTTTAGCGCTTCTTCCAACACCGCCATCACTTTTTTGGGCTGGTTCCTGTTTTGGTAACTCAGCGAAACATTGATCAGGCATTTACTAAGAAACTCCTTCATACCCAGCTTGCGGGCCAGCGCTACCGCCTTTTCACCAAATTCTATCGCCTGGTCATAATTGGTGCGATTATAATACAGCACCTGCAATGCATCATCTACCTGCATCTCCAGTCGCTCATTGCCCAGCTGGTCGATGATCTTGCGGCCCCGGAGACAATATTCGATTGCCTTTTCAAAACTCGACATCTCGCGGTAGCTGATACCAATATTGAATAGGGATATACCAATGCTCAGCGAATCCTTCATTTTTTCCGCCATCGTCAATGCCTGCTGCTGATAATACAGCGAAGAATCATAATTGCCCTGAATGATAAACACATTACCGTACAGGTATAGGTATTTATACTCACCTGCATCGTATTTCAGTTTCCGGCTCAGCGCCCCCGCCTGCCGGAAATATTGTTTCGCCGTCTCCGGTTCATTGTTCTCATAAGCTTCCCCGATGGCGCAAAGCAGCAATACTTTGGACGTATCTTCTTTGGCTTTCGCCAATTGTTGGATCAGGCTGTCACGCTTGGTTACCTGCGATTGTGCAGGTAACACAGCCATTAACAGCACTATAAGTATGAAGGATATTTTGTGCATAAGGGTGTATAATACAGGTTGAGGGTTTAACAAATTAACAAACTACCGGTCGTTTGGAGACTCCCCCTTTTCCATGATTTTTAGCCGCTTGCAAATCTCCTGTTTTTAGGGGATAGGAAGCCGGAACACGGCAGGATACTTTTACCGCCTAAAATCAAAAGATATGAAATATTTGTCCTTATTAGTCCTTGTATCAGTAATTAGTGTGTCAAGCCAGGCCAAAAGCTGGAGAGTGAACAACAATCCCGGTGTGGTAGCAGATTTTACAACACTCGCGGGGGCTATCAACGCAGGCACTGTAGGAAACGGTGATACCGTATATATAGAGCCCAGCGCTTTTAAATATGGTGGCAACGGCGCTACGCTGAATAAGCCACTGGTTATAATTGGGCCAGGTTATTTCCTCGACCCGGCACACGCTACATATCCTGGTAATGGCGGATTGCAGGCTGTACCGCAGGAAGCAGAAGTGGCCTATTTCTATGTAGCAGCAGGCGCCAGCGGCAGCAAGATCATGGGCCTCACCCTTGATGGAACGTACTTTCGGACCGCCAACAATGTGACATACGAGCGTGTCCGGTTTATCGGATCCTTTACTTTTGAGTCAGGCCTCAACACCAATATTACTTTACGGAAATGCTATATAAATAACAACGTAGCGGTTAACTATGGTGGTACTGCTACTGTTAGCAATTTTGTATGTGAAAACAATATTTTCAGTGGCGGTTCCCAGCTCAATCTGCCTGTACTTACCGGCAGCGGCAATATTGTGAGAAATAATACCTTTTATAATACTAACAGTACTTTGACCTTGGTTAATGCCTATTTTGTCAACAATATAGTCGCTTCACTTACTCATGGCTCATTTACCGATTGTACTATTAAGAACAACCTGTTCCAGGTTAATCAGGCACTGCCTGGTACCGCCACCAATAACCAGGTGAATGTAAATATGACCGACATCTTTGTAGGTACAGGCAGTATTGATGCAAGGATTAAACTAAAGGCAGGGTCACTCGCCAGCGGCGCTGGTCTTACAGTGGGTGCCGTAGTAAGCCCCGATTGCGGCGCCTTTGGTGCTACAAATCCTTATGTACTTTCCGGCATTCCCAATGTTCCTTCTATTTATACCATCACGGCGCCTACTTCCATCCCCTCCGGAAGCGCTACTATGAATGTTACTTTCAGCACGCGGAACAATAATTAGTGCTGTGCTCATGAAAGTGTAGTGACTACCACCCTCATCACTATACCATCAATGATAAAGAGATAATGGATTGGTATGTCCCAAAGGGCATTCAGGCATTACCATGTATTGCCGGAATGCTGAAACACTTGAGCAATGAAAAAATATTTATATACACTTTTTTTGTGTGCATTTGCCCTGCTGGCTTATGCGCAAGACCCGGCCTATCCGCCCTCACCGGCGCCACCATTGAACATCACGGCGGCGGAGTACTTTATTGATGCCGACCCGGGCATCGGGCAGGGCACTCCCATTCCTGTAACAGCGGCGGTGAACATCAGCAATATCAATGTAGCTGCCAACGTCAATGGCCTCAGCATTGGTGTTCACAGGCTGTATATCCGTACACGTAATGCAGAAGGGGCCTGGAGTATTACGCAGTTAAAAGACTTCCTGTACAACCAGGACTTTGCCTACCTCACACCTCCTCCTGCTCCTCAGCAGGTAGTGGCGGCAGAATACTTTATTGATACAGATCCAGGTGCGGGCAATGGTACAACCATTCCATTTACACCAGGAACTGACCTGAGCAACCTACCTGTTACCGTAAACGTAAATGGCTTATCCAATGGGATACACCGTTTATACATCAGAACGCGCGGTGCGGAAGGCCATTGGAGCCTCACGCAGGCAAAGGATTTTCAGGTAGACTTTAATCCGCCCTATCTTGCAGTCCCTACAGTCGCACAAAATGTTATTGCCGCAGAATACTTTTGGGATACCGATCCCGGCATGGGCAACGGTACCTCTATTCCGGTTACGCCAGGCACCAACCTGAGCAATATTACTGCCAGCATCAATACCACAGGGCTTTCCCTGGGTACACACCGGCTCTACCTGCGCACCAGGAGCCAGGAAGGAAGTTGGAGTATTACCCACGTTAAAGAACTGGTGGTGGATGCTGATTTTAGTTATCCTGTAGCACCCGCGGCGCCGCAAAATGTGATTGCAGTAGAATACTTTATCGACGCCGATCCGGGTGCCGGCCAGGGTACGGCCATTGCCATTACACCTGGTGTCGACCTGAGCAATATAGCGACCAATGTTAATACCGCTGGTTTACCCCTTGGTGCTCACCGCATCTACCTGCGCACCAAAAGCCAGGAAGGGCGCTGGAGTATAACCCAGGTCAGTGAATTTATTGTCAGTGCAGATTTCGGTTATTCCCCTGCACCCCCGGCTCCTTTGAATGTGGTGGCCGCTGAATATTTCATTGATACCGATCCTGGCACAGGCCAGGCAACTCCCATTGCTATTACACCGGGCACAGATATCAGCAATATACCTGTAGCAGTCAATACCACTGGCCTCAGTGATTTAGCTTTTCACCGGTTGTATATCCGTACAAAGAACCAGGAAGGCAGTTGGAGCATTACCCTCGATAGTTCATTCTATGTAGGCATCCTGGTCCCCAGCTGGACACTGGAACCAGCCGGCGGTCATGATTATGAGAATGTAGCTTTGAATACCTCCGTCAATTACAACTTTACCATACGTAATACAGGAGATGCTGCTATTACGCTGAATGGCGTAACCGTTAGCCATCCTGCTTTTACACCATCGTTTACAGCCGGCACGGTCATTCCCGCGCATGGTTCGCTTACGATGCCCGTGGGTTTCAGTCCAACAACGGTAGGAGCTTTCTCAGGTGAACTGAAGATAACTTCCACTACGCCCGATGTAGACCCCGTAACCACGCAGGTGCGCGGCAATGGCTATACACCGGCTACGCCGCCCGTGTTGCAATATGTAACAGCTGCACCCTATGGTGGCACCAAAGGCGTGGATCCCGCAGTGGGCCAGCCAGGTTTGTATACTTATAAGATCTTGTACAAATCGGCCGCCAACAAAGCGCCACAAGTTGGATTTCCAAGAGTAGGGATTGACCTCAATGGTGATCAGGACTTCAACGACCTGGGTGAAGGAATCTTCAATATGGTGAAGGATGATGCAGGTACAGATTATGTGGCAGGCGTTGTGTACAGTTATTCTTTTGACCAGGATGTTGTTGGCAATACAAAGGGTTACCAGTTCCTGGCTACCGATGCAGATGGCAATACCGGCAACTCGGCTTATAAGTCGGGACCCGTTGTCACCTTCAATCAACCCGACCTGCGCATTTTTGCCAACGATATTACGTTCAGCAAAAACAATCCCCTGCCAGGCGAGTCGTTTACCGTAACGGCACAGGTTACCAATAGCACGGCCAATGCTGCCAACAATGTATCCGTGAAATTCTATCGCGAGAATACACCAATCGACAGCCTTATCATTCCCGTAGTCAATGGAAATTCCAGTGCTTCAGTTACCCTTCCTTTGAATTTCGAATACGATGGGTTCTTCCCCATCAAGGTATGGGTCGACAGCAGCAATAAGTTGGGCGATATCAACATCCTCAACAACTACGCAATCAGGCCTGTTACCGTAGGTAGCCCCAGTTTACCCGGTGGCATCAACGTAACCTCCGATATAAAGGTGCAGAGCTGTCCCCAGGTACGGGCACTGATCAGCGGCAAAGCTGTGTATTTTGGTACAGGTACATCTACACCGGTAGCCGGTGCTGAAGTGACCATCAATACAGGCTCGCTGGTGATTAAGACCACTACCAATGCCAATGGAGATTACAGTTTCCTATTGCCCAGTACCATCTGTGGCAGCAACCTCACCTACACCGTGAGCATTACTGACTTCACCTTTACCAGTGCCTTGTTGACGAAGGCCATGTCCATTCCCTGTACACCTTCTACAGCCTGTCTTCCTCCTCCCGATCAGGGTGGTGTAAGTGCAAGCGTAGACAATTCTCCTTGTAAAAATGTAGTTGGTGGAAATGCCAGGTTAAACGTAACCTTGAAATACCGTTCAAGCGATCCTGCGAATATGTGGAGAAGCTATGATGATATCCGCTTTGATACCCTGCGGATATTCAAGAATGGGGTGAAGATATATGAGTTTGGTTCCGCCAGTGCGCCCTGGGCGCCAGGCAATGAGCGGCTCATATCTGAGCTCGTACCCCTCTCTTCTACTGATGCGGTGACGCTCAAGGCAGTATTGACCTATACTTATGTGGAGTTCCTGCAAATACCAGGACCTACTTATGACGGCAAGTGGACAAAACACACCATTATTGATAGTGTGAGCTTTGTTCCCGAGGCCAATAAGCCCGATCTCACCATGCAAAGCTTCCGGCAAACCGGGTTTACCACTTTCAGCTTCCTGGATGCGAACCTTAAATGTACCAACGCTGGCGGGCATATTGTAAGAGTGTATGACTCCATTCCCAATGGAGCTTCCACCCTGGTGCACACCCAAACGGTTAATATGGTGGAGAAATCCTCACCAGCTGGGGTCACCTTCAGCAAGCCGGATATGACATCTGGCACGCATATCCTGAAGATTGTGATAGATGCCGATAATGCAGTAGATGAAGTAGAGGAAAGTAATAACCAGTTTTTAGTGACGGTAGTGATACCGAAAGCCGACCTGATCGTTACAGACTTTAAACCTTCCACTACCAGCATATCTGCAGGTAATTCCGTTACATTCCGGGCAACCATTAAGAACCAGGGAAGAGAGGCAGATATGTTCAAGGTTGGATTCTCCGTTGGCGGCGTTGCGCTGGGCGTGAAGAAAACCGTTATTTCCCTGTTCGAAGGCCGTGCTGTAGTCGTGGAATCTGATCCGTATACAGTAACGACCGACGACAAAGCCTGTGGTATTGCTGTAAAAGTGGTGGCAGATGTTGACAATGACGTTGATGAATCGACCAACAGCAACAACAGCGAGACCCTTGTACTGGGCACCGATCTGAAGCCTTATCAAAAATCCAATGAATTGGGCTCTGCTTCCAACCCAGCGTTGGTGCGGGTGAATAAGGAAGGACAATTCTTCCCGGCTATCAGGAATATTGGCACCCGCGATGTAACAAATGTTACCGTCCGCTATACGCTGAATAGTGTACGCCTGAAAGGTGAATCGATCCCGGTAGTGAAAGCAGGTGAATTGTATGCAGGTGTAGGAAGCTTCACCCATATGTTTGCCGTGCCAGGTGATTACATCGTACAGGTAGAAGCAGATACCAGCAATGTGGTATGTGAAGGACTGGAAAACAACAATACCGGTAACTTCTATATCCGTGTAGTAGACAGCAAAGAGGACCTGGAGGTATTGAGCCAGTATATTTCACCGAGCAGCCTCAATCCAGCATCTGGCCAAACCGTTACCCTGGTGGGTACCGTAAGGAACTCAGGTGGCAAGGCTTCACAAGCCAATGTATTGCGCTTCCTGGTAGATGATATACAACTGGGCAATGATGTACCGATCAACAGCCTGCAGCCCGGCCGTGATACCACCGTAGCGGCTACCGCTACTTACTCCTCTCTGATCTCTGGTGTGAAAGTGATGAAGATCGTAGTGGACCCTGCTAATACCAACGTAGAAGAAAGGGAAGACAACAACCTGGCTACCCGCGCCATGATCGTAGGCGCTGCGCCCGACCTCGCGTATCTGGGAGCTGGTGCTATCAGCTTCAATCCACAGGGCTTTAAGGCCGGCGACAGTGTGACCATCTCTTATGCCATCCGCAATAAGGGTGCACAGGATGGATCAGCCTGGGTAAGGTTCATGATCCTGAATCCTAACGGTGGCCTTACTGCTATCGATAGCGTAGAGGTGAGCCTTGCAGCAGGAGCCAGCACAACAGTGAGCAGGAAGATGTTGTTCAGCATCGAAAAGGGCAAAGTAGCAGCAGAGATCGTGAGTACGGCGCCTGTTGAGTTTGACCTCATCAACAACATCCAGGAACTGGAGTTCAGCACCATCATTCCGTTGGCGGCCAACATCACCGTAAATGGTGATCTGGATATGAAAAACGGCTTGCCCGGTCAACTGCCAGGCTGGATCGGTGGTAAACTGGTGTTAGGCGATCATGACCTCGTGATCAACGGCCGCATGAAGAACATCGATGCCAATCACTTTATAGTAACCAATGGTACTGGTAAACTGAAGATCGTTAACAACGACGCAGAAAACATCTATCCTGTTGGTACTACTGAGGGCAGCAGCAATTTTGTGAAAATTGCCAATGCCGGTACACCCGATCATTTCGCGGTAGGTGTATTGCCTTATGTACTCAAGCAGGGTACCAGCGGCGACACCGTGAAGTCGGCCTTCGTAAACCGTACCTGGCTGATCGAAGAAGATGTACCCGGAGGCAGCAATGCAACCGTTACCTTCTACTGGAATATTGCTGATGAAATGCAGCTCTTCGACCGCGACCAGGCCCGCACAGCACATTACACCAGCTCATGGCAGCTGGGCGATATGGGCATGTCCATCCTGGATTCCATTGGCAGGTACAGAAGGTTCCAGACAGGCTTCAACAGCTTCTCTCCCTTCTCCGTCACCAGCAATAGCGCCATCCTGCCTGTCAGGTTGCTGCAATTCAACGTGGCCCAGAAAGGCAAAGCGGCCGAATTGGAATGGAAGTCTGATGGTGAAATAAACAGCAAACACTTTGTAGTACAGCATAGTACCAATGGCCTTTCATTTGAGGACATTGCTATTGTCAACACAAACAACAGTGCGGGTGTTCATACTTATCGCTTTACTCACCCGGGATTGACGGATGGTACACATTACTACCGCCTGAAAATGGTAGATATTAATGAGACCTTCACCTACTCCAGCATCAAATGGGTGCAGATCAGCAATAAGGAAAGCATACGTGTTTATCCCAATCCGGCTCAACGATTGATCACTATTTCTGGTCTTGCAGCCAATGGAACAGTGAGCATCGTAACCATGGATGGCAAATTGGTAAAACAATTACGTACCGAAGGCGTTACACTGGTAACAGATGTAAGCAGCCTGCCCCAGGGTATGTATGTATTGCAATACAACAATCATGGTATTAAACAACAGCTTACGCTCATAAAGCAGTAAGCAGATTGTGAAGGAAAGGGTCGTCTCTTAGTTGAGGCGGCCCTTTTTTTATGCTGCCATCCCGGATAGTGCGGCTTTCAATCTTTTCTTTCATCCCGAACGGAGCGTAGCGGAGTGAGAAATCCGCTATCGGAGCAAAAGATTGCCGATTGCCGACTGCCGACTGTCGTCTTCCCCCACCTCTCACATTTCACGTACCTTGCTTACAATATTTCCCCGCCTCATCCGTCTACCGGGACAGAGAAATACTAAACAATCAGATTATGGCACGACGCAATAGTGGATCAAGAGAAGACATGCCCAAGGCAAAGCTCACCATGGCCAACCTGCGGGAAACCCTGCTTATCTTTTCTTATGTACGGCCTTACCTGGGAAAGTTCATCACCGGCCTGGTTTTCATTACCTTGTCCTCCCTCACCACCATGTCTTTCCCCTACCTGTTGAAGCAGCTTATTGACACCGCCAACGGTACCAAATCGCCATTTGGGACTTCAGGCGCCATAGTAGGCTGGATGTTTGCCATCCTTACCGTCCAGATGTTGTTTTCCTTCATGCGTATTTACCTCTTTACTGCCGTGGGAGAAAACGCTGTAGCCGATATGCGGCGCGATATCTACCGCAAAATGATCACCATGCCCATGGATTTCTTCGCCCAGCGGAGAGTAGGGGAGCTGTCCAGCCGCATCAGCGCCGACCTCTCACAGATCCAGGAAGCTGTTACCTCCCTGCTGGCAGAAGTATTAAGAGGTATCCTCACCCTGATAATAGGCATCGGCCTTATCCTGTATATTTCCAAACTCCTAACCGGGGTTATGCTTTCAGTTATACCCGTCATCATAGTGATCGCCATCGTATTCGGAAAATTCATCCGCCGCTTCTCCCGCCAAACCCAGGATCAATTGGCCGATTCCAATACCATCGTGCAGGAAACCCTGCAGGGCATCAGCAATGTAAAGTCATTTACGAATGAGTGGTTCGAGATCAATCGCTACACAAAAAGCCTGCAACAGGTAGTGAAAATGGCCATCAAAAGCGGACAGTATCGCGGCATGTTTGTATCCTTCCTCCTGTTCAGTCTCTTCGGTACCATTGTCCTTGTCGTATGGTATGGCATTGGTCACCTGAATTTTGGCGACCTCACCGCATTCGTTGTATACACCGCATTTGTGGGTGGCAGCATGGCAGGCTTTGCCGACCTCTACGGTCAGTTACAAAAGACCCTGGGCGCTACCCAGCGCGTGCGCGAATTATTAAAAGATATACCTGAGCAGGTGTCCGAACAGGACGAACCTATACAGCCCGAACATATTTTACACGGTCAGGTGAGTTTAAGAAACCTGGCATTCAGTTACCCTACCCGGTCCGAACTGCCCGTATTAAAAGATGTTTCTGTAACCGTCACGCCGGGCGAACAGGTGGCCATCGTAGGTCCCAGCGGAGCCGGCAAATCAACCATCGCCGCCTTGCTTCTACGCTTTTATGAACCCGGCGGCGGGCAATTGCTCTATGATGATAAACCCGCCACTTCCATTCCACTAACCCAGCTGCGCAAGCAAATAGCCCTGGTGCCCCAGGATGTATTGCTATTTGGCGGCACCATCCGGGAGAACATATTATATGGCAAACCCGATGCTACCCAGGAAGAAATTGAACAGGCTGCCAGGCAGGCACATGCCCATGAGTTTATCATCAACTTTCCTGAAGGTTATGAAACAGTAGTAGGGGAGCGGGGTGTTAAATTGTCCGGTGGCCAGCGCCAACGCATTGCCATTGCACGCGCCATTCTTAAGAACCCTGTCATACTCATTTTGGATGAAGCCACCAGCTCACTCGATGCCGCTTCAGAATCCCTGGTACAGGAAGCCCTCGACAACCTCATGAAGAACCGTACTTCTTTTATCATTGCCCATCGCTTGTCTACCATCCGCAGTGCCGATAAGATCGTAGTGCTGGAAAAAGGAGTCGTAAAAGAATTAGGCACCCACCAGGAATTATTGAACATGCCCGATGGACTATACAGGGAACTTAATCGTTTACAATTGGAGATAACAGGCGTGGAGTAAACTATATTGGCAAAATTGAAAGCCTGATTGGCAGCAGCACATACTTTAATGAGTCTCTAATGGGTTATTTGTGTATTTTGGAAGGCTAAAGCATAAATCCCCCTACTAATGTTTGATAACGATTATTCCAGGAGAAAATTCTTAAAGCAGGCCATGCTGGCCTCAGCAGCTGCAGCCGTACCCGGTTTTTTATTGGCCAATGAAGGAAGGAGTCCTCGCAGAATAGGGCCCGCAGAAAAAGTCAACCTCGCCTGTATCGGTATAGGCAATCGTGGTGGTGAAATTATTCAGGCATTGCATAAAACAGGCCTGGCAAATATTGTAGCTTTTTGTGATGTTGATATGGGTGCACCCCATACACTCGCTACCCTAAAGCAGTTTCCCGATGTACCACGCTTTCAGGATTTCCGGGTGATGTTCGATAAGATGGGTAAGCAGATCGATGCTGTTTCCATTGGCGTGCCCGACTTTTCCCACTTCCCCATTACCATGATGGCCATGGCCCTCGGTATACACGTGTATGTAGAAAAACCAATGGCGCGCACCTTCAATGAAGTAGAACTCATGATGAAGGCTGCCAAGAAGTACCCCAAAGTGGTTACCCAAATGGGTAACCAGGGACATTCCGACGCCAACTATTTCCAATTCAAAGCATGGGTAGATGCTGGTATCATCAAAGATGTAACCGACATCTCTGCACACATGAACTCTGCCCGCCGCTGGCATGGCTGGGATCCTAAGATCACTTCTTTCCCTGCAACCGAAGCACTTCCCCAAACATTAGATTGGGATATCTGGCAAATGGCTACAAATGGTCATACTTATAACAAAGATTTTGTGAACGGACAATGGCGTTGCTGGTTTGATTTCGGTATGGGTGCCCTGGGCGATTGGGGTGCACACATCCTCGATACAGCGCACCAGTTTCTCGACCTGGGCTTGCCTTACGAAGTAGATCCCATCAAACTGGAAGGCCACAACAATTTCTTCTATCCCATGTCAACTACCCTTTCTTTCAAATTCCCTAAGCGCGGTACCATGCCGCCACTGGAAGTGAAGTGGTATGATGGCCTGGACAACCTGCCGCCTATTCCAAAAGGATACGGCGTATCTGGTCTCGATCCCAATATTCCACCTCCCAGCACAGGAGCTATCAAGCCTGCCAAGCTCAATCCTGGTAAGATCATTTATAGCAAAGACCTCACCTTTAAGGGTGGATCACACGGCAGTACCTTATCTATTATTCCTGAAGAGAAAGCAAAGGAAATGGCTTCTAAATTGCCGGTAGTACCTGAAAGCCCCTCCAATCACTTCGCAAACTTCCTGAAAGCCTGTAAAGGAGAAGAGCAAACACGCTCACCATTCTCCATAGCAGGACCTTTAAGTCAGGTATTTTGCCTGGGTGTATTGGCCCAGTGGACCGGTAAGACAATCAGGTTTGATAGGGAGAAAAAGATCATCACCAACGATAAAAAGATCAATGAACTACTCGTTGGTCCTCCTCCACGTAAGGGCTGGGAACAATATTATAAAGTATAACTGTGTAAGTATGTAGCCTGGCATAAACATTATGCATACCGCTTATTGTGTATTAATATATCCAAAAGCTGTCTTCGAAAACAAAGGAGGCAGCTTTTGGATTTTTATGCAGCTTATTATTAGATCATACTGTCTCATTAGTATACTTTTGCTTTAAATACAATGTTTTCAGTGATTGTATGGGTTTGTTTGTCAAACAGATAATGTTGAGTATTTTAATACATAAAGAATATTTATCTCTATTGCGCTCAATTCCCTCCTGATTCCCTGTCGGTTTCATTCCTCGTAAAGTCAATATGCCTCCCCCTTCATGCCGAATCGTAGAATCGTAACCGATCATCGGTTACGCCAGGCATTTACTAAACTTTTTTATTATGAAACGAGTGTATTTGTACATTTTATTGATGTTGGCTTCTTGCTATTTACATGCGCAAAGTTATCCTGGCTACAGAAGTAGCAACTATACCGGTGTCAACGGTGTTTTTTTTAATCCTGCAAACATTGCCGATAGTCGTTATAAATGGGATGTAAATGTTTTTGCAATTGATGGATTTGTTGGAAACGATAAGAACGAACTTAAGTTTAAAGACATTACCAAATCATCTTTCAATGCAGATTCTTTAAAATCCAAGCTGCTGAGGGGTAGTGGAGAAAATCTGAAAGCTTTGTCACGCATTGATATCCTTGGTCCTTCGGCGATGTTCAATGTAGGCCCACGCACAGCCGTGGCGATTACTACACGCGCGCGCATATTTGCCAACTCCAGTGGCCTCAACGGACGGGTGGCCGGTGCAATAATTGATGGAGGCGAAGCTAAGGATACCTATCCTTTCAATTTCGCCATGCCAAGGGGAATCGTTAATACTGCTGGCTGGACGGAGATAGGCGTTTCAGTGGGTCAGGTGCTTACTCCTAAAGAGAGTCAGCATTTTTTGAAAGGAGGACTTACCTTGAAATACCTTGCAGGCGTAGCCAATGCCTTCCTTGAGATGGACAATGTTAATGGAACCGTTAATACGGGTGCAAATGGTACCTATCTTACCAATACAACCGGACAGGTAAAGTTAAATACTACCGAAGCCAATTTCAGTGATTATGACTTTGGCGATTTCTTCAAATTCAATGGCCATGGCGTTGGTGGAGATGTTGGTGTTGTATACGAGTATCGTCCCAAACAGGATTATTCCATGTATACCAATGATCGCTGGGCCAACAAATACAAGATCAGGGTAGGGGTAGCTGTATTGGATATTGGCCAGATCAAATTCAATAAGAACAGCAATCAGTCAGGTTCCTGGAATGCCAATATCCCGGCAGGTCAGCAGTTCCTGCTGAGTCAATTCAAAGATAAATCCGTCAGCGAGTACAAGCAGATATTGGACAATAGTCCGTATTTCACCCCCACAGCCAATAATACAGCCGATTATAAGATATCGCTCCCTACTACTGTGCAGGCCAATATCGATTATAATATCGCAGGCCCTTTCTACGTGAACCTCGCGGGACAATTTGCTACCAGTAAAACAGATGGATTAAACTTGTATGCCTTCAATTCTTATTCCATCACTCCCCGTGTTGAAAATGCACGCTGGGGCATATCCGTACCCATCAATTACAACGAACTCACCGATTTCAATGCTGGTCTCTCACTCCGTTTCGGACCCGTATTCCTGGGTTCAGGCAGTGTGATCAGTTCCCTGTTTGATTCCAAACAGGCCGACCTGCATTTCGGTGTTCGCTTTGGTATGCCGTACAAGAAAAAGGTTAAACCAGATACCGATAAGGATGGCGTTTACGATGACCAGGATAAATGTCCTACTGTGCCAGGTGTGGCCCGCTACCAGGGTTGTCCTGTGCCTGATACCGATGGTGATGGTGTGAATGATGAACAGGATTCCTGCATTAACGTACCAGGTATCGCTAAATACAATGGTTGTCCCATACCGGATAGGGATAAAGATGGTGTGAATGATGAAATTGATGAATGTCCTGATCAAGCGGGTTCTGGTCAGTTCCACGGATGTCCTGATACCGATGGTGATGGTATTCCTGATAAAGACGATAAGTGTCCTACCGTGGCAGGTCCTGCCAAATACAATGGTTGCCCACCGCCAGATAGAGATGGTGATGGTGTCAATGATGATGAAGATGCTTGTCCGGATAAAGCTGGTCCTGCATCCTCAAAGGGTTGTCCTGTAGAAGATGTGGTCGTGAAGATCACTGCCGACTTCAAGAACATCCTGTTCGATTTTGGTAAAGCAACCATCAGACCTGAATCAAGAGACATTCTGGTCAATGCTGCAAAGACCATGAATGAGCAGATACCCAATTCCAATTTCTATGTGGATGGTTATACCGACAGCAAAGGCAGTGTGGCAATCAATAAGAAGATTTCCAAACAAAGGGCGCAATCCGTAGCGGATGCCCTGGTAAGTGCCGGCGTTGAGAAGTCAAGGATCATTGCACGCGGATTTGGTAAAGACAATCCTAAGTGCAGCAATGCTACCGAAGAAGGAAGACAATGCAACCGTAGAGTGGAAGTAGTGATCAGGAATATAGATCAGAAGAAAGTACAAAAGGCGAAGGAATAAGCATTATAGATCATTGCCATCAAGGCAGGATGATAATGGTTCAAACAATCCCGGCAACCGTAATAGGTTGCCGGGATTGTTCTTCCCGGATAGCAGTAACCAGTTCTTAGTAAAATTCCAGGTCTATGCTCAAAATAACATACACTTCTTTTATTATCCTGCTGTTGCTTTCGGCCTGTGGTCAGCCCAATACCGGCCTGCATCCAAAGGCAGATGCCCTGTATATTAATGGTAATATATTGACAATGGAAGGCGATAGCGCCCATTATGTAGAAGCCCTGGCAATAGATGGCGGGAAGATCATTTTTGCCGGCAGCAGAGAGGAGGCCAAAGACTATGGCGGCGACAGTACAGTCACGCATGACTTGCATGGCCATACTTTATTGCCGGGTTTTATCGATGCCCACGGACATGCAGGTCAGTACGCCTCCTTATCAGCTACGGCCGATCTCCAGCCACCGCCATATGGTACCGTCTTATCTGTTCCTGATTTGGTAGAGGCATTAAAGCAGTACATCAAAGACCAGAAAATACCACCGGGCACAATGGTGTTGGGTACAGGGTACGATGATGCCATCATGAAAGAGCACAGGCATCCCACGGCGGCTGAACTTGATTCCGTATCCCGTGATCACCCTATCTATATCATGCATACATCCGGACATATGGGTGTGGCCAATTCATTCTTCCTGCAAAAGATGGGATTCTCTTACGCTACACCCGACCCAGTAGGAGGAACCATTGGAAGAGATAAGGCTGCAAAGAAGTTGACAGGCCTGATGTTGGAAAATGCCAATATCAATGCGCTGATCTTCCTCACTAAAGGAATGCCCGCTGCTTCATTGACAGACCAGTTCAGGTCATTGACAAAGGCTGAAAACCGTTGGTTTGAAAATGGACAGACAACCATCTGTGATGGCAGAACATCGCCGGATATTGTAAGTTTGATACGGAAGGCCAACGACAGTGGTTTGCTTCGCGGCGACTTTATACTCGTACCCGATTACGATCTTAATAAAGACAATCTCCCTGTCTTGAAAAAATATTACAGGCACTACGAGGGGCACTTTAAGATAGGCGCCATTAAGATGACATTTGATGGATCACCACAGGGCAAATCGGCCTGGTTAACGCAGCCCTACCTCATTCCACCCGAAGGGGGCAGCCTGGATTCAAAGGTCATCCTATTTACACCCATGAAGCGGCGTACAAAGGGCTTAAAGCAATTCTCCAAATGGGCATGCAGGTGCACATTCATTGCAATGGCGATGCGGCCATTGATGAAGGACTTTCCCTGCTCGATACATTACAGCAACAAGGTATAAGGACTGCGGATATGCGGTGTGTGCTCATTCATGCCCAGGTGTGCAGGCCCGACCAGGTATTGAGGTTTAGACAACTGAACATAATGCCTTCCTGGTTTCCCACCCATTGTTACCTCTGGGGCGATTGGCATGTACAGAGCGTATTGGGGCTTGAGCGTGCCAGCCATATCAGTCCCCTGAAGAGCGGCCTCAAAAATGGTATTCGTTTTACCATTCACCACGATGCACCCGTTACACCGCCCGATCTGCTTACTGCTGTGTATAGTGCTGTGAATAGAAAGACCAGGAGTGGCATGATACTGGGGCCTGAAGAAAGAATAAGTCCCTACCAGGCTCTGCAGGCCATTACCATCAACGCTGCCTGGCAGTGGAGTGAAGAGAACGACAAAGGAACACTCACCCCAGGTAAGCGTGCCGACCTGGTAATACTCGATAAAGATCCTGTAAAAGTTTCCCCGGGAGAGATCAATACCATTAAGGTGATGGAAACAATAAAAGATGGAAAGACCGTGTACAAGCGGCCTTAATCCCTCCCAATCAGTTGTTTGGTATTCCTGGCTACCTGCCCTATGGCAGCTCGTGAGCCGAATAATTAAGCTAATCGGCTCATTTATTCGTTATTTATGAGCCGAATAAATGGATTAATCGGCTCATGGCGCATTATAACATACACTCTTCAAAGTCCGGGATTCTTGCTGTATAAACCACCACGCTGAATTGCTTATTCCCTTCTCAATTATTCTCTTTATTCAATAATATTCAACTGTTCAATGAGCTTCTTGTAATACTGCCTGCCAATGGGAAAGGGCTTTTCGCCGATCGTTACATGATCTTTGGTTATGTTATTAATAAAGTAAAGAGAGACAATATGGGCGCGGTGGATCTTGATAAACATTTCCGAAGGCAATTTTTTTAATACAGCCGTTAAGCTGGATCGAACCAGGCAAAATGTATTATTCGCAAGCCAGATCTTTGTATATTTTTTTTCTGCAACGAGGCATACGACGTCTTCAGGGCTAATACTTCTCAATACTTTGTTGTGATAAACAAAAAATGGTTTCAACATAGTTGGATCATAGATTTTATATGAAAGATATGTTGACAATTTATAAAAAATATCTATACGAACAATGAGGGCCGATACCTCCGCTTATTTTTCACCCACCCATTTTTGTTGAACAATAGAAACTGAAAGTTAGACAAGATTGGAGATTGGCTTCAATGGCACCTTGATACTTCCTCGATTCCTTCGCTTTGGGTCCTCTTTGCTTCCCCGGGGCCAGGGGAAGCAAAGAGGAAGAATCGAGGAAGCAATGAGGAGGATTCGAGAAGGCAAAGAGGAGAAACCGGGTGAATTCGAGGAGAAACAGCGTAAATCCGGGGAAGCAAAGAGGAGAAATGGGAGTAAACGTGTCGTTCATCCCAAAACATTCGTCGTTCGTACCAGGTTTCCGACAAGGCCGTCCCAGGCTTGAGGGTATTTTCGAGGAAAAAGTGCAGTTCGTCGCATGTTTCCGACAAGGCCGTCGCATGACGTACTGCGGTTTGTCCCCATTTTAAAACAAAGGGATGGGAACTGAAATAGATTTGCTCTATCGATCACTGCCAGGGAGTTCCCGCTTAGGGATAACAGGAAGAGCGGACCTGTTAGCCCTCTCCACAGGCAGTGAACGGTAAAGGGTACATATTTTTAAAACTTCAAAAGTAATTTTTTATGGCGCATTCAAACAATAGTATCGTAAGCGGTAAATTCAGCGGAACCCTCGGAAAAGAGATCGTGTTCCGCGATTGGGATGGCAAGACAGTCGTTGCCAAAGTCCCTAAAAAAAGGAAGAAAGGTCCATCTCCTGAACAGGCAGAAATACAGAAAAGATTCCTGCGTGCTACAAGATTTGCACGGGGTGTTGTAAAAAATCCTGACCAGGGCATGGCGGAGGCTTATGCCGCTAATTTGCGGCCCCGGCAAAACGTATACAGCAGGGCAGTGGAAGATTTTATGAATTCACCTGAAGTCTTCAGCATCAATACACGCGAATACACCGGTGCCAGTGGCGGCAAGATCGTTGTTAACGCCGACGATGATTTCCGCGTAGTAAGCGTGCGGGTGGAAATATATGCCGCCAACGGGCAATTGCTGGAATCATCCAGGACTGAACAAGACCCCAGTAATACTCTTGACTGGAACTTCACGGCCACGATGCCTAACAGCCCAGTGGCCGGCACTAAGATCATAGCCATAGCAACCGATGTTCCGGGCAATGAAGGAATATTGGAAGTTATTCTGTGATCTTTTTATCAGGAAGGTGTCCCGGCTCAAAGTGGGCACCTTCCACTTTATTTTTTGATCAACTACAAAAGAAATTGTATGAGCAGATTATCAAAGCAACATTTCTGGGAATGGTTCAAACGCCATCAACAGGAATACCTCATGCTGAATAAAAAATCCCCAAAAGAAGTCAGTTACTGGCTACGGGAAATGAACGCCCATGTACGGGCCTATTACAAATGCTTTGGGTTTAGCCTGGTGGTGCCAGATAAAGGAACAGCCCGGTTAACAATTACCGCAAAAGGTAAGGCCATACATTTTAAAAAGGTGGACGCCTTTGTTGCCACAGCTCCTGATATCCCGGGATGGAGCATCCATGCGCTGGAAGCCCCTATGCCTGTTGATCATTTATTGGAAAGGCAATTGGAAGTGACTGGCATCAATCCCTTGGAATTCCAATTTTCCATTGGCGGCGATGATCCGGAGGATACAGTTGTTATTATGTATCACCCGTTATACACGTTAGGCAACAGGCGTATTTTTTTAGAAACGGCTTATGAAACGGTATATCATTTATTAGGAGAGCGTTCTTTCGGGATGGATATAAACCACGTGGAAGTTAACAATCTATCCTGCGCCGATCCTTCGGCGATATACAGCCTGGAAGAATTGGGCATCCATGTTGGCAGGCGCAGCTCTTCTATGGTGGTAGATCATCATGGAACACTAATGACCATGCAATTGTAGATAAATGGTTGGCCACATAGGTTCTATTGCTTTTGGCATTTTTGCCCCGCATATCCATGCGGGGCTTTTCGTTGGATTTATAAAGACCATCAAGACTATTGACCCTGATGGTCATTCTTGTTGCAAAGTGAGATCCATGCGAAATCAGCTGATTTTATATCATAAAAAAAGAACAGATTGTTGTCTGTTCTTTTTAGTTCCAATCGTTTAGTGCCGCCTACGGGACGTACTTCGAACCATTCTTTGCATGATTTGAAGGCATTGGAAGCTCCTGTTGATGCATAAATGGTTAAAATTAATCAATTATAGCCATAGCGATTCCATGGCTGTCTCTGTGATTACTAGATTATAAATGGCTTTTTTCAAGATAAGATTGCCAAGAGTGGGAGACTTCTTTTCTCTCAGGCTGAATTTGTCTGGAACAGATCAATTTTTTTATGATAATCCAATCGCTAGAAGTTGGGCAATTATTCGTTGTACACCTGGTATGATTCGATGTTGGAGGGCAGTATCTCGAATAAAATCAGCAAATGAAATTTGGTTTGATGCATGCTGTTTTCGCATTTGCGGATTGGCAGGGATTCCCCTCATGCCAACTTTGGCATGATAAGCATCTATTTGATCCAAAAAATTAAATGCAGGTTCTGTGAAAGAATCTTCGTATAATATCATTGTATCAACTTCGATAACCGTTAATGGCCTTACCGAATTGTAGTTTAAATTCTCATTTCCAGGTTGTTGCTTTAAACTGTTAAGGGACTCATCAAACCAAAAGTTTGCCCAAAAATTAAGAGCACGACAACTATATAATGGATTGTGAACGGTTAATACAGGATAGATTGTTGCCTTAAACACATTGGTGCCGGCCGTTAATGGTAATTCCCCCTTAAGCACCCTGATCACATTTGTTGCCAGTTGAAGTGATGCCTTTTCAATTCTGCCTTTCTTTTTCAAGTTCGCTTCAATAACATTAAAGTCATAAGATAATTTCTCAGATCCTTTCATGTATACATCTTTTGATTCAAACACAACGACTTTATTGTTGCGGCATGCATAATAATCTGGTTGCCGGTCTGGAACCATGACGTTTAATTGGGTGCCATTAAATTTCAAATCGCTGGAGCTGTTAAAGATAGCGCCGGCCAAATCATATAAGAGGACTCCCTCTGAAAAATCTAATCGTAATTCTCCTGGAAGTTCAGTATTTCCCCCGAGGAATGTAGCATCAACTCGACAGAGGGTTGATGCATAAAAGCAAAGGCCATTGTATAGGACGTTGCAAAGAAAGGCTTCGTTAATAATCTTGTATTTCCCTGGTGCGGTTTTATATATAGGTTTAGACCTCAGTTCAAGATAATCCTGATCGTAAATTGCTGCTCCCGTAATTGGTTGAAGAGCAAGTTTTTCAAATAGGTCAACATCAGCCAGGAAATCGGGACCGTGAGGAATGATGATGGTAGTATTTCCCGGTAATTGTTTAAGAATTGGTGCCATGATAGACACGATTCTCTGAATGAAATCCCCGTTTGATGAACAACCAAAATCGGCAAGTATTTTTGTATGTAAAGCCTGATATTTGGGTGTGTTTTGCATAAACTCCAAAAGCCTGGCACCCTTGTACATCTGGCATACAAGCAATTCAACCGGTTCTGCATTTTCAATATCATAACATGGGAAAGATTGAGTTAGTATTTCCCGATAAGGCAAAAGATCATCCTGTATTTGTGTGGCAGTGTGCGTTGCTTTTGCTATGCTACTTCTTACATCATCGTTAAACAGCATCAGGAATGAAAATAAGTCATCCATTTTATCAATTGGGGCCTGTCCTGTGCCATGTTGAGAAATATTTACTTGGTTGGTCTGTAACCAAATAAAGATATGGCAGAGCGCTTCTGCGGAAATTATATGATACTCTACATTAGGGTTTGCATGTTGCAGTCCTGAAAGACGCTTGGATTTATTTTGGTATTGGGTAACGTTAGCATCAAAATTGTGATTGATCGTATACCAGTCTATCAGCAGCTGGTCAATTTCTGGTATTTCTCCTTGTTTATATATTAGGCCAGAATAATGACCAAAATATTTTTTTATCAAGTCTGACCCGATTCGATTGGCAAGCACTAATTTGTCAGCTTGGTTAGAAGTTGTTCCCAACTCGTGCGAACCTAGAAGCTCGTAAGATCGCATAAAGGTTTATTTTTTGAATTTTGAAAATTACGGGTATGCATAAGTAAATGTACTATATACATATATATGTATTACCCAGTTATGATAATGCATGCGGCCAATTATACTAAAGATGTAGCCAGGCATCAGCTGCCATCATAGACGTGGCCGGGATGAATTGCCCGCATCAGATCATGTATTAAAAATCCTGAAGTTGCTTGAAAGAGTTTAAGTATTTTTGGAGATGTTTTTATCATAATATTGTTAGAATAGATTTAATAGTTGCAGTAGCTCATCTTGTATTTGAGGTAAAAGCCGAAATATTTCTTGAATGGCTGCACGCATCTGTTTCTTTATATTCTCATAATCTTTATGTTTGGTAATGATCTGGATAAGATAAAGTGATGCTTGCTGTTTTGTAGTAGCCAATGATTGCGACAAATAAAGTGTTTTTAGAAAATTTATGGAATGAAAAACGCAATATTCCATTTTTAAGATCAACAAACCGCGGATTGCCACAGTAAATGGCTTTCTCAGTTGACATCCTGCGAATTCAAAACATTGCCATAAACTGGTTTCTGTTGGAGGGATAAATATAAAATTGGCTTTGATCAGCCCCAAGGTAAGATTAGTAAAAACTTCGGTTGATATTTTATGTATATTATGAAAATAGACACCTGCTTGATAAGTAGAGATACTTTCAATTTTGTGCTCCGTTAGAAGTAGCTTTTGTAATACTGCATCATCGGTGGCGACAGTAGCGTGGTATTCATTAGCTACAAGTATAGTATGATAAGTATATTCCCCCAACATTTCAGAAAAGCGAATTCGGGTGGTTCTATTAATTCCAATCAGGTTCGGCGTAACGATTGTTGTATTTTTCTGACACCAGTCTATAATATCCAATATTCTTGCACGTTGGTTTTGAATATGATCTTTCTCGATTGAATACGTTACGATCTCGCCTTCTGCATATCCAATTGAATGATAGCCTTCATCGATCGAAACCTCGAGCTCATCATAAAAGTCTTGTAACTCTTCTATCGTTGACTGTGCGACAAGCAGAAGATTGGTCAATTTGGTGATTACATCGTTGTCTGGGAACAACATGAAAGTTGATAATAGAATTGTTATGTCGAGAACAATTGGTGTATTGGAATGGACGGTTTTTTCTATCGTGCTTTTTTGGTTATAAGTATAGCTATGGAAATGGGCATTGGGGGAACTTGCAATACTAAAGAACTGAATTACAAAATTTTGTTTGAACAGGCCTGCCAGCATTCCAACCGTTAAAAGGCCTCCTTCATAAAATTGGTAAAGTTGCTTTTGGAAAGATTGTCGGAATATGGACATTTTTCTTATAGCTGCTTCAAATTCATCACCTGATTGGCCTGGAATAGCATTAAATACATGAATATTGTGGTTGTTATTGGCGAAACGTGTAGAAAAAAGGTCCATACTTTCACGAAATACATAGGCATGTTTGTTAATTATTTCTTTTATAATTAAAGTGGCCGAGCCACCATACCTTTGATTAAGGTACACTTCCTGATGAATTTCTTTTCCCAATAACTGTTTCACAAAGTCATCGGATCCTGCAATTTCATGCATGCCTAATTCTGCATCAGACGTAATTATAAAAGGAAATTTCTTGCCTGAGGAATCTTCTAAGATTACGGCATAATTCTCTTTTACGATCTTCGGAGATGATGTCTCCGGATCTTCTTTTACCTGCAGTGCTACCGTAATGAATTTTGCATGAGCCTCGCTGATATTGAAGAATCGCTTTCTGGCTTGGTAAGCCAATTCCATACCGGCAACAATTTCTCCAGTCTTTACCATCAAAAAGGCTAATCGGAATATATCATCCATCGAGAAGGCGAAAGTACTTTGAATGCTTATACAATATTCCTTGACCTTTACCCAGTCTTTCTTTTTAAAGTAGATATTTGCAATCCGAAATTGAAAAAAATATTTTATATCATCGGGCACATGAGAAAGGATATCCTTACCTACTTCTATCGCTCGGTCAAGGAGTTTGGTCTCTTCATATATCCTCAGTACGATTTCTGCCAGAAAAGGCTCCGCTTGATTTTTTTGGTAAAGGACAGTTGCATGTTTCATGGCTTTTTCAATATTGCCCGATTGATACCATGCATAAATCAATCCCCTTGAAAAATTGTTGAAGATTTGCCAATCAACAATTTGTTCTAGGAAAACAGCCGCTTCTTCATAATGCTGTAATTTGATGAGACCATCGGCCAATTCATACTTTTCATTGATGGCAGTTTTTTTCGTGACCTTGGGAATGGAGCGGATAAACTCTTCCTTGGCCTCATTAGTTTGCCTTAGGGCCAAGTAGATGGTACCCGAGAGGATATACCCCTCTGGTTCGTCAGGATATTTTTCTTTTAATATAGCTGCGTATGGCAACGCTTCTTTATATCGGTGGTGTTCAAGAAACATCCCAACGATAAGAGAATACCTGTTGCGCTCTTTATCGTTATCGGAAGTTGTTGCTGATAGTAGTAAGTCAACCGCCTCTTGAGTTTTGTTTTGCAAGTGAAGAGAGCGAACTTTAAATGCATTAATATCAGATTGCTCTTCTGGGGTGGCAGATTGTATTTGATAATGAGCGATCATTTCATCTACCTTCGAAAACTGACTCATCTGCAAAAGAAGGATTACTAAGTTTTCAAAAACAAGGAAGTTTCCGGATATCTCGTAAGCTCGAAAGAAATCAATCAGAGCGTCATTTCGATTTCCCATAATTTTTTGAGCGGTTCCTCTGTTAAGAAGAACCTGCCACTTTGATTTTACGAGCTCGGTATCTTTGATCGAACTCCATGCCTGCGTAAACAGGTGAATTGCTTCCTGAAGATTTGCTTTCTCCTGGTCTGTATAATGATTAAAAAAAACCTTATAGATTGATGTAAGAGGAATGAGTAGCCTAGTTGCTAATACAAATTGGATATCAGCTTTACTTTCTTTAGTCCCATGAAAGTTTTCCAAAGATTGCCTTATATAGCTAATTGATTGAATATCGTTGTTTTGTTGAGAGGCGACGGAACTCAAGCTAAAAAGTATCTCCGGAGTCTCCCTGATAGAGATAGGTATGTTATTAATAATTTGGCCTATGTCTTTTTTGGCCGAATAATAATTGGCATAAGCAACCCATAGATTTGTATTATTGGGGGTTCGTTCTTTCGCTTTATGAAAATAATGCCGAAAGCGCTTGTCTTTCTTCACAGAACAAGCGAGTGCCAAGAGAGCGAATCGTTCATCTTTATCAAAAGCGATGTTTTCCAGTTCAAATAAGACTTCACCAGCTTTTTGAATCTCATTTAATTCCAGGTATATCATTCCTAGGTTAATGATGATCTTATACTTGGTTTCCTCGCTGATCTTATCCCATTTTTGTGTCCTGAAATTTTCCAGTAAACCGACGGCTGTCCATTGCTTATTTTGCTTTTTAAGGTCCTTTATTGAATCCAATTGTTCAATATACAATTCCTCCTCTTTTTGACCTGACAGCCCTAAGCTGTTATTGGTCAAAATTTGTAGTTGGTCCTTAAGCTCGTGGACTATCTGATTGGTGTCTTTAGAAATATCGTACAATTTGTCCAACTTTTCCTGCAATTGGGAAGCTATTACTACCCATTCGGTTTCAGGGATTGGAAATTGTGATTGTATGAATTGTTTTTCATGATCTTTCTTTATTTGTTTCAGCTTTTGTACAGTAAACTCTTTAACATCATTGGTTTCCTGGTGGTGTTCATAGCAAAGCAATAAGAGATTTTTGAAGGCTCTTCTCTGCTCTTCTGTTTGTTTTGGATTGTATCTTTCTCCCCCTTTGTTAGCTGCCTCGATATGACAAATCTGACCAATATAGATTCCTTTTTTACTAACGAGAAAGCTCTTACAGCCTGGAAATGCACATTGATTTCCGGAAAGGGCAAATAGCTTTCTTAGCGTATCCAGTTTAGGAGCCGTTCTTGTCATCTGTCTTTTCTTTTAGTGGAATAGAGAAATTAGGATCTGTTATTATATAGAGTTGTTGGATCTTCGCCTCTTTTGGATCATTAATAATTTCAAAGGTATTAGGGTCTATTGCTACTAAATTTTCTGGGTCGCCCTGAAACTTTACAGTGAGCTCTTCTTCTTCACCCTGTTTTAGTTCGTAAGAGGAAAGGTCGATTTGGGCTTGTTGAAATTCTACCGAATTTTCTTTATATGGCAGCGAGAATAACGGTGGGCAGCAAATCAGTGTTGCTTGTTCCTTGCCAGAATATAAATGCATGTCTTGATCATGCAGCGGCAGGTGGAGATGAAAAGAAAAGTTTTTGTAAAAAAGGTTCATATAATGCGTGGGGCAGGTATTTCCTGGACGCTTTTTCTTATAAAGCATAATGGCCGGTGAATCCGGGCCGAATCCTAATGGCATAGCATACACCCATAGCATAGCAGGATGCAGTTGTGCTTCTGCTTTGGATCTGGCTTGCAGGAATGCCAGTGCCCTACGATAATAGGTAAGCTCCTGCTCGGGTATAACGGATAACGCAATCTTTAAGAAAGCTTTATAAACATTTATGGGGATGTATCCGGGTTTTTTATAAGTTACTTTCAATTCTTGGATGCGTTGGTTGCTACCAAAGAAAGGGGCCTTTTTGCTTTTGCGTCCGATAGTGATGGCGTCTGTCATGCCAAGAAAATTTATTTTTTCAGCGTATATCCCACTACCAGCTGCTTCAAAACGCGGAACACCCTTTTTGCCAATTGTTTCATTGAGTGTTCTTGAAACTCCTAGGAAATAGGTGAGATCTCCTTCACGTCGTCCAAACAGGGCATTACAGCTGTCGCATTCGAAATCGCTAATCCAATACTGGTTGCCGAGTGCATGTGGAATGACGTGAGGTCTACTGCTGAATCCCACATGCGGATACCGTTTGCACCAAAATCTACACTTACGCTCGGCTGCCGGAGTGGTTGGGTCTGTAAGCTCATCCGGACAAGTGAACGCGGCAATGTGTTCGTAAGCGTTATCAAATTCTATTGCTCTCTGATGATAACTTTCAAGATAGTGTAATGTTATTTCCATGCTTCAACACTGTTAGTAAGCCTAAATTAGAGTTTTTGAGTAAGCCTTCTGTATAGGACGAATTTTCTGTGGAAAACCCGTTTGATTGGTTTTTGTATGCTGCGAATTGAGCTAACGGAGGAATAAATGAGTCTCTTTTGTATTCAACCACAAGTAGTTAATAGAAATTCAGTATTGGGAAAATCGCAAGAAATGCAGGCTTTAAGCAGTAGAAAATCCATTTTTTCTGTGGAAAACTTTGACTTTTTTGTAGCTCACGAGTAAACAGGGATCAAGTCAAATTGTTGGGGGCCATTAAGCTTAAGCATAAATCTTGGTCAGCCTGAACAGGAAGAAGTTGATGTCTCTTTCCTCTCTGGCAGATGCTCTGAAAGCTTTGATCTTGGCATTGAAGGGCTTCGCCGAAGCATTGGTACTCCTGTTGTTGAAGAAGTTGAGTATGCCCAGGTAGTGAGTACAGATGGACTGGCAACCGTTCTAAAGGAATCAATGCCAGCATCTTCTACCTGATTGTACCACAAAGCTAGTTTTTTGAACGTCTGTTCTTTGCAGGTGCAATGGCGAAACACATCACCTAATCTCATAGACAGATCATAGGCCTGTTTAAGTACCGGGTATCGCTCAAACATCAATACAGTCCGCTGTTTTTGTGTAGGGGTCCATCCAGGTGGCACAATGCTTGAATAGCAGGTACCGGCTGCGGGCCAGTAATTGCTTGGGCGAATCGCCATAGGGTAGCAACTGGGCTAGTAAGGCTGTTGTTGTTTTTGGGACATCGCTATCTGTTCGTTTTCCTCATCCAGTGCCCGGCAGCGATATTTAATGCGCATCTCCTGCACTGCTTCGTCTGCCAGTCGCTGCACATGGAAACGGTCTATGACACGATGGGCATATGGGAAACATCGTTTTACGATCAGGTTCATGCCTGCGGCCATATTCAGGGTAGCTTCCTGCACCCGCTTTCTTAAGCGTTCAGGAAGGCGCAGCAACACCTCAATGACCTTTTCCGCCTGTGTGCCTTTGACCATAGCTACCATAGCTCCTCTGAGACCTTTGACGGGTTTGTTGGCAACTATGGTGTACAATCCATCATTAGACAGAGCGGTCTCATCAATACTCATGTGAGAGCCCATGTTCTTCCCGAAGATCATCTACTGACCTGCATGTTCTCTTTGGTCTCAATCTTTATAATCGCTGATGTGATTTTTGTATTGTTGCTGAAGCTGTTTGCCGCCAAGATGATAGAGGTGGCCCAATTGATGACAACTGATGGGATGATTACCCAAGTGCACCTTTTAAAAAAAACGCGAACTCTTTGGTGAGTCGTGCTCCCTGCATTACCTGGTCCCAGTTGCGTGTTACGATCTCTCCGATGGATTGAACTTCCCAGCGGCGACGCTTTACATTAAATATTACTTTGTACTTGCGGATCGGGAAGTCCTGTACCCGTACTTCAGGGAGAAAACCTTTAGAGTGGAGTGTCTGACCGGTGTATTCTGCAGGAGGAAGGTTGCGTTCTTCTAAAAACAATACCAGACCTTCTTTATCCTTTACAACGTGCGTTAACTCGAAATAATCCAATGTCCCCTCTGGTAACAAATAGCTCATCAATTCTTTAGTCCTATCCAGTCCTTTATTCATCTGATAGCAAAACAACCACTTTCTTCTAAATCCCTCAACTTTTCAACATGATCCCCAATGGGCTTAACTCAAGTAGCTTTATACCAAAAAAATAGGAACAGATTTTCATCTATTCCTATTCTTCGTACCGCGTACGGGATTCGAACCCGTATCACCA